>NZ_CP035491.1:2400000-3683091 GCF_004135405.1 Agromyces protaetiae
GAAGTACGTGTACGACTGCTGGAACCCTGCAGCCGCGAGTGATCGCAGCATCGCGGGGCGCGTGAAGGCCTCGGCGAGGAAGACCACGTCGGGCGCCTCGTCGTTGACCTCGCGGATGATCCTCTCCCAGAACGCGAGCGGCTTCGTGTGCGGGTTGTCGACGCGGAAGATGCGCACGCCCTGCTTCATCCAGTGCCGGATGATGCGGAGCACTTCAGAGAAGATGCCCTCGGGGTCGTCGTCGAAGTTCACCGGATAGATGTCCTGATACTTCTTCGGCGGGTTCTCCGCGTAGCGGATGGTGCCGTCGGGCAGGACCGTGAACCACTCGGGGTGGTCGATCACCCACGGGTGGTCGGGCGAGGCTTGGAGGGCGAGGTCGAGGGCGACCTCGAGACCGAGGGATGTCGCCCGCCGGACGAAGGCGCGGAAGTCGGCGAGGGTGCCGAGGTCGGGGTGGACGGCGTCGTGGCCGCCCGGCGTGCCGTCGGCGAGCGGGCCGCCGATCGCCCACGGCGAGCCGGGGTCGCTCGGGCCCGGGGCCAGCGTGTTGTTCGGGCCTTTGCGGTTCGTGACGCCGATCGGGTGGATCGGGGGGAGGTAGACGACGTCGAAGCCCATCGCGGCGACGCCGTCGAGCCGCTTCGCGGCCGTGCGGAACGTGCCCGACTTCCACGTGCCGTCCTTCTGGCGCTTCGCGCCCTCCGACCGCGGGAAGAACTCGTACCACGCGCCGACGCCGGCTCGCCGCCGCTCGACGAGGAGTTCGCGCTCGTCGGAGTCGGTCGTGAGCCGCGCGAGCGGGCGGGCGGCGAACTCGTCGAGCACGGCGTCGTCGACGAGCGCCCGACGGGCCTCGGGCGAGGCATCCGCGTCTCTCAGTCGTGCGGCGATCTCGGCGAGTCGCTTGCGAATCGGCGCCGGACGCGACTTCTCGGCGACCGCGCGGTCGAGCAGGAGCGCGCCGATCTCGTACATGAGCTCGACGTCGACGCCCGCGTCGATCTTCAGGGCCGCGTCATGCCGCCACGTCGCGATCTCGTCGCCGAAGCCCGTGATGCGGAACCGCCACAGCCCGACGACGTCGAGGCGCACGCGCGCCTCCCAGCGATCGGTGCCGGGAGCCAGGGGCCGCATGCGGTGCCGCGTCTCCTCGCCCGTGGGCGAGGTGAGCACGAGCATCGCGCCGACGGCGTCATGCCCTTCGCGGAACACGGTCGCGCGGAACGGCACGACCTCGCCCTCGAACGCCTTCGGACGCCACCGCGGCTCGGGGGCGGCGGGCGTGACATGCGTGACCGGGATGCGGAGAGGCAGAGACTCGTGGCTCACGCTCACGACCGTAGCGTGTCCGAGCCGCCTCCGAGACCCGCCGCCGACGTGCGGCGGCTCGGAACATCCTGTTCACACACGTGACACGTGTCGCACATAGTGTTGCCCTGTGAAGCCGATTCGCAAGTTCACGGTCCGTGCGGTCGTCCCTGCGCCGCTTTCTGCACTCGAAGAGCTCGCCGGCAACCTGCGCTGGTCCTGGCACGAGCCGACTCGCCGCCTCTTCGAGCACATCGATCCCGAGACATGGGCGACGAGCGGCCGCGACCCCGTCGCATTCCTCGGCGAGGTCGATCCCGCGAAGCTCGAGGAGTTCGCCGCCGACGAGCAGTACGTCGCATGGGCCGAACGCGAGCGCGCCGCGCTCCGCGAATACCTCACCGAACCGCGCTGGTACCAGTCGCTCGGCGACGATGCGCCGCGCGTCATCGCGTACTTCTCGCCCGAGTTCGGCATCACGGAAGCGCTCCCGCAGTACTCGGGCGGCCTCGGCATCCTCGCGGGCGACCACCTCAAGGCCGCGAGCGACCTCGGCGTGCCGATCGTCGCCGTCGGCCTCTTCTACAAGGCCGGCTACTTCTCGCAGTCGATCTCGCCCGACGGCTGGCAGCAGGAGCGCTACCCCGTCCAAGACCCCGACGGGCTGCCGCTCTCGCTCGTCCGCGGCCCAGACGGCTCCGCCGTCCAGATCACCCTCGGCCTGCCCGCGGGCGGTGCGCTCGCGGCGCGCGTCTGGCGCGCCCGCGTCGGCCGCGTCGACCTGCTGCTCCTCGACACCGACGTGCCCGCCAACTCCGACGACCTCCGCTCGGTGACCGACCGCCTCTACGGCGGCGGCGGCGAGCACCGGCTCCTGCAAGAACTGCTCCTCGGCGTCGGCGGCGTGCGCGCACTCCGCGCATGGGCCGAGATCACCGGCACGAGCTTCCCGGGCGTCTTCCACATGAACGAGGGCCACGCCGGCTTCCTCGGACTCGAACGCATCTCGGCGTTCATCGGCGAAGGGCTCTCGTTCGTCGAAGCGCTCCAGGTCGTCCGCGCCTCGACGGTGTTCACGACGCACACGCCCGTGCCCGCCGGCATCGACCGCTTCGACCGCGCGCTCGTCGAGCGGTACCTCACCGAGACGCTCCTGCCCGCCATCAAACCCGCCGACGCGCTCGCCCTCGGCGTCGAACCCGGCGCCGACCCCGCCACGAGCGCGTTCAATATGGCCGTCATGGGACTCCGCCTCGCGCAGCACGCCAACGGCGTCTCGAAGCTCCACGGCGACGTCAGCCGGCGCATGTTCGGATCGCTCTGGCCCGGATTCGACGCCGACGAAGTGCCGATCACCTCGGTCACGAACGGCGTCCACGCGCCCACCTGGACCGACCCGGCGGTCCTCGCGCTCGCCGAGGAGACCCTCGGCACGGCCGACCCCGAGCACGCCGACTGGCTGAGCCCCGCCCTCGAGAACGCGTCGCTGTGGGCCGTCAAGCGGCGCATGCGCGTGCAACTCGTCGAAGACGCGCGGCGCCGGCTCGAAGCATCCTGGACGTCCCAGCACTCGGGGGCCGCGGCGCCCGAGTGGCTCGGCCGGGTGCTCGACCCCGACGCCCTCACGATCGGATTCGCGCGCCGCGTGCCGACCTACAAGCGCCTGACGCTCATGCTGCAGGACCCCGAGCGGCTGAAGGCCATCCTCACCGACCCCGAGCGGCCCGTGCAGTTCGTCATCGCGGGCAAGTCGCACCCCGCCGACGACGAGGGCAAGCGGCTGATCCAACGGCTCGTGCAGTTCGCCCAGCAGCCCGAGCTGCGCGAGCGGATCGTGTTCCTGCCCGACTACGACATGGGCATGGCCGCGACGCTCTACCCGGGCTGCGACGTGTGGCTCAACAACCCGCTGCGCCCGCTCGAGGCGTGCGGCACGTCGGGCATGAAGGCCGCGCTCAACGGCGCGCTCAACCTGTCGATCCTCGACGGCTGGTGGGCCGAGTTCGCCGAGGAGGATTACGGCTGGGTCATCCCGTCGGCCGACCGGGCCGGGGACGCCGCCGAGCGCGACGCGCTCGAAGCGGCCGCGCTGTACGACCTCATCGAGCACCGGATCATGCCGAAGTTCTTCGATCGCGACAGCGACGACGTGCCCGCCGACTGGGTCGGCATGCTCCGCTCAACCCTCGCGAACCTCGCCCCCGAGCTCGGCGCCGACCGCATGGTGCGCGAGTACGTCGACCGCCTCTACCGCCACGCGTGGCGGCACACCGTCGAGGTGACGGCCGACCTCGCGCGCGGAGCGCGGGAGCTCGCCGCGTTCACCGCCCGCGTCCGCGCGGCGTGGCCCGGGGTGTCGGTCGTGCACGTCGAGTCGGGTGGCATCGACACGCCCCACGTGGGCGACGAACTGCGCTTGCGCGCCCTCGTCGAACTCGGCTCGCTCTCGCCCGACGATGTGCAGGTCGAGGTCGTCTCGGGGCGGTCGACCGCCGACGAGGTCATCGTCGACCCCCAGCGCGAAGCGCTCGAACTCGTCAACGCGAAGGATGCCACGGGGCCGCGCGCGTACGAGGGCGCCGTGACGCTCGACCGCGCCGGGGGCTTCGGCTACACCGTGCGCGTCGTGCCGAAGCATCCGCTGCTCCAGAGCGCGGCCGAGCTCGGGCTCGTGACGGTCGCGCAGTAGCGGGGGAGCCCGGTCGGCGCTCCCGCGCGGGACTCAGCGCACGCGAGCGATCGCCGCGTACCGGCCGCCCGTCACGGCGAGGAGGTCGTCGGGCGCGAGCTCGAGGTCGAGTCCGCGGCGCCCGCCCGACACGAGGATCGTCTCGTGGAGGATCGCCGACTCGTCGAGGACGGTCGGCGAGGGCGTCTTCTGCCCGATGGGACTGATGCCGCCGACGACGTAGCCGGTCTTGCGCTCCGCGACGGCGGGGTCTGCCATCTCGGCGCGCTTGCCGCCGACGGCGGTCGCGAGCGCCTTCAGGTCGAGGTGCATCGCGACCGGCACGATGCCGACGGCGAGCACGCCGTCCACCGTCGCGAGGAGCGTCTTGAACACGCGCTCGGGGTCGGCGCCGAGCTTCTCGGCCGCTTCGAGCCCGAACGCCGCGGCGCGCGGGTCGTGGTCGTAGGCGCGCACGGTGAAGGGGATGCCCGCGGCGGCGAGGGCCACGGTGGCCGGCGTGCCGGCCGAGACATCCGTCTTCTTGGCCATTACGCGTCTTCTGCCCGATAGAGCCGCATCGTACACGGGCCGATCGCGACGCGATCGCCCGGCAGGGCGCGCTCGGGAGCGGCGGACACGTCGTCGGGCATCTCGTCGCCCGAATCCCAGAGGAGCGTGTACCCGCCGACGCCCTCATGGGCGGGAAGCACGACCTCGGTCTCGGTCTCGCGCGCGTGCACGACGAGGAGGATGCGGTTGAACGGCTCGGTCATCGGGGTCGAGGCCGCGAGGAACTGCAGCGTGCGCTCGGCGGGGGAGTTCCAGTCGTCGATCGTCATGGTGTCGCCGTCGGCGCTGTACCAGTCCATGTTGCTCGCCCCGGGCGTGCGCTCGCCGAAGGTCTTGTAGCGCACCGGCCGGAGGGCCGGGTTCTCCTTCCGCAGCCGGATGAGGTGCTTCGTCGTCGCGAGCAGCTCGGGTGCGAAGCGCGGCCGCTCCTCGGCGTCCCATGCGAGCCACGTGAGGCGCGAGTCGTGGCAGTAGGCGTTGTTGTTCCCGCGCTGGCTGCGGCCGAACTCATCGCCCGCGGTCAGCATGGGCACGCCCGACGAGAACAGGAGGGTGCCGAGGAGGTTCCGGATGCTCCGCCTGCGCGCCGCCCGCACGACCGCGTCGGCCGACTCGCCCTCGACGCCGTGGTTGTACGAGTTGTTGTTGTCGCTGCCGTCGCGGTTCGACTCGCCGTTGCCCTCGTTGTGCTTGCGGTCGTAGGCCGTGAGGTCGGCGAGGGTGAAGCCGTCGTGCGCGGTGATGAAGTTGAGGCTCGCGAGGGGCCCGCGCTCGGCCGCGAACGTGTTCGACGACCCCGCGAGTCGGGTGGCGAAACGGCCGATGCCGCTGCCGTCCTCGCCCGTCTTGCGCTCCCGGCGGAGGTCTCCGAGCCAGAAGTCGCGCATGCGGTCTCGGTATCGGTCGTTCCACTCGGTGAAGCCGGCGGGGAAGTTGCCGGTCTGCCAGCCGCCGGGGCCGACGTCCCAGGGTTCGGCGATGAGCTTCGTCTTCGAGAGCACGGGGTCGGCGAGCATGGCCGCGAGGAGCGGGTGGCCGGCTTCGAACTCGCCGTGATCGCCGCGGCCGAGGGTCGCCGCGAGGTCGAGGCGGAAGCCGTCGACGCCGAGTTCGTCGGCCCAGTACCGCATCGAGTCGAGGACGAGCCGCGATGGCGCCTCGTTGCCGAAGTCGAGGGTGTTGCCGCAGCCCGTCGTGTCGACGTACCGGCCGTGGGCGTCGTGGCGGTAGTACCCCGCGTTGTCGATGCCCCGGAAACTGTACGTCTTGCCCGAGGAGAGCCCTTCTTCGGCCGTGTGGTTGTAGACGACGTCCAGGATGACTTCGAGTCCCGCGGCATGGAGCCGGTCGACCATGCCCGCGAACTCGCGTCGCACGCCGTCGGGGCCGGCCTTCTGCGCCTCGGCGGTCGCGTACTGCGGGTGCGGGGTGAAGAACGCGAGCGTGTTGTAACCCCAGTAGTTGACCTTCCCCTGCTTGAGCAGCCGCTCCTCCGAGACGAACGCGTGCACGGGCAGCAGTTCGACGGCCGTGACGCCGAGGTCTTTCAGGTAGTCGATCGAAGCGTCATGTGCGAGGCCCGCATAGGTGCCGCGGAGGCGCTTCGGGATCTCGTGGTTCAGGCGGCTGAAGCCGCGCACGTGCGCCTCGTAGACGACCGAGCGGTCGAGCGGCGTGTCGGGCTTCGGCGCCCGCTGCCAGGAGCCGTCGTCGAGCGCGCCGAGCGCGACGCCGCGCCACGAGCCGTCGTCGGCGCGCGCAAGACCGCGCGCGTACGGGTCGAGGAGCGTGTAGACCGGGTTGAAGGCGTGGCCGGGGCCCGTGGGTCCGTCGACGCTCACGCCGTAGCGCGATCCGGGGACGAGGAGCGGTGAGGATGCCTCCCACACGCCGTGCTCGTCGCGCACCGCCTCGACGCGGTCGACCGCCCAGTCGAGGTCGGCCGGATCGAAGACGAGGAGCTCGACCGAGGTCGCGTTCTCGGACCACAGGCGCAGCGTGCCGCCGTCGGGTCGGGCGAGGACGCCGAGGTCGGTCAGGGGGTCTGCCGCAGGCATGCGATCTACAGTAGTTCCATGGCGTACCTCGACCACGCCGCCACGACCCCGATGCGCCCCGAGGCGATCGATGCGTTCACCGCGGCCCTCGCGATCACGGGCAACCCCGCGTCGATCCACAGCGCCGGCCAGGCCGCGAAACGGCTGCTCGAGGAGTCGCGCGAACAGGTCGCCGCGACGCTCGGCGCCGACGCCATCGAGGTCGTCTTCACGGGCAGCGGCACCGAGTCGGTGAACCTCGCGATCAAGGGGCTGTACTGGCAGCGGCAGGCGGATGTCCCGCGCCCGCGCATCCTCTATCCGGGCGGCGAGCACCACGCGACGATCGACACCGTCGAGTGGCTCGCGCAGCGCGAGGGCGCCGAACTCGTCGAGCTTCCGGTCGACGCGGTCGGCAGGGTGCGCCTCGACGCCCTCGCGGCCGAATTGGCCGAGCACGCGGCATCCGTCGCCCTCGTCACGATGCTGTGGGCCTCGAACGAAGTGGGCACGATCCAGCCCGTCCGCGAGGTCGCGGCGCTCGCGGCGCGCGCGGGCGTGCCGCTCCACGTCGACGCGATCGCCGCCTACGGGCAGGTGCCGATCGATGTACGTGCGATCCGGCGCGAGACCGACGCCCCGGCCGGTGCCGGCCTCGTCGCGCTGAGCGTGTCGGCGCACAAGCTCGGCGGGCCCGCGGGCATCGGCGCGCTCGTCCTCGATCGCACGGCGAAGATCGAGCCGCTGCTGCACGGCGGCGGCCAGCAGCGACGCATCCGTTCGGGCACGCAAGACGTGGCGGCCGCGGCGGCATTCGCGGCTGCCGCGACGTCGGTCTCGGCACGCCTCGACGACGATGCGCTTCGGATGTCTCGCTTGCGCGACCGCATCATCGCAGGCGTCGCCGAGCTCGTGCCCGACGCGCGGCTCTCGGGAGACCCGTCGCCCGATGGGCGTCTGCCCGCGAACGTGCACTTCTCGTTCCCCGGCTGCGAGGGCGACTCGCTGCTCTTCCTCTTGGATGCCTCGGGCGTCAACGTCTCCACGGGGTCGGCGTGCCAGGCGGGCGTTCCCGAGCCCTCGCACGTGCTCATGGCCATGGGCCGGAGCGAAGCCGACGCGCGCGGCGCCCTCCGCCTCACCCTGGGGCATGTCTCGACCGATGCCGACGTCGACGCGTTCCTCGCAGCGCTGCCCGAGGCGTACGCGCGCGCGTCGCGTGCCGGCCTCGCCGCCCGATCGACCTCCTTCGACCGCTGAGGCATACTCGGGGCATCCTGGGGCTTCGGGGCATCCGCTCAGCGCGCGTTTCGTAGACTGGAATCCATGCGAGTGCTTGCGGCGATGTCAGGCGGCGTCGACAGCGCCGTCGCGGCGGCGCGCGCCGTCGAGGCGGGCCATGACGTCGTGGGGGTCCACCTGGCCCTCAGCCGGATGCCCGGCACCCTCCGGACCGGCAGCCGCGGCTGCTGCACGATCGAGGACTCGATGGACGCGCAGCGCGCCGCGAACGTGCTCGGCATCCCGTACTACGTGTGGGACTTCTCCGAGCGCTTCAAGGCCGACGTCGTCGACGACTTCATCGCCGAGTACGCGGCCGGCCGCACGCCGAACCCCTGCATGCGCTGCAACGAGCGCGTCAAGTTCGCCGCCCTCCTCGAGAAGGCGCTCGCGCTGGGCTTCGACGCCGTCGCCACCGGTCACTACGCGAAGGTGCTTCCGGATGCCTCGGGGCGGCTCGAACTCCATCGTGCATCGGCCGAGGCGAAGGACCAGAGCTACGTGCTCGGCGTCCTGACCGCAGAGCAGCTCGCGCACGCCTACTTCCCGCTCGGCGACACGCCCTCGAAAGAACTCGTGCGCCAGGAGGCCGAGCGTCGCGGGCTCTCGGTCGCGCGCAAGCCCGACTCGTACGACATCTGCTTCATCCCCGACGGCGACACCAAGGGCTGGCTCGCCGACAAGGTCGGCGAGATGCCCGGCGACATCGTCGACCGGTCGGGCGCCGTCGTCGGCAGCCACCAGGGTGCGCACGCCTACACGGTCGGCCAGCGCCGCGGCCTGCACCTCGGCGTCCCCGCCGCCGACGGCAAGCCCAGGTTCGTGCTCGAGGTGCGGCCCAAGCAGAACACCGTCGTCGTCGGCCCCAAAGAGGCGCTCGCCGTCGGGCTCATCGCCGGCTCGCGGTTCTCGTGGGCCGGGGCCGACCCCGAGGCATCCGGTCTCATCGCCTCGCCCGGCGATGAGTTCGCGTGCGAGGTGCAGATTCGCGCTCACGCCGACCCCGTGCCCGCCGTCGCGCACATCGGTGCGCACGACGAGACGGGCGAGCCCGAGTTGGTCGTCGTGCCTGACGCGCCCCTTGACGGCGTCGCCCCCGGACAGACCGCCGTCGTCTACGTCGGCACGCGCGTGCTGGGCCAGTGCACGATCGACCGCACGGTGTCAGCGGTTCCCGTCGGGGTCTGATCTCAGGTCGGGCTCGAGGTCCGGCGCCGTGCCCGTGTCGGCGGCCTTCCCTAGGATTGGGCTGTGAGCGACATCCGCGACCTCCCGACCGACTTCGACGCAGCCCACCGCGAGTCCGAGACGCTGCGCGAGCGCATCGAGCAGGCGCGGCTCGCGTACTACGGCGATGGTGACTCGACGCTCTCCGACGCAGAGTACGACGCCGACTTCCACCGGCTCCAAGCGCTCGAAGCGGCGTTCCCCGAGCTCGTCGGGCAAGACAGCCCGACCCAGCAGGTCGGTGCCGCGATCGTGTCGGCGGGGTTCCCCGAGCACGAGCATGCCGAGCGCATGCTGAGCCTCGACAACGTCTTCTCGATCGACGAGTTCCGCGAGTGGGCGACGAAGACCGCCGCGGCGGCGGGCAGGCCCGTGCGCTGGCTCTCCGAGCTCAAGATCGACGGGCTCGCGATCAGCCTCGCCTACCGCGACGGCGTGCTCGAGACGGCGACCACGCGCGGCGACGGGCGCGTCGGCGAAGACATCACCGAGAACGTCGACTTCATCCCAGTCATCCCGCGCACCCTGTCGGGCGAGGGGTTCCCGCCGTTCTTCGAGGTGCGCGGCGAGATCTTCCTGAAGACCGTCGACTTCGAGGCGCTCAACGACCGCCAGCACGCGCTGCAGGCGGCCTACGAGACCGAAGAACTCGCCAAGGGCCGAGCGGCCGACGCGATCAAGACGAAGTACCCCGAGTTCGCGAACGCGCGCAACACGGCAGCCGGCAGCCTGCGGCAGCGACGCGAGAACAAGTCCGACGCCGAACTCGCCCTCATGCGCGAACGGCTCGGGAGGCTCTCGCTCTACCTCCACGGCATCGGCGCGTGGGCCGGTGTCGACGAGACCGGGCCCGAGGTGCGCAACCAGTCCGAGATCTACGGCTTGCTCGCCGGGTGGGGGTTGCCCGTCTCACCGCACTCGCGCGTGTTCGAGACGGTCGACGAGGTCGCCGACTACATCGTCGAGCGCGGCGAGCACCGCCACTCGGTCGAGCACGAGATCGACGGCATCGTCGTCAAGGTCGACGAACTCGGACTGCACGACGAGCTCGGTGCCACGAGCCGAGCACCGCGCTGGGCGATCGCCTACAAGTACCCGCCCGAAGAGGTGCACACGAAGCTCCTCGACATCGTCGTCGGCGTGGGTCGCACCGGCCGGGCCACGCCCTACGCCGTCATGGAGCCCGTCAAGGTCGCAGGCTCGACCGTGCGGCAGGCGACGCTCCACAACCAGCAGGTCGTGAAGGCGAAGGGCGTGCTCATCGGCGACACCGTCGTGCTCCGCAAAGCGGGCGATGTCATCCCCGAGATCCTCGGCGCCGTCGAGCAGCTGCGCGACGGCAGCGAGATCGAGTGGCACATGCCCGAGTTCTGCCCCGAGTGCGGCACCACGCTCCGAGCGATGAAAGAGGGCGACGTCGACCTCCGTTGCCCCAACGCGAGGTCGTGCCCGGCCCAGGTGCGCGGGCGCGTCGAGCACATCGGGTCGCGCGGCGGCCTCGACATCGAAGCCCTCGGCGAAGTCACGGCCGCGGCGCTCACGCAGCCGCTCATCCCCGTGATCCCGCCGCTCGCGACCGAGGCGCGGCTGTTCGACCTCGAACTCGACGAGCTCGTCCCCATCGAGGTCGTCGTGCGCGACGCCGAGACGGGCGAGTTGAAACTCGACGAAGCGACGGGTGCGCCCGTACGGCGAGCGCCGTTCCAGAAGTTCGGGCCGAAGTCGTACCCGCCGGGCACCGAAGACCTCGACCCGGCGGAGCGTCGTCGCCGCGGCATCCGGAAGGACTACCAAGAGGTCCTGCCCTCGGGCGCCGCCACGACCCTTCTCGCCGAACTCGAGAAGGCGAAGACCAAGCCGCTGTGGCGACTCCTCGTCTCGCTCAACATCCGGCATGTCGGCCCGGTCGCGGCGCGCGCGCTCGCCGACTGGTTCGGGTCGCTCGACGCGATCCGTGCCGCGAGCCGCGACGAACTCGCCGAGGTCGACGGAGTCGGCGGGATCATCGCCGACTCCCTCCTCGACTGGTTCGACGTCGACTGGCACCGCGAGATCGTCGAGCGGTGGACGGCTGCCGGCGTGCAATGGGCGATCCCGGGGCATCCGGGGCCCGGCGCGGCCGCCGAAGCCGGGGGAGTGCTCGCGGGGCTCACGGTCGTCGCGACCGGCTCGCTCGAAGGATATTCGCGCGAAGGCGCGCAGGAGGCGATCATCGCAGCGGGCGGCAAGGCCGCGTCGAGCGTGTCGAAGAAGACCGACTTCGTCGCCGCGGGGCCCGGCGCCGGGTCGAAGCTCACGAAGGCCGAAGAGCTCGGCATCAGAGTGCTGGATGCCGCGCAGTTCAAGCTGCTCGTGACCGAGGGGCCGGCAGCGCTCGACGCGTAGCGCGGGGCAGCGGATCGGGGCGGGGACCGAGAGGAGGCGCATGGCGGAGGAGGAGTCGGGTGAAGAGGGCGTCGAACCGGTGGATGGCGTGCAGCGCGCGAAGGTTCCGCCGAGCCGCCGCGATTTCCTTCGGTATGGGGGCGTCGCCGCAGCGGGAGCAGTCGCCGGTGGAGCCGCGGGCGCGGCCATCGGCCTGAGCGTCGGCCCGCCCGCGGCCTCGCCGGGCGAGCCGACGGGGCTCCCGACGCTCGGGCCGACGCCGCCCGCCGACGGCTCGCCCGGCTTCGCGCACCTCGTCGTGCTCATGGGCGAGAACCGCTCGTTCGACAACCTGCTCGGCTGGCTCTACACGCCCGACGACCCGCCGCCGTCGGGCGGCGCCTTCGAAGGTCTCGCGTACGCGCCCCACCGCAACTCCCTGCCCGACGGCCGCTCCTTCGAGGCGCATGTCTACACGGGTGCGACCGACCGGGTCATGCAGAGCCCCGACCCCGACCCGGGCGAAGAGTTCCCGCACGTCAACACGCAACTGTTCGGCACGATCGAGCCGCCGGCCAACGAAGGCGTCGGAGTGGGCGAGATGGCGTCCCCCTACAACGCGCCGGGCCCAGGGGCATCCGCCTCGATGTCGGGGTTCGCGCGCGACTACGCCGCCCATCTCGCGCAGACGCACAAACGGGAGCCGACCGACGACGAGATCGCGGTCATCATGGGCGGGTTCTCGCCGCAGATGCTGCCCGTGCTGTCGTCGCTCGCGCGCGGCTTCGCCGTCTACGACCACTGGTTCTGCGCCGTGCCGTCGCAGACGTTCTGCAACCGCTCGTTCTTCCACGCGTCGATGTCGCACGGGTTCGTCACGAACCGCTACAACGGCGACTTCAAGAAGTGGCTCGACGTGAAGCCCGCATCCACGATCTTCGACCGGCTCGAGGCGGCAGGGCTCGACTGGCGCATCTACTTCGACGACCTGCAACTCATTTCGCTCACAGGGCTCATCCACGCGCCCGCACTCGAGAAGTACTGGAAGACCCCGCATTTCGCGCCCATGTCGCAGTTCTTCCAGGATGTCGCGGCAGGCGCCCTGCCGGCGTACACGTTCATCGAGCCGCGCATGATCTACGACCACAACGACTTCCACCCGCCCTTCGGGCGGCTCGAGGGGAGCGACATCGAGGGGCAGATGGTCTACGACGACGCCATCTCCGACGTGCGGGCGGGCGAGGCGCTCGTGTCGAGCGTGTACGAGGCGATTCGCGCGAGCGCGACCGAGGGCGGCTCGAATGCGTTCAACACGATGCTGCTCATCACGTTCGACGAGCACGGCGGTACCTACGACCACGTGCCGCCGCCTGCGGCGACCCCGCCGCATCCCGACGCGAAGCCCGGGGAGATGGGCTTCTCGTTCGACCGGCTCGGCTGTCGGGTGCCCGCGATCGCGATCTCGGCATACACGGGGGCGGGCACGGTGATCCAAGACGAGATGCACCATGCCGCGGTCGTGTCGACGCTCACGAACCTGCACGCGCTCGAGCCGCTCACGGCGCGCGACGACGGCGCGCGAGACCTCGGCGGGGCGGTCAACCTGACCGCTCCGAGACATCCGTCGACCTGGCCGTCGCCGACGCCGCAGTACGTGCCGCCGAACCCCGAGGCCGGACGCCCTCACCCGGCCGACGCGCACGGCGACCGGCCGCTGAGCCCGCCCGCGAAGGGACTCCTCGGCATCCTGATCGCGAAGTACGGTGACGGCGGCGATCCTGAACCCGAGACGTACGCCGACGCGTACGAGGCGTTGCAGAAGTACGGGCAGGGCTTGTTCGGGGTCGGTTGACCCCGCCTGCTCGTCGCCCGCGCGCCCCGATAGAATCGACGGGATCCCCACTACGAGACGACGGAGCAGCATGTCCGAAATCAATGCGGAGCAGGTCGCGCATCTCGCGAACCTCGCACGCATCGCGCTCACCGACGAAGAGATCGAGCACTTGACGGCCGAACTCGGCCAGATCATGCAGGCGGTCGAGCAGGTGAGCCGCGTCGCCACGCCCGATGTGTCGCCGACGAGCCACCCGATCCCGTTGCAGAACGTGTTCCGCGACGATGTCGTGGGTGACAACGTGCTGACGGCCGACGAGGCGCTTTCGGGCGCCCCCGAGCGCGACGGCGACCGCTTCGTCGTCTCGGCGATCCTGGGAGAAGAGCAGTGAGCGACGAGATCATCCGCCTGAGCGCGTCCGATCTGGCCGCGAAGCTGTCGGCGGGCGAGGTCACCTCCGTCGAGGCGACCCGCGCCCACCTCGACCGCATCGCGGCCGTCGACGGCGCCGTGCACGCGTTCCTCCACGTCGCGGGCGAGCGCGCTCTCGCCGACGCCGCCGAGATCGACCGCCGCCGTGCCGCGGGCGAGCCGCTCGGCGAGCTCGCGGGCGTCCCGATCGCGATCAAAGACGTGCTCGTGACCGAGGGCATGCCCTCGACGTCGGGTTCGCGCATCCTCGAGGGCTGGATCCCCCCCTACGACGCGACGCCCGTGCGCAAAGTGCGCGAGGCGGGACTCATCCCGCTCGGCAAGACCAACATGGACGAGTTCGCGATGGGCTCGTCGACCGAGCACTCGGCCTACGGCCCGACCCACAACCCGTGGGACCTCGACCGCATCCCCGGCGGCTCGGGCGGCGGCTCGGCCGCTGCGGTCGCCGCGTTCGAGGCGCCTCTCGCGCTCGGCAGCGACACGGGCGGCTCGATCCGCCAGCCCGCGCACGTCACCGGCACGGTCGGTGTGAAGCCGACCTACGGCGCCGTGAGCCGCTACGGCTCGATCGCGCTCGCGTCGAGCCTCGACCAGATCGGTCCCGTCACGCGCACGGTGCTCGACTCGGCCCTGCTGCAAGACATCATCTCGGGCCACGACCCGCACGACTCGACGTCGATCGCCGACCCGTGGCCGTCGATGGCCGCCGCGGTGCGCAACGCCGACGTCAAGGGCCTGCGCATCGGCGTCGTGAAGGAGCTCGACGGCGACGGCTTCCAGGCCGGTGTCCGCCAGCGCTTCCACGAGGCGCTCGACCTGCTCGAGAAGGCGGGCGCCGAGATCGTCGAGGTCTCGACTCCGAACTTCGAGCACTCGATCGCCGCGTACTACCTGATCATGCCGTCCGAGGCGTCGTCGAACCTCGCGAAGTTCGACTCGGTGCGCTTCGGCCTGCGGGTGACGCCCGAGGGCGGCGGCACGGTCGAGCAGGTCATGGCCGCGACCCGCGAGGCGGGCTTCGGCCCCGAGGTCAAGCGCCGGATCATCCTCGGCACCTATGCCCTGTCAGCGGGCTACTACGACGCCTACTACGGCTCGGCGCAGAAGGTGCGCACGCTCGTGCAGCGCGACTTCGACGCCGCGTTCGCGAAGGTCGACGTGCTCGCGACGCCCACGGCGCCGACGACGGCGTTCAAGCTCGGCGAGAAGCTCGACGACCCGCTCGCGATGTACCTCAACGACGTCGCGACGATCCCCGCCAACCTCGCGGGCGTGCCCGGCATCTCGCTGCCCGCGGGCCTCGCGCCCGAAGACGGCCTGCCGGTCGGCATCCAGTTCCTCGCGCCCGCGCGCGAGGACGCCCGCCTCTACAACGTCGGCGGCGCGCTCGAACAGCTGCTCCTCGCCGAGTGGGGCGGCCCCCTGCTGGGCCGCGCACCCGATCTCTCTTCCCATGAACTGCTCGCGACCGAGGAGGGCGCAGTCTGATGGCCAAGACCGACCTGATGGACTACGACAAGGCCCTCGAGCTCTTCGAGCCGGTCATCGGCCTCGAGGTGCACGTCGAGCTCAACACCGTGACGAAGATGTTCTCGGCGGCGCCGAACCCCGCGAACTCGGCGTACCACGACGCCGCGCCGAACACGCTCGTGACGCCCGTGTGCCTCGGCCTTCCGGGTTCGCTGCCCGTCGTGAACGGCGAGGCCGTGCGCAAGTCGATCTCGCTGGGTCTCGCGCTCGGCTGCTCGATCGCCGAGTCGAGCCGCTTCGCGCGCAAGAACTACTTCTACCCCGACCTCGCGAAGAACTACCAGATCTCGCAGTACGACGAGCCCATCGCGCACGACGGCGAAGTCGAGGTCGAACTCGACAACGGCCGGGTGTTCCACGTGCCGATCGAGCGCGCCCACATGGAGGAAGACGCGGGCAAGCTCACTCACGTCGGCGGCGCCACGGGCCGCATCCAGGGTGCCGAGTACTCGCTCGTCGACTACAACCGCGCCGGCGTGCCGCTCGTCGAGATCGTCACGAAGCCGATCTTCGGCGCCGAGGCCGACGCGCCCGCCCTCGCGGCGGCCTACGTGTCGACGATCCGCGACATCGCGCTCTCGCTCGGCATCTCCGAGGCGCGCATGGAGCGAGGTAACCTGCGCTGCGACGCGAACGTTTCGCTGCGCCCCCGGGTCGCAGACGGCGAGCCGGCCCCGAAGCTCGGCATCCGCACCGAGACGAAGAACGTGAACTCGTTCCGTTCGATCGAACGTGCCGTGCGCTTCGAGATCCAGCGCCAGGCGGCGATCCTCGCCGCGGGCGGTTCGATCACGCAGGAGACGCGCCACTGGCACGAAGACACGGGCGAGACGAGCGCGGGGCGGCCGAAGTCGGATGCCGACGACTACCGGTACTTCCCCGAGCCCGACCTGCTTCCCGTCGTGCCGTCGGCCGAACTCGTCGAAGAGCTGCGTGCCGCGCTTCCCGAGTCGCCGGTCGTCCGTCGCCGCCGTCGGAAGGCCGAGTGGGGCTTCACCGACCTCGAGTTCCAAGGTGTCGTGAACGCGGGCCTCACGAACGAGGTCGCCGCGACCGTCGCCGCCGGCGCGTCGCCTGCTGCCGCGCGCAAGTGGTGGACGGGCGAGATCCTTCGCATCGCGAACGCCGAAGCCAAGGAGCCCTCGGCGCTCGTCGAGCCCGCCGCCGTCGCCGAACTGCAGCAGCTCGTCGACGCAGGCACGCTCACCGACAAGCTCGCGCGCCAGGTGCTCGAGGGCATGATCGCGGGCGAGGGCTCGCCCCAGCAGATCGTCGACGCGCGCGGCCTTGCGGTCGTCTCCGACGACGGCGCGCTCATCGCGGCGATCGACGAGGCGCTCGCGGCCCAGCCCGACGTGCTCGAGAAGATCCGCGACGGCAAGGTGCAGGCGGCGGGCGCCGTCATCGGCGCGGTCATGAAGGCCATGCAGGGCAAGGCTGACGCGGCGCGTGTGCGCGAGCTCGTGCTCGAGCGCGCGAGCGCGTAGCGTTTCGCGTTTCAACGGCGGTCGGGTGAGTCATCCGGCCGCCGTTCGCGTTCTCAGCCGGTTCGAGGCTGACGCCGGTACATTCACCTTCCCCTTCGAGGATTGACGAGGACACCATGGGATTTCTCGACCGCATCTTCGGCGCGCCCGACCCCGAGCCCGCGCGACCGCCCACCCCTTCGCAGCGGCGCCTGACCGACGACGAGCTCGCCGTCGAACGCTACCGGTACCTGCTGCGCACGGCGCCGCCCGAGTCGATCGAGCAGGTGCACGCCGAGGCGTTCGCGCGCCTCACGCCTCCGCAGCGGGCGCTCGTGTTCCAGGCGCTCTCCGATCAGGCGCCTGCAGGGGAGCGGCTCGTGTCCGACGAGCCGAGCGCGCTCGCTCGCGCCGCGACCCGCCAGGAGATGCGGCAGCCGGGCAGCGTCGAGCGCGCGTTCGCGTCGGCGGATGTCTCGGCCGGGCGCCCGTCGGCGGGCGGCGTCGGGTACGGCGGGCCGTCGATCGGCGGCATGTTCGGCTCGTCGCTCCTCGGAACGATCGCGGGCGTCGTCGTGGGTACGGCGATCGCGCAGGCGTTCCTGCCCGATCATGCGTTCTTCGAGCAGGGCGCCGAGGATTCCGGGGAGGGCGTCGGGGACGGCGGGGCGGATGCCTCGGCGGCGCCCGAGTCGTACGGCTACGATGACTCCGACCACCGCTGGGGCGATGGCGGCAACCCTGACGACGGATTCTTCGGCGGGGGATTCGACGGCGGCGGGTTCGACATCTGACGTCCGCCCCGATGCATCCGGTCGGTCGTGTCGGCGGTCGCGGGTAAGGTCACAGCATGAGCAAGCAGGACGGCTCGTCGCGCCAAGTGACGACGGGGCCGGTCGACGACTCTGCGACGCCGATCCTGCACGTCGACATGGATGCGTTCTTCGTCTCGGTCGAGCTGCTCTCCCGGCCAGAGCTCCGGGGCAAGCCCGTGCTCGTGGGCGGCGCCGCGGGCCGCGGCGTCGTGTCGGCGGCGAGCTACGAGGCGCGCAAGTACGGCGTGAACTCGGCGATGCCGATGTCGGTCGCCCTCCAGCGCTGCCCCAACGCGATCGTGCTGCCCGGCGACTACCGCAAGTACCGCGAGTACTCCGACCGCGTGATGGAGCTCTTCGGCGAGATGACGCCGCTCGTCGAGCCGTTGTCGATCGACGAAGCGTTCCTCGACGTCGGCGGTGCGCGGCGCCTGCACGGCAGCCCGGCGCAGATCGGCTGGACCATCCGCGAGCGGGTGCGCATCGAGACGGGCCTCACGTGCTCGATCGGCGTCGCCGCGACGAAGTACGTCGCGAAGGTCGCATCGAGCCGTGCGAAGCCCGACGGCCTGCTCGTCGTGCCCGCGGCCGACACGATCGCCTTCCTGCATCCGCTGCCCGTCTCGGCACTGTGGGGTGTCGGCAAGGTCACCGAAGAGCGGCTCGCCCGTCTCGGCCTCCGCACAGTGGCCGACGTCGCGGCGATGCCGCACGAGGCGCTCGTGCGCGCAGTGGGGCGCGCGCTCGCCGACCGACTGACGCACCTCGCGAACGGCGACGACCCGCGTGAGGTGTCGGTGCACCGTGTCGAGAAGAGCATCGGCCACGAGACGACGTTCTCGCACGACCTCACCGACCCCGAGGCGATCAAGCGGGCGCTCCTCGACCTCTCGAACGACGTCGCCGTGCGGGTTCGGCGCGCCGGCGTCGTGGCCCGCACGGTCTCGCTCAAGCTCCGGTACGGCGACTTCCGCACGGTCACGCGCTCGCGGACGCTCGCCGAACCGACCGACGTCGCCAAGCGCATCTACGAAGAGGCCGCGGCCGCACTCGAGGGGCTCGTCGGCGACGGCGCCCGCATCCGACTGATCGGCGTGCGCGCGGAGCAGCTCCGCGAGACGGGCGGCGCGGCGCCGCTGTGGGATCCCGACGAGGAGTGGCGCGAGGCCGAGCGCACGATCGACGAGGTCGCGGCGAAGTTCGGTCGGCACACGGTGCGGCCGGCGTCGCTCCTCGGGCGCGGACGACGCGCGGTCGACCTCAGCCGCCGCGACAGCGACCCCGACGAGGCGTAGCGTTTCGCGAGGGTGGCCGCGCGAGACATCCGTCGGTAGCCTTGCCCGCATGACTGAACTCGTCTTGGACCTGGCCGACAAGGTCGCCGGAGTCGGCGTGCGCGCCTCTTACGGCGAGAAGGTCGAGGTCGGTGATTCGACCGTGCTGCCGGTCGCGCTCGGCTGGTACGGCTTCGGCGGCGGCACCGGGACGGGCACCGACCAGAAGGGGGACACGGGCGAGGGGACCGGCGGCGGTGGCGGCGGCGTTTCCATTCCGCTCGGCGCATACGTCGGTCGCCCGGGTGGCGAGGTCCGCTTCGAACCGAACCTCATCGGGTTGCTCCTCGTCGCGACGCCGCTGGTGTGGGTGCTCGGCAAGTCCCTGCGCTGGATCATCCGCGCGCTCAAGCACTGAACGCACCCGCTGAAGCGACCCGTCGCGCGTCATGCGCTGGTGTTCGCCGACGCGTGTCTGCCTGCGGGCGTATACTCGTGCTCTGAACACGGGAGTCCGGTGAGCCGGGCTGAGAGGAAGGTTCTCCAACCTTCGACCGTCGAACCTGATCTGGGTCATGCCAGCGCAGGGAGGGCATCCATTCTCGAATCCCGTGCCGCTTTCCATCTCACGAAAGGGCACGATCAGTGCACACCGAACAAGCACCTGAAATCACCGACACCGTCGCGCCGCGACGGCTCTTCGACGCCAAGTGGCGGGTTGTCGACATCGTCGTCGCCGCCGTGATCGGCGTCGCCACGGGCCTCCTGTTCCTCTTCTGGAACAACGTCGGCTACGCGTGGTTCTCCGCGGCCGACGCCGTCACCCCGGGACTCGGCGGCATCGCCGTCGGCATCTGGTTGATCGGCGGCGTCCTGGGCGGGCTCATCATCCGGAAACCCGGCGCCGCGCTCTTCGTCGAGCTCCTCGCGGCGATCGTGTCGGCCCTCGTCGGAAACCAGTGGGGCATCGAGACGCTCTACTCGGGCCTCGCACAGGGACTCGGCGCCGAACTCGTCTTCGCGCTCTTCCTCTATCGTCGGTTCGGCATCGTGCCCGCGGTGCTTGCCGGCGCTGCAGCGGGCCTCGGCGCGTGGACGCTCGAACTCTTCACGTCGGGCAACCTGCAGAAGTCTCCCGAATTCCTCGGCCTCTACCTCGGCACCATCCTGATCTCGGGCGCCGTGCTCGCGGGACTCCTCGGCTGGCTCATCGTCCGCGCCCTCGCCGCGACGGGCGCCCTCAACCGGTTCGCCGCCGGTCAGGACGTCGCGCAGCGGGTGTGAGTTCCGTGACGGACCATTCCGCGATCGCCCCGGCCGCCGTCGAGGCGCGCGGCTGGGGCTGGCGGCACGCCGGGCGGCTGCGATGGGCGGTCGACGCCATCGACGTACGCATCGAACCCGGTGAGCGCGTGCTCGTCGTCGGCCCTTCGGGCAGCGGCAAGTCGACCTTCCTGCACGCGCTCGCGGGCGTCAACGGCGGCGCCGAAGAGGGCGAGTCGCGTGGCGCGCTCCTCATCGACGGGATGTCTCCCGCCGCCGCTCGCGGTCGAGCCGGCCTCGTGCTGCAAGACCCCGACTCGCAGGTCATCCTCGCGCGTGTCGGCGACGACGTCGCGTTCGGGTGCGAGAACCTCGGCGTGCCGCGCGACGAGATCTGGTCGCGCGTGCGCGACGCGCTCGACGACGTCGGGCTCGACGTGCCGCTCGAGCACGCGTCGAATGCGCTGAGCGGCGGGCAGAAGCAGCGGCTCGCCCTTGCGGGCGCGATGGCCATGCGTCCAGGGCTCCTGCTCCTCGACGAGCCGACGGCGAACCTCGACCCCGAGGGCGTGCGCGAGGTGCGCGAGTCGGTCGGACGCGTGCTCGATCGCACGGGCGCGACGCTCGTCGTCGTCGAGCACCGTGTCGAGACGTGGGTCGACCTCGTCGATCGCATGATCGTGTTCGGGCGCGAAGGGCGGCTCATCGCCGACGGTTCGCCCGAGCGGGTGTTGCGCGAGCATCGCGGTGAACTTCTCGCCGCGGGCGTATGGGTTCCCGGGGCGGATGTCTCGGCCGAGGTCGGCATGCGCAGGCAGGTCGGGTCGGCGGCACCCGCAGCACTCACGAGCGAACGGCTCTCGATCGGCCGTGCGCGGTCGGTCGTCGTCCAGGCCGGACTCGACCTCATCGTGCCCGCCGGCGCATCGACCGTCGTCACCGGCCCGAACGGCGCAGGCAAGTCGACCCTCGCGTTGACCCTCGGCGGACTGCTCCCCCACTCGCCGGGCGTGTGACGGCGTCGGCACCGGTTGCGGCCGGGCTCGATCCCGCGCCCGTCCGCTGGCGCTCCCGCCAGCTCCTCACCCGTATCGGCACGGTCTTCCAGGAGCCTGAACACCAGTTCGTCGCACGTACCGTCCGTGACGAGATCGGCGTCGCGGCACGCGCGCTCGGCAAGCTCGATCCGGCGGCTGCGGGTCGCGTCGACGAGGTCATGGAGCGGCTCCGGCTCGCGCACCTCGCCGCGGCGAACCCCTTCACCCTGTCGGGCGGCGAACAGCGGAGGCTCTCCGTGGCATCCGTGCTCGCAGCGCGCCCGGGCGTCATGATCCTCGATGAACCGACCTTCGGCCAAGACCGTGTGACGTGGGTCGAACTCGTGCGGCTTCTCCGCGAACTCGTCGACGGCGGCACGACGCTCGTGTCCGTGACGCACGACGGCGCGTACCTCGCCGCGCTCGGCGACCGGCAGATCGCCCTCGAGCTTCGGGCAGACGGCAGAGCCGAGGGACGGAGCGCCGCATGACCGCGACGATCACGGCCCCTCCCGCAATGGGTGCGGCACGAGGCATCCGTCTGCGCTTCGTGAGTCGGGTGAACCCCGTGAGCCGCCTCGCGGCGGCGATCGTCGTCACGACTCCGCTCCTGTTCACCGTCGACTGGGTGAGCGCCGCGGTCGCGCTCGGCCTTCAACTCGCGCTCTTCGCACTCGCCGGCGTGACGCCCGCACTTCTCGCCCGGCGCACGTGGCCGATCCTCCTCGCAGCACCGCTCGCCGGGCTGTCGATGCTGCTCTACGGTCGCCCGTCCGGCACGGTCTACTGGGAGTTCTGGCTCGCTCAGATCACCGACGGGTCGATCCAACTCGCCCTCGCCGTCACCGTGCGCGTCCTCGCGATCGGGCTGCCCGCCGTCCTGCTCTTCCTCGATGTCGACCCGACCGAACTCGCCGACGGCCTCGCCCAGGTGTGGCGGCTGCCGAGCAGGTTCGTGCTCGGAGCCCTCGCAGGAGCCCGTCTCGTGGGACTCTTCGTCGACGATTGGCGGGCCATGGCGCTCTCGCGCAGGGCACGAGGCATCGGCGACCACGGCACGATCCGCCGGTTCGCGACGATGGCGTTCGCGCTGCTCGTGCTTGCGATCCGGCGAGGCAGCAAGCTCGCGACCGCGATGGAAGCCCGAGGGTTCGGCGCCGACACGCCGCGCACGTGGGCGCGACCGTCGACGGTCGGATGGCCCGACGCGGTGCTCATCGCGATCGCTGCGGCCGTCGCCGCGGCGGCGCTGACCGCCGCGGCTGTCGCGGGCGCCTTCCACCCGGTGTGGGCGTGACCCTGACCACCGCAGCGGCCGTCGCCGCGGCCAGGAGAGTGCTCGCGGATGGCTCAGCCGCGCCGCGCATCGTCGCGGTCGACGGGCCGAGCGGTGCGGGCAAGTCGACGTTCGCCGATGCCCTTCTTGCGGCGCTCCCGGCGCAGCGGCTCCGGCTCGTGCGGCTCGATGACGTATACCCCGGCTGGTCGGGCCTCGAACAGGGCGCGGCTCTCGCCGCGCACCATGCCGTCGAGCCCTGGTCGCGCGGCCGGCCGGCGACGACGCCGCGTTGGGATTGGGCGGCGAACGCGCCCGACGGACGCGACCGGATGCCACCGGGCGGCGTGCTCCTCGTCGAGGGCTGCGGCGCGTTCGCGGCGGTCGCTGGCGAAGTCGCCCTTCGGGTCTGGATGACGGCCGGCGACCGAGAGCGCAAGGCGGCCGCGCTCGCCCGGGACGAAGGCCGGTTCGACCCGTTCTGGGAGATGTGGGACGGCCAGTGGCGGCGATACGCGGCCCGCAACGGGGCATCCGCCCGCTCAGCCGACTTCGTCGTCCACGCGCACTCGCCCTCGCGACCGCATCGGGGGTGACCCGTGCGCATCCGAGCCTCGCGGGTCTACGGTGTTGTCATGGGAGCTGACGCAGGGGGCGGCGAGTACGTCGCCGAATACATCGACGGCCCGCTCGAGGGGGAGTTCGAACGACGCGCACTGGATGAGCGCGGCGAACCCGAAGCGCGCGTCGCGCGCATCGCCGCGATCGACGGGCTCGAATCGACCTTCTGGTACGCGGCCGTCGACCGCCGCGAGGTCGGGGGAGAACCCCGCGTGCGGTTCTCGTTCGACGCCGATGCGTCCGACGGCGTCGAATACGACATCGACGACAACGAGTAGTCGCTCCACGCGATCGCCGTCGGCGTCGACGCTCGGTCTCGGCGGTCAGTCTCCGCGTTCCGTCAGGTACGCGTCGATGATCGCGCCCGGATTCGCGAGGCGCCACAGCGGCCCCGGATCGTCGATCGACGCCGACAGTTCGAGCGGCGAGGTGAGCGCACCGTCTGGCGTCTCGACCGTCACGGTGCCGACCGATTGGCCGGCCTTGGCCGTCGTGAACGCCTCCACCTCGAGGGCGGGTTCGCCCGTCGCGGCGCTCCAGCCGTTGCCGCTCCGCGTCGCCGACGCCACCAGATCGGCGCGGTCGCCCCACGCCGAACGCACCGCACCGAACGACGTGCCAGCGGCGATGACGTCGACCGTCACGGCCGTCGTGCCGGACGACGCGACGACCGCCGCGACCGCGGGCTCGAGCGTGTCGTAGTCGGGGATGAGCACCATCGCCGTCACGAACCTGGCGGCTGCAGCGCCGGCCGAACCCGGCACGGTCGACGCGAAGACGAACGAGATCGCGGCTTGATCGGTGAAGCTGCGGACGAGTGCGCGAACGCCCGGACCGCCCTCGTACGACACGACGTCGGGGATCTCGCGGACGCCGACACCCGTCGGACCCTCGCCCGCGAGGATCGACGCGAGGACGGGATGGGCGACGACGAGCGCGCCGAGCTTCGCGACCTCCTCGGCAGTGCCGACGTCGTCGCCCGAGAGGCCCGTCGCGTCGGCGACGCGGGTCTGTGTGAAACCGTTCGCGGCAAGCCATTCGTTCGCGGCCGTGACGTACTGCTCGGGGCTGCCGAACGCCCAGCGGGCGAGGGTGTCGGCGTGGTTGTTGCTCGACGCGAGGAGCACCGCGCGGACGACGTCGCGCTCGCTCCACGTGTCGCCGGGGGAGACCTGGAGCGTGCGCGACCCCTCGGACTGGTAGCGGAGGAAATCGGTGTAGTCCTCGGGACCGATCTTGATGTCGGGACCGGCGCTGTCGGCGCCGAGGGGCATCCCGTCGAGCGTCGCGAGGACGGTCACGAGCTTCGCCGCGCCACCGATGGGCACGACCGCGGTGTCGCCCGCGGTCGCGACCGTCGAGGCGGCGCCTGTCTCGTCGAGGGCGACGGTGGCGCTCGCGCCGACGTCGGGGAGCGTGATGGATGTCGCGGCCGGCACGTCTGCGGCGGCAGCTGCGGCCGGGACGACCGTGACGGCGGGAAGGGGGCCGAGCAGCATGGCGGGACCGTACACGCCGATGCCGAGGATCGCGAGGGCGCCGACGGCGATACCGACGACGCGACCGGGGGTCAGGGGCATGCGCACCAGGCTATCCCGAGTGGATGTCTCGGCCGGGCGTGTCGGGTCGCACCGGCGTGTGCGCCGCGCCGTGGACGGCTCAGGCCCAGCCGAGCTCGTGGAGCCGGTCGTCGTCGATGCCGTAGAAGTGCGCGATCTCGTGCACGAGGGTCACGTGGATCTCGTCGCGGAGCTCGTCTTCGTTCTCGCAGACGGCGAGGAGCGGCTCGCGGTACAGAATGATGCGGTCGGGCATCTCGCCGAAGCCGTAGCGGTCGCGTTCGGTGAGCGACGTGCCGTCGTAGAGCCCGAGCAGGTCGAGTGATCCGTCTTCGGGACGGTCTTCGACGACGAAGACGACGTTCTCGAGCCCGTCGATCATGTCGTCGGGGAGGAGGTCGAGCTCGTCGACCACGATCGCTTCGAAAGCTTCGGCGTCGAGTTCCATGGGGTGAGTAACGGGGCTTGAACCCGCGACCTCCTGGACCACAACCAGGCGCTCTACCAACTGAGCTATACCCACCATGCGTCTCGGCCGTTCGACCGAGGCAACTCCACGATCTTACACGACGTTTCGGTCGAACTCGTTCACGACGTCGGCGGCGAGCTGCTGGAGTTCTTGGCTGGTGGGGCCGGGATCGGCGACGAACACGGCGCGACGGTAGTACTCGAGTTCGCGGATCGATTCGAGGATGTCGGCGAGGGCGCGGTGGCCGCCGTTCTTGGCCGGAGCGTTGAAGAACACGCGCGGGAACCAGCGCTTGGAGAGCTCTTTGATCGACGAGACGTCGACGTTGCGGTAGTGCAGGTGGGCGTCGAGGCGAGGCATGTACCGCGCGAGGAATGCGCGGTCGGTGCCGATCGAATTGCCGGCGAGCGGCGCCTTCTGCTCGTCGGGGACGTGCTTCAGCACGTACTCGAGCACCTGGTACTCGGCGTCGGCGACCGACACTCCGCTGGGGATCTCTTCGATGAGCCCCGACGTCGTGTGCATCTGGCGTACGAAGTCGCTCATCGACTCGAGCGCGCTCGAGTCGGGCTTGATGACGATGCTGAGCCCGTCGTCGACCGGCTTGAGGTCGTAGTCGGTGATGACGACGGCGATCTCGACGAGCTCGTCGACGTCGAGGTCGAGGCCCGTCATCTCGCAGTCGATCCAGACGAGTCGGTCGCTCGGGGAAGTCATGGCCGCGAGTCTACCGGGAGGGGGTGACAGAGCGGTGTGGTGCCCCCGGCAGGAATCGAACCTGCGACCGACAGATTAGAAGGCTGCTGCTCTATCCGCTGAGCTACGGGGGCCGGACCGATCCCAGTCTAGCGGGATGGCCCGGATGCCCCGTGGACGTGACGGATGCTCCACGCCTGCGCGACGTTGCCTCCGCGAAACATCTGCGGAGTATGTTCGACGCATGCGCGACCTCCAGTCCTCGATCATCGCCGAGCTCAACGTCCGTCCGACCGTCGACCCCGCCGAAGAGATCCGGCGGCGCACCGATTTCCTGAAGGAGTACCTGCGCACCACGGGTGCGAAGGGGTTCGTCCTGGGCATCAGCGGCGGCCAGGACTCGAGCCTCGCGGGGCGGCTGTGCAAGCTCGCCGTCGATGAACTGATCGCCGAGGGCACGCCCGCCCGGTTCGTCGCCGTGCGCTTGCCGTACGGCGTGCAGCACGACGAAGACGACGCGCAGCTCGCGCTGGAGTTCATCGAACCGCAGGAGCAGGTGACCTTCAACATCAAGGGCGGCGTCGACGGCGTCGCATCCGACTTCGAGGGTGCGCTCGGCGTGCCGATCAGCGACTTCGGCAAGGGCAACGTCAAGGCCCGCCTCCGCATGGTCGCGCAGTACGCGATCGCAGGCGAGGGCGCGCTTCTCGTCGTCGGCACCGACCATGCCGCCGAGGCGGTGACGGGCTTCTTCACGAAGTTCGGCGACGGCGGCGCTGACATCCTGCCCCTCACGGGCCTCACGAAGCGTCAGGGTCGCTCGCTTCTCGAGCACCTCGGCGCACCCGAGCGGCTCTCTCTCAAGGCGCCCACGGCCGACCTCCTCGACCACAACCCGGGGCAGACCGACGAGGCGAACCTCGGGCTCAGCTACACCGAGATCGACGATTTCCTCGAGGGGCGCGATGTCGACCCCGCGGTCGCGGAGCGCATCGAGACGCGCTTTCTGCAGACCCGGCACAAGCGCACCGTGCCCGTCTCGATGTTCGACGAGTGGTGGCACGCGGGCGACGACGAGTGGGGACGCTGAGCGACCACGCCGCGTCGGCGCTCGTCGATCAGCGGTCGGCGGATGCCTCGGTGGCGCCCACGACCGGAACGGGAGCCGTGGTCTTCGGCACAGCGTCGTACGCGACGGTGTCGGCGGTCTCGGCGTGACGCTCGTGGTGCTGCTCGGCGACCCAGGTGTCTTGCGCGTCGAGCAGTTCTTGTTCGGGGCGCTGACGCTCGCTGCGCCACCGACCGAGGTCGTTCTGGAACTGGCGGCGGGCCCGTGAAGGGCGTCGCTGCCAGTCGATCAGGCGGTCGCGGAACTCGGCGACGGCGGGGTCGAGCTGGTAGCCGAACGTCGCCGAGGCGCGCTTGAGTTCGTGGAGCTGGTGCGCAGCCCAGTTCGCCGTCACGTCGGAGCCGCGGATCGGCAGGAGGCGCACGAGGATGTCGGCCTGGCCGATGGCGCGGTCGGTGAGGACCTGCTCTTGCGGGGTGAGCGAGTTCCACACCGAAGCCTCGGTCGCGGCGTCGACGAGGGCGGAGATCGCGGCCGTCTTGAGCTCGCGGTCGCGTTGCGCGACGAGACGCTTGATGGCGCCCGACGCGATCCATGCCGCGAGAAGGCCCGCCGCGAGTACCGCCACGAAAAGGATCGCCGCCGAGAAGACCGTCGGGCGCGCCGCCGTCGACTCGAGCCAGGAGATGAGGTCGTTCCACCACTGCATGAGCGCAGCGTATCGCCGGGATTCGCGCGCGCCCCCGAGCGTGCTCGGCGTGCCGGGGAAGCCTCGCGCGTGATCTCGAGAACCCTCGCGCGACGCGTCAGCGGAATACGTCGACCGCGTCGCGCCCGTTCCAGAACTCGCCGAGTTCGACAAGCGTCGTACGGCCCGGCGAACGGCGCCGCGCGCGGTAGCGCGGCGAGCCGTCGACGATCGTACGGTCGATATGGCCGAGCACGGCGCCGTCGCGTGCGGTGACGCGCCACACGTCGGGCGCAGCGGCGACGAGGCGCAGGCCCCGGACTTCGGCGGGGAACTCCTCGCGCGGACGCGCGAGAACGGATGCGTGCATGTTCGCTCCTCTTCTCGTGCAGCCGGCCCTGCAGAGGAGACGCTAGAGGCACCCGCCGACACGGAGGTCTCGTGCGGCGCGCGGGCGGGACATCCGGATGCTCCGAGCGCTACCCGAGCACGGTGCCGTGCGCCGCGAACGGCTCGATCGCGGCGATCTCGTCGGCCGTGAGCGGAGAAGCCTCGAGCGCCGCGACGTTCTGTTCGAGCTGCGCGACGCTCGACGCGCCGATGAGCGCGCTCGCGACGAGCGGCTGGCGCAGTACCCAGGTCACGGCGAGCTGCGCGAGGGTCTGACCGCGCCCCTTCGCGATCGCGTCGAGTGCACGTGCGCGCTCGAGGTATTCGGCGCTGATGCGCTCGGGCGGCAGGAAGTGGCTCGTCGCGGCGCGCGAGCCCGCAGGGACGTCGCCGCCGAGGTAGCGGTCGGTGAGGAGGCCTTGCGCGAGCGGCGAGAACACGATGCTCGCGGCCCCCACCTCGTCGAGCGCCTCGAAGAGGCCGTCCTCGATGCGCCGGTCGAACATCGAGTAGCGCGGCTGGTGGATCGTGAGCGGCACGCCCTCGGCGGCGAGTGCGGCAGCGGCGCGGCGGGTCTCGTCGGGGGAGTAGTTCGAGATGCCGACGTAGAGGGCCTTGCCCTGCCGCACCGCGTGCGCGAGGGCGCCCATCGTCTCTTCGACGGGCGTGTCGGGGTCGGGGCGGTGCGAGTAGTAGACGTCGACGTAGTCGAGGCTGAGGCGTCGGAGGCTCTGGTCGAGCGAGGAGAGCAGGTACTTGCGCGACCCCCACTCGCCGTAGGGGCCGTCCCACATGCGGTAGCCGGCCTTCGTCGAGACGATGAGCTCGTCGCGGTAGGGGGCGAGGTCGGTCGCGAGCAGGCGGCCGAAGTTCGTCTCGGCGCTGCCGGCGGGCGGGCCGTAGTTGTTCGCGAGGTCGAAGTGCGTGACGCCGAGGTCGAACGCGCGGCGCACGATCGCCCGCTGCGTCTCGAACGGCCGCTCGTCGCCGAAGTTGTGCCAGAGGCCGAGCGAGACGGGCGGGAGCCGGAGCCCGCTTCTTCCGACGCGGACGTAGGGGATCTGCTCGTAGCGGTCTGCCGCGGCGACGTAGGTCATGCGGCAAGCCTATGGCGGGGTGACGAGCGCTCCTCCACATCGGCGCGAATCGAGCGCTCGTGCACATTCAGTGGGCTTCGCCGGGTGGATGCCTCGCCGCCGCGAGATCGTCGAGGCACGCGGCATCCGGGGTCTTCCGGCACGAGCGCTCCGGATGCCGCGTATCCGGCCGCATTCGCGGCGCCGACCCATAGGAGGACACATGACCGATCTCATCACCGTGACCGGCGTCGTCGGGACCGACCCGCGCGCCATCGTCACCCAGCAGGGCATCCCCATCACCTCGTTCCGTCTCGCCTCCACCCGGCGGATCTTCGACCGTGAGAAGGGCACTTGGCAGGACGGCGAGACCAACTGGTACGGCATCTCGGCGTTCCGCAAGCTCGCGTTCAACGCCAACGCATCGCTCCGCAAGGGCGAGCGCGTGATCGTGCACGGGCGACTCAAGCTCCGCCCGTGGCAGGCGGGTGAACGGTCGGGCACCGCGGTCGAGATCGAAGCAGAGTCGATCGGTCACGACCTCACGTGGGGGATCACGCAGCTCCAGCGGCTGCGCAGCGAGCCGGCTGCTGGAACGTCGACCGACGGAGCGGACGTCGGCGCAGACGGTGCTGAGGGCGAAGTGCCGGATGCCCCGGCCGACGGCTTCACCGACGCGGTCGGCGCAGGCGCGCCGGCCTCGGACGAGCTCGTCCCGGCAGCGCTCGACTCCGACGGCGGCTGGCCGTACGTCGGCGGGTTCGACGACCACGACGGCGGCGCCGAGGCATCCGATCGTACCGACCCCGTCGAGCGTGCTGACGCGGGAATCCTCGTCTGAGCCTCACGGCTTCCGCCCGTGCCGAACGCATAGACTCGGCACGGGCGGCGCAGTCCGCCGGGACAGGGGAGAGATGTCGCTGCCGCACCGCAAGACCACGGCTCCGGTGATCGCCGGGGCCGTGCTCGTCACCGCGCTGCTGAGCGGGTGCAGCCTGTTCGCCTCTGAGCCCGATGACGGAGGCCGCCCGACACCGTCGACCTCGCAGACGCCGAGCCCCGTCGGGCCCACCGAGGCGCCCGCTCCGACCCTGCGGCCCGAGCTCTCGGCCGACGAGAACCTCGCGTTCTTCGACTTCGTCAACACTGCGACGCTCGCCGCCGACCCGAGCGGCGCCGGGCGATCGTTCATCGACGGGCTCGTCGCCGCGGGCTTCGACAAATCGGCCATGCAGGTGACGAGCGATCTCACGACGCGCGACACCCCGGCCGACTCGATCCAATTCTCGGTGCTCTTCCAGGGGGAGTGCCTCATCGGGCAGTACGGGCCCGCCTCGGGCGGGTACCACGGCGCCGTCCGGCCAGCGCTCGGAACGGGCGGGTGCCTCATCGGCTCGACGCGGCCCATCGACTGGTGATCCGGGGGCTGCCCGGGCTTCGTGGGGCTCAGCCGCAGGCGGGGCGACCCGGTAGGCTAAGTCGCTGAACTTCGTACTCCACGATCAAGGGGATTCTCTCGGTGGCTGAATACATCTACTCGATGGTGCGCGCCCGCAAGGCGGTCGGTGACAAGGTCATCCTCGACGACGTCACGATGGCGTTCCTGCCGGGCGCCAAGATCGGTGTCGTCGGCCCGAACGGCGCGGGCAAGTCGACGATCCTCAAGATCATGGCGGGCCTCGACACGCCCTCGAACGGCGAGGCGCGGCTGAGCCCCGGCTACTCGGTCGGCATCCTCATGCAGGAGCCCGAGCTCGACGAGCACCTCACCGTCCTCGAGAACGTGCAGCAGGGCGTCGGCCCCATCAAGGCCAAGCTCGATCGCTTCAACGAGATCTCGGCCGAGATGGCCGACCCCGACGCCGACTTCGACACCCTCCTCGCCGAGATGGGCAAGCTGCAGGAAGACATCGACGCGGCCGACGCGTGGGATCTCGACTCGCAGCTCGAGCAGGCGATGGACGCCCTCCGCTGCCCGCCGAGCGACGCGATCGTCTCGGTGCTCTCGGGCGGTGAGAAGCGCCGCGTCGCGCTCTGCAAGCTCCTGCTGCAGAAGCCCGATCTGCTCCTTCTCGACGAGCCCACCAACCACCTCGACGCCGAAAGCGTGCTCTGGCTCGAGCAGCACCTCGCCAAGTACCCCGGCGCCGTGCTCGCCGTCACCCACGACCGGTACTTCCTCGACCACGTCGCAGAGTGGATCTGCGAGGTCGACCGCGGCCGCCTCTACCCTTACGAGGGCAACTACTCGACCTACCTCGAGAAGAAGGCCGAGCGACTCACGGTCCAGGGCAAGAAGGACCAGAAGCTCGAGAAGCGCCTGCGCGAAGAGCTCGAGTGGGTCCGCTCGAACGCGAAGGGTCGCCAGGCCAAGTCGAAGGCACGTCTCGCCCGCTACGAAGAGATGGCGGCCGAGGCCGAGCGCACGCGGAAGCTCGACTTCGAAGAGATCCAGATCCCCGCGGGTCCGCGTCTGGGCGACATCGTGCTCGAGGTGAAGAACCTCGAGAAGGGGTTCGGCGACCGCAAGCTCATCGACAAGCTCTCGTTCTCGCTCCCGCGCAACGGCATCGTCGGCATCATCGGCCCCAACGGTGTCGGCAAGACCACGCTCTTCAAGACCATCGTGGGCTTCGAGCCCGCTGACGGCGGCACGGTCAAGATCGGCGAGACGGTCAAGATCTCGTACGTCGACCAGTCGCGCACCGGCATCGACCCCAACAAGAACCTGTGGGAGGTCGTGTCCGACGGACTCGACTACATCCAGGTCGGCAAGACCGAGGTGCCGAGCCGCGCGTACGTGTCGACGTTCGGCTTCAAGGGCCCCGACCAGCAGAAGAAGGCCGGCGTGCTCTCGGGCGGCGAGCGCAACCGTCTGAACCTCGCGCTCACGCTCAAGCAGGGCGGCAACCTCCTGCTCCTCGACGAGCCGACGAACGACCTCGACGTCGAGACCCTGTCGAGCCTCGAGAACGCACTCCTCGAGTTCCCCGGCTGCGCCGTCGTCATCACCCACGACCGGTGGTTCCTCGACCGCATCGCGACCCACATCCTCGCCTACGAGGGTACCGACGAGAACCCGGCGCAGTGGTACTGGTTCGAGGGCAACTTCGAGGCCTACGAAGAGAACAAGGTCGCGCGTCTCGGCGCCGATGCGGCGAAGCCGCACCGCTCGACCTACCGGAAGCTCACGAGGGACTGACCGGCATGCGGCTCCACGTGCCGACGCCGCTCCGCTGGAGCGATCTCGACGCGTACGGGCACGTCAACAACGCCCGGATGCTGAGCCTCCTCGAAGAGGCTCGCATCCAGGCGTTCTGGGTGTCCGACGACATCGCCGAGCACGCAGCCGGGGCGACGACCGCCGTCATCGACGCTTCGCCCGGAACGCGCACCCTGACGCTCATCGCGCGCCAGGAGGTCGAGTACCTGGCCCCCATCCCGTACCACCGCACCCCGCTCGACATCGAACTGTGGATCAGTCAACTCGGCGGTGCGAGCTTCGATGTCTGCTACGAGGTGTACTCACCCGACGGCGTCGCGCCACGCGTGCTCTACACGCGTGCGGCGACGACGATCGTGCTCACCGACGCCCAGAGCGGCAAGCCGCGGCGCATGACCCCCGACGAGCGTGCGGCGTGGTCGCCGTACCTCGGTGAGCGCGTCGCGTTCCGGCGGCGCTGAGCGAGCGCGAGCTCCGAACGACCGAGCGCTCTGAGCGAATGTGCTCCGGTCGAGCGGCAGCACGTCAGTCGAGCGGGACGTCGCTGAACGTGCCCTGCCACACGGCTCGGCTGCCCGCTTCGGCGATCCGCACGAGCGTGATCGTCGACCCGATGCCGACGACGAGCGCGGCGACCGTGAGCAGGGCGCTCACGCCGAGCACGGCTCCGCGTGAGAGTGCGCGCGAGCGGCGCTTCGCAACGAGTTCGACGACCGCCCACACGGCGACGGCGATCGCGAGCACGAGGAGCCCGACGGCCCAGGGGATGAGATCGGGGCCCTGGTTCGCGTGTTCCTGGATGAGCGGGGCGGCGGGAACGCGCGCCTCGAGCCACTTGCCCGCCTCGACGGTGACGAGGACGAGCGGCAGGATCGCGAGGCCGCCGAGAAGGCACGGCACCCACAGCACTCGGCGTGCCGCGGGCCACACGGCGACGACGAGCAGGAGGAGCCCGAGCAGGGGGATCGCGACGACGACGACGTGGATGAGCAGGATGTGGAGCGGAAGGCCTGCGAACTCGTAGTCCATGGCGGTCACGCGCCCGCGACGATGCGGTCGCCGTCGAGGCGGACGGCGAACGGGTCGAGCGCGCGGAGCGCGGGGCCGACGATGACATCGCCCGTGGCTGCGTCGAAGGTCGAGCCGTGACACGGGCACTTGAGCTCCGCACCCGCGGCGGCGACCACGCACTGCTGATGCGTGCAGATCGCGCTGAAGGCGACGACTTGGCCCGCGGTCGGCTGGGCGACGAGCACGGGTTGCCCGTCGACCTCGACGCCGAGGCTGCCGCCGACCGGCACGTCGGCGAGGGCCGCGACCTCGGCGCCCGGGTCGGCGGCGGGCGCCTCGCCCGCACCGCCGTTTCCCGAACCCGTGCCGATGCCGCCGTCGGGCGAGCCCGTGCTCCCGCCCGAGCCGTCGTCGGGGGCGCAGCCGACGAGGAGGAGCACACCGCCGATCGCACCCGTTCCGCCGAGCGTCAGGGCGATGCGCCGCGTGACCTCGGTCGCTTCCGTGGCATCCGTCATCGCCGATCGCCTCTCGTCGGGTGGAGCCTGGATTCCCGTGCGGCAATTCTCGCGGCACGGAGCATCCGCCGGTCGAAACTCGCAGGATTCATTCAGACGAATGCAACGCTCCCGCCAAAGGAGCGCAGCGCTCAGTCGAACTTCGACGGGTCGGGAACTCGCACCATGCCCTCTTGGCCGACCGACGCGACGAGCACGCCGCCCTGCGTGTAGATGCGCCCGAGCGAGAGCCCGCGGCCGCCGCTCGCCGACGACGACTCCTGCGTGAACAGCAGCCACTCGTCGACGCGCGCGTTACGGTGCCACCACATGGCGTGGTCGAGGCTCGCGATCTTCAGACCGGGCGTCGTCCACGCGACGCCGTGCGCCCGCAGGATGGGCTCGAGGACCGTGTAGTCGCTCGCGTACGCGAGCGCGGCCCGGTGCAGCATGGGGTCGTCGGGGAGTCGCCCGTACGCCTTCATCCAGACGGCCTGGTGCGGCACGTGCGCACCCTCGACCTTCAAATAGATGGGCGACGGCACATGGCGGATGTCGAACGCGCGCTCGTACGACCAGTACTGGGCGATGTCGTGGTCGATGTTGCCGAGGATGTCGGCCGTCGACGGCAGGGACTCGGGGTCGGGCAGCCCTACGGGCATGTCGATCTGGTGCTCGAGCCCGATGTCTTCGGTCTGGAACGACGCGATGAGGGAGAGGATCGGGAGGCCGTGCTGATACGCCTGCGTACGGCGCGTCGAGAACGAGCGGCCGTCGTGGATTCGGTCGACGGCGAACGTGATGGGGTGCTCGATGTCGCCCGGCCGCAGGAAGTAGCCGTGCATCGAGTGCAGGAGGCGGTCGTCGCCGACCGTTCGCCCGGCTGCGACGAGCGACTGCGCGAGCACCTGGCCGCCGAACACGCGGCCGAGGGGCATCCAGTGCGACGGACCCGTGAAGATGTCCTCGGTCGTGCGGGCACCGGTGTCGGTGAGTTGCAGGGTGCTGAGCAGTCGGTCGATCGGACCGGTCATCGTTCCTCCGTCGTGGGCAGGCCTCACGCCCGCTGCGCTCGTCGCACGGCCGAGGGTGGAGGCCGTCGCCGGAGGCAGCGGCGCTCCCTTGGTAGTTTAGACAGGACATGGCCAACCACTTCACGCTCGCCGACAGCCTGTCGCTCGGCGACCTGCACACGTATCTGCAGCGTGCGGCGCGCGTCGAAGACGGCTCCGTGCGCCTCATCGCGGGTTCGGGCATCCTCGCCGTCTACACGGCGATCCTCTACCCGAGAGGCATCCTCGACGAGAGTCCCACGGTGCTGGGCCTCCGCACGTTCGCCCTCGCCGACACCGAAGACTTCGACGCCGTCGTGCCCATGCGCTCCGTCGTCGACCGCATCGTGCGCGCCCGCGCGGAGATCGGCGAGAACGACGAGTCGCACCCCGTGCGCATGTCGCGTCCGCCCGAGGTCAACACCGTCACCTGGGCGGGCATCTCGCCGCCGCGAGGCGGTTGGCGTCCGCTCGGCGAGACGGATGCCCCGCGGCTCGAGTCTGCGGCGCGCGCGGGCATCGAGGAGGTCGCCGAGGCGATCCCGACCGGCACGGGCGAGCAGCTCGTGCAGCGCGTCCGCAGCGAAGTGTGGGGCCGCGGAGTCGACGGGCTCGAGTACGTGCCCGCCGGCGCGGCGTTCGCCGCCTACAGCCTCGGGTTCCTCGGCGACGACCCCGTCGCCGTCTTCGAGACGGGCCCGTGGACGCGCCTCAGTTCGAGGCGCGGGCACGTGCTCGTGCGGCGCAAGCCCTGGACGCTCAAAGGCTGATCCGGAGAGCGAGCGGATGCCCGGGGCGCGCCCCGCGACATCCGCTCGCGCCGTTCGTGGGACTCAGCCGCGCGCGATCGCGCGCCCGGCGTTTCGGCCCGTGAAGAGGCAGCCGCCGAGGAACGTGCCCTCGAGGGCACGGTAGCCGTGCACACCGCCGCCGCCGAAGCCTGCCGCTTCGCCTGCCGCGTACAGGCCCGGCACGGGCGCGCCGTCGCTGCCGAGCACACGTGAGTCGAGGTCGGTCTGGATGCCGCCCAGGCTCTTGCGCGTGAGGATGTGGAGCTTCACCGCGATGAGCGGCCCGGCCGACGGGTCGAGGATGCGGTGCGGGGGAGCGACGCGGATGAGCTTGTCGCCCCGGTAGTGTCGGGCACCGCGGATCGCCGCGAGCTGCAGGTCTTTCGAGAAGTCGTTGTCGAGCTCGCGGTCGCGCGCGCGGATCTCGCGCTCGATCTCGTCGGTGTCGAGGGGCGCGTCGCCCGCGAGGCCGCGCATGCCCTCGAGGAGCTCGGGCAGGTTGTCGGCCACGACGAAGTCGACGCCGTGCTCCTTGAACGCCTCGACGGGGCCGGGAGCGCCCGACCCGAGCCGCTGCGCGAGCAGCCGCAGATTCTTGCCGGTCAGGTCGGGGTTCTGCTCGCTCCCCGAGAGCGCGAACTCCTTCTCGATGATCTTCTGGGTCAGCACGAACCACGAGTGCGAGTAGCCCGTCGCGACGAGGTGCTCGAGCGTGCCGAGGGTGTCGAAGCCCGGGAAGAGCGGCGCGGGGAGGCGCTTGCCCGTCGCGTCGAACCACAGCGACGACGGGCCGGGCAGGATGCGGATGCCATGCATGGGCCACACGGGGTCCCAGTTCGTGATGCCCTCGGTGTAGTGCCACATTCGGTCGCCGTTCACGAGCCGTGCGCCCGCGCGCTCGCTGATCGCGAGCATGCGGCCGTCGACGTGCGCGGGCACGCCCGAGAGCAGGTCCTCGGGCGCGGTGCCCATCCGTGACGGCCAGAACTGCCGCACGAGTTCATGGTTGCCGCCGATGCCGCCGGAGGCGACGACGACGGCGGGGGCGCGCAGCTCGAACTCGCCGACCTCGTCGCGGTTGGATGCCTCGCCGCGACCGGCCTCGTCGGGCGCGAGCACTGCGCCGCGGACGCCGACGACCGCTCCGTTCTCGACGACGAGCTCGTCGACGCGGTGACGGTGGCGGAACTCGACGAGCCCGGCGGCCTCGCCGGCCTTGACGCGCGCGATGAACGGCGCGAGAACGCCGGGGCCAGTGCCCCACGTGATGTGGAAGCGCGGCACCGAGTTGCCGTGCCCGCGCGGGCGACCGTCTCCGCGCTCGGCCCAGCCGACGATCGGGAAGAAGCGGACGCCCTTCTCGTGGAGCCACGCGCGCTTCTCGCCGGCGGCCCACTCGAGGTACGCGTCGGCCCACTTGCGGCCCCACTCGTCTTCGTCGCGGTCGAATCCGGCCGTGCCCGCCCAGTCCTGCTTCGCGAGCTCGAGCGAATCCTTCACACCCATGCGGCGCTGTTCGGGCGAGTCGACGAAGAACAGGCCGCCGAACGACCAGTGCGCCTGGCCGCCGAGACTCGCCTCGGGTTCTTGGTCGACGACGACGACGCGCTTGCCGGCGTCGACGAGCTCGGACGCCGCGACGAGGCCGGAGAGGCCTGCGCCGACGACGATCGCGTCAGGGGTGGGTTCGGGTGCGGCCACAGGGGACTCCTTCGTCTCGGGCAGGGGAGGAGGGCGCCGGAGGCGCCGATCGGGTGGGGTGGCCCGATCATTCCTCGAAGGTGTTGACCATCGCGTGCGCCGCGCGCTGGAGGTAGTCCCAGAGCACTTCTTCCGCGTACGGCGGGAGCATAAGCGTATCGACCGCGCGGCGCATGTGCAGAAGCCAGCGGTCGCGGGCGTCGGGGTTGACCTTGAACGGCATGTGCCGCATCCGCAGCCGCGGGTGCCCGCGCTCTTCGCTGTACGTGCCGGGGCCGCCCCAGTACTGCTCGAGGAACATCGTGAGGCGCCGCTCGGCAGGGCCGAGGTCTTCTTCGGGATACATGGGCTTCAGCACGGGATCGCCTGCGACGCCCTGGTAGAACTCGTGCACGAGTTTCTCGAAGGTCGCGCTGCCGCCGACCTCGTCGAAGAAGGTGACGCCGACGGCGTCGCCGTGCTCGCTCGCACGGATGGTCGCGTTCGCGGGGCGCGGCGGGCCGGATGCCTCGATGGGGACGACCGGGACGTTCTGCTCGTTCTGCTCGCTCACTCTGGCGCTCCTCCGGCGGGCGGGGGCGGCGTCTTCGGCGCTCGGTTCGGTCTCGGGCTCTTCACCTGCTCGGTCGTCATCGAGGGCGCACCGCGCCTCGCCGCCTTCTCCTTCTTCGACGCGCCGTCCGCGCGCCCCGGGACGATCGTGTTGGGCTCGGTGCGCGGCGGCTTCGCGCCCTTCACGCGGCTCGCGCCGTCGAAGCCCGTGAGGACGACGGCGTTGAGGTTCGGCATCTGCAGTTCCATCGCGTCGAGCGCGTGCTTGATGCGCGTGCGGAGCTCACGGGCGACGTCGTCCTTCGAGGTCGTGCGGACCGTGATGACGAGCCGGATCATGAGTGCGCCGTCGATGATCGCCTCGAGGCCCCAGAGTTCAGGTTTCTGCAGGATGCGCGAGCGCCACTTCGTCGACTGCCAGAGCTCGGTCGCGGTCGCGAGCAGCGTCGTCTCGACGGCCTCGATGTCTGATTCGTACGGCACGGCGACGTCGAGGATGACCCGCGCCCACCCTTGCGACATGTTGCCGACGCGCGCGATCTCGCCGTTGCGGACGAACCACATCGTGCCGTTCACGTCGCGGATCTTGGTGATGCGGATCTTCACCTCCTCGACGATGCCCGTCGCGGGCCCGAGGTCGACGACGTCGCCGACGCCGACCTGGTCTTCGACGATCATGAAGAGGCCGTTGAGGGTGTCGCGCACGATGTTCTGCGCCCCGAAGCCGAGGCCCGCGCCGATCGCCGCCGAGAGGAACGTGAACGAGCCGAGCACGTTCGGTGCGAGCACGCCGACGACCTGGAACACGACGACCGTGACGATCACGATGTTGACGATGTTGGTGAGCACCGAACCGAGCGTCCGGGTGCGTTGGACGACGCGCACGGCCGCGAGCGGCGACGCCTGCAGCGCTTGCGTGTCGGTGACGTCCTGCTTCTTCTTGACGCCCGTCACGATGCGCTTGACGATGCGGTCGATCGCGAAGTGGAGCGCCCAGCGGATGAGGAGCGCGAGACCGACGATGAGGACGATCTGGAGGATGTTGCCCAGGATGTTGGGCGAGTTCACCGTCCACCACTCGGCGAACGGCGCCCAGAAGTCTGCCCAGAACCCGAGTGGGGCTTCAGGGGCCGGTTCGAAACGCATGGGTCGGAGTCTACTGAGGGTCGGCTGCGCGCCCGCCGAAGGAGGCCTCGCCGAGCGACGCTTCGAGCGCCCGCGCGTCGAGGTCGCGCGCGACGAGGGCGCGCTCGAGCTCGGCGAGCTGCTCGGACACGATCCTGCGGAGCGGAGCCGGGGCGGCCGGGTGCGAGTCGAGCCACGACGCGGCGATCGCCGCCACGTCGGGCGCGACGAGCGGCGCCGGGAAGAGCCCCTTCACGACGATCGCGGCCATGTTCGAGCTGCGGCGACCCCACATCGTTTCGAGGGCGTCGAAGTACTCGGGCACCGTCGGTGCGAGGAGCGTCGCCGGCGCGGCGCGCCGCCACCCTTCGGCGATCGCGCGTGCGAGATCGTTCGACAGCGAGACATCCGTCGCGACCCGCCGGAAGGCGGCCGCCTTGCCTTCGAGATCGGGCCGGGCGGCGCGCGCGGTCTCGGCGAGCTGGCGGCCTTTCGCGGTGTCGTCGAGTGCGAGCGCGGCGTCGAGCTCGGCGTCGTCGCCGACGCCGAGTGCGGCGCGCGCGATCGTGAGCTCCCACCGCAGGTCGAGGTCGATCGCCAGGCCGGGCAGCGCCGTCGAGCCGTCGAGGAGCGAGCCGAGCACGTCGGCGTGGGCCGGCGTCGACGCGATGCGCGTGAACGCCTTGACGAGTTGCAGCTGCGCGTCGGAGCCTTCGCCCGCAAGCGCCGCTTGAGCCCACAGCGCGTCACCCGCTTCGGCGGCGACGATGTGCCGGTGGTCTTCGGCGACGTACTTGCCGAGGGCGGTCTCGAGACGCGTGAGGGCGAGTCCGCGCGCCGACGACTGCGTCTCGCGGCCGATACCCGCGAGGACGAGGCGTACGAAGGCCGTCGCCGGGAGCTCGGCGTCGCGTACGGCGTCCCATGCAGAGCCGAGCACGACGGCGCGGCCCACGGGGTCGTCGAGGTCGGCGAGGTGGGCGATCGCGGTCGCGAACGAGCGCTCGTCGAGCCGCACCTTCGCGTAGGTGAGGTCGTCGTCGTTCACGAGGAGGAGATCGGGCACCGGACGGCCGACGAGCTCGGGCACGTCGGTCGAGGCGCCGTCGATGTCGAGTTCGGTGCGGAACGTGCGCGCGAGCGCGCCCTCGACGAGGTCGTAGGCGCCGACCGCGAGGCGGTGCTGGCGCAGGGTCGGATGACTCGCAGCCGCCGTCTGCTCGATGCGGGCGGCGGCGATGAGGCCCGAGCCATCCGTCTCGACGACGAGCCGGAGCGTGTTGACGCCCGCAGTCTCGAGCCATGCCTTCGACCACTCGCCGAGCGAGCGGCCGCTCGCGACCTCGAGTTCGGCCAGGAGGTCGGCGAGGGTCGCGTTGCCGCCGCCGTGCTTCGCGAGGTACGCGCCGACGCCGCGCTGGAACGCGTCGAGCCCGGCCCACGCCACGAGCTGCTTCAGCACCGACGCGCCTTTGTCGTAGGTGATGGCGTCGAAGTTGACCTCGACGTCGGCCAGGTCGCGGATCTCGGCGACGATGGGATGCGTCGAAGGCAGCTGGTCTTGCTCGGCTGCGTAGGTTTTCTCGTCGCTCGCGAACGTCGCCCACACGCCCGTGAACTCGGTCACCTGCGAGGTCGCAAGCGTCGACGCCCAGGTTGCGAACGACTCGTTGAGCCACAGGTCGTTCCACCACTTCATGGTCACCGAGTTGCCGAACCACATGTGGCTGAGCTCGTGCAGCACGACGATCGCGCGCTGCTCGCGGCGGGCGTCGGAGACGCGCGAGCGGAACAGGTAGCCCTCGTTGAAGGTCACCGCGCCGACGTTCTCCATGGCGCCCCAGTTGTACTCGGGCACGAAGATCTGGTCGTACTTGCCGTACGGGTAGGGCACGCCGAAGGCGTTCTCGTAGAACGCGAGTCCGGCCTGCACGGTCTCGAACATGACGTCGGGCTCGGCGTACTTGGCGAGCGAGCGGCGCGTGAAGAGGCCGAGCGGCACGTCGCGGCCGTCGACGCTCGCAGCACTGCCGTGCCACGAGGCGTAGGGCCCCGCGATGATCGCGACGATGTAGCTCGAGATGGCCGGTCCGGTCTCGAAGGCCCAGGTGGAGCTTCGGGATGTCTCGTCGGCCACGGGCACCGGCGAGGCCGCGTTGCTCAGCACCGTCCAGTGCGCGGGTGCTGTGATCGTGAAGCGGACGCCCGCCTTGAGATCGGGCTGGTCGAAGACCGCGTAGACGCGGTTCGCCTCGGCGACGGCGAACTCGGTGTAGAGGTAGGTCTCGCCGTCGACGGGGTCGGTGAACTTGTGGAGGCCCTCGCCCGTGTTCGTATACGCGTTCGTCGAGACGACGCGAAGCTCGTTGTCGGCGGCGAGGTCGTCGAGACGGATGCGTGTGCCGTCGGAAGCCGCCGCGGGGTCGAGCACGCGTCCGTTGAGCTCGAGTTCGTGGATCGCGACCGTCGTCGCCTCGATGAAGGTCGACGCGCCGGGAGTCGCGCGGAAGCGCGCGACCGTCTCGGAGCGGAACTCATCGCCCGGCAGCGTGAGGTCGAGGGTGACGTCGTAGGCGGGGGAGGAGACGATCCCCGCTCGCTGTTCGGCTTCGGTGCGGGTGAGGTTCGCAGCGGGCATGACGTCCTTCCGGGTCGCTTGTGGCTTCCGTCAGCCTAGCGAGGCGCGCTCAGCCTTCCGCGAGCAGTCCGTGCTCGTACGCGAGGATCACGAGTCGCACGCGGTCGCGCGCGTCGAGCTTCTGCAGGAGGTGCCCGACGTGGGTCTTGACCGTCGACTCCGACAGGAAGAACCGCTCGGCGAGCTCGGCGTTGTTGAGGCCTTCGGCGATCGCGATGAGGATCTCGCGCTCGCGCGCGGTGAGCGCCGCGATGGCGGCGGCGTGCGGGTCGCGGGCGGCCGAGGCATCCGGACCTCCGGTGGGTTCGCCGCCGGGCGCGACCGGCACCCGGTCGGCGAACAGTTCGAGCATGCGCCGTGTCACGCGCGGCGAGAGCGCCGCCTCGCCCGAGTGCACCGTGCGGATCGCGGCCACGAGCTCTTCGGGCCGCACGTCTTTGAGGAGGAAGCCGCTCGCCCCCGCGCGGATCGCCGCGAACGCGTACTCGTCGAGGTCGAACGTCGTGAGCACGAGGATGTGCGGCGGGTCTGCGAGCGTCGAGATCGCCGCGGTCGCCTCGATGCCGTCCATGCCGGGCATGCGGACGTCCATGAGGACGACGTCGGGTGCCGCGTCGCGCACGAGGGCGAGCGCTTCGCGCCCGTCGGATGCCTCGCCGACGATCTCGATCCCGGGCTCGGCCTCGAGGACGAGCCGGAATCCGGTGCGGACGAGCGACTGGTCGTCGACGATGCCGACTCGCACCGGGACATCCATCATGTATTGCTCCTGTTCGTCGTGAGGGTGACGCGCATCCGCCAGCCGCCACCGCGCAGCGGGCCCGCCTCGACTGTGCCGTCGTAGAGCGCTGCGCGCTCGCGCACCCCGGTGAGGCCGCGTCCGGCGCCCGTCGTGGCGGGGCTGCTCGTGCTCGCGGCGACTCCCGCGCCGCCGGCGCCCCCGGACCGCCGTCTTCGACGACGATCTCGACGACGTCGTCGCGGTAGGCGACCGCGACGTCGACCCGGTCGGTGCGCCCGCCGTGGCGGAGCGCGTTCGTGAGGCCCTCCTGCACGATGCGGTAGATCGTGAGCCCGAGGGCGGGATCGTCGTTCGGCGGGACTCCCGTCGTCGTCAGCCACACCGGGAGCCCCGCCTCGCGGAAGCCGTCGACGAGTTCGGGGAGCTCTGCGACATCGGGCTGCGGGTGGCGCTCGGCCGGGACATCCGCTTCGTCAGACGCGTTCAGCACGCCGAGCATGCGCCGCATGTCGCCGAGCGCCTCGCGGCCCGTCTCGGCGACGCCGCGCATGAGCTCGGCGGCCCGCTCGGGGTCGCGCGGGGCGGACGCGGCCGACCCCTCGGCCATCGTGATCATGACCGTGAGCCCGTGCGACACGATGTCGTGCATCTCGCGCGCGATCCGCGCCCGCTCGTCGGCCGCCGCGAGCCGCACTCGCTGATCGCGCTCGCGCGCGAGGTCGTGCGCGCGAGCGATGAGCGCCGCGAGATACCGGCGCCGGTTGCCGACCGTGACGCCGAGGAGCACGGCGACGAGCATGAGCACGACGTACTGGGTGATGGTGCTCCCGAGGGGGTCGTACTCGCGCCCTTCGAACCCGCGGGTGATGAAACCGGCCGTGCCGAACAGCACCGGCACGTACGCGACGCCGACCGACAAGGCTGCGGAGACGCCGTATCCGATCCACGCGTCGCGCGTCGACCGGTATGCACCGAGCGCGTAGAGCGCGAGCAGCACCGCGAACGACTCGTTCGAGAACGGCGAGGTGAGCACGCAGGCTCCCCAGGCGATCGCGAACACGAGCCACGGCCGCGTGCGCCGGAACAGGAACAGCGCGACGCCCGCGGCGATCGCCGCCGCGATGTGGACGGCCGTCATCCCCCACGTCGGACCCCCCGGCATGAGCGACACCGCGATCGCCCCGAGGATCGTCGGCACGAGGTAGAACCCCGCGATGAGCCCGTCGGTGAGGCGCGGATGCCTCGCCCAGAACTGCCGGATGACCCCCGGTGGCTTCGGCAGCAGAACGCCTCCCTCTGTGCCCGTATCGGGGCCGAGGGAGGCGCTCTGCCGTGCCATGTTCAGGATGTTACGCGTCGCGGCGCTTGAGGAGCACGGATGCGCCCGTGAGCGACACGGCCGTCCAGCCGAGCGTGAGGAGCAGGCTCTGCCACACGTTCGGGTCGGTCGACGCCGGGTCGATGAGCGACGGCGGGGTCGTCATCGTCGAGCCCGCCGAGGCGAGCAGGAACGGCACGATGTCGTGCGCCCAGTCGGCCGGGATGAGCTGGAGGATCATGGGCACGAGCAGGATGAAGCCGAGGACGACCGCGATGCCGCCTGCACTCGAGCGGAGCATCGCCCCGACGCCGAGCGCGAACACCGACACGAGGGCCAGGTAGAGCGCGCCGAGGGCGAGCGGCTGCAGCACCTCGGGGTCGAAGAGGCTCGCCTCGACGCCCGCACCCGAGAACACGAGGTTCGCGACGAGGAACGCCGCGACGAGCGCGACCGCCGAGACGACGAACGTCGCGACGAACAGCACGACGGCCTTCGCCGCGAGCACCGGCAGGCGCTTGGGCGTCGCCTGGAACGACGAGCGGATCATGCCCGTCGTGTACTCGCCGCTGATCGACAGCACGCCGAGCACGCCCACGACGAGTTGCCCGAACAGGACGCCGAACGATGCCGCCTGCACGACGAAGCCGACCTGCTGGTCGGCGGGCGCCTGCGAGACATCCATGTTGCCGCCCATGCCGCCTGTGAACGTCGCCGACATGAGCCACGCCATGCCGACCGCGATGACGACGACGATCGCGTACGACCACACGGTCGAGCGGAGGCTCTTGAGCTTGATCCACTCCGAGTTGAGGAGCCCCGCGAAGGTCGGGTTGCGACGCTGGGTCGGGACGGCGGTGAGGGCTGCGGCGGTCATCGGACGGCCTCCGTTCGGTACTCGACGACGTCGGCCGTGAGGGCCATGTAAGCCTCTTCGAGCGACGCGGACTGGGTGGTGAGTTCGTGCAAGGCGAGGCCGTTCGCGGCTGCGAGGTCTCCGATGACGGATGCCTCGTGACCCGTCACCTCGAGGACGCCGCCCTCGCTCCGGACGATCGCGACCTCGGGGGCCGCGAGCAGGTCGGCGAGTTGCGACGAGTGCGGCGACCGCACCCGCACGCGGGGACGCGTGCCGCCCGCGATGACGTCGGAGACGGGCGCGTCGACGATGACCTCGCCTTTGCCGAGCACGATGAGGTGGTCGGCCGTGAGGGCCATCTCGCTCATGAGGTGCGACGAGAGGAAGACCGTGCGGCCTTCGTCGGCGAGGTGGCGGACGAGCCGGCGCACCCACAGCACGCCCTCGGGGTCGAGCCCGTTGACGGGCTCGTCGAGGAGGAGGGTCGCGGGGTCGCCGAGGAGAGCCGCCGCGATGCCGAGCCGCTGGCCCATGCCGAGCGAGAACCCGCCGACGCGCTTGCGCGCGACCGACTCGAGGCCCGTGAGCTCGATGACCTCGGCGACGCGCTTCCTGCCGATGCCGTGCGTCGCGGCCATCGCGAGGAGGTGGTTCTCGGCGGTGCGGCCCGTGTGCACGGCCTTCGCGTCGAGCAGGGCGCCGACCTCGCGGAGCGGCGCCTTGTGCTCGGCGTACGGCTTGCCGTTGACGGTGACCGTGCCGGCGCTCGGGCGGTCGAGGCCCACGATCATGCGCATCGTGGTCGACTTGCCCGCGCCGTTCGGGCCGAGGAAGCCCGTGACCCGGCCCGGTTGGACGGTGAAGGTGATGTCGTTGACGGCGGTCTTGGCGCCGTAGCGCTTCGAGAGCCCGGTAGCGGTGATCATGTCAACGAATCTACGGATGCCTCGGAGGGGGCACATCCGTCCCCGGAACGGTTGTGGGCGGCCCCGGTCTCGTACCTGGGTACGAGTCGGGACCGCCCACGGTGCCGTGCGGGGTGCTGCGGCGTTGCCTACTCGGCGTCGCGCGCTTGCGCGCGGAGCGCGCGGTCGGTTCCCGCGACCGATTCGACGACGAGCCGGCGGAGGGCCGGTGCGGCGTCGGGGTGGGCGTCGAGCCACGTGTGCGCCGCCTGCGAGAGTTCCTGGCTCGCAAGGGGCGACGGGTAGAGCAGCTCGACGAGCTTCTCGGCGATCGCGTAGCTGCGGTCGGCCCACACCCGCTCGAGGATGCCGAAGTAGCGCTCGACGAACGGCGCGAGGAGCGCCGTGTCGTCGGCGCGGAGGAAGCCCGCCGCCGTCGTGCGGACGACCGAGTTCGAAGCCGTGTCGAGGTCGACGATCGACGCCCACGCGCGTTCCTTGCCCTCGGCCGTCGGGAGTGCGGCACGTGCGTGCGCGGCCGACTCCTGACCCGTGACGGTGTTGTCCTCGGCGAGGCGCGCGTCGATGTCGTCGTCGCCCGCGCGGCCGGCTGCGACGAGTGCGATGAGGAGCTCCCAGCCGAGGTCGGTGTCGATGTCGAGCCCGTCGAGTGAGACTTCGCCCGCGAAGAGCGCCGCGAGGTCGTCGACGTGCGTGCCGGCCTCGGCGAGCGAAGCGAACGCCTTCACGAACTGGAACTGCGCGTCGCTGCCCGCGGGCGCGCCCTGCGCGAGCGACCAGAACGCGTCGGCGAGCGTTCGGCGTGCGTCGGAACGCCGCTCAGGGGCGACGTAGGAGGACGCGGCGAGGATCGCGTTCGCGATGATGATGCGCAGCGTCGTCGACTCGGTCTCGCTCGCGACGTTGCCGACGACGAGGTCGAGGTAGTCGCTCGCGGCGGTCTCGCCGTCGCGCGTCGCGTCCCACACGGCGCTCCACACGAGGGCGCGTGCGAGCGGGCTCTCGAACGCCGAGAGGTTCGCAAGGGCGACCCGATGGGATGCCTCGTCGAGACGGATCTTCGCGTACGCGAGGTCGTCGTCGTTCAGCAGGATGAGATCGGGGCGTGCGAGCCCGACGAGCTCGGCGACATCCGTGCGCTCGCCGTCGACGTCGAGTTCGACGCGGTGCTCGCGCACGAGTTTGCCGCCCTTCAGGTTGTAGAAGCCGATCGCGAGGCGGTGCGGGCGGATCGTGGGGTAGTCGGCGGCAGCCGACTGGAGCACTGCGAACGACGTGATCGCGCCCGAGTCATCCGTCGCGATCTCAGGACGGAGCGTGTTCACGCCCGCCGTCTCGAGCCACGCCTTCGCCCAGCCCGACAGATCGCGTCCGCTCGCGGTCTCGAGCTCGGCGAGGAGGTCGGCGAGGGTCGTGTTGCCCCACGCGTGCTTGCGGAAGTACGCGCCGACGCCCGCGAAGAACGCGTCGATGCCGACCCACGCGGCGAGCTGCTTGAGGACCGAGCCGCCCTTGGCGTAGGTGATGCCGTCGAAGTTCACGAGCACGTCTTCGAGGTCGCGGATCTCGGCCACGATCGGGTGCGTCGAGGGGAGCTGGTCTTGGCGGTACGCCCACGCCTTCTCCATCGAGTTGAACGTCGTCCACGCCTCGTGCCACTCGGTGGCCTCGGCGGTCGCGATCGTCGACGCCCACTCGGCGAACGACTCGTTGAGCCAGAGGTCGTTCCACCACTTCATCGTGACGAGGTCGCCGAACCACATGTGCGCGAGCTCGTGGAGGATCGTGACGACGCGGCGCTCCTTGATGGCGTCGGTCACCTTCGAGCGGAACACGTAGACCTCGGTGAAGGTCACGGCGCCGGCGTTCTCCATCGCGCCCGCGTTGTACTCGGGGACGAAGAGCTGGTCGTATTTGTCGAACGGGTAGGCGACGCCGAACTTCTGCTCGAAGTAGGCGAAGCCCTGCTTGGTCTTCTCGAAGATGTAGTCGGCGTCGAGGTACTGCGAGAGGCTCTTGCGGCTGAAGACGCCGAGCGGCACGACCTTGCCGTCGGAGCTCGTGAGCTCGTCGCGCACGACGTCGTAGGGGCCCGCGATGAGCGCCGTGATGTAGCTGGAGATGCGCGGAGTGGGCTCGAAGGCCCACGTCGCCTTCGACACGTCGTCCGCGCGGCGGCCCGACGGGTGGATCGTCGGCTCGGGCGTGGGCTGGTTCGACACGACCTGCCAGTGGCTCGGCGCCGTCACGGTGAAGCGGAACGCGGCCTTCAGGTCGGGCTGCTCGAACACCGCGAACATGCGCCGCGAGTCGGGCACCTCGAACTGCGTGTAGAGGTAGACCTCGCCGTCGGCGGGGTCGACGAAGCGGTGCAGGCCCTCGCCCGTGTGCATGTACCGGCCGTCTGCGACGACGACGAGTTCGTTCTCGGCGGCGAGGTTCGGCAGCTGGATGCGCACGCCGTCGCTCACCTCGGCGGGGTCGAGGGCGACGCCGTTGAGGGTGACCGAGTCCACGGCCGCCGTGATGTGGTCGATGAACGTCGACGCGCCCGGCGTCGACGCGGCGAAGCGCACCGTGGTCGTGGTCTTGAAGACGTCGGGGCCGGTCGTCACGTCGAGCACGACGTCGTAGTCGTGGACGGTGACGAGCGCGGCGCGCTCCTCGGCTTCGAGTCTGGTGAGGTTCTCTCCGGGCACGTGCGCTCCTTCGCGATATCGACGCGGCTTCTGGCCGCGGGCAACGCGAAACAGCCTAGTCCGCGGGGGTCGCGACGCCGAGAGGGGGCGCTGCGCCGACGGCGAACGAGCGCGGATGTCTCTCCCGCGGCAAGCTCGGAGGGACGGCCGTCGACCATGCATCTCTCGCGGTGCTAAGCAAAGGTTACGAGAACAAACTTTGCTAAGATTCGGACATGGCGAAGGAGAACCGAACTCCCTCCTCGTGGCCTGCCGTCGCATACGAGTCGCACGAGTGGGTTCGCGAAGGAGACGAGGTCGCCTCCCGACGCGCGCTCCGGCGCGCGCAGGGCCCCTACTCCGCAGCTGTTCCGCCGGGCATCGCCACCGCGTACGTCGCGCTGCGCTCCGAGACGCTCGCGCTCGCCGACGACGCGTCGCAGGAACTCGCGCGGTTCGACGCCGAGACCGGCCTGATCGCCGCGCCGTTCGCGTCGATCCTGCTCCGCACCGAGTCCGCCTCGAGTTCCGAGGTCGAGAACCTGACGTCGAGCGCGAAGCAGGTCGCGCTCGCCGAGCTCGGTGCATCGCAGTCGCCCAACGCCCGACTCGTCGTCGCGAACGTGCGTGCGATGACCGCGGCGATCGACCTCTCGCACCGCATCGACGAGCGATCGATCATCGCGATGCACGACGCTCTCCTGCGTGCGTCCGCGCCGCGCATGGTCGGGGCATGGCGTGACGAACAGGTCTGGATCGGCGGAGGCGGCATCTCGCCGCACCACGCGAGCTTCGTCCCACCCCACCACGATCGCGTCGACGCGCTCATGCTCGACCTCGTCGAATTCGCCGCCCGAACCGACGTCCCCGTGCTCGCGCACGCAGCGATCGCACACGCCCAGTTCGAGACGATCCATCCGTTCCCCGACGGCAACGGCCGCACCGGCAGGGCGCTCCTGCAGAGCATGCTGCGGGCCGGCCGACTGACCCGCAACGTCGCGATCCCCGTCTCAGCCGGGCTGCTGCGCGACACCGAGGCCTACTTCGACGCACTCGGCGCGTACCGGGCCGGCAGGCCGGACGCGATCGTCGAGGCCGTCGCCGAGGCATCCTTCGCCGCCGTGCGGAACGGGCGGCGACTCGTCGACGACATCCGCGCGGCGCAGGCGCGGTGGCGATCGGTCGTCGTGGCGCGGAGCGACGCGTCCGTGCACAGGGTCACCGAGCACCTCTTGCGCCAGCCGATCGTGAACACCACATCGGTCGCGGCGGCGGTCGGTGTGAGCGAGGTCTCCGCCCAGCACGCGATCGACACGCTGGTCGATGCGGGCGTGCTCGTCAAGATCTCCGGAGGCGAGCGCTACCGGCTCTGGCAGGCCACCGAAGTGCTCACGGCGCTCGACGCGTTCGCCGCACGGGCGCGCCGAAGCCGCGGCTGAACCGCGACGGTCGGGCGCCGAGGCATCCGTAGAATCGACGCATGCGCATCCACATCGCGACCGACCACGCCGGCCTCGAATTCAGCCGGACCCTCGTCGACCACCTGACCAACGCCGGTCACGAGGTCGTCGACCACGGGCCGACCGAGTACGACGCGCTCGACGACTACCCGGCGTTCTGCATCAATGCGGCGCTCGGCGTCGCGCGCGACCAGGCCGCGGGCGTGCGCACGCTCGGCGTCGTGTTCGGCGGCTCGGGCAACGGCGAGCAGATCGCCGCGAACAAGGTCGAAGGCATCCGCGCCGCACTCGTCTGGAGCATGGACACGGCGATCCTCGCCCGCCAGCACAACGACGCCAACGTCATCTCCATCGGCGCCCGCCAGCACACCGTCGAAGAGGCGATCCGCTACATCGACGCGTTCATCGCCGAGCCGTTCTCGGGCGACGAGCGGCACGTGCGCCGCATCGCGCAGCTCGCCGAGTACGAGACGACGGGCGACATCGTCGGCAAGGGCGTCGACGTCGCGGCTGACGCTCCCGCCGCTTCCGCGGAGTAGCGATGCCCGAGGGCCATTCCGTCCACCGCATCACCCGCCAGTTCGAGCGCAACTTCGTCGGGCACATCGTGCACGCGTCGAGTCCGCAGGGCCGGTTCGCGGCGGGGGCGGCCGAGATCGACGGGCGGCGGATGCTTCAAGCGCGCGCCGTGGGCAAGCAGATGTTCCTCGAGTTCGAGGGCGACGTGTGGTTGCGCGTGCACCTCGGCATGTACGGTGCATGGGATTTCGCGGGAGACATCCTCATGGATGCCACGATCGCATCCGCGAACGGACGCATAGGGCAGACCAACCAACGCGGTACCTTCATCGACTCGCCGAACCCCGACGCCGTCGTGCTCGACGCGCCCGTCTTCGACCGAGCGGGCGAGAACTCGCTCACCTCGATCGGCGCACCGCGGAAGGCGCGCCTGCGCATGTCGGAGTCCGAGAAAGACGGAGGGGCGCTCGACGTGTTCCCGCCCGAGCCCGTCGGGCAAGTGCGCGTGCGGCTTCTCACCGACACCGTGAGCGCCGACCTCCGCGGCCCGACGGCGTGCGAGGTGCTCGACCCCGCGCAGGTCGAGCAGGTGGTCGCGAAGCTCGGCCCCGATCCGCTCCTCGACGACGGGCCCGAGGCCGAAGAGCAGTTCACGCGTGTCGTCCGCAAGAAGCCGACGCCCGTCGGCCTCCTCCTCATGGACCAGAACGTCGTCGCCGGCATCGGCAACGTGTATCGCGCCGAGCTCCTCTTCCGCGCCCGCCAGAACCCGCACACGCCCGGCAGGCTCGTGCCCGAAGAACACGTGCGGCACCTCTGGCGCGACTGGGCGAAGCTCCTCGCGATCGGCGTCGAGACCGGCCAGATGATGACGATGGACGGGCTCAGCACCGACGAATGGCGGGCCGCCATGGCCAACCGCGCCGACCGGCACTGGGTGTACAAGCGCGAGGGGCTGCCGTGTCGGGTGTGCGGCACGAACATCGTGCTCGAAGAGATGGGTGCCCGGAAGCTCTACTGGTGCCCCTACTGCCAGGCGTGAGCCGACACCGCTAGGCGACGTCTTCAGGAAGCGACGGGTGCTCGCCCGGGTGCGGCGCGGGCTTCGGAATCGCAAGGCCGAGGGCGCCCGCGACGACGGCCGCGCCGAGCCCGATGAGGTAGGTGAGCTCGAACCCCGCGCGTGACGGCACGGGGATGCCGCCCATGTCGGTCGACGACGCCGCGAGCACGGCGCCCATGACGGCCGCGGCGGTGCTCGTGCCGAGCGAGCGCATGAGCGCGTTGAGGCCGTTCGCGGCGCCGGTCTCGCTCGCAGGCACGGCTCGCATGATGAGGATCGGCATGGCGGCGTACCCGAGTCCGATGCCGACGCCGATGATCGTGTTGAGCAGGAAGATGTGCCACACCTCGGTCGAGGCGACGAGCGCGACGGCGTAGGCGATGGCGAGGGCTCCGGCGCCGCCGACGAGAAGGGACTTCGCGCCGAGACGTCGGTCGAGCCGGGCGGCGACGGGCGACATGAGCATCATGACGACGCCGAGCGGCATGATCACGAGGCTCGCGGCGAGGAGCGAGAGTCCGAGGCCTACGCCCGTCGCGACGGGGAGTTCAAGGAGCTGGGGGAGCGTGACGTTCGACGCGAAGAACGCGAATCCCATGGCGATCGACGCGAGGTTCGTGATGAGCACGGGTGGGCGCGCGGCGACGCGCAGGTCGACGAGCGGGTCGCGGATGCGCAGTTCGAACCGTCCCCAGACGAGGAGGACGGCGATGCCGCCGAGGCCTGCGACGAGCGTCGTCGGGGCGAGCCAGCCCCACTCGTCGCCCTGCGCGATCGCGATGAGGAGCCCTGAGAGGCCGACGGCGAGCCCGATCGCCCCGACGAAGTCGAATCGGCCGGGCGTGCGCAGCGTCGACACGGGGACGAACGCGAACACGAGCGGGATCAGGACGATGCCGAGGGCGCCCGCGACCCAGAACAGCAGATGCCAGTCGGCGTTCTCCGCGATGATCGCGCTCACGGGCAGGCCGAGCGCACCTCCGACGCCGAGGGTCGCGCTGATGAGGGCGACGGCGCCGCCGATGCGGTGCTCGGGCAGTTCATCTCGGAGGATCGCGATGCCGAGCGGGATGACGCCCGTGACGGCGCCCTGGAGACCGCGGCCGACGAGGAGCCACACCAGGTCGTGCGAGGCCCCTGCGATGACGCTGCCGACGATGAGGACGACGAGGAGGCCGAGCACGACCCGGCGCTTGCCGTAGAGATCGCCGAGACGCCCGGCGATCGGGGTCGTCGCGGCAGCGACGAGCAGGGTCACGGTCACGACCCACGCCGTCGCATCGCGGTCGGCGCGGAGCAGCTCGGGGAACCGCGCCTGGATGGGGACGACGATCGTGAACATGAACGACGCGCACACACCCGAGAGGGCGAGCACGGCGACGAGCGGCCACGTCGGGCGTGCGCGGCTGAGCCGTTCGCGCTCGCCGGATGTTCCGCTCATCGCCGTCAGACTATGCCCGGCCGCCGACGGTCGGCACCGGCGTTAGGGTGAAATCCTCGCCCCGGAGGATGTCATGCGCCAGAACCCCAGTTTCACGCTCGCGAGCGTCGACGAGATCAAGCGGCTCGTGCGCCAGAACCCGTGGATGACGATCGTGAGCGACACGGATGCCTCGGGGCTCGTCGCCTCCCACTACCCGGTGCTCCTCGACGAGACCGCCGACGGCATCGCACTGCTCACCCACGTCGGCCGCCCCGACGAGGTGCTGCACGAACTCGGCCGCCACGAGGTGATGTTCATCGTGCAAGGCCCGCACGGCTACATCTCACCCGGCTGGTACGACGAGAAGCCCGCCGTGCCGACGTGGAACTTCGTCACGGCGCACCTCTACGGCACGCCCGAGATCCTCTCCGACGACGAGAATCTGCGCGTGCTCGAAGCGCTCGTCGACCACTTCGAAGACGAGCTGCCCGAGCCGCGCCGCATGCGCGGCACCCACGCGAACTCCGAGTACGCCGACCGGATCGCGGCAGGCACAGTGGGCCTCCGCATTCCCGTCACGCGATTCGTCGCGAAGAACAAGATGAGCCAGAACCGCCCCGCCGAGACCGTCGACCGGATCATCGACGAGCTCGAGGGCGACGGCCCGTATGCGAGTCCGTCGCTCGCGGCCGAGATGCGCCGCACGCACGACGCCATGCGCGCGGCGCGTGCAGCTTCGGCGTCTGCGTCTGCGTCTGCGTCGGCGGATCGCGCGTGAGCGCCCTCCGCCTCGCGAACGCGCGCATCCCCGGCGCCGACGCACTCGTGGACGTCGACCTCGAGCACGGCCGCATCACGCGGATCGGTGCGGCTGAGACATCCGCGCCCTTCCCGGGCGACCGCCTCGCCCTCGACGGCCGATGGATCGTCCCCGGCCTCTACGACCGCCACGTGCACATGTCGCAGTGGGCGATGGTCTCTCGCCGGCTCGACCTCGCGGGCGCGACAAGCGCCGCCCACGCTGCCGCACTCGTCGCGGCGGCCGTCGCGCGCGGAGAGACCGAGGTCGCAGGATTCGGCTACCGAGACGGCCTGTGGGCGGATGCTCCGAGCCGCGCGCTCCTCGACGGCGTCTCGGGCGATGTCCCGGTGGTGCTCGTCGCAGCCGACCTCCACGCCTGCTGGCTCAACTCCGCCGCCGCTCGACGCCACGGCGTCGACGCCGGGGAGTCGGGCGTCCTCCGCGAAGACGCCTGCTTCCAGCTCGTGAGACGCCTCGACGACATCGCCGACGATGTCCTCGACGGGTGGGTGCGCGACGCCGCCCGCCGTGCCGCCGCCCGCGGCGTCGTCGGCGTCACCGACTACGAGATGCGGTGGAACCGCGACGACTGGGCCAGACGTTCAGCGGACGGCGACTTCCCGCTTCGCGTCGCGTTCGGCGTCTACCCGCAGCACCTCGACCGCGCGCTCGCCGAAGGGCTCCGCACGGGCGACCCCGTCGCGGGCACGGGCGGACTCGTCACGGTCGGCGGAGCCAAGATGATCACCGACGGCTCGCTCAACACCCGTACGGCGTGGTGTTACGACCCGTACCCCGGACTCGGCGCCGACGAGCACCCGTACGGACTCGCGACGGTCGCGTACGAAGACCTCGTGCCGCGCATGCGGCGAGCCTGGGCGGGCGGGATCGTCCCGACCGTCCATGCGATCGGCGACCGCGCCAACGCGCGCGTGCTCGACGCATTCGAAGCCGTCGACGCCTCCGGGTGGCGCGGTACGGGCGCGACGATCGAGCACGCCCAGCTCCTCCGCCACGACGACGTCGCCCGGTTCGCCGAACTCGGGGTCATCGCGAGCGTGCAACCCGAACACGCGATGGACGACCGCGACGTCGCCGAACGCTACTGGGCGGGCCGCACCGACCGAGCCTTCATGCTCGCCGGGCTCGCCGCCGCGGGCGTCGAACTCGCGCTCGGCTCCGACGCGCCCGTCGCCCCCCTCGACCCGTGGGTCGCGATCGCGGCCGCCGTGGGCCGTTCGCGGGACGGTCGCGCGCCGTGGCACCCCGAGCAGGCGATCGACGTGCGCGTCGCGCTCGCAGCCTCGACGAACGGCGCGGGCGCGAGGATCGGGATGGGCGGCGCGGCCGACGTCGCGGTCGTCGAACTCGACCCGCACGAGGCATCCGTCGACGCGCTCCGCACCATGCCAGTCGCCGCGACCTTCGTCGCGGGCAGGGCCATGCACTCGACCCTCTGAGTCGGCGATCCGAGCGCCGTTCGGGCGGGAGCGGGGGATAACCCCCGCCGAGGTTCGGTCGTCCGCCGGATGGGGCCGAAGCATCCGTCTCGCGAAGCTGGATTCACGTTCGCATGACTGCCGCCCGACCGGCCCGGCGTGCGACGATGACCGAGGAGACGACCCGCCATGAGTACACAGACGATGCCGACGGAACCCGGCCCGACGGGCGCAGCAGTGCCGTCGGCGGATGCTCCGCGCCCGCGCCGCGGCTACGGCGGACTCTGGGTCGCGCTTCCCAGGGACTTCGGGTTCCTCATCCTCACGATGCCGATCGCCGTCACGGGCCTCACGATCGTCTCGACGCTCTTCTTCACGGGGCTCGGGCTCATCGCCCTCGTCGTCGGCGTGTTCCTCATGATCGCCGCGTTCTACGTCGCGCGGGGATTCGGCGTGCTCGAGATCGTCCGGCTGCGGTGGACGGGACTCGCCGAGATCGCCGAGCCCGACTGGTCGCGCGGCGATCGCGAGCATGGGTTCTGGCGCGCGACGTTCGCGCCGTTCGTCGACGGGCACTACTGGCTGTACCTGCTGCACGTCGTCGTCGTGAACCCGATCGTGAGCATCGTGTCGTGGAGCCTCACGATCACCTGGGTCTCGACGGCGCTCGCGGGGCTCACGGGGTGGATCTGGCAGCCGTTCATCCCCGACGGCGAGCGCGACTTCTGGCTCAACGAGTGGTTGTTCGAGCGGTTCGCGCCGGGTCGCCCGCTCGCGTGGGATCCGGTACTCGGCGAGCGCGTGCTCGAGATCGCGATCGGCGTGCTCTTCCTGCTCTCGATGCCGTTCGTGTTCCACGGGCTCACGCTCCTGCACCACGTCATCGCGCGCGGCATGCTCGCAGCGTGGCGGTCGGAGGCGCTCGAGCGCGAGGTCGCCGAGCTCGCGGCGTCGCGCGGCGCCGCCGTGCAGGCCGAGGACGCGTCGCTCCGCCGTCTCGAGCGCGACATCCACGACGGCCCTCAGCAGCGGCTCGTGCGTCTGCAGATGGATCTCGCCACCATCGAGCGACGCCTGGATCGCGACCCCGACCAGGCGAAGGCCCTCGTCGTCGAGGCTCGCGACCAGGCCCGTGAGGCGCTCGACGAGCTCCGCGCGCTCTCGCGCGGATTCGCGCCGCCGCTGCTGCAGGATCGCGGTCTCGCGAGTGCGCTCGAAGCGCTCGCGGCGCGGTCCACGGTGCCGGTCGCGTACGAGAACGCGATGGCTCCGGATGCCCCGTTGCCGGCCGCGATCGAGCGCAACGCGTACTTCGCGGCCGCCGAACTGCTGACGAACGCCGCCAAGCATTCGGGGGCGACGGCGATGCGGTTGCGGGTCGCGACGCGCGACCTGGGTTCGGCCGGCCGGGTGCTCGATCTGTGGGTCACCGACAACGGCCGCGGCGGCGCATCGGCGGTGCCCGGGCACGGACTCGCCGGGCTCGACGAGCGCGTGCGCGGCCTCCGCGGACAGCTCATCGTCGACAGCCCGGTGGGAGGGCCGACGATGATCGGCGCGCACATCCCGTTCTTCCCCGAATCCACGGCCGACCCGGTGGTCTGATCAGAGACTCGGCGTCTCGCGGCGCGAACGCAATCGGCCGCCCCCTCGCTACGGTGAGGGGGTGGCCGATTCTTCACGTCCCCTCCGCATCGTGCTGGCCGAGGACTCGGTCCTCCTCCGGGAAGGACTCGTGCGGCTCTTCGACGAGGCCGGCTTCGAGAGCGCGGGAGCGTTCGGAGATGCCGACGCGCTCCTCGCCGCGATCGACTCGCTCGCGCCCGACGTCGCGGTGCTCGACGTCCGCATGCCGCCGACGTTCCGCGACGAAGGCGTGAGAGCGGCGATCGAACTGCGGCGGAGACATCCGAAACTCGGCATCCTCCTGCTCAGCCAATACGTCGAAGGCACCTACGCGCACGAGCTGCTCTCGTCGGGCGAAGGCGGAATGGGGTATCTCCTGAAAGACCGCGTCGCGTCGCTCGACGAGCTCGAAGACGCCGTGGCGCGCGTGAGCGCCGGGGGGACGGTGCTCGACCCGCTGGTCGTCAAAGAGCTGCTCTCCCGACGAGGCGACCCGCTCGCAGCGCTGACCCCGCGCGAACGCGAGGTGCTCGGGCTCATGGCCGAGGGCCGCACGAACGCGGGCATCGCCGAGGCGCTCTTCATCGGCGTCGGCGCCGTCGAGAAGAACGTGACGGCGATCTTCCAGAAGCTCGGCCTCGAGGACTCGGGCACCGACCACCGTCGCGTGCTCGCGGTGCTCGCGTGGCTCCAGCGGTAGCGGGCCCCGGCGATGGCCGGCCGGCCTCGGCGAACGACGAACGCCCCGGCGGGACATCGGTCCCGCCGGGGCGTCGTCGTTCGTTGCGCGCGTCCGGCGCCGCGGACTTCAGCTCACGCTGAGGTGCGCCGACAGGAACCAGCGGTCCTTGTCGAGCCCCTGACGGATCGCGATCGCGACGTCCTGGCTGGCCGGGTCGAGCTCGGCGAGGCCCTCGATCGCGGCGTTCACCTTCTGCGTCGCGAGGTCGATCTGCGCGATCACGTCGGTGATCGTGTCGTCGGCCTGCTTGAAGCCGGCCGCGGGGTTCGTCGAGCCCGCCTTCGCGACGGTCGCGAGGCGCGCGTCGATCGGCAGCCCGAGGGCGATGACGCGTTCGGCGGCGAGGTCGCTCCACTCCTGCGCGTGCGCGACGACGACGTCGAGGAATTCGTGCACCTCGATGAAGTTGTGCCCGCGCACGTGCCAGTGCGCCTGCTTGCCGTTGACCGCGAGGGCGATCAGCTCGTGCACGATCGGGGTGAAGAACTGCGCCACGCCGGACGCGACGTCGGGGTTGGCGCTCGTGTTCGGAACGGTCGTGGTGTCGGTCATCGGTTCCACCTTCCCTGGTCGATGTCATATGCAACGCTACGCAGCCTCGCGCGTATTTCAAGCAAGGGAAGGCAACGCTGACGAAGCATGACGGGGCATCCGGATGCCCCGAACGGAGCACTTCGTCCTGAACGGGTGCTGGCAGCCGCGGCCCGACAGGCGCATGATGTTCGCAGACGACGACGTCGACGAGGATGGCGATGGAGCGAGCGAAGAGCGCGACCGGCACCGAGGTGCCGCCGAACACGACCACCGATGCGACGACGGCCCTTCGCGGCGACCCCCGGTTCGACGCGCTCGTGACGATGGCGGCCGATCTCGCGGGCCGCTTCGACACGGCCCGCCTCCTCGAACGCATCCTCGGGCATGCGATGGCGCTCCTCGGCTGCGCCGACGGGTCGATCTGCACGGTCGACGAGGCGTCGCGCACGTATCGCAAAGAGGTCGATGTCGGGGTCGGATGTCTCCAGGGCCAGACGTTCCCCCTCGACGAGGGCGTCACGGGCGAGGTCGTGCGGGCGCGGCGGTCGGTCGTGTTCGACGAGTATTCCGAGGTGCGGGGCGGGCACATCTCGGGGTCCGATCGCGCGCAACTGCACGCGGTCGTGGGCGTGCCGATCATGGCGGACGGTGCGATCATCGGCACGTGCGTCGTGTTCAGTCGCGACCCTGTGCGCCGGTTCAGCGAGACGGATGTCGCGCTCGTCGAGCTGTTCGCGACGTACGCCGCGATCGCCATCGCGAACGCGCGCCTGCACGCGCTCGCCGCAGAGAAGGAGAGTCAGGCGGCGATCCTCGCCGAGCGTGAGCGGGTCGTGCGCGATGTGCACGACACGGTCGGGCGGGGTCTTGCGACCGTGCTCCTGCACCTCGACGAGGCCGAGCGGACGATCGGGCGGGCGGGGGAGCCGACGGCGGCGCTCGCACGGGCGCGCACGGCCGCGCGGTCGGCGCTCACCGAGACGCAGCGCACGGTGCTCGGCGCAGGACCGACCCTGCAGGACGCCGCGTCGCTCGCCGACGCGATCGGACTCGAACTCGCGTGGATGGAGACGGCGGCATCGATCCAGACCCGGCTCATCGTCATCGGCGAGCCCGTCGCGCTCCCGTCCGAGACGGGTCGGCAGCTCTTCCGGATCGTGCAGGAGTCGCTCACGAACGTCCTCGAGCACGCCGCGGCGCGTTCGGTTCGCGTCGGCCTCGTCTACGGCGGCAGCACGATGACCGTCCTCGTCGAGGACGACGGGCACGGGTTCGACGTCGCGGCGGCCACCGCGCCGCCGCGACGGGCACTCGGACTCCAGGGCCTCCTCGCGCGCGCCCAGCACCTCGGCGGCACGCTCCAGATCGAGTCGACGCCGCAGTGGGGCACCCGCATCCGCGCCGAGGTGCCGAGGCAGCCGTCGGTCGAGGCGACGCGCGGGCGCTGGCGCGTGCTCGTCGTCCATGAGCACGAACTCGTACGGGCCGGGCTCGTGCGGCTCCTCGGAGATCACGAGACCGACATCCAGGTCGTCGGCGAGTTCGCCGACGCCGCCCGCGCGGTCGAGGCCTACGAGCTGCTGCGCCCGAACGTCGTGCTCGCGCCGATGGAGCATCCGCGCATCGACGGCGTCGCGATCACGTCGTACCTCCGCGCGATCGACCCCGAGGCCGCCGTCGTGCTCCTCGTGCCGTCGTTCGCCGACGAGCGGGTGCGCGGCGCCGCCCAGGTCGGCGCGACGGGCTTCGTCGAGGAGCAGACGGATGCCGCGAGCCTCACCCGCGCGGTCGTCGCCGCCGCCCGCGGCGACGCACTGCTCTCGCCCGAGGTGTTCAGCCGCCTCACGGCACCCGACGACCCGCTCCTCACGCCGCGCGAGCGCGAAGTGCGGGAGCTCGTCGCCCAAGGGCTGCCCGACAAGCAGATCGCGACCGCCCTCCGCATCTCGGTCAAGACCGTCGAGAAGCACGTCGGCTCCATCCTCCGCAAGACCGGCGCGGCGAACCGCACCGCCCTCGCCGGACTCACCGCCCACCGCGACTGAACGACACGTGGCGGATTCCCCTACCCCCGCGGTAGGGGAATCACGCATTGGGTCGGCGTCCCCTCCTGCCTAGCCTGAAAGCGGTGACGAGGAGGTGGCCGATGGCCGTGGTGAGCCTGAAGGAGATCGTCGATCGGGCGTTCGCGGAACGCTACGGCGTGCCGGCGATCAACATCGTGAACGACCTGACCCTCGAAGCGGTGCTCGCGGGCGCCGTCGAGGCGAGATCGCCCGTGATCGTGCAGACCTCGGTCAAGACGGTCAAGTCGATCGGCCTCGACGTGCTGTGGAGCATGTGGACGTCGATGACGGCCGGCATCGAGGTGCCCGTGACCCTGCACCTCGACCACTGCCCGAACGGCAGGTCATCAGCGACTGCCTCGCCCGCGGCTGGAACTCGGTGCTCTTCGACGCGTCGACGATGCCCGTCGAGGAGAACCAGCGCCAGACCGTCGAGGTCGTCGCCGAAGCGCGCCGCTACGGCGCCCACGTCGAAGGCGAGATCGAAGCGATCAAGGGCGTCGAAGACGGCATCGGCAGCGACACCGACTCGCGCAGGCAGTCGGTCGAGACATCCGTCACCTTCATCGAGACGACGGGGGTGGATGTCTTCGCCCCGTCGATCGGCAACGCGCACGGCGTCTACTCGGCCACCCCTGACCTCGACTTCGAACGCGTCACCGACCTCGTGACCGCGACGAACACGCCCATCGCCCTCCACGGCGGCAGCGGCATGACCGACGAACAGTTCACCGACCTCATCTCGCGCGGCTGCGCCAAGGTCAACATCTCCACGGCGCTCAAGATCGAGTTCATGAAGTCGAACCTCGCCTTCCTGAAGCAGGCCGAGGCAGCCGACAAATGGGATCCGCCCTCGCTGTTCGCCGACGTGCGCCAGCACATCGTCGACCTCACGACCGACCTCGCCGCGAAGTTCGGCAGCGCCGGGAAGGCGTGGTGACATGCCGTTCCTGATCTTCGACTGCGACGGCGTGCTCGCCGACACCGAACGCTACGGGCACCTGCCCGCCTTCAACCAGACCTTCGCCGAATTCGGCGTGCCCGTGCAGTGGTCTGACGCCGACTACGCCGTCAAGGTGCTCATCGGCGGCGGCAAGGAGCGCATGGCGAGCCTCCTCACGCCCGAGTTCGTCGCCGCCAACGGGCTCCCCGCCGACGAGGAGGGCCAGAAGGCGCTCCTCGCCGAATGGCACAAGCGCAAGACCGCGATCTACACGGGCCTCGTGGCATCCGGTGCCCTCCCCGGCCGGCCCGGCATCGCCCGCATCGTCGCCGAAGCCGCCGACGCCGGGTGGGGCCTCGCCGTCGCCTCCACGTCGGCCGAGGCATCCGTACGGGCCGTCCTCGAACACGCCGTCGGCCTCCAACTCGCAGCCGGCTTCCACGTCTACGCGGGCGACATCGTCGCACGCAAGAAGCCCGCACCCGACATCTACGAACTCGCACTCTCCGACCTCGGCGCCACCCCCGACGACTCCGTCGTCGTCGAAGACAGCGGCAACGGGCTCACGGCCGCGCTCGCCGCGGGCATCCGCACGGTCGTGACCGTGAGCGCGTACACCGTCGACGAGGACTTCACGGGGGCGTCCCTCGTCGTCTCCTCGCTCGGCGACGAGGCGGCGGGCGAGCCCGCCGATGTGCTCGCCGACGCCGCCGGGGTCCATCCCGGACCCGAAGTGCACCTGACCGACCTCGAGCGCGTGCTCGCGACCCCGCGGCCGTGACCGCAGACATCCGCCCCGAGACATCCATGACCCCGCCCAACCCTGTGAATCTGGAGGACCGATGACGAGCCTGCCCGACGTCGAATTCGTGGTGCGCTCGATCGCGCAGACCGCGGTCGACAACGAGAAGTACTTCGGCGATCTCGACTCCGTCGTCGGCGACGGCGACTTCGGCTACTCGCTCGCGCGAGGGTTCGAGATCGTGCTCGCGGACTGGGACGGCTACGACCGAACCGAGATCGCGACGTTCCTGCAGAAGGTCGCGATGGCGATCACCGGCCGGATCGGCGGCACGTCGGGGCCGATCTGGGGAACCGCGTTCCTCCGCGCAGCGAGCGTCGCGAAGGGCAAGGACGACCTCACCGGGGACGACGTCGTCGCCATGCTTCGCGCCTCCATCGAGGGCATCAAGGCCCGCGGCAACGCCGATGTCGGCGACAAGACCCTGCTCGACGCGCTCGTTCCTGCGACGGACGCGATCGAGGCCGGCGTGGCTGCCGGACAGACGCCCGTCGAGATCGTCGCGGTCGCCGCGACGACCGCGAGGCAGGCTGCGGATGCCACGACGCCCATGATCGCCAAGCGCGGTCGGGCGTCGTATACGGGCGAACGCAGCATCGGCTCACCCGACGCCGGTGCGGTCGCGGTCGCGGTCATCCTCGAGGCGCTCGCCTCGAGTTGGCGTGAGAAGGAGGAAGCGAAATGAAGAAGTTCGTCAACGACCCCAAGCAGTTCGTCCCCGAGATGCTGAAGGGGCTCGCGCTCGCGAACCCCGACACGCTCAAGTACGTGCCCGAGTACAACCTCATCGGACGCGCATCGGGGCCGAGCGACGACAAGGTGTCGATCATCCAGGGCTCGGGATCGGGCCACGAGCCTGCCCACGTCATGGCGGTCGGCAAGGGCATGCTCGACGCCGCGTGTCCGGGCGACGTGTTCTCGGCGCCGCCCATGGACTACGTCTACGAGACCACGAAGCTGTGGAACTCGGCCAAGGGCGTGCTCCTGCTCGTCAACAACTACACGGGCGACCGCATGGCGTTCGACATGGCCCAGGAGATGAGCCTCGCCGACGGCGTCAACGTCAAGACCCTGTTCATCGACGACGACGTCGCCGTGCAGGACTCGACCTGGACCGTCGGCCGTCGCGGCGTCGCCGGCAACTTCTTCGTCATCAAGGCCGTCGGCGCAGCCGCCGAAGAGGGTGCTTCGCTCGAAGAGCTCGTCCGCATCGGCGAGAAGGTCAACTCGGTCACCCGCACGATGGGCCTCGCGCTCACGGCGTGCACCCCGCCCGCGAAGGGCGAGCCGCTGTTCGACCTCGGCGACGACGAGATCGAGATCGGCGTCGGCATCCACGGCGAGCCCGGCCGTCGCCGTGCGAAGATCGTGCCCTCCGACGAGCTCGTCGACATCCTGCTCGAGCCCGTCGTCGCCGACCTGCCGTTCCAGAGCGGCGACCGCGTCGCCCTCATGATCAACGGCCTCGGCGGGACGCCCATCTCCGAGCTCTACGTCGCCTACGGCCACGCGCACGAGCAGCTTGCCGCGCAGGGCATCGAGGTCGTGAAGAGCTACGTGGGGGAGTACTGCACGTCGCTCGACATGGCCGGCGCCTCGCTCACCCTTGTCCGGCTCGACGACGAGATTGAGCGGCTCCTCGACGCACCCGCCGAGATCGGCTACCGGGTGTTCTGATCGGATGCCTCGGGGCGCGTGCCGCTCCGACGACGAAGGCCCCGTCCGGCGATGATTTTCCGGCGGGGCCTTCGGCCACCCCCGCTGGTTCATCACGGGGGTCGATCTCAGAGGGGATGACGGGAATCGAACCCGCGTAATCAGTTTGGAAGACTGAGGCTCTACCATTGAGCTACATCCCCGTGGCCCGGTGAGGGGCACCCGGAACATCGTAGTACAGACCGCGAGCGCCTCTTGACGACGAAGCGCCGCCACGCACGCGCCGCGCCGTCCGAAGGGGGAGGGCGATGGACGGACGTGCAGTCGTCGAAGCGCTCGTCGCGACGATCAACGCCGGGAACGTGCCGGGCATGGACGACGTCTTCCACGACGACGCCGTCATGGAGTGGCCGCAGTCGGGGGAGCGCATCGTCGGCGCCGAGAACCGGCGCGCGATCTACAGCCGGTTCCCGCAGCTGCCGCACATCGAGGTCGGCTCGATCACGGGTGAGGGCGACCACTGGGTCATGCAGGGTCTCCTCGACTACGGAGACGGCGTGCCGATCCGCGGTGTGTTCGTGCTCGAGCTCCGCGACGGCCTCATCGCGAAGGAGACGGCCTATTGGCCGGCTCCCTTCGACGCGCCCGACTGGCGCGCGCCGTGGGTCGAGCGCATGGAATGAACCGCCCAGGCGCGGTGCAGTAGACTTTTCTGGATCCATCCGTGTTGCGGTGCGTTTCGGCGCGCCCGCGCGTGCGGATCGCGAGTTGAGTAGCGACTCGGGGCGTAGCTCAGCTTGGCTAGAGCGCCCGCTTTGGGAGCGGGAGGTCGCAGGTTCGAATCCTGTCGCCCCGACGAGTCGACTCGGCTCGACACGAACTTCCACGAACAGGAGATCCTCCATGCCGACCACTTCGGTCGAGAAGCTGAGCCCCACGCGCGCCAAGCTGACCATCTCGGTGACGCCTGAAGAGCTGAAGCCCAGCATCGCGCACGCGTACGAGCACATCGCCGAGCAGATCAACGTGCCCGGTTTCCGCAAGGGCAAGGTCCCCGCGCCCGTCATCGACCAGCGCGTCGGCAAGGCCGCTGTGCTCGAGCACGCCGTCAACGAGGGCCTCGACGGCTTCTTCCGTGCCGCGGTCGCCGAGCACGAGCTCCAGCCCCTCGGTCGCCCCGAGGCCGACATCGTCGAGTGGCCGAACGAGAAGGACTTCTCGGGCGACCTGCTCCTCTCGATCGAGGTCGACGTGCGTCCCGAGATCGAGCTGCCCGCCTATGAGGGCCTCGAGATCACGGTCGACGATGTCGAGGCCGACGACGACGACGTCGACGCAGAGCTCGAGCGTCTCCGCAGCCGCTTCGGCACGCTCATCACGGTCGACCGTCCGGCCGCCACGGGCGACTTCGTGACCCTCGACCTCGTCGCCAAGATCGGCGACGAAGAGGTCGACACGGCCAACGGCATCTCCTATGAGGTCGGCTCGGGCGAGCTCCTCGAGGGCATCGACGAGGCGCTCGACTCGCTCACCGCGGGCGAGACGACGACGTTCGCGTCGAAGCTCCTCGGCGGCGACCACGAGGGCGAGACCGCCGAGATCACCGTGACCGTCACGGCCGTCAAGGAGCGCGAGCTTCCCGAGGCCGACGACGACTTCGCGCAGATCGCGAGCGAGTTCGACACCCTCGACGAGCTCAAGGCGAGCCTCGCCGAGCAGGCGGGCCGCAACAAGGCGTTCGGCCAGGGCGCGCAGGCGCGCGACCTCCTCGTCGAGAAGCTCCTCGAGCTCGTCGACGTGCCCGTCGCCGATGCGGTCATCGAAGACGAGGTGCACCGTCACCTCGAGAGCGAAGGCCGTCTCGAGGACGACGTGCACCGCGCCGAGGTCACCGAAGCGAGCACGAAGGCGTTCAAGACGCAGATCGTCCTCGACGCGATCGCCCGCAACGAGAAGGTCCAGGTCGGTCAAGACGAGCTCACGCAGTACCTCGTGCAGTCCGCAGCCCAGTACGGCATGGACCCCAACGAGTTCGTGCAGATCCTCAGCCAGCAGGGCCAGATCCCCGCGATGGTCGGCGAGGTCGCACGCTCGAAGGCGCTCTCGATCGCGCTCGGCAAGGTCGTCGTGAAGGATGCCTCGGGCAACGCCGTCGACCTGAGCGATTTCATCGTCGTCCCAGACGAAGACGAGGCCGAGGCTGCCGAGGAGGCACCCGCCGAGAAGCCCGCCGCTCGCAAGCGCGCCCCCAAGAAGGCGGCTGACGAGGCTGCCGACGAGGCCGCAGAGGCTCCCGTCGAGGAGAAGAAGCCGGCGCGCAAGCGCACCACGAAAAAGGCCGACGCCGAGTAAGGCGACGACTTCGGTCGAACGGAGGGGTCGGGCGGATGCCCGGCCCCTCCGTCGTCCCCAGGGATGGCGGGTCTGCCATGCTCGAAGGTGAGGATCGAGACGATCGGATGTCTCGGACGACGACGGAAGGCGACGCGATGACGGACTGGCAGCAGCGGGTCGACGACGTGTGGGCGAGCGCCGACGAGCTCGGTGAACTCGAGGTCGTGCGGCAGATCGACGAGCTCGCCGCTGAGCTCGCTGTCGACGACCCCCGTGGACCGTTCGAGACCGGGGGAGCGCGGGATTCGGCGGGTCTCGAGGCCGAAGCCGAGCACCAATACCGCCGCGCGCTCGAACTGGGCCTCTCGGGCCGGCCGCGTGTCGAATGCCTCATCCAGCTCGCCTCCACGGTCCGAAACCTCGGACGCCCGCACGAGGCGCTCTCCCTCCTCCTCGAAGCGGAGCGCGACCCGCACGACCTCGGTGACGCGATCTCGGCGTTCCGTGCGCTCGCGCTCGTCGATGCGGGCGACGCCCGCCGCGCGGCATCCGTCGCCGTCGCAGCGCTCGCCGGCCATCTCCCGCAGTATGCGCGCGCCGCTCGCGCGTACACCGCCGAACTCCTGGGCGAGTAGCGCGTTCGGAGCCCGATGATCGCGGTCGGCGAACACGGCGCGACGCGGCATCCGCCTAGGGCGAACAGCCCCGTTCCCGTGTGTTGCAACGGATAGATTCGATTCAACGCGACAACGAAACGGAGCGACATCCATGGCCGAACCGACACTGGGTCCCAGTGTTTTTGACCGCCTGCTGAAGGACCGCATCATCTGGCTCGGTTCCGAAGTACGCGACGACAACGCGAACGAGATCGCCGCGAAGCTGCTGCTCCTCGCCGCAGAAGACCCCAAGAAGGACATCTACCTCTACATCAACTCGCCCGGCGGCTCGATCACGGCCGGCATGGCGATCTACGACACCATGCAGTTCGTGCCGAACGACATCGTCACGGTCGGCATCGGCATGGCCGCTTCGATGGGTCAGCTCCTGCTGACGGCCGGCACGAAGGGCAAGCGCTACATCACGCCCAACGCCCGAGTGCTCCTGCACCAGCCGCACGGCGGCTTCGGCGGCACCGCGAGCGACATCCAGACGCAGGCCCAGCTCATCACCTCGATGAAGAACCGCCTCGCCGAGATCACCGCGGCGCAGACCGGCAAGTCGGTCGAGCAGATCAACGCCGACGGCGACCGCGACCGCTGGTTCACCGCACAAGAGGCGCTCGAGTACGGCTTCGTCGACCACATCCGCGAGTCGGCGCTCGACGTGTCGGGCGGCGGCGGCACGAGCCAGGCTGCGTGAGGAAGAGAGAGAAACGTATGAACATCCCTGACTTCGGCGGCACGGCCTTCTCGGGCGGCGTGCAGGCTCCGGGCTCGCGGTACATCCTGCCGAGCTTCGAGGAGCGCACGGCCTACGGCTTCAAGCGCCAAGACCCCTATGCGAAGCTCTTCGAGGATCGCATCATCTTCCTCGGCGTGCAGGTCGACGACGCGTCGGCCGACGACATCATGGCGCAGCTGCTCGTGCTCGAGTCGATGGACCCCGACCGCGACATCATGATGTACATCAACTCGCCCGGCGGCTCCTTCACGGCGATGACGGCGATCTACGACACCATGCAGTACATCCGTCCGCAGATCCAGACGGTCGTGCTCGGTCAGGCGGCCTCGGCTGCGGCGGTCATCGCCGCGGCGGGCACGCCCGGTCGTCGTCTCGCGCTGCCGAACGCCCGCATCCTGATCCACCAGCCCGCCATGGGCGAGGCGGGTCACGGGCAGGCGTCCGACATCGAGATCCAGGCCGCCGAGATCCTGCGCATGCGCACGTGGCTCGAAGAGACGCTCTCGAGGCACTCGAACCGCACGCAAGACCAGGTGAACGTCGACATCGACCGCGACAAGATCCTGTCGGCCGAAGAGGCGCTCGAGTACGGCCTCATCGACCAGGTGCTGTCGTCGCGCAAGACCCTTCCCGCGCTCGCGCGCTGACGAAGGTCCGGATGCCCCGGGGTCGCTCGACCTCGGGGCATCCTGCTGCCCACTGAATCTGCGCGGCTCCGCCGCAAGCCGCCCGGTTCGGGTTAGGCTCGATCCAGACGCGTCGAGAGGGAGGGTGCGATGGCACGCATCGGGGAGAGCGCCGACCTGCTCAAGTGCTCATTCTGCGGGAAGAGCCAGAAGCAGGTGCAGCAGCTCATCGCCGGTCCCGGCGTCTACATCTGCGACGAGTGCGTGGAGCTCTGCAACGAGATCATAGAAGAGCGTCTCGCCGAGGCCGGCGAGACCGAGGCGGGCGAGTTCGAGCTTCCGAAGCCGAAAGAGATCTTCGGCTTCCTCGAGGAGTATGTGATCGGGCAGGAGCCCGCCAAGCGCGCCCTCGCGGTCGCCGTCTACAACCACTACAAGCGCGTCCGGGCGAAGGGTCAGCTCACGACCGCAGACCGAGCCCATGACGACATCGAGATCGCGAAGTCGAACATCCTGCTCATCGGCCCGACGGGCTGCGGCAAGACCTACCTCGCGCAGACCCTCGCGAAGCAGCTCAACGTGCCGTTCGCGGTCGCCGACGCCACGGCGCTCACCGAGGCGGGCTACGTCGGCGAAGACGTCGAGAACATCCTGCTGAAGCTCATCCAGGCCGCCGACTACGACGTGAAGCGCGCTGAAACGGGCATCATCTACATCGACGAGGTCGACAAGATCGCTCGAAAGGCCGAGAACCCGTCGATCACGCGCGACGTGTCGGGCGAGGGCGTGCAGCAGGCGCTGCTGAAGATCCTCGAGGGCACGGTCGCCTCGGTGCCGCCGCAGGGCGGCCGCAAGCACCCGCATCAGGAGTTCATCCAGATCGACACGACGAACGTGCTGTTCATCGTGGCGGGCGCATTCGCGGGGCTCGAAGACATCATCTCGTCGCGTGCCGGTAAGCGCGGCATCGGGTTCGGGGCGCCGCTGCACTCGAAGCAAGACCTCGGCGACATCTTCAGCGAGGTGCTGCCCGAAGACCTCCACAAGTTCGGCCTCATCCCCGAGTTCATCGGCCGACTGCCCGTCGTCGCGACGGTGTCGCCGCTCGACCGCGACGCGCTCATGGACATCTTGACCGAGCCGCGCAATGCGCTCGTCAAGCAGTACCAGCGCATGTTCGAGCTCGACGGCGTACAACTCGATTTCGAGCTCGAGGCCCTCGAGGCGATCGCAGACCTCGCGGTGCTCCGTCAGACCGGCGCCCGCGGTCTCCGCGCGATCATGGAAGAGGTACTCGGCCCGATCATGTTCGAGGTGCCGAGCTCGACCGGTGTCGCCCGCGTCGTCGTCACCAAGGCGGCCGTGCTCGACAACGCCGCCCCGACGATCGTGCCGCACAAGCCGCGTCGCGCCGAGAAGTCGGCCTAGGCGTTCAGTCGCCGACGGCGGCGGCGAACTGGTATGCGAGGGGGCCGAGGGTGGCCTCCGGGTCGCCGCCCCGGTTCCTGAGGACCACGACGACGAGTCCGGCGTCTGGAACGGTGAGCACGTAGCTCATGTGGCCGATGCCCCGACCGCCGTTCGCGTACACCGCGCCCTCTACGCCTCGAACGGCGGGTCGACCGAACAAGCCGAGTCCGTAGTCGTCGCCTTCGACGTCGGTCATCGCCGCGAGCGACGCGTCCGAGAGGATCGAGCCGGAAAACAGCTCGTACCACCAGACCGCAAGTGCCTCCGAATCACTCGCCATATTGCCGGACCCGCCGAATGCGCTCGCCTCGGCAGGCGTCATGAGCAGGTCGCCGCCGAGATCGAGGATGATCTTGCGCACGCCCGGGCCGGCGAGAGGGAGCGCGAGCGGTGGCTCGGGCTGCTCCTCCGGTTGGGTGACGATCGTGTCGAATCGCGGGTCGTCGAGCACTTCGGCGCGGACCGCCTGCGCCGTGGTCGTACCGCTGACCTCCTCGATCACGAGTCCGAGCAGGTAGTAGCTCAAGTTGGAGTAGGAGTGGGTCCCGGGCTCGCGTCGGGTGTCGGGGACCGTCGCCAGTACTTCGGCGGGCTCGCGGAGCCGTTCCGGTTCGCCGTTGAGCGGGTCCGAGCCGTCGGGGATCCCGCTCTCCATCGCGAGGTGATCGCGGATGGTGGTGCCGCTCGAATCGAAGTCGAGGTCGACGGGGAGGTGATCTGCTATTGGGTCGTCGAGCGAGAGGCGGCCGACTTCGGCGAAGCGGAGGATGACGGCGGCGATGAACGTCTTCGAGGTGCTCGCGATCTCGAACTTCGCGCCCGGCTCGAGCGGTCGTGACCAATCCGACGTTCCGGCGACTGCAGACCAGGTGCCTGCACCTTCGCGGAGGACCGTCACCGCTGTGCCGGTGCGGTCGTCGCCGATCGCGTCGTCGAGGATCGCCTGCAGTCGTTCGGCGGTCGCCTCGCCGACCGGTTCGGTCGGGGCCGGGGAAGGCGCGGTGCCGGCGCACGCCGTGACCGTCAGAGCGGCGGTCACGAGGATCGTGATCGTCGTGCCGCGTCGGAACGTGATCGCTTCCGTCGGACGTGCACGCCCTGCACTCATGGCCGCACCATATGCCTGCGCGGAACATGAGCGCAATCGATCTCGACGAGTGGACGCGTCAGTCGAACACTCGCAGCAGACGCCAGTGCTCGCCATCGTGGCCGATGTCGAACACGTGCGTCTCGCCATCGTCGGCGCTCGCCTGGAATCTCCAGCCGGCGATCGCGAGCGGTGGACGCCCGGGCGCGGCGTCGTGGGCGCCGAGTGGCTGCCACCAGTCGGCCGTGCCGACCAGCGGTGTCGGAACGTCGGTCACCCGGAACCTGCGGGCGCGCCATACGAGTCGTGCCGGCTCGCCGGACTCGCCCGACCAGACCTCGACGAACTCCTGAAGACGCTCCATCTCAACCCCCGCGTTCGAAACTGTGTTCGAATGCTAACACCGGGCGCCGACAGCCTGGTCGGAGGAGCGAGGGCGTCAGGCGAGGTCGTCGTCGCTGCGCGCACCGAAGACGATCTCGTCCCAGCTCGGCATCGATGCGCGACCTTTGCGGTTGTTGCGTCCCGAGCCGTTCGAGCCCGACACCTTGCCGCCCCAGATCGAGCGTGCGGCCGCCGCGGGCTTCTCGACGGGCGCCGACGGGTTCGAGGGCTGAGGCTCGGAGTTGAGCGATACGGGAACCGGCTGTGGTGCGACCGGGGTCGGCGCCACGGGAGCAGTCGGCGCCGCGGGCGGCGCCGACTGCGCCGGGGCCGCCGGTGCCGGCGCGGGGAAGAGCGGCTCGAGCTCGCCCGTCGCCGACTCGCGCTCCCCGCGACGACGTCGGAGCGCTTCGAGCAGATCGGCCGTCTCGCCTTGCGGCTGCGTGGGTTCGTCGGCGCGCTTGATCGCCGCGCGCGCGACCGCGGGGCTCGAGACCTGGGGAGCGAGCGGAGCAGGTCGACCGTAGGGAAGCGGCTCGAGCTGCGGCGCCGTGTCGTGCTGCACCTCGACGACGGGCTCGTCGAACGTGAACGCGCCGCTGTCGAACCGGCTCTGCTCCCCGTCGCTGCCGACCGCGCGCAGGCGCGGGATCAGGCCGTCTTTCAGCTCACCCTGTTGAGAGAGCGTGATCGCCTCGGAGTTGATGGGCTGGAGCACCCGACGTCGCACGTCGAAGGTCCAGCGTGCGTCGTGGTCGATCGTGTCGGCGGTGAACTCGAGCTTTACGATCCATCCGCGCTCTTCGTCTTTCCAACTCGCCCAACGTTCGCCGTGGACATCGAGTTTGGCGAGCCGTTCGCGCATCGCGGTGCCGAACGTCAGTTGATCGTCGGCGGGGTCGAGGTCGCCCGCCGTGTGGACGGGAATCGACAGCGCCGAGGTGACGACGTGGTCGCGCTCGGCGAGCACCGGCCCCTCGAAGCGGCGGATGTAGTCGACCGCGGCGCCCGTGAGCGAAGCGACCTCTTCTGCGGAGAGTCCGGAGCGGATGTGCGCCTGGATCTCGCGCGGGGACAGTTTCGGCCCCTGGTGCACCTCGGGGTGCGCTTGGCGGATCCGCGACTGCAGCACTTCGTCGATCTCGATCCGGAATCGTGCGCCGTCGTCGGACGCGGCGATGAGCGCCCCGCTCTCGACTCCGATTACTTTGAGTTCCTGCATCACGACAAGCCCTTCCGTGCCTTGCTTCCGAGCCAGGATGTCATGAGCGCGGCCCGTGGGCCGGGAATAGCACGGGCGCGCCGGAAGTTGCAACGGTGATCGATCCGCGATACTGCGAGCGGGGGTTTGCTTACCGTCGGGGATTGGTGCAGACTATGGCCGCCGAAAACACCGGCGCTGAATGAATGGATGGGCATGGCTACGGACTACGACGCACCACGGAAGACCGAAGACGACTCCGAGTCGATCGAGGCCCTCAAGGAGCGCGTTCCCGACAAGCTCTCGGGGGTCGTCGACGTCGAGGACGCCGACAATCCGGGCAGCTTCGACTTGGCCGGAGCCGACCTTTCCGATGTCGAACTCGACGTCGTCGTGCTCCCGCCGCAGGCCGATGAGTTCACGTGCGTGAACTGCTTCCTCGTGAAGCACCGTTCGCAGATCGATCACGAGACGAAGCTCGGGCCGATCTGCGTGGAGTGCGCCGCCTGAGCTACTCCGACGAAGACGAATCCGGCCGTCGCGATCGATTGATCGCGGCGGCCGCTTCGTTCGGGCGGCGGCTCGACACGATCCAGTACGGGGTCGGGTCGTCGGCGTCGTCGATGGGAATGCGCACGATCGACTTCACCCAACCGCGGATGACGAGGAACGCGCGGGCGTCCAGTCCGGTGCCGAGTTCGACTCGCGCGGCCTCGGGCGAGGCGATCGGGACGGCTTCGCCGACGTAGGCGAGGTCGATCTCGCCGCGGCCGGCGCGGAGCCGCCCGTCGGAGACCTCGACAACCGGGGCGGTGAGCGTCAGGATGCCCACTGCGGCGACGTAGAGGACGATGCCCGTGACGATGCCGGCGGGCAACGAGACGGGCGCGAGCACGAGGATGCTCGCGGGGACGAGCAGCAGGCTCGCGATGAAGATCCAGGGGGAGGGCCACAGTCGCTCGCGATAGTCGGGCATGGCTCTATTCGATCAGACTTCTGCACTACCCTCGAACGGTGACCGATTCCGTCGACGTGCTCATCACGGCAGACCGCCTTCCGACCTACGCCCATCCGGGCGACGCCGGAGCCGATCTGCACGCCTCCGAGTCGCTCGTGCTCGAGCCCGGAGAACGTGCCACCGTGGGCACCGGCGTCTCGATCGCACTGCCCGACGGCTACGTCGCATTCGTCGTGCCGCGCTCTGGGCTCGCCTTCAAGCGCGGCATCACGATCGTCAACGCCCCGGGCACGGTCGACGCCGGCTACCGCGGCGAGATCAAGGTCGCCCTGCTCAACACCGACGCGCGCGAGCCCTACCGCATCGAGGCCGGCGATCGCATCGCCCAGGTCGTCGTGATGCCGGTCAGTCGCGCGCGCTTCGTCGAGGTCGAGCGTCTGCCGGGCAGCCACCGAGGCGAGGGGGGATTCGGCTCGACCGGTTTCGGGGAGCACAAGTCAGGAGTGAACGCGTGAGCGACATCGAGAACATCGGCGACATCCCCGCCGACCAGCCCAAGTCCGCACCCGAAGACCGTGAGACGGCCGGGCCCCTCGACGAGTCCGAGGCGAACCCGGTGCGTCCGTACGTCGACCTCGGCGGCATCAAGGTGCTTCCGCGCGAGGGCCTCCAGGTGCGCCTCGAGGTCGAGGAGGGGTCGAAGCGCGTCGTCGCGATCGGGCTCGACTACGCGAACTCGACGCTGCAGGTGCAGCCGTTCGCGGCGCCCCGCACGAGCGGACTGTGGCACGAGATCCGTGACCAGATCGCGGATCAGATCGCCAAGCAGGGCGGCACGACGACCGTGCGCGACGGCGCCTTCGGGCCCGAGCTGCTCGCGCAGATCCCCGTGGCGCCGCAGGGCGACCAGCCCGGGCACATGCGTCTCGCGCGCTTCGTCGGCGTCGACGGCCCCCGCTGGTTCCTCCGCGGCGTGATCGCAGGCGAGGCGGCGGTCGACCCGGCCGCGGCCGAGAAGATCGAAGACCTCTTCCGCTCGATCGTCGTGGCGCGCGGCAACACGCCCATGCCCCCGCGCGATCTCATCCCGCTTCGCATGCCGACGGTTCCGACCGGCGGACCCGCGCAGTGACCGACCCCGAGGGCGACGCGCGCGTCGAGCGCGCGTCGCAGCCTGACGACTCGTCGTCGAGCGCCGGTCGAGAAGACTCCGCTCAGGATGTCTCGGCCGAGGCATCCGGCGACGACGCGACCGAGCCCGACCTCCGCGACGAACTCAAGCGCCAGTTCGCCGAGGCGGCCGAGCGCAGCGGCCTCGGCGGGCTCGTGCGCGACGAACGGCTGGCCGCTCGCGACGTGCTGAAGGCAGTCGGCGGCGTCCGAGGCATCCTCGAAGCCCTGTTTCCCGGTCTCGTCTTCCTCGTCCTCTACTCGGTGCTCACGAGCTTCTCCGGCTGGAGCGGTCAAGAGGCGCTCGTGCCCTCGCTCGGCGCGTCCGTCGGGCTCGCAGTCGTCTTCACGATCGTGCGGCTCGTCGCGAGATCGAGCCCGACCCAGTCGATCGCCGGACTTGTCGGCGTCCTGCTCTCCGCGGCGCTCTCGCTGTGGACGGGCGACGCGCGCGACAACTACGTCCTCGGGTTCTTCACGAACGCGGGCTACGCGCTCGCGCTCCTCGTCTCGCTCTTCGTGAAGTGGCCCGCGATCGGACTCGTCGTCGGGTTCCTCGTCGGTGACGGCACCGAGTGGCGGACCGACAAGCGCAAGGTCCGGATCGCACAGTTCCTGACGCTCGCGTGGATCGGGTTCTTCGTGCTGCGACTCGTCGTGCAGGTGCCCCTGTATCTCGTCGACAACGTGCAGGCGCTCGGCGTGACGCGCCTCCTGATGGGTGTGCCGCTCTACGCGCTCATGCTCGTGTTCACGTGGCTCGTGGTGCGCTCGGCGTGGCAATCGTCGCGTGCCGAGCGGTGATACAGTTATCTCGACATCAAGATAAATCCGCGGGCCTCGACGACGCCGGCCTCGGACCGACTGTTTAGGTCAGCCTTGCTGGTAAACAACGGTCCGACAGGGAAGGATCGAAGTGTCGCGCCCGCGTGCGCGCGACGCACCCGCGAAGGAGAGGACCATCGTGTCTGCAGTGAACAGTTTCGGGGCGAAGGACACGCTCCAGGTCGGCGATGAGACGTACGAGATCTTCAAGATCGACACCGTCCCCGGCTACGACAAGCTCCCCTTCAGCTTGAAGGTGCTCCTCGAGAACCTGCTCCGCACCGAAGACGGCGCGAACGTCACCAAGGAGCAGATCGAGGCCCTCGGCTCGTGGGTGCCGAGCGCCGAGCCCGACACCGAGATCCAGTTCACGCCGGCTCGTGTCGTCATGCAGGACTTCACGGGTGTGCCGTGCATCGTCGACCTCGCCACCATGCGCGAGGCCGTGACGGCGCTCGGCGGCGACCCGAGCAAGATCAACCCGCTCTCGCCCGCCGAGATGGTCATCGACCACTCGGTCATCGCAGACCTCTTCGGCACGCCCGATGCGCTCGAGCGCAACGTCGAGATCGAGTACGAGCGCAACGGCGAGCGCTACCAGTTCCTTCGCTGGGGCCAGACGGCGTTCGACGACTTCAAGGTCGTCCCGCCGGGCACCGGCATCGTCCACCAGGTCAACATCGAGCACCTCGCGAAGGTCATCTACGACCGTACGGTGGACGGCGTGCTCCGCGCCTACCCCGACACGTGCGTCGGCACGGACTCGCACACGACGATGGTCAACGGCCTCGGCGTGCTCGGCTGGGGCGTCGGCGGCATCGAGGCCGAGGCGGCCATGCTCGGCCAGCCCGTCTCGATGCTCATCCCGCGCGTCGTGGGCTTCAAGCTCACGGGCGAGATCCCCGCGGGCGTCACGGCGACCGACGTCGTGCTCACGATCACCGACATGCTCCGCAAGCACGGCGTGGTCGGCAAGTTCGTCGAGTTCTACGGCGCCGGCGTGGCATCCGTGCCGCTCGCCAACCGCGCGACCATCGGCAACATGAGCCCCGAGTTCGGCTCGACGGCCGCGATCTTCCCGATCGACGACGTCACGCTCGACTACCTCCGCCTCACGGGCCGCGACGAGCAGACCGTCGCCCTCGTCGAGGCGTACTCGAAGGCGCAGTCGCTCTGGCACGACGCCTCGCACGAGCCGAACTTCTCCGAGTACATGGAGCTCGACCTCGGCACCGTCGTCCCCTCGATCGCCGGACCGAAGCGTCCGCAGGACCGCATCCTCCTCTCCGAGGCGAAGTCCAAGTTCGAGGAGGACATCCTCGCCTACGCGACGCCCTCGACGACCGAAGACATCGTCGACCTCGAGTCGAAGCACTCGTTCCCGGCCTCCGACCCCGCCGGCGCCCCGGCGAGGAGGAGCCCGTCGAGACGCGTCCCGTCCACATCTCGAGCGGCGGGCCGGCCGTCGCGTCGAAGCCCGTCAAGGTCGCTCCGCCGGCCGGTGACCCGTACATCATCGACAACGGCGCCGTCACGCTCGCAGCGATCACCTCGTGCACCAACACGTCGAACCCGTCGGTCATGATCGCGGCGGGCCTGCTCGCCAAGAAGGCCGTCGACAAGGGCCTGAAGGCCAAGCCGTGGGTCAAGACCACGCTCGGCCCGGGCTCGAAGGTCGTCACCGACTACTACGAGAAGTCGGGCCTCGACAAGGCGCTCGAGAGCGTCGGCTTCTTCACCGTCGGCTACGGCTGCACGATCTGCATCGGCAACTCGGGCCCGCTCATCGAAGAGGTCTCGACGGCGATCAACGACCACGATCTCGCCGTGACCGCGGTGCTCTCGGGCAACCGCAACTTCGAGGGCCGCATCAGCCCCGACGTCAAGATGAACTACCTCGCGTCGCCGCCGCTCGTCGTGGCGTACGCGCTGGCCGGCTCGATGCACTTCGACTTCGAGACCGACTCGCTCGGCACCGACCTCGAGGGCAATGACGTCTTCCTCAACGACATCTGGCCTTCGCCCGAAGAGGTGCAGGACGTCATCGACACGTCGATCTCGCGCGATCAGTTCATCACGCAGTACGCGACCGTCTTCGACGGCGACGACCGCTGGAAGAACCTGCCGACGCCGACCGGCCCCATCTTCGAATGGGACGAGACCTCGACGTACGTCCGCAAGGCGCCGTACTTCGACGGCATGTCAATGGAGCTCACGCCCGTCGCCGACATCACGGGCGCTCGCGTCATGGCGACCCTCGGCGACTCGGTCACGACCGACCACATCAGCCCCGCCGGCAGCATCAAGGCCGGCACGCCCGCCGCGCAGTACCTCACGTCGAACGGCGTCGCGCAGAAGGACTTCAACTCCTACGGCTCGCGTCGCGGCAACCACGAGGTCATGATCCGCGGCACGTTCGCGAACATCCGCCTGAAGAACGAACTCGTCTCGGCCGTCAACGACGGTCAGATCATCGAGGGAGGCTTCACGCGCGACTTCACGCAGGAGGGCGGCCCGCAGTCGTACATCTACGACGCGTCGCAGAACTACCAGGCGCAGGGCACCCCGCTCGTCATCTTCGGCGGCAAGGAGTACGGTTCCGGTTCGTCGCGCGACTGGGCGGCGAAGGGCACGAGCCTCCTCGGCGTCAAGGCCGTCATCACCGAGAGCTTCGAGCGCATCCACCGCTCGAACCTCATCGGCATGGGCGTCGTCCCGCTGCAGTTCCCGGCCGGCGAGAGCTGGAAGTCGCTCGGCCTCGACGGCACCGAGATCGTCTCGATCGAGGGTCTTGCGCAGCTCAACGAAGGCGTCACGCCGAAGACCGTCAAGGTCACGGCCGCCCCGAGCGAGTTCTCGGCTCCCGGCAAAGAGACGGTGACGTTCGACGCGGTCGTCCGCATCGACACGCCCGGTGAGGCCGACTACTTCCGCAATGGAGGCATCCTGCAGTACGTGCTGCGGAGCCTCGTCGCGTAAGGCGACCATTCGAGACTGCCCGCCTCGCGCATCCGTCCACCGGATGTCGCGGGGCGGGCAGTTCCCGTTCGTGCACACAAGCCTCCACCCCGGGGCGCGTAGACTCGATCGATGTGAGAGCCGCGAGACGCGGCACGAAAGGCGGTTCCGGATGACCCTGCTCGAGCGGATTCGAGGCCCTCGCGACCTCGACGACCTCTCGACGGAGGAACTCGCCGAACTCGCGGCTGAGATCCGTGCGTACCTCGTGCAGAACGTCGCGAAGACGGGCGGTCACCTCGGCCCGAACCTGGGCGTCGTCGAGATGACGATCGCGATCCACCGAGTCTTCCACTCGCCCACCGACGCCGTCGTCTTCGACACGGGGCACCAGTCGTACGTGCACAAGCTGCTGACCGGGCGCCAGGACTTCTCGACGCTGCGTCAGCAGGGCGGTCTCGCAGGCTACCCGCAGCGGTCTGAATCCGAGCACGACATCGTCGAGTCATCCCACGCGTCGAGCTCGCTCAGTTGGGCCGACGGCATCTCGAAGGCCTTCGAGATGACGGGGCAGTCCGACCGCCACGTCGTCGCGGTCGTGGGCGACGGCGCCCTGACGGGCGGTATGACGTGGGAGGCGCTCAACAACATCTCCGACGACAACACGCGCAAGCTCGTCATCATCGTGAACGACAACGGACGCTCGTATGCGCCCACGATCGGCGGGATGGCGCGGTTCTTGAGCTCGGTCCGCACGCAGCGCACCTACCGCGACCTGCAGATCTCCAGCGCGCGGGCGTTCGAGCGCCTCGGCGCCCCCGCGCGCGCGTTCTACCGCGGTGTGCGCGGCGGCATGCACGGCTTCCTGTCGCGCTTCACCGACAACGAGGCACTTTACTCGAACCTCGACATCAAGTACGTCGGCCCCGTCGACGGCCACGACGAGCACGCCATGGAGGCGGCGCTGCGTCAGGCGAAGCAGTACGGCGCTCCCGTGATCGTGCATGCGATCACCGAGAAGGGTCGCGGCTACGAGCCCGCGCTTCGCGACGTCGCCGACCAGTTCCATGCCGTCGGGCAGATCGACCCCGAGACGGGCGAGTCGCTCGAGACGTCGTCGAAGCCGTCGTGGACGAGCGTGTTCGCCGATTCCCTCGTCGCCCTCGCTGAAGAGAACGAGCGGCTCGTCGGCATCACTGCCGCGATGCTCCGCCCGACGGGTCTCCATCGCATGGCCGAGCGCTTCCCGAGTCGAGTGTTCGATGTCGGCATCGCCGAGCAGCACGCCGTCACGTCGGCCGCGGGCCTCGCGTTCGGCGGGCTGCATCCGGTCGTCGCGATCTATGCGACCTTCATGAACCGTGCGTTCGATCAGGTGCTCATGGACGTCGCGCTGCACAAGGCCGGCGTCACGTTCGTGCTGGACCGTGCCGGGGTCACCGGTCCCGACGGTCCGAGCCACCACGGCGTGTGGGACCTCTCGGTCCTCCAGGTCGTGCCCGGCATCCGCATCGCCGCTCCGCGCGATTCCGTGCGCCTGACCGAGGAACTCGCCGAAGCGGTGAAGGTCGATGACGGCCCGACCGTGTTGCGGTTCCCCAAGGGCAGCGTGGGCGTCGAGTACGACGCCGTGCACCGTCTCGATGACGGCGTCGACGTGCTCGTCGAGTCCGAACGCAAAGACGTGCTGCTCGTCGCCGTCGGCCCGATGGCCGGCATCGCGCTCGAGGTCGCCGAGCGGCTCGAGTCGCACGGCATCGGCGCAACGGTCGTCGACCCGCGATGGGTCGTGCCCGTGCCGCGGAGCGTCGTCGAGCTCGCGGGGGAGTACCGCATCGTCGTGAGCCTCGAAGACGGCGTCCGAGTCGGCGGCATCGGCACGCGCATCCGCCAAGACCTCCGTGAGGCGGGCGTCGACACCGCGGTGACCGAGCTCGGCCTTCCCGACGAGTTCCTCGACCACGCGACGCGAGGCGAGATCCTCGAGGCGGCGGGGCTCACGCCCCAGCACATCGCGCGGGATGTCACGGCCATGGTCCTCGGCTCGAAGCTGCCGCACGCGCGCGGCGCGGGCGTCGACGTGCCGACCGACACTCGCCCGCAGCCGCGGGTCTAGTCTTCGGGGGTCTCCCCGTCCATTCGGCGACGTTCTTCGAATCCGTCGGCGTTCGAGCTCCCGACCAGGTGCGCGATGGTCGCCGGTCGCGCGATGCGGCGGATGGCTCGGTCCCGACCGAGTGCAAACGCGGCAGCGCTCGCGGCGATGAACGGCGACAGCCAGAGGAACGCGACGGGCAGCGCATCACGGGCGATGACCCCCGCGACGAGCCAGGTCATGAGGGTGCCGAAGGCGACGCCGTAGGCGGCGAAGGCGATGAGCTGCACGCGGACGCGAGGCACCCGCCGGAGCGACCAGGCGAGGAGCCATGCGCCGGGCATCCCGAGGGCGAGTGCGACGAGCGAGACGGCGAGGAAGACGGGAAAGCCGTAGATGAGCACGACGAGCGACATTCCGAGCGCGGGTCCGGGCGATCCCCCACTCCAGCCCGTCGAGGCGACTTCGGCGACGGTGCCGACGATGAGGAACCCGCCGACCGCGAACAGCAGGAACCATCCCCACGTGCCGAAGGCCCCGCGCACGAACTCGCCGAAGGTGAACGCCATCGGCTCGGCGGCGCTCCGGGGGTCGCGGGCGCCGTATCGTGCCGCGATCGAGTCGCCCGTTCCCGCGTTCACGCTCGAACCTCTGCGACGAGATCGAGCAGGTCGCGGACGGGCTTCCGCAGGAGCGGCGTCCGCACGAGCGGCAGCGCGCCCTTGAGGAGCCCCAGGCCGCGGTCGACGAGCCGCCTGCTGCGGACCTGCCCGGGGGAGCGGTCGTAGACCCAGAAGAGCGCGAGCAGCAGGTGCGCGAGCGTCAGCGCGTCGGGCAGGCGCTCCTCGAGCTCGACGGGGAGCCGCGTCCTTGCTCCAGTGATGGCGTCCGCGAAGAGCCCGCGCACGATCGCGAGCGCGGGCGCCGACTCGGTCGACAGCGGATTGATCGGGGAGCGTGGTGAAACCGCGGCAGAGAGGAACTCGGGAGCGAACGGATGGTACGGCGCGAGCCCGTCGAGACCGGTGCGGTAGACGATGCCGAGGCGTTCGATGAGATCGTCGGATGCCTCGAGCAGCGGCTCTGCGGCGGCGCGGTGCGCTGCTTGCACGTCGAGGTAGAGCTCTTGCACGAGGTGGTGCTTCGACGGGAAATGGTAGTGCGTGGCTCCGACCGACATTCCGGCCTCGGTGGCGACGAGCCGGATGGTCGTCGCGTCGTATCCGCGCTCGCGGAACGAGCGGAGCGCGATGTCGCGGACCAGTGCGCGCGTGCGCTCGCTCTTGGTCGAAGGCGTGCTCGAGACATCCGGCTGCTCTGAGACATCCGCAGAACTGAACATGTTCAGAAACTACCGCGAGCCGCCCCGGAGCGCAACGCGAACGGGCCCCCGACTCCGAAGAGTCGAGGGCCCGAACGGGTGGAGCCTGGCTTACGCGCCCACGCCGCGGATCGCGGGGTGGTGGAACGTGTCGCCGAAGGCGCGTTCGGACGCACCGACGCGGTCGAGGTACGGCGTCGCACCGCCGGCCTGGAACGGCCAGCCCGCGCCGAGAATCAGGCACAGGTCGATGTCTTCCGCTGCAACGACGACCTTCTCGTCGAGCATGAGCTTGATCTCGCGAGCGAGCTCGTCTTCGACGCGACGAAGGATCGTGGCCTCGTCGACCGGCGACTTGCCGACCGTGACGACCTTCTTCGCCTCCTTCGAGAGGTCGGTGACCTTGCCGTGCTTGTCCTTCTCGACGACGCCCTGGAGCTTCGCGAGGGCGTGCAGGTTCTCCGACGAGTAGAAGCGCTCGGGGAACTCGCGCACCATCGTGTCTTGCACGTGGGCGGCGACCGCCCAGCCGACGAGGTCGATGAGCTCGAACGGACCCATCGGCAGGCCGATGGGTGCGAGCGCCTTCTCGACGACCGGCACCGGGGTGCCCTCGTCGACGGCGCGGGCCGCTTCGCCCATGACCTTCGCGAGGAGCCGGTTCACGACGAAGCCGGGCGCGTCGGCCGTGAGCACGGCCGACTTCTTGAGCTTCGCGGCGACCGCGAACGCGGTGGCGAGGGTCTCGTCGTTCGTGGCCGGAGCCTTGACGATCTCGAGGAGCGGCATGACCGCGACCGGGTTGAAGAAGTGGAAGCCGACGACCCGCTCGGGGTGCGCGAGCTTCGCGCCGATCTGCTCGACCGACAGCGACGACGTGTTCGTCGCGAGGATCGCCGTCTCGGAGAGGTGCGGCTCGACCTCGGCGAAGACCTGCTGCTTGACGGCGAGGTCCTCGAAGACGGCCTCGATGACCCAGTCGCAGTCGGCGAAGTCGGCCTTGTCGGTCGTACCCGAGACGAGCGCACGCAGACGGTTCGCCTCGTCGGAGTCGAGACGGCCCTTCTCTTCGAGCTTCGTGATCTCGGTGCGGATGTAGTCGAGGCCCTTGTCGACGCGCGACTGGTCGAGGTCGGTGATGACCACGGGCACCTGCAGGCGACGCACGAAGAGCAGGGCGAACTGGCTCGCCATGAGACCGGCGCCGATGATGCCGACCTTCGTGACCTTGCGCGCGAGCTCGCGGTCGGGCGCACCGGCCGGCCGCTTTGCGCGCTTCTGCACGAGGTTGAAGGCGTAGATGGACGCCACGAACTGGTCGCCCGAGACGAGGTCGGCGAGCGCCTCGTCTTCGCGCTCGAAGCCCTCGGCCTTCGTGCCGCTCTTCGCGGCCTTCAGGAGCTCGAGCGCGCGGTACGGCGACTTGGGCGTCGTGCCGAGCTTGCCCTCGAGCGACTTCTTCGCGATGCCGATCGCGACGTCCCACTTGGCGAGCTTCTCGAGCTTGCCGGGCACGTTCGGGCGCTTGACCTGGATCTTGCCGGTCAGCACTCCGTCGGCCCACTTGAGCGAGTCTTCGAGGAAGTTGACGGGCGGGAAGATCGCGTCGGCCATGCCGAGGTCGAACGCCTCCTTCGCCTTCAGCATCCGGTTGTTCTTCAGCGGGTTCTCGACGATCACCTTGAGGGCGTTCTCGATGCCGATGAGGTTCGGCAGGAGATAGGCGCCACCCCAGCCGGGGATGATGCCGAGGAACACCTCGGGCAGGCCGAGGGCCGGCGCCGAGGCATCCACCGTGCGGTAGTCGCTGTTGAGCGCGATCTCGACGCCGCCGCCGAGGGCGAGGCCGTTGATGAACGTGAACGACGGCACGCCGAGCTCGCCGAGCTTGCCGAGCACGAAGTGGCCGAGCTGGGCCATCTTCTTCGCCGAGTCGCGGTCGGGCACCTCGCCGACCTTCGAGAGGTCGGCGCCCGCGGCGAGGAAGTACGGCTTGCCGGTGACGCCGACGGCCTGGATCTCACCCGCGGCGGCACGGGCCGTGAGCTCGTCGAGACGGTCGTTCAGCTCGAGGAGCGTCACGGGGCCGAGCGTCGACGGGCGCGTGTGGTCGCGGCCGTTGTCGAGCGTGATGAGGGCGAGGACCTTGCCCGAGGCGAGCGTGATGTCGCGCACGTACGAGTGCGTGACGACCTCGTCGGCCTCGGAAGCGGCCTTGAGGTCGCTGAAGTCGATCTTCGAGTAGTCGGTCACGTTCAGCGGCCCTTTCCGTACTTCTTGTGGTGGGGGTTCTCCCAGATGACCGAGCCGCCCTGGCCGAGGCCGACGCACATGGCCGTGAGGCCGTAGCGGACCTCGGGGTGGAGCTCGAACTGGCGGGCGAGCTGCAGCATGAGGCGGACGCCCGAGGCCGCGAGCGGGTGGCCGATCGCGATCGCGCCGCCCCACGGGTTGACTCGGGGGTCGTCGTCGTCGATGCCGAAGTGGTCGAGGAAGCTCAGCACCTGCACCGAGAACGCCTCGTTGAGCTCGAAGAGGCCGATGTCCTCGATCGAGAGTCCGGCGTTCTTGAGCGCGCGCTCGGTCGAGGGGATGGGGCCGATGCCCATGACCTCTGCGGGCACGCCGGCGAAGCCGTAGCTCACCATGCGCATCTTGGCGGTGAGGCCGAGCTCTTTGACGGCGTCGCCGCTCGCAAGGATCGCGGCGGTCGCACCGTCGGTGAGGGGCGACGCGTTGCCGGCCGAAACCCGGCCGTGCGGGCGGAACGGCGTCTTGAGGGCGGCGAGGCCCTCCATCGTCGTCTCGGGGCGGCGGCCCTCGTCTTCGGTCGCGAGGCCCCAGCCTTCGGCCGTGCGGATCGCGACGGGCACGAGGTCGGGCTGGATGTGTCCGGCCTCGTAGGCCGCCTGGACCTTCTGCTGGCTCCGCATGCCGAAGCGGTCGGCGCGCTCCTTCGTGAGCTGCGGGAAGCGGTCGTGGAGACGCTCGGCCGTGTTGCCCATGTTGAGCGCCTGCGGGTCGACGAGCTTCTCGGCGAGGAAGCGGGGGTTGGGGTCGGCGCCCTGGCCCATCGGGTGACGGCCCATGTGCTCGACGCCACCGGCGATGACGATGTCGTACTGGCCGAAGCCGATGCCTGAGCCGGCCGTCGTGACGGCGGTCATCGCGCCGGCGCACATGCGCTCGATCGCGTAGCCGGGGACCGTCACGGGGAGGCCGGCGAGGATCGCGGACGTGCGGCCGAGGGTCAGGCCCTGGTCGCCCTGCTGCGTCGTGGCGGCGATGGCCACTTCATCGACTCGGTCCTTGGGAAGGTTCGGGTTGCGCTCGAGAAGGCCCGTGATCGCCTTGACCACGAGGTCGTCGGCTCGGGTGTTCCAGTACATGCCCTTTTCGCCGGCCCGTCCGAACGGGGTCCGTACCCCGTCGACGAACACGACGTCAACTCGTTCAGCCACGCTGCTAGCTCCCTTTCGATGAGAGAATCGCACCGATCTTACGTGTGGTGCGTCATGCAACAGAATCGGTTGGCGGAACCTACGAAGCGCTGGCTGACGCGTCTTCCACCGATTGTTCGGCCTCCACAAACGCGACGGAGATGATCTGTGCGGTCGCGTCAAGCTGCCACGCGCGCGCACCGAGCGCGGCGAGGGCCTCGCGGATGCCTCGCTCGGACGTGTCTGCCGGCGGCCTCCACGCCACCCGGCGCAAGTGGTCGGGCGTCAGGAGGTTCTCGACCGGCATGACGAGCGCTTCGGCCTTGTCGGCGACGGCCTGCTTCGCGAGGCGCAGGCGCGCGTCGGCGTCTGGATGCCTCGAAGCCCACGCCCTGGGCGGCGGCGGCGCATCGCTCGGCACCCGGATCGCGGGGAGCTCGGTGGTCGCGAGACCGTCTTCGACGGCCGACCACCAGCGATCGATCTCGGAGCGGCTCGCCCGACCCGTGAACTCGCGGAGATCGGCGAGCGCGCGCTTGGTGCGGGGGAGGCTGCGCGCGACGGCGACGATCGAGGCATCCGGAATCAGGCGGCCCGGCGCGACATCCAACTCGACCGCTCGCGCGTCGCGCGCGACCCACAACGACCGCGCGACCGCGAGATTGCGCGCGTGGCGGATGCCGTGCACGCCCGAAAGGCGTCGCCACGGCTCCGCGGCGGCAGGCTTCGCCTCCTTGTGCAGGACCGATTCGAACTCCTGCGCGGCGATCCCGTCTTTGCTCTTCTCGGCGAGACGCTCGACGAGCAGGTCGCGCACGTCGACGAGGAGCTCGACGTCGAGCGCGGCATACGTCAGCCACGACTGGGGGAGCGGGCGCGTCGACCAGTCGGCCGCCGAGTGCTCCTTCGCGAGCTTGATGCCGAGGAGCTCTTCGACGACCGACGCGAGGCCCACGCGCGGCATGCCGAGGAGGCGGGCCGCGAGCTCGGTGTCGAAGATCGTGCTCGGGTCGAGGCCGACCTCGCGGAGGCACGCGAGGTCTTGGCTCGCCGCGTGGAGCACCCACTCCTCTTGCGCGATGACGTCTTCGAGCGGCGCGAAATCGCCGATCGCCGGCGGATCGAAGAGGAACGTGCCGGCGTCGCGCCGGTACATCTGGATCAGGTACGCCCGCTGCGAATAGCGGAACCCGCTCGCCCGCTCGGCGTCGACCGCGATCGGCCCGGTTCCGGCGGAGAGCTGCTCGACCGCGCTCTCGAACGCCGCACGGGTCTCGATCACCCGGAATTCAGCCACGGTTCCTCCGTCGGGGCAGAGCGGTCACCCCTTCCGTCCGGGGCGGAAGCCCTGCCAACATGCACAGCAACTCCTCCCAGCCTTCCATATGCGGAGCGATGTCGCCGTCTAGAGGGGTCCAGGAGGCCCGGAGTTCGATCTGCGCGCCGTCGCCGCGATGGGCGAGTTCGCCGAACCCCGTCGAGAGGATCTTGGTCGCCGTGCCGTTCGCGGCGACGTAGTGGGCGCTGCGGGCGTCGAGTGCGTCGATGAGCCACGACCACGCGACGTCGGCGAGGAACGGGTCGAGTCCGATGTCGGTCTCGAGCGGCGCTTGCGCGAAGCACACGACGCGGAACGCGCCGCCCCACGCTTCGGGCTCGGCGGGGTCGTAGAGCAGGATGAACCGCCCGGTGCCGAGATCGGAATCGTCGCCGTGGCCCGCGGGTGCGACATCGGCCGCGAACGCGATCGCATAGGGCGCGAGGGAGCCCGGCGCCGGGATCTCCGTCACACGGAGTTCGGCACGCGGCACGACGCCGCGGATCGAGGTGATCGCGGCCTCGAACTCGGCAGGCGCTGGCGTCGCACGGTCGGGCACGAGTGCAGACTAGAGTCTGGATGACCGGGCGCCCGGACGGCACGCCGTACCGAGCGTCACACACGGTCCGACGATGAGGAGGACGGATGTCTCGACGGGTCTCCGCCGCAGCGGTGATCGGTGTCGCCGCGGGAGTCGCGGCGATCACGGCCGCAGTCGCGGCGACGCTCGCCGCGGTGATCACGGCACGCTTCGCACGGCAGGTCGTCACGCCCGTCACCACGCGCGAAGAGGAGTTCCGCATCACTGCGGTCGACCTCGCGGCGGGCACGGTCGAACTCGACGGAGAAGACGCCGCACTCGCCGGCCGGTACGGACTCTGGTTCGAGCACGACTCGGGCCACGCGCGTCTCGGCGAAGTGCTCGCGGGCGAGGGCCGTTCGGCCCTCCGCCGCCTCGACGGCGTCGACTTCGGTCGCCTCGACCGCGCCAAGCGCGGGCGGCTCGACGGATGGTTGCACCTCGGGCCGTGGGAACTCGGCCGCACCTACGAGAACGTCGTCGTCGAGACCCCGCTCGGGCCCTCACCTGCGTGGTTCATCCCCGCCGCGGAGCCGACGACCGACTGGGTCGTGCAGATCCACGGCCGCGGCGCGAAGCGCCAAGAGACGCTCCGTGCAGTCGAGCCCGTGTTCGCGGCCGGTTGGAACTCGCTCCTCGCCTCCTACCGGAACGACGGCGAAGCCCCCGAGAGCGTCGACCGCCGCTACGGCCTCGGCGGCACCGAGTGGGAAGACGCCGTCGCCGCCGTCCGCTACGCGCGCGAGCACGGCGCCGAGCGCATCGTGCTCATGGGCTGGTCGATGGGCGGGGCGATCGTGCTCCAGGCCGTGCTGCGCTCCGAAGAGGTGCGTGAAGCGCTCGTCGGAGTCATCCTCGAATCTCCCGCGATCGACTGGGTCGACATCCTGCGTTTCCAGGGTGTTCTCAACGGACTGCCCGAAGAGGTGGGCGCACTCGTCGGCAGGCTCCTCAGCACTCCCGCCGCCGTCGGCGTGACGGGCGTGGCCTCGCCGATCGACCTCGTGAGCCTCAACGCCGTCTCGCGTGCCGACGAGTTCGAGACGCCCATGCTCCTCATGCACTCCGAAGACGACGGCTACGTGCCGATCGACGGCGCACGCCGCTTCGCCGAGGCCCGCCCAGACCTCGTGCAGTTCGAGGTCTTCAACGGTGCGCGGCACACGAAGCTCTGGAACCACGACCCCATTCGCTGGACGGGGCTCATCCGGAACTGGCTCGCCGAGCGCTGAACGGCGTCAGGCGGCTGCGCGCTCACCCACCTGGCGCTTGATGCGCCCGAGCATGCCCGTCATGCCGCGCACCCGCAGCGGCGACACAGCTTCGGCGAGACCGAGCGACTGCGCGTAGTCGGCCGGCACGGTGAGCACCTCGTCGACCGTGAGCCCGTCGAGCCCCTGCACGAGGATCGACGCGAACCCGCGCGTCGTCGGCGCCTCGGCGGGAGCCGTCGCGTAGACGTGGACGATGCCGTCGGTCACCTCGACGAAGATGAACACCGGGGACTGGCACTCCTCGACCTTCTCGAAGAGGTCGGGGTGGTCGCGGTACTGCTCGGGCAGCCCGGGGAGCTCGTTCGAGAAGTCGAGGAGCAGTTGCAGCCGATCCCGCACCGCGAGCGCGAGGAAGTCTTCGCGCGTCTCGGCGAGCGCGGCGGGCAGATTCGAGGCATCCATCGGTTCGATTCTTCCACGGTCGAAACGAACCGCGCCCGGCTGCGGAAAGCCGGGCGCGGTCTGAGTGCGCGTCTCGATGACGCGAGCGTTGTGCGATGCCGCTCCGCTCAGCGGGCGGGGAGTTCGCCGCGCTCGGCGCCGGTCACGATCGGCACACGCACGGCGCTGCCCCACTCGGTCCACGAGCCGTCGTAGTTGCGCACGTTCTCGAAGCCGAGGAGGTGGGTGAGCACGAACCACGTGTGGCTCGACCGCTCGCCGATGCGGCAGTAGGCGATGATCTCGTCGCCGTCTTGAAGGCCCACCTCGCCGCGGTAGATCGCCTCGAGGTCGTCGCGGCCCTTGAACGTGCCGTCGGCGGCCGCAGCGCGAGCCCACGGCACGGATGCCGCGGTCGGGATGTGTCCGCCGCGGAGCGCGCCCTCTTCGGGGTAGGCCGGTGCGCTCGTGCGCTCACCCGAGTACTCCTCGGGGGAGCGGACGTCGATGAGCGGGTTGCCGAGGTGGGCGAGGACATCTTCTTTGTAGGCGCGCACGACGGTGTCGTCGCGCTCGACGATGGGGTACTCGACGGGGGTGACCTCGGGGACGTCGGTCGTGAGCGGGCGGTCCTCGGCGATCCAGAGGTCACGGCCGCCGTCGAGGAGGCGTACGTCTTCGTGGCCGAAGAGCGTGAAGACCCAGAGCGCATAAGCGGCCCACCAGTTGTTCTTGTCGCCGTAGATGACGACGGTCGTGTCGCGCGCGATGCCCTTCGAGCCGAGGAGGGCGGCGAACTGCTCGCCGTTCAGGTAGTCGCGCACGACCGGGTCGTTGAGGTCGGTGTGCCAGTCGATCTTGACCGCGCCCGGGATGTGGCCCGTCTCGTAGAGGAGGACGTCTTCGTCGGACTCGACGACCACGAGACCCGGCTGACCGAGCCGTTCGGCGAGCCATTCGGTGCTCACGAGCCGTTCGGGGTGGGCGTACGAGGTGAACTTCTCGGCGGGGTCGAACTCGACGGACATTGCGGCCTCCTGGGGCGCTCGGTGCGTGCGGCTGAATGGGGTGCGGTTAGGCTGGTGACCTGTTCAGCACGAACATACGCGGCGTGCCCGTCGAAGTCACAGGCCCCGTCATCCGGTGCAATACGGGAGCCAAATCCGCCAATGACCTCGGCAGCCACGTCCGACCTCATCCGCATCGCCGACCGCAATCCGTCGATCACGGGCGCCGAGATCGCCGCCGAACTCTCCCCGCCGCCGCAGTTCGCGACGGCCTCGTTCGAGTCCTACCGGCCCGACCCCGACTTCCCGTCGCAGCAGGCCGCGCTCGACCGGCTCAACGAGTTCGCGGGCGCCTGGCGGGCAGCGCAGCGGCCGGGCGGATTCTTCTCGCGCAAGCGGCCGGCACGCATCGAACTGCCAGGCGTCTACCTCGACGGCGGCTTCGGCGTCGGCAAGACCCACCTTCTCGCGTCGCTCTGGCACGTCGCGCACGGTCCCAAGTACTTCGGCACGTTCATCGAGTACACGGCACTCGTCGGCGCGCTCGGCTACCAGAAGGCGCTCGAGGCGCTCCGGGGCGCGAAGCTCATCTGCATCGACGAGTTCGAGCTGGATGACCCGGGCGACACGATGCTCATGACGCGGTTCCTCGGCGAGCTCATGGCGAGCGGCACGCGCGTCGCGGCGACGAGCAACACGCCGCCGAACGCGCTCGGCGAGGGGCGATTCGCGGCGGCCGACTTCCTCCGCGAGATCCAGGGCCTCTCATCGAACTTCGAGACGCTCCGCATCGACGGACTCGACTACCGCCGCCGCGACACCGACGGCCGCGCCGAGACCGTCGAGAGCGACGACCAGGTCGACCGCACGGCCACGGCACTCGCCGCGCGCGGACACCGGGTCTCGCTCGACGACTTCGACGCGCTCATCGCGCACCTCGCCACGGTGCATCCGTCGAAGTACATCAAGCTCATCGACGGCGTCGAGATCCTCGCGCTCCGCGGCGTCCACTCCCTCCACGACCAGAGCGCCGCGCTCCGGCTCGTCGCGTTCATCGACCGCGTCTACGACGCAGAGGTCCCGATCGTCGCGAGCGGCCTTCCGCTCGACGAGGTCTTCGACGCCGACATGCTCGCAGGCGGGTACCGAAAGAAGTACCTGCGCGCGATGAGCCGTATGACGGCGCTCACGACGGGGCAGCTGCCGCCGCACGAGTAGCGCGCATCCGCTCGCTCGCGACGACTCGCGCGAACGAGACGGCTCTCCAAACGAAGGCCGTACCTGCACGTGCTAGGGCGACACGCCTTGAACCCCTTTCGGCGACTCCTGCGCGATTTCGCGGCGGATCCGCTGCCGCCCGAAACACAGTCGTTACACGGAGCGGGATCTCGTAACGGTTGCGAAACACCTGACGCATCTTGGTAGAAACGTGCCGGTTCCATGCTGAACGACGTACCCGAGTCCGGAGCTCAGCCCCACCTCGGTACACCCCCTGCTATCACGAAAGAACGGTGAGGAACTCCATGGATTCGGGCAATCTCGCGTGGGCTATTGCGGCTACCGCGCTCGTGCTGTTCATGACGCCGGGCGTCGCGTTCTTCTACGGCGGCCTGGTCAAAGCGAAGAGCGTCATCAGCATGATGATGATGAGCTTCGGCGCTCTCGGCCTCATCAGCGTCCTTTGGGTGCTGTACGGCTTCAACATGTCGGCGATCACCGAAGGAGACCCGCAGTTCCTGGCGGGCAATCCGTTCTCCGACTTCGGTCTCGCGAACGCCGATGACAACACGCTCGTCGGCGCGACGTACGGCGCCACCTTCGCGATCATCACCGTCGCGCTGATCTCGGGAGCGATCGCCGATCGCGCGAAGTTCGGCTCGTGGATGATCTTCGCCGGCATCTGGGCGACGCTCGTCTACTTCCCCGTCGCGGCGTGGGTCTGGGGCGGCGGCTGGATCATGAACCTCGGCGCCAATCTGGGGCTCGACGTGTCGGTGATCGACTACGCGGGCGGCACCGCCGTGCACATCAACGCCGGTGCGGCGGCCCTCGCCCTCGCGCTCGTCCTCGGCAAGCGCGTCGGCTTCCAGAAGGGCATGGACAAGCCGCACAACGTGCCGCTCACCCTGCTCGGCGCAGCGATCCTGTGGTTCGGATGGTTCGGCTTCAACGCCGGCGCAGAAGGCACGTTCAATCTCCTCGGCACTGAGGACCAGTCCGCTGGCCTCATCATCCTGAACACGCTCGGCGCGACGGCGGCCGCGATCCTCGGTTGGCTCATCGTCGAGAAGATCAAGGACGGCAAGCCGACCGCGGTCGGAGCGGGCTCGGGCGCGATCGCGGGTCTCGTCGCAATCACCCCCTCGTGTGCCGCCCTCGCCCCGGGATGGGCACTCCTGCTCGGCGTCCTGGCCGGCGCAGTGTGCGCGCTGGCGATCGAGCTGAAGTTCAAGCTCGGCTTCGACGACTCGCTCGACGTGGTGGGCATCCACCTCGTCGGCGGTGTCATCGGCACGCTGTACCTCGGCTTCTTCGCGACCGGCACCGGTCTGTTCGTGGGCGGCGACGCGTCGCAGCTCCTCGTGCAGTTCATCGCCGCGGTGGGCGTGCTCGTCTACTCCTTCGTGGTCGCCTTCATCGTGGGTATCGCGATCGAGAAGACGATCGGGTTCCGCGTCAAGAACGTCGACGAGATCGCCGGCATCGACACCGTCGTGCACGGTGAAGAGGGGTACCAGCTCGAGACCGTCTGAGTTCTCCACGGTCTGGGCCCCTCGAAGAAGGGCTGCGAGGGCGGTGGGGTAGTGTGCGGGTGTGTCAGACACCAGCCGCTTCCTCACCGCCCTCGGGCGTGTGCTCGAGACCGTGCTCCGGTCGCTCACATCCTCGTCGTCTGCGCCGTCCACGCCGTCCGTTTCGGACGGCGCTTCGGCGTCGACGGGCGTCGCGACGGCGACGCGGCCGGCTCGGGCGGGGGGTTCGAGTGCACCGAAGCCGCAGGCGCCGGGATCGGCAGGTCGGCAGCGGGCGGATGTCTCACGGTCGTCCTCGTTCGAAGAGGAGCTTTCTCCGGGCCAGGCAGGGCCGAGCGCGACGGTCGAACTCGACCCGTCGAAGATCGGCAAGGTCCGCTTCGCGTACGCGCCCGACCGCGACGGCGATCCCGACCCGGGCGAGATCGTCTGGACGTGGGTGCCCTACGAGGAGCGCGACGGCCGCGGCAAGGATCGCCCGGTCGTCATCGTCGCCGCCGGCGAGCGCGGGCAGTTCCTCGCCGTGCAGCTCACGAGCAAGGCACACGACCGCGACCGCGATCACGTCTCGCTCGGGTCCGGGGACTGGGACCCCGAAGGCCGACCGAGCTGGGTCGCCCTCGACCGGGTCTTCCGCGTCTCGAGCGGCGGCATGCGCCGCGAGGGCGCGATCCTCGACGAGGAGCGCTTCGAGCGCGTCACGGCCGCGCTGTCGTCGCGGTACGGCTGGCGCTGACGAAGCGGTCGGCGTCGCGGTGGGACATCCGATCGCCCTTCTCGACGGCCCAGGCGGGCGGATGTCTCAGAGCCCGACCATGATCTGCGCCAAGAGGATCTTCACGACCATCGCCGCGGGGTACACGAGGCTGTAGCCGAGCGCGACACGCACGTCGTAGTCGGTGCGCAGGTTCGCGAATGCGAGGATCGCGGGGTTCGTCTGCGCGCCGCCCACGACGCCCGAGAGCCGTGTGCCGCCGAGCCGGAAGACGAATCGCCCCACCAGGTACGTGCCGAACATCGCGATCGACGTGACGACGAAACCGAGGAGCAGCAGGGTGAGCACCTCGCCCGAGACGATCGCCGAGACGATGAGCGATCCCGCCTTGGTTCCGGCGAACGCGAGGAAGACGAGCAGACCGTACTCGGCGAGCACCGACGCCGCGGTGTGCGGGAGCGACGTGACGATCGGGCCGATGCGGCCGATCCGGCCCATGACGAGGCCCAGGAGCAGTGCCCCGGCGGCGTAGCCGAGGCTGAAATGTCCGCCCGGGATCGGAATCTGGATGGCGCCGATCCCGAGGCCGATCGCGATGCCGAGACCGAGCGCGAGCGGGTTCACGTCGGCCATGCCGCGCTCGGAGTCCCCGAAGAACGACGTCAGGTCGGCCATCGCGTCGCGGGGGCCGACGACGCGCAGCCGGTCGCCCTGGTGCAGCACGAAATCGTCGGTCGCGACGAATTCGACGTCGCCGCGCCTGATGCGGGCGATGCTCGCGCCGAACTGCTCGTGCAGCCGCAGGCCGCCGATCGTGCGTCCGGCGAGCTTCGGGTTCGACAGGATGATGCGGCGGAAATCCAGGGAGCTGCGCTCGCGCGTGATGTCGATCGCCGAGGTGTGTCCGAGCTCGATCGCGACCTCGTCGACCTCGTCTCGCGGCCCGACGACGTTGATGACGTCGCCGACCTCGAGCTCGGTGTCGGGTCGGACCGGGTCGATCTGTCCGTCGTCTGCGTGCTTGATGCGCGAGATCGCAACGCGGTCGCTGTGATGCGCGACGATCTCGCCGACCGTGTGGATGGTGGTCGTGTCGATCTGCACGGGCTTCTCGACGATCGGCGCCATCGCATCGGTGTCGGAGGGCCGGTGCCGCAGCGCGAGCGCGGCCGCCGCCATCGCCCCGATCACGCCGAAGACGTACGCGCTCGCGTAGCCCACCGTCGCAGCGGGGCTGCCGCCCGTGGCCGCCAGTGCGGGTGTGTTGGTCGTCGCTCCTGCGAAGGTGCCCGCGATCGTCACCGGGTCGAGGCCGAGTGCGCCGCCGAGCAGGAAGGCCGCGACCGCGGACAGCACGAGGACGCCTGCGACGACGAGCATGAGCGGATACGACGTCCGCAGGGCGTTGAAGAAGCCGGGCCCCGCGATGAGGCCCGTGCAGAACGCGAAGATGACGAGGCCGATATCGCCGATCGCCGCCGGCACCTCGATCGGGACGCCCACGGCGACCGACCACGCGGTCAGGCCGATCGCAGCGAACAAAACCGCGACGGCGCCGAGCGACACGCCCCCGACGCTCACCCGCCCGACCGCGGCCCCGAGCCCGACGAGCAGGAAGATGAGCAGCACCGGGTTGGCGGCGAGGAACTCGAAGACGACGGACACGTGCACCTCCGATGGAAGCGGCGGGCTCTTGCCCCTACTTTGCCCCCGCGGACGCGCCGTGCGCTACGGGCGCATGCGTCGTGGAGTGGCCGTGAATCGCGAAAACCCCCGGATGACCGGGGGTTCTCTTCGTGCTGATGGTGGGCGATGCCGGGCTCGAACCGACGACCTCTTCCGTGTGAAGGAAGCGCGCTACCAGCTGCGCCAATCGCCCATCAGTACTCACGGCCGATCGCTCGGCCGCGGGTTCGATACTAGCCGACGACAGGGGGCGATTGCACATCGAGCGGTGGCTCGGCGGATTCGGCGGGTTCGGATGGCTCGTGGCGCGCGTCTCCGAGTCATCCCGTGCGTTCGCGGTGACGTCGCCGCTCGTTCACCGTGCGCGACTCCTCCGGCCCGGCACCGACACGCCCGGGATGCGAGCTCGGATTCCGCATGTGACCTGCATGAATGCTGAGGGAGCATCCCTCGGTTTGTATTCGGTCGCGCGGATCGGTTAGAGTCTCTACGTCGCAAAGAGCGACAACGCGGATGTGGCGCAGTGGTAGCGCATCACCTTGCCAAGGTGAGGGTCGCGAGTTCGAATCTCGTCATCCGCTCTGATCGAAGCCGGGCCGTGAGGCTCGGTTTTGATTTGAGGTGGTGAACCCAAACACGCGGTGGATTGGCCGAGAGGCGAGGCAGCGGCCTGCAAAGCCGTATACACGGGTTCGAATCCCGTATCCACCTCGAACTGAGATACTCCTTCTCAGATCACACGGGCGATTGGCGCAGCGGTAGCGCGCTTCCCTGACACGGAAGAGGTCACTGGTTCGATCCCAGTATCGCCCACAGTAAGACCCCGGATTTCCGGGGGTCTTTCTCGTTTCCGGGGTCCCGTGGGCTGAACGGGGGCCTATAGGACAGAACGTGTGGACGGGTTCGGGCGCGTCGTGGCGGATGCGCCGGACGAGCGCCCCGACTGGCCCGACTACAGTTGAAGGGTTCGTTTCCCGAGTTTTAGGAGTGGATCCAAGGTGGCCGACGGCTTCGAGCTCTTCACCGACCGATCCGTTGTCGCGATGCGCGTCAACGGCGAGCTGAAAGACCTCGCCACGACGGTCGCCGAGACGGACGTCGTCGAGCCCGTGACGATCGATTCGCCCGACGGATTGAACATCCTCCGCCACTCGACCGCGCATGTGCTCGCACAGGCAGTGCAGGCGATCAACCCCGAGGCCAAGCTCGGCATCGGCCCGCCCGTCACCGACGGCTTCTACTACGACTTCGACGTCGCCCAGCCGTTCACGCCCGAAGACCTCAAGGCGCTCGACAAAGAGATGTCGCGCATCGTGCGGGCCGGGCAGCGGTTCGTACGCCGCGTCGTGACCGACGACGAGGCTCGCGCCGAACTCGCGAACGAGCCCTACAAGCTCGAACTGATCGGCCTCAAGAGCGCGGCGAGCCACGGCGAGTCGAGCGGCGACGACCACGAGTCGGTCGAGGTCGGCGGCGGCGAGCTCACGATCTACGACAACGTCGACCCGCGCACGGGCGAGGTCGCATGGAAAGACCTGTGCCGCGGCCCGCACCTGCCGAACACCCGCATGATCGGCAACGGCTGGGCGCTCATGCGCGTCGCCGCGGCGTACTGGCGCGGCAGCGAGAAGAACCCGCAACTCCAGCGCATCTACGGCACCGCGTGGCCGACCAAAGACGAACTGCGCGCCTACCAGACGCGCCTCGAAGAGGCCGCCAAGCGCGACCACCGCAAGCTCGGCAGCGAGCTCGACCTCTTCTCGTTCCCCGACGAGATCGGTTCGGGCCTCGCGGTGTTCCACCCCAAGGGCGGCATCATCCGCTACGAGATGGAGGAGTACCTGCGCAAGCAGCTCCTCAAGAACGGCTACGACTTCGTCAACACGCCGCACATCACGAAGGGGCACCTCTTCGAGACGAGCCAGCACCTCAACTGGTACGCCGACGGAATGTTCCCGCCCATGCACCTCGACGAAGAGGTCGACGCCGAGGGCAACGTCACGCGTCAGGGCCAGGACTACTACCTGAAGCCCATGAACTGCCCGTTCCACAACCTCGTGTACCGCGCGCGCGGTCGGTCGTATCGCGAGCTGCCGCTGCGCCTCGCCGAGTTCGGCACGGTGTACCGCTACGAGAAGAGCGGCACGCTGTCCGGTCTCACGCGCGTGCGCGGCCTGACGCAGGACGACGCGCACATCTACGTCACCGAAGAGCAGATCAAAGACGAGGTCGCGAGCCAGCTCGCGTTCGTCCTCGAGACCCTCCGTGGGTACGGGCTCAACGACTTCTACCTCGAGCTCTCGACGAAAGACCCCGAGAAGTACGTCGGCAGCGACGAGCTGTGGGAGACCGCAACCGAGACGCTCCGCGAGGTCGCGGTCGAGTCGGGTCTCGAGCTCGTCGCCGACCCGGGCGGCGCGGCGTTCTACGGCCCGAAGATCTCGGTGCAGGCGCGCGACGCGATCGGTCGCACCTGGCAACTGTCGACAGTGCAGCTCGATTTCAACCAGCCCGAGCTGTTCGAGCTGCGCTACGCGGCGGCCGACGGCACGCAGAAGCAGCCGGCGATGATCCACCGTGCGCTCCTCGGCTCGGTCGAGCGGTTCTTCGCGATCCTCCTCGAGCACTACGCGGGCGCATTCCCGGCGTGGCTGTCGCCCGTGCAGGTCGTTGGCATCCCCGTCGCGGGCGACTTCGCCGACTACCTCGGCGAGATCATCGCCCGGCTCAAGGCCGACGGCGTCCGTGCCGAGCTCGATGCGAGCGACGACCGCATGCAGAAGAAGATCCGCACGCACACGACGCAGAAGATCCCGTTCCAGCTCATCGCGGGCGCGAGCGACCGCGAGGGCGGCACGGTCAGCTTCCGGTTCCGCGACGGCACGCAGGAGAATGGCGTCGCGATCGACACGGCGATCGAGCTCGTCAAGACCGCGATCGCCGACCACCGCCAGGTGTCGACGCGGGACGACCTCTTCTCATGAGCGGCGAGGCCTACGGGCCGCACGAGTTCGACGACGTGCCGACCGACGAGTCGAGCGAGTTCGCCGCGGTACCCGATGCCTTCCAGCGACTGTGGACGCCGCACCGGCTGGTCTACATCCAGCACGGGCAGCAGCCCGACGAGCACGCCTGCCCGTTCTGCCATGCCCCCGAGCTCTCCGACGAGCAGTCGCTCATCGTCGCGCGCGGCACGCACGCGTACGTGATCCTCAACCTGTACCCCTACAACAGCGGGCACCTGCTCGTCTGCCCGTACCGGCACATCGCGACGTACGACCAGGCGACGCCCGAAGAAGTCGCCGAGATCGGCGAGCTCACGCAGATCGCGATGCGGGTCGTGAAAGAGGTCTCGCACTGCGACGGCTTCAACATCGGGATGAACCAGGGCCGCATCGCCGGCGCCGGCATCGCCGAGCACTTGCACCAGCACATCGTGCCGCGGTGGGCACTCGATTCGAACTTCTTCCCGATCATCGCGGGCACGAAGGCGCTGCCGCGACTCCTCGGCGAGGTGCGGCAGGAGATCGCCGACGCCTGGCCGCGCTGAGCGCGGCACAGCGAAGAACCGGCAAGACGACGGATGCCTCGGGCAGCACACCCGAGGCATCCGTCGTGTTGTTCGACGAAGACCGGGTCAGCGCACCTGCTCGACGGTGAACTGCATGCGCGGGTGCGCGTAGAACTCCTGTGACTCGACGAGCTGCAGCTCGCGCTCGCCCGACTCGTGGGTGCGGTTCAGAAGATCCCAGACGCTCGACGTCGTGCGTGCGAGCGCGTCGGCGGCGGACCCCGACGAGCGGTAGTGCGCCGAGAAGAGCGCCGCCGTGACATCCCCGAGCCGTTGGCCTTGAGCGGGAGCCGGGGCGTCTGCACGATCCATGCCCCGGCGTCGTCGACGGCGAGCATCTCGATCGTGCCTTCGGGCGCATCGGGCCGTTCGACGCTCGTGACGAGCACGGTCGTGGGGCCGGTCGCGCGGATGAGGTCGACTGACTCGAGCGTCGATTCGAGCGAGTGCGGGTCGGTGTCGGTCAGGAAGCCGAGCTCGAACTGGTTCGGCGTGATGAGATCGGCGGCGGGGACCACACGGTCACGCAGCAGGATCGGGATCGCGGGCGCCACGAAGCATCCGGATTTCGCGTTGCCCATGACCGGGTCGCACGCGTACACGGCCGACGGGTTGACGGCCTTGATGCGCGCGACGGCGTCGAGGATGACGTCGGCGATGCCTTCGCCGCCCTGATACCCCGACAGGATGACGTCGATCTGCGGGAACACGCCGCGCTCCTCGATACCCGTGATGACGTCGCGGACGTCGTCGGGGGAGATGAGCGGACCCCGCCACGCGCCGTAGCCGGTGTGGTTCGAGAAGTTGACCGTGTAGACGGGCAGCACCTCGACGCCGATGCGCTGGAGGGGGAAGACGGCTGCGGAGTTGCCGACGTGGCCGTACGCGACCGCCGACTGGATGGAGAGGACCTTCACTCGTCGATCATCCCACCTCGGGCTGGACGAGCCGTCCGCCGGCGGCCCGCACGGCCGCGGCGATGTCGGCGGCGAGCCGGTCGGCGTCGGGCTCGGAGAGGTCGTGCACCGTGAGCCGCAGACGGCTCGCGGCTGGGGAGTCGGCGATCGCGAACGCATCGCCCGGGCGCGCGAGCCACCCGCGCCGCATGAGCTGCTCGGAGACGTCTCGGGCAGGCACGGGAAGCGGCACCCAGAGGTTGAGTCCGTCGCCGGCGGACGTCGGGACGCCGAGCGCGGAGAGGCGGGCTGCGAAGGCGTCGTTGCGTTCGCCGTAGTGGGCCTTCGCGGCCGCGATGCCCGCGAGCACGCCGGGGTCGGTCACGAGTGCGAGCACGAGCCGCTGCAACAGGTGGCTCACCCACGTCGTGCCGGGGGTGAGGCGCATGGCGAGCCGGTCTGCGGTGTCGGGGTCGGAGGCCGTGACGGCGAGGCACATGTCGGGGCCGAGGAACTTCGACACCGAGCGGACGAGCGCCCACCGTTTGTGGTCGGGGCCGATGAGGGAGTGGAACGGTTCGCGCGACAGCATCGAGAAGTGGTCGTCTTCGATGACGAGCACATACGGATGCTCCGCCAACACGCCGCGGAGCGCCGCGGCCCGCTCGTCCGAGAGGCTCGCTCCCGTCGGGTTCTGCGCGCGCGGCGTCGAGACGACCGCCCGCACGCCCTGCTCGAGCGCGGATCGGAGACCTTCGACGGTCATGCCCTCGTCATCGACGGGCACGGGCACCGCGCGGTAGCCGCCGACGTTGACGGTGTGGATGCTCGTGAGGAAGCACGGGTCTTCGAGGGCGACGGCGTCGTCGCGCACGAGCGCTTGCGCGAGGAGACGCTCGACGGCGTCGGCTGCGCCGCTCGTGATCGTGAGGCGGAGGTCGGCCGGTGCGAGGTCGCCCCGCAGCCACTCGTCGGCCCACGATTCGAGGCCGGGATCGATGACGGGCTCACCGTAGAGCACGGGCCGGCCGGCCATGCGGGTGAGCGCCGCGGAGGGATCGGGTATGAGTTCGGGGTCGGGGTTGCCCGTCGCGACATCCCGCAGCACGCTGTCGGCCGCGAAGCCTTCTTGTGCGACCGGCGCACGATCGGCGACGTGCGTGCCGCCGCGCCCGCGCGTGACGACGACACCGGCCTGGGTGAGTTGGCGGTAGGCGGCGACGGCGGTGTTGCGGTTGACGCCGAGCCTGTCGGCGAGCGCGCGCACCGGGGGGAGGGCGTCGCCCGGACGAAGGGTGCCGCGCTCGACGAGTTCGCGAATGCTCGCGGCGATGTCGGTGGCGGCTCGGCCTGAGATCTGGAGGGTCACGTCACGTTTCCGTCGCTGTTCGAGGGGCGGTCGAGACCATGCTACCTTTTGGCCTAGGTCAAGCAATCGCATTGTCCGCGAGTCCGCATTCCGCGTGAGCGCATCCACGTCTTCGAAGGGAACCACACACATGAGCACTGCCGAGACCGGCTCGAGCCGGGTCAAGCGCGGCCTCGCCGAGATGCTCAAGGGCGGCGTCATCATGGACGTCGTCACGCCCGAGCAGGCCCGCATCGCCGAAGATGCCGGCGCCGTCGCCGTCATGGCCCTCGAGCGCGTCCCCGCCGACATCCGCGCCCAGGGCGGCGTCGCCCGCATGAGCGACCCCGACCTCATCGAGGCGATCATCGCCGAGGTCTCGATCCCCGTCATGGCGAAGGCCCGCATCGGCCACTTCGTCGAGGCGCAGGTGCTGCAGGCCCTCGACGTCGACTACATCGACGAGTCCGAGGTGCTCTCGCCCGCCGACTTCGTCAACCACATCGACAAGTGGGCGTTCAACACGCCGTTCGTCTGCGGTGCCACGAACCTCGGCGAAGCCCTCCGACGCATCAACGAGGGCGCCGCGATGATCCGGTCCAAGGGCGAAGCCGGCACGGGCGACGTCTCCGAGGCGACCAAGCACATCCGCAAGATCACGGCCGAGATCAACCAGCTGAAGTCGATGACGAAAGACGAGCTCTACGTCGCCGCGAAGGAGCTGCAGGCGCCGTACGACCTCGTCGTCGAGGTCGCCGAGACGGGCAAGCTCCCCGTCGTGCTCTTCACCGCAGGCGGCGTCGCGACGCCAGCCGACGCCGCGATGATGATGCAGCTCGGCGCCGACGGCGTGTTCGTCGGCTCGGGCATATTCAAGTCGGGCAACCCCGAGAAGCGCGCCGCCGCGGTCGTCAAGGCGACGACCTTCTACGACGACCCGTCGGTCGTCGCCGAGGTCTCGCGCGGTCTCGGCGAGGCCATGGTCGGCATCAACGTCGCCGATCTCGCGGCGCCGCACCGACTCGCCGAGCGCGGCTGGTGACGACGAACCTCCGGAGCGAGTCGCTCGACGCGGGGGCGGGCTCTGCCGGCCCCCGCGTCGGCGTGCTCGCGCTCCAGGGAGATTTCCGCGAGCACGCGCGAGTGCTGGCAGGGCTCGGGGCGGATGTCTCGCTGATCCGCCGTCCCGAAGAGCTCGAGACCGTCGACGGCCTCGTGATCCCCGGCGGCGAGTCGACCGTCATGGACAAGCTCGCTCGCGCCTACGGGCTCGCCGAGCCGCTCAAGGCGGCGATCGCCGCGGGGCTCCCGGTCTACGGCACGTGCGCGGGGCTCATCATGCTCGCCGACACCGTGCTCGACGCGATCGAGGGGCAACAGTCGTTCGGAGGCCTCGACGTCGTCGTCCGGCGCAACGCCTTCGGCTCGCAGAACCAGTCGTTCGAGACCGACCTCGACGTCCCCGCCCTCGGTGAAGCGCCCGTGCACGCGGTCTTCATCCGCGGCCCGGTCGTCGAGTCGGTCGGCGACTCCGCGACGGCGCTCGCGACGCTCGACGACGGGCGCGTCGTCGCGGTCGAGCAGGGCAATCTCCTCGGCACGAGCTTCCACCCCGAGATCGACGGTGAGACCCGCTTCCACGAGTACTTCCTCGACAAGGTGCGAGTGCGCGCGGCGCGTTGAGCGGGATCCGGATGTCTCCGGCCGGGCCTAGCATCGCACCATGACCCGGTTCATCGCGCTCCTTCGGGCGTCAACGTCGGCGGCATCACCATCCGCTCGGCCGATCTGCGCGAATGCTTCGAAGCACTCGGCTTCGGAGGTGTGCGCACGGTGCTCGCGAGCGGGAACGTCGTCTTCGAGGCATCCGGGTTCGAAGCGACGGATGCCTCGCACGCGAGCCGCTTGTCGGAGCTGAAAACGCGCATCGAGCGCGCACTCGGCGAACGGTTCGGGTACGACGCGTGGATCGTGCTCACGACGACCGACCACGTCCGCGCGGTGATCGACGCGTTCCCGTTCGACGCGGGCGACGACACGCGCCAGCCGTGGGTGGTCTTCGCTTCGGGGTCCGACGTGCTCGACGAACTCGCCGGAGCCGAGGGCCTCGACCCGGCGACCGACCCGATCGCGCGCGGCGACGGCGTCGTGTACTGGAACCCGGTGAAGGGCACGACGACCGACACCCCCTTCGCGAAACTGCTCGCGAAGGCGCGGTTCAAGCCGACGACGACCAATCGCAATCTGCGCACGCTGCAGAAACTCGTGTGATCGGCCCGGGGCTGGCACTGAGCCGATCGCCGGGGCGCCCCGAGGCGTCGGTGAGAGACATCCGGTTGGCTCTTCGTCATGACCACTCGACTTCCCAGCACCGGTGCCGCGCCGTTCGAAGCGCCCGCCGCAACCTGCCGCAGCGACGAGGTCGTCGTCGTGCACCGTCTCTTCAAGCGGCTCTTCGCCGACGCGCCCGACATCGTCCGCGGGGTCGAGGTCGGCGACACCGTGCGGGCGAAGCGCGTCGCCAAGCACCTCCACGGCATCACGAAGCTGCTCCACGTGCACCACCGCACCGAAGACGCCTACTTCTGGGACACGATGACCGACCGGACGCCGTCGTGCGGGCTGCACGTCGCCCTCATGCGGACACAGCACGAACGCGTGTCCGACCTCCTCGACGTGGTCGACGAGCGCATCGACGAATGGACGCCCGACGCCGACCTCGCGAGCGCCGAACGGCTCGCCCTCGAACTCGAAGAGGTCAACCAGCTCCTCCTCGTGCACCTCGCCGACGAGGAGCGCGAGGCGTTCCCGATCCTCGACGAGATCCTCACCGACGCCGAGTGGGACCGCGTGCACCGCAAGGCGCAGGGCCACCTGCCGCCCCTGCCGCTCTTCGTCCTCGTGGGGTTCATGCTCGAGAGCGTGCCGCCGGCTGAGCGCGACCACTGGTTCGCAACGCAGATGCCCGCGCCTATCCGGGTCGCATACCGAGCCGTCGGACGCAAGCAGTACGAGCACGCCCTCGCCGGACTGTTCCCCGAGCGAGCGCAGCGCACGCGCCGCTCGACACCGCGCCCGCCACGAGGCATCCGGCCGCTCACGCCGCGGACCGCGTAAGGGGGCGACGTCCCGCGCGGCCCACCGAGGCGTGGGCTCGCCGCTGTTCTAGAATGGTGTGTCGGCGGGCGCACCCGCCGCGAAGCGGATTTCAGGAGCAGCATGTCCGGGCATTCCAAGTGGGCGACGACCAAGCACAAGAAGGCCGTCATCGACGGTCGCCGTGCGAAGTCCTTCGCGAAGCTCATCAAGAACATCGAAGTCGCAGCCAAGATGGGCGGCGCCGACCTCAACGGCAACCCGACCCTGTACGACGCCGTGCAGAAGGCCAAGAAGACCTCGGTGCCGAACGACAACATCGACCGCGCCATCAAGCGCGGGGCAGGCATCGGCGGCGAGGCCGTCGAGTACCAGTCGATCACCTACGAGGCCTACGGCCCGTCGGGTGTGGCCCTCATGGTCGAGGTGCTGACCGACAACAAGAACCGCGCCGCCGCCGAGGTGCGCACGGGCCTCAGCCGCAACGGCGGCACGCTCGCCGACCCCGGTTCGGTCGCCTACAACTTCAGCCGCAAGGGCGTCATCGTCGTCTCGGGCGAGGGCACGACCGAGGACGACGTCATGCTCGCCGCGCTCGACGCCGGTGCCGAAGAGATCGAGCCGCACGCCCAGGGCTTCGAGGTCATCACCGACCCGTCGCAGCTCGTCGAGGTGCGCAAGGCCCTGCAGGAGGCGGGCCTCGACTACGAGTCGGCCGACATCGAGTTCGTGCCGAACCTCAAGGTCGAGATCGACGCAGACACGGCCCGCAAGGTGTTCCGTCTCATCGACGCGCTCGAAGACTCCGACGACGTGCAGAACGTCTACAGCAACTTCGACCTGACCGCCGAGGTCCAGGCCGAGCTCGAGGCGGAGTAGGCCCGTCGCCGTGCGTGTGCTCGGCGTCGACCCGGGCCTCACGCGCTGCGGTGTGGGCGTCGTCGACGTCGAGCCCGACCGGCGTGCGCGCCTCGTCGACGTCGTCGTGCTGCGGTCACCTGCCGATCTGTCGATCGAGAAGCGGCTCGCGCGCATCGCCGACGGACTCGAGGCGGTCTTCGACGAGCACCGTCCGCAGGCGGTCGCACTCGAGCGCGTCTTCGCACGGTCGGATGTCTCGACGATCATGGGAACCGCGCAGATCTCGGGCGTCGCGATGCTCATCGCGGCCCGCCGCGCACTCCCTGTCGCGCTGCACACGCCCAGTGAGGTGAAGGCCTCCATCACCGGGTACGGCCGCGCCGACAAGAAGCAGGTCGGGGCGATGGTCGCGCGGATCCTCGGTCTCGAGGAGGTTCCGAAGCCCGCGGATGCCGCGGACGCCCTCGCCCTCGCGATCTGCCACGCGTGGCGCACCGGGGGAGTCGCGGGCGAAGCGGCGCGAGAAGCGGCGCTCGGCGCGGCCGCGTCGGCGGCAGCGGGGAGAACTGCGGCGGATGTCTCGGACCTCACGCCTGCGCAGCGTGCATGGATCGCCGCCGAGCGCTCCGCGGCCGTGTCGGGGGCCGCCCGTAGGCTGAAGCCGTGATCTCCTCTCTTCGCGGCCGGGTGCTCCAGGCGGCCGGCGGTTCCGTCGTCCTCGAGGTCGGCGGAGTCGGCTTCCACGTCCATACGACCCCTGCGCTCGCCCTTGCGAGCCGTGTCGGCGAAGAGGCGGCGGTGCACACCTCGCTCATCGTGCGCGAAGACGCGCTCACCCTGTTCGGGTTCTCGACGCGAGACGAGCTCGACGTGTTCGAACTGCTCATCGGCGTCACAGGCGTCGGCCCGAAGTCAGCCCTCGGCGTGCTGTCCGCACTCTCGCCCGAGCAGGTGGCACTCGCGGTCGAGCACGACGACGATGCGGCGTTCCGCAAGGTGTCGGGCATCGGGCCGAAGACGGCGAAGCTCATCACGGTGTCGCTCGCGGGCAAGCTGCGCGCGGTCGTACCCGTGAACGTGGGAGGCGGCGCCGGCGCAAGTGTCGGGCTGCCGGTCGTGGCCGGTGGAGCGGCAGACCACGTGCTCGCCGCGCTCACCGGTCTCGGGTGGTCCGAGCGCGTCGCTGCCGAGGCCGTCGAGGCCACGGTGGCCGAGGCATCCGACGCCGACGCCGCGTCGGTGCCCGCGCTCCTCCGGCTCACGCTCTCGCGACTCGGGCCTGCGCAGCACGCCGGGAGGGCGCGTTGAGCGACGCCGACCTCGACCTCACCGATCCCGTCCTGCAGAACGAGGCCGAGCTCGCCTTCGAGGGTGCGCTCCGGCCGAAGAGCCTGCAGGAGTTCGTCGGACAGACGCGCGTTCGGGGGCAGCTACAGCTGCTTCTGACGGCGGCTGCCCTCCAGCAGCGCACGCCCGACCACATCCTGCTCGCCGGCCCGCCCGGGCTCGGCAAGACGACGCTCGCGATGATCGTCGCGCACGAGGGCGGCAGGCCGCTCCGCATGTCGAGCGGTCCGGCCATCCAGCACGCGGGCGACCTCGCGGCGATCCTCTCGTCGCTCGTGCCCGGCGAAGTGCTCTTCATCGACGAGATCCATCGCATGGCCCGCTCGGCGGAAGAGATGCTGTACCTCGCGATGGAAGACTTCCGCATCGACATCATGGTCGGCAAGGGCGCGGGTGCGACATCCGTACCACTCGATCTCGCGCCGTTCACGCTCGTCGGCGCGACGACTCGTGCAGGGCTCCTGCCCAATCCGTTGCGCGACCGGTTCGGGTTCACCGCGCACCTCGAGTTCTACGACGAGTCCGAGCTCGAACAGGTCCTCGCGCGCGCGGCAACCATGTTGGGCTTGCCGATCGACGGCGAGGCCCTTGCCGAGATCGCCGGCCGCTGCCGCGGCACTCCGCGCATCGCGAACCGCCTGCTGCGCCGCGTGCGCGACTACGCGCTCGTCCACGGCGGAGGCGCGAGCGTCGACGCCGTCCGCGCGGCGCTCGACCTCTACGACGTCGACGCGCTGGGGCTCGACCGACTCGACCGCGCGGTCATGGAGACGATCCTCACGCGCTTCGGCGGCGGCCCCGTGGGGCTCAACACGCTCGCCGTGTCGGTCGGTGAAGAGGCCGAGACGATCGAAGCCGTCGTCGAGCCGTTCCTCGTGCGCATCGGGCTTGTGACCCGCACGCCGCGGGGCCGAGTCGCGACGCCCGCGGCGTGGCGGCATTTCGGGCTGGTCGAGGGCGCCCGCGACGGTAGCGCGCATGGCGGAGCGACCCTCCCGATCGATGACCTATAATCCAAGAAGGCTTCGGCCGACCCCCCACGACTTCGTGCGTTGAACGCACTCGGAAGGTTGTCCTCTCATGGCATTCGGCCCCTTTGAAATCATCCTGCTCGTCGTTCTGGCGGCGCTGGTGTTCTTCATGTTCCGCAACTCGCGCAAGCGTCAGGCCGAGGCGCGTGAGCTGCAGGCCAAGGTGGTTCCGGGTGCGAAGGTCATGACCAATTTCGGGCTCTTCGGCACGATCGAGTCGATCGACGACGAAGAGAACCGCGTCGAGCTCGAGGTGGCTCCCGGCACGGTCGTGACGGTGCACCGCCAGACGGTCGCGCGAGTGATCGAGCCTGCGCTCGTGCCGGCCGTCGACGAGACCGCCGACGAGGTGGCGAGCGAGCCCGAGTTCGGCGAGCGCATCGACACGACTCCGACCGACGAGACGCCCGACACGAAGAAGTCGGAAGACTAAGAACCTCCCCCCAAGGCTCTGTTCGCGCGACGACGCGCGAACACCTGCAGAGAAAGCACACAACGTGGCTGCACCATCGAAGCGGTCGTCTCGACCGACGCCCGTACGCAAGGCCTGGCGGTCGCTGAGCTGGCTCGGCGTGATCATCGTCGGCTTGTTCGCGATCAACGCCGCGGGGGTGATCTGGGGAGACGCCTCGTGGACGCCGAAGCTCGCCCTCGACCTCGAAGGCGGCACTGAGATCGTCCTCGCCCCGCAACTCGAAGACGGGCAGACCGCGTCGCAGGAGCAGCTCGACCAGGCGGTCTCGATCATCCGGCAGCGCGTCGACGCTTCCGGCGTCGCCGAGCCCGAGATCAACACCGAGGGCGGCAACGTCGTCGTGCGGATCCCGGGCGAGCTCGATGACGAGACGCGTCAGCGCATCCAGTCGTCGGCGAAGCTTGAGCTCCGCCCCGTCCTGCTCGCATCGGGCGTGACGAGCGACGCCGCCATTTCGACCGAAGCGCCCGAGGAAGAGCTCTCGTCGACCCCGACGGTGCAGCCCACCGACGGCAGCGACCCGAACTGGGTGACGCCCGCGCTGCAGCAGCAGTTCGACACCTTCGACTGCTCGACCCTCGCCGATGCCGACGCGAATGTCGCGCCGGCCGCCGAGCCGCTCGTCACATGCGATGCGACCGGCTCGATCAAGTACCTGCTCGGCCCCGTCGAGGTGAGCGGCGAGAACATCGTCGACGCCACGAACGGCATGGTGCAGACCTCGACCGGCGGCAACACCGGCCAGTGGTCGGTCAACATCGTCTTCGACGAGACGGGTACCAAGGCCTTCACCCAGGTCAGCACGCGACTCTTCGGCCTCAAAGACCAGGCACCGCGCGACCAGTTCGCGTTCGTCCTCGACGGCGCCGTGCTCTCGGCGCCCTCGATGAACGCCGTCATCTCCGACGGCCGCCCGCAGATCACCGGCAACTTCGACCAGGCGTCGTCCAAGGCCCTCGCCGATCAACTCAAGTTCGGCGCGCTGCCGATCAGCTTCACGGTCGAGTCGTCGAACACGATCTCGCCGACGCTCGGCAGCTCGCAGCTGCAGGCCGGTCTGATCGCCGGCATCATCGGCCTCATCCTGGTCGTGATCTACACGATCTTCCAGTACCGCGCGCTCGCATCGGTCACGATCGCCTCGCTCATCATCGCCGGCATCATCACCTACCTGATGCTCACGATCCTGTCGTGGCGCGAGGGATACCGTCTCTCGCTCGCCGGCATCGCGGGCGTCATCGTCGCGATCGGCTTCACAGCCGACTCGTTCATCGTCTACTTCGAGCGAGTCCGTGACGAACTCCGCGATGGCAGGCCGCTCGTGGGCGCCGTCGAGGCCGGTTGGAAGCGAGCGCTCCGCACGGTCCTCGCATCGAAGGGCGTGAACCTGCTCGCTGCGGTCGTGCTCTTCATCCTCGCAGTGGGCAGCGTCAAGGGCTTCGCCTACACGCTCGGTCTCACGACGATCATCGACGTCGTCATCGTGATCCTCTTCACGCACCCGATGCTCCAACTGCTCGCGCAGACGCGCTTCTTCTCGAGCGGCCACTCGTGGTCGGGTCTCGACCCGAACGCACTCGGCGCCGTGTACCGCGGTCGCGCCGAGTTCCGCAAGCCCACGGCCGTCCCGGCCAAGAAGGCCGCCGGAAGCGCGAAGGAGGCGCAGAAGCGCCAGACGATCGCCGAACGTAAAGCCGCCGCCGTCGGTGCCGGCACTGACGAGGGCAAGGAGTCCTGATGGCAAGCCGACTCACTACGTTCGGGAACGATCTCTACACGGGCAAGCGTTCATTCAACTTCGTCGGCGGTCGCCGCAAGTGGTACGCGATCGCGATCGCCCTCATCGTCGTCGTCATTGCGATCCCGCTCGTCCGGGGTGTGAACTTCAGCATCGAGTTCCGCGGCGGGTCGCAGTTCCAGATCGCGAACGTCGCCGACGCGCAGACTGAGCCTGCCATCGATGCGGTGCACTCCGTCGTCTCGGACACCGAGGTCAAGGTCGCGATCGTCGGCGAGTCCGGCGTGCGCGTGCAGACCGACCAGCTCGAGCCCGCCCAATCGCTCGAAGTCAGCAAGGCGCTGGCCGAGGCATATGACGTGCCCGTGAGCGAGGTCACATCGACCTTCATCGGTCCGAGCTGGGGCGCCGACGTCACCCGTCAGGCGATCGTCGGCCTCATCGCCTTCGTGTTGTTGTCGGCCCTCGTGATGGCGCTGTACTTCCGTACGTGGAAGATGTCGCTCGCCGCGATCATCGCGCTCATCGGCGACCTCATCGTCACCCTCGGCATCTACGTGTCGGTCGGTTTCGAGATCTCGCCGGCAGCCATGATCGGTGTGCTGACGATCCTCTCGTACTCGCTCTACGACACCGTCGTGGTCTTCGACAAGATCCGCGAGAACACCGCCGCCGATGGAGAAGAGTCCCGTCGCACGTTCGCCGAATCGGTCAACCTCGCGGTGAACCAGACGCTCGTCCGATCGATCAACACGAGCGTCGTGGCGGCGCTCCCGGTCGCGGCGATCCTCTTCATCGGCGCCGGGGCGCTCGGTGCGGACACCCTGCGGGACATCTCGCTCGCGCTCCTCATCGGCATCCTCGTCGGCACGTGGTCGACCGTCTTCATCGCCGCGCCACTGTACTCCCAGCTGCGTGAGCGCGAGCCGAAGATCCGTCGCCACGGCGACAAGGTGCTCAAGGAGCGAGCGCGGGCGGCCGGTTCGACGGCGCCCGCGCCCGAGGTCGCCGCGGTCTGACGTTCGCCATGGGCATGTGCGCCGAGCGGGCTTCGAGCCGTTGAACCGGCGATAATCGAAGTCTGGAGGTGACGCGCATGACCGAGACCGGAGTCAATCAGACGGCTTCGCTGCGTCGGCTCGTGCCGCGCATCTTCTCGAAGGCTCAGCCGAACGGTGCGGTAGAGACGCTCTACCGCACCGTTCGGATGCATCATCCGAAGGCCGACATGGCGCTCATCGAGCGCGCCTACCAGATCGCCGACCGGGCGCACGAGGGGCAGAAGCGCAAGAGCGGCGAGCCGTACATCACGCACCCGATCGCGGTCGCGCAGATCCTCGCCGACCTCGGCATCGGGTCGAAGACGATCGCGGCGGCGCTCCTCCACGACACCGTCGAAGACACGGCCTACACGCTCGACCAGTGTCGCGCCGACTTCGGCGACGAGATTGCGATGCTCGTCGACGGTGTCACCAAGCTCGACAAGGTCAAGTACGGCGATTCGACGCAGGCCGAGACCGTCCGCAAGATGATCGTCGCGATGTCGAAAGACATCCGCGTGCTCATCATCAAGCTCGCCGACCGCTTGCACAACGCACGCACGTGGGGGTTCGTTCCGACCGAGTCGGCGACGCGCAAGGCGACCGAGACCCTCGAGATCTACGCGCCGCTCGCGCACCGACTCGGCATTCAGACGATCAAGTGGGAACTCGAAGACCTCTCGTTCGCGGTGCTGTACCCGAAGATCTACGCCGAGATCGAGAGCCTCGTGAAGCAGCGCACGCCGCAGCGCGAGGAGTTCGTCCAGAACGTCATCGATCTCGTGACCGACGACCTCAAGCTCGCTCGCATCCGCGGCAAGGTCATGGGCCGGCCGAAGCAGTACTACTCGATCTACCAGAAGATGATCGTGCGCGGCCGCGAGTTCGACGAGATCTACGACCTCACCGGCATCCGCGTGCTCGTGAATTCGGTTCGCGACTGCTACGCCGTGCTCGGTTCGATCCACGCTCGGTGGACGCCGGTGCCCGGGCGGTTCAAGGACTACATCGCCACCCCGAAGTTCAACCTCTACCAATCGCTCCATACGACCGTCATCGGCCCGAATGGTCGGGCCGTCGAGATCCAGATCCGTACCCACGACATGCACCAGCGTGCCGAGTACGGTGTCGCGGCCCACTGGAAGTACAAAGAGCGCATGAACGGCACTCGGACCGACGAGAAGCCTCCCGCCAACGAGACCGACATGGCGTGGCTCGCGCACATCTCGGACTGGCAGGCCGAGACGAGCGACCCGGGGGAGTTCCTCGACTCGCTGCGCTTCGAGATCGGTGCGAAAGAGGTCTACGTCTTCACCCCGAAGGGGCGGGTCATCGGCCTGCCGGCGGGGGCGACGCCGGTCGACTTCGCGTACGCCGTGCACACCGAGGTCGGTCACCGCACAATGGGTGCGAAGGTCAACGGCCGGCTCGTGCCGCTCGAGTCGGCGCTCAACAGCGGCGACGTCGTCGAGGTGTTCACCTCGAAGAATCCCGATTCGGGGCCGAGCAAAGACTGGCTGACGTTCGTCAAGAGCCCGCGCGCCCGCAACAAGATCCGCCAGTGGTTCACGAAAGAGCGCCGCGACGAGGCGATCGAACAGGGCAGGGATTCGATCGCGCGCGCGATGCGCAAGCGCAACCTGCCGCTGCAGAAGCTCATGAGCCAGGACTCGTTCGCCGCCGTCGCCGCGCAGTTCCACTACGACGACGTGTCGGCACTGTACGCGGCGGTGGGCGAAGGCCACGTCTCCACGCAATCGGTGCTCGAGAAGGTGCTCGCACTCGTGAGCGACGTCGATGAGAGCGACGAGCCCGACATCCCGATCTCGCGCCCTCGTACCGTCGCCCGGACGAGCGACTCGGGTGTGCTCGTGCGCGGAGCGCCCGACATCCTCGTCAAGCTGGCCCGGTGCTGTACGCCCGTGCCGGGCGACGAGATCGTCGGCTTCATCACGCGAGGTTCGGGCGTCTCGGTGCACCAGGCGAAGTGCCACAACGTTCAGTCGCTCCTGCGTGAGCCCGACCGCATGATCGAGGTCGAGTGGGCGCCGAGTTCGAAGAGCGTCTTCCTCGTGCAGATCCAGATCGAGGCACTCGACCGTGCCGGCCTGCTCTCGGACGTCACGCGGGTGCTCAGCGAGCACCATGTGAACATCCTCTCGGCGAACGTCTCGACGTCCACCGACCGGCTCGCGCTCAGCCGATTCGTCTTCGAGATGGGCGACACGACCCACCTCGACCGCGTGCTGAACGCCGTCCGCCGGATCGACGCCGTGTACGACGTCTACCGCGTCTCAGACGGCTGAGCGACGACCCGCAGTCGGCATGGCAACCGTCTCCGACGGCAGTCGTTTCGCCGTGGCATCCAGACGCTCGAGCACGCGACGCTTGTAGGCGAGCCGCTCCCATTCGTCTATGCGAGTGCGGAGCCTGCCCCAGAGGGTCGGCGACGCCGCGCACAGTACGTGCAGCGCATTGAGCACGTCATCGTCGTCAGCGGCGAGGTCACGAGCGATCTCGATCGCGGTTCGCTCGTAGGAGAGGCATCGCACTCCGCCGATCACGACGATGTCGGGGTCGTGGAGCACGACCTGGCGGATGCGGCGGGTGCCGGGGCGTGTGGTGCCGCGGGCGTCGATCGGGACGCAGAACTCGTGCGCCGCGGGCGGGAGGTCGCTCGCGCCGTGCACCCATGCTGCCGACCACCGGTCGAGAATGACGCCCGCGGGCGCTTCGTGCGCCGCGAGCTGTGCACGGAGCGGCGGAAGATCGGGTTCGTCGATGGGGACGAATGCACCGAAGAGCTGCACGACATCGCCGTCGAGACGCGCTGCGTAGAGTTCGGCGAGAGGAAGGTCGTCGGTGCCGAGCACCGAAGGAAGACGGGCCATGCGCCCATCGTGCTGGGTCGACGGCCGGCCGAGAACGCGAACGGGTCAGGTTGTGGACAACCTGACCCGTTCGAGCGTGGTGGGGGAGCGGTCGATCAGCCGCCGACGGCCTTGAGCCACGCGCGACGGGCGTCGAGCGCCTCCTTCGCGGCTGCGACGGCCTTCTTGTCGCCGGATGCCTCGGCAGCGGCGAGTTCGGCCTCGAGCTTGGCGATCGCGTCTTGAAGCTGACCGAGCATGCCCTCGGAGCGGGCCTTCTTCTCGGGGTCTTCGCGCTGCCAACGTTCGTCTTCGAGCGAGCGGACGTGCTGCTCGATCTTCCGGAGGCGGTCTTCGACGGTGCGGACCTGGTCGCGGGGCACGCGTCCGATCTCGTCCCACTGGCGCTGGATCTTGCCGAGCGTGTTGCGAGCGGCGGCCGGGTCGGTGGCTTGGAGGAGCGGCTCGGCTTCGGTCAGCAGCGCGAGCTTCTGCTCGAGATTACCCCGGTACTCTTCGTCGTCGCGCGCGTCGACCTCGGCCTTGGCCTGGAAGAGCACGTCGCCCGCGGCCTTGAACTTGGCCCAGAGCGCATCGTCGAGCTTCTTGCCGGCGCGACCGGCGAGCTTCCATTCGTCGAGGAGGGAGCGGTAGTCGGCGACGCCGTCGGCGCCGCGTGAGGCGAGTGCCTCGGCGCGATCGATGAGGGCCTGCTTGCGCGACCGGACGTCGCGATGGGCGGCGTCGAGTTCGGCGAAGAACGCTTTGCGGTGCTGCTCGATCGTCGAGCGCGCTGCACGGAATCGCTTCCACAGCTCGTTCGCGTCGTTCTTCGGCAGTCGAGGACCGTCTTGCTGGTGACGCTGCCACCGCTCGAAGAGCGCGTCGAGCTGACCCGAGGTCTGCTTCCATTGCGTCTTCGCGGGGTCTTGCGCGGCGAGTTGCTCGGCCGCGACGACGATCTCGGTGCGCTCGGCGACCGCGGCTTCGAGGGCGGCCTTCTGCTCGGCCTGCTGCTGCTCGGTGAGTTCCTTCGTGGTGCCCGACAGTGCTTCGAGGCGCTTGGCGAGCGAGTCGAGGTCGCCGACGGCGTTGGCCGTCGCAACCGACTCCCGAAGGTGGGCCACGGCCTTGGCGACGTCTGCCGCGGGGGCGCCACGGCGCACGCGCTGCTCGAGAAGGCCGACCTGGCCTGCGAGGTCTGCGAACTTGCGCTCGAAGTACGCGAGGGCCTCTTCGGGCGTGCCGTCGGGGTACTGCCCGACCTCACGCTCGCCGTCGCTGGTGCGGACGAAGACGGCGCCCGTCTCGTCGACGCGGCCCCACGGTTCCTGCACTGATTCGGTCACGGCCTCACCCTGTCGTGTTCGGATGCCGCCACACGGACGGCGCACTCGTGCCGCCCATCGGGCGGCGGACTCTCACAGCCTATTGCAACGCTCGCACGCGTTCGGCGGTCACTCGAGCGTGAAGCCCGTGATCGTCGTCGGAACGTTGGGCGCCCCGTCGCCGCCTGCGGCCGAGGTGCCTTGGCTCGCGATCTCGGAGACGAGGGCGTCGAGGCCGCTCGTCACGTGGCCGAGGACCGTGTACCCGCCCCCGTCGGTCGGCAGCGTGGTGTCTTCGTAGACGATGAAGAACTGGCTGCCGTGGCTGTACTGGCTCGTGCTGCGCGCCATGGCGATGGTGCCGGCCGGGTAGAGGCCGTCGGCGGGCGCGTTCTCGACGGGGCCGTACGAGAAGCCCGGCCCGCCCGTCCCGTCGCCGGCGGGGTCGCCGCACTGGAGCACGAAGATACCCGTCGTCGTGAGGCGGTGGCACGAGATCCCGTCGTAGAAGCCCGAGTTCGCGAGGCTGATGGTCGACGAGACGGCCTGCGGGGCCGCGGCCCCATCGAGCTCGACGCCGAGGGCGACAGAGTCGTTGAGCGTGAGCGTTCCCGTCCAGGTGCGGCCCTCGGCGATGTCGGCCGACGGGACGTCGCCCTGGTTCTGGTCCTCGGGCGCGGTGGGCTCGGGAGTCGCGGTCGGAGTGGGCGTCGGGGCCGCCTCGGTCGTGCCCGGTCCGCCGTTGAAGTAGGCGAGCTGCGCGCCGGTCGCGAGAGCGAGCACGACGACGAGGGCACCGCCCGCGATGACGTTGTCGCGCACGCGTCGGCTGTTCTTGCGGCGGTGCACCTCCTGGCGGGCCTGGTAGGTGCGCAGGCGCGCACGTTCCTCACGGGCCTGACGGTCGTTCTGTGCCACGCTGCTCCTTCTCGAAGTCCTGCGACCGAATGCTACGCATGGGCGAGCGGCCTGGGCAATTCGGCGGGCGTTCGATGTCGGATGCCGCGACTACGCTTCTTCACATGGTGGAGTCAGGTCCGGGGCTGCGCTCCGGCGCGACCCCGCTCGCGGTGCGCATGCGTCCGACGACCCTCGACGAGGTCGCGGGGCAGAGGCACCTCCTCGCGCCCGGTTCGCCGCTGCGCGCGCTCGCGGGCGATCGCACGGGCCGCACGGGCTCGGTATCGGTCATCCTGTGGGGGCCGCCGGGCACCGGCAAGACGACGATCGCACAGGCGATCGCGCGGTCGTCCGGGCGCAAGTTCGTCGAGCTGTCCGCTGTCACGGCGGGCGTCCGAGACGTCCGCCAGGTGATGGAAGAGGCGCAGACCTCGCGCGATCTCTACGGGCTCTCGACAGTGTTGTTCCTCGACGAGATCCACCGGTTCACGAAGGCGCAGCAGGACGCGCTCCTCCCAGGAGTCGAGAACGGCTGGGTCATCCTCGTCGCCGCCACGACCGAGAACCCGTCGTTCTCCGTCATCTCGCCGCTCCTCTCGCGTTCGCTGCTCCTGACGCTCGAGACCCTCGACGACGACGACCTCGGCATGCTCGTCGACCGCGCCGTGGACGACCCGCGGGGACTCGGGGGCCGGTTCGTCCTCGAGCCCGACGCGCGCGCGGCGATCGTGCGGCTCGCGTCGGGCGACGCGCGCCGCGCGCTCACGGCGCTCGAGGCGGCTTCCGTGTCGGCGGCGAGCGAGCAAGCCGCCGCCGCCGCCGGCGAGAGCGACGACGGCGAAGACGAGGGCGAAGACAGCGAAGCGAAGACGGTGGATGTCTCGAAGCCCGTGATCTCCGCAGAACTGGTCGCCCGCGCGGTCGACCGGGCGCTCCTGCGATACGACCGGCAGGGCGACGAGCACTACGACGTCATCAGCGCGTTCATCAAGTCGGTGCGCGGCAGCGATGTCGATGCCGCACTGCACTACCTCGCGCGCATGATCGAGGCGGGCGAAGATCCGCGGTTCATCGCTCGGCGCATCATCGTCTCGGCGTCAGAAGACATCGGCATGGCCGATCCGCAGGCGCTCGTCATCGCGGTCGCAGCGGCCGACGCGGTGCAGTACATCGGCATGCCCGAAGGGCGCATCCCGCTCGCGCAGGCCGTCGTGCATCTCGCGACCGCACCGAAGTCCAACGCCGCCTACCTCGGCATCGACCAGGCGATCGCGGACGTGCGGGCGGGCAAGGCCGGCCGGGTGCCGAAGCATCTGCGCGACGCGCACTATCCGGGCGCGAAGCGCCTCGGGCACGGCAAGGGCTACAAGTACCCCCACGACGAGCCGATCGGCGTCTCGACCCAGCAGTACCTGCCCGACGGGCTCAGGGGCGCCGAGTACTATCGGCCGACCGAGCACGGCAACGAGCGCGAGGTCGGCTCGAGGCTCGGCAAGATCCGCAAGATCCTGCGCGGGGAGCGCTGAGCAGCGTGTCACCGCGAGGTTCCGGATGCCTCGGGGCCGGGCGCTGCTCCGAACTGGGTCGGTGGAGGCATCCGTGATAGCATCTTCTCTGGCCTGAAGCCGGAATTTCGCGTGCGGCTGCGCGACTTCCCTCGGCGAACGGGTGCGACCTGTAGCCGGTCGACCCATGGCGAACCCCTCTGACATTCCTCCGGCATGTCCGGAGCATCCCGTTTGAGAATTTCCGAAAGGACCCACGTGTCGAATCGCGCACGCAGCAAGACCCGCCTCTCGCGGTCGCTGGGCATCGCCCTGACCCGAAGGCCGCCCGCATCCTCGAGAAGCGCCCCTACGCTCCCGGTGAGCACGGCCGCACCAAGCGCAAGCAGGACAGCGACTACGCCGTCCGTCTGCGCGAGAAGCAGCGTCTCCGGGCCCAGTACGGCATCCGCGAGAAGCAGCTCCGCATCGCCTACAACGAGGCCAAGCGCACCGACGGCCAGACGGGTGAGAACCTCGTCGAGCTCCTCGAGATGCGTCTCGACGCCCTCGTGCTCCGTGCCGGCTTCGCCCGCACGATCGCGCAGGCCCGCCAGTTCGTCGTGCACCGTCACATCCTCGTCGACGGCAAGATCGTCGACCGCCCCTCGTTCCGCGTGAAGCCGGGCCAGACCATCGGCGTCAAGCAGCGTTCCGAGGGCACCGAGCCCTTCCAGGTCGCCGCGGCCGGCGGTCACGTCGACGTGCTCCCCAAGACCCCGGGTTACCTCGAGGTCTCGCTCGACCAGCTCCAGGCGACCCTCGCGCGTCGCCCGAAGCGCGCCGAGGTGCCCGTCACGTGTGACGTGCAGCTCGTCGTCGAGTACTACGCCGCTCGCTGACCCTCGGGTCTTCGAAGGAGGGGCCGCGGGGGATACCCGCGGCCCCTTCGTCATCCCACCACCAATAGACTTGTCGGAGGCATCCGGGCGCAAAGCGCCGGGAGCACACGATCAGGGAGCATCCGAGTGAAGAGCATTCTGTGGTTCGCCGCGGGCATCGCCGCCGGTTTCGTCGTCGCGCACCAGATCAACCGCACCGAGCCCGGGCGCGAGTTCTTCGCCCAGGTCGATGCGAAGGCGCGCGCGTTCGGCCAGGCGATCGCCGAGGGCTACCACGAGCGCGACGCCGAACTCCGGGCCGCCGAGTCCGCGAACTGAGCGACCCCGGGGCATCCCACCGCATTTCGCTGCCCGACCCGACGGGCCGCCGAACCACACGAATCAGAACGGAACCATGCAGACTGCCGAGATCAGCCGTCGCTACATCGACTACTTCGCCGAGCGCGGTCACACCGTCGTGCCGTCGGCGTCGCTCGTCACCGACGACCCGACCCTGCTCTTCACCGTGGCCGGCATGGTGCCCTTCGTCCCCTACCTCACGGGTGTCGTCCCGGCGCCGTTCCCGCGTGCCGTCGACGTGCAGAAGTGCATCCGCACGAACGACATCGAAGAGGTCGGCAAGACGGCCCGCCACGGCACGTTCTTCCAGATGCTCGGCAACTGGTCCTTCGGCGACTACTTCAAAGAGGGCGCGATCGAGTACGCGTGGGAGCTCCTGACCAAGTCCGAGGCCGACGGCGGACTCGGCTTCGCCGAGCGCGACCTGTGGGTCACCGTCTACGAGACCGACGACGAGGCCGCGGCGCTGTGGCAGAAGATCGCGGGCCTGCCCGCCGACCGCATCCAGCGCATGGGCAAGTCCGACAACTACTGGCACACGGGCCAGCCCGGCCCCGGCGGCCCCTGCTCCGAGATCTACTTCGACCGCGGTCCGAAGTACGGCCAGGAGGGCGGGCCGGCGGTCGACGACAACCGGTTCACCGAGATCTGGAACCTCGTCTTCATGCAGGAGCTCATCAACAACGTCACGTCGAAGGTCGACTTCGACGTCGTCGGGCCGCTCCCGAAGAAGAACATCGACACGGGCATGGGCCTGGAGCGCGTCGCGTTCATCAAGCAGGGCGTCGAGAACATGTACGAGACCGACCAGGTGCGCCCGGTCCTCGACCGTGCCTCCGAACTCTCGGGCCGCCGCTACGGCGCCGACCACGGCGACGATGTGCGCATGCGCATCATCGCCGACCACATCCGCTCGTCGCTCATGCTCATGAGCGACGGCGTCACGCCGTCGAACGAGGGCCGCGGATACATCCTGCGCCGCCTGCTGCGTCGCTCGATCCGTGCGATGCGCCTCCTCGGCGTCGAGGGCCCGACCTTCACCGACCTCTTCGCCGCGTCGCGCGACGCCATGAAGTCGGCCTACCCCGAGGTCGAGCACGACTACAGCCGTATCTCGCAGCTCGCGCTCGGCGAAGAAGAGACCTTCCTCCGCACGCTCGCGGGCGGCACGACGATCCTCGACCTCGCGGTCTCCAAGACCAAGGAGTCGGGCAAGTCCGAGCTTGCGGGCGACACCGCGTTCCTCCTGCACGACACCTACGGCTTCCCGATCGAGCTCACGCTCGAGATGGCCGAAGAGGCGGGCATCGCGGTCGACCGGGGAGCGTTCGACACGCTCATGTCCGAGCAGCGCGCGCGTGCGAAGGCCGACGCGAAGTCGAAGAAGAAGGTCCTCGCCGACCTCTCGGTCTACGGCGAGTATCGCGCCAAGGGCGAGACGGTCTTCACGGGCTACACCGACCTCCAGACCGACTCGTCGGTGCTCGGCATCCTCGTCGACGGCGTGCCCGCGCAGAAGGCGGTCGCCGGCCAGACCGCCGAGGTCATCCTCGCTGAGACGAGCCTCTACGCCGAGTCGGGCGGCCAGGCCCCCGACCAGGGCAAGATCGTCGGCGACGGGTACGAGCTCGAAGTGCTCGACGTGCAGAAGCCCGTCAAGGGCCTCATCAGCCACACCGTGAAGGTCACGCGCGGGGAGGTCGGCGTGGGCGTGCCCGCGACGACGCTCGTCGATGAGGACTACCGTCGCGGCGCGACGCAGGCGCACTCGGGCACGCACATCGTGCACGCGGCCCTCCGCGAGGTGCTCGGCCCGAACGCCCACCAGTCGGGCTCGTTCAACAAGGCCGGCTACCTCCGCCTCGACTACGGCTGGAACCAGGCGCTCTCGCCCGAGACCCGCAGCGAGATCGAGGAGATCTCGAACAACGCGATCCGTCAGAACCTCGAAGTCGTCACGCGCGAACTGCCGCTCGACGAGGCCAAGGCGCTCGGCGCCATGGCGCTCTTCGGTGAGAAGTACGGCGACGTGGTGCGCGTCGTCGACATCGGCGGCCCCTGGTCGCGCGAGCTCTGCGCGGGCACGCACGTGTCGACGAGCGCCGAGATCGGCATGATCAACATCGTCGGCGAGTCGTCGGTCGGCGCATCGAACCGCCGCGTCGAGTCGCTCGTCGGCATCGAGGCGTTCCGGCAGTTCGCGGCCGAGCGCGCGCTCGTCCAGGAGCTCACGCAGAACCTCAAGACGCGCCCCGACCAGCTCGTCGATCGCATCGGCGAGCTCGTGCAGAACCTGAAGACGGCCGAGAAGAAGATCGCGTCGTACGAGCAGAAGGCCCTGAGCGACCGCGTGCCCGCGCTCGCGGCGAAGGCCGTTCGCTCGGGCGATGTGCTCGTCGTGGCCGAGTCGGTCGGCCCGCTCGGCTCGGGCGACGAGCTCCGCTCGCTCGCGACCTCCGTGCGCGGTCAGCTCGGCGACGCCGCGTCGGTCGTGGCACTCGCGGCCGAGGTCGGCGGCAAGCCGATCGCGATCGTCGCGACGTCGGCTGCGGCGCGCGACACGGGTGCGAACGCGGGCGCGCTCGCGAAGCGCATGGCGGGCGTGCTCGGCGGCGGAGGCGGCGGCAAGCCCGACCTCGCGCAGGGCGGCGGCAACGACGTGGCGGCCATCCCGGCGGCGCTCGAGGCCGTGCGGGCAGAGCTCGGGCACTGATCATGCGTTCCGGTGTCCGGCTCGGCGTCGACGTCGGTCGGGCGCGGGTCGGCATAGCCCGGAGCGACTCGGGTGCGATCCTCGCGGTTCCCGTCGAGACCGTCGCACGCAGCGCCGAAGGCGATGACGACATCCGTCGCATCCTCGCGATCGCCGACGAGTACGACGCGTTCGAGTTCGTCGTGGGACATCCGCTCTCGCTGTCGGGGGCGGCGACGCCCTCGACCGACGACGCCGTCGCCTTCGCGGGTCGACTCGCGGCCGCTGCGGGGGAGCAGCGACCCGTTCGCCTGGTCGACGAGCGCATGTCGACCGTGACGGCGCAGCAGCACCTCCGTGCCGCCGGGAAGAAGGCTCGCCAGCAACGTCCCATTGTCGATCAAGCCGCAGCCGTTATCATTCTGCAACATGCACTCGACGCCGAACGTGCGTCGGGTGCCGCACCCGGACGGGTGCTCACCCCCGACGAAGGGTCCCCATCCCTGTGACTCAGTTCCCCTCTGAGCCCCGCGAACCGCAGGACGACCGAGCGACCTCCGACTGGCACGCGCTGCTGAACGGCGATCTCCGTCGCCGTGCGACCGCGACGCAGACCGGTCCGACCGCGGCCGTGCAGCCGTTGCCGGAGGCGCCGCAGTCCGGCATGCCCGGCGTCGTGCCTGCGGGCGCGCCCACGGCGTCCACGACCGGACCCTCGGGCCAGCCGATGACCCGGCGCGAGATGCGCGAGGCCGAGCAGCGGCGCCAGGCCGAAGCCGAGGCCGCCGAGGCGCTCGCGAATGCCTCCACGGGCATCCAGGCACCATCGCCCGACGAGGCGCCCATCGTGCATCCCGAGCTCGCGTCGCTCGTCTCGCCCGAAACGGGGCCGGTCGACCCCGCGCGGCCGAGCCGCGCCGATCGGCGCGCGGCCGCGTCATCCGTCTACGACCCGCACGAACCCGAGAAGCCGCACAAGCGTCGTGGACCCTGGGGCTGTCTCATCGGCCTGCTCGTCGTCGCAGCGCTCGTCGCGGGCGCGTTCTTCTTCCTCCAGGGGCCGATCGCGTCGATCATGGCGAAGTTCGAGCCCACGCCCGACTACACGGGCCAGGGGACGGGTGAGGTGCTCTTCCAGGTGCACGAGGGCGACAGCGGCGGCACGATCGGCGAGCGGCTCGTCGCCGACGATGTCGTCAAGTCCGAGAAGGCATTCCTCGAGGCGATCGACGCATCGCCGACAGAGGCGGTCTTCTACCCGGGCGTCTTCAAGCTCGCGTCGCAGATGAGCGCGAAGTCGGCGCTCGCGGCGCTCCTCGACGACTCGAACCGCATGGAGAACACGGTCCTGCTCCGCGAGGGCATCTGGGCGAAGAACGCCCTGGCCGAGGCATCCGCAGCGCTCAGCATTCCGCTCGAAGACCTGCAGGCGGCCGCCTCGAACCCGCAGGCGCTCGGGCTCCCTGCGGGGGCGACGAGCGTCGAGGGCTTCCTCTTCCCGGCGACCTACACGTTCAACCCGGGTGTGACCGCGCAAGAGGTCGTGCAGACGATGATCGATCGCTCGCTGCAGGAATTCGACGCCGCGGGCGTCGCCCCCGACGACCGGCTGCGGGTCGCGACGATCGCCTCGCTCGTCGAGCGCGAAGGGCTGCCGCAGGACTTCGGCAAGGTGTCGCGCGTCATCCAGAACCGCCTCGACCAGGGGATGCTCCTGCAGTTCGACTCGACCGTGCACTACGGCATCGGCGACGACTCGGTCGTCACGACGACCGACGCCGAGCGTGCCGACGAATCGAACCCGTACAACACGTACGTGCACGCGGGACTCCCGCCGGGGCCGATCGGCAACCCGGGTGCCGCGGCCATCGCGGCTGCACTGAACCCCGAAGCGGGCGACTGGCTGTACTTCGTGACCGTCGACCCGTCGACGGGCGAGACGGTGTTCACGAACAACATCGACGACCACGAGGCGGCCGCCGAGCGCTTCTACCAGTGGCTCGAAGACCACCCCGACTACGGCAACTGAGCCGATGACGTTCCCCGACCCGCGCGTGCCGCGGAACCTCGCCGTGCTCGGCTCGCCGATCGCGCACTCGAAGAGTCCGCGGCTGCACGCGGCCGCTTACGCCGTTCTCGGACTGCCGTGGCGGTACACCGCGATGGAAGCGGTCGGCGCCGATCTGCCCAGGCTCATCGACGGTCTGGATGCCTCGTGGCGCGGCCTTTCGCTCACGATGCCGCTCAAGGTCGACGTCATCCCGCTCGTCGACGAACTCGATCGCGTCGCAGCCCTCACCGGCGCGGTCAACACCGTGCGGTTCACCGACGACGGTCGGCGCCTCGGCTTCAACACCGACGTCGACGGGCTCGCCCGGGCACTCGGCGAGGCCGGCCGCGGTTCCGTCGGCAGGGGAGCACTCGTAGGCGGCGGCGCCACCGCGGCCTCGGCGCTCGTCGCGCTCGCAGACCTCGGCGCGCGCTCGGTCGACGTGTACGTGCGCACGCCCGCACGGGCGGACTCCCTCGTCGATCTCGGGCGGGAGTGCGGCACGGTCGTCGAGGTGCATCCGCTGGAGGGGCTCGTGACTGCGCGCCCGGTCGACGTGGTCGTCGGCGCCCTCGCGGGCGGAGCGGTGATCGACGTCGAGGCATCCGAGGAGATCCGCCGTGAGTCGCTGCTCTTCGAGGTCGCCTACGATCCGTGGCCGTCGGCGCTCGTGCGCTCGTGGCGCGAGGCGGGCGGCGAGGTCGTCCACGGGCTCGGGATGCTCCTGCACCAAGCGCTTCTGCAGGTCCGCATCTTCGTGCTGGGGGATCCGTTCGAGGAGCTTCCCGACGAGGCATCCGTGCTCGCGGCCATGCGCGCGGCGATCGCGTAGCGCGCCGTGACCGCCCGACGTCACGCGTCGGGCGAGCTTCCCACGCTGTGGAAGGATGGAACCATGCTTCGTTGGCTCACTGCCGGTGAGTCGCACGGCCCCGAACTGGTCGCGATCATCGAGGGTCTCCCCGCCGGCATCCCCGTCTCGCTCGACGCCGTGCGCGCCGATCTCGCACGCCGCAAACTCGGCTACGGCCGCGGTGCGCGCATGAAGTTCGAGCAAGACGAACTCGACTTCTCGGGCGGTGTCCGCCACGGTCTCACGATGGGCGGCCCGGTCGCCCTGCGCGTCGGCAACACCGAATGGCCCAAGTGGGAAGAGGTGATGAGCCCCGAGCCCATCGACCCCGCGAAGCTCGGTCGTGGGCGCGGCGCACTCCTCACCCGGCCCCGCCCGGGTCACGCCGACCTCGTGGGCATGCAGAAGTACGACTTCGACGAGGCGCGGCCTGTGCTCGAGCGCGCGAGCGCGCGCGAGACCGCGGCACGCGTCGCCCTCGGTGCCGTCGCACGGGCGTTCCTCGGCGAGCTCGGCATCCGCCTCGTCGCCCACACGCTCTCGATCGGCCCCGTCCGCGTGCCCGAAGGTTCGCCGCTGCCGACGCCCGACGACGTCGACCGACTCGACGCCGATCCGCTGCGCTGCTTCGACGAGGCCACGTCGGCGCTCATGGTCGCCGAGATCGACGACGCACACAAGACCGGCGACACCCTCGGAGGCGTCGTCGAGGTGCTCGCCTACGGCCTGCCGCCGGGGCTCGGGTCGTACGTCCACTGGGACCGCCGCCTCGATGCGCAGCTGGCGGGCGCGCTCATGGGCATCCAGGCGATCAAGGGCGTCGAAGTCGGCGACGGCTTCCTCACGACGACTCGCCGCGGGTCACAGGCGCACGACGAACTGCACTTGGCCGACGGGCAGATCGTGCGCACCAGCGATCGTGCGGGCGGTACCGAGGGCGGCATGTCGACGGGCACGGTGCTCCGCGTCCGCGCGGGCATGAAGCCCATCGCCACCGTGCCGCACTCGCTCCCGACGGTCGACGTCGCCACGGGCGAGCCCGCAGCCGCGCACCACCAGCGCTCCGATGTGTGCGCGGTGCCCGCCGCGGGCGTCGTCGCCGAGGCGATGGTCGCGCTCGTGCTCGCGAACTCGGTGCTCGAGAAGTTCGGCGGCGACTCGATCGGCGAGACCCGTCGCAACCTCGAGTCTTACCTCGCCGCGATCCCTGAGGCGCTTCGCACGGCGGGCACGGCCGACGTCGACCGTGTCTGAGACGCGGCGCGACCAGGTACCCGGCGCGGTCCGCCCCGCACGCACCGTCGTGCTCATCGGGCCGATGGGCGCAGGCAAGTCGCGGATCGGGCACCGACTCGCGTCCGAACTCGGCCTGCCGTTCGTCGACACCGACCAGCGGATCGTCGCCGGCCACGGCCCGATCCCCGAGATCTTCGCGCGCGACGGCGAGCACGAATTCCGGCGGATCGAGCGCGAGGCGGTCGCCGCGGCGATCCGCGAGCAGGCCGTGGTGGCGCTCGGCGGCGGGGCCGTCCTGCACCCCGACACGCGAACCGACCTCGAGACGCTGCAGGCCGTCACGGTCGTGCTTCTGCGTGTGGATGCCGACGCGGTCGAAGCCCGGCTCGCGGGAGGCGGCAGGCCGCTGCTCGAGCAGGGCGGCATCGAGCGCTGGACGCAGATCCTCGCCGAACGCGAGCCCGTGTACACGGCACTCGCCGACATCGACGTCGACACCTCGCGCCGCCCGGTCGCGCGGATCGTCGAGGACATCACCGGGCGGTTGGGAGCATCCGAATGAGCGAGGACGCGACGAACGAGGCGCGGGCAGGGTCGAGCCGACTCACGGTCGAAGGCGAGGGCGCGTCCTCCCGCACCGTCATCCGGGTCGGCTCCGAGACATCCGGCTACGACGTCGTCATCGGCCGCGGCGTCGTCGGCGAACTCGGCGACGCGCTCGGCGACGGCGCACGCAAGGTGCTGCTCGTGCACCCGCCGACGCTCGGCGCGAAGGCGACGGCGATCCGCGAGGCGCTCGTCGACCGCTTCGAGGTGATCCTCGCCGAGATCCCCGACGCCGAGGCGGGCAAGCGCGTCGAGGTCGCGGCGTTCTGCTGGCAGATCCTCGGCCAGGCCGACTTCACACGCACCGACGCGATCGTCGGCCTCGGCGGGGGAGCGGCGACCGACGTCGCGGGATTCGTCGCCGCGACGTGGCTCCGCGGAGTGCGCATCGTGCAGGTGCCGACGACGGTGCTCGGCATGGTCGACGCGGCCGTCGGCGGCAAGACCGGCATCAACACGAACGAGGGCAAGAACCTCGTCGGGGCGTTCCACGAGCCCGCCGCAGTGCTGTGCGACCTCGAACTGCTCGACACCCTCCCGAAGAACGAGATCCTCGCCGGCTTCGCCGAGGTCGCGAAAGCGGGGTTCATCCGCTACCCCGAGATCCTCGACCTCATCGAGGCCGACGTCGACGTCGTGACCGACCCGCAGACGCCCGAGTTCCGGCGCGCGATCGAGCTCGCGATCCTCATGAAAGCAGAGGTCGTCTCCGAGGACTTCAAAGAGGCGGGCCTGCGCGAGATCCTGAACTACGGGCACACGCTCGGGCACGCCGTCGAACACGCCGAGCGCTACCAGTGGCGTCACGGCGCCGCGATCGGCGTCGGGATGGCGTTCGTCGCCGAGCTCGCGCGGCTCTCGGGGCGGCTCTCCGACGAGGTCGCCGACCGCCACAAGCGCGTGCTCGACCTGCTGAGCCTGCCGACCAGCTACCCGGCGGGCCGCTGGAACACCCTCCTCGCGACGATGCAGCGCGACAAGAAGGCGCGCGCGGGGCAGTTGCGCTTCATCGTGCTCGACGACCTCGCGAAGCCCACGGTCATGCACGCGCCCGACACGTCGCTGCTCTTCGCCGCGTACCAAGAGATCGCCTCGTGAGCGGCGACGGACGTGTCGGATGCCTCGCCGCTAGGCTTTCCGCGTGACCACGACGATCCTCGTCCTCAACGGACCGAACCTCGGCAGGCTGGGCTCGCGTGAGCCCGAGGTGTACGGGAGCGACACGCTCGCCGACATCGGCGCGAAGCTCGAGGCATCCGTGCCCGACGACGTCGTGATCGACCTGCGCCAGACCGACGACGAAGGCGTGCTCATCGGCTGGATCCACGAGGCCGTCGACCGGGGCACGCCCGTCGTGCTCAACCCGGCCGCGTTCACGCACTACAGCTACGGGCTCCGCGACGCTGCGGCGCTCCTGAAGCAAGCCGGCATCCCGCTCGTCGAAGTGCACCTCTCGAACCCGCACACGCGTGAGACGTTCCGCCACACGAGCGTGATCTCGGGGGTGGCTTCCGGTGTCATCGCGGGCTTCGGAGCCGAGTCGTACCGCCTCGCGATCGACTGGCTTCTGCGTCCTCACGGCTGAGTCGACTACACTCGATCAGTCGCACGCCCTCCGGCGTGCCCGCACGCTTGCACCTCCAACGAACGGAATACCCCTTCATGGCATCGACCGCAGACATCAAGAACGGCGTCGTCCTCAGCATCGACGGACAGCTCTGGAGCGTCATCGAGTTCCAGCACGTCAAGCCGGGCAAGGGCGGTGCGTTCGTCCGCACGAAGCTCAAGAACGTCGTCTCGGGCAAGGTCGTCGACCGCACGTACAACGCCGGCGCGAAGATCGACATCGAGAACGTCGACCGCCGCGACTTCACCTACCTGTACAACGACGGCGACGGCTTCGTCTTCATGGACGCGACCGACTACGACCAGATCACCGTCCCCGCGGCCACCGTCGGCGACGCCGCGAACTTCATGCTCGAGAACCAGCAGGTCACGATCGCCCTCAACAACGGCAACCCGCTCTACGTCGACCTCCCCGCGTCGGTCGTGCTCGAGATCACGTACACCGAGCCGGGCCTGCAGGGCGACCGCTCGACGGGCGGCACGAAGCCCGCGACCGTCGAGACCGGCTACGAGATCCAGGTGCCGCTCTTCCTCGAGACCGGCACGAAGGTCAAGGTCGACACCCGCACGGGCGACTACCTCGGCCGCGTGAACGACTAGTGAGCGCCCGCACGAAGGCGCGCAAGCGCGCCCTCGACATGCTGTACTCGGCAGACATGCGCCAGGTGCCCGTGGCACAGGTGCTCGTCGCCGAGGCCGAGCGTGCCGCGGGCGAGCCCGAGCGCCAGGCGTCTTGGCTCTATGCGCGCGAGATCGTCGACGGCATCGTCGACCACGCAGAAGAGATCGACGAGCTCATCTCGACGCATGCGCGCGGGTGGACGCTCGAGCGCATGCCCGCGGTCGACCGCGCCCTGCTCCGTATCGGCGCGTGGGAGATCCTCTACAACGACGAGGTGCCCGACCCGGTCGCGATCTCCGAGGCCGTCGAGGCGGCCACGGTGCTCTCCACCGAAGACTCGGCAGGGTTCGTCAACGGGCTCCTCGCGGCGATCTCGCACTCGAAGGGCTGAGTCCCTCCGCTCTCACGCAGTTCTCGAACGGCGGCTCGACCTCACGGTCGGGCCGCCGTTTCGCGTTCGCGACCGCTCGCGTGCGCTCGACCCGTCGAGGTAGCCTCGTGTGCAGGGGGTCGGGCGATGATGCGCAAGTGGGGACGATCGATCACGGCGGCGGGAGTTCTCGTCGCGGCACTGGTGCTCGCAGGCTGTGCAAGCGGCGGGGACACCAGCGGCGGCGGGAACGGCGGCGGCGCGACGCAGACCGTCGCACCCGGCGACCTGCCCACGGGCGTCGAAGGCGCCGCGCACTTCGACGACTTCGCGCTCGTCGTGGGCGACGGCGACATCGACGTGCGCCTGTGGTTCGATCCGCGCTGCCCCGTCTGCGGGCACTTCGAGGAGGCCGCGGGCGAGCGGATCGCGGCGCTCGTCGACGACGGCACGATCACCTACTCACTCCACCCGATGAACTTCCTCGACCGTGCTTCGCAGGGCACCCGCTACTCGTCGCGCGCCGGATCGGCGCTCACCTGCGTCGCCGTCGAACAGCCCGAACTCGTGCTCGACTCGCTCAAGGCGATCTACGACGCCATCCCGCCCGAGGGGACCGCGGGGCTGGAGAACGCCGAGATCACGAGCGTGCTCGTGGACGGCGGAGTCGACGCGGGCATCGGCGACTGCGTCGACGCCGAGACGTATACGGCGTGGGTCCAGGCGTCCAACGACGCCGCGCTCGCGGGCATCGAAGGAGCCGACATCTCGGCGATCCAGGGCACGCCGACGCTCATCGTGAACGGGACCGCGTACCGCGGCGACGTGATCGACACCGAGGCGATCGTCGCGTTCATCACGTCGGGCGGGCAGAGCTGAGGCAGTCGCCCGTTTCTCGGTGCGCGCCCTGAGTGAGATCGAGCGCATGCACTGAGCGAGGTTGCGCGCCCACACCGATGCCGGGTCACCGGCGGGGCGGTTCACTGATCTCGGTGCCGATGCGGCGCCCGAAATCCACCATCTCCCCGCTCTGGAAGGAGCCTGCCATGTCCTCTGTCCCCGCCGCTCCCGGCATCCAACCGGTCGGCCTTCCGCCGGTCCCCGCCGTCACGTTCGGCATCTTCGACCGGCTCCGTGCCGCAGAGGCCGGACTCAAGACGTTCCTCGAGAAGTGGAGCGTCGGCGCACTGCGCGTCTCGCTCGGCCTCGTGTTCGTCGTGTTCGGCGCCCTCAAATTCATCCCGGGCGCGAGCCCGCTCGAGTCGCTCGTCGAGCAGACGTGGGGCGTGCTGACGTTCGGCATCGTCGGCGGGCAGCTCGCGCTCATCCTGACGGCGATCATCGAGACGACCGCGGGCGTGCTGCTCGTCTCGGGCAAGTTCGCCCGCGTCGGCCTCGTCGTCCTCGCACTCGCGTTCGTCGGGATCCTCTCGCCGATCGCGTTCTTCCCGGGAGAGCTCTTCACCGAGACCGGTCCGACACTCCTCGGCCAGTACATCGTGAAGAACGTCGTGCTCATCGCCGCGGCGCTCGTCGTCGCCTCGAAGGTGCTCCGCGGGCCTGCGCGCCGGTGAACCCCGGTCGGCGGCTTCACGAAGGGGCAGTATGCGCACGAAGCATCCTGCCCCTTCTGCGCGCTCGGTCGCGCGGTGCGGATGTCCCGAGGTGCGCCGGATGCCTCGCGGGCGCGCCGTACGCACGGCGAAGCGCCGGGTCATCCGCTGATAGGCTTGAGCGAATCGACCACCTTTAAGGGCGTCCTGTGAGACGCAGAAGGGAGTCGGACTGATGGCACGCGCCGTGCTCAACCAGGCTGACATCACGCGGGCGTTGACCCGCATCTCGCACGAGATCCTCGAATCCAATCGCGGAGCATCCGATCTCGTCATACTCGGCATCCCCACTCGCGGAGTCGCGCTCGCGCACCGCATCGCCGAGACCATCTCACGCATCGAACCCTCGTCGCCGTCGCCCGCAGAGCTCGCCGGCGCTCTCGACGTGACGATGTACCGCGACGACCTCGGGCGCACGCGCACGCGCACGCCGCACCCGACCGAGCTGCCCGCCGACGGCATCGACGGCAAGACCGTCGTCCTCGTCGACGACGTGCTCTACTCGGGCCGCACGATCCGCGCCGCGCTCGACGCCCTCGCCGACCTCGGCCGCGCGAAGGCCGTCCGCCTCGCCGTGCTCGTCGACCGGGGCCACCGCGAATACCCGATCCGGGCCGACTTCGTGGGCAAGAACCTCCCGAGCTCGAAGCACGAGCGCATCAACGTGCACCTCGACGAGATCGACGGCGAAGACGTCGTCACGATCGAAGGCGGCGACGAATGAGGCACCTCCTCGACACGCGCACCCTCTCGCGCGACGACGCGATCGCACTCCTCGACATCGCGGAAGACATGGCCGCCGTCCAGGACCGCGAGGTCAAGAAGCTCCCGACGCTCCGCGGCAAGACCGTCGTCAACCTCTTCTTCGAAGACTCGACGCGCACCCGCATCTCGTTCGAGGCCGCGGCCAAGCGGCTCTCGGCCGACGTCATCAACTTCAGCGCCAAGGGCTCGAGTGTCTCGAAGGGCGAGAGCCTGAAGGACACCGCGCAGACCCTGCAGGCGATGGGCGCCGACGGCGTCGTCATCCGGCACCCGTCCTCGGGTGCGCCGCAGCTGCTCGCGACGAGCGGGTGGATCGACGCGGGCGTCGTCAACGCGGGCGACGGCACGCACGAGCACCCCACCCAGGCGCTCCTCGACGCGTTCACGATCCGTCGCCGACTCCACGGCACCGCGTCGCGCGGGCGCGACCTCGACGGCGTCCGGGGCGTCATCGTCGGAGACATCCTGCACTCGCGCGTGGCGCGCTCGAACGTGTGGCTCCTCGCGACGCTGGGCGCCCATGTGACGCTCGTCGCGCCGCCCACCCTGCTGCCCGTCTCGACGGCCGCGTGGCCCGCCGAGATCACCTACGACCTCGACGCCGCGCTCGCGCAGAAGCCCGACGTCGTCATGATGCTCCGCGTCCAGGCGGAGCGCATGCAGGGCGCGTTTTTCCCGAACAGCCGCGAATACGCACGTACCTGGGGTCTCGACGATGCCAGGTTCGCCCAGGTTGCGGACACTACGATGGTCATGCACCCCGGCCCGATGAACCGAGGCCTCGAGATCGCTGCGCGCGTCGCCGATTCGCCGCAGTCCACGGTGCGCGAGCAGGTCGCGAACGGAGTATCAGTGAGAATGGCCGCCCTCTATCTGCTGCTGTCCGGAGAACGGAGCGAGGCATGACCCGGCGCACCCTCATCTCTGGCGCGACCCTGCCCTCGGGCGAGCGCGCAGACCTGCTCCTCGACGGCGGCGTGATCGTCGAGGTCGGCAGCATCGCGGATGTCTCGGGCGCGGAGCGCATCGACGCGAACGGCCTCATCGCGCTCCCGGGGCTCGTCGACCTCCACACGCACCTGCGGGAGCCCGGGTACGAGCAGAGCGAGACCGTCCTCACGGGCACGCAGGCCGCTGCGGCGGGCGGCTACACGGTCGTCTTCGCGATGGCGAACACATCGCCCGTCGCCGACAACGCCGGAGTCGTGGAACAAGAGGCGAGCCTCGGTCGCGATGCCGGCTACGCGACCGTGCAGCCCATCGGCGCCGTGACCGTCGGCCTCAAGGGCGAGCAGCTCGCCGAGCTCGGCGCCATGGCCCGCTCGCGTGCGAACGTCCGCGTCTTCAGCGACGACGGCTTCTGCGTCGCCGACCCGCTGCTCATGCGCCGCGCCCTCGAGTACGTCAAGGCCTTCGACGGCGTCATCGCCCAGCACGCGCAAGAGCCGCGGCTCACCCAGGGTGCGCAGATGAACGAGGGCGCGCTCTCGGGCGAACTCGGACTCGCGGGCTGGCCCGCCGTCGCCGAGGAGTCGATCATCGCGCGCGACGTCCTCCTCGCCGAGCACGTCGGCTCGCGCCTGCACGTCTGCCACCTCTCGACCGCCGGATCGATCGAGGTCGTGCGCTGGGCGAAGGCGCGCGGCATCCAGGTCACCGCCGAAGTGACGCCCCACCACCTCCTCCTCACCGAAGAGCTCGTCGCGACCTACGACGCGCGCTACAAGGTGAACCCGCCGCTCCGTCGTGCCGAGGACGTCGAGGCCCTTCGCGACGCCCTCGCCGACGGCACGATCGACATCGTCGCGACCGACCACGCCCCGCACCCCGTCGAGGCCAAGGAATGCGAGTGGGACCAAGCCGCGAACGGCATGGTCGGGCTCGAGTCCGCGCTCGCGGTCGTGCAGCAGACGATGGTCGACACGGGGCGCTTCGATTGGGCGGATGTCGCGCGCGTCATGAGCGCGACGCCCGCTCGCATCGGGCGGCTGGCCGGGCACGGCACCCCGCTCGCAGCCGGTCAGCCCGCCGAGCTCACCCTCCTCGACCCGACCGCGTCCGCCGAGTTCGGTCTCGAACGCCTCGCGGGCAAGAGCGTCAACTCGCCCTACCTCGGGCGCACGCTCCCCGGGCAGGTGCTCTGGACCTTCCACCAGGGCTACGCGACCGTCGCCGACGGACAGGTTCGGGGCGCGGCCGAGATCGCCGCGCTTGCGGCATCGTTCGCGGCCGAGGCATCCGCCGCTTCGCGCACGGGGGTCTCGAATGGGTGAGTTCTTCGGCATCCTCTTCGGCGTCGTGCTCGTCGGCGGCGCGGTCTTCCTCATGTGGCGCAGTTGGCGACGCCGCACCGAGCGCGACGCCGAACTGACGGCGTACCCGGTTCCGGCCGACCTTTCGACGCCCGACATCGACGCCGAGATCCTGTACGTCGCGACGACCTTCGCCGAGACCCCGCTCGAACGGCTCGCCGTGCGCGGGCTCGCGTTCCGCGGCGCGGGCCGGCTCGAAGTGCACGCCGAGGGCGTGCTGCTCCGCATCGCGGGCGAGGTCGAGCCGAGCTTCCTCCCCGCCGACCGAATCGTCGACGCCGGAGCGGCGACCTACGCGATCGACCGCGGCGTCGAGCCCGACGGGCTCGTCGCCCTGACCTGGATCATCGCGGGCACCGACCCCGAGGCCGAACCCGTGCAGGTCGACAGCTACCTTCGCGCCCGTGACCCGGGCGACACCGGCCGCATCATCGCAGCCGTCCACGAACTCGCCGCCTGGCGCCCCGCGCCGCGGCCCGACGCAGAGAGCGAGATCACGAATGACTGAGGCGACGCCCCTGGCCGCCGAGCCGGCCGTGCTGGTCCTGGAGGACGGCACGAGATTCGAGGGCCGGGCGTATGGCGCCCGTGGCCGCACCCTCGGCGAGGCCGTCTTCGCGACCGGCATGACGGGCTACCAAGAGACGCTGACCGACCCGTCGTACGCCGGACAGATCGTGCTGCAGACCGCACCGCACATCGGCAACACGGGCATGAACTCCGAAGACGAGGAGTCGGCGCGCATCTGGGTCGCCGGGTACATCGTGCGCGACCCCTCCCGCGTGGTCTCGAACTTCCGCGCCCAGCGCAGCCTCGACGACGACCTCGTTGCGTCGGGCGTCGTCGGCATCTCGGGCATCGACACGCGTGCCGTCACCCGCCACATCCGGTCGGCGGGCGCCATGCGCGCCGGCATCTTCTCGGGGGCCGACGCCGCGCTGAGCGCAGGGGAACAGCTCGACCTCGTGCGGAGCGGCGCCGAGATGGCGGGCCAGAACCTCTCGGGCGCCGTCTCGACCGCAGAGCCCTACTCGCTTCCCGCCCAGGGCGAGCGCGTCGGCTCCGTCGCCGTCCTCGACCTCGGCGTCAAAGCATCGACCCTGCACTTCCTCGCCGAGCGCGGCTTCGACGTGCACGTCGTGCCGCAGACCGTCACGATCGACGAGATCCGCGCGCTCGAACCCGACGCGCTGTTCTTCTCGAACGGCCCGGGCGACCCCAGTGCGTCCGATCGCCACGTCGAGCTCCTCCGCGAGTCGCTCCGCGACGGCCGACCGTACTTCGGCATCTGCTTCGGCAACCAGCTCCTCGGACGCGCGCTCGGCTACGAGACCTACAAACTGCCGTTCGGGCACCGCGGCATCAACCAGCCTGTGCTCGACAAGGCCACCGGCCGCGTCGAGATCACGGCGCACAACCACGGCTTCGCCGTCGCCGCGCCCATCGGCGAGGTGAGCGAGTCGAGCCAGGGCTTCGGCCGAGTCGAGGTCAGCCACGTCGACCTCAACGACGACGTCGTCGAGGGCCTCAACTGCCTCGACATCCCCGCGTTCAGCGTCCAGTACCACCCCGAGTCGGCGGCCGGCCCGCACGACGCCAACTACCTCTTCGACCGTTTCCGCGACATGGTCCTCGCGAGCAAGGAGTCCGACGCCTGATGCCCAAGCGCGACGACATCAATTCCGTCCTCGTCATCGGCTCCGGCCCGATCGTCATCGGTCAGGCCGCCGAGTTCGACTACTCGGGAACCCAGGCCTGCCGCGTGCTCCGAGCCGAGGGCGTGCGAGTCATCCTCGTGAACCCGAACCCGGCCACGATCATGACCGACCCCGACTTCGCCGACGCCACCTACGTCGAGCCGATCACCCCCGAGGTCATCGAGTCGATCATCATCAAGGAGCGCCCGACGCGGTCCTCCCGACCCTGGGCGGTCAGACTGCCCTCAACGCGGCGATCGCGCTCGAAGAGGCGGGCATCCTCGCCAAGCACGGCGTCGAGCTCATCGGCGCCAAGGTCGACGCGATCCGCAAGGGCGAGGACCGCCAGCTCTTCAAGCAGCTCGTTCTCGAATGCGGGGCGGATGTCGCGAAGTCGGTCATCTGCCACACGATGGACGAGCTGCTCGCCGGCGCCGAAGAACTCGGCTATCCGCTCGTCGTCCGCCCGAGCTTCACGATGGGCGGCCTCGGCTCGGGCTTCGCGTACAACGAAGAAGACCTCCGCCGCATCGGCGGCGCGGGGCTCCACGATTCGCCCACCAACGAGGTGCTCCTCGAGGAGTCGATCCTCGGCTGGAAGGAATACGAGCTCGAGCTCATGCGCGACACGGCCGACAACACGGTCGTCGTGTGCTCGATCGAGAACGTCGACCCCGTCGGCGTCCACACCGGCGACTCGATCACCGTCGCGCCTGCGCTCACCCTCACCGACCGTGAGTACCAGAAGCTCCGCGACGTCGGCATCGACATCATCCGCGCCGTGGGCGTCGACACGGGCGGCTGCAACATCCAATTCGCCATCGACCCCACCGACGGCCGCATCATCGTCATCGAGATGAATCCTCGCGTCTCCCGCTCCTCGGCGCTCGCATCGAAGGCCACGGGCTTCCCGATCGCGAAGATCGCCGCGAAGCTCGCGATCGGCTATCGCCTCGACGAGATCCCGAACGACATCACGCGTGTCACGCCGGCCTCGTTCGAGCCGACCCTCGACTACATCGTCGTCAAGGTGCCGCGGTTCGCGTTCGAGAAGTTCCCCGCCGCCGACCCGACGCTGACGACGACCATGAAGTCGGTCGGCGAGGCGATGGCGATCGGCCGCAACTTCTCGACCGCGCTCCAGAAGGCGCTCCGCTCGCTCGAGAAGCGCGGGTCGAGCTTCCACTGGGGCGAGGAGCCGCGTTCGGTCGAGGAGCTCCTCGAGCTCTCGAAGACCCCGACCGACGGTCGCATCGTGTGGGTGCAGCAAGCGCTCCGCAAGGGCGCCACGATCGAGCAGGCGTTCGAGGCGACGAAGATCGACCCGTGGTTCCTCGACCAGATCGTGCTCATCAACGAGGTCGCGAGCCACGTGGCATCCGCCCCCGCCCTCGACCACGACACCCTCGTGCTCGCGAAGGACCACGGCTTCTCCGACGCCCAGATCGCCGAACTTCGCGGCTTCGGGAGCGAAGCGGATGCACGTGAAGTTCGTCACATCCTCGGCATCCGCCCCGTGTACAAGACCGTCGACACGTGCGCGGGGAGTTCCCTGCGCTCACGCCGTACCACTACTCGAGCTACGACCAGGAGACCGAGGTCGCCCCGAGCGACCGCAAGAAGGTCGTCATCCTCGGCTCTGGCCCGAACCGCATCGGCCAGGGCGTCGAGTTCGACTACTCGTGCGTGCACGCCTCATTCGCCCTGAGCGCCGCCGGGTTCGAGACGATCATGATCAACTGCAACCCCGAGACGGTCTCGACCGACTACGACACGAGCGACCGGCTCTACTTCGAGCCGCTCACCCTCGAAGACGTGCTCGAGGTCATCCACGCCGAGTCGCAGTCGGGCGAGCTCGTCGGCGTCGTCGTCCAGCTCGGCGGTCAGACCGCACTCGGCCTCGCGAAGGGCCTCGAGGCCGCGGGCGTGCCGATCCTCGGCACGACCCCCGAGGCGATCGACCTCGCCGAGGAGCGCGGGCAGTTCTCCGCGATCCTCGACGCCGCAGGCCTCCTCGCGCCGAAGAACGGTACGGCGACCGACCTCGCGACGGCGGTGCATGTGGCCGAGGGCATCGGCTACCCCGTGCTCGTGCGTCCGAGCTTCGTGCTCGGCGGCCGCGGCATGGAGATCGTCTACGACACCGCGAACCTCGTCGACTACTTCTCGCGCATCGAAGGCCAGGGCATCGTGGGGCCGACCCACCCGCTCCTCGTCGACCGGTTCCTCGACGACGCGATCGAGATCGACGTCGACGCCCTCTACGACGGCACCGATCTCTACATCGGCGGCGTCATGGAGCACATCGAAGAGGCGGGCGTCCACTCGGGCGACTCGAGCTGCACCCTCCCGCCCGTGACCCTCGGCCGCGCCGAGATCGACCGGGTGCGCGAGGCGACGCGCGCGATCGCCGAGGGCATCGGCGTCAAGGGCCTGCTCAACGTGCAGTTCGCGATCGGCGCGGGCGTGCTCTACGTGCTCGAGGCGAACCCGCGCGCGAGCCGCACGGTGCCCTTCGTGTCGAAGGCGCTCGGCATTCCGCTCGCCAAGGCCGCGAGCCGCATCATGACGGGCTCGACGGTCGCCGAACTCGTCGAAGAGGGTCTCCTCCCGGCGAACGACGGCTCGCGTGTCCCGCTCGACGCGCCCGTGGCCGTCAAGGAGGCCGTGCTGCCCTTCCACCGCTTCCGCACGCGCGAGGGCATCATGGTCGACTCCGTGCTGGGGCCCGAGATGCGTTCGACGGGCGAGGTCATGGGCATCGACCGCGACTTCCCGACGGCGTTCGCGAAGAGCCAGCTCGCCGCGTACGGCGGCATGCCGACCGGCGGCACGGTGTTCGTTTCGGTCTCCGACCGCGACAAGCGCTCCATCATCATGCCGATCCTCCGCATGCAGCACCTCGGATTCCGCATCACCGCGACCGAGGGCACGGCCGAGGTGCTGCGCCGCAACGGCATCCTCGCCGACGTCGTGCTCAAGTTCCACGACAAGCCGACCGACGACGCGACGAGCGTCGTCGAGCTCATCGACCGCGGTGAGGTCGACATCGTCGTGAACACGCCGAGCGGTCGCACGGCGCGAGCCGACGGTTACGAGATCCGCGCCGCCGCCGTCGCCGCCGACATCCCGCTCTTCACGACGATCGCCGAACTGTCGGCTGCCGTCGCCTCGCTCGATGCGGGGACGGACGGGTTCGAGGTGACGAGCCTCCAGGAGTACGCGCGCCTCCGCGAGGTGGTCGCGTGACCGCGGGCGAACAGGTGCCCTTCGGGGCTCGCCTCGAACAGGCCTTCACCGAGCGCGGGCGACTCTGCGTCGGGATCGACCCGCACGCGGGTCTCCTCGACCAGTGGGGTCTCGACGACTCCGCCGACGGGGTCCGCGAGTTCGGACTCCGCGTCGTCGACGCCGCCTTCGGGCGCGTCGGGATCGTGAAGCCGCAGATCTCGTTCTTCGAGCGCCACGGCGCCGCGGGCTACGCGGCGCTCGAGCGCGTGCTGGCGCGTGCCCGCGACGCCGGGCTCATCGTGATCGGCGACGTGAAGCGCGGTGACATCGGCTCCACGGTCGAGGCGTACGGGCAGGCCTGGCTGACGCCGGGCGCTCCACTCGAGGTCGACGCGATCACCCTGTCGCCGTACCTCGGGCTCGGCTCCCTCGCCTCGACGCTCCAGTACGCGGTCGATCGCGGAAAGGGCGCATTCGTGCTCGCCGCGACGTCGAACCCCGAGGCCGCCGCCGTGCAGCAGGCCGTCCTCCAGTCGTCGAGCCGCGCCGGTTCGACCGTCGCCGCGGCGATGCTCTCGGGCGTCGCGGGGATCAACGCCGCGCAGCCCGACGCGAGCGCGAAGACGTTCGGCTCCGCGGGCGTCGTCATCGGCGCGACGCTTCGGCTCGAGGACTTCGGCATCGATCGTCAGTCGCCGCCCGACGGGCCGGTCGTTCCGGTGCTCGCACCGGGCTTCGGCGCCCAGGGCGCCCAGCCGTCCGAGACGCGTGCGATCTTCGGCGCGCTTTCGGCCGGGGTGATCGTGAGCGAGTCGCGCTCGATCCTCGACGCGGGGCCCGACGGCATCGCCGATCGCATCGCCCGCCGCGTCGACGAGGTGGCGGCGGCATGACCGACATCGTCCGCACCCCGCCCGAGGTCGATCGTGTCGCGGCGTCCCGCGCAGCCGTCGCAGCCCGCCGCGCTCGCGCGACCGTCAAGAACGCCGTCGCCGCGGGGGAGCGCAGCCCGCTCGACGTCCTGCGCGCGGCGTTCGAAGAGCCCGAGGGCATCGAGGGGCGATTGCGGGCGACCGAGTTCCTGAACTCGATCCCCGCGATCGGCGAGACGAAGACGGCGCGCATCATGGCGAGCCTCGCGATCGCCGACTCGAAGCGCCTCGGCGGCCTCGGCCGCTTGCAGCGGCGTCGGCTCCGCGAGTTCGTCGCCGAGTGGGTGCAGGCGCACGGCGGCACGGGCGATCGACTCGTCGTGCTCGCCGGCCCGACCGCGGTCGGCAAGGGGACCGTCGCCGCACACATCCGGGCGAGGCATCCCGAGGTCAAGCTCTCGGTGTCGGCGACCACCCGTGCGCCGCGACCCGGCGAAGTCGACGGAGAGCACTACTTCTTCGTCGACGACGCGGAGTTCGATCGCATGATCGAGGCAGGCGAACTGCTCGAGTGGGCGACCGTGCACAACGCGTACCGCTACGGCACGCCCCGGGGCCCCGTGGAGGCGGCGATCGCCGCGGGCGACAGCGTCCTGCTCGAGATCGACATCCAGGGCGCCCGGTCGGTTCGCCGTGCGATGCCCGAGGCGACGCTCGTGTTCCTGCTGCCGCCGACGTGGGACGAACTGGTTCGGCGACTCGTCGGTCGCGGCACGGAGAGCCCGTCCGAACAGCAGCGCCGACTCGAGACCGCGAAGGTCGAATTGGCCGCCGTCGACGAGTTCGATCACCAGGTCGTGAACCGTGACGTCGGCGAGGCGGCTCGAAAGGTCGTAGAATTGATGCGGCCTCGAAAGGGTCGGCGTCCTGCCGCCCTTCGCCAATGATCTCCCGCGCACCGGGTGCGCGTACGTGAAAACGTCTGTTGAAAGAGGAGCCCGTCCATGGCTGAGAAGCAGTCCGGCATCATCGACCCGCCCATCGACGACCTGCTGAGCAAGGTCGACTCGAAGTACCAGCTGGTCATCTTCGCGTCGAAGCGCGCGCGTCAGATCAACGACTACTACGCCGACCTCCACGAGGGGAGCCTGTTCGACAACGTGGGTCCGCTCGTCGACTCGTCGATCGACGACAAGCCGCTCACGGTCGCGCTGCACGAGATCAACGAGGACAAGCTCCGGCTCCGCCCCCTCGGCGAGTAGCCGGGGCGGGCCCGTGCCGCTCAACATCGTCGTCGGCATCGCCGGCGGCATCGCCGCGTACAAGGCCGTCGGCGTCGTGCGGGCGCTCGTGCTCGCCGGCCATGACGTGCACGTCGTGCCGACCGAGGCCGCCTTGCGGTTCGTCGGGCGGCCGACGCTCGAGGCGATCTCGCGCAATCCCGTGCACGTCGACCTCTACGAAGGCGTCGCCGAGGTGCGACACGTCGCGATCGGCCAGGCGGCCGACCTCATCGTGATCGCACCCGCGACGGCCAACACGATCGCGAAGCTCGCAGCGGGACTCGCCGACGACCTGCTCGGCAACACGGTGCTCGCGAGCGAGGCACCGGTCGTGATCGCCCCCGCGATGCACACCGAGATGTGGCTGAATCCGGCGACGCAGGCCAACGTGGCCACGCTCCGCGAGCGCGGCGTCACGGTCGTCGGCCCCGCCGTCGGGCAGCTCACGGGCAAAGACGCGGGTCCCGGCCGCATGGAGGAGCCCGACGTCATCGTGCGCAAGGCGCTCGCGGTCGCTCACGCGTCGGCGGCGAAGCATCCGGATGCCTCGGAGCCGGCCGCCGATCGTCGCGACCTAGTGGGCCGGCGCATCGTGGTCACCGCGGGCGGCACGCGCGAGCCGCTCGACCCCGTGCGCTTCCTCGGCAATCGTTCGAGCGGCAAGCAGGGCGTCGCGATCGCCGACGCCGCACGCGCTCGCGGAGCCGAGGTCGTGCTCATCGCCGCGAACCTCGAGGTCGCCGACCCGGCCGGCTGCGACATCCGCCGAGTGTCGACGGCGCTCGAGCTCCAGGCTGCGGTGACCGCCGCCGCAGCGGGCGTCGACGCCGTCGTGATGGCCGCCGCCGTGGCCGACTACCGGCCGGCGAGCGTGAGCGAGTCGAAGATCAAGAAGGACGCGAGCGATTCGGGGCTGACGCTCGAACTCGTGCGCAATCCCGACATCCTCGCCGAGCTGGGGCGTGCGCCGCACGACGGCACGATCCTTGTCGGATTCGCCGCCGAGACCGAGCCCGACGACGACGCACGACTCGCGCTCGGCCGGGCCAAGCGCGCCGCGAAGGGCGCCGACCTCCTCGTGCTCAATCGGGTCGGGTGGACCGAGGGTTTCGCGAACGACGAGAACGCCGTGACGATCATCGGGCGCGACGACACGGTCGTAACCGAGGTTCACGGAGCCAAACTGTCGGTGGCGGATGCCATTCTTGATGTGGTCGGATCGTTGCTGACCGAATAGCCGCGATCTGCCAGCCACCACCGCTCCGGTGCCGCACGAGTAAGGACCTCCCTGTCAGATGAGCGATCTCCGCCTGTTCACGTCCGAGTCCGTCACCGAAGGCCACCCCGACAAGATCTGCGACCAGATCTCCGACTCGATCCTCGACGCGCTCCTGAAGGTCGACGAGCACTCGCGGGTCGCCGTCGAGACGCTCGTGACGACGGGACTCGTGCATGTCGCGGGCGAAGTGACGACGTCGGGGTACGTCGAGATCCCCGCCATCGTGCGCGAGCGGGTGACCTCGATCGGGTACGACTCGTCCGAGGTGTGGTTCGACGGTCGCTCGTGCGGCGTCTCGGTGTCGATCGGCGGGCAGTCGCCCGACATCGCCCAGGGCGTCGACGACGCGTTCGAGACCCGTGAGGGCTCGAGCATCGACGAACTCGACAAGCAGGGCGCCGGCGACCAGGGCATCATGTTCGGCTACGCGGTCCGTGAGACGCCCGAGCTCATGCCCGTCCCGATCTGGCTCGCCCACCGGCTCGCCGAGCGGCTCGCCACGGTCCGCAAGGCCGGCGAGGTCGACTACCTCCGTCCCGACGGCAAGACGCAGGTCACGATCGGCTACGACGGGCAGACGCCCAAGACGATCGAGACCGTCGTCCTTTCGACGCAGCACTCGCCCAAGGTCTCGACCGAGCAGCTTCGCGCCGAGGTCGAAGAGCTCGTGATCCGTCCGGTGCTCGAGAACGTCGAGCTGTCGGCGCACGACCTCGACGTGCTCATCAACCCGACCGGCAGGTTCGAGATCGGCGGACCGCAGGGCGACGCCGGCCTCACGGGCCGCAAGATCATCATCGACACCTACGGCGGTGCGAGCCGCCACGGCGGCGGCGCGTTCAGCGGCAAAGACCCCTCGAAGGTCGACCGGTCGGCGGCGTACGCGATGCGCTGGGTCGCGAAGAACGCCGTCGCGGCGGGGCTCGCCGACCGGCTCGAGTTGCAGGTCGCGTACGCGATCGGCAAGGCGGCGCCCGTCGGCCTGTACGTCGAAACGTTCGGCACCGGGCACCTCCCCGAAGAGCGCATCATCGGCGCGATCCGCGAGGTGTTCGATCTGCGTCCGGCTGCCATCATCCGCGACCTCGACCTCCTGCGCCCGATCTACGCGAAGACGGCCGCGTACGGTCACTTCGGCCGCGAGCTTCCCGAGTTCACGTGGGAGCGGCTCGACCGCGTCGACGACCTCCGCGCGGCCGCCGGGCTCTGATCGTGCCCGACGGGCCCGTGCCTGAGCGGCGCGCGTCCGGTGGATCGGTGGCACGGGTCCTCGTCGACTCGCCGCTTCCGCAGCTCGATCAGCTTTTCGACTACCGCGTTCCTGAGCGGCTGCGGGATGCAGCGCGCCGAGGCGTGCGAGTGCGGGTGCCGCTCCGCAGCGGCGGGCGCATCGCGAACGGCTGGCTCGTCGAACTCGCCGACTCGAGCGAGTTCGAGGGGCGGCTCGCTGAGCTCGAGGACGTCGTCTCCGAGGTGCCGATGGTGACGCCCGAGGTGTGGGCGCTCGCGCGGGCGGCGGCCGATCGAGCGGCGGGCAATGCGAGCGACATCCTGCGCCTGGCGATCCCGACGCGGTACGTCCGCGTCGAGCGGGCATGGCTCGCCGACGCGGCGACGCCCGACCCGGGGCCGCTTCCGCGCCGCGAGGCGCTGCCTGCGATCGCGGGGTATGCGCCGGGTCGGGTCGAGCAGGGCATCATCGAAGGCGAGCGGATGTCTCTGCCGGCCGATCCTCGGCCGGTGCGACTGCCCGACGGCACGTGGGTCGGCGCGTGGGCGGCGACGCTCGCGCTCGCAGCCGCGCACGCGCTTGCCGACGACCGTTCGTCGCTGCTCGTCGTGCCCGACTACCGCGATCAGGAGCAGCTCGAGGCGGCGCTCGGCGCCGTCGTCGATCCGCGCCGTGTGCTGCGCACCGATGCGCGGCAGGCCGGCGGACCGAGGTATCGCGCGTTCCTCGAGATGACGGGCGACGCGGCGCGGATCATCATCGGCAACCGTTCGACGGTGTACGCGCCGGCGGCGCGGCTCGGTCTCATCGCGATGTGGGACGACGGCGACGCGCTCCAGCAGGAACCGCTCGCGCCCGGTGTCCATCCACGCGATGCGGCGCTCATCCGCCAGGAGCAATCGGGTGCGGCGCTCGTGTTCCTCGCGCACTCGCAGAGCGTCGAGGTGCATCGACTCGTCGAACTGGGGTGGGTGCGGGCGATCGAACCGAAGGGGCAGACTCGCCCGAAGGCGGTCGTGACCGAGCAGCAGGCCGACGAGGCATCCGGTGCCGCTCGCATCCCGTCCGCTGCGTGGCGGGCCGCGCAGCAGGCGCTCGAACAGGGTCCGGTGCTCGTGCAGGTCGCACGCCCGGGGCATTCGCCGCTGCTCGTGTGCGACCGCTGCCGCGAGCCCGCGCGGTGCGCGGCGTGCGGGGGAGCGCTCGTCGTGCCGCGTGGCGGGGGTGTCGCGAGGTGCACCTTGTGCGCGACCGCCGCGGGCGACTGGAAGTGTCCCGTATGCGAAGGCGCGAAGCTGCGTGCCGCGACCGTCGGCGCGAGCCGCACGGCCGAGGAACTCGGGCGGGCGTTCCCGCGGGCGAAGGTCGTGCTCTCCGACGGCGAACGGCCGGTGTTGCGCGTCGGCCCGGAGCCCGCGCTCGTCGTCGCGACGCGCGGCGCCGAGCCGGTCGCGGAGGGCGGGTACCGCGCAGTGCTGCTCCTCGACGGCGATCGGATGCTGCTGCGCGAGTCTCTGCGGGTAGCCGAGGACTGTCTGCGGTGGTGGTCGAATGCCGCCGCGCTCGCCGCTCCCGGTTCACCGGTGTTCTTGGTGGGGGTGGGTGGCGCGCTCGCGCAGGCGTTCGCGACCTGGCGTCAGCCGGAGTGGGCCGGCGAGGAGTTGCAGGCGCGGCGGGCGTTGAGGTTTCCTCCCGCGGTACGTGTGGCGACGGTCACGAGTTCGCCTGAGCGGCTCGACCGGGCGCTCGATGCGGCGCGGGCCGTCGAGGGGGTCGACGTGCTCGGCCCGACGCCGGCGGGCGAAGGGCTCTCGCGCGCGATCGTGAGATTCGACTACGCGCGCGGGGCGGCGGTGGCGACGACGCTCCGCGCCGAGACGATTCGCGCAGCCACCGAGCGGCGTCGCCCGGTCGCCGGCCGAAAGGCGGGCCGACCGCCCGTGCTCAAGGTGAGGTTCGACGACCCCGACGTGCCGTAGGCCACGAGCACCGAATGCAGCTCCCGGTCGGGGTCGGGAAGAATGGCAGCGTGACTTCTCTGCGCCTCGTCTTCGCCGGTACACCCTCGGTCGCCGTTCCGAGCCTCGAACGGCTGGTCGCGAGCGGGCACGAGGTCGTCGGCGTCGTGACCCGTCCCGACGCACCGCTCGGCCGGAAGCGAGTGCTGACCCCGTCGCCCGTCGCGGCGGCGGCCGAACGTCTCGGCATCCCCGTCATCAAGGCTGCGCGGCTCGATGCCGATGCGACGGCCGAGGTCGAGGCGTTGCGGCCCGATCTGGGCGTCGTCGTCGCCTATGGCGGCCTCGTGCGCGAGCCCTTGCTCTCGCTCCCGAGACACGGCTGGATCAACCTGCACTTCTCGCTGTTGCCCGCGTGGCGCGGCGCCGCGCCCGTGCAGCACGCGATCATCGCGGGCGACGAGCTCGCCGGGGCATCCGTCTTCCGTCTCGTGCCCGAGCTCGACGCGGGCGACGTGTTCGCGATGCTGAGCCGCCCGGCCGACCCGACCGCGACGGCGGGGGAGACGCTCGAGGCTCTCGCCGTCGAGGGGGCGGGGCTCCTCGCCGACGTCGTCGACGCGATCCGCGACGGTTCGGCCGTCGCGACTGCGCAGACGGGCGAGCCGACGTTCGCGCCGAAGCTCGCGATCGACGACGCGCGCCTCGACTGGTCGCGACCGGCTCGCGAGGTGCTCGCGCGGTCCCGCGGGGTCACGCCCGAGCCCGGCGCGTGGACGACGATCGACGGCGAGCGGCTGAAGGTGCTCGAGGTGCGCGAGGCGCTGACTTCGGATGTCTCGGGCGCGGGCGATTCCGCCGACGCGACCGATGCCCCTCTGCTCGCCCCCGGCGAGGTGCGCCCCGAACGCAGGCGCGTCCTGGTCGGCACGGCCGACCGGGCGATCGAACTCGTGCGCGTGCAACCCGCCGGGAAGGGCGCGATGACGGCGGCCGATTGGGGCCGAGGCCTCGGCGATCGCGCCGTCGTGCTCGTCTGAGCGCTTCACAGCGCCACGAGGCATCCGCCGCGTAGGGTTGACGGGTGGAACCTGCAGCACGCTCTCGTCGCCCTCGGAACGACCGCGATCGGCGACCAGTGCGAGTGTCGCCCGCGCGCATCGTCGCCCACGAGGTGCTCGGCGCCGTGCGCGACGACGAGGCGTACGCGAACCTCCTGCTGCCGAACCGCATCGAGCGTTCGAAGCTCAGCGAGGCCGACGCCGCACTCGCGACCGAGTTGACGTACGGCACGCTGCGGCTCTCCGGCTATTACGACGCCGTCATCGAGATCGCCGCGAACCGCTCGGTCGCCCAGATCGATCCGGCGGTGCTCGACATCCTCCGTCTCGGCGCCCATCAATTGCTCGCGACGCGCGTGCCGACGCATGCGGCCGTGCACGAGCAGGTCGTCATCGCGCACCGGGTCGCGCCGCAGGCGGCGGGGTTCGTGAACGCGGTGCTCCGCACGCTTTCGCGCACCGACGCCGACGAGTGGAAGACACGCGTCGCTGCTCGAGCGAAGACCGAGGACGCACGCCTGGCCGCCGTGCACTCGCATCCCGAGTGGATCGTGCGGGCACTTCGGGCGGCGCTCGACCGCGACGAGCGCGCAGGGGAGCTCGAGGCGCTGCTCGCCGCCGACAACGTCTCGCCGCGCGTGAACCTCGCGGTCCTCCCTGGCCTCGGCGACGAGACGCCCGCAGACCTCGGCACCCCCAACACCTACTCGCCGCTGGGCTTCACGGCCGAGCGTCCCATCGCGCTCGTCGGCGCGCACGAGGGGCGCGTTCGCGTGCAAGACGAGGGCTCGCAGCTCGCGGCGCTCGCGCTCACGCGTGCGAAGCCCGTCGAACCGGGGGAGCGGTGGCTCGACCTCTGCGCCGGCCCGGGCGGCAAGACGGCGATCCTGGCCACCGAGGCGCTCGCGGGCGACGCCGTGCTCGTCGCGAACGAACTCGTGCCCGCCCGCACCGAACTCGTTCGCCGTGCGATCGCGGGCGTGCCGCTCGACGTGCCCGTGCGGACGGGCGACGGCCGCGATCTCGAGATCGCGGCGCTCGGATCTCCCGACGGATTCGATCGCATTCTGCTCGACGCGCCCTGCACGGGGCTCGGCGCGCTCCGGCGGCGCCCAGAGGCGAGGTGGCGCAAGCAGCCGACGGATGTCCCCGCGCTCTCGCTGCTTCAGGGCGAACTCGTCGACGCGGCCCTCCGGGCCCTCCGTCCCGGGGGCCTCCTCGGGTATGTGACGTGCTCGCCGCACACGGCCGAGACGCACGGCACGATCGCCGCCGCACGCAAGCGGTGGGGAGACCGGATCGAGTCGGTCGACACGCGTGCCGTGATCGAGGCCGTGGCGGAGCATCCGATCGATGTCCGCGGGGACGGGTCGACGGTGCAGCTCTGGCCGCACGCGCACGGCACTGATGCGATGTTCATCGCACTCCTCCGAAAGACCTCCTGAAGGCACCGGACGGTTCGCCCTCGCTAGGCTCGGAAGCATGACGACGCGCATCAATCCGAGCATCCTGGCCGCCGACTTCGCGAACCTCGAGCACGAGCTCGGGCGGATCGCGACGGCCGATCTCGTGCACGTCGACGTCATGGACAACCACTTCGTGCCGAACCTCACGATCGGCCGTCCGGTGGTCGAGCGGATCGCCCAGGTGTCGCCGATTCCGCTCGACGTGCACCTCATGATCGAAGATCCTGACCGGTGGGCGCCCGGCTACGCCGAGGCGGGCGCGGCGAGTGTGACCTTCCATGTCGAGTCCGCGAACGACCCCGTGGCGATCGCGCGGCGTTTGCGCGAGATCGGGGCGCGCGCCGGCGTCGCGCTGAAGCCCGGCACTCCCGTGGAGCCGTTCCTCGACGTGCTCGACGAGTTCGATCAGGTGCTCGTCATGACGGTCGAGCCGGGCTTCGGCGGCCAGGCGTTCATGCCGGAGACGATGCCCAAGCTCTCCCGGGTCGCCGCGGCCGTGCGCGAGCGCGGGCTCGACGTGTGGCTCCAGGTCGACGGCGGCATCACGGTCGACACCCTCGGCATCGCGCTCGAGGCGGGTGCCGACACCTTCGTCGCGGGGTCCGCGGTGTTCAAGGGCGACCCCGCGGAGCAGATCGCGGACCTGCGCGCCGCCGCTTCGGCACACGTGCACGTCAGGAACCACCCCGCCGGCACCGATAGGCTGGACGGGTGAAAACCTTCGACGACCTCTTCGTCGAGCTCGCAGACAAAGCCCGCACCCGCCCTGAGGGTTCCGGCACCGTGCGCGAACTCGACGCCGGAGTGCACGCCATCGGCAAGAAGATCGTCGAGGAGGCGGCCGAGGTCTGGATGGCCGCCGAGTACCAGTCCGACGACGAAACCTCCGAAGAGATCTCGCAGCTCCTGTACCACCTGCAGGTCCTCATGCTCGCGAAAGGCCTGACGCCCGCCGACGTGTACCGACATCTCTGATCGACGTCCTTCCATGACCGATCAGACACTCCGACACGAAAGCCAGAGAATGCTCCGCATCGCCGTGCCCAACAAGGGCTCGCTCGCCGACATCGCAGCCGAGATGCTGTACGAGGCCGGGTACACCGGCCGCCGCGACGCCAAAGAACTGTTCGTCGCCGACCACCGCAACGGGGTCGAGTTCTTCTACCTCCGTCCGCGCGACATCGCCACCTACGTCGGCTCGGGCGCGCTCGACGTCGGCATCACGGGTCGCGACCTCCTGCTCGATTCGGGTTCGGATGCCACCGAGATCGCCGCGCTCGGATTCGGCGACTCGACGTTCCGCTTCGCCGGCCCCGCCGGGGTCTTCGCCGAACTCGCCGACCTCGAGGGCGTGCGCGTGGCGACGAGCTATCCGGGCCTCGTGGGCGAGTTCCTCGCCAAGCACGGCGTGACGGCGAACCTCGTGAAGCTCGACGGCGCGGTCGAATCGGCCGTCCGGCTCGGCGTGGCAGACGCCGTCGCCGACGTCGTCTCGACGGGCACGACGCTCCGCCAGGCCGGTCTCGAGATCTTCGGGCCGGTCATCCTCGAGTCCGAGGCCGTCTTCATCGGCTCGGGCGTCGAACAGTCGGGCACGCAGACCCTCCTCCGGCGACTCCAGGGCGTGCTCGTCGCGCGCCGCTACGTGCTCCTCGACTACGACGTGCCGCGCTCGCAACTCGAGGCCGCGACGGCCGCCGCGCCGGGCTTCGAATCGCCGACGATCTCGCCCCTCCACGACCCCGAGTGGGCGGCCGTGCGCGTGATGATTCCGCGCATCGGCATGAACCAGGTCATGGACACGCTCTACGAGCTCGGTGCGCGCGCGATCCTCGTGAGCGCCATCCACGCGGCGAGGTTGTGAGCGACATGACCCTCGCCGTCCGAGTCATCCCGTGCCTCGACGTCGCGGCGGGCCGCGTCGTCAAGGGTGTCAACTTCCAGAACCTGCGTGACGCGGGCGATCCCGTCGAACTCGCAGCGCGGTATGGCGAGCAGGGCGCGGACGAGCTCACGTTCCTCGACGTCACGGCGACGGTCGACGACCGGTCGACGACGTACGACATGGTGCAGCGCGTCGCAGAGCAGGTGTTCATCCCGCTCACGGTCGGCGGCGGCGTCCGCAGCGATGAAGACGTCGCGCGCCTGCTCGGCCACGGCGCCGACAAGATCGGCGTCAACAGCGCCGCGATCGCCCGCCCGTCCCTCATCGCCGAGATCGCCGACCGGTTCGGCGCGCAGGTCGTGGTGCTGTCGCTCGACGTCAAGCGCAGCGGGCGCACCGAGTCGGGCTTCGTCGTCACGACCCACGGCGGGCGCACCGAGACCGACCTCGACGCGCTCGCGTGGGCGCGGCTCGCGATCGAGCTCGGCGCAGGGGAACTCCTCGTGAACTCGATCGACGCCGACGGCACCAAGGAGGGGTACGACCTCGAGCTCACGGCGCTCATGCACGAACTGTCGACCGTGCCCGTCATCGCCTCGGGCGGCGCCGGCGCAGTCGAGCACTTCGCGCCTGCGGTCGCGGCCGGAGCAGACGCCGTGCTCGCGGCATCCGTGTTCCACAACGGCGAGATGACCATCGGCGAGGTCAAAGCCGCACTCGCGGCCGACGGAAGGATCGTGCGATGAGCGAACCCGGCGATGAAGAACTCGAACGCGACGACGAGCCCTGGGCTCCCGACGAGTCGCCGCTCGATCGTGCGCTGTTCAACGCAGACGGGCTTCTGCCCGCGATCATCCAGCAGCACGACACCCGCGAGGTGCTCATGCTCGGCTGGATGGACCGCGAAGCCCTCCGCCGCACCCTCACCGAGGGGCGCGTGACGTTCTGGTCGCGCTCGCGCCAGGAGTACTGGCGCAAGGGCGACACGTCCGGGCACGCCCAGTATGTGAAGCACGCCGCGCTCGACTGCGATGCCGACACCTTGCTCGTGCAGGTCGACCAGATCGGCGTGGCATGCCACACGGGTACGCGCACGTGCTTCGACGGCGATGCGCTCGACGTCACGGTGCTCGACGTCACCTCGTCGGTGACCGACGGGGTCTGACATGCGTCGCGAAACGATGAAATTGCCTGCGATCCTCGCGGCTATCGTCGGCGGCGGCCTCGCGCTCCTGTCGTGGAGCCAAACGTGGTTCGACCTCGTCCTCCGAGCCGACGCGGGCGCCGGGTCCGGCACCCCGATCGAGGTCTCCGGTCAGGTCGCGTCACCTGCCCTCGCGGCCTTCGGGCTCGCGGGACTCGCGCTCGCGGGCGCGCTCGCGATCGCGGGTCCGGTCATCCGGATCGTGCTCGGCGTGCTGGCTGCGCTCCTCGGCGGATGCGTCGTGCTCGCCGCCGCACTGACGATGGGCGACCCGGTCGCGGCCGTCTCGCCCGCGGTGACGGATGCCACGGGCGTCGCCGGAGCCGGTCCCACGGCGTCGCTCGTCGGCACGGTGACGGCGACGTTCTGGCCGGTGCTCGCATTCGCGGGCGGCGCGTTGCTCGTGGCATCCGGAGTCCTCGTCCTCGCGACCGGCACCGTGTGGCCGTCCTCGTCGCGTCGCTACCGCGACGGGGCTGCGCCCGCGTTCGAGCCCGTCGACGGCGCAGCCGAGCCCGAGAGCGCCGTCGCGTCCGATGCAGGTCGTTCCGAGGCATCCGGTGAGGTGTCCCGCGCCCGTCTGCACCGCAGCGCGTCCGACCGCGCGATCGACGACTGGGATGAGCTCAGCCGCGGCGACGATCCGACCGGCTGACCGCCGCTAGACTGACACCCGAACCCCCGCAACGAAGGAGCGACATGAGCACTGAGACCGCAGATCCCGGCCACGGACACTCGCCCGCAGCATGGACCGCCGTCGTGATCATGCTCATCGCGTTCACGATCGGCACCTTCGCCTTCTGGTTCGACCTCGCCTGGCTCGTCTGGGCCTCGGCCGGTCTCCTCGTCGTCGGCCTCCTCGTCGGCTGGGCGCTCAAGAGCGCCGGCTACGGCGTCGGCGGGTCGAAGACCACGCCCAAGACCCACTGACGTCCGTGCTCAGCGAACTGACGGCGAACGCCGTCGCAGACGCACGCGCCCGCGAGACGGTTCGGTCGCTCGCCGAAGTGCAGGCCGCCGCGAAGGCACGCCCGCCGGCGCTCGACGCTCTCGCGCTCCTCGCTCCCGGCGAGCGGGTCAAGGTCATCGCCGAGATCAAGCGCTCGAGCCCGTCGCGCGGCGCCCTGGCCCAGATCGCCGACCCCGCATCGCTCGCCCGCAGCTACGAACTCGGGGGAGCGAGCGCGATCAGCGTCCTCACCGAGGGGCGCAAGTTCGGCGGATCGCTCGCCGACCTCGAGGCCGTCCGCGAGGCCGTGGCGCTGCCGGTGCTCCGAAAAGACTTCGTCGCGACCGCGTACCAGGTCTACGAGGCACGCGCCGCAGGCGCCGACCTCGTGCTCCTCATCGTCGCCGCACTCGATGACGAGACCCTTCGCGAACTCTACGACCTCATCGTGTCGCTCGGCATGACGGCGCTCGTCGAGACGCACTCGGCCGACGAGCTCGACCGGGCCGCGGCTCTCGGCGCGAAGCTCATCGGCGTCAACGCGCGCGATCTCACGACGTTCGAACTCGACCGCGACCTCTTCGGCCGTCTCGCCGACCGGTTCCCCGAGGGGGCGATCCGCGTCGCGGAGTCGGCCGTGCTCACCCCCGACGACGTCGCCCATTACCGACGCGCGGGCGCCGACGCGGTGCTCGTGGGCGAGGCCCTCGTCACGGGCGACCCCATCGCGAACCTCTCTGCATTCCTGGCGGTGTGAACATGGCCCTGCGCGACCAGACCGGTCCCTACTTCGGCGAGTTCGGCGGGCGCTTCGTGCCCGAGTCGCTTGTCGCAGCCCTCGACGAGCTCGGCGAGGCGTACGACCTCGCGAAGCTCGACCCGGGCTTCAACGAAGAGCTCGCCGAGCTCGGGCGCAGCTACACCGGGCGTCCCTCGATCATCACCGAAGTGCCCCGGTTCGCCGCGCACGCGGGCGGTGCGCGAGTCGTCTTGAAGCGCGAAGACCTCAACCACACGGGCTCGCACAAGATCAACAACGTGCTCGGCCAGGCGCTCCTCACGAAGCGCATCGGCAAGCAGCGAGTCATCGCCGAGACCGGCGCAGGTCAGCACGGGGTCGCGACGGCGACCGCGGCGGCACTCTTCGGTCTCGACTGCACGATCTACATGGGCGAGGTCGACACCGAGCGACAGGCGCTCAACGTGGCCCGCATGCGCCTCCTCGGCGCCGAGGTCGTCGCCGTCAAGGCGGGTTCGCGCACCCTCAAAGACGCCATCAACGAAGCGATGCGCGACTGGGTGACGAACGTCGAGTCGACCAACTACATCTTCGGCACGGTCGCGGGTCCGCACCCGTTCCCCGAGATGGTGCGCGACTTCCAGAAGATCATCGGCGAAGAGGCGCGACAGCAGGTCCTCGACCTCACGGGTGCGCTGCCGACCGCCGTCGCCGCATGCGTCGGCGGCGGGTCGAACGCGATCGGCATCTTCCACGCGTTCCTCGACGACGCGGATGTCGCGCTGTACGGCTTCGAGGCCGGCGGAGAGGGCGCCGACACGCCCCGCCACGCCGCGACGATCACGAAGGGTCGCCCAGGCGTCCTCCACGGCGCCCGCAGCTTCCTTCTGCAAGACGAAGACGGTCAGACGATCGAGTCGCACTCGATCTCGGCCGGTCTCGACTACCCGGGCGTCGGCCCCGAGCACTCGTGGCTCGCGGCGATCGGGCGTGCGCAGTACCGTCCGGTGACGGATGCGGCAGCGATGGACGCTCTGCGTCTCCTCACCCGCACCGAGGGCATCATTCCCGCAATCGAGTCGTCGCACGCGCTCGCGGGCGCGCTCGAACTCGGTCGCGAACTCGGACCCGACTCGACGATCCTCGTGAGCCTCTCCGGCCGCGGTGACAAAGACATGGACACGGCCGCCCGCTGGTTCGGCCTGTACGACGGCGAGGAGCAGGCATGAGGACGGTCGGATCCGTCATCGCGCGGCGCAACGAAGAGGCCGGCGGTGCACTCATCGGCTACCTGCCGGTCGGCTTCCCCGACTTCGACACGAGCGTCGAGGCGGCGGTCGCACTCGTCGAGAACGGCGTCGACATCATCGAGCTCGGCCTGCCGTACTCCGACCCCGTCATGGACGGCCCCGTCATCCAGGCGGCTACCCAGCAGGCGCTCGCGAACGGCTTCCGTCTCGCAGACGGCTTCGAGGCGGTTCGGCGCATCACGGCACGAGTGGATGCCCCGGTGCTCGTGATGACCTACTGGAACCCCGTGCTCCAGTACGGCGTCGACCGCTTCGCCGACGACCTCGTCGCCGCGGGCGGCGCCGGGCTCATCACGCCCGACCTCATTCCCGACGAGGCATCCGATTGGCTCGCAGCCTCCGAGCGCACCGGACTCGACCGCGTCTTCCTCACGGCGCCGACCTCCACCGACGCGCGCATCCGGCACACCGTCGACGCGAGCCGAGGGTTCGTGTACGCCGTCTCGACGATGGGCATCACGGGTGCCCGTGCCGACGTCGACGCCGCAGCCCGCACCCTCGTCGGCCGACTGCACGATGCCGAGGCCCCCGCCGCGTGCGTCGGCGTCGGCATCTCGACGTCCGCGCAGGTGCGCGAAGTGCTCGGCTACGCCGAAGGCGCGATCGTGGGCTCGGCGCTCGTCGACGCGCTCGCGAAGCGCGGCGTCGAGGGCGTCGCCGAGCTCGCAGCCGAGCTCGCGCGCGGCACGCGCCCCGAGTGAAGTACCCTGACTGAGGCCCTCGTGGCCGACGTTTCCCGACGAAAGGCATAGGTCGGCGTGTCCGCACCCCTCAGCATTCCGAGCCCCGATTACGCGTGGCAGGTGTGGGAGCTCAACCTCTTCGGTCTGCAGCTCAACATCCACATGTACGCGCTCGCCATCCTGCTCGGCATCATCCTCGCGACGATCATCACGTCGCGACGCCTCACCAAGCGCGGGGCCGAACCCGGCATCGTGCTCGACATCGCGCTCTGGGCGGTGCCGCTGGGCATCATCGGGGCACGGTTCTACCACGTCTTCACCCACCCCGCCGACTACTTCGCCGGCCAGGAATGGTGGAAGGTCTTCGCGATCTGGGAGGGCGGCAACGCCATCTTCGGTTCGCTCATCGGCGGCGCCGTCGGCGTCTTCATCGGGTGCAAGCTCACAGGCCTCCGATTCTGGTCGTTCGCCGACGCGCTCGCTCCCGGTCTCCTCGTCGCGCAGGCGGTCGGCCGCATCGGCAACTGGTTCAACCATGAGCTCTTCGGACTTCCCACCGACCTGCCGTGGGGCCTCGAGATCGAGTCCGACAACCCCGCCTTCCCGCAGGGCCTCGCCGACGGCACGCTCTTCCACCCGACGTTCCTCTACGAGCTCATCTGGAACCTGCTGGGGGCCGCGCTCATCGTCTTCGTGCTCGAGCGCCGGTTCAACATGAGGTGGGGCAAGGCGTTCGGCGTGTACCTCATCTGGTACGGCGCCGGCCGCGCCTTCTTCGAGTCGATCCGCGTCGACCCGAGCGAGATGTTCCTGGGCGTCCGGTCGAACGTGTGGGCCGCGTGGGCGGCGGTCGTCATCGGTATCGTCATCATCCTCGTTCAGAGCCGTCGCCACCCCGGGCTCGAGCCCAGCGTCTACGTACCGGGCCGAGAATGGCAGGGTTCCGACGCTGAGGTAGACTCTGACGATACCGAGTCCGATTCAGACTCTCTCGACGCAGCCGTCGAGGGCGAGAACGACCCCGGCGATGCGGCGGCCACAAGCCCCGGCCGGTCAGCTTCCTAGCGAACACTCCGTTCTCCGACGCGGCGCCGCACCTAGCGCCGCGACTTCCCCTTTTCGATGGGCCAATGTCGTCCCTCGCTCCCACCCAAGTTGATGAGGACGGTACACGTGTCGCTCACCCCACCCTTCTCCCGGTTCGGAACCGTCCCGGCCGCGCAGGGCATGTATGACCCGGCCGCCGAGAAGGACGCCTGCGGTCTGGCCATGGTCGCGACCCTTCGGGGCACTGCGGGGCACGACATCATCACGAACGCCCTCGACGCGCTCCGCCACCTCGAGCACAGAGGCGCCGTGGGCTCCGACGCCGGCACGGGCGACGGCGCCGGCATCATCACGCAGATCCCCGACGAGTTCCTCCGTGCGGTCGCAGACTTCCCGCTCCCGCCGGTCGGCGAGTACGCGGTCGGCAATGCGTTCCTTCCGGTCGACCCGACGTCGCGAAGCAAGGTCAAGCAAGACGTTCACGCGATCGCGGCGAGCGAGGGCCTCGAAGTCCTCGGGTGGCGCGAGGTCCCCGTCCGTCCCGACGAGCTCGGCACGCTTGCGCGTGCGGCCATGCCGGCCGTGCAGCAGCTCTTCGTGCGCTCGCTCGCGACCAACGCCGGAGGCGACCGTCTCGCGGGCATCGCGCTCGACCGGCTGACGTTCCGTCTGCGGAAGCGCGCCGAGCGCGAGCTCGACCTGTACTTCACGTCGCTGTCGTCGCGAACGATGGTCTACAAGGGCATGGTCACGACGCTCCAGCTCGAGCCGTTCTACCCCGACCTCTCCGACGAGCGGTTCGCGTCGAAGCTCGCGCTCGTCCACTCGCGGTACTCGACCAACACCTTCCCGTCTTGGCCGCTCGCGCAGCCGTTCCGCATGATCGCCCACAACGGCGAGATCAACACGATCCAGGGCAACCGCAACTGGATGCGCGCGCGTCAGTCGCAACTCGAGTCCGAAGTGCTCGGCGACCTCTCGCCCGTGCTCCCGATCGTGACCCCCGGCGCAAGCGACTCGGCGTCCTTCGACGAAGTCGTCGAACTTCTGACGCTCGCGGGCCGCAGCCTCCCGCACGCGATCATGATGATGGTCCCCGAGGCCTGGGAGAACCAGACCGAGATCGATCCCGCGCGCCGCGCGTTCTACGAGTACCACTCGATGCTCATGGAGCCGTGGGACGGCCCCGCCGCGATCGTCTTCACCGACGGCTCGCTCGTCGGCGCGACGCTCGACCGCAACGGACTCCGCCCCGGCCGCTATGTGGTCACCGATGACGGACTCGTCGTCCTCGCGAGCGAGATCGGCGTGCTCGACTTCGACCAGTCGAAGATCGTGCGCAAGGGGCGCCTGCAGCCGGGCCGTATGTTCCTCGTCGACACCGAGGCGGGCCGCCTCATCGAAGACGACGAGATCAAAGCGCAGCTCGCGGGGCAGGAGCCCTGGGGCGAGTGGCTCGAGCAGGGTCGCATCCGGCTCGCCGACCTTCCCGAGCGCGAGCACATCGTGCACCCGCCGGCGTCCGTCAACCGCCGACAGCGCACCTTCGGCTACACCGAGGAAGAGGTCAAGATCCTCCTCACGCCGATGGCGAAGACCGGTGCCGAACCGCTCGGCGCGATGGGTTCCGACACGCCGGTCGCCGTGCTGTCGAAGCGCCCGCGCCTGCTGTTCGACTACTTCACGCAGCAGTTCGCCCAGGTGACGAACCCGCCGCTCGACTCGATCCGCGAGGCGGTCGTCACCTCCCTCGGCTCATCGCTCGGTCCCGAGCGCAACCTGCTGAGCCAGGGCCCCGAGCACGCCAAGCAGGTCTCCCTCGCGTTCCCTGTGATCGACAACGACGAACTCGCGAAGATCGTCCACATCGACCCGCGCCCCGGTTCGCGCACCACGGTGACGCTCAAGGGCCTCTATCGGTTCGACGAGGGGCCCGACGCCCTGCGCAGCCGGCTCACGGCGCTGTGCGCCGAAGTCGATCAGGCCATCGAAGACGGCGCGCTGTTCATCATCCTGAGCGACCGCGACTCGAACAAGGACCTGGCGCCAATCCCGTCGCTCCTCATGCTGTCGGCCGTGCACCACCACCTCATCCGGTCCGAGAACCGCATGAAGGTCGGGCTCGTCGTCGAGGCGGGCGATGTACGCGAGGTCCACCATGTCGCGCTCCTCGTGGGCTACGGGGCGTCCGCCGTGAACCCGTACCTCGCGATGGAGACGTGCGAAGACCTCGTGCGCTCGGGCGTCATCCAGGGCGTCACGCCCGAGGACGCCGTGCACAACGTCATCAAGGCGCTCGGCAAGGGCGTGCTCAAGATCATGTCCAAGATGGGCATCTCGACGATCTCCTCGTACGCGGGTGCGCAGGCGTTCGAAGCAGTCGGGCTCTCGAACGAGTTCGTCGACGAGTTCTTCACCGGCACGACGACGAAGCTCGGCGGTGTCGGCCTCGACGTGATCGCGACCGAGAACCTCGACCGTCACACCTCCGCGTACCCCGAAGACGAGGCCGTGCGTGCGCACGAGCGCCTCGCGACGGGCGGCGAGTACCAGTGGCGCCGAGACGGCTCGCCGCACCTCTTCAACCCCGAGACGGTGTTCCGCCTGCAGCACTCGACTCGCACGCGGCGCTACGACATCTTCAAGGAGTACACCGACCTCGTCGACGACCAGTCGTCGCAACTCATGACGCTGCGAGGTCTCTTCGGGCTCCGCACCGGCACGCGCCCGGCGGTCCCGATCGACGAGGTCGAGTCGATCGAGTCGATCGTCAAGCGGTTCTCGACCGGCGCGATGAGTTACGGCTCGATCTCGAAAGAGGCGCACGAGACGCTCGCGATCGCGATGAACCGCCTCGGCGCCAAGTCGAACACGGGTGAGGGCGGCGAAGACCTCGACCGTCTCCTCGACCCCGAGCGCCGCAGCGCGATCAAGCAGGTCGCGTCCGGCCGGTTCGGCGTGACGAGCATGTACCTCACCCACGCCGACGACATCCAGATCAAGCTCGCGCAGGGCGCGAAGCCCGGCGAGGGCGGTCAGCTGCCGCCGACGAAGGTGTACCCGTGGGTCGCCCGCACCCGTCACGCGACGGCGGGCGTCGGCCTCATCTCGCCGCCGCCGCACCACGACATCTACTCGATCGAAGACCTCAAGCAGCTCATCTTCGACCTGAAGCGCGCGAACCCCAAGGCCCGCATCCACGTGAAGCTCGTGAGCCAGTCGGGCATCGGCGCGGTCGCGGCCGGCACGGCCAAGGCACTCGCCGACGTCATTCTCGTCTCGGGGCACGACGGCGGCACCGGCGCGAGCCCGCTCAACTCGCTCAAGCACGCGGGCACCCCGTGGGAGCTCGGCCTCGCCGAGACGCAGCAGACGCTCATGCTCAACGGCATGCGCGACCGCGTCGTCGTCCAGGTCGACGGCCAGTTGAAGACGGGCCGCGACGTCCTGATCGGCGCCCTGCTCGGCGCCGAGGAGTTCGGCTTCGCAACGGCCCCGCTCGTCGTGGAAGGCTGCATCATGATGCGCGTCTGCCACCTCGACACATGTCCCGTCGGCGTCGCGACGCAGAACCCCGAGCTCCGCAAGCGCTTCTCGGGCAAGCCCGAGTTCGTCGTCAACTTCTTCGAGTTCATCGCGCAAGAGGTGCGCGAGTACCTCGCTGCGCTCGGTTTCCGGTCGCTCGACGAGATCATCGGCCGCCGTGAGCTCCTCGACGTCGACCGCGCGGTCGACCACTGGAAGGCCTCGGGTCTCGACCTCACGCCCGTGCTCGTCGGCCCCGACTTCTCCGACTCCGAGCCGCGCAAGCACGGCCGCGCACAAGACCACGAGCTCGACGAGCACTTCGACAACGAGCTCATCGCGCGCAGCCGTCTCGTGCTCGAGGAGGGCGGATCGATCCAGATCGAGCTGCCCATCAAGAACACCGAGCGCGCAGTCGGCACGATGCTCGGCCACGAGGTGACGGTCGCCCACGGCGAGCACGGGCTGCCGACCGGGTCGATCGACATCACCCTCACGGGTTCGGCGGGTCAGTCCTTCGGCGCGTTCCTGCCGAACGGCATCACGCTGCGGCTCGAGGGCGACTCGAACGACTACGTCGGCAAGGGCCTCTCGGGCGGACAGATCATCGTCAAGCCGGCCGAGGACGCGGGCTTCGTCGCCGAGCGCAACGTGATCGCCGGAAATGTCATCGGGTACGGCGCCACGCGCGGGTCGATGTTCATCCGCGGCATCGTGGGCGAGCGCTTCCTCGTGCGCAACTCGGGCGCAACGGCGGTCGTCGAGGGCGTGGGCGATCATGCGCTCGAGTACATGACCGGCGGTCTCGCGCTCATCCTGGGCGATACGGGCCGTAACCTCGGCGCCGGCATGTCGGGCGGAACCGCCTACGTGCTCGGCCTCCGCGAGGGCCGCGTCAACCGCGAATCGCTCTCGAGCGGCGAGCTCGAACTGCTCCCGCTCGGCAGCGCCGACCGCGAGATCGTGCGCGACCTGCTCGAGCAGCACCTCGAGCACACCGGCTCGGCCGTCGCCGCGCGCCTCCTCGAGGAGGGCGACGCCGCGTTCGACTCGTTCACGAAAGTGCTGCCGCGCGACTACGCCGCGGTGCTCCGCACCCGCCAGACCGCCGTCGACGAGGGGCTCGACCCCGACGGCGACGTCGTCTGGACTCGCATCCTCGAGGTGACCGGTGGCTGAGACATCCGTCGTGCGTCGCCTCGACGCGAACACCCGTATCAACTGCATGGAGTACTCGGAGGTGACGGGTGGCTGACCCGAAGGGCTTTCTGAAGGTCACCGAGCGGGAGCTGCCCAAGCGCCGCCCGGTGCCGGTCCGCATCATGGACTGGAAAGAGGTCTACGAGCAGGGTGACCCGACGCAGTTGCGCCGGCAGGCCGGTCGCTGCATGGACTGCGGCGTGCCGTTCTGCCACCAGGGCTGCCCGCTCGGCAACCTGATCCCCGAGTGGAACGACCTCACGTGGCGCGGCGAAGGCCGTGCGGCGAGCGAGCGGCTGCACGCGACCAACAACTTCCCCGAGTTCACCGGTCGTCTGTGCCCGGCTCCGTGCGAGTCGGCGTGCGTGCTCGGCATCAATCAGCCGGCCGTCACGATCAAGCAGGTCGAGGTGTCGATCGCCGACCAGGCGTTCGGCAACGGCTGGGTGCAGCCGCAGCCGCCGGGGCGTCTGACGGGCAAGACCGTGGCCGTCGTCGGTTCGGGCCCCGCCGGTCTCGCGGCCGCCCAGCAGCTCACGCGGGCCGGACACACGGTCGCGGTGTTCGAGCGCGACGACCGCATCGGCGGTCTCCTGCGCTACGGCATCCCCGACTTCAAGATGGAGAAGAAGCACATCGATGCGCGTCTCGCGCAGATGACCGCCGAGGGCACGCGCTTCCGCGCGGGCGTCGAGATCGGCGTCGATATCACGTGGGAGCAGCTCCGCGAGCGTTACGACGCCGTCGTGGTCGCGACGGGTGCGATCGAGCCGCGCGATCTGCCGATCCCGGGTCGTGATCTGCCCGGTGTGCACTTCGCGATGGAGTACCTCACGCAGTCCAACAAGGCCGTCGCGGGCGATCAGGTCTTCGACCAGATCACCGCTGAGGGCAAGCACGTCGTCGTCCTCGGCGGCGGCGACACGGGCGCCGACTGCATCGGCACCGCGCACCGCCAGGGCGCGCTCACGGTGACCAACCTCGCGATCGGCAAGCGTCCGGGCGACGAGCGCTCGCCCGAGCAGCCGTGGCCGATCCACCCGAACATCTTCGAGGTCCAGTCGGCGCACGAAGAGGGCGGCGAGCGCCAGTACCTCGCGTCAACGGTCGAGTTCCTCGCCAACGACGCCGGAGAGGTTCGCGCGATCCGTATCGCCGAGACCGAGTACCTCGACGGCAAGCGGGTTCCGAAGGCGGGCACCGAGCGCGAGATCCCGGCCGACCTCGTCCTGCTCGCGCTCGGATTCACGGGTCCCGAGACGAAGGTCGCCGGCGAGCAGATCGGCCTCGGTGCGACGTCTCGCGGCAACTTCGAGCGCGACGCGGACTACGCGACGGACCTCGCCGGCGTCTTCGTCGCGGGCGACGCGGGCCGCGGCCAGTCGCTCATCGTGTGGGCGATCGCCGAAGGGCGTGCTGCGGCCGCGGCCGTCGACCGGTACCTTGAGGGTGATACGCGTCTGCCGAGCCCGATTCCTGCGACCGCCCGAGCGTTCGCCGTCTGACCATCGCGCCACCCGGCGCCACCGACCCGCGTCTCGGCGCGGAACACCTGGGAGTACACACCGATATGAGACGAGCGAAGATCGTCGCGACCCTCGGGCCTGCGACGTCGAGCTATGAACAGATCCGCGCCGTCATCGACGCGGGCGTCGACGTCACCCGCATGAACCTCAGCCACGGCAGCTACGAGGTCCACGAGGGCGTCTACCAGAACGTCCGCAAAGCCGCCAACGACTCGGGCCGTGCGATCGCCGTGCTCGTCGACCTGCAGGGGCCGAAGATCCGCCTCGGCAAGTTCGAGAACGGACCGCACGAGCTCGCCGTCGGCGATGTCTTCAAGATCACGACCGAAGACATCCTCGGCACGAAGGAGCTCGTCGGCACGACCTTCAAGGGCCTGCCCCAAGACGTCGCCCCTGGCGACTTCCTGCTCATCGACGACGGCAAGGTCCGCGTCGAGGTGATCGAGACCGACGGCACGGTCGTCACGACGCGCGTCGTCGTCGCGGGCCCGGTGTCCGACAACAAGGGCATCAACCTCCCGGGTGTCGCGGTCAACGTGCCCGCGCTCTCCGAGAAGGACGAGGCAGACCTCCGTTGGGGCCTCGAACTCGGTGCCGACCTCATCGCGCTCTCGTTCGTGCGCAACGCCGCCGACATCGTGCGGGTCCACGAGATCATGGACGAAGTGGGTCGCCGCGTTCCGGTCATCGCGAAGATCGAGAAGCCCCAGGCCGTCGACCACCTCGAAGAGATCATCGAGGCGTTCGACGCCATCATGGTCGCGCGCGGCGACCTCGGCGTCGAACTCCCGCTCGAGGCCGTTCCGATCGTGCAGAAGCAGGCGATCGAGATCGCCCGTCGTCTCGCGAAGCCGGTCATCGTCGCGACGCAGATGCTCGAGTCGATGACGCACAGCCCGGTTCCGACTCGCGCCGAGACGTCGGATGTCGCGAACGCCATCCTCGACGGCGCCGACGCGGTCATGCTCTCGGGCGAGACGAGCGTGGGCGAGTACCCCGTCATCACGGTGCAGACCATGGCGCGCATCGTCGAGTCGACCGAGCTCCACGGACTCGAGCGGGTGCCGAAGCTCGGCACGAAGCCGCGCACCCAGTCGGGCGCGATCACGGCAGCCGGTGTCGACATCGCCGACTTCGTGGGCGCGAAGTACCTGTGCGTCTTCACCGAGTCCGGGGAGTCGGTCCGCCGCATGGCGCGTCTGCGTTCGCCGATCCCGATCCTCGCGTTCACGCCCGACCAGGCCATCCGTCGGCGCATGTCGCTCTTCTGGGGCGTCGAGTCGTTCGTCGTCGACCGCGTCACGCACACCGACCAGATGGTCGGCCAGGTCGACGACGTGCTCGCGAAGTCGGGCCGTGCGGTCGAGGGCGAGACGGTCGTCATCATCTCGGGTTCCCCTCCCGGGATCCCCGGCACCACGAACGACGTGCGCGTGCACAAGGTCGGCGAGGTGCTCTAAGCGGTTCCGAGGAACGGCCGGTGCGGATGTCTCGCACCGGCCGTTCGTCGTTCGTGCGCGTCGTTTCCCGACGTCGGGTGGACGCGTGGGCGTCGACCGCTCGAGGCATCCGCCGTCTGACACGAGGGACGCTTGTTCCGAGGCCCGCTGTGCCGGTGGTGGGACTCGAACCCACACGCCTTTCGGCAAAGCATTTTGAGTGCTCCGCGTCTGCCATTCCGCCACACCGGCAACGGGCCTCGGCCAGAATACCGTAGGCTTTCAGCCGTGACTGACAGTGAACCCACCCAGTCGGCTCCTCGCCGCGTCGTCGTCGCGGAAGACGAGTCGCTGATCCGTCTCGACATCGTCGAGATCCTTCGCGACAACGGTTTCGAGGTCGTCGGCGAGGCCGGCGATGGCGAGACGGCCGTTGCGCTCGCGACCGAGCTGCGCCCCGACCTCGTCATCATGGACGTCAAGATGCCCCAGCTCGACGGCATCTCGGCTGCCGAGCGCCTCTCGAAGGGGCACATCGCGCCGGTCGTGCTGCTCACGGCGTTCAGCCAGAAAGAACTGGTCGAGCGCGCGAGCGAGGCGGGCGCGCTGGCCTACGTGGTGAAGCCGTTCACGCCCAACGACCTGCTGCCCGCGATCGAGATCGCCCTCGCGCGCTACGCGCAGATCATCGCACTCGAGGCCGAGGTCGGCGATCTCGTCGAGCGGTTCGAGACCCGCAAGCTCGTCGACCGGGCCAAGGGCCTGCTCAACGAGAAGATGGGCCTCACCGAGCCCGAGGCGTTCCGCTGGATCCAGAAGGCGTCGATGGATCGTCGTCTCACGATGAAAGACGTGTCGCAGGCGATCATCGAGCAGCTCGCGCCCAAGAAGTAGGCACGCTCCGAAGCATCCGGATGCCGCGGCGGGAACGTTCCCGACGCGGCATCCGTCGTCTTCCCCGGATGTCGCGACCGTGCGCGGTTCGCACGCTTCCTCGGACCTCGGGGGAGCGCGGAGCATGTCGGCCGTCGCTTGTAGGCTGTCCAGGTGTCGGACCCCCAGAAGCCCACCCTCCTCGTCGTCGACGGCCACTCGCTCGCGTTCCGCGCGTTCTACGCGCTCCCGGTCGACAGTTTCCAGACCCGTGACGGGCAGCACACGAATGCCATCCACGGCTTCTTGTCGATGCTGCTCCTGCTGCTGCAGAACGAGAAGCCCACCCACCTCGCGGTCGCATTCGACAAGTCGCGCCAGTCGTTCCGCACGCGCGAGTACGAGGAATACAAGGGCAACCGCGGCGAGACGCCGGTCGAGTTCAAGGGGCAGGTGCCGATTCTGCAAGAGGCCTTGCAGGCGATGGGCATCACTGTGCTCGAGAAAGACGATTTCGAGGCCGACGACATCCTCGCCACCCTCGCGACGCGCGGCGAAGCCGCGGGGTACCGCGTGCTGGTCGTCTCGGGCGACCGCGACACGATCCAACTCGTCAACGACGACATCACGCTCCTCTACCCGAACACGCAGGGCGTGTCGCAGCTGAAGCGCTACGACCCGGCGGCGGTCGTCGAGCGGTACGGCGTGCGGCCCGAGCAGTACCCCGAGATCGCAGCCCTCGTCGGCGAGACGAGCGACAATCTGCCTGGCATCACGAAGGTCGGCGAGAAGACGGCCGTCAAGTGGCTCGGGCTCTACGGGTCGCTCGAGGGCATCCTCGAGCACATCGACGAGATCAAGGGCGTCGTCGGCGACAACCTCCGCCGGGAGCGCGAGAACGCCGTCCGCAACCGCAAGCTGAACCGGCTCGTGCGCGATGTCGAACTCCCGGTCGAACTCGACGAACTCGAGGCGAAGCCCATCGACCTCGACGCCGTGACGCCGATCTTCACGCGGCTCGAGTTCCGCACGCTGCTCGAGCGAGTGACGAAACTCGTGAACGGCAACGGCAACGGCGGTGCGGCAGGCAAGCCTGCTGCGAGCGTGGCCGCAGTGCCGGCCGAAGACGCGCCCAAGGCGCCGACGTCCGCGCGCATCGCCGGCACAGACCTCGCGATCTGGCTCGACGCCGCAGTCGTCGCCGAACCCGCGGGTCTCGGCCTGCAGTTCGAATTGCTCGACGGGAAGGTCGTCGGCGCGGGCGTCGCGACCAAGTCCGAGAGCGTCGAACTCGCACTCGTGCCCGGTGCGCCCGAGTTCGAGGCGTTCGAGGCGTGGCTCGCGAGCGACGCGCCGAAGGTCCTCACCGACGCCAAGCCGCAACTCAAGGCCGCGGCCCGATCGGGGCTCACGGTGGCGAACGTCGTCGTCGATCCGCTCGTGGCCGGATGGCTCATCCGTCCGAACCTGCAAGAGAAGTCGCTCGTCGACCTCGTCGACCGCTATCTCGGCGAGACGGTTCCGCAGGGCGACCCGTCGCAGCTCGTCGCGCTCGAAGACGAGTCGGCGAGTACCGCAGACCTCGCGTGGTACTCGCTCAGGCTCGCTCCCGTCGTGCTCGCCGCGATGAGCGAGGGCACGCGTCGCGTACTCGCCGAGATCGAGATGCCGCTCGTGCCGGTGCTCGCGGCGATGGAGCTCCGCGGCGTCGCGGTCGACCACGACCGGCTCGCCGGCCTCTCGTCCGAGCTCGGCGGCCGTGCGGCCGACCTCGCCGAATCCGCGTTCGTCGAAATCGGGCGTGAGGTCAACCTCGGTTCGCCCAAGCAGTTGCAAGAGGTGCTCTTCGACCAGCTCGGCATGCCGAAGACGCGCTCGACGAAGACGGGCTATTCGACCGACGCGAACGCCCTCGCCGATCTGCAGGAGTCGAATCCGCACCCCTTCCTCGGGCTCCTGCTCGAGCACCGCGACGCGACGAAGCTCCGCCAGATCGTCGACTCGCTCGACAAGGCGATCGGCTCCGACGGCCGCATCCACACGACGTACGGGCAGGTGGGCGCTGCGACGGGCCGCATGTCGAGCAACGATCCGAACCTGCAGAACATCCCGATCCGTACCGAAGACGGCCGTCGCATCCGCGAGGCGTTCCGCCACGGCGCCGAGTACACCGAACTCCTCACGGCCGACTACTCGCAGATCGAGATGCGCATCATGGCGCACCTCTCCGAAGACCCGGGTCTCATCGAGGCGTTCAACGCCGGAGAAGACCTGCACCGGTTCGTCGGCGCGCGGGTCTTCGGCGTCGATGAGGCGGATGTCTCGCCGCTCATGCGCACGAAGGTCAAGGCGATGTCGTACGGCCTCGCCTACGGACTCAGCGCGTTCGGTCTCTCGAAGCAGCTCCGAATCGACCGGGCCGAGGCGACGCAGCTCATGAAGGACTACTTCGAGCGCTTCGGCGCGGTGCGCGTGTACCTTCGGAGCGTCGTCGAGCAAGCGAAGATCGACGGGTACACCGAGACGATCTTCGGTCGACGCCGCCCGTTCCCCGATCTCAACAGCCCGAACCGCGTGCTTCGCGAGAACGCCGAGCGCGCCGCCCTCAACTCGCCCATCCAAGGATCGGCGGCCGACCTCATCAAGCTCGCGATGACCTCGACCGAGCGGGCGATCGCCGAGGCCGGGCTGCGTTCGCGCATGCTCATGCAGGTGCACGACGAACTCGTCTTCGAGGTCGCCGAAGGCGAGGCCGACGAGCTCGAGGCGATCGTGCGCGACAAGATGTCGCACGCCGTCGACCTGCTCGTGCCGCTCGATGTCCAGGTCGGGCGTGGCGCGAGTTGGGACGACGCGGCGCACTGAGCGTCGGCGCTGTTCGGGCTGCCTCCGCCGTTCGGACTGTGGGCGGTGCTCGGTAGGCTCGAGGGCATGTCAGTCGAACCGCGCACGCCGTCCCAGATCGATCGCATCGCCGAAGGCTGGGTCGACACGCTCGTCGAGTTGCAGCCCACCGTCGGCACGTACATCGGCCGAACCGAGGCCGACACGCGACTGCCCGACTACTCTCCCGAGGGTCATGAACAGCTCATCGCAGCGACGAGGGCGACGCTCGGCGCGCTTCGGGGCGCAGAGCCCGTCGACGATGTCGACCGGGTGACGCTCGCCGACCTCGGCGGCGAGCTCGAACTCGAACTCGAGGGGCACGACGCGGGGTTGCACCTGCGCGACCTCAATGTCATCGCGAGCCCGGCTCAAGACATCCGCGAGGTCTTCGACCTCATGGCGACCGACACGGTTGACGACTGGGCGCGCATCGCGACGCGACTCGGCGAGGTTCCCGCGGCGGTCGACGGCTACGTGCAGACGCTGCGGCTCGGCGCCGAGCGGGGGGTCGTCCCCGCCGTCCGCCAAGTGCGGGAGGTCGCTGCACAGGCCCGCCGCCAGTCGCGGGCCGACGGCTTCTTCGCCGCCTTCGCGTCCGGGGCGAGCGACGGCGGCGCCGGACTCCCCGCGAGCCTCGAGGCCGACCTCACGCGCGCGGCGTCGGCCGCGGCATCCGCCTACGACCGCCTCGCCGACTTCCTCGACGTCGAACTCGCGCCGCGCGCGGGAGACCGCGACGGCGTCGGCCGCGAGATCTACGCATTGCGCTCGCGGCACTTCCTGGGCGCGACGGTCGACCTCGACGAGACGTACGAGTGGGGCATCGAAGAGCTCGCCCGCATGGTCGCCGAGCAGGAGTCGATCGCGAACGAGATCCTCCCCGGGGCATCCGTTGCCGAAGCCGTGGCGTTCCTCGAGCGCGACCCGTCCCGCAAGCTGCACGGCACCGACGCGCTCCAGCGCTGGATGCAGGAGACGAGCGACCGGGCCGTCGCCGAGCTCGGTGCCACCCAGTTCGACATCCCCGCCGAGATCCGCACGCTCGAGTGCATGATCGCACCGACGCAAGAGGGCGGCATCTACTACACGGGCCCGACCGACGACTTCTCGCGGCCCGGCCGCATGTGGTGGTCGGTGCCCGAGGGTGTCACCGAGTTCGACACGTGGCGTGAGCTCACGACGGTGTATCACGAGGGCGTACCCGGCCATCACCTGCAGATCGGGCAGGCGGTCGTCAACCGAGCGACGCTCAACACCTGGCGGCGTCAGCTCGCCGGCACGTCGGGCCACGCCGAAGGCTGGGCGCTCTATGCCGAACGGCTCATGGAGGAGCTCGGCTACCTCGACGACCCCGCCGACCGGCTCGGCATGCTCGACGGGCAGCGCATGCGCGCCGCGCGCGTCGTGCTCGACATCGGCGTGCACCTCGGAAAGCCGCGCCCCGACGGCCAAGGCGTCTGGACGGGCGACTACGCGTTCGAGTTCATGGGGCAGAACGTCGCGATGAACGACGAGTTCGTGCGGTTCGAGGTCAATCGCTACCTCGGGTGGCCGGGGCAGGCGCCGTCGTACAAGGTCGGTCAGCGCATCTGGGAGCAGCTCCGCGACGACACGCGCGCGCGTGAAGGGGCGGCGTTCGACATCCGGGCGTTCCACAAGCGCGCGCTCGACCTCGGCGGCGTGGGGCTCGACACGCTCCGTTCGGCCCTGCTCGGGTAGCCTCGCGCCGCCGGACGGCGAACCGGGACGTTCGCTGACAGTTTGCCGATGAGGGCCGAAATCCGGTACGCTAGAACGTCACTCTTGTGACATCCATGTCCGCATGCCCATCGCGGAACCAACAATTCAGCTCGACTTTTCGGCGATGGGCCTGATTCTGTCCATTCGGAGCATCCACTACATGACCACCGTAACGACCAAGGCGCCCAAGCAGGTCGCGATCAACGACATCGGTTCTGCTGACGATTTCCTCGCCGCGGTCGAGAAGACGCTTAAGTTCTTCAACGACGGCGACCTCATCGAAGGCACCGTCGTGAAGATCGACCGCGACGAGGTCCTCCTCGACGTCGGCTACAAGACCGAGGGTGTCATCCCCTCGCGCGAGCTTTCCATCAAGCACGACGTCGACCCCAGCGAGGTCGTCGAGGTCGGCGACACCGTCGAGGCGCTCGTTCTCCAGAAGGAGGACAAAGAAGGCCGCCTCATCCTGTCCAAGAAGCGTGCGCAGTACGAGCGCGCGTGGGGCGACGTCGAGAAGATCAAGGAGTCCGACGGCGTCGTGACCGGTTCGGTCATCGAGGTCGTCAAGGGCGGCCTCATCGTCGACATCGGCCTCCGCGGCTTCCTCCCGGCATCGCTCATCGAGCTCCGCCGTGTGCGCGACCTCACGCCGTACCTCGGCCAGGAGATCGAGGCGAAGATCCTCGAGCTCGACAAGAACCGCAACAACGTCGTCCTCTCGCGCCGCGCGCTCCTCGAGCAGACGCAGTCCGAGTCGCGTTCGACGTTCCTCGCGAACCTCCACCCGGGCCAGGTCCGCAAGGGTGTCATCTCCTCGATCGTCAACTTCGGTGCGTTCGTCGACCTCGGCGGTGTGGACGGCCTCGTGCACGTCTCCGAGCTGTCGTGGAAGCACATCGAGCACGCCAGCGAGGTCGTCGAGGTCGGCCAGGAGGTCACCGTCGAGGTGCTCTCCGTCGAGCTCGACCGCGAGCGCGTCTCGCTGTCGCTCAAGGCGACGCAGGAGGACCCCTGGCAGGTCTTCGCCCGCACGCACGCGATCGGCCAGGTCGCACCGGGCAAGGTCACCAAGCTCGTTCCGTTCGGTGCGTTCGTGCGCGTCGCAGACGGCATCGAGGGCCTCGTGCACATCTCGGAGCTCTCGGCCAAGCACGTCGAGCTCGCCGAGCAGGTCGTGTCGGTCGGCGAAGAGGTCTTCGTCAAGGTCATCGACATCGACCTCGAGCGTCGCCGCATCTCGCTCTCGCTCAAGCAGGCGAACGAGGGCGTCGACCCCGAGGGCACCGAGTTCGACCCGGCGCTCTACGGCATGCTCACGGAGTACGACGAGCAGGGCAACTACAAGTTCCCCGAGGGCTTCGACCCCGAGACGAACGAGTGGCGCGAAGGCTTCGAGGCCGCCCGCGAGGCGTGGGAGCAGGAGTACGCTGCAGCCCAGGCCCGCTGGGAGGCCCACAAGAAGCAGGTCGCGTCGTCGCAGGCCGCTCAGGCTGCCGACGACTCGTTCTCGTCGGGCACGTCGTCGTTCTCGAGCGAGTCCGCTTCGGGCGGCACCCTCGCCGACGACGCTTCGCTCGCGGCGCTGCGCGAGAAGCTCTCGAGCAACAACTAAGCACCATCCCGTCGCTGCAAGGCGATCAACGGAAGGCCGGTCCCGATTCGGGGCCGGCCTTCCGGCGTTTCCTCTGAGCTGCGTCGTGGGCCGGAGCGCGGCTCAGGATCGGGGCGCGCGTCACGCGCTGTCGGTCGCAGCTCGCTTCGCCGCTCTCCGCGCCGCCCGCGTGCGGAGAGCGATGACCGCCGCGACGACGATCGCGACGACGCCCACGACGACGAGGACGGGCACGAGGATCGCGGCGAACGCGAGCACGGCAGATCCGACATCCTCGACCGTGCTCACGACGGGCGCACCCAACCCGGCGGTCGTCGCATTGACGACGGGACGAGCGAGTGCCTTGACGAGGTGGACGCCGAGCGCGAGTGCCGCGCCGATCGCGATGGGGATCCACTGGTCGGAGGCGAAGAAGGCTTCGGGGTCGGTGACGGCGACGGTCGTCGCTCCGGTGCCCGAGCCGAAGGCGAGTCCGCCGGCGGTCGGCCGCACGATCGTCTGCACGACGTCGTTGACGCTGTCGAGTCCGGGCACCTTGTCGGCGACGATCTCGACGATGAGGAGGACGACGAGGATGAGCAGCACCCATTCGTTCGCGAGCCACGCCCACGCGGGCGGAAGTTCGACGAGGCCGGTGAATCGGTCGAGCGCGCCAAGGACGACGAGCGGGATCCACGCGTTGAGACCTGCCGCGAGGGCCAGACCGGTGCCGGCGAGCAGTTCGAGCATTGACGGATGCCTCCTGCCGGAAGTCTTCCACGGCCGGGCGTCCCGCGCGGCGATAGCATGACATCGTGTACCTCATCGGACTCACCGGCGGCATCGCGTCGGGCAAATCGACCGTGGCCCGCCGTCTCTTCGCGCACGGCGCCGTGCACCTCGATGCCGATCAGCTTGCACGGCGCGTCGTCGAGCCCGGCACGCCGGCGCTCGCGGCGATCGTCGCGGAGTTCGGCGAGGCGGTGCTCCAGCCCGACGGCATGCTCGATCGGGCGAAGCTCGGCGAGATCGTCTTCCACGACGAGGCTGCCCGCGAGAAGCTCAACGCGATCGTGCACCCCGCGGTGCGTACGCTCGCGGGAAAGCTCATCGCGAAGGCCGAGGCGGAGAATTCCGATGCAGTGGTCGTCTACGACGTGCCGCTCCTCGTCGAGGCGCGGGTGGATCATCCGTTCGATCTCGTCGTCGTGACGAGTGCGGGGCGTCACGAGCAGGTCAAGCGACTCGTCGAGGAGCGCGGTCTCGACCCGATCCAGGCTGAGGCGCGGGTCGATTCGCAGGCGTCCGACGATGAGCGCCGGGCGATCGCCGACGTCGTCATCGACACCTCGGGGGCGCTCGCGCACACCATGAGTCAGGCGGACGCGCTCTGGGCGCGGATCGTCGCGGAACGGGCCGCCAAAGCGCAGGGCTGAGGCGCAAGGGATGACTCCGGGCCCGCCTTCCTCGTCGACGCAGGTCTTCCTCGGCTGAGGGCGAACACCGGCCGGCGTGTCGGAGGGTGCGCCTACGCTGGAAGGCATGCAGTCCACGCGTTCCGTGCGCCCGTTCGAGGTCGTGAGCGAGTACTCCCCGTCGGGCGATCAGCCCGCGGCGATCGCCGAACTCGCCGCCCGCATCAATGCCGGTGAGACCGATGTCGTGCTGCTCGGCGCAACGGGCACGGGCAAGTCGGCGACGACGGCGTGGCTCATCGAGCAGGTGCAGCGCCCGACGCTCGTGCTCGCGCACAACAAGACCCTCGCGGCACAGCTGACGAACGAGTTCCGCGAGCTCATGCCGAACAACGCGGTCGAGTACTTCGTGTCGTACTACGACTACTACCAGCCAGAGGCCTACGTGCCCCAGACCGACACCTTCATCGAGAAGGACTCGTCGATCAACGCCGAGGTCGAGCGGTTGCGTCACTCGACGACGAACTCGCTCCTCAGCCGGCGCGACGTCGTCGTCGTGTCGACGGTCTCGTGCATCTACGGTCTCGGCACGCCCGAAGAGTACTTGGCGGCGATGATGCCGCTCCAGGTCGGGCAGCGCGTCGATCGTGACTGGCTCATCCGCAAGTTCGTGTCGATGCAGTACCAGCGCAACGACGTCGACTTCTCGCGCGGCACGTTCCGGGTTCGGGGCGACACGATCGAGATCATCCCCGTCTATGAAGAACTCGCGATCCGCATCGAGATGTTCGGCGACGAGGTCGAGGCGCTCTACAGTCTCCATCCGCTCACAGGGCAGGTCGTCGCGAAGCTCGACGCGGTGCCGGTGTTCCCCGGCTCGCACTACGTGGCATCCACCGATGTCATGCAGCGCGCGATCGGCACCATCCGCGACGAACTCGACGAGCGTCTGCAAGAGCTCGAGCGCGAGGGAAAGCTGCTCGAAGCGCAGCGGCTGCGCATGCGCACGACGTTCGACCTCGAGATGATGGAGCAGATCGGGTTCTGCTCGGGCATCGAGAACTACTCGCGCCACATCGACGGGCGTGAAGCGGGGGAGCCGCCTCATTGCCTGCTCGACTACTTCCCCGACGATTTCCTCGTCGTCATCGACGAGTCGCACGTGACGGTGCCGCAGATCGGCGCGATGTACGAGGGCGACTCGTCGCGCAAGCGCACGCTCGTCGAGCACGGATTCCGACTTCCGAGCGCGCTCGACAACCGCCCGCTCAAGTGGAACGAATTCAAAGACCGCGTCGGGCAGACCGTCTACCTCTCGGCGACCCCCGGCAAGTACGAGTTCGGCGTCGCCGACGGCGTCGTCGAACAGATCATCCGCCCGACGGGCCTCGTCGATCCGCAGATCGTCGTCAAGCCGTCGAAGGGGCAGATCGACGACCTCCTCGAAGAGATCCGCGTCCGCGCGGAGCGCGACGAGCGCGTACTCGTCACGACGCTGACCAAGCGCATGGCCGAGGAGCTCACCGACTATCTCACCGAGGCCGGTGTGCGCGTGCGGTACCTCCACTCCGACGTCGACACACTCCGCCGCGTCGAGCTGCTCACCGAACTCCGCGCGGGCGTATACGACGTGCTCGTCGGCATCAATCTCCTGCGCGAGGGACTTGACCTGCCCGAGGTCTCGCTCGTCGCGATCCTCGACGCCGACAAAGAGGGGTTCCTGCGCTCGTCGACCTCGCTCATCCAGACGATCGGGCGCGCCGCACGAAACGTGTCGGGCGAGGTGCACATGTACGCCGATGTGCTGACCGACTCGATGAACAGCGCGATCGACGAGACGAACCGACGACGCGACAAGCAGCTCGAGTACAACCGCGTCAACGGGATCGATCCGCAGCCGCTGCGTAAGCGCATCGCCGACATCACAGAGGTGCTCGCTCGCGAAGAGGCCGATACCGCGAAGCTCCTCGCCGGACGCGACGCGCGGCAGAAGTCGCCCGTTCCCTCGGGCAAGCGCGAGGGCATCGCCTCGGCAGGGGCCGACAACCTCGAAGAGCTCATCCGCGATCTCAACGAGCAGATGCTGGAGGCGGCCGGCGAGTTGAAGTTCGAACTCGCGGCGCGCTTGCGCGACGAGGTATCGGAGTTGAAGCGCGAGTTGCGGCAGATGGAGAAGGCCGGGCACCTGGGCTGAGTCCGTCCGGTGGCGTCGTTCGAGGCATCCGTTCCTCGAATCGAACGAATGTTCGCTGAGAGCGCGAGCGCTCTCGGCATCCTTGTCGGTGGCTCTCTCTACACTCGAAGGGTGCCTGTTTCACGTCTCGACACCCATGCCCATTTGAGTGTTCGCGGTGCCCGCGTGCACAATCTGCGCAACGTCGACGTCGAGATCCCGCGCGACGCGATGGTCGTCTTCACGGGTCTGTCGGGGTCCGGCAAGTCGTCGCTCGCGTTCGACACGATCTTCGCCGAGGGTCAGCGCCGCTACGTCGAATCGCTGTCCGCGTATGCGCGGCAGTTCCTCGGGCAGGTCGACCGTCCCGACGTCGACTTCATCGAGGGGTTGAGCCCGGCCGTCTCGATCGACCAGAAGTCGACGAACCGCAACCCGCGGTCGACGGTGGGCACCATCACCGAGATCTACGACTACATGCGCCTCCTGTGGGCGCGCATCGGCGTGCCGCACTGTCCGGTCTGCGGCGAGCGCATCCAGCGGCAGACGGTGCAGCAGATCGCCGATCAGCTCATGGAGCTGCCCGAGGGCACGCGCTTCCAGGTGCTGAGCCCCGTCGTGTCGAAGAAGAAGGGCGAGTTCGTCGACCTCTTCCGCGACCTCGGCTCGCAGGGATACACGCGTGCGGTCGTCGACGGCGAGGTCGTCCGGCTCGACGAGCCGCCGACGCTCAAGAAGCAGGTCAAGCACGACATCTCGGTCGTGATCGACCGACTCGTCTCATCGCCCGATCTGCTCGGTCGGCTGACCGACTCGCTCGAGACCGCCCTGCGCCTCACCGACGGCCTCGTGCAGGTCAACTACGTCGATCGCGAGGGCGACGACGCGTGGCAGACGTTCTCCGAGAAGCTGTCCTGCCCGAACCAGCACCCCATCGCGCTCACCGAGATCGAGCCGCGCACGTTCTCGTTCAATGCTCCGTTCGGCGCATGCCCCGAGTGCTCGGGCCTCGGCACGCGCATGTCGGTCGACGAGGACCTCTTGCTCGGCGATCCGTCGCTCAGCATCGCCGACGGCGTCATCCTGCCGTGGACCTCGCAGGGCAAGAGCCTCTACAACTACTACGAGAAGCTCCTCGACGGGCTCGCGCACGACCTCGGGTTCTCGCTCGACACTCCGTGGGAACAACTCGACGAGCGGGCGCAGGCGGCCGTGCTCCGCGGCGAGAACTTCGAAGTGCGGGTTCGTTGGCGCAATCGCTACGGCCGCGAGATGACCTACACGTCGGGCTTCGAGGGCGTCGTCCCCTACATCGAGCGCCAGTACGCGCAGGCCGAGACCGACGTGCAGCGAGCGAGGTGGGCCGAGTACCTCCGCGAGGTGCCGTGCCCCGTCTGCGACGGCGACCGCCTCAAGCCCGAGGTGCTCGCGGTGCTCGTGCACGAGGCATCCATCGCGGATGTCACGCGACTCAGCCTCACCGACGCGCGGGCCTTCATGGACCGACTCGAACTCACGGAGCGCGAGCAGGCGATCGCCGCGCAGGTTCTCCGCGAGATCAAGCTTCGCCTCGACTTCCTCATCCGGGTCGGGCTCAGCTATCTCGACCTCGCGCGTGCCGCGGGCACGCTCTCGGGCGGCGAGGCGCAGCGCATCCGCCTCGCGACGCAGATCGGCTCGGGCCTCACGGGCGTGCTCTACGTGCTCGACGAGCCGAGCATCGGTCTCCACCAGCGCGACAACCGACGCCTCATCGAGACCCTCGTGGCGCTCCGCGACCTCGGCAACACGCTCATCGTCGTCGAGCACGACGAAGACACCATCCGCACGGCCGACTGGATCGTCGACATCGGTCCGGGCGCAGGCGTCAACGGCGGCACGGTCGTCCACTCGGGCGACTACGCGACCCTGCTGAAGAACCGCGAGTCGCTCACGGCCGACTACCTGTCGGGTCGCAAAGAGATCGGCATCCCCGCGAAGCGGCGACCGATCGACCCCGAGCGGAAGATCACGGTCGAGGGCGCCGAGGCGAACAACCTCCGCAAGGTCGACGTCGCGTTCCCGCTCGGCACGTTCACTGCGGTGACCGGTGTGAGCGGTTCGGGCAAGTCCTCGCTCGTCAACGACATCCTCTACCGGGTGCTCGCCAACAAGTTGAACGGCGCCCGAAAGGTTCCGGGCAAGCACCGCCGAGTCACGGGGCTCGAGCAGCTCGACAAGGTCGTGCACGTCGACCAGGCGCCGATCGGCCGTACGCCGCGGTCGAATCCTGCGACGTACACGGGCGTGTTCGATCGCATCCGTACGCTCTTCGCCGAGACCGTCGAGGCGAAGGCACGCGGCTATCTTCCGGGCCGATTCAGCTTCAACGTCAAGGGCGGCCGCTGCGAGGCATGCGCGGGCGACGGCACGATCAAGATCGAGATGAACTTCCTGCCCGACGTGTATGTGGCGTGCGAGGTGTGCGGCGGCAAGCGGTACAACCGCGAGACCCTCCAGGTGCACTACAAGGGCAAGAACATCTCCGAGGTGCTCGAGATGCCGATCAGCGAAGCGGCCGACTTCTTCGAGCCGATCTCGGCGATCCACCGGTACCTGAAGACGCTCGTCGACGTCGGACTCGGCTACGTGCAGCTCGGCCAGAGCGCAACGACGCTGTCTGGCGGCGAGGCGCAGCGCGTCAAGCTCGCGACCGAGCTCCAGCGTCGATCGAACGGCCGCAGCGTGTACGTGCTCGACGAGCCGACGACGGGTCTGCACTTCGAAGACGTGCGGAAGCTCCTGAAGGTGCTCGGAAAGCTCGTCGACAAGGGCAACACGGTCATCGTCATCGAGCACAACCTCGACGTCATCAAGTCGGCCGACTGGGTCATCGACCTCGGGCCCGAGGGCGGGTCGGGCGGCGGCACGATCCTTGCGACGGGCACCCCCGAGCAGGTCGCCGACGTGCACGAGAGCCACACGGGGTACTTCCTGCGAGAGATCTTCGACGTGCACGGGCGCGCCGAGGTCGCGAGCTAGGCCGGGTCGGGGCACACTCGACGCAGATGACGAAGACCGTCCCGTATCGCCCGAAGTCGGGGGAGATCCCGACTTCGCCGGGCGTGTATCGCTTCCGTGACGCCGAGCGGCGCGTGCTCTACGTCGGCAAGGCGAAGAACCTGCGCGCGCGCCTGTCGAACTACTTCGCGCCGCTCCACACGCTCCACGAGCGCACGCGTCGCATGGTCACGACAGCCGCGTCGGTCGAATGGACCGTCGTCGGCAGCGACGTCGAGGCGCTCCAGCTCGAGATCACCTGGATCAACGAGTGGAAGCCTCCGTTCAACGTGCGCTTCAAAGACGACAAGTCCTACCCGTACCTCGTCGTCACGCTCGGCGACGAGGCGCCTCGTGCGATGGTGTCGCGGAAGCGCGGCATCCCCGGCGCGCGCTACTTCGGTCCGTACCCGAAGGTGTGGGCGGTCAACGAGACGCTCGACCTCCTGATCAAGCTCTTCCCGATCCGCACGTGCAAAGACAGCGACTACCGGCGGGCGGTGGCGAGCGGCAAGCCGTGTTTCGCGGGCCAGATCGGGCGCTGCTTCGGGCCGTGCTCAGGCAAGGTGACGGTCGACGAGCATCGAGCGAACGTCGACCGGTTCGTGGCGTTCATGCAGAACCAAGACCCGCGCATCCTCGACGACCTCGAGCGCGAGATGCGAGACGCGGCAGCGGTGCAGGACTACGAGACCGCTGCGCGTCGCCGCGACCAGCTGCAAGCCGGACGCGAGTTCTTCGAGAAGAGTGCGGTCGTGCTCGGCGATGCGGTCGACCTCGACGTCTTCGGCATCGAGCACGACGAGCTCGCGGCAGCGGTGCAGCTGTTCATCGTGCGCGGCGGTCGCATCCGCGGCGTACGATCGTGGACCGTCGACAAGGAGCTCGATGTGCCCCTCGGAGACCTCGTCGACTCGGTCCTGCAGAATGCGTACGGCGACGATATCCGCCCGCCCGGCGAGGTCGTGGTGCCCGAACTGCCCGACGACACCTCCGCGGTCGAGACCTGGCTCGGCGGCATCGCCGGCAGGCGGGTGAAGCTCAAAGCGGCGCAGCGAGGCGGGAAAGCGGCGCTCCTGGCGACGGCGACCCAGAACGCCAAGCAGAACCTCATGCTCTACAAGACACGCAGGAGCGCCGACTTCACGACGCGCTCGCGCGCCCTCGAGGACATCCAAGAGGCACTCGGCATGCCCGATGCGCCGCTCCGCATCGAAGGGTTCGACGTCTCCCACCTGTCGGGCACGAACATCGTGGCCTCGATGGTCGTCTTCGAAGACGGTCTCCCGCGCAAAGACGAGTACCGTCGCTTCACGATTCCCGCGTCGACCGACGACACCGACTCCATCCACCAGGTCATCACCCGTCGGCTCGCGTATCTGCGCGATCCGGAGACGCGCGACCCCGAGACGATGGATGTCTCGTCCGAGACATCCATTGCAGCGAACACCGGCTCCGAAACATCCGGAACCGAGGCCGAATTCGCCCCGCGACGCAAGAAGTTCGCCTACCGACCCAACCTGCTCCTCATCGACGGCGGTCAGCCCCAAGTCGAGGCCGCTGCGCGAGCGTTGCGCGAATCGGGCGTGCAGGGCGTCGCGATCTGCGGCATCGCCAAGCGGCTCGAAGAGATCTGGACGCCCGACGCCGATTTCCCGGTCATCCTTCCGCGCAACTCCGACGCACTGTTCCTCTTCCAGCGCGTGCGCGACGAAGCGCACCGCTTCGCGATCACCCACCAGCGCGCAAGACGCAAGCGCGACATCGGCAGCGTGCTGAACGAGATCCCCGGCCTCGGCCCGACCAGGGTGAAGCAGTTGCTCCGACACTTCGGCTCGGTGGCCAGGTTGAAGTCCGCGACGCCCGAAGAGATCGCCGAGGTGCGAGGCATCGGCCCGACGCTCGCGGCGACGGTTCGGGCGACGCTCGACAGCGCCGGCACGCCCTCGCCCAGGTAGGGTGGAGGAAGTGAACGGGAGGGGGCGTCAGCCGATGGCGGACGGGTCCGGGCGTCAGGAGATGCTCATCGTCACGGGCATGTCCGGCGCGGGCCGCTCGACCGTGGCGAACGCGCTCGAAGACCTCGATTGGTACGTGGTCGACAATCTGCCGCCGCAGATGCTTCGTCCGCTCGTCGAGCTGGTCGGCCGTGCAGGTTCGTCACTGCCGCGCATCGCTGCGGTCGTGGATGTCCGCGGCCGCGACTTCTTCGCCGAGTTCCAGGAGATCGTGCAGGCGCTGCGCTCGGGTGTGACCCTTCGCGTCGTGTTCCTCGACGCGACCGACGCGGCGCTCGTGCGTCGGTTCGAGTCGGTTCGCAGGCCGCACCCGCTGCAGGGCGACGGCACGATCCTCGACGGCATCACCGAGGAGCGCGCACGCCTCGCGGCGGTGCGCGAGATGAGCGACATCCTCATCGACACCTCCGACCTGAACATCCACCAGCTTGCGAATCGCGTCACCGAGAGCTTCGCCGACGAGGGCAGAGCGGGCCTCCGGGTCACGGTCATGAGCTTCGGGTTCAAGTACGGGCTGCCGACCGACGCCGACCTCGTCGCCGATGCACGCTTCCTGCCGAACCCGTTCTGGATCCCCGAGCTCCGCCCGCTCACGGGCGCCGACGCCCCGGTCGCCGACTATGTGCTCGCACAGAACGGCGCCCGCGAGTTCCTCGACGCGTACGCGGCCGCCCTCCAACCGGTCTTCGCGGGCTATCAACGCGAGAACAAGCGGCACGCCACGATCGCGATCGGCTGCACCGGTGGAAAGCACCGGTCGGTGGCCTTGGCACGCGAACTCGCTGAACGCATCCGGCAGTTCCCCGACGTTGCCGCGTGGGTCAAGGATCGCGATCTCGGGCGCGAATGACGCGCCCCCGGCGGAGTCGGCCGTGACGGACTCGATGACAGACATGACGACGACAGAATGGACGAACAGGTGGCTTTGACCGCGGACGTGAAGGAAGAACTCGCACGCGTGGAGGTAGCGAAGACGACCGTTCGCGCCGCTGAACTGGCGTCGATTCTGAGGTTCGCCGGCGGACTGCACCTCATCTCCGGCCGTATCGCGATCGAGGCCGAACTCGATTCGCAGACGATCGCGAAGCGCGTGACGCGCGACCTCGGCGAGCTCTACGGAGTGCGACCGGATGTCTCGGTGATCTCGGCTTCGGGGCTCCGGCGGCAGAACCAGTACCTCGTGCGGGTGCTCGACGGCGGCGAGACGCTGGCACGCCAGACGGGTCTCCTCGACGCGCGGCGCCGCCCCGTGCGCGGCCTGCCGAACCGACTCACGACGGGCTCGCGCGACGATCTCGCGGCGATCTGGCGCGGCGCGTTCCTCGCGCAGGGCAGTCTCACCGACCCCGGCCGCTCTGCGGCGCTCGAGATCACCTGCCCCGGGAATGAGACCGCCATGGCGCTCGTCGGCGCGGCGGGGCGTCTCGGCATCGCGGCCAAGGCGCGCGAGGTGCGAGGCATCCACCGCGTCGTCATCCGCGACGGCGAGGCGATCAGCGGCATGCTCGCTCTCATGGGCGCGACGGGCACCGTGCGCAACTGGGAGGAACTCCGGCAGCGCCGTGAGGTGCGCGCGACCGCGAACCGCCTCGTGAACTTCGACGACGCGAACCTCAGGCGGTCGGCTCAGGCCGCCGTGGCGGCGTGCGCACGCGTGGAGCGGGCCATGGAGATCCTCGGCGACGGCATCCCCGACCACTTGAAGTACGCGGGCGAGCTGCGGCTCGCACATCGCGACGCGAGTCTCGACGAGTTGGGGCACCACGCCGACCCGCCCATGACGAAAGACGCCGTCGCGGGCCGCATCCGTCGCCTGCTGGCGATGGCCGACAAGCGTGCCGCCGAACTCGGCATCGATGGCACGGAGGCAAGCCTCCCGGCTGACTTCGACCTGGTGTGACGGCGGGACCGAGTCGAGGCAGTCGGGTCTTCTCCGGCTGACTTCGACCTGGTGTGACGCAAGCCCGGCGGCGGCTTCCGGCCCGGGCATAGACTGACGAGAGCCGCGGTTCCCGGCTGGTTCGAAGGAACCGGGCAGCTGACAAGGAGAAGCAATGGCTGACTACACCCTCCCCGATCTTCCGTACGATTACGCGGCGCTCGAGCCGTCGATCAGCGGTCGGATCATGGAGCTGCACCACTCGAAGCACCACCAGGCCTACGTCACGGGTGCGAACACCGCGCTCGCGCAACTCGCCGAGGCGCGCGAGACGGGGAACCTCGCCAACGTGAACAAGCTCGAGAAGGACCTCGCGTTCAACCTCGGCGGTCACGTCAACCACTCGATCTTCTGGACGAACCTCTCGCCCGAAGGCGGCGACAAGCCCACGGGCGACCTCGCGGCCGCGATCGACGACCAGTTCGGTTCATTCGACGCGTTCCAGGCGCACTTCACGGCGACGGCGCTCGGCGTGCAGGGCTCGGGCTGGTCGGTCCTCGCGTGGGACTCGATCGGAGAACGCCTGATCGTCCTGCAGTTCTTCGACCAGCAGGCGAACCTCCCGGCGGGCATCGTCCCGCTCCTCATGCTCGACGTGTGGGAGCACGCGTACTACCTCGACTACCAGAACGTGCGCGCCGACTACGTCAAGGCGTTCTGGAACATCGCGAACTGGGCGAACGTCCAGAAGCGCTTCGAAACGGCCCGAGAGAAGACTTCGGGCCTGCTGCTACTGTCATAGCCGGATGGTGTCCCTCGGATCCGTCCGGGGGACACCGCCGTTCCGGTATCAATCGAGTTCTGCGCGTTCGCGCACGTCAAACAGGAGAGACACCCGTGTCCGTAAAGATCGGCATCAACGGCTTCGGCCGCATCGGCCGCAACTACCTCCGCGCAGCGCTCGCTCAGGGCGCCGACCTCGACATCGTCGCGGTCAATGACCTCACCGACAACAAGACGCTCGCCCACCTGCTGAAGTACGACTCGATCACCGGGCGCCTCGACGCGACCGTCGAGTACGACGACGAGACGATCATCGTCGGCGGCAAGCCCATCAAGGCGTTCTCGGAGCGCGACCCCGCGAACCTCCCGTGGGGCGAGCTCGGTGTCGACATCGTCATCGAGTCGACCGGTTTCTTCACGAAGGCCGCCGACGCGCGCAAGCACATCGAGGCCGGCGCCAAGAAGGTCCTCATCTCCGCGCCCGCGACCGATGAAGACGCGACCTTCGTCATCGGCGTCAACGAGCAGGACTACGACCCGGCGAACCACCACATCATCTCGAACGCCTCGTGCACGACGAACTGCCTCGCGCCGCTCGCGAAGGTCTTCAACGACGCATTCGGCATCGAGCGCGGCCTCATGACGACGGTCCACGCCTACACCGCCGACCAGAACCTGCAGGACGGCCCCCACAAGGACCTCCGTCGCGCACGCGCCGCCGCCATCAACATCGTCCCGACCTCGACGGGCGCCGCGAAGGCCATCGGCCTCGTGCTGCCCGAGCTCGTCGGCAAGCTCGACGGCTTCGCGCTCCGCGTACCGGTCCCCACCGGCTCGATCACCGACCTCACGGTCACCGCGTCGCGCCCCGTCACGGTCGACGAGGTCAAGGCCGTCTACAAGGCCGCCGCCGAGGGCCCGCTCAAGGGCATCCTCAAGTACACCGAAGACGACATCGTCTCGAGCGACATCGTGACCGACCCGCACTCGTCGATCTTCGACTCGGGTCTGCTGCGCGTCCTCGGCGACCAGGTGAAGCTCTCGGCGTGGTACGACAATGAGTGGGGCTACTCCAACCGTCTCGTCGACCTCACCGAGTACGTCGCCGAGCGTCTCTGAATCGAGCAGACGTGTCGTTGCGAACGATCGATTCCCTCGGTCCGCTCGCCGGCAAGCGCGTCGTCGTTCGGTGCGACCTCAACGTTCCTCTGAAGGACGGGGTCATCACCGACGACGGCCGCGTGCGGGCATCGGTCCCCACGCTCGAGGCGCTCGCCGCCCAGGGCGCACGCCTCATCGTGGTCTCCCATCTCGGGCGGCCCGACGGCGCCCCCGACCCGAAGTACAGCCTCGCTCCCGTCGCGGCGCGTCTCGGTGAACTCATCGACGCGCCCGTCGCGTTCGCGACCGACACGGTCGGGGCGGATGCCTCTGCCAAGGTCGCCGCACTCGGCGACGGCGAGATCGTGGTGCTCGAGAACCTGCGGTTCAACGCGGGGGAGACCTCGAAGGACGACGCCGCTCGCAGCGCGTTCGCCGAGGAGCTCGCGGGCTTCGCCGACGCCGTCGTCTCCGACGGGTTCGGCGCCGTGCACCGCAAGCACGCGAGCGTCTACGACCTCGAGCAGCTGCGGCCGAGTGCCGCGGGGCTCCTGATCGCGGCCGAGCTCGACGTGCTCGACCGGCTCACCGAGAACCCCGAGCGCCCGTATGCGGTCGTGCTCGGCGGCTCGAAGGTGTCCGACAAGCTCGGCGTGATCGCGCACCTGCTCCCTCGTGTCGACACGCTCCTCATCGGCGGCGGCATGCTCTTCACGTTCCTCGCGGCCCAGGGCCACAAGGTCGCGTCGAGCCTGCTCGAGGCCGATCAGATCGACACGGTCAAGGGCTATCTCGCCGAAGCGGCCGAGCGCGGTGTCGAACTCGTGCTGCCGACCGACGTCGTCGTCGCAGAGTCGTTCTCGGCCGATGCGGCGCACGTCGTCGCGCCGGCGGATGCGATCGAAGACACGCCGTTCGGGGCATCCGGACTTGGACTCGACATCGGACCCGACACGGCAGCCGCGTTCGCGGAGCGCATTCGCAACTCGAAGACGGTGTTCTGGAACGGGCCGATGGGCGTGTTCGAACTCGCCCCGTTCGCCGACGGCACCCGTGCCGTCGCCGAGGCGCTCACCGAGGTCGACGGCCTCAGCGTCGTGGGCGGCGGCGACTCCGCCGCGGCCGTCCGTCAGCTCGGCTTCGCCGACCAGGCGTTCGGACACATCTCGACGGGCGGCGGGGCGAGCCTCGAGTTCCTCGAGGGCAAGAAGCTCCCCGGACTGGAGGTCCTCGGATGGCAGTGAAGCGCACCCCCTTCATCGCGGGCAACTGGAAGATGAACCTCGACCACCTGCAGGCGATCGCCTTCGTGCAGAAGCTCGCATGGTCGCTCGCCGACGCGAAGCACGATTTCGCAGACGCCGAGGTCGCGGTCTTCCCGCCGTTCACCGATCTCCGCAGCGTGCAGACGCTCGTCTCGGCCGACAAGCTCGAGCTCGCCTACGGCGGTCAGGACGTCTCTGCGCACGATTCGGGCGCGTACACGGGCGAGATCTCGGGGGCGTTCCTCAAGGCGCTCGACGCGAAGTACGTCATCATCGGTCACTCCGAGCGTCGCCAGTACCACGGCGAGACCGACGCCGACATCAACGCCAAGGTGCTCGCCGCGCAGCGGCACGACCTTGTCCCGGTGCTGTGCGTCGGCGAGACGGCCGAAGATCTCGAGAAGCACGGTGCGAGCGCCGTGCCCGTCGCCCAGCTCCGCGCCGCGCTCGAAAGCGTCGACGCCTCCAAGGAGATCGTCGTCGCCTACGAGCCCGTGTGGGCGATCGGTTCGGGTCAGGCGGCGACGCCCGACCAGGCCCAGCAAGTCGCAGCGGCGCTTCGCACGGTGCTCGTCGAGCTCCTCGGCGAAGAGGCCGCCCAGGCGACCCGCGTCCTCTACGGCGGCTCGGTCAAGGCGGCGAACATCGCGTCGTTCCTTCGCGAGCCCGACGTCGACGGCGCACTCGTCGGCGGCGCGAGCCTCGACATCGACGAGTTCTCAGCGATCGTCCGGTTCAAGAAGCACGTCGGAGCCTGACGTCGGCGTCGGCGGGCGGAAACCGCACGGCCTCAGCCGATTTCCGCCCGTTCGGCCGACTTCTCGGCCTGATCCACGGTGGTTCGCCGCGGATCAGGCCGACTCCGTTTACACTAGGTATTCGGCACGCCATCCCTGCGCGTGCCCGGAAAGGTTCAACGTGGAGATCCTCCAGGTCGTCCTGCAGGTGCTGCTCGGTCTCACGAGCATCCTGCTGACGCTGCTCATCCTGCTGCACAAGGGTCGCGGCGGCGGTCTGTCCGACATGTTCGGCGGCGGCGTCACGTCGAGCCTCGGCGCCTCGGGCGTCGCGGAGCGCAACCTCAACCGCATCACGATCATCCTCGGTCTCGTGTGGGTGACGTGCATCATCGTGCTCGGGCTCATCACGAAGTTCGACGTCGGCGTCTAAGCGGGGAGCGAGATGGTTTCAGGCAACAGCGCCATCCGAGGCTCGCGCGTCGGAGCGGGCCCCATGGGCGAGCAAGATCACGGGTTCCACGCCGATCGCGTCGCCATCAGCTACTGGGATGCCCTCGGCAACGAGACAGTGCGCTACTTCGCGGCCAATCTCCCCGATGAGGAGATCCCGCAGGTCATCGACAGCCCGTCGACCGGGCTTCCGGCCGGTCGCGACAAAGACAACCCGCCCGCGGTCGCCAAGGCCGAGCCGTACAAGACGCACCTCGCCTACGTGAAGGAGCGCCGTACCGAAGAAGAGGCGGCGAGCCTCCTCGAAGAGGCGCTGCAGCAGCTCCGCGAGCGTCGCGGCACCGCCTCGGCGGAGTGATCCACACGCGCTGACCGCATCGGCGGTCGCGAAGCCGCCGTGCGAACAACGCGCAAACGGCGAAGGGCCGGTTCCATTCGGAACCGGCCCTTCGCCGCGCGTACGGGATCAGTACCCGGGTGCGATGAGTGCCTCGGGGACTTCGGCGGCGGCCGCGGCGTCGACGAAGAACACCGTTCGGCGACGCCCCTTGATGCCGGCCACCGGCACTTCGTCGCGGCTCGCGCCCGCTAGGGCGAGGCCGAGGGCCGAGGCCTTGTCGGCGCCCGCGAGGACGAACCAGACGCGTTCAGAGGCGTTCAGGACCGGCCGGGTGAGGCTCAATCGCTCGGGTGGCGGCTTGGGCGAGTTCCGGACGGCGATCACCGTGCGGTCTTCGACCTCGATGCCCGGTCGGTGTGGGAAGAGCGACGCGATGTGCCCGTCGGGCCCGACACCGAGGAACGTGATGTCGAACACGGGGTGTTCGACGTCTCCGGTGCCGAACCGAGCGAGCTCGGACGTGTACGCGGCCGCAGCCTCGTCGAGACCGATCCCCGCGTCGGATCCGGCGAACGGGTGGATGTTCTCCTCGGCGATCGGAAGGCGTGCGAAGAAGGCATCGCGTGCCTGCTGGTCGTTGCGCTCGGCATCGCCCTCGGGCAGCCACCGCTCGTCGCCCCACCAGAAGTGCACCCGACTCCAGTCGATCGAGGCCTGAGCCGAAGACCCGGCCACTTCGCCGAGGACGGCCGCGCCCATCGATCCGCCGGTGAGGGCGATGTGTGCAACCTCCTGGCCATCCAGGATGTCGAGGAGCTTCGTGATGAAGCGTGCCGCGACCGCGCTCGCGAGGGCCGCCTTCTCAGGGTGGACGAGCACCCGCCGCTCGTTCGTCATCGGGTCGCCCGCACGAGCTCGCTGCCCGCGAGCAGTGCGAGGCCGTGCGTGATGACCTCGCCGTAGAGCTCGTCGGGGTCGAGGCGGCGGAGCTCGTCGGAGAGGCAGTCGCGGAGCGTACGACGGGGCAGCGCGACGTCATGGGTCGGCTGTCCAGGCTGCTTCAGCGTCGCGACGCCGGGAACGTCGCGGACGAGGTCGATCGGACCGCCGGCGCGCTGGAGGTGGACGCCGTGGATGCCGTGCGGGCCGCCGTCGACGGGCGAGAGCTCGTACTCGGTCTCTGCGCCGAGGGCGAGCTTGAGCCACGCCGCGAGCAGCGTGGTCGACGGAGAATCGATCGCACCGTCGACCGCGACATGTGTCACCGACTCGTAGGGAGGCTGGTCGAGGACCGCCGCGAGCTGCGCCCGCCACAGGGTGAGGCGCGTCCACGCGAAGTCGGCGTCGCCGGGGATGTAGTTCTCGGCGAGGAGCGACAGCGCCGCTTGCGGATCGGCCTGCGCCGAGGCATCCGTGATGCGTCTCGACGCGAGCCGTCCGAGGGGTGAATCGCCGGGCCGGACCGGCGCCTCGCCAGGCCACCAGGTGACGACCGGGGCATCCGGAAGCAGCAGACCCGTGACGAGGCCCTCCTCGTCGGTCGCAGCATCGCCGCACACGCGGAGGACGATGACTTCGCTCGCTCCGGCGTCACCGCCGACGCGGATCTCCGCGTCGAGGCGACTCGGCAGGGCGTAGTCGTCGGATTCCTTCGAGACGACGATGACGCGCATGGGGTGCTCACGCGACGCGTCGTTCGCGGCCTCGATCGCTTCCTCTTCGCCGGCGGCATTGGTCGCGATGACGAGGGTGAGGACTCGACCGAGGGCGACGGCGCCCCCTCCTCACGAATCTTCACGAGCGCCTTCGAGATCGCACTCGTCGTGGTGTCGGGCAGGTCGACGATCATGGGCGTCTCCAGCTTCGTCCGTCTCGGGCAAGGAGGGCATCGGCGGAAGCCGGGCCCCAAGTGCCCGGACGGTACTGCTCGGGCTGTCCTTGCTTGGCCCAGAACTCCTCGATCGGGTCGAGGATCTTCCAGCTCAGTTCGACTTCCTCCTGGCGGGGGAAGAGCGGCGGTTCGCCGAGGAGGACGTCGAGGATGAGCCGCTCGTACGCCTCGGGGCTCGCCTCGGTGAACGCATGGCCGTAGCCGAAGTCCATCGTGACGTCGCGCACCTGCATGCCCGCGCCGGGGACCTTCGAGCCGAAGCGGATCGTGACGCCCTCGTCGGGCTGGACCCGGATCACGAGCGCGTTCTGCCCCAACTGCGAGGTCTGGCTGTCGGCGAACACCTGTTGCGGGGCGCGCTTGAACACGACCGCGATCTCGGTGACGCGGCGGCCCAGTCGCTTGCCGGCGCGAAGGTAGAACGGCACGCCAGCCCAACGGCGGGTACCGATGAGGAGCTTCATCGCGGCGTACGTCTCGGTCGTCGACTCGGGGTTCATGCCGTCTTCCTCGAGGAATCCGACGACCTTCTCACCGCCTTGCCAACCGCCCGCGTACTGACCGCGCGCGGTCGCCGCCCCGAGGTCGTCGGGGAGACGGACGGCGCGCAGGATCTTCTCCTTCTCGGCGCGCAGATCGGCCGCATCGAACGAGATCGGCTCTTCCATCGCCGTGAGGGCGAGGAGTTGGAGCAAGTGGTTCTGGATGACGTCGCGTGCCGCGCCGATGCCGTCGTAGTAGCCGGCGCGGCCGCCCACGCCGATGTCTTCGGCCATCGTGATCTGCACGTGGTCGACGAAGTTCGCGTTCCAGATGGGCTCGTAGAGCTGGTTCGCGAACCGGAGCGCCAGGATGTTCTGGACGGTCTCCTTGCCGAGGTAGTGGTCGATGCGGAAGACCGCGTCGGGCGGGAACACGCTCGCCACGACGTCGTTGAGCTCGCGCGCCGTCTGGAGGTCGCTCCCGAAGGGCTTCTCGATGACGACCCGTCGCCACTGGCCGTCGCGCTGTTCGGTGAGGCCCGAACGCTTGAGCTGCGACACGACCTCGGGGAACGACTTCGGCGGGATCGACAGGTAGAACGCGTGATTGCCCATCGTGCCGCGTTCGACGTCGAGCTTGTCGACGACCTGGCGAAGACGGTCGAACGCCGCGGCATCGTCGAACGTGCCCGACACGAAGCGGATGCCTCGTGAGAGCTGCTGCCACACGTCCTCTCGGAACTCGGTGCGCGCGTACTGCTTGACCGAGTCGTGAACGATCTGCGCGAAGTCCTGGTCTTCCCAGTCGCGGCGGGCGAACCCGACGAGCGCGAACCCCGGCGGGAGGAGCCCGCGGTTGGCGAGGTCGTACACCGCCGGCATGAGCTTCTTGCGCGACAGGTCGCCGGTCACACCGAAGATGATGAGACTCGACGGCCCGGCGATGCGGTTCAGCCGGAAGTCTTTGGGAGAACGGAGCGGGTTCTGGCCCGGACCGATCGTTGACGGCTCCATTCGCGTCTCCTCGGTCAGCCGATGGCGTCGCGCAGCGTCTCGAGCTGCGCCGCCGGGTCGGTGAGGGTCAGGGTCAGGACGGGACGGTCGTGGTCGGCGAGTACGCTCGCGTCCCCCGATGCCTGCGCGGCGATCAGTTCGCCGAAGGTGAAGGGCCGCTCGGGGATCGAGAGGTCTTCGACGGACCGCTGTGTGAGCTGGAGGAATACGCCCACCGCAGGACCGCCCTTGTGGAACTGGCCGGTCGAGTGCAGGAAGCGGGGACCCCAGCCGAACGTGACGGGTCGGCCGGCGCGCGCCGCGAGCAGGTCGCGGAGTTCAGCGAACTCGGGGTGCGCGACCCGGTCGATGTACGCCTGCACCGAGAGGTAGCCGTTGGCGGGCAGCTCCTCGAGGAGGACGTCGATCGCCGACACGAGGTCGCTCGCGGCGCCGATGACGTGCGGCGTGCCGCGCACCTCGATGCCTTGGGCGACGAACGCCGCCGGCGCAGGCTCGGGGCGCGCGTCGAGGAGACCTCGCGCCGCGACTTTCGCCGACTCGACGTCGGGCTGGTCGAACGGGTTGATGCCGAGCAGACGCCCGGCGACGGCCGTCGCGTACTCCCACACGAGCAGTTGCGCGCCGAGGGTGCCCGACACGCGGATCTCGCCCGACTCGTCGTCGGCGAAGATCTGCTCGCCGGCGTCGTCGACGAGCCGGACGATCTGCACGTCGGCGAGGTCGGCGGTGAGCTCGGGTGCATCGAGCCCGACGACGACGGGCAGGATGCCAGCGCCCTCCTTGCCCGTCGACTCGGCGATGAGCTGTTCGGCCCAGTCGGCGAAACCGACGATGTGGGTGCCGTCGGCGACGATGACGAGCTTGTTGCGGAGCGGCACGGTCGCCGCGATCGCCGCGCCGAGCACGAGTCCCGGGTTGTTCTCGGCATCGACCGCGAGCGGGAGTTCGATCGACTCGGCCTCATCGAGGATCTCGGAGATGTCGACGCCCGCGAGGCCCGACGGCACGAGTCCGAAGGCCGTGAGCGCCGAGTAGCGGCCGCCGACGTCCGGGTCGGCGTTGAACACACGGTAGCCCGCAGCGCGGGCCGATTCGTCGAGCGGCGAGCCCGGGTCGGTGACGACGACGATGCGGGCGGCCGGGTCGATGCCCGCAGCTGCGAACGCCGCTTCGTACGCGCGGCGCTGACTGTCGGTCTCGACGGTCGAACCCGACTTCGACGACACAACGAGCGCCGTCGTCTCGAGCCGATCGGCCAGGCTCGCACGGACCTGGCCCGGCTCGGTCGAGTCGAGCACCGTCAGTTCGGCGCCCGTCGTGCGCGCGATGACCTCGGGCGCGAGGGACGAGCCGCCCATGCCGGCGAGCACGATGTGGTCGACGCCCTGCGCGCGGAGCTCGTCGCGGAGGGAGATGATCTCGGCCACGAGCGGGCGCGAGAGTGCGACGGCCTCGGTCCAGCCGAGGCGCTTCGACGCCTCGGCCTCGGCTTCGGGACCCCAGAGTTCGGGGTCTTGTGCCGTGATGCCCGACGCCACCCGGTCGGCGACGAGCTGCGGCACGACACGGCGAACCGCATCGGCCGCAGCCCCGCTGACGGAGATGCGGAAGCTCAACGGGCCCCCTCGAGTGCCGTACGCACGGTGTCGAGGAGCTCGTTCCAGGAGACGATGAACTTCTCGACGCCCTCGCGCTCGAGGAGCGCGGTGACGTCGTCGTAGTCGACGCCGACGCTCGCCAGCGAGTCGAGGATCGCCCCGGCAGCCGCGTACGAACCCGTGACGGTGTCGCCCACGACGACGCCGTGGTCGAACGTCGCCTCGAGCGTCTTCTCGGGCATCGTGTTGACGACTCCGCGCGCGACGAGTTCGGTCACGTAGAGCGTGTCGGGGAGGGCCGGATCCTTGACGCCGGTCGAGGCCCACAGCGGTCGCTGAGCGTTTGCGCCCGCTGCAACGAGGGCTTGTGCGCGCTCGCCCGCGAAGACCTCTTCGAAGAGCTCGTACGCGAGCTGCGCGTTCGCGACGCCTGCCTTGCTCTTGAGCGCGAGGGCCTCGTCGGTGCCGATCGCGACGAGCCGCTTGTCGATCTCGGTGTCGACGCGCGACACGAAGAACGAGGCGACTGAGTGGATCGTCGAGAGGTCGAGACCCGCGGCCTTCGCCTCTTCGAGGCCCGCGAGGTACGCCTCGATGACCTCGCGGTACCGGTCGAGGCTGAAGATGAGCGTGACGTTGACGCTGATGCCCGCGGCGATCGTCTGACGGATCGCGTCGAGGCCCTCGACCGTGGCGGGGATCTTGATCATCGCGTTGGGGCGGTCGACCTTGGCCCAGAGCGCCTTCGCCTCTGCGACGGTGCCCTCGGTGTCGTGGGCGAGACCCGGTGCGACCTCGATGGACACGCGGCCGTCGACGCCTGCGGTGGCGTCGTAGATCGGACGGAAGACGTCGGACGCGGCGCGCACGTCGTCGGTCGTGATCTCGAAGACGGCCTGCTCGAGGTCAGCCCCGGCCGCGGCGAGGGCGTGGAGCTGCTCGGCGTAGACGGCGCCGTTCGCGAGCGCACCTGCGAAGATCGTCGGGTTCGTCGTCACGCCGACGACGTTGCGGTCGGCGATGAGCTGCTCGAGGCTGCCCGAGACGAGGCGCTCGCGCGACAGGTCGTCGAGCCAGATGCTGACGCCCGCAGCGGACAGGGCGGCGGTGGGAGTGGTGCTCATGGTGTCGATTTCTCCTTCTGCTGCGCCTTATGCGGCGAGCGATTCCTTCGCGGCGGCGACGACGGCCTCCGCGGTGATGCCGAACTCACGGAAGAGCGTCTTGTAGTCGGCCGAGGCACCGAAGTGCTCGATCGAGACGGCGCGGCCGCGGGTGCCGAGGTAGCGCTGCCAACTGAGGGCGAGGCCGGCCTCGACCGATACGCGGGCGGTCACGGCGACAGGAAGGACGGACTCGCGGTAGGCGGCATCCTGCTCTTCGAACCACTCGAGGCTGGGAGCCGACACGACGCGCGCGTTGACGCCCTCGGCGGCGAGCGTGTCGCGCGCCGCGATCGCGAGCTGCACTTCTGAGCCCGTCGCGATGAGGATGACGTCGGGCGTGCCGCCGGGAGCTTCGGCAAGGACGTAGGCGCCCTTCGCGACGTTCGCGGCCGAGGCAAGGACGTCGCCGGATGCCTCGCCCGCGCCGCGCTCGAACACGGGGATGTTCTGGCGGGTGAGCGCGATGCCGACAGGCTCGTGACGGCGCTTGAGGGTCTCGAGCCACGCGTACGACACCTCGTTGGCGTCGGCCGGGCGGAGGATCGTGAGGCCCGGGATCGCGCGGAGCGTCGAGAGCTGCTCGATGGGCTGATGGGTCGGGCCGTCCTCGCCGAGGGCGACGGAGTCGTGGGTCCACACGTAGACCGCGGGCACCTTCATGAGGGCGGCCAGACGCACCGCGGGGCGCATGTAGTCGCTGAAGATGAGGAACGTGCCGCCGAACGGACGCGTCGGTCCGTGCAGGACGATGCCGTTGAGGATCGCGCCCATCGCGTGTTCGCGGATGCCGAAGTGCAGCACGCGGCCGTAAGGGTTGCCGCTGAACTCGTGCGTCGACCACTGCTCGGGCACGAATGAGGCCGCCCCGTTGATGGTCGTGAGGTTCGACTCGGCGAGGTCGGCGGAGCCGCCCCAGAATTCAGGGAGGAGCGGAGCGAGGGCGTTGATGACCTTGCCCGACGCGGCGCGGGTCGACACCTCGGTGCCGCCCTCGAACACGGGGAGCGCGGCCTCGAGGCCCTCGGGCAGTTCGCCCGCCTCGAGACGGTCGAGCAGCGCCTTGCGCTCGGGGTTCGCCGCGGCCCACGCGTCGAATCCGACCTGCCACTCGGCGTGCGCCGCGGCACCGCGCGCGAGGGCGCCACGCGTGCGCTCGATGACGGCGTCTTCGACGACGAAGGTCTGCTCGGGGTCGAAGCCGAGCACCTCCTTGGTCGCGGCGAGCTCCGACGCGCCGAGCGCCGAACCGTGGATCTTGCCGGAGTTCTGCTTGCCGGGGGAGGGCCAGCCGATGATGGTCTTCAGGATGATGATCGACGGCTTGTCGGTCTCGCCCTTGGCGGCCTCGATGGCGTCGTTGAGGGCCTCGACGTCTTCGACGTACTGGCCGGTCTTCTTCCAGTCGACGGTCTGCACGTGCCAGCCGTACGCGGCGTAGCGCTCGGCGACGTTCTCGGTGAAGGCGATGTTGGTGTCGTCTTCGATCGAGATCTGGTTCGAGTCGTAGATGACGACGAGGTTGCCGAGCTGCTGGTGACCGGCGAGCGAGGATGCCTCGCTCGTGACGCCTTCCTGGAGGTCGCCGTCGCCCGCGATGACGTAGACGAAGTGATCGAACGGAGAGGTGCCGGCCGGAGCATCCGGGTCGAACAGACCGCGCTCGAAACGAGACGCGTAGGCGAAACCCACCGACGAGGCGAGGCCCTGGCCGAGCGGACCCGTGGTGATCTCGACGCCCGCGGTGTGGCCGTACTCGGGGTGGCCGGGGGTCTTCGAGCCCCACGTGCGGAGCGCCTTGAGGTCGTCGAGCTCGAGGCCCGACCCTTCGAGGTAGAGCTGCACGTACTGGGTGAGCGACGAGTGGCCCGCCGAGAGGATGAACCGGTCGCGACCGATCCAGTGCGGGTCGGCGGGGTCGCGGCGCATGACCTTCTGGAAGAGGAGGTATGCCGCGGGGGCGAGGCTCATCGCCGTGCCGGGGTGCCCGTTGCCGACCTTCTCCACCGCATCCGCCGCGAGCACGCGCGCCGTGTCGACGGCGCGGGCGTCGGTGGAATCCCATTGCAGAGTTGCCACGAGGTGTTCGTTCCTTCCGATCGTGGCGGCGTCACAGGAGCCGTCTGGCCCCGGGAACCGCCGGGATACGCTACGGCGCGGTGGAGCCCGGGCAAGCAGAAACACCAGATCGTCGTTCAGAGGACGGCATGAGGAATCCGCGCAGCCGGGCGCGCTGCTCTCAGTATAGGGATGCGTGCATGCCGCGGGTCCGGCTGTGACACGAGGTGTCCGCCCGAGGCATCCGCTCTGTGCGAACAGACCGCAGACCGGCGGGAGGCCGCCCGCCGACCGCGCCCGGCCGCCCCGATGTCCTAGAATCGTGTGGGGTCGCGCGGTTCGCATCGTGCTGTCGCGCGTCCGAGAAGAGGAACGATGCCCGCAGTAGCCACCCGTGAGAGCCGTCAGGCGACGCCGATCCGGCGCAAGATCGCCGCGTACGTGGCGTTGACGAAGCCCCGGGTGATCGAACTCCTGCTCGTCGTGACCGCGCCGACCATGATCCTCGCGACCGGCGGCCTGCCGAACCTCTGGCTCCTCGTCGCGACCCTCGTCGGCGGCGCCATGAGCGCGGGTTCGGCCGGTGCGTTCAACTGCTACATCGACCGCGACATCGACCGCGTCATGAAGCGCACGAAGAACCGTCCGCTGGTGACGGGCGAGCTGACCGACGGTGAAGCGCTCGTCTTCGCATACGGGCTCGGCATCGCGTCGATCGCGTGGCTCTGGATCTTCACGAACTGGGTCGCGGCGGCGCTCTCGCTCGCGGCCATCTTGCTGTACGTCGTCTTCTACAGCCTCATCCTCAAGCGCCGCACCGCGCAGAACATCGTGTGGGGCGGCGTCGCCGGCTGCATGCCCGTGCTCATCGGCTGGGCCGCGGTGACGGGCAGCCTCGACTGGGCGCCCTTCATCCTCTTCCTCATCATCTTCCTGTGGACGCCGCCGCACTACTGGCCGCTCTCGATGAAGTACAAAGACGACTATGCCGCCGCGGGCGTGCCGATGCTCGCCGTCGTGCGCGGCCGCGCCCAGGTGGGTCTGCAGGTCATCCTCTACGCGTGGGCGACCGTCGCGTGCTCGCTCCTTCTCATCCCGATCGCCGACATGGGCCTTGTCTACACGGCCGTCGCGATCGTCGTCGGCGGATGGTTCGTCTACGAGACGCACCGCCTCTACAACCTCGCGATCCGTCACGAGCAGGTCTCGCCCATGCGCGTGTTCCACGGGTCGATCGCGTATCTGTCGCTGCTCTTCCTGGCGGTCGGGATCGACCCGCTCCTGCCCTTCTGACGCGACCCGCCTTTCGACGGCCCGCCGTCGCGTGCGCTCAGGCGGCGACGGATGCCTCGGCCGGGCGCTCTGCGGCGACGGGTCGCTTGAGGCGGAGGATCACGACCGTCATGGTCGCGGCCGACAGAGCCGCGAGGACCATGTGGATGCCGACCGCGAGCGGGGGCAGGCCGTTGCGCGCCTGGTAGAGGCCGACGGCGATCTGCACGAGTTCGACGGCGAGGAGCGTCGTGACCCATGTGCGGATCGGAAGGCGATTCGTCCAGGCGCCGATGACGAGCGCGAGGGTGAGGGCGAGGAGGACGTAGCCGGGCCACGCGTGGATGTGCTGGAGGAGCACGGCGTCGAAGCCCGTGCGGCCGGCCGCGGCATCTCCCGAGTGAGGACCCGACGCGGTCGTGAGCACGCCGAAGAGCACCGTGACGGCGAGGACGAAGCTCGTCGCGTGGGTGAGGGCCGCGAACCAGGCGGGCACGGCGCGCTCGCGCGGGCCGGGCACGGCGTCCATCCGCACGAGGAACGCGGCCGTCACGCACACGAGGAGAAGCGACGACACATAGTGGAAGCCCACGATGAACGGGTTGAGGCCGGTCCACACCGTCACCCCGCCGACGATCGCCTGTGCGACGATGCCGAGGCCGACGATGAGGGAGAGCGTGAAGAGGTCGCGCCGGGTGCGCTGCAGCTTCGCGACGAGCACCAGGATGAACACGACGAGCGCGACGATTCCGACGACGCCGGTCATCATGCGGTTGCCGAACTCGATGAGGGAGTGGTAGCTGAGCTCCTCGGTGGGGATGAGCGACTCGGGCGTACAGGTCGGCCAGGTGGGACATCCGAGGCCAGAGCCCGTGAGCCTGACCGCGCCGCCCGTCGCGATGATCGTCGTCTGCGCGAGGAAGTTGAGCCATGCCGCGACGCGCAGCGGACGGCTGATCTGGGTGGCTCCGGTCGCGGTGTTCACGCGCGTGATTCCGATCCGGATCGGCTCTGGCCATGCAGGGAGTCCACGGACTCCGCACCCGCCGACCCTGTAGACTCAAGGGGTTGGATCGCCCGCCCGAGTTGCGCTCGCGCGCCCGGCAGGCACCCAGCCATCTTAGGTTCGCAACGGAGCCGCCCGCACATCATCGGTCGACGTCGAGACATCTCGGCGAACGGTCCGGTGAGCCGGACTGATAGCCGGTCGCACGGGAGGAGAAGAGGAGCACATGACGGACGTACTGATCGACCGCCCCGAATTGGAAGGTCTCGGCGTCTACGAGTTCGGCTGGTCCGACTCCGACGCGGCCGGGGCGTCCGCCCGACGCGGCTTGTCGAAAGAAGTCGTGAGCAACATCTCGGCGCTGAAGAACGAGCCCGAATGGATGCTCCAGCGCCGCCTCCGCGCGCTGCAGCTCTTCGACCGCAAGCCCATGCCGTCGTGGGGCGCCGATCTCAGCGAGATCGACTTCGACAACATCAAGTACTTCGTCCGTTCCACCGAGAAGCAGGCCCAGAGCTGGGAAGACCTGCCCGAAGACATCCGGAACACCTATGAGCGCCTCGGCATCCCCGAGGCCGAGCGTCAGCGTCTCGTCGCGGGCGTCGCGGCCCAGTACGAGTCCGAGGTCGTCTACCACCAGATCCGTGAAGACCTCGAGGCACAGGGCGTCATCTTCCTCGACACCGACACGGCGCTGAAGGAGTACCCCGAGATCTTCGAGGAGTACTTCGGCACGGTCATCCCTTCGGGAGACAACAAGTTCGCGGCGCTCAACACGGCCGTCTGGTCGGGCGGCTCCTTCGTCTACGTGCCGAAGGGCGTGCAGGTCGAGATCCCGCTCCAGGCCTACTTCCGAATCAACACCGAGAACATGGGCCAGTTCGAGCGCACGCTCATCATCGCCGACGAAGGCTCGTACGTGCACTACATCGAGGGATGCACGGCGCCGATCTACAAGTCCGACTCGCTGCACTCGGCCGTCGTCGAGATCATCGTCAAGAAGAACGCGCGGGTGCGGTACACGACCATCCAGAACTGGTCGAACAACGTCTACAACCTCGTCACGAAGCGTGCCGTCGCCCACGAGGGCGCCACCATGGAGTGGATCGACGGCAACATCGGCTCCAAGGTGACGATGAAGTACCCGTCGATCTTCCTCACGGGCGAGCACGCCAAGGGCGAGACGCTCTCGGTGGCGTTCGCAGGCCCCGGCCAGCATCAAGACGCGGGCGCGAAGATGATCCACATGGCGCCGTACACGCAGTCCTCGATCGTCTCGAAGTCGATCGCGCGCGGCGGCGGTCGCGCCGGCTACCGCGGCGAGGTCCGCGTCGACGCGAACGCGCACCACTCGGCCAACACCGTGCGGTGCGACGCGCTCCTCGTCGACACGATCTCGCGTTCCGACACCTACCCCGCGATCGACATCCGCGTCGACGACGTGCAGCTCGGCCACGAGGCGACCGTCTCGAAGGTCAGCGAAGAGCAGCTCTTCTACCTCATGTCGCGCGGCATGCCCGAAGACGAGGCCATGGCGATGATCGTCCGCGGCTTCATCGAGCCGATCGCCCGCGAACTCCCGATGGAGTACGCGATGGAACTCAACAAGCTCATCGAAATGGGCATGGAAGGATCGGTGGGCTGAGTATGACCGCCGCTATGCAGAGCACAGCCATGCCCACGGCCGAGCAGCACGGACTCAAGGCCCACTCCGACGGCGCGGGCTCGTTCGTTCCCGTGCAGACGCGTTCCGAGCGGTTCCGCTCGGTGAAAGTCGCCGACTTCGAGCCCGTCACCGGCCGCGAGCACGAGTGGAAGCTCTCGCCCGTCGCCGCGTTCGCAGACCTCACGGGCGGCGAGCTCGACGGGTCGCGTTTCGAGATCGAAGCGACGGATGTCTCGGGCGTCGACGTCTCGTGGATCGGCCGCGACGACGCCCGCATCGGTGCCGCCGGCACGCCCGAAGAGCGCGCGTCGGCGAACGCCTGGTCGACCTTCGGCGAGGCGCTCCTCGTCAAGGTGACCGGTGAAGACGAGAAGGTCGCGACGATCACGCGCTCGGGCCTCGGCTCGTCGCCGCGCGCCGCGCACACCGTCATCGAAGCGGCGCCGTACAGCCGCGCACTCGTCGTCCTCCGCGGCACGGGCGATGCGCGCCTCACCGAGAACGTCGAGATCCTCGTCGGCGAAGGCGCCCAGCTTACGGTCGTCTCCCTCCAGGAGTGGACCGACGAGTCGGTGCACCTCGCGAGCCACTTCGCCCGGATCGGCCGCGACGCGAAGCTCAAGCACATCGTCGTCTCGCTCGGCGGCAAGGTCGTGCGACTGAACCCCTCGACCCACTTGGCAGAGCAGGGCGGCGACGTCGAGGCCCTCGGCCTCTACTTCTCCGACGCGGGCCAGCACCTCGAGCAGCAGGTGTTCGTCCACCACGACGCCCCCAACACGCGCTCGCGCGTGACGTACAAGGGTGCGCTGCAGGGCGAGGGCGCGCGCAGCGTCTGGATCGGCGACGTCCTCATCGGCAACGCCGCGGTCGGCACCGACAGCTACGAGCAGAACCGCAACCTCGTGCTCACCGACGGCACCCGTGCCGACTCGGTGCCGAACCTCGAGATCGAGACGGGCGACATCGCGGGCGCGGGTCACGCGTCGGCGACCGGCCGATTCGACGACGAGCAGCTCTTCTACCTCATGGCCCGCGGTATCACCGAAGACGAGGCGCGCCGCCTCGTCGTCCGGGGCTTCCTCGTCGAGATCGTGCAGCAGATCGGCTCGCCCGAACTCGAGGCGCGCCTCATCGCCGCGCTCGAAGCAGAACTGCAGGGGAGCTGACGTGGCATCCGTCCGTGTGTGCGCGGTCGACGACCTCGGAACGAACGAGGCGCAGCGCTTCGTCGTCGAGGGCAAGCCGATCGCGGTCGTGAAAGACGCCGCCGGCGACATCTTCGCCATCGGCGACACCTGCACCCACGGCGACATCTCGCTCGCCGAGGGCTTCGTAGAAGACGACACCCTCGAGTGCTGGGCCCACGGGTCGAAGTTCTCGCTGCACACGGGCAAGCCGCTCACCCTTCCGGCCTACGAGCCGGTCCCCGTCTACCAGGTCGAGATCGAGGGCGGCGACGTCTTCATCGACCCCGCGGTCACGCTGACCGTCTGATGCTCATTCCGGCTTCGCGGCCGGCCGATCGAAAGAAGAACCACACCTCATGTCCGTGCTCGAGATCAAGAACCTGCACGTCAACGTCGAGACCGACCAGGGCACCCGCGAGATCCTCCGCGGCGTCGACCTGGTGATCAACGAGGGCGAGGTGCACGCCATCATGGGCCCGAACGGCTCGGGCAAGTCGACCCTCGCGTACACGATCGCCGGTCACCCGAAGTACACCGTCGTCGACGGTGAGATCCTCCTCGACGGCGAGAACGTCCTCGAGATGTCGGTCGACGAGCGCGCTCGCGCCGGTCTCTTCCTCGCGATGCAGTACCCCGTCGAGATCCCCGGCGTCACCGTCACGAACTTCCTCCGCACGGCGAAGACCGCGCTCGACGGCGAAGCCCCCGCGATCCGCGGCTGGCTGAAGGATGTCCGGGGCGCGATGGCGAACCTCAAGATGGACCCGGCGTTCGCCGAGCGCAACGTCAACGAGGGCTTCTCGGGCGGCGAGAAGAAGCGCAACGAGATCCTCCAGCTCGAGCTGCTCAAGCCCAAGTTCGCCGTCCTCGACGAGACCGACTCGGGCCTCGACGTCGACGCGCTCAAGATCGTGTCCGAGGGCGTCAACCGTGCCCACGAGAACACCGGGCTCGGCGTCCTCCTCATCACGCACTACACGCGCATCCTCCGCTACATCAAGCCGCAGTTCGTGCACGTGTTCGTCGCGGGCAAGATCGCCGAGCAGGGCGGCCCCGAGCTCGCCGACCGTCTCGAAGAAGAGGGCTACGACCGCTACCAGGTCGCCGAGGCCGCCGTGGTGTCGGAGGGCGCGGCCGAATAGGCCGCGCGTAGACTCGACCCATGGTCACCTCACTCGCGCCTGAGAAGTACGACGAGGTCAGCGAAGCGCTGAAAGACGTCGTCGACCCCGAACTCGGGGTCAACGTCGTCGACCTCGGCCTCATCTACGACCTCGGCTGGGATGACGAGCACGATGCGCTCGTCATCCACATGACGCTCACGAGTGCGGGATGCCCGCTCACCGACGTGCTCGAAGAGCAGACGGCCGAGGCGCTCGACGGCATCGTCGACGCGTTCCGCATCAACTGGGTGTGGATGCCGCCGTGGGGTCCCGAGCGGATCACCGACGACGGGCGCGACATGATGCGCGCGCTGGGCTTCGCGATCTGATCGCTCGGCAGACGACCGAACGATGAGCGGCGAGGCGCGCGCGTCACGGAACCCGTCGTACAACCACGGGCACCACGAGAGCGTGCTCCGCGTGCACTCGTGGCGCACGGCCGAGAACTCGGCCGCGTACCTGCTGCAGCATCTGGCTGCCGACGCGCGCGTCCTCGACGTCGGCAGCGGCCCGGGCACGATCACCGTCGACCTTGCGCGTCTCGTTCCGAGCGGCGAAGTCGTCGGAGTGGATGCCTCGGCCGACGTCGTCGCGAAGGCGAACGGGTACGCGGCGAGTGCGGCGGTACGCAATGTCTCGTTCGCCTTCGGCGACGCCTATGCGCTCGATTTCCCCGACGGCAGTTTCGACGTCGTCCACGCGCACCAGGTGCTGCAGCATCTCGAGCGCCCGATCGACGCACTTCGCGAATGGCGGCGCGTGCTGAAGCCCGGCGGGCTCCTCGCGGTCCGTGACGTCGACTACGGCGGCACGATCTGGAGCCCGGCATCGGCGGGGCTCACACGCTGGCTCGAACTGCTCCACGACGTGTACGTATGGAACCGATCGACCGCCGACGCCGGTCGCCACGTCGCCCGGTGGGTGCGCGCCGCGGGATTCGGCGACGTCGAGTCATCCGGCAGCGTGTGGGTGTTCGCGTCCGACCTCGACCGGGAGTGGTGGGGCGGGTCGTGGGCCGAACGGGCGACCGAGTCCGAGTTCGCGGCGCACGCGATCGAGTCCGGTCACTCGAACCATGCCGAACTGGCCGAGATCGCCCAGGCGTGGCGCGACTGGCGCGACGATCCCGACGGCTGGCTGCTCATGCCGCACGGCGAGGTGCTCGCGCGAGCGTAGCTCGCGTCTGCGCGGTGCACTCGGACGCTCGGCCTCACCAGTCCTCGTCAGGCTCTTCGTCTGCCGCGGGCTCACGCGAACCGAGACCGCGGATCACCGTGCCGTCGTCGAGTTCGGCGATCGGCCGGCCCTCGAGCCAGGTGAGCGTCCAGCTGCCGCCCGCGGCGTCGGGCAGCGCGCCCTCGGCCTCGGCGATGCGCGCACGCAGCTCGTCGGGCACCGACCGCGGCGGCTCGGCGCCGAATGCCCACCTCGTGCCGAGCTGCATCACGCGTCCATCTCGTAGGTGACCCACTCGGTACGCCGGGCGAGCGAGTCGTAGAGCGCCTGCGCGTCTTCGTTCGCGGCCGACGTGACCCAGCTGACCCCGCCCGTGCCGAGCTCGGCCGCGCGCGAGTGCACGGTTTCGATGAGCGCACGCGCGACGCCGTTGCGCCGATGCTCGGGAACGACGTAGAGGTCGTCGAGGAACACCGCCGTCGTGGCGTTCAGGGTGTCGGGAACACCGCGGAAATGCGCGAGCGCGATCGCCTCGCCCTCCTCGTCGAACGCCAGGATCGCTTCGAGCGGGTGGGTCGCGTCACGAAGCCACGTCCAGACGGTGAGCGCCTTCTGGTCGTCGAGCTCGTGCTCGTAGAACCGGCAGTATCCGTCGAAGAGCGGCAACCAGGCGAAGAAGTCGTCGTCGCCGGCCGGGCGGATCTCGTGCGTCATCGATGTCCGATCAGTCGGTGGGCCGCCTCACTCGGCGGGTGGAAGCACGATATCGCGAACCACGAGCTCTTCGGCGGTTTCGAACGACAGTTGTGCAATGCGTCCGACGGCGCGGAGGTCGCCCGCAGCCGCTTCGAGCAGCCGCACGGCGTCTTCGGGGCCCGCGATGACGGCCGAGACGACCGGCGTCTTCTGCGAGGCCTTCGCGGCGGTCTTCGCACCGCGGATGCCAGTGAGGGCCAGGCCCGTGAGCTCGAGGAGCTCGACGCCGGCCTCGCCGCGTGCGTCGAGTTCGTCGACGGTCGGCCAGGTTGCGTTGTGGACGCTGCCCTCGTTCGACCAGCTCCACGCCTCTTCGGTCGCGAAGGGGATGACTGGGGCGAAGAGGCGAAGGAAAACGCTCAATGCGGTCTTGAGCGCGGCGACCGCCGAGGCCTGCTCGGGGCTCTGCACGCCGTAGGCGCGCTCCTTCACGAGCTCGAGGTAGTCGTCGCAGAACGTCCAGAAGAACGTCTCGGCGACCTCGAGGGCGCGCGCGTGGTCGTAGGCGTCGAGCGCACGCGTCGCCTGCTCGACGACGGTCGTGAGCGCGGCGAGCATGCTGCGATCGAGCGGCACCGTCACCGGGGCATCCGCGACGCCCTCGAACGACAGGATGAACTTCGCCGCGTTGAGCACCTTGATGGCGAGGCGGCGGCCGATCTTCACCTGCGTCGGGTTCTGCACGTCGAACGCGGCGTCGGTGCCGAGGCGGCTCGACGCCGCCCAGTAGCGCACCGCGTCGGAGCCGTGCTGGTCGAGCAGGCCGACGGGCGTCACGACGTTGCCCTTCGACTTCGACATCTTCTTGCGGTCGGGGTCGACGATGAAGCCCGAGATCGCGGCGTTGCCCCACGGCGCGACGCCGTGCTCGAGTTCGGCGCGGAGCGCCGTCGAGAACAGCCACGTGCGGATGATGTCTTGGCCCTGGGGGCGGAGCGAGTAGGGGAACACGAGCTCGAAGAGCTCGGGGTCGCGCTCCCAGCCGCCCGCGAGCTGCGGGGTGAGCGACGAGGTCGCCCACGTGTCCATGACGTCGTGCTCGCCGATGAAGCCGTTCGGCGCGCCGCGCTGCGACTCGTCGAAGCCCGGTGCGGCGGCCGACGACGGGTCGACCGGCAGGAGGTCGCGCGTTGCCACGATGGGCTCGTCGAAGCGCGGGTTGCCCTCGCCGTCGAGCGGATACCACACAGGGATCGGCACACCGAAGAAGCGCTGGCGCGAGATGAGCCAGTCGCCCGAGAGCCCGCCGACCCAGTTCTCGTAGCGCACGCGCATGAAGTCGGGGTGCCACGCGATCTGGCGGCCGCGCTCGAGGAGTCGCTCCTTCAGGTCGGCGTCGCGGGCGCCGTTCACGATGTACCACTGGCGCGTCGACACGATCTCGAGAGGGCGGTCGCCCTTCTCGAAGAACTTCACCGGGTGCGTGATGGCCTTGGGGTCGGCGAGGAGGTCGCCCGACTCGCGCAGGAGCTCGACGACGGCCTGCTTGGCGCTGAACGTCGTCTTGCCCGCGAGCTGCTCGTAGGCGGCACGGCCGGCGTCGGTCGTGATCCACTCGGGCGTCTCGGCGATGATGCGGCCGTCGAAGCCGATGATCGCGCGGTTCGGCAGGTCGAGTTCGCGCCACCAGACGACGTCGGTCACGTCGCCGAAGGTGCAGATCATCGCGATGCCGGTGCCCTTGTCTTTCTGGGCGAGGTGGTGCGCGACGACGGGCACCTCGACGCCGAAGACGGGCGAGATGACGGTCTTGCCGAACAGCGGCTGGTAGCGCTCGTCGTCGGGGTGCGCGACGAGGGCGACGTTCGCGGGGATGAGCTCGGGGCGGCTCGTCTCGATCTCGACGATGCCGCCGTCGGGGCGGTGGAACGCGATGCGGTGGTAGTGGCCCGGCTGCTCGCGGTCTTCGAGCTCGGCCTGCGCGACGGCGGTGCGGAACGTGACATCCCACAGCGTCGGCGCCTGCGCCTGGTACGCCTCGCCGCGCTCGACGTTGCGGATGAACGCGAGCTGCGACGTGAAGAGCGCCTCGTCGGCGATCGTGCGGTACGACTGCGTCCAGTCGACCGAGAGGCCGAGCTGGCGGAAGAGCGACTCGAACTGCTGCTCGTCTTCGACCGTCAGGCGCTCGCACAGCTCGATGAAGTTGCGGCGCGAGATCGGCAACTGGTCGGCGGCCTTCGTGCTCTTGTTGTCGCCGCCCTCGAACGGCGGCGTGAAGTCGGGGTCGTACGGCAGCGACGGGTCGCAGCGCACGCCGTAGTAGTTCTGCACTCGACGCTCAGTGGGCAGGCCGTTGTCGTCCCAGCCCATGGGGTAGAAGACGTGCTTGCCGCGCATGCGCTGGTACCGCGCGATGAGGTCGGTGTGGGTGAACGAGAACACGTGACCGATGTGGAGCGAGCCCGACGCCGTCGGCGGGGGAGTGTCGATCGAGTAGACGTCGTCGGCGGTGGCCGCGTCGCGGTCGAACCGGTAGGTGCCGTCGACCTCCCACGATTCGCCCCACTTGGTCTCGAGACCTTCGAGTGCGGGCTTCTCGGGGATGCGGGCGTCGGTGGGCTCGGGGAACGTCATGCGGTCATGCTCCGTCGGTATATGCGGCACCGAGTCCGTAGGGGTGCCTGAATGTGTGGGTTCCCGTCAATGGTAGCGAATGCGGGCTGGGCGTCCGGTTCAGGAGCGCGACGACCGGATGGCTCGGGGCGCATCCGCGACGAGTGCCGCCGTATAGGCGTCGGCCGGGGAGCCGAGCACCGCAGTCGTCGGCCCCTGCTCGACGATGCGCCCGTCACACAAGACGACGATGCGGTCGCTCATGTGGGCGGCCACGTCGAGGTCGTGGGTGATGAACAGGTAGGCGAGGCCGCGCTCCTGCTGCAGGTCGTCGAGGAGGTCGAGCACGCGCGCCTGCACGGTGACGTCGAGTGCCGACACGGGTTCGTCGAGGACGAGCACCTCGGATTCGCGTGCGAGCGCACGGGCGATCGCGAGCCTCTGGCGCTCGCCGCCCGAGAGCGAGTCGGGTCGGCGTGTGGCGAAGGCGGAGTCGAGCCCGACGGCGTCGAGGAGTTCTCCGATGCGTGCGCGTCGGGCTGCCCGCGGGCTGCGCGCGACGGAGGTCGGCAGCGCGTCCGCGAGCGACGCGGCGACGGTCAGCCGCGGGTCGAAGGCACTGCGGGTGTCCTGCGCGACGAAGCCGATGCGAGGGCGGCGCGCGCGGCGCGCGCGCTCGGGGGAGGCGCTCCAGGGTTCGCCGAAGAGTTCGACGGCTCCTGAGTCGGGTGCCGTGAGCCCGAGCACGAGCCGGGCGATCGTCGACTTCCCGCTCCCCGACTCTCCGATCACGGCGAGAGTCTCGCCCGCGGCGAGTTCGAGCGACACGTCGTCGACCGCGATCCGTTTGCCGCTTCGTCCCGCGAACGACTTCGTCACTCCGGTCAACGCGAGCACCGGGGGAACTGGACGTTCGGTTCGCGTGCGCTGCGCGAGGGGCGCTCCGGATGTCCCGAGCAGCCGCCGGCCTCTGGGCACGCCGGCGGGCGACGCCCCGATGAGTCGGCGCGTGTACTCCGTCGCGGGGGCGGCGAGCACGGTCGCGGTCTCGCCCGACTCGATCACGCCGCCGGCCTTCAGGACGTGCACACGGTCGGCGATCTCGGCGACGATTCCAAGGTCGTGGCTGATGAGGAGGATGCCGGTTCCGGCGCGCTTGAGGCGACTGAGTTCTTCGAGCACGCGGCGCTGCACGCCCGTGTCGAGCGCGGTCGTCGGCTCGTCGGCGATCACGAACGGCGGATCGAGCACGACCGCCGACGCGATGAGCGCCCGCTGGCGGAGGCCGCCCGAGAGTTCGCCCGAGAGCGACCCGACGCGGTCGGCGGGATCGGGCATGCCGACGCGCGCGAGCGCCTCGAGCACGCGGGCGCGACGGGCATCGCGTGACTCGCCCGTGTGGAGGCGCACGGCGTCGTCGATCTCGCGCCCGATGGGTCGCAGCGGGTCGAGCGACGTGAGCGCGTCTTGCAGGACGAGCCCCACTCTGCTGCCGCGCAAACCGCGAAGACGGCGCTCGGATGCCTCGAGCACGTCGACCCCGTCGACGACGAGCCGATCTGCGGAGACCGCCGCTCCGCGGCCGGCGAGCCCCAGGAGTGCTCGGGCCGAGAGCGACTTGCCGCTGCCCGATTCGCCGACGAGTGCGACGCATCGGCCCGGCTCGACCGCGAACGAGATGCCGTGCACGACCTCGACGCCGCCGAAGGCGATGCGCAGGTTCCTGACGTCGACGAGGCTCATCGTGCCGACCTTCCCGCCGCGAGGCGGCGGCCGAGCACGGTCGCCGACACGATGGTCGCGATGATCGCGAGGCCCGGGATGACGGTCATCCACCACGCAGTCTGGATGTACGTGCGACCGGCGTTGAGCATGGCGCCCCACTCGGGCGCCGGAGGCTGGGTGCCGAGACCGAGGAAGCTGAGCGTTGCCGCCCACACGATCGCCTGCCCGATGCCGAGCGTCGCGAGTACGAGGAGTTCGCGGGCGAGGTTCGGGACGATCGTGCGCACGACGATGCGGGAGGGCCGGTGGCCGAGCACCCGTGCGGCCTCGACATAGCCGGTCTGGCGGAGTTTGAGCGTCTGTCCGCGGATGATTCGGGCGTAGCCGGGTGCGGTCGAGAGGCCGACGGCGATCGTCGCGGTGAGCGGCCCCGGCCCGAAGAGCGCGATCACGAGGAGCGCGAGGAGGAGCCCGGGGAACGCGAAGAGCACCTCGAGTACCCGCCCGACGACGAAGTCGCCGACGCGACCCGCGAGCCCTGCGATGAGCCCGAGGGGGAGCGCGAGCCCGAGGCCGATCGCGGTCGCTGCGACGCCCACCACGAGCGACGCGCCCGCGCCGTGCACGAGCCGCGTGTAGAGGTCGCGGCCCGACTCGTCGGTGCCGAAGACGTGGCCGGGCCCGGGCGGGGTGAACGCCTCTCGCGGCGCGATCGCGAGCGGGTCGCCCGGTGCGAGGAGCGAGGGCCACAGGGCCGCGACCACGAGGACGACGACGTACACCAGCGCGAGGAGTTCGGGCAGCGTGAGTCCGATGCTGCGGACGAGCGTGCGGCCACGTGCCCCGTGGACGGCGGTCTCGGTCATGCGCCCACCCCCTGTCCGTCGCGGGCGAGCCGGGGATCGACGACGGTCGAGACGACATCGGCGACGAGTGTCACGACGATGTAGGCGATCGCCGTCACGATGACGATGCCCGTCACGAGCGGGACATCCCGGATCGTCACCGCCTGCAGGAGCGAACGGCCGAGCCCGGGCCGCGCGAAGATCGTCTCGACGACGACCGCCCCGCTCACGAGGTAGCCGAACGCCCACGCCGAGAGGTTGACGCCCGGGATCGCCGCGTGACGGATCGCGTGGCGGAACCGAATGCCCGACGGAGTCTCGCCGCGCGCCCGCGCCGATAGCACGAAGGGGGAGTCGAGCGCTTCGACGAGCGACTCGCGCATGACCTGCGCGAGGAAGCCGGCCGTCGGGATCGCGAGCGTCAGCACCGGGAGCACGAGTCCGGCGGGCGTGCCGTTCGACACGGGCGGCAGCCATCCGAGCGCCGTCGAGAACAGCGCGATCGAGACCGCCGCGAGCCAGAACTGGGGGAGCGCCGCCGCGACGGTCTCGAGGCCGCCGCCGAGCGCCGCCGACAACTTGTCGCCGCGCGTCGACCACAGCGCCAGCGCGAGGCCGATGACCCACGCGACCGCGAGCGACAACAGTGCGAGGGTGAGCGTGCCGACGAGCTGCTCGCCGATGATCGTCGCGACGGGCTGCCGCAACGCGTACGACGTACCGAGATCGCCGGTCAAGAGCCGACCGAGCGCTGCGAGGTACTGCTCCCACAGCGGGCGGTCGAGCCCGTACTCGGCTCGCACGAGCGCGAGCGACTCGGCGCTCGCCTGACTGCCCGGCCCGCCGAGGATCGCGAGCGCGGGATCGCCCGGCACGAGCCGGATCGCGAAGAACGTCACCGTGACGACAGCCCAGATGACGAAGATCGCGCCGAGGATGCGCCACGCGACCCGTGCTGAGACGCGACGCGCCGTCCGCGCCCCGGAGGTCGGGGCGCGGACGGCGGCGGCGGGCTCGTTCACTCGTCGTGCGGCGGGTCGGGCGCTCAGCCGACGAAGTGCGCGGCGAGGAACGTCGGCGTCGACACCGTCGGCATCGCGCGCACTCCCTCGACCTTCGTCGAGATGAGGAAGTGGTTCTGCTGGTCGTAGATCGGCAGCAGGTGGAACTGCTCGAGAAGCCGCTGCTGCACCTGCTTGTAGAGGTCGGCTCGCTCCGCCTCGTCTTGCGACGCCGAGGCCGCGTCGAGGGCCGCATCGATCTCGGGATCCTTCACCTGGGCGAGGTTCGCGAAGTAGCCGCTCGGCGCGGGAACGGTCGAGGCCGAGTGGTACACGATCCGCAGCACGTCGGGGCCGACCTTCGTGTACGGGGCGCTCACGAGCTCGTACTCGTGCGCCGCGAGCGCGCCGTACCAGCTCGACAGGTCGAGGAGTGTGATCTGCACGTCGAACCCGACGTCGGCGGCGCCCTTCGCGAGCTGCTCGAAGAGCGACTGCTCGGCCGCGACCGACTGGTTCGTGCTCACGGGGAATCGCGCCGTCAGGCGGGCGCCGTCCTTCATTCGGGTGCCGTCGGAGTCGCGCTCGGTCCAGCCCGCCTCGTCGAGCAGGCGGTTCGCCTCGTCGGGGTCGACCGTGAAGAGGCTCGGGTCGCTGAACGAAGTCGGCTCGACGCTCGAGAGCGGGGAGAACGAGCGCGGAGCGGTGTCGAAGAAGAGCCCCTCGATGCCGGCGTCGACATCGACCGCGCGCACGAACGCCTCGCGAACACGCACGTCGTCGAACGGCGCCTGCGCCGAGTTGAACTCGATGCGATTGGATGCCCCGGGGCGCGGCGCGTCGAGATGCGTGATGCCGCGCTCCTCGCTCGCCGCCGCGATGGCGTCGGGCTGGGCGTTGTCGATGACGTCGACGTCGCCCGACTGGAGCGCCGCGTAGCGGGTCGCGGGGTCGGCGATGAAGCGCCACTCGATGCCGTCGAGGGCAGTCGGGCCGTCGTGTTCGGCGTCGGCGGGAGGCGAGTTGTAGTCGTCGTTCCGGACGAATGAGATGCGGTCCTGCTTCACCCAGTCCTTCACGATGAAGGGACCCGTGCCGATCGGAGCGAGGCAGTTCTCGTCGGTGCCGCGCTCGATGCCCGCGGGTGACTCGATCGCCGTCCACGGCTGGCTGAGCGACTCGAGGAGCGCGCTGTCGGGCGCCGACAGGTGGAAGCGCGCGTGGTCGGGCGCGACGACCTCGACCTCGGCGATCTTCGCGAGCGCGAGCCAACCCGTCGACGATCCGGTCTCGGGGTCTTGCACGTGCTCGACGTTGGCCTTCACCGCAGCAGCGTCGAACGGCGTGCCGTCGGTGAACTCGACGTCGTCTTTCAAGGTGAAGTCCCACGTGAGGCCGTCGAGGGAGACCTGCCACTCCTCGGCGAGCCACGGGATGATCTGCCCCGACGCGTCGCGCGACACGAGCGACTCGAGGAACTGCGTCGCTGCGAGCGCCTGCGGGAAGTTGCCGCCGACGTGCGGATCGAGGCACGTGGGTTCGGCGTCGCCCGACGCGTAGACGAGGGTGCCGCCTTCGGAGGCCTCGCCTCCGCCCGGTGCTGCGGGTGCGCACCCGGCGAGGAGGAGGGCTCCGGCGACGCTCGCGGCGAGCGCAAGACGGGTCGGACGGGGGAAGCGGACATCGGCGAACGGCTCCTTCTGAAGCGATCTGGGTGGGGAGGGCCGGGCGGGTCGTCGTTGCTCCGCAGGGCGTGCAGGCCGAGGCATCCGATTTCTGGACTCGGTCTCATAATGAGTGTATGACGGATTCCGACGACCGTGCCCGCCCGCATGCCGGGCGCACCGCCGGGCGCCCGCGGGCCTCGTCACGCCGGACGCTCGAAGACGCCGCGACCGAGCTGTTCCTCGAACAGGGTTACGCACGAACGACCATCGACCAGATCGCCGCGCGCGCGGGCGTCGGCCGCAACACCTTCTTCAACTACTTCCCAGGCAAGAGCGACCTCCTCTGGATCGACGTCGATGAGACGCTCGCAGGCCTCGACGCAGCCCTCGAAGCCGTGCCGGCCGTTGCACCGCCCGTGGCGGGGGCGCGCGACGCGCTCGTCGCGCTCGCCGCGAGACATCCGCACGGCGCCGTCCCCATCGCGCTCAGCCAGCACGAGTCCATGCAGACGCTCGACGAGTTCCGACAGGCCGGGCTCGGCAGGTTCGTCGCGCTCGCGACGCGATTGGGCGAATGGATGTCCCACCGCGCCGGTCTCCCCGGGCGAGACCCGCTCGTCGCGGCGTGCGCCGCCGCGATGGCCGCGGCCCTCGCCGTCGGCGCCGGCGACTGGGCGCTCGCGGGCACCGAGCGCGGCTCGCTCGCGGCCGACACCGAACGCGTGCTCGCCCCGATCGTCGCCGGTTTCGAGCCCGCGCTCGCCGCGATCGCCGGCGACACGGCGATGCGCACCGAGCCCGACTCCTTCCCCGAGGGCGCACTCGACTCGTAGCATGAGTCTCATCGGCGCGTGGGGCGCGCTGAAGGCGGGGGACGGCATGCAGACCAGGGGTTCCACGACGGCGACACGCGCGATCAGCGGCGGCGAGCGGTGACGGCGGCTGGCGGTGCCGCGCACGCAGCGGGCGGAGTGACCGCATCCGCGTCGCGATTCGCGATCGAGGCACCGTGGGCGCTCGACGCCGACGCGGTCGTCGAACGGCTCGACGCTTCCGAGATCGGACTGCCCGCGCACGAGGCGAAGGAGCGCTTGGCCGAGGTCGGTCCGAATCGTCTCGATCCGCCGCCCCGCAAGCCCTGGATCATCCGCGCACTCGCGCACTTCAACGACGTGCTCATCTACATCCTGCTGGTCGCGGCGGTGCTGAAGGCGATCATCGGCGACTGGATCGACTTCACCGTCATCCTCGCCGTCGCCCTCATCAACGCGGGCATCGGCATCATCCAGGAGGGCCGCGCGGAGCGCGCGATCGACGGCATCAAGGACATGCTGTCGGTCAATGCGCAGGCCAGGCGCGACGGCGTGTGGTCGACGGTCGAGGCCGAAGAGCTCGTCCCAGGCGACGTCGTGCGTGTGCGATCGGGCGACCGCGTGCCCGCCGACGTGCGACTGCTCGAGTCGGTGAACCTCCGCGTCGAGGAGTCGGCGCTCACGGGCGAGTCGGTGCCGTCGGCGAAGAGCGTCGACGTCGTGCCCGCCGACGCAGGCGTCGGCGACCGCTCCGACATGCTCTTCTCGGGACGATCGTGTCGGCGGGCACCGGCACCGCGATCGTGACCGGCACCGGGCCCCGCACCGAGATCGGGCGCATCCAGACGATGATCTCCGAGGTCGAGACCCTCGAGACGCCGCTCACGAAGACGCTCGCCTCGTTCGGCACGAAACTCGCCTACCTGATCCTCGGCGCGACCGTCATCCTCGTGCTCGTGGGGTGGCTCGTCTACCAGTGGGACTTCGCCGAGCTCGTCTCGGCGGCGATCGGCTTCGCGGTCGCAGCCGTGCCTGAGGGCCTTCCCGCGCTCGTCACGATTACGCTCGCGCTCGGCGTGCAGCAGATGGCGAGGCGGAACGCGATCACACGCAAGCTCGCCGCCGTCGAAACCCTCGGGTCGGTGTCGACGATCTGCTCCGACAAGACCGGCACGCTCACGAAGAACGAGATGACCGCGCGCGTCGTGCGCACAGCGGCCCACGAGTACTCGGTGTCGGGCGCGGGCTACGCCCCCCACGGCACGATCTCGATCGGCGACGCGGGGATCGACCCTGCCGCGCACGCCGAGCTCGCTGCGCTCATCGAGGTCATGTCGCTCTGCAACGACGCCCGCGTCGAAGAGGACGGCGGCCAGTGGCGCCTCGTCGGCGAACCCACCGAGGGGTCGCTTCGAGTGCTCGGCATGAAGGCCGGCTTCGACCGTGCAGGGTGGGAGCGCATCGCCGTCATCCCCTTCGAGTCCGAGAACAAGTACATGGCGGTGCTCGTCGAACCCGAGCACATCGGAGCCGATGCGCGTGCGATCCTCGTCAAGGGCGCACCCGACCGCGTGCTCGACCGATGCACGTCCCAGACCGCCGCCGACGGCAGCCGCGAACCCATCGACCGCGCATTCTGGGAGGCGCAGATCGACGAGATCGGCGACCGCGGTCTGCGTGTGCTCGCGGCGGCGCGGAAGCCCGCGGCATCCGGAGCATCCGAAGTCGACCACGACGACATCGAAACGGGCCTCGAACTCATCGGGCTCGTCGGCATCGTCGACCCGCCTCGGCCGGAGGCGATCGACGCGATCGCGATCTGCAAGTCGGCGGGCATCCGCGTGAAGATGATCACGGGCGACCACGCGGGCACCGCCCTGGCGATCGGACGCGAGATGGGCATCGCGGCCCCGGGCACGAAGGTGCTGACGGGCGCCGAGCTCGAGGCGATGGACGACGACGAACTCCGCGCCGTCGTGCGCGACGTCGACGTGTACGCGCGCACGAGCCCCGAGCACAAGATCCGCATCGTCTCGGCGCTGCAGCATCACGGCGAGGTCGTCGCCATGACGGGCGACGGCGTCAACGACGCACCGGCGCTCACGCAGGCCGACGTCGGCGTCGCCATGGGCATCAAGGGCACGGATGCCACGAAGGAAGCCGCCGAGGTCGTGCTCGCCGACGACAACTTCGCGACGATCGAGCGGGCGGTCGAAGAGGGCCGGCGCATCTACGACAACCTCCGGAAGTCGCTGCTCTTCCTACTGCCGACGAACGGCGCGCAGTCGCTCGTCATCCTGATCGCCGTGCTCGCGGGCCTCGCACTCCCGCTCGCGCCCGTGCAGGTGCTGTGGATCAACATGGTCACTGGCGTGACCCTCTCGCTCGCCCTCGCCAATGAGCGCGCCGAACACGACATCATGGACCGCAAGCCCCGCGATGTGAAGGCCGGGATATTGAGCGCGGCCGCCATCAGACGGATCATCGTGGTCTCGATCCTCATCGGCGGCGCGGCGCTCGGAGTGTTCTACTTCGAACGAGGGCAGGGCGCCGGCATGGCCGAGGCGCAGACCACGGCGGTCACGATGCTCGCGACCGGGCAGCTCGCGTACCTCTTCAACTGCCGGTTCCTCGACCGGTCGGGCCTCACATTCGCGGTCTTCCGCGGGAACGTCGCGGTCTGGTGGTCGACGCTCGCGCTCGTCGTGCTGCAACTCGTCTTCGTGTACGCGCCGTTCATGCACGACTGGTTCCGGTCGGCGCCCATCGGCATCCGCGAGTGGGGGCTCACGATCGCCCTGGCGATCGTGATCTTCCTCCTCGTCGAGCTGGTGAAATGGCTCGGGCGGGTTCGGGAGCGGTCGTCGGCCCGCCGGCTCGACGCGGTAGGATGACCGTACCGACATCGATCCGGCCATCACCGGGGAGTCTTCGGAAGAACGCGAGCGATCGTCAGTAGAACCGAACGGGGCGGCCCGTCACAGCCGACCGACGAGTGGTCCCGGGTTCGCCCGGGGCAAGCGAGGTGGTACCGCGGCAGCGGCTCGATCGAGCCGGTGGCGTCCTCGTGCAGGCATCCGTCCCGCAACAAGGAGCGAGCGTGTACCCGCGCACCCCAGACGACCACGGCGTGAACCCTTCGCCGAGCTTCCCCGCCATCGAGCAAGACGTTCTGGCGTACTGGAAGGCCGACGGCACCTTCCAGGCCTCCATCGACGAGCGCGAAGGCGCCCCCGAGTGGGTGTTCTACGACGGCCCGCCATTCGCGAACGGCCTCCCGCACTACGGCCATCTCCTCACGGGGTACGCCAAAGACCTGTTCCCGCGATTCCAGACGATGCGCGGCAAGCAGGTGCACCGCCGCTTCGGGTGGGACACGCACGGCCTCCCGCAGAGCTCGAGGCCGAGCGGCAGCTCGGCATCACCGACAAGAGCCAGATCGAAGAGATGGGTCTCGCCGCCTTCAATCAGGCCGCGCGCGACTCCGTGCTCCGCTACACGAAGGAGTGGCAGGAGTACGTCACGCGCCAGGCGCGTTGGGTCGACTTCGAGCACGACTACAAGACGCTCGACGTGACCTTCATGGAGTCGGTCGTGTGGGCGTTCAAGCAGCTCTACGAGAAAGGCCTCGCCTACGAGGGCTACCGCGTGCTGCCGTACTGCTGGCGCGACCAGACGCCGCTGTCGAACCACGAGCTCCGCATGGACGACGACGTCTACAAGATGCGCCAAGACCAGACCGTCACGGTCACGTTCCCCCTCACGGGCGCGAAGGCCGAGTCGCTCGGGCTCACGGCCGTGCGCGCCCTCGCGTGGACGACGACGCCGTGGACCCTCCCGACGAACTTCGCCCTCGCGGTCGGCCCCGACATCCAGTACGCCGTCGTGCCCGCGGGCCCGAACGGCACGCCCGACGCGACCGTGCTCCGAGAAGACGCCGGCGACGAGTCATCCGACACCGAGGTCCTCTCGGCCGAGTACCTCATCGCGATCGACCTCGTCGGCAACTACGCGAAAGACCTCGGCTACGACTCGGCCGACGACGCGCGCGCGGCGGTGTCGCGCACCGTGCGCGGCGCCGACCTCGAAGACGTGACGTACGACCGGCTCTTCGACTACTACGCCGACGTCGAGGAGTACGGCCTCCAGAACGCGTGGAAGATCCTCGTCGCCGACTACGTCACGACCGAGGACGGCACGGGCATCGTGCACCAGGCGCCCGCCTACGGCGAAGAAGACCAGAAGGCGTGCGAGGCGGCGGGCATCCCTGTCGTCCTCTCGCTCGACGACGGCGGCAAGTTCCTGCCGGTCGTGACGGATGTCGCGGGGCAGCTCTGGAGCGACGCGAACAAGCCGCTGACGCAGCTCCTCAAGGCCGAAGGCCGCCTGCTCCGCCAGGCGAGCTACGAGCACTCCTACCCGCACTGCTGGCGCTGCCGGAACCCCCTCATCTACAAGGCCGTTTCGAGCTGGTTCGTGAAGGTGCCCGAGTTCCGCGACCGCATGGGCGAGCTCAATCAAGAGATCTCCTGGGTGCCCGAGAACGTCAAAGACGGGCAGTTCGGCAAGTGGGTCGCGGGCGCCCGCGACTGGTCGATCAGCCGCAACCGGTACTTCGGCTCGCCCATCCCCGTGTGGAAGAGCGACGACCCCGACTACCCGCGCATCGACGTGTACGGCTCGCTCGAAGAGCTCGAGCGCGACTTCGGCCGCATGCCGCTGAACGGCGCGGGCGAGCCCGACCTGCACCGCCCGTACATCGACGAGCTCACGCGCCCGAACCCCGACGATCCCACGGGCAAGAGCGTGATGCGGCGGATCCCCGACGTGCTCGACGTGTGGTTCGACTCGGGTTCGATGCCCTTCGCACAGGTGCATTACCCCTTCGAGAACCGCGAGTGGTTCGACACGCACCACCCGGCCGACTTCATCGTCGAGTACATCGGGCAGACGCGCGGCTGGTTCTACGTCATGCACGTGCTGTCGACGGCGCTCTTCGACCGTCCGGCGTACCGCAACGTCGTGAGCCACGGCATCGTGCTCGGCAGCGACGGGCAGAAGATGTCGAAGTCGCTGCGCAACTACCCCGACGTCAACGAGGTGTTCGACCGCGACGGCTCCGACGCCATGCGCTGGTTCCTCATGTCGAGCTCGGTGCTGCGCGGCGGCAACCTCGTCGTGACCGAGGAGGGCATCCGCGAGGGCGTCCGCCAGGTCATGCTCCCGCTCTGGAGCACGTGGTACTTCTTCTCCCTCTACGCCAACACGGCGAGTGAGGGCGGTTACGAGGCATCCCGGCGCACCGACTCGACCGACGTGCTCGACCGCTACCTGCTCGCGAAGCTCGGCGACCTCGTCGACGACGTCGCGGCCGATTTCGAGGCGTTCGACTCGACGCTCGCGGCGCAGAAGCTCCGCGACTTCGCCGACGTGCTGACGAACTGGTACGTGCGTCGCTCGCGCGACCGGTTCTGGTCGGGTGTCGACGCCGACGGCAACGGTTCCGAAGCGTTCGACACCCTCTACACGGTGCTCGAGACCTTCGCCCGCCTCGCCGCCCCGCTCCTCCCGCTCGTGACCGAGCAGGTCTGGCGCGGCCTCACGGGCGGGCGCAGCGTGCACCTGGAAGACTGGCCCGACGCGAGCGAGTTCCCCGCCGACCCGGCGCTCGTCGCGGCGATGGACGCCGTGCGCGAGATCTCGTCGACGGCGCTCGCGCTCCGCAAGCAGGCCGGTCGCCGCGTGCGTCTTCCGCTCGCGAAGCTCACGGTCGTGACGGCGGATGCCTCGGGGCTCGCGCCGTTCGAGTCGATCCTGCGCGATGAGCTCAACGTCAAGGCCGTCGAGATCGTGCAGCTCGACAGTGAGAGCGCCGAGCGCTACGGCGTGACGAAGCGGCTCACGGTCAACGCCCGTGCGGCCGGCCCGCGCCTCGGCAAGCAGGTGCAGCAGGCGATCCAGGCGGCTCGTGCCGGTGACTGGTCGCTCGACGGCGACACGATCGTCGCGGGCGGCATCGCGCTCGAGCCGGCCGAGTACGAGCTCGTGCTCGAAGCCGCCGCCTCGGGCGACGGCGAGTCGGTGCTCGGTCTCCTCGCCGACGGCGGCTTCGTGCTGCTCGACACGGCGACGACGCCCGAGCTCGAGGCGGAAGGCATCGCACGCGACCTCATCCGCGCCGTGCAAGACGCGCGGAAGGCCGCGGGCCTCGAGGTCGGCGACCGCATCTCATTGACGCTCGCACTCGACGCCGACTCGCTCGGCGCAGCCGAGTCGTATCGCGACCTCATCGCCGGCGAGACGCTCGCGACGACGGTCTCGCTCGGCGAGCTCGGCGTTGACGAGGCATCCGGCCTCCAGCCCCTCGCGGGCGGCACACGCGTGACGATCGGAGTGGAGCGGGCATGAGCGGATTCGACGACCTCGACGGCGACCTCGCCGACCTCGACGACACCGCCGCGCGCGACGCGGCCGACGCCGTCTATGTCGAACTCCTCTCGCGCATCGGCGAGCAGGCCCCCGAGCACCGACTCGACGCAACCCGGCGCGCGGTCGAACTCCTCGGCGACCCGCACCGGGCCGCGCCCGTCATCCACCTGACGGGCACGAACGGCAAGACGACGACGGCGCGCGTCATCGAGAGCCTGCTCCGCGCGAGCGGGCTTCGCACGGGCCTCCTGACGAGCCCCCACCTCGAGCGGTTCACCGAGCGCATCCAGGTCGACGGGCTCCCCGTCGCCGACGCCGACGTCGCCCGCATCTGGGATGAGATCGCGCCCTACGTCGGCATCGTCGACGCCGAACTCGAGGCGAAGGGCGAAGCCCGGCTGACGTTCTTCGAGGCGCTCACGGTACTCGCATTCGCGGTGTTCGCCGACGCCCCCGTCGACGTCGTCGTGCTCGAGGTCGGCATGGGCGGCGAGTGGGACTCGACGAACGTCGCCGACGGCGAGGTCGCCGTGTTCACGCCCATCGCACTCGACCATGTTCCGCGGCTCGGAACGACGATCGCCGAGATCGCCCGCACCAAGGCGGGCATCATCAAGCCCGGGGCATCCGTCGTCACCGCGTTCCAAGCGCCCGAGGCGCTCGCCGTCCTGAGCGAGGTCGCGACCGCGACCGACGCGAGCCTCGCGATCGAGGGCGGCGCGTTCGCCGTGCTCGAAAGCACGGTCGCGGTCGGCGGGCAGGTCGTGTCGGTGCGCGGGCTCGCGGGGGAGTATCGGGATGTCCCGCTGCCGCTCTTCGGCCGCTACCAGGCCGACAACGCGGCCCTCGCGATCGCCGCCGTCGAGTCGTTCCTGGGCGGCGGCACCGTGCCGCTCGCCGACGACGTCGTTCAGGAGGGGCTCGCGGGCGCGACATCGCCCGGGCGCCTCCAGCGGATCGCGAGCGAGCCGACGATCATCGTCGACGCCGCCCACAACCCGCACGGCGCAGAGTCGCTCGTCGCCGCCCTCGACGAGTACTTCGACTTCGCCGAGCTGGTCATCGTGCTCGGCGTCCTCGGCGACAAGGACGCCGAGGGCATCGTGCGGGCGCTTGCGGCGACCGACGCGCGCTTCCTCGTGACGCAGTCGGCCTCCGACCGGGCGGTTCCGGCCGCGCGTCTGGCGCAGCTCGTGGCATCCGTCGTCGGCTCCGAGCGCGTGCAAGAGCTCGACCGTCTTGAAGACGCTCTCGAGGCCGCGCGCGACTGGGCGGGCGAAGAGCCGGGGCGCGGCGTCGTCGTGACCGGCTCGATCACCCTCGTCGGCGACGCCCTCGCCTACGCGGGTGACCGCGGATGGGGCCGCGCGTGAACCGCGGGTCGGTGCAGGCGAGCCTCGCCTCGATCGTGCTCGCGTTCGAGGCGATCGTGATCTTCCTCGCCGCGCTCGTCCTGTGGGGCCTCACCGTCGACGGCGACACGCCGTTCGGCCTGCCCCGTTGGTCGCTTCTCGTCGCGGGCGGCATCGTCCTCGTCCTCCTCGTCGCGACGATCGCGCTCCTGCGCCACCGGTGGGCCTTCTGGCTCGGCTGGGCCGTGCAGGGGCTCGTGTTCGTCTCCGGCATCCTCAACCCGGCGATGTTCATCGTCGGGGCGCTGTTCGGCGTCATGTGGGCCTACTGCATGATCGTCGGCGCGCGAATCGATCGAGAGAAGGCCGCCCACGAGGCGGCCGGAAAGGAATCGGCATGACCACCGCCATCGAAGAGACCCTCGTCCTCGTCAAGCCCGACGGCGTCGCGCGCAACCTCACCGGCGAGATCCTCCGCCGCATCGAGGCGAAGGGCTACTCGCTCGTCGACCTGAAGCTCGTGCAGGCAGATCGCGACCTCCTCGCGAAGCATTACGCCGAGCACGAGGGCAAGCCGTTCTACGAGCCGCTCGTCGAGTTCATGGAGTCGGGACCGGTCGTCGCGATGCGCATCGCCGGCAATCGCGTCATCGAGGGCTTCCGTTCGCTCGCGGGCGCGACCGACCCGACGACAGCCGCTCCCGGCACGATCCGCGGCGACTTCGGCCGCGATTGGGGCCTCAAGGTTCAGCAGAACCTCGTGCACGGGTCCGACTCGGTCGAATCGGCCGAGCGCGAACTCGCGCTCTGGTTCGCCTGAGCGGCGCCCGGCGGCGCTTCTGCCGTGATGATCGAGGGCCGGTCCCGTACTGGGGGCCGGCCTTCGCCGTTTCATCGCGCGCGAGCGGGTCGCCCGCGATCACCCGAACGCGTGCTGGAGATCGAGGAGCACTCGCGGGATCGCGTTCATCTGCACCTGAGCGAGCAGGATCACGACGACGTAGCAGACGAGCGTGATGACGGTGATCCACCCGAACCACGCGCCCGCGAGTCGTCGCACGCGGGTCGAGGCGGGAATGCGCCCCTCGCGGAGGTTGTCGAGTGTCACAGCCCAGAAGGTCGGAATGGTGACGGCCCACGTGAGCATGCACCAGGGGCACAGCACGTCGAGGACGTAGACCGACTGCGCGATGAGCCAGCCGACGAAGATCAGGGCGCCGAAGACACCGATGTTGAGGCCGATCCAGATCCAGCGCGGGAATCGCACGCCCGAGATGAGTGCGACGGCGATCGTGATGACGACGGGCCAGGCCATCATGCCGATGAAGGGGTTCGGGAAGCCGAAGACCGATCCCTGCCACGACGCGAGATTGGTGCTGCAGCCGACGAGAACGCCGACGTTGCACGAGGGCACGTGCGACGGGTCGGCGAGCGTGAGCACCTTCTCGAGTGAGAGTTCGAACGCCGCGAGGAGCCCGAGGGCGCCCGCGACGAGCAGGAAGATCCCGAGGGCGCGCTTGCGTTCGGGTGCGGGGGAGTCGACCATGCTCGGATTATGGCACGCCCTATCCGGCGTGCCATGTGCAAGCATGCGATAATCGAATGAGTCGTCCGGGCCGCGCCCGGCACGGCGCAGACGAAAGCTTTGAGGATGCGACGCATCCGTACTGCGGTGAAGGCACCGCAACGCACGTGACAAGTGGAGCGAGCGGTCCATGATCGCTCGCAGATGAAGGTTCGGCGATGCAGCGCGAAGCGCAGCATCGCTCCGAGGATTTCCGGGAGGATGGCGCGGCCATCGAAACCGGCTAGGAGTGCACCAGAGATGGTGGAAGGCAACGACCAGCAGAGAAACGACACCGGCGAAGACGCCACGGGCGGCAAGCGACGCGGCGGGCTCTTCGGCTCACGGCGATCGCGCGGCCGCCGGGTGCAGGTGATCCCGAGCACTGCGACGGAGGTCACGGGGGAGACCGATGCCGCGGCTGCGCCGATTCCCGTCGAGGCGACGTCGGCTGACGAAGCGGTGACCGTCGAAGACACGACGGCGACGCCCGAGGCAGCCGCGACCGTCGAGAACGAGTCCGCCGAGACATCCGAGTCCGACGACGACGGTGTCGCTCAGACGGAGGAGCCCGCCGTCGAGGCCGCGCTCGACCCGATCTTCGAACCCATTCCGGCGGGTCTCACGACGACCGCGCTCATCTTCCGCGCGCCGCCCGTGCTCATCGTGCCCGACCGGCCTGAACGACCCGAGCGCGGCGAGCGCCCCGAGCCGGCCGGCGAGGCCGGGTCGACCGTGCGTCGTCGCGCCCGTCGCCGCTCCGGCGAAGAGGGGGGCCCGACGGGCGACGAACCCGCCAACACGATCGTCAAGGTCCGGACGCCGCGCGAGCCCGAGCTCATCACCGAGCCGCAGCGAGTCAAGGGCTCGACGCGACTCGAGGCCAAGAAGCAGCGCCGTCGCGACGGCCGCGACGCGGGCCGCCGACGCGCGGTCATCACCGAGGCCGAGTTCCTCGCGCGTCGCGAGGCCGTCGACCGCGAGATGGTCGTCCGCCAGAAGAACGGTCGCATCCAGATCGGCGTGCTCGAAGACAACGTGCTCGTCGAGCACTACGTCGCGCGCAATCAAGACGCCTCGCTCATCGGCAACGTCTATCTCGGCCGCGTGCAGAACGTCCTTCCGAGCATGGAGGCCGCGTTCGTCGACATCGGCCGCGGCCGCAACGCCGTGCTCTACTCGGGCGAGGTCGACTGGGACGCCGCCGCCGAGAACGGCGAGAAGAACCAGCCGCGCCGCATCGAGCTCGCGTTGAAGCCGGGCGACCGTGTACTCGTCCAGGTCACGAAGGACCCCGTCGGCCACAAGGGCGCACGTCTCACGAGCCAGGTCTCGCTGCCCGGCCGCTACCTCGTGTACGTGCCCAACGGGTCGATGAACGGCATCAGCCGCAAGCTCCCCGACACCGAGCGCGCGCGCCTGAAGAAGATCCTCAAAGAGGTCCTGCCCGAGAACCAGGGCGTCATCGTGCGCACCGCGGCCGAGGGGGCGACCGAAGAGCAGCTCACGCTCGACGTCAATCGCCTCATCGCGCAGTGGAGCGACATCTCTGCGCAGCTCGAGAAGGTGCAGGCGCCCGCACTCCTGCACTCCGAGCCCGACCTGCTCGTCAAGATCGTCCGCGACGTCTTCAACGAGGACTTCCAGAAGATGATCATCGAGGGCGACGAGGCGCGCGAGACGATCGAGCGCTACCTCCGCGCCGTCGCGCCCGACCTGCTCGAGCGAGTCGAGGCGTACACCGGCGAGCGCGACTCGTTCGACGAGTTCCGCATCACCGAGCAGATCGAGAAGGCCCTCGACCGCAAGGTCTGGCTGCCGTCGGGCGGCTCGCTCGTCATCGACCGCACCGAGGCCATGACGGTCGTCGACGTCAACACGGGCAAGTTCGTCGGCTCGGGCGGCAACCTCGAAGAGACCGTCACGAAGAACAACCTCGAGGCCGCTGAAGAGATCGTGCGCCAACTGCGCTTGCGCGACATCGGCGGCATCATCGTCGTCGACTTCATCGACATGGTGCTCGAGTCCAACCGCGACCTCGTGCTGCGCCGTCTCGTCGAGTGCCTGAGCCGCGACCGCACGAAGCACCAGGTCGCCGAGGTCACCTCGCTCGGCCTCGTGCAGATGACGCGCAAGAAGCTCGGCCTCGGCCTCCTCGAGTCGTTCAGCGAGCCGTGCGAGGTCTGCGCAGGTCGCGGCATCATCGTGCACCACGAGCCCATCGCCCGTCACCGCGCTCCCGCGCAGCCCGTCGAGCGCCGTCGTCAGCGCGGCGGCCAGCAGAACCAGCCGGCGCAGCAGCAGGCGCAGTCCGAGCCCGCGAAGGCGCACGCCGGTGCGCACGAGATCACCGAGGACGTCAAGCACGCCCTCGCGCAGATCGCCGCCTCGACGATCGCGCACGGTCACGACCAGCCCAAGGGCGAGAACGGCCAGGCGGATGTCTCGGCCGACGCGCCTGCCGAGGGTGCGGCCGAGCAGGGCGCCTCCGGCGCCCAGCAGGGCGAGCCCGGCGAGGGACGCAGCCGGAACCGGCGCGGCCGTCGCCGGTCGTCGCGCGGAGGGTCGAACGGCGAGGCGCGCGGGGAAGCGCAGCAGGCCGAGACGACCGAAGCGTCGTCCGAAGCGGAACCGACCGAGGTCGAGGTCGACGAGACGGTCGTGGCCGTGGGCGTCGCGATCGAGTCCGACACGACCGAAGCCGTCGTCGATCCGTCCGAGACGGTCGAGTCCGGCGCCGCGATCCCGCTCCTCGAACTGCCGCTCGGCGACCTGCCCGAACCTCGTGAGCGCACGCGCCCGGTCGCAGCCGACACCGAGCACCTGCTCGACTCGGTGCTCGACGCGCTGCCGCCCTCGAAGCCCGTCGGTTCGGGTCGCAGTCGAAGCCGTCGTGTTTCGACGGCTGCCCTCAGCCCGTCGGAGGGCGCGCCGGTCATCGTGCGTGTCGACGGCGAGCAGCCGCCGGCCGACGACTCGCAGTCCTAAGCGCGATCCGGGCCCGTCGCGCGCAACTGCTCGCGGCGGGCCTGGCGCTCGCGCGTTGGAACCCGGAGTCCGCTGTGAATCAGCCTGCGGGCGAGTTCCTTGCCCTCGACCGGGGTCGCGCCGAGCTCGACCAGCTCGTCGTACCGCTCGATCGGCACGTCGTAGTGGTCGAGATCGAACGACCTCGGCGGAAGCCCCGCCCGTTCGGCGAACTCGTGGAGTTCGGCGAGCGACGAGTCGCTCACGAGGTGGCCCCATACCGTGCCGTGCTTCGGCCAGAGGGGCGGGTCGATGAGCACCGTCATGTCCGAATTCTAGGCAGGGAGGGCCGTGCGACTCGCCGGTGGCGCGCGTTTGACCGGCTCAGAAGCATCCGGTAAACTCGACCGTTGGTGCCGCCGCTTATCCCGGCGTGCACGCACAGTTTTCTGGCAGTGACGACCCTCCTTCCCGCTGGGGTCATCCGCGCAGTGACACCCCATCATCAGTCGGAGCACGGGCTCCCCAGAGATAGGTACGACAAGTGGTTTACGCAGTAGTGCGCTCCGGCGGTCGACAGGAGAAGGTCGAAGTCGGCACCATCGTGACGATGGACCGCATCAAGGCAGGCAAGGACGGCAAGGTCGAACTCACGCCGGTCCTCCTCGTCGACGGCGACAAGATCACGTCCGACGCGGCGTCGCTCGCCAAGGTCAAGGTCACGGCCGAGGTCCTCGGTGACCTCCGCGGTCCGAAGATCGTCATCCAGAAGTTCAAGAACAAGACCGGCTACAAGAAGCGTCAGGGCCACCGTCAGGAGCTCACGCGCGTCAAGGTCACCGGCATCAAGTAACGGCCAAGAGGAGAGACAGCCATGGCACACAAAAAGGGAGCGAGCTCTACTCGCAACGGTCGTGACTCGAACGCCCAGCGCCTCGGCGTGAAGCGCTTCGGCGGTCAGGTCGTCAAGGCCGGCGAGATCCTCGTCCGTCAGCGCGGCACGCACTTCCACCCCGGCGCAGGCGTCGGTCGTGGCGGCGACGACACGCTGTTCGCCCTCGAGGCGGGCGCGGTCGAGTTCGGCGCGAAGGGCGGCCGCAAGGTCGTCAACATCGTGGCGGTCGGCGAGTAATCCGATCGACGTTTCTCGTGAGGGCGGGCTTCGGCTCGCCCTCACGTGTTTCCATCTGACACAGTCGAGTCCGAGAGAGTGAGGGCGAACGCATGGTGAGCTTCGTCGACGAGGTGCGCCTCTTCGTCAAGGCGGGGCACGGCGGCAACGGCTGCGTGTCCGTCCGGCGCGAGAAGTTCAAGCCCCTCGCCGGTCCCGACGGCGGCAACGGCGGCGACGGCGGCGACATCGTGCTCGTGGCCGACCCCCAGGTGACGACTCTCCTCGCGTATCACGGCCGCCCGCACCGCACTTCCCCGAACGGCCAGCCCGGTCAGGGCGACAACCGTTCGGGCGCGATGGGCGAAGACGTCGAGCTTCCGGTGCCCGTCGGCACCGTCGTCAAAGACGAGAACGGCAACGAACTCGCCGATCTCACCGAGCCCGGCATGCGCTTCGTCGCGGCGCCCGGCGGCCAGGGCGGCCTCGGCAACGCCGCGCTCGCGACCACGAAGCGCAAGGCGCCGGGCTTCGCCCTGCTCGGCACGCTCGGGTACGAGGGCGAGGTCACACTCGAACTCAAGACCATCGCCGACGTCGCCTTCGTCGGCTTCCCGTCGGCGGGCAAGTCGAGCCTCATCGCGGCGATGTCGGCCGCGCGGCCGAAGATCGCCGACTACCCCTTCACGACCCTCCACCCGAACCTCGGCGTCGTGCAGGCGGGCGACCACCGGTTCACGGTGGCCGACGTCCCCGGCCTCATCGAGGGTGCGAGCGAGGGCAAGGGCCTCGGCCTCGAGTTCCTCCGCCACGTCGAGCGCTGCTCCGCCCTCCTCCACGTGCTCGACTGTGCCACGCTCGAGCCCGGTCGCGACCCGATCAGCGACCTCGACGTCATCCTCGCCGAGCTCGCCGCCTACCCGGTGCCCGAAGGGCAGACGCCGCTCATCGAGCGTCCGCAGCTCGTCGCGCTCAACAAGATCGACGTGCCCGAGGCGCGCGAGCTCGCCGACTTCGTGAAGCCCGAGCTCGAGTCCCGCGGCTACCGCGTGTTCGAGATCTCGACGGTGTCGCACGAGGGTCTTCGCCAGCTCGGCTTCGCCCTCGGCGAGACGGTCGACGAGGCGCGCCGCATCGCCGCCGCCGCCAACACCGACCCCGAGCGCATCGTCATGCGCCCGAAGGCCGTCGACGCGAAGCCGTTCGTCGTCCGCCCCGAGGGCGGTTCGTACGGCACCATCTACCGCATCCTCGGTCAGAAGCCTGAGCGTTGGGTGCAGCAGACCGACTTCGCCAACGACGAGGCCGTGGGCTACCTCGCCGACCGTCTCGCCCGACTCGGCGTCGAAGACGAACTCGTGCGCGCCGGGGCGGTGGCCGGTTCGACGGTCATCATCGGCCCGGGCAGCGGCATCGTCTTCGACTGGGAGCCCACCCTCACCTCGACGGCCGAGCTCATCACGGCTCCGCGCGGCTCCGACATCCGTCTCGACGACAACCGCCGCGCGACGCGCGAGGAGCGGCGCGCCGCCTACCACGACCGCATGGACGCGAAGGCGGAGGCGCGAGCCGAACTCGAGCGCGAGCGCGAGGCCGGCATCTGGAGCGACGACGAGGAGGACGTCGAACAGTGACCCCGCTGACCCCGGCCGACATCCCGATGGCGTCGCGCATCGTCGTCAAAGTCGGTTCGTCTTCGATCTCGGGTGCGAACGCCGGGCAGATCGGTCCGCTCGTCGACGCACTTGCGGCGGCGTACGCGCGCGGGGCCGAGGTCGTGCTCGTCTCATCGGGCGCCATCGCCACGGGCATGCCGTACCTCAAGCTCGAAGAACGCCCGACCGATCTCGCAACGCAGCAGGCCGCGGCTTCGGTCGGCCAGAACCTGCTCGTCTTCCGCTACCAGAACTCGCTCGACCGCTACGGGATCGTCGCCGGCCAGGTGCTCTTGACCGCGGGCGACCTCGAGAACCCGAGTCACCGCCAGAACGCGCAGCGCGCGATGGAGCGCCTGCTCGGCCTCCGCATCCTGCCGATCGTCAACGAGAACGACACCGTCGCGACACACGAGATCCGCTTCGGCGACAACGACCGGCTCGCGGCGCTCGTGTCCGAACTCGTCGGCGCCGAACTGCTCGTGCTGCTCTCCGACGTCGACGCGCTCTACACGAAGCCGCCGCACCTCCCGGGCGCCGAGCGCATCGCCGTCGTTCCGCAGGGCGACGCGCTCGAAGGCATCGAGATCGGCTCGACCGGCAGCGCCGGAGTCGGCACGGGCGGCGCTGAGACGAAGATCTCCGCAGCGCGCGTCGCCGCGGCATCCGGCACCGCTGTGCTCATCACCGCGACGTCCCTCGTCGCCGAGGCGCTCGCGGGCCGCGACGTCGGCACCTGGTTCGAGCCGGCCGAAGACCGTCACACTGCCGAAGGCTCGCTCGCAGCCTCCTAAGCTTGGGGCATGGCGCACCCCGAACTCGATCCCGACGTCCTCGACGCCCGTCTGGCCGCTGCCAAAGAGGCGTCGCGTCGCCTGGCGACTGCGACGACGGCCGAGAAGGATGCCGCGCTCGCGCATGTGTCCCGGCTCCTCCGGGAGCGCACCGACGAGATCGTCGCGGCGAACCTCCGCGATCTCGACGCCGGTCGCGCCTCCGGCCTCGCCGACGGGCTCCTCGATCGTCTGACGCTCGACGAGCGGCGTATCGCCGCCCTCGCCGACGCCGTGCTCGAAGTCGTCGCGCTCGACGACCCCGTCGGGCAGACGGTGTCGGGCCGAACCCTGCCGAGCGGGGTGCGGATCGACCAGCTCCGCGTGCCGCTCGGCGTCGTCGGCGCGATCTACGAGGCGCGCCCGAACGTCACCGTCGACATCGCCTCGCTTGCGCTCAAGAGCGGCAACGCGGTCGTCCTGCGCGGCGGCACGGCGGCCGAGCAGACCAACGACGTCCTTCGGGCCGTTCTGCGTGCCGCGTTCGAAGCCGCGGGACTTCCCGGCGACGCCGTGCAGACCGTCGATGACTACGGGCGGGCGGGCGCGCGACACCTCATGCAGGCGCGTGACTACGTCGACGTGCTCATCCCGCGGGGGAGCGCAGCACTCATCCGTGCGGTCGTCGACGAGGCGAAGGTACCCGTCATCGAGACCGGCGCGGGCGTCGTGCACATGTTCCTCGACGAGAGCGCCCGCGAAGACTGGGCGGTCGAACTCGTCCACAACGCCAAGGTGCAGCGCCCGAGCGTGTGCAACGCGCTCGAGACCTTGCTCGTGCACCGGGCCGCCGCCGAGCGGCTCCTGCCTGCCGTGCTCGACCGGCTCGAGGCATCCGGTGTCACGGTGCACGGCGACGAACGTGTTCGTGCCATCCGTCCCGACATCGCGCCCGTCACCGACGAAGACTTCGCGACCGAGCACATGAGCCTCGACCTCTCGGTCGGCATCGTCGACTCGCTCGACGACGCGCTTGCGCACATCCGCCGGTTCTCGACGAAGCACACCGAGTCGATCGTGACGAACGACCTCTCGAACGCGGAGCGGTTCCTCAACGAGGTCGACTCGGCTGCCGTCATGGTCAACGCGTCGACCCGGTTCACCGACGGCGGCGAGTTCGGATTCGGCGCCGAGGTCGGCATCTCCACGCAGAAGCTGCACGCGCGCGGTCCCATGGGGCTTCCCGAGCTCACGAGCACGAAGTGGATCGTGCGCGGCGCCGGTCACGTGCGCGCGTGATCTCGCTAGAATGTCCGAAGCGCACGCTGAGCCCGACGCGGCGCTGAACGAAAGGATCGGCTGAATGAGCCTGGTGACCAGTGTCCTCGCGGAATCGGTGAACGCACGCGAGCTGCCGATCGAGCCGTTCTTCTACGGCCTTATCGCCTTCGCGATCTTCGTCGCCCTCGGGTTCGTCACCCTTTCGTACCGCGACGTCGCCAACCGTCACCGCGCGAAGGCCGAGGCTTACGCGGCACGGCACGCGGGCGACGAGCACGGACACGGCGGGCACTGAACCGGTCGATCGCGCGATGCCGGGCGGAACGCGCCGACCGAGGATCGGCGTGATGGGCGGTACGTTCGACCCCATCCACCACGGCCACCTGGTCGCGGCGAGCGAGGTCGCGCAATCGTTCGACCTCGACGAGGTGATGTTCGTGCCGACCGGTCAGCCGTCGTACAAGCCCGGCGTGTCGCCGGCTGAGCACAGGTACCTCATGACGGTCATCGCGACCGCCTCGAACCCTCGCTTCACGGTGAGCCGCGTCGACATCGACCGCGACAAGCCGACCTACACGATCGATACGCTCACCGACATCCGCCGCGATCGCCCCGACGCAGAACTCTTCTTCATCACCGGCGCCGACGCCGTCGCGCAGATCCTCGAGTGGCGCGATGTCGCGCAGTTGTGGGACCTTGCGCACTTCGTTGCTGTGAGTCGCCCGGGACACGTGCTGAGCGTTTCAGGATTGCCTGAGCAGCACGTAAGCTTGCTGGAGGTTCCGGCACTGTCGATCTCGTCGACCGACTGCCGGAGCAGGGTGCGCCGGGGTTTCCCGGTGTGGTACCTGGTGCCAGATGGGGTCGTCCAGTACATCTCCAAGCACCACCTCTATCGGAGTGTCGAATGACGTCGTCGCAGGATCAGCCGCTGACGCGCCGCGAGTTGCGAGAACTCGAGCGAGTGCGCGAGCAGCAGGCCGCTGCGGCGACCCCTCCGACGGATGTCCCGCAGCCGCCGTATCTCGCGGCGCCCGCGCCGGGCGTGGTTCCCGCTCAGCCGGCACCCGTTCCACAGGCGGCGCCGTCGTACCCCCAACAGACTTCGCCGACGTTTGCGGCGCCCCAGCCGGTACCGCCGGCCGCACAGCCGGTTCCGAACTTCTCGTCGCCCGCGCCTGTCACGGCTGCGCCGCCCGCACCGGCGTTCGCTCCGCGTTCTGCCGGCCTCGCGACGCCTCAGGCGTCGCCGTTCGGCGGACCGATCGCCGCACCCGATTCGACCACTGTGCCCGCCGCCGATGCGGAGCCGCGCGCACCCATTCCCTCGGCGTTCGCCCCTCGCGAGACGCCCCAGGCGTGGTCGCAACCGGCGCAGCCGGCCGCACCGACCGCCCCGCCTTCGGTTGCCACCCAGCCGGTCGCACCGGTGCCGACCCCCACCACGCCCGCTGCCCCGGCGCCTTCGGCAGCACCCGCTGCGGGTGGCTCGCGCACGCCCGAACGCACGCTGACCCGTCGTGAACTCCGCGCGCTCATCGACCAGAGCGAGATCGACGAGCACGAAGACGACACCGACACCGCGTTCGACGACCTCTTCGGCGCTGCCACGACGACACCCGCGGGCGCTGAACCGGCGGCGGCTCCGCCCTCGCCGCCCGGGGGACCGCTGCCGATTCCCGGCACTCCGGTTCCGTCGGCAGCGCCCGGTCCGATTCGCCAGACCGCTCCGCCGCGACCGCCGGCAGCCGTGCGGCAGCCGGCCGAGGCATCCAATGCTTCCAAGCCCATCGGGCATTGGACCTCGCAGCTCGAACAGCCGGTGGATCGCTCCGAGCCGTTCGATCAGCTGCTCTCGCGCGGCGGGCACGGGGTGCCGACGACGACGAACGCGCTCATCCTGCCGTCGCTTCCGAACGACGGCGGACTCGGGCAGTCGATCTCCGGGGGCGCCGAGCTCATCGTCACGGGGTCGATCGAGTTGCCGCGGAGCTTCGGAGCCACAGGCCTCCACCCGAGCCACATCGACTCAAGCGATGTCGACCGGCTGTTCGAGCAGGTCGAAGACGTCGCGGGCACGGGTGTCGCACCCGTCGCCGCGACCAGCGCGATCAGCACGCAGAGTGCTGCGAAGGCGGTCATGGCACCGCCCAAGAAGGAGGGCTTGAACGCCCCCCTCATCCTTGCGATCACGGCGGGCGTACTCGCCCTCGGGTCGTCACCACTCTTGTCATCGGCGTGGTCGCAGGCCTGTTCTGATGCGGCTTCCGCACGCCTTCTCGACCGATTGGATCGCATGACCGCCTCTCAGCATGCCCTCGACCTGCTCGCCGTCGCCGCGCGCGCGGCCGACGCGAAGGGCGGCGAGGATCTGGTCGCGCTCGACGTCTCTGGCCCGATGCCCTTCGCCGACGTATTCCTGATCGTCACGGGCGCGACCGAGCGCAACGTGCTCGCGATCGCCGAAGAGATCGAGGACCGTCTGCTCGAGGCCGGGGTGAAGACCGTTCGCCGCGAGGGTCGCGAGCACGCGCGTTGGGTGCTTCTCGACCTCGGCTACCTCGTCGTGCACGTCTTCCACCGTGAAGACCGCATGTACTACGGACTCGAACGACTGTGGCTCGACTGCCCGGCGATCCCCGTCGCTCCGCTCCTCGCGGTCGACCGAGCCGAGCCCTCCGCATGAGGGTCGCTCGATTTCGTTTCGGGCGGATGGGCGTGTAATCTGAATCCGTTGCCGCGAGAGCGGTGAACGAAACAATCTGGGTCTGTGGCGCAGCTGGTAGCGCACCTGCATGGCATGCAGGGGGTCAGGGGTTCGAGTCCCCTCAGATCCACCATGTGATGAGTCGCGACATAGGTCTCACCTGAGTCGCGACATAGGTCACGTTTTGAGAGCCCCGGGCCATCGGCCTGGGGCTCTCATCGTGTTGCGCCAGTAGGCCTTGTTGGGGTCGATGGTGTTGGTCGCGATGATTTCGCCGGTGCGGAGTGCGATGACGGTGACGGTGTGTTCGTCGGCGATGAGGATGACGGGTGTGCCGCGGTGGTTCGCGCCGATTCCGAGGTGGTGCATGCGGGCGGCACGGCGGAAGCTGATCTTGCCGTTGCTGCCGACGTGGTCGTGGCGGACGCGGTAGTGGATGGTGTCGGGGCGGCTGCTGGCGGGCGCGGCTTTCGGTGAGGCTGCGTAGGCGATCGCGGGAGTCGTTTCTCGAGCGCGGTGCGGGCGGTGCTGGTTGTAGTGCTCCCGGAATTGATTGAGCTGATGTTGCAGCTCGGGGATCGTGGTCGCGCGGGGTCGGGCGGTCAGCCAGCGTTTGAGGGTCTGGTGGAAGCGTTCGATCTTCCCCTGAGTCTGCGGGCGGTTCGGGGCGCCGTTCTTCTGCACGATGTTCAGTACGGCCAGGACGTATTCGAACGCGTTGCGTCCTCCGCCATGTCGGGCGGTGTAGACGCGGCCGTTGTCGGTCAGCGTGGACGCCGGCGGGCCGTAGTCGTCGACGCAGGCGAGAAACGTGTCCACGACGTCCTGGCCGGTGACCGGGTGGTGGACGGTGCAGGACAGCAGCAGGCGGGAGTGGTCATCGAGCCAGTTCAGGATCTCGACATCGGTGCCGTCGGCAAGGCGCCAGTGGGTGAAGTCGGATTGCCAGGTCTCGTTGGGCTGGGATGCTTCGAACCGCACGTAGGAGGATCTCGGACGCTTCCTCGGCTCGGGAATGATCAGGCCGGCGGCGTGCAGGACCCGTCGGATCGTGGACGTCGACGGCGGTCGCAGCCCTTCCGTGCGCAGATACCAGGCGATCGTGACCGGCCCGGCATCGCTTCCGGCGTCGGTCAGAGCGCGGCGCAGTTCGACGATGCGGTCCCGCACCCGGTCTGTCGTCTTCTGCGGTGAGGTTCGAGGGGCTCGGGAACGAGACTCCAGGCCATCCAGTCCCTCCTCCCGGTAACGGGCGAGGAGCCGGTGCAGATGCCGCCGCGAGAGTCCGTACTGCTCCGCCGCCTCGGTGACGGTGAGTTGCTTCGCGACGATCTTCAACACGATCACCCGGTGCTTCGACATGCCGCCGACTGTGACCTATGACGCGACTCATGAGCGACACATCACCTGTGACCTATGTCGCGAACTCAGACACCCTCAGATCCACCAAAAATCCCCGGTCAGGCACCCTGACCGGGGATTCTCTCGTTGTGCGCTGCTTCGAGGTGTCGGCGCAGGCTCGCCTGCGGTCGCCTGACCGACCGGCGACTACCGGATGAACCGCACGTGATCGATGAGGTCGCCCGCCACCCGGTAGATCGCGACGACGTGCGACTCGCCGTCGCGGCCATCGCGGCCCGTCACCCGCTCCTCGTCGAGCACGTGGTCGCCGACGACGATCCGCGACACGATGCGGCAGTGCAGGTCGGGCGAGGCAGCGAACATGCGACCGTACGACTCGTGCATCGCCGCTCGCCCCCGCATGAGGAGGGTGCCTTCTGCGTCTTCGACGATGCAGTCGTCGGCGAAGCATGCGGCGAAGGCGTCGATGTCGCGGGCGTTGTACGCCTGGAGTTGTGCGGTGACGCGCTCGGGGACATCCATGTGACGAGCCTTTCACGCCGTCCCGGAGATCCGCTGAGGAGGCCGGCAGCGCGCGGTCGGCCTCAGCCGGCGTTCACGACGATCGCGAAGACCACTGCGCCGAGCGCGACGAGGATTCCGAACGCGCCGAAGCCGAGCCCGATCCACGCCGAGGGGCTGTTTGCGAACGGAAGGCGCCGGACGCGCCGGCCGGCAGGTGCGACGCGTGGTCCGGCGCCGGACGACATGCCCCCGATCTCTGGCGCTCCGAACTGCAGTGCAGGGGTCTGCGTACGCTCATCCAGATACATGTCGGTGCGATCCCAGGCCTTGGCGCCGACGGTCTCGAGGATCCGTCCGAACCGCTCCCACGTCGCTGCGCTCGTGAAGTCGAAGCCGCCGGGTCTGGTGATGATGAGGCGGTCGTCGCGGATCTCGACGTCGAGGTCGCCGGTCTCGTCGATGAGGAGCGCCATGAGGTCGGGCGTGAAGACATAGAGGGCGTCGCGTTCGTACCCGGTCGGCACATAGAGGCGGAAGTGCGAGTCGAAATCGCCCTCGAGCGAGAGACGCTGCGACGCGAGGGGGATCGTCTGCAGGCTCGAGAAGGGGCCGTGATCGTTGCCTCGGGCGTCGAGCACCATGTTCGGCAGTCGTCGCGGAAGGGTCAGGGCGAAGTAGTCGATCGGGATCGTCGGGCCCCCGCCGGACACCGAGGTCGTGTAGGTCAGCCCGCCGCGGCGTTCGACGCGCGACGCGCCGTCCCGGCTCGGGACGATACGCCCGGCCTCCCAGCCGAGCCCGCTCACCCGGTCCCGGACTGCGCCGCTCGACGCGCGCTCCCAGAGGCTCGAGCCGAGCGCGGGGACGGCCGCCGTCGGCGCGTACTCCCAACCGTTCGCGTGTGCGAATGCCGGCAGGCCGCCGGAGGCGGCCAGATGTTCGGTGCCGTGGAGCATGCAGGGTGTCCGTTCGGGTCGATCGTGCTACAGAGCAGCATTCCATCACATGCGGGGTCAGCGCCGCGCCGCGCACCTCCTTGACCGTCCGGGTGGGGCAGAACACAATTGGGATCGTCCGTGCGAACGGGGAAGCGGGGAGCTCATGTCAGACGCGAACGTCCGACCGACCACGACGAGTGAGACGGCTACGGCCGCCTACGAGACGACGGTTCCGGGGGTTCCGGCGCCCGATCCGGTGTTCGCCCAGCCCGACGAGTCGGCGTCGCAGTCGGACCCATCGGCGGCACCCGCCGAGCGTCGCGCGTGGAGTCGCGACCTGCGGTTCATGCTCGTCGTACTCGCGGCGATCGTCGCGCTCTTCCTCGCGTTCGCCCTGCTCATCGCGTTCAGCCCCACGGGCGCCGCGATCAGCGCGCTCGCGGTCATCGCGGCTCCCATCGCGACGATGGTCGCCGCGTACTACGGCATCAGCCTCGCGCTCCGTCAGGTGAGCGACGCCAAGAAGGCGGCGGATGCCGCGGAGGAACGTGCTCGCAACGCCGAGGCATCGGCACGCGAATCCGACGCGTGGGCGGCGCAGATGGAGTCGGGACTGCGGGTCGCGGTCGCGAAGCTCAAGGCCGCGCGCGAAGACACGCGCGACGTCGAGCGCGCAGCGGGCACGCCCGTCGACTTCTTCTGAGTCGCGACGCACCGCTCGAAGACCGAAGCTGCGGCGCTGACCCCCGGGACATCCGGGTCGGCGCCGCAGCCGTTTCGTCAGGGTTCGCCGCTCACAGTTCGGCGAGCACCGATACCGGGCGTTCGATGCACGAGGCGACGAACGTGAGGAACGCCGCAGCGTCGGCGCCGTCGCACACCCGGTGGTCGAACGAGAGCGTGAGTTCGGTGACGGTGCGTACGGCGAGCGCGCCGTCGACGACCCAGGCCCGTTCGACGAAGCGCCCGATGCCGAGCATCGCCGCCTCGGGGTGGTTGATGATCGCCGCCGATCCGTCGACGCCGAGCGCCCCGTAATTGTTGAGCGTGAACGTGCCGCCCGTGAGCGCCGCGGGCGGAAACGCACCGGCCTTCGCTTGCGCCGCGCGTTCGGCGAGGGCGTCGCGCAGCGCGCGAAGGCTCATCGCCTCCGCGCCGTGGACGACGGGGACCATGAGCCCGCGCGCGGTCTGCGTCGCGGCGCCGAGATTGATCGCGCCGTGGAGCACGAGTTCCGACCGTTCGGCGTCGAAGCTCGCGTTCAGCGACGGATGCCTCCGGAGCCCCGCCACCACGAACCGCGCGACGAGCGCAGTGATGCCGAAGCGTTCGCCCGTGGCGCGCTCGAGCTCGCGGCGCGCCTCGACGAGGCCTGTGGCGTCTGCGTCGACCCAGACGGTCGCTTCGGGGATCTCACGGCGCGAGCGGGAGAACTGGGCGGCAGCGGCCCGGGCGGTGCGGTCGAGCGGCACACGGCGGTCGCCCGGGGGAGCGACGGATGCTTCGGCGATGACATCTGCGGCAGGCGCTGCCGGCAAGGTCGACGCTCCGGATGGCTCTCCCTCGACGCGATCGCCAGCTCGACGTCGCGTCGCACGACGAGATGATCAGGACCGCTTCCGAGCAGCCCGCTCGCGTCGAACCCGTGCTCGCGCGCCATCCGGCGAACGATGGGGGAGACGACAGGCGAGTGCCGTGACGGGTCGATGAGGAGGCCTCCCGTCGCGATGCTCGCGACGTCGGGGCCTGGTGCCGGCGTGCCGGCGTTCTCGCCCCGCGGTCTCCCGAACCGACCGGCCGCGACCGGCCTCCGGGCACCCGCCCGCTCGCGCGTGCCGTAACCGATCAGGACAGCGCCCGAGGCATCCGATGCCGCCTCGACCGGGACCGCGACGCCGGGCTCGGCCGCAACCGGTGCGAGCGAGGCAGCGGGTGCGGGCGGGACATCCGCTGTCTCGAAGGTCAGGAGCACGTCACCCGCATGGAGGACCTGACCGACCTCGCCACCGAGCGCGCCGACGACGCCCGCGAACGGCGATGGAAGCTGCACGACCGACTTGGCCGATTCGAGTTCGACGACGACCTGGTCGATCGCGACGGCATCGCCCGGGGCGACGAGCCAGCCGACGATCTCGGCTTCGGTGAGCCCTTCGCCGAGGTCGGGGAGGAGGAAGTCGCGGCTCATGCGTGGTCCCACTCCCAGGTCGCGAGCGCGGCCAGCACCCGGTCGGCGGTCGGCAGGTGGTGTTCTTCGAGCTTGGGCGACGGATACGGGATGTCGAAACCCGTGACGCGCAGCACGGGGGCCGCGAGATGGAAGAAGTTCCGTTCGGTGACGCGGGCCGCGACTTCGGCGCCGTATCCGCCGAACTGGGCGGCTTCGTGGATGACGGCTGCGCGCGACGTCTTCCGCACCGACGCCGACACCGTCTCGTCGTCGAAGGGGGAGAGGCTCCGCAGGTCGATCACCTCGACCGAGAGCCCTTCTGCCGAACCGGCCTCGGCGGCCTCGAGTGCGGTGCGGACCGTCGGACCGTAGGCCAGCAGCGTGACATCCGTGCCCTCGCGCACGACCTGTGCGCGATTCATGGGAGCCGTCTGGACTGGGAGCGCGAGGGGCGTCTTCGCCCAGTACCGGCTCTTCGGCTCCATGAACACGACGGGGTCGTCGCTCTCGATCGCCTCGCGCAGCATCGAATAGGCGTCAGCCGGGTTTGACGGCATGACGACCGTGAGGCCGGGTGTCGCGGCCCAATACGCCTCGGAGGAGTCGGAGTGGTGCTCGACGCCGCCGATGTCGCCCGCGCACGGGATGCGGATGACCATCGGAAGGCTCACTCGACCCTTCGTGCGGTTCCGCATCTTCGCGACGTGCGACACGATCTGCTCGAACGCCGGGTAGCTGAAGGCGTCGAACTGCATCTCGACGACCGGGCGCATGCCGTACATCGCCATGCCGATCGCCGTGCCGACGATGCCCGACTCGGCGAGCGGGGAGTCCCACACGCGCTCGTCGCCGAACTGCGCCTGCAGGCCGTCGGTCACGCGGAACACGCCACCGAGGGGGCCGACATCTTCGCCGTACACGACGACGCGGTCGTCGGCGGCCATCGCCTCGCGGAGGGCGGCGCCGAGCGCTCCCGCCATGGTGAGGGGCGCGGCGGATGTCTCGGGGCCGGCGCCTGCGGCCACGGTCGTGCCGATCGCGGCGGCGGTCATCGAGCGGCTCCAGCGCGCGTGGCGGTGTCGGCGCCCGAACCGACGCGGCTGGATTCACTCAGTTGAGTGTGTGCAACGAGTTCGGCCGCGAGCGCCGCGCGCTGCTCGGCGAGTGCCGCCCGAGGCGTCGCGTAGACGTGGTCGAAGAGCTCGAGCGGGTCGATGTCGGGCTCGACCGACATCGCGTCGCGCGTGTCTGCGGCGAGCTCCTCAGCGGCATCCACGATCTCCGCGCGGATCATCTCGGTGAGCGCGCCCTCGGAGACGAGGTACTTCTCGAGCCGCTCGATGGGGTCGCGCCGCTTCCAGTGCTCGACCTCGCTCGACGGGCGGTAGCGCGTCGGGTCGTCGGAGTTCGTGTGCGACTCGATGCGGTAGGTGAGCGCCGAGATGAGCGTCGGACCGCCGCCCGAACGCGCGCGGTCGACGGCGGACTTCGTCACGGCGTACATCGCGGCGACATCGTTGCCGTCGACGTGGAAGCCCGGCATGCCGTAGCCCACGGCCTTGTCGGCGAAGGTCGCCGCGCGTGTCTGCTTCGCGACGGGCGTCGAGATCGCGAACTGGTTGTTCTGCACGACGAACACCGTCGGCGTCTGCCAGACGGCAGCGAAGTTGAACGCCTCGTGCGCGTCGCCCTCGCTCGTCGCGCCGTCGCCGAGGAAGGCGAGCGACACGATCCGGTCACGGCGGAGCCGCGCCGCGTGAGCGAGTCCCACGGCGTGGAGCGCCTGGGTCGCGAGGGGAGTGGCCTGGATCGACGTGCGGTGCGCGTGCTGGTCGTAGCCGTTGTGCCAGTCGCCGCGGAACGACGCGAGGATGTCCGCGGCGGGAATGCCGCGCGTGAGGAGCGCGATCGAGTCGCGATACGTCGGGAACAGCCAGTCCACCGCCTCGAGCGCCGACACGGCGCCGATCTCGCTCGCCTCCTGCCCGTATGCAGACGGGTAGGTCGCAAGCCGGCCCTGCTTCGTGAGCGCCGTCACCTGCACGTCGAACCGGCGCGCGATGACCATGCGCCGGTAGAGCTCGAGGAGCGTGGCGAGGTCGGGAAGCGCGAACCCCGCGGCATCCCGAATCGATGCCGCGTGTCCGGCATTGTCGAGGAGGCGCAGGGGCTTGTCGGCGGGAAGGGTCCGGGTCGCATGATGCTCGACGTTGAGTGTCATGAGGCCATCGTGCGACACCCTGCCACGGTGCCGGGAGAGGCGCCGCAGAAGCATGAACGAACGGCGCGACCCGGTCGGAATGCGCGCCGCGCGTCCGGTGGGAAAGCGGTCAGATGCGCCAGATGTCCAGCGACTGCGCGGGCGGCCGGCCGGGCAGTTCGGCGAGGATCAGGTGCGAACGCGTCGACACGACGCCCGGGAGATCGTGGATGTCTCGCAGGATCGCCTGGCTCAACTGCTCGTGATCGGGCGCGCTCACCGTGAGGATGAGGTCGATGTCGCCCGACACCGCCTGCACCTTCTCGACGAATGGCAGTGCCGCGAGGCGTTTCGCGATCTCCTCCCAGGGCACATCGCCGACGCGTACGACGACGAGCGCCGAGATCGACAGGCCGATCGACTTGCGGTCGATCTGCGCACCGAACCCCGTGATGACGCCGCGTTGCTGCAGGTGCTGCAGGCGGTTGTGGGCGGCCGTGCGCGAGATGTGCACGCGCTCGGCGAGCGTGCGCACCGAGAGACGACCGTCGCGGCTCAATTCAGCGACGATCCGCCGGTCGATCGGATCGAGCGGCTCTGGTCTCTGCTGCGGTTCGGTCATCGGCGTCGGCTCCCGCTCTCAGCGTAGCGGCTGCGGTCCTCCACGCGGAGGAGTGCTCTGCGAAGGGGGATGCGTCGCACCGACTCGGGGGTCATCGCCCGCGCGGCACGGAGGGCCGAGAACCATCCGTCGGCGGCCCGTTCGACGCGCGGCGTGAACCGGAAGCCGTACGCCGACCGGACCGGCTCGGGGAGGAGCGCGGCTGTGACGATGCGGAGCGGCGGCAGCGCGAGGTACGACATCTTCGGCAGGTTCGGCGAGACGAGGAGGGCGTGGGCGACGGCGCGCGCCTCGTCGCCGACGTCGAGTCGGGTCATCCGCTCGCTCCACCACCCGTCGAACTCGCGCCGGGTCTCGGGCCAACCGGCGCGCGCGGACTGGAGGTTGCCCGCGATGGGGCCGTACCCCCGCACGATGATGTCGGCGTCGCGCTCGTCGAGCGGGCCCGCGACGCGTTCCTGCAGGTCGAGCGCGACGGCGAGGAGCGTCGAGGCGACGAAGCGCTGCGCGTCGTGATCGAACGCGCTGTACGCAGGGCCGGATGCCTCAGCAGCACCCCGCACCGGACGATGACTCGCATTGACCTCGGCAGCCGCCGCACGGCGCAGGCGCTCGTCGCCGAACCCGATCGCGTACACGTAGTCGAGCGTGCCGCGCAGGCGCTTCATCGGGTCGTCGCGGAACGCGCTGTGCCGCGCCACCCCGCGCGCGACGCGCGGATCGGCGAGCTGGAGGAGGATCGCGGCGGCACCGCCGACGAGGAGGGTCGCATCGCCCGCATGTCGGCGGAACACCTCGGTCTCTTCGGCGTCCATCAGTACCAGTTATAGGCCTCCGAGTGCGCCCACGCACCGCACGGCGACCCGTAGCGCCCCGAGATGTAGGAGAGTCCCCACTCGATCTGCGTCGCGGCGTTGGTACGCCAGTCGGCGCCGGCAGCGGCCATCTTGCTTCCGGGGAGCGACTGGGGGATGCCATACGCGCCGCTCGAGCGGTTGTAGGCGTCGGCACGCCAGCTCGACTCGCGCGTCCACAGGAGGTCGAGGCAACGGAATTGATCGCCGCCCCACCCGTACCGGCCGATCGCCGAGCGTGCATACGCTTTCGCGCCCGCCGGGTCGACGACGACGCCGGGCGGCGGGGGAGCCGTCGACAAACCGCCGCCCCCTGCGGCCTCGGCTTCGCTCGCCGCGGCTTCGCGCGCTTCGGCCTCGCGCCGGGCCTGCTCGCCGATCTGGAACCGGCGTTCGAGATCGACACTGCGGTCGCGGAGGCTCGCGAGCTGCGCGTACAGCGTGTCGAGGGTCGCGCGTTGTGCGGCGAGCGCGGCCTCGGCGGCTTCGTGGGCGGCTTGGGCCGCAGCCGAGGCATCCGCTGCTTCCTGTGCAAGTCGGCCGCGCTCGGAGGCCGCGATCCGCGCCTGATCGCGGGTCGCGGCGGCGGCGGCGCGCTGGGTCGCCGCACGCTCGGCGAGTCCTCCGAAGAGGTCGGCGACGCGCGAGGCGCGGGCGAGATCGGCGAGCACGCGGTCTGGGCCCGCACCGCCGGTGCCCGGCACGGCGGCAGCGACGATGCGGAGCACGGAATCGGCGCCGCCGGTCCTCGCGAGGAGGGAAGCCGCTCGCCCGAACTGCGCCGAAGACTCGGTCGCCGCGTTCTCGGCGTTCGTCGCCGCGGTCTCGAGAGCCGCCGTACGCTGCGCTTGCGCGACGCGTCTCGCCTCCGCGTCGGCAGCCCGTGCGGCCGCGGCGACGGCGGCGTCGCCGAGCCGTCCGGCCTCGACCTCGAGGTCGGAGATGTACGCCGTGAGCCGGTTCGCCTCGGCTTCGCGGGTCGAGACGTCCGCTTTCGCAGCCTCGACTTCGGCCCAGGACGGGTAGTCCTCGGCGTAGGCGGGTCCGGGGCAGAGCAGGGCCGCGCCGAGCGCAATCACGACCGCAATTGCGGATGCGACCAGCCTCGAGGGGAGCGCGCGACGCGCGCGCGGCCGAGGCATCCGCCGTCGTTCGACCATCGCGGAACCCCCTCCCGAGCGCGGCGAGTCTACCTACGCCGCGCTCGGCGGTCGGGCGGACACGCAGCGTAGACTCGACACCCGTGCGTGCGAAGCGGATCCTCGCCGTCGCGGTCGCCGCGGCGGCCTTCGGAATGGTCGGATGCTCCGCCGGCTCGCCGCTCGTCACTTCGACGCCGACCGTGACGGCCCCGGCCAGTCCGACGCCGACCCCGACCGTCGATCCGCTCACCGCCTGGGTCGACGAACGCCTCGCGACCATGACCCTCGAGCAGAAGGCCGCCTCGCTGCTGCTCGTCCACGCGCCAGGCACCGATCCGCCTCCGCTCCGCGCGTACGCCGAGCAGGGTGTCGCAGGGCTCATCCTCATGGGCGACAACATCCCCGGCGACCCGGCCGCGCTCCGTGCGCTCACCGACGCCGTCCAGATCGACCCCGAGGCGCGCACGCTCCTCGCGATCGACGAAGAGGGCGGCGACGTCCAGCGCTTGCCCTGGGACGACGCGCTCACCGCACCCGACCTTCGCAACCTTCCGCCGGGCGACACGCAGGCGGCCTTCGCGCACCGGGGCGATCTGCTCTCGCAAGCTGGGGCCGACATCAACTTCGGCCTCGTCGCCGATGTCGCCGCCGACCCTGACTCGTTCATCTTCTGGCGCGTGCTGGGCACTGATCCCGGCGGCGCCGCCGAACGCGTCGCGCAAGCCGTCGCCGGCGAGCGTGGCCGGGTCGCGTCGACGCTCAAGCACTTCCCGGGCCACGGTGCCGCGCCGGGCGACTCGCACACCTCGCTGCCGACCACGACGATGAGTCTCGACGAATGGCGGGCGACGACGGCGCCGCCGTTCGCGGCGGGCATCGATGCGGGCGCCGAACTCGTGATGACCGGGCATCTCGTGTACCCCGCGGTCGACCCGCAGCCCGCGTCGCTCTCGCCCGAGTGGCATCGGATCCTCCGGGAAGAGCTCGGCTTCGAGGGCGTGGTCGTCTCCGACGACATGCTCATGCTCCAGCACAACGGCATCCCCGAGTTCGCCGACCCCGCCGAGAACGCCGTGCGCGCCGTCGCGGCGGGCACCGACCTGCTCGTCTTCGTGCTGCCCGCGGATCCCGCCGACGTGGGGTTCTCGGTCGCGGGAGTCTCGACGGCGATCGCCGACGCGGTGCGGTCGGGCCGCATCTCCGAGGAGCAACTCGACGCCTCCGCAGGGCGCGTGCTCGAACTCCGCCGCAAGGGGATTCTCAGCTGGCGGGAATACCGTGGAGGCATCCATGCGTTTGCATCATCGCGGCCGTCCGGTCGCACCCGCTTCCCCCGCCCCGGCGGAGAACCACAGGAGAACCTCCCTATGACGACGACTGCCTCGACCATCGAGATCCCCGGCTACCGTGCAGGCACTTGGACCATCGACCCGACGCACAGCGAGGTCGGCTTCAGCATCCGCCACCTCATGATCAGCAAGGTCAAGGGCAAGTTCGAGCGCTTCACCGCGACGTTCACGACCGCCGAGAACCCCCTCGAGTCGTCGGTCACCGCCTCGGCCGAGGTCGCGTCGATCAACACCAACGAGCCCAACCGCGACGGCCACCTCCGCACGGGCGACTTCTTCGAGGCCGAAACCTACCCGACGATCGACTTCGTGTCGACGGGCGTCCGCGTCGAGGGCGGCGACTTCAAGGTCGACGGCGATCTCACGATCCGGGGCATCACCAAGCAGGTCACGTTCGACTTCGACTTCGGCGGCTTCGGCGGCGACCCCTACGGCAACTACAAGGCCGGCGCGACCGCGAAGACCGTCATCAACCGCGAAGACTTCGGCCTCACCTACAACGCAGCCCTCGAGACCGGCGGCGTGCTCCTCGGCGAGCAGGTCACCATCACGCTCGAGCTGCAGGCTGCGCTCCAGGCGTAAGCATCACATCTTCGGATGCCTCGAAGGGGCGGTCGCGCAAGCGACCGCCCCTTCTGCATGCCCCGCCGAGGTCAGTCGGGCTCGATCGGCAGCCAGAGCTCGGTCGTCGCCGTGCTGAAATCGTCGGATCGTTCGAGGATCGCGACGATCGACGGCCCCGGGCGGAGCCGCCACGGGTTCGACGGGAACCATTCGCTCGCCGTTGCGGCCCACGTCGCCTGTAGGGCGGCGGGATGGGCGCCGCTCGCACGGAACACGGCCCAACGGCCGCCGGGCGCTTCGATCGCGTCGAGATCATCGGGCACGGCGGTGGTGGCATCGAGCGCGACGCCGTGGAGGTAGACGAGTTCACTGCCCTCGGGGCATCGGGCTCGATCTCGTCGGTCACCTGCAGGAGACCTGCGGGCTCTGTGTCTGCGAGCGACTTGAGTCGCCCGTGCGTCGCGGTCGGGAGCCCGGCGACGAACTCCTGGATGTGCGGGTTCGCTCCCTCGTGGATGAGCGGCACGCGCGTCGCGTGCCCGACGAGCCGGAACGCGGGGCGATCGAGGATTCGAGTGTCCATGGGTGTGCTTCCTTCGACGGTCAGGCGGAACCTGAGTTGCGGTTGAGACCGGAGGGGACCGCCGTCACGTCGCACGTCGCTCGCCCCGGCGCCGTGCACGGCACGGAACGCCCGACCGAACGCCTCGGTCGATCCGTACCCGTACCGCACGGCGATGTCGAGCAGGTCGAGCTCGCCCTGCAGCACGTCGGCAGCGGCGACCGTCATGCGACGGCGCCGGATGTAGTCCGACAGCGGAATGCCCGCGAGCGACGAGAACATCCGTCGCACGTGGTATTCAGTGCTGCCGACGGATGCCGCGAGCCTCCCGATGTCGAGATCGTCGGCCTCGCCGCCGCCCGCGGCGACGAGTCGCGCCTCGACGAGGTCAACGAGGCGGTTGAGTGCTGTGATCATGCGGATCCCTCCGACATCGAGCCTCGTCGAACGCCGATGCGGCGCGCCCGATCGTTCGCGTCCGATGCGGTCATCGCGCGATCAGTGGGCGACGGATACGGCTCGATGCCCGCGGCGATGGCCGCTTCGCGGTACGCCGCCGCAAGTTCGGCGAGCGTGAAATGTGCGTTCAGGCCACTCGGGCTCGGAAGCACCCAGAGCCGGCTCTCGCCGACGAAGGCGTCCTGCGGGCCGAACGTCGCCTTGGGAACCGCGAACGCGGTTCGGTACGCCCCGACGCCGAGCATCGCGGCGATTCGAGGACGGGCTGCGTCGATCTTCGACTCGAGGACCTTCCGGCCTGCGACGAGCTGCTGGTCGCTGAGTTCGGACGCTTTGGCCGTCGCATAGCCCACGAGGGCCGTGATGCCGATGCCGCGTTCGGCGAGGTGGTCGAGATCGGCCTGGCGGAATCCCGATGACGTGTCGATCACATGATCCGTGATTCCGGCCAGGGCGAGGGCGGCGAAGAACCGATTGCTGCGGTGCGCGAAGGCCGCGCCGACGGCCGCGCTCCGAAGTCCGGGGTTGATGCCGATGAACAGGAGCTTGAGCCCCTCGCTCAGCACGTCGGGCACGCCTTCACCCCGATGGGCTTCGAGTTCGGCCCGTGTGAGTCTCACGGTGCCGACGATACCGCGCGCCGTTCAGCACGGACACGGTCATCGGGCGACCGAGAGATCGCCGAGGGTCGTGCCGTGGAACACAGCCCAACGCTCGAACGCAGACCGGAACTCCGCGAGGTCGACATCCCCGCTGAACGGCCCAGCTTCGATGGATGTCTCGCCGCGCCGTTCTCGCGACCGGCGCCACGTGCCGACGACCTCGCCGTCAGCGACGAGGAGCGGAAGGAACATGCCGTTCCTGCCGGGGACGACGCGGAGCGCGTCGTCGGTCGAGCAGAAGGCCGTGCGATCGCCGTAGCCGAGGAAGTACTCGTCGAAGGCCGCGAGCACGTGCCGTGTGCCCTTCTGCGACGCCGCGATCGGCGTCGGAGCAGCTGAAGCGACGAAGCGCTCGTCGCCGAACGGGACGAGCGCTTCGCCCGCGACGGCGAAGGCGGTTCGCGCCTGAGCGAGCGTGAGCCCGGCCCACCATGCGAAGTCGCGCGCCGTGACCGGCCCGTGTCCACGGACGTAGCCGACGACCAGCCGCCCGAGGATCTCATCGTCGTCTGAAGGTTCGTCGGGCCGGCGCGGCGACCACTCGTCGAGGAGTGCGAACCGCTGTCGTGACCTCGTGTCGACCGGGCCGCCGCAAAGCAGCCCTTCGTTCGCGAGCCGCCAGATGAGGTGGTAGCCGCGTTGCCCCGTCGTGACGACTCCGGCACGCGCCCATGCGGCCTGCAGTTCATCGCGACTCGCCGACCGGCCGCCCTCGAGCTCGCGCACCGCAACGGTCCGCGCGGCTGCGTGCATGTCGTCGTCGATGCCCTCGTCGCGGTGGGTCTTGGCCGCCCGCTGCAGGAGCCGCGCCGAGGTGAGCCGCAGGATCGGACGGAGCATCGACGGTTCGACGAAGTGCAGCGTGCCGCGCATGGGCCACGAGCGTAGGAGCGTGCGGTCGTCGATCGCCTGATCGATCGAGGCCTCGGTCGAACCCCGCACCCGCGCCCCGAGCACCCACTTCGCTGCGCCGAGGTCTTGCGCCTGCACACACACGAGCCGTGCCATGGCGTCGGCAGGCGACGCGAACCCGTCGTCGAGCCCGTGCGCCGCCAGCCGCGCGGCGCGGAGCGCCGCAAGCGAGGCCGGCCCCGAGGCATCCGTCGTCATGTGTCGAGTCTGCCGGGCACCGCCGACACCCCGAGGCGCCCTTCACAGCCGAAGGCGGGATAAACTGGGAGGCTGTGCCGCTCGGCACGCCTTTCCTCACCCGAACTCCGGAGGTTCGCCGTGCTCGCCGTCCACGATCTCGAGATCCGTGTGGGCGCCCGCGTGCTCATGGAGGGCGTGAACTTCCGCGTCACGCCCGGCGACAAGATCGGGCTCGTCGGCCGCAACGGCGCCGGCAAGACGACGCTCACGAAGACCCTCGCGGGCGAGACCCTGCCGACGGGCGGTCGCATCGACCGGTCGGGCGAGATCGGCTACCTCCCGCAGGACCCGCGCTCGGGTGACCCCGACATGCTCGCGCGCACGCGCATCCTCGACGCGCGCGGCCTCGGCTCGCTCGTGATCGGCATGCGCGAAGCATCCGAACTCATGGGCAGCGACGACCCCGCGGTCGCCGAGAAGGCGATGAAGCGCTACGGCAACCTCACCGACCGCTTCCAGGCCCTCGGAGGGTATGCCGCCGAGGCCGAGGCCGCCTCGATCGCGTCGAACCTCAACCTGCCCGACCGCATCCTCGACCAGCCGTTGAAGACCCTCTCGGGTGGTCAGCGCCGGCGCATCGAGCTCGCCCGCATCCTGTTCTCCGACGCCGACACGATGATCCTCGACGAGCCGACGAACCACCTCGACGCCGACTCGGTCGTGTGGCTTCGCGAGTTCCTCAAGGGCTACAAGGGCGGCGTCATCGTCATCTCGCACGACGTCGTGCTCGTCGACGAGGTCGTCAACCGCGTCTTCTACCTCGACGCCAACCGCTCGGTCATCGACATCTACAACATGGGCTGGAAGCACTACCAGCGCCAGCGCGCCGCCGACGAAGAGCGCCGGAAGAAGGAGCGCGCGAACGCCGAGAAGAAGGCAGGCGCCCTCCAACTCCAGGCCGCGCGCTTCGGCGCCAAGGCGTCGAAGGCGGCAGCCGCCCACCAGATGGTCGCGCGCGCAGAGAAGCTGCTCTCGGGCCTCGAAGAGGTGCGCGCGGTCGACCGCGTTGCGAAGCTGCGCTTCCCGACGCCCGCGCCGTGCGGCCGCACGCCCATCACGGCGAGCGACCTCTCGAAGTCGTACGGTTCGCTCGAGATCTTCACGGCCGTCGACCTCGCGATCGACCGCGGCTCGAAGGTCGTCATCATCGGACTGAACGGCGCAGGCAAGACGACGCTCCTCCGCATCCTCGCGGGCGTCGACGCGCCCGATACAGGCGTCGTCGAGGCCGGCCACGGACTGCGCGTCGGCTACTACGCGCAGGAGCACGAGACGATCGACGTCAAGCGAAGCGTCCTCGAGAACATGGTGAGCTCGTCGCCGAACCTCACCGAGACCGAGGCGCGCAAGGTGCTCGGCTCGTTCCTCTTCACGGGCGACGACGTCCACAAGCCCGCCGGGGTGCTCTCTGGCGGTGAGAAGACGCGTCTCGCGCTCGCGATGATCGTCGTGTCGGGCGCCAACGTCCTGCTCCTCGACGAGCCGACGAACAACCTCGACCCCGCGAGCCGCGCCGAGATCCTCGACGCGCTCGCGCACTACGAGGGCTCGGTCGTGCTCGTGTCGCACGACCCGGGGGCCGTCGAGGCGCTCAACCCCGAGCGCGTGCTCATCATGCCCGACGGCACCGAAGACCACTGGTCGGCCGAGTACCAGGAGCTCATCGAGCTGGCGTGACCCGACGGGCCGGCGCCTCAGCTCCGGTCGAGGATCTCGTCTTCGACGTCGGCGTCGGTCGGCGTCCGGCGTACCTTCGCGGGTTTCGGCGCGTTCGGATGTCCGTTGCGCCGTCCTGTGCGCGGGTCGCGGTCGCGACCCGGATTCTCGGATGCCTCGGCGAGCGCTTTGCGCTCCTGGTTCGCCGCCCATCCGAGTGCGACGAAGGCGAGCGCGGCGAACACGAACCACTGCAGTGCGTACGAGAGGTGAGGGCCTTCGTCGCGCTCGGGACGGCTCGCGGCGAGCGGCGGCTGGGACGCGTCGGCCCCGGTCTGCACCTGAATGCCGTAGGCGCCCGTGAAGCTCGGTTCGCCGACGCGGTCGGCGAGTTCCGACAGGTCGATCGTCGCGAGTTCGTTCCCGGATGCCGTGCGTCCCGCGATCGTGCCCTCGCCGGCCTTCAGCCGCGCCGTGATCTCGACGTGTCCGGGCTCGGGCGCCGCGTACTCGCTCGGGCGCCCGTCGGGGCCCTGGGCGATCCAGCCGCGGTTGACGAAGAAGACTGTGCCGTCGTCGAGGCGGAACGGCGTCACGACCTCGAAGCCCGAACTTCCGCCGAAGGGGCGGTTCCGGATGACGACCTCTTCGCCCGGGAGGAACTCACCCGAGAGGGCCACGACCCGCCAGCGCTGGTCGGGGTCGAACGCCGCCGGATCGGGCAGCACCTCAGCGACGGGCACGGGCTCGGCGTCGTAGTTGGCGTCGATGCGGGCGATCTCGGTGAGGGCTTCGGCGCGCCGGTTGAACTGCCACGTGCCGAGGGCGCAGCACGCGATCGCGAACGCGATGACCAGCGCGAGATAGCCCGCCCAACGAGGCGAGCGGAGGAACGACCATTCGCCCGTCATGCGTTCGCCCCGGACGCCTCGGCGCCCGTCTCGTCGAACCGGGCGACCCGCACGGGGAACGACCGCGATTCGAGGAAGCCCCTGAGGTAGTCGACGTGCTCGTCGCACGCGAGCCACGTCTTCGTACGCGTCTCGTCATGGATCTTCGGGTTCCGCCAGTCGACGCGCCACGCGGCCGCTTCGCGGCAGCCCGCACGCGAGCAGACGTCCGCGGCAGGCGCGGCGCCGGGCAGACCGATCATCGCTCGCCCTCGGACGGGGCGTCGGGCGAGGCATCCGGATGACTCGTCGCAACGTCATCGCTCGAAGCATCCGAAGCATCCGAAGCATCCGAAGCATCCTGGTCGTTCGTCGCGGCCGACGCGCCGATCGCACCGTCGCGACGAACCGGCCGCCCCGTCCACACGACCGCGCCCGGCCGCTCGACCTCGCCGCCGCGCCCGCTGCCCGTGTTGGCGATGACGACCGCGAAGTACGGGAGGAACACGGCGCCCGCCGCGAACACCAGCAGCCACCAGCCCTGCACGAACAGCATCGCGACGATGCACGCGACACGGATCGACATCATGATCGTGTACTTGATCATGCGTGCGCGTCGCTCGTCTTCAGGGGACGGCGGCAGCGAAGTGATGGTGTGCTGCTGCTTCATCGTGGTCGCCGGGTGACGGTCGGCGCTCCTCGCCCTCAAGCCTACGTCGCCCGACGCATGCCGACGCGCGGAACGGGACACCCTCTACACTGAAACCCGGCCGAGCCGAGTGCACGTGCACCGCCGCCGAACACCCCTTGAACACGCCCCTGAACCCGCCGAGAGAGTGAGCCCACTGCGATGACGACGAGCCGCACCGTCCTGGTCACGGGAGGAAACCGTGGAATCGGTTACGCGATCGCCGAGGAGTTCGTCGCGCAGGGGCACCGCGTCGCGGTGACCGCCCGCTCGGGTGAAGGGCCTGAAGGCACGCTCACCGTGCGCGCCGACGTCACCGACGCAGAGTCGATCGACCGCGCGTTCACCGAGATCGAGACGGCCCTCGGCCCCATCGAGGTCGTGGTCGCGAACGCCGGCATCACCCGCGACACGCTCCTGCTCCGCATGAGCGAGGACGAGTTCACGTCGGTCGTCGACACGAACCTCACGGGCGCGTTCCGTGTCGTCAAGCGCGCGTCGAAGGGCCTGCTCAAGGCGCGCTTCGGCCGAGTCATCCTGATCTCGAGCGTCGTCGGCCTCTACGGCTCGGCGGGCCAGGTCAACTATTCGTCTTCGAAGGCCGGCCTCGTCGGCATGGCCCGCTCGCTCACGCGCGAACTCGGCGCCCGCGGCATCACCGCGAACGTCGTCGCGCCCGGTTTCATCCGCACCGACATGACCGACGAACTCCCCGAGGCCCAGCAGGAGGAGTACCGCAAGTCGATCCCGGCGGGGCGCTTCGCCGAGCCCTCCGAGGTCGCGAAGGTCGTCACGTGGCTTGCCAGCGACGACGCCGGCTACATCTCGGGCGCCGTCATCCCCGTCGACGGCGGCCTCGGGATGGGTCACTGACCGCGACTCAGTCGCGGACGATGAGCACCGAGCAGTTCGCATGCTCGGCGAGCGTCGCCGACACCGAGCCGAGGAGCAGTCGCGCGAAGCCGCCGCGACCGCGGCTGCCGACGACGAGGAGGTCGGCGGTCTCGGATGCCTCGAGCAGCGTGTGTGCTGCAGGGCCTTTGCTGATCACGGCACGGTAGACCTCGGGAACGGTGTCGCCGAACGCGTCGCGGCTCGCTTGCGCAGATATCTCCCGGGCGTCCTCCTCAGGGGACCAGCCGGCGGGCAACGGGCCACCGAAGCCTTGGGGGAGCTCCCACGCGGTGACGCCGACGACTTCGCGGCCGAGCGCTTCGGCGAGCACGACTGCGCGGCGCATGGCCGAGATCGACGACGGCGAACCGTCGACGCCGACGACGATGCGCCCGTTCGCGACTTCGGCCGTGGGCGCGGTTGCTTCGGACTCGGGACGATCGGACATCTGGATCCTTCCTCGACGAGCGAGCCGACGGACGGCCGACCCGCTCCTGCGAGTCTGCCGTCCGTCGTCGCCCGAGTCGAGCGGCCGCGCGCAGGAAGGTCAGCGGGGGAGTCCGATGAGCGGCAGCACCGACGACAGGTCGGGAAGATCGATGACGACGTCGGCGCGCTCGCGCACGATCGGCTTCGCGCAGAACGCGACGCCGAGGGTCGCCATGTCGAGCATCCGCAGGTCATTGGCCCCGTCGCCGACGGCGATCGTCTTCGAGAGCGGGATGCCGCTCGCCGCAGCCCATTCGACGAGCGCGGCCGCCTTGGCGTCGGCGTCGATGATCGGCCCGTCGACGACGCCGGCGAGGGTGTCGCCCTCGAGGCCGAGGCGGTTCGCGCGGCAGAAGTCGAGGCCGAGCCGCTCGGCGAGCGGGTCGAGCAGTTCATGGAATCCTCCCGACACGACGCCGATGCGACCGCCCGCGGCGTGCACGCCCGCGACGAGGCGTTCGATGCCGGGGGTCGGCGTCATGCGCGCGCGAACCCGCGGCAGCACCGAGACATCCACCCCGCGAAGCGTCGCGACGCGCTCGCGCAGACTCGCCGCGAAGTCGAGCTCACCGCGCATCGCACGCTCGGTGACGGCCGCAACGAGCTCGCGAGAGCCCGCCTCTTCGGCGAGGAGCTCGATGGCCTCTTCGCGGATGAGCGTCGAATCGGCGTCGAGCACGACGAGGGGGCCGGTCGCCCGGTCGCGCACCGCGGCGCTCACGCGCCGGCTCGAACGCGTGAGCCCTTGCCCACGACGGTGATGCCGCTGTCGGTGACGATGAACCCGCGCGCGAGGTCGGCTTCGCGGTCGACGCCGATCTCGGCGCCCTCTTCGACGACGACCTCCTTGTCGAGGATCGCCCGTCGCACCGTCGCACCCGCGTGGATGTGCGCGCGGTCGAACAGGATCGAGTCGGCGACGTGCGCCCCCGACCCGACGATCGCCCACGGGCCGATGACGCTGCGCTCGAGGTGCGCCCCTGAGATGACCGAGCCGAGCGAGACGATCGAGTCGATGACCGTGCCGAGCGCGCCACGCGCGTCGCGTGTGAACTTCGCGGGCGGTGAGTTCAGCTGCTGGCTGAAGATCGGCCACTCGCTGTTGTAGAGGTTGAAGACGGGCAGCACCGAGATGAGGTCTTGATGCGCCTCGAAGTAGGAATCGATCGTTCCCACGTCGCGCCAGTAGTAGCGGTCGCGGTCGGTCGAGCCGGGCACGTCGTTGCGCTGCAGGTCGTAGACGCCGGCCGCGCCTTGCGAAACGAATGCGGGGATGATGTCGCCGCCCATGTCGTGGCTCGAGTCGGTGCGTTCGCCGTCGCGGAGCACGGCGTCGATGAGCGCGTCGGCGTTGAAGACGTAGTTGCCCATCGAGGCGAGCACTTCGCCGGGGAGTCGGGCAGGCCCTTCGGGTCGGACGGCTTCTCGAGGAACTGGTGGATGCGGTCGGGGTGCTTCGCGTCGACCTCGATGACGCCGAACTGGTTCGCGAGCGAGATCGGCTGGCGGATCGCGGCGACGGTCGCCTGCGCCCCCGACGCGACGTGCGCCTCGATCATCTGGTCGAAATCCATGCGGTAGACGTGGTCGGCGCCGACGACGACGATGAGGTCGGGTCGCTCGTCGTAGATGAGGTTGAGGCTCTGGAGGATCGCGTCTGCCGACCCCGAGAACCAGCGCTTGCCGAGGCGCTGCTGCGCCGGCACCGATGCGACGTAGGAGTTCAGGAGGCCGCTCAGGCGCCAGGTCTGCGACACGTGGCGGTCGAGCGAGTGCGACTTGTACTGGGTCAGCACGACGATCTGGCGGAGGCCCGAATTCAGGAGGTTCGACAGCGCGAAATCGATGAGCCGGTACTGCCCGCCGAACGGCACCGCGGGCTTCGCGCGGTCCTCCGTCAGGGGCATGAGCCGTTTGCCTTCTCCTCCGGCGAGGACGATGCCGAACACCTTGCGCGCAACCATGCGCCAAGCGTATCCAGTGGACGCCCCGAACGCAGGCGGCGCGACGACGCGTGACGGGATGTCGCTGCGCTACCTTTGCTGCATGCGCGTCGACCTCCTCACCCGTGAGTATCCGCCCGAGGTCTACGGAGGGGCCGGTGTGCACGTCGCCGAGCTCGTCCGGGCCCTCCGACGAGAGATCGACGTGGCCGTGCGCTGCTTCGGCGCCACGCGCGACGAGCCCCGCACGTACGCGTACGCGACGCCCGACGACCTCGTGAACGCGAACCCGGCGCTCGCAACGCTCGGCACCGACCTCGCGATCGCACAGGATGTCGCGGGCGCCGACCTCGCGCACTCCCACACCTGGTACGCCAACTTCGCAGGCTTCACGGCCAAACGCCTGCACGGCATCCCGCACGTCGTCACGGCCCACAGCCTCGAACCGCTCCGGCCGTGGAAGGCCGAGCAGCTCGGCGGGGGATACGCGGTCTCGTCGTGGGCCGAGAAGACGGCCTTCGAAGACGCCGACGCCGTCATCGCCGTGAGCGACGGCATGCGACGTGACATCTTGCGCGCCTATCCGGCGATCGACCCGGCACGAGTCGAAGTCGTGTACAACGGCATCGACCTCGCCGACTGGGTGCCCAACGGCGACGCCGACACCGTACGCGCGCTCGGCGTCGACCCCGACGCCCCCTCGGTCGTCTTCGTCGGACGCATCACGCGTCAGAAGGGCCTGCCCTACCTGTTGCGCGCCGCGCGGCTCCTGCCCGACAATGTGCAGCTCGTGCTGTGCGCGGGCGCTCCCGACACACCCGAGATCATGGCCGAGGTCGAAGCCCTCGTCGCCGAGCTCCGCACGCAGCGCGAGGGCGTCGTGTGGATCGACCGGCACCTGCCGCGGCACGAGCTCACGGCCCTGCTGTCGGCTGCGACCACCTTCGTCTGCCCGTCGATCTACGAACCGCTCGGCATCGTGAACCTCGAGGCGATGGCATGCGGCGCAGCCGTCGTCGGCACCGCGACCGGAGGCATCCCCGAGGTCGTCGACGATGGCGTCACGGGCGTGCTCGTGCCGATCGAGCAGGCCGACGACGGCACCGGAACGCCGCTCGACCCCGACCGGTACGTCCGCGACCTCGCGGCGGCGCTCGAACGCGTCGTGAGCGACCCTGCGTGGGCGAAGGAACTGGGTGCCGCCGGCAGGCGCCGCGCCGAGGCGCACTTCGCGTGGGACGCGATCGCGGCGCGCACCCTCGAGGTGTACGCGCGCGCGCTCGCGCGTTGAGCGCGAGTGCACAAGGCCCCACCGCGCGGCAGGAGCGCCCCTCCGCTCCCGATAGCATTGGAAGCATGGCGAGTACGGTTCTGAAGTTCCGCGATGTGTCGGTGGTCCGCGACGGCAACACGATCCTCGACGGGATCGACTGGACCGTCGAGTCCGACGAGCGCTGGGTCGTGCTCGGGCCGAACGGCGCCGGCAAAACGACGCTCCTGCAGATCGCCGCCGCCGCCATGCACCCCTCGACCGGCACCGCCGAGGTGCTCCTCGAGTCGCTCGGCAAGGTCGACGTCTTCGAACTCCGCCCCATGATCGGCTTCGCCTCGACGGCTGCGGCCCGCAAGATCCCGCGCAACGAGACGATCCTCGACGTCGTGCTCACGGCCGCCTACTCGGTCTCGGGCCGGTGGAACGAGGAGTACGAAGAGATCGACCTCCGCCGCGCGCAGCGCGTGCTCGCTGAGTGGCGCCTCGACTCGTTCGCAGACCGCCGCTTCGGCAGCCTCTCCGACGGCGAACAGAAGCGCGTGCAGATCGCCCGTGCGGTCATGACCGACCCCGAACTCCTCCTCCTCGACGAGCCCGCCGCGAGCCTCGACCTCGGAGCGCGCGAAGAGCTCGTCGGACTGCTCGGCGGCTACGCGTCGTCGCCCGCGTCGCCCGCGATCGTCATGGTGACCCATCATGCCGAAGAGATCCCGCAGGGCTTCACGCACGCGCTGCTGCTGCGCGACGGCAAGGTCGTGACGTCGGGCCCCTTCGCCGAGGCGCTCACGTCCGAGACCCTCACCGAGACCTTCGGGCTGCCGATCGAGCTCACCGAACGCGACGGCCGCTACGCCGCGCGCGCTTCCTGAACGTGTTCTGATCCGTTCTCTGCTAAGATCGATAGCTGGCCCGACGGCCATCAGTTTTTCCTGCGACGCCTAGCGTCAGACCGTTTCCAATCCAGCAAGGAAGTCTCCATGAAGACCGACATCCACCCCGAGTACAACGCCGTCGTCTTCCGCGACCTCGCTTCGGGTGCCACGTTCCTCACGCGCTCGACGGTGACGAGCGACAAGACCATCGAGCTCGACGGAGAGACCTACCCCGTCATCGACGTCGAGATCTCGAGCGAGTCGCACCCGTTCTACACGGGCAAGCAGCGCATCATGGACTCGGCCGGCCGCGTCGAGAAGTTCAACCAGCGCTTCAAGGGCTTCGGCGGCGCCAAGTAAGGCCCCCCGGCAAGACCACACGAGAGGGGCGGGCGACTTCGGTCGCCCGCCCCTTCGTCGTGCGCAGATGGCTCGTGGCCCGGCGCGACTTGAAGAGTCAGCGCACCGGCCAAACCCCCGAGGTGGTGAACTCGGGCTCGCCGTTCTTGCGGCGCCACTCCTGGTAGCTCGCGGCCTGGTCGCGCGACCAGATGATCTGGCGGTCGTGGAGGTCGGTCGCGGGAATCTCGGCGAGCTCGGGGTGCTTGCGGGCGATCGCCTGCGCGACGCGCCCGGCGGCGATGGCGTCGGCTCCGGCGTCGTGGGCGTCGAGGAGTTCGACGCCGTAGTGCTCGCACGCGGCCGTGAGGGTGCGCTTGCCGCGACGGTAGCGATCGACGGCTTTGTCGATGACGAGCGGGTCGACGACAGGACCCGGGCCGTCGAGGGGCGTGAGACCGTACCGTTCGGCTTCTCGCGCGAGCACCGTCAGGTCGTAGCTCGCGTTGTAGGCGACGATCGGGATGCCCCGGCGGGAGGCATCCGTCAGCGCCGCGATGATCTCGGAGGCCGCCTGCGCGGCCGGTGCGCCCTCTGCGCGGGCGCGCTCGGTCGTGATGCCGTGGATGAGGGTCGCCGCCGTCGGGATCTCGACGCCGGGGTCGACGATCCACTGCCGCTGCTCGAGCACCTCGCCGCCCGCGCCGATGACGCCCACGTGCGCCGTCACGATGCGGCAGGTGTCGATGTCGATGCCCGTCGTCTCGAGGTCGAAGACGGCGAGGGTGTCGGTCCAGCGGGCGTTGGTCTCGGTCATGTCCTTCACTGTAGGAACCGCCACCGACACGGCTCGCGGGGCACGCCGTCGACACGACGACCGGCAGGTCTTCCCAGCCCCGCGCCGTAGACTTGCACCGATGACCGCCAGCCCGTACGCCGCAGCCCTCGCGCGCGTTCCCGTCCGTGAACACCGCACGACCGTACTCGGCTCCGAGACGGCGTGGTGGGAGTACGGCGAGCCGGGTGCGCCCGTCCTTGTGCTCGCGCACGGGTTCCGCGGCGACCACCACGGGCTCGAACCCGTCGTCGCGCACCTGCCGGGGTTCCGCATCGTCTCGCCCGACCTGCCCGGCTTCGGCGCATCGGCGCGTCTGAACGGCCGCGCTCACGACATCGACGGTTATGCGGCGTGGCTCGCGGCCTTCATCGAGGCGGTCGGACTCGCGGGCGAGCCGTACACGCTCCTCGGCCACTCGTTCGGCTCGATCGTCTCGTCGGCCGCCGTCGCGAGCGGGCTCCGCCCAGAGCGGCTCCTCCTCGTGAACCCGATCGGCGCCCCCGCACTCGATGGGCCGCGCGGGGTCATGACGCGCCTCGCCGTCGGGTACTACCGGGCGGGCGCGGCGCTCCCAGAGCGGGCGGGCTTCGCGCTCCTCCGCAACCGGCTGGTCGTCCGTGTCATGAGCGTCACGATGGCGAAGACGCACGACAAGGCGCTGCGCGGGTTCATCCACGACCAGCACGACCGCTACTTCTCCGAGTTCGCCGACCGCGACATGCTCCTCGAGGCATTTCGCGCGTCGGTGTCGCACGACGTGCGCGAGTTCGCGCCCGACATCCACGTGCCCACACTTCTGGTCGCCGCCGAACGCGACGACATCACCCCGATCGCGGCCCAGTACACGCTCGTCGAGCGGTTCCCCGACGCGAAGCTCGCCGTCATCCCCGGGGTCGGGCACCTCATCCACTACGAGACCCCCGTCGTGGCCGCGACCCACATCCGCGCGTTCCTTACGATGAAGTCGGCCGAATCGACAGAGGCGACGGAGGCGGGCGCGTGAGGATCGTCGTCGACTGCCGATACACGCGCATCGGCCAGCACGACGGCATCAGCCGCTTCACGGCGGGCATCGTCGGAGAACTCGCGAAGAGACATCCGCTCACGATGCTCATCAACGACCGCCGTCAGCTCGAACTCCTGCCGGATCTGCCGTGGCAGCTCGTGACGGGGCCGACGAGCGTGCGCGAGCCGTTCGTCGCGCGGCAGGTGCGGAAGCTCCGGCCCGACGTCGTGTTCTCGCCCATGCAGACCATGGGTTCGACGGGCCGCGACTACGCGCTCGTGCTCACCCTCCACGACCTCATCTACTACGAGAACCGCACGCCGCCGCGCGACCTTCCGGCGTTCGTGCGGGGGCTCTGGCGGCTCTACCACCTCGCGTGGTGGCCGCAGCGGATGCTCCTGAACCGCGCCGACTCGGTCGTCACCGTCTCCGAGACGACGGCGGGGCTCATCCGTGACCACAAGCTCACGAAGCGGCCGCTCGCGGTCGTGCCGAATGCAGCCGACGAACTGCCCGTGCCGCCGCTCCCGCGCGCCCGCCCGACGGGCAAGCACCTCGTCTACATGGGCTCGTACATGCCGTACAAGAACGTCGACACACTCGTGCGCGCGACCGCGCTCGTACCCGACCACGAACTGCACCTGCTCAGCCGCATCTCGCGCGCGGAGCGCGAGCGGCTCACCCGGCTCGCCCCCGAGGCCCGGCTCGTGTTCCACGACGGCGTGTCCGACGCCGAGTACGCCGAGCTCCTCGCGGGCGCGACGGCGCTCGTGCACGCGTCTAAGGCCGAGGGGTTCGGCATCCCGCTCGTCGAGTCGATGCGCGTCGGCACGCCCGTCGTGGTGAGCGACATCCCCATCTTCCGCGAGATCGGCGGCGACGCGGCGCTCTTCTTCGACGCGGCGGACCCGAAGTCGCTCGTGCGGGCGCTCGGCGCACTCGAGCAGCCGGGGGAGTGGGAGCGACGGAGCGAAGCCTCACTCGCCCAGGCGGCACGCTTCACGTGGGCGACGTCGGTCGAACGGCTCCTCGAAGTGCTGCGCGAGACGGTCGCGGCGCGCACGGCGCGGCACCGCAGACGCTGACACGCCGGCTCGCGAGGAGGCGCGCTGCGAAGCATCCGGATGCCCCGTGGGCGCCGCGTGCGGCGCACACGCGACACCCGCACGGGTCGGTTCAGCCGTCGGTGCCAGTCAACCGTTCGGGTTCGGCGAGGGACATCCGGTCGCCCGACACGTCGATCGGATGCACCGACCCGTTGCCGATGACGTACCCGCCGCTCGGGAGCGCGCCGTCGCTCAAGTGGCCGACGAGTGCGTGGATGACGCCGCCGTGCGACACGACGACGACCGAGCCGCCGGGGTGCGCGGCGGCGATGTCGACGAGCGCGGCCGTGGCCCGCTCGATGACCGCCGAACGCGGTTCGAGACCTTCGATCGTCGCGGCCTGCGCCTCGACGGCCGCGCGACCCGCGTGGTCGAGGCCCTCGAGCGCCCCGTGGCCGCGCTCGGCGAGTGCCGGCACGATGACGGGTTCGTCGAGGCCGACGATGCGGGCGATGATCTCGGCGCTCTCCGACGCGCGTGAGAGGTGGCTCGTGTAGATCCCGGCCCACGAGGTGCCGAGGAGCGCCGAGCCCGTCACCGCGGCCTGCGCCCTGCCGGTGTCGTTGAGCGGAATGTCGGTCGAACCTTGGATGCGTCGCTGGCGGTTCCAGTCGGTCTCGCCATGGCGCACGAGGAAGATCCGGGTCGTCGGGGTAGGGAGCACGGCGGAATCGGTCATCGATCCACTCTGGCAGAACTCCGAGCGAGGGGGATCCGACCTGGGGATGACGCTCAGCGCGTGAGCTCGGCAGCGAGCGCCGACAGGGTCTCGGTCGCGCCCGCGTCGATCTTGACCGCCGCGCGGCTGTCTCCCTTCGTGAGGCCGCGGTTCACGACGACGATGGGGGACTTGCGACGACGGGCGAGTTCGATGAGGCGCATGCCCGAGTTCACGACGAGCGAGGAGCCCGCGACGAGGAGCGCGTCGGAGGAGCCCACGATCGACGCCGCACGGTTGTACGTCTCGGCCGGGACGAACTCCCCGAAGAACACGACGTCGGGCTTCAGAATGCCGCCGCACACCGTGCACACAGGGATCTGCATCGCGTCCACGTCGTCGACCTCGACATCGCCGTCGGGCGCGGGACGGATCGACTGCTCGAGGTCGAGCCCGGGGTTGAGCGCTTCGAGCCGCTCGGCGATCGCCTGACGGGCGAAGCGCTGGCCGCACACGAGGCAGATGACGCGATCCATCGTGCCGTGCAGTTCGACGACGTGCGGGTTGCCCGCGCGCCGGTGCAACCCGTCGACGTTCTGCGTCACGACGCCCGACACGACGCCGGCCTGCTCGAGCTCGGCGAGTGCGAGGTGACCGGCGTTCGGCTTCGCGGCGCCGAAGCGGCGCCAGCCGAGGTGGCTGCCCGCCCAGTAGCGCTTGCGCGCGTGCTCGGAGGCGAGGAAGGTCTGGAACGTCATCGGCGAGCGCTTGGGCGCGCCTTCGCCGCGGTAGTCGGGGATTCCCGAGTCTGTGCTCACCCCGGCACCCGTCAGAACCGCCACCCGCGCGCCTCGAAGGATCGAGACCGCCTCGTCGAACTGCGCACTCGTGATCGCATCGGCCATGAGGTCTGTCATGCCCGTCTCCCTTCGACGATTCCCTGAGTGTAAACGCGTCCGTTTACGAGATTGTTTCGTGTGCTGGCAGTCTTGAAGCCGACGAAAGGCAGATATGCGCATCGAACGGGTCGCCGACGCGGCATCCGACGCCGTCGCCGACTATGCGGCGCTCACCGACGTGGCCCTCCGGAGCACGACCGAAGTCGACCGGGGGCTCTACATCGCCGAGTCGGCGAAGGTCATCACGCGGGCGATCCGCGCGGGCCACGTGCCGCGGTCCGTGCTCATGGAGGAGAAGTGGCTTGCAGGCCTCGAGCCTGTGCTCGAACCGTTCGACATCCCCGTGCATCTCGCCGACCCCGATCAGCTCGAGGCGATCACCGGCTACCGCGTGCACCGCGGCGCACTCGCGGCGTTCGAGCGACCCGAACTGCCTGATCCCGGTGCGCTCCTCGCCGCGTCGCGACGGGTCGTCGTGCTCGAGGACATCGTCGACCACACCAACGTCGGGGCGATTTTCCGCAGCGTCGCCGCCCTCGGCGCCGACGCCGTGCTCGTGACGCCGCGCTGCGCCGACCCGCTCTATCGGCGGAGCGTTCGCGTGAGCATGGGCACTGTCTTCCAAGTGCCGTGGACTCGCGTCGGCGAGTGGCGCGAGACCGCGCCGATCCTGGGCGAACACGGCTTCATGACCGCGGCGCTCGCCCTCGCCGACGACGCCGTGTCACTCCGCACCCTCGCCGCCGATCCGCCCGAGCGGCTCGCCCTCGTGTTCGGCGCCGAAGGCGACGGGCTCAGCCGGAACGCCCTCGAAGCCGCCGACAGGGTCGTCACGATCCCCATGGCGCACGGTGTGGATTCGCTGAACGTCGCCGCGGCAGCGGCGGTCGTGCTCTATGCGCTCGCGGCCGACGATTAGGCTGCAACGGATGTCCCACCCCACCGCCCCCGACACGGCCCGGGCCGCACACGCCGGCCACGAGGCATCCGTCGACCCTGCCATGCGCGACGGTCGCGACTCGGCCCGCGAGGCCGCCCGCCTCGCGAAGAAGCGGATGTATCGGCGCCGGCGCATCGTCGTGTTCAGCGTGCTCGCGGTCGTGCTCGCACTGTTCGTGAGCGGCGGCGTGTACGTCTCGAACGCGCTCGGGGCGCCCATTCCCGAAGCGCAGCCGGCGATCGTCGATCCGGAGCCCGTCGCCGAACCCGCGCAACCCCTCGCGGTGCCGGGCTTCGGCAGTTGGGCGATCGCCGCAGTCGGGTTCGACGGGCTCCTCGCGCAGAGCGACGACCAGTCGGTGCTGCCGATGGCGAGCATCGCGAAGGTCGTGACCTCGCTCGTCGTGCTCGATCAGCACCCGATTCCCGCGGGCGAAGGCGGCGAGTCGATCGCCTACACCGACGCCGATGTCGACATCTACTGGGACATGATCGCCCAGAACGGCTCGGTCGCCCCAGTCGAGGCCGGCGCGACACTGACGCTCAAAGAGAGCCTCGAGGCCATGCTGCTGCCCTCGGGCAACAACTACGCGATCTCGATCGCGAACTGGGCGTTCGGCTCGGAGGCCGCCTACGCCGATGCCGCCAACGCCTGGCTCGCCGCCCACGGGTTCACCGAGACCCACATCGCCGATGCGAGCGGCCTGTCGCTCGACAGCACGTCGACCGCGCGCGAACTCGTGAAGCTCGGCGAACTCGCCCTGCAGACCCCCGCCCTCGCCGAGATCGTCGCCATGCCGCACGCCGAGATCCCCGAGATCGGCGGTGTCGACAACTCGAACAAGCTCCTCGGCACGCACGGCGTCGACGGCATCAAGACCGGTACGACCGACGACGCCGCGAACCTGCTCTACTCGGCCGACTATCCCGTCGGCGACACGACGGTCACCCTCGTGGGCGTCGTCCTGAACGCCGACGACCACGCGCAGATCCGCGCGGCGGTCGCCGCCCTCCTCGACAGCGTCGCGCCCGGCTTCCACCAGGTCACCGCCCTCACTGCGGGCACCGAGCTCGCGTCGTACACGACCCCGTGGGGCGACGACGCCGTCGCGCGCGCGACCGACGGGGCGACCGTGCTCGTCTGGAGCGACACCCCGGTGGATGTCTCGGTGCAGGTGAACCCGATCACCCTCGCCGACGTCGGCACCCGCGTCGGCACTGCGACGATCACCGCAGGGGCGCAGACGATCGAGGTGCCGATCACGCTCGACGGCGAGATCGACGATCCCGGCACCTGGTGGCGGCTGCAGAACCCGGGCGTGCTCGACGCCGCGGGCGCGAAGTAGCGCTCAGTCCTCGAGCGGCTCCACGACGAACGGCGCCGCATCGGGCCGCTTCGCCGTGACGAAGTCGCCCGACGACTGGTGACGGACGCGCCGCAGCACCCATGGCACGAGGTACTCCCGCGCCCACTGCAGGTCTTCGACACGCGCCTGGCGCCACGGCGTCGACGGCAGCGGTTCGGGCTTCAACGGCTCGAGGTCGTTCTCGACGTTGAGCGCCGAGAGCACCATGCGCGCGACCGTGTGGTGCCCGAGCGAGTTCAAGTGCAGTCGGTCGGGCGCCCACATGCGTTGATCCTGAATCTCCGAGAGCGCCCACTGGTCGGCGACGATGCAGTCGTACTTCGCGGCGATCGTCCGCAGGTTCTCGTTGTAGATCGCGACCTTGCCCCGGATGCCCCGGAACACGGGGGAGAAGCCCACGTCGACGCCCGTGAAGATGACGATCGTCGCACGGTCGCGCGAGAGCCGTTCGATCGCGTACTCGAACCGTGCCGCGATCTCGTCTGGATCGGTGCCGGGGCGGATGACGTCGTTGCCGCCCGCCGAGATCGTGATGAGGTCGGGGCGGAGGTCGAGCGCGGGCTCGATCTGCTCGTCGACGATCTGCTGGATGAGCCGCCCGCGGATCGCGAGGTTCGCGTAGGAGAACTCGTCGTTCCCCGCCGCGAGCACTTCGGCCACGCGGTCCGCCCAGCCGCGGTTGCCGCCCGGCGCCGACGGCTCGGGGTCGCCGATGCCCTCGGTGAACGAGTCGCCGATCGCGACGTAGCGGGACCACGGGTGCAGTTGGGTGACCATGGTTCCATTCTGCAACGATCCGGCGGATGTCCCGGCCGAGACATCCGGTCGATGTGACGCGCACCTCGAACGAGCATGTCGGACGGGTCGACTACAGTTCTGGACAGTGAGCACAGCGACCCCCGAACCCGCGCACCTTCCGGGTACCTCGGCCGCCGAGCATCTCTCGCCCTCGTTCCCCGCGCGCGCGCCGTGGGGCACCGCGTCGAAGCTGCGTGCCTGGCAGGCCGAGGCCCTCGACCTGTACCTCGCAGAGCTGCCGCGCGACTTCCTCGCCGCCGCGACCCCCGGCGCCGGCAAGACGACCTTCGCGCTCCGCATCGCGGCCGAGCTTCGGGCGCGCCGCCTCATCGACCGCATCACCGTCGTCGCGCCGACCGACCATCTGAAGCGGCAATGGGCCGACGCGGCCGCACGCGCCGGCATCCGCCTCGATCCGGGCTTCCGCAACGCCCACGGGCGCGCCGCACGTCACTACCACGGCGTCGCCGTGACCTACGCGCAGGTCGCGATGCGGCCGGCCCTCCACCGCGAGCTGACGCTCTCGGGGCGCACGCTCGTCATCCTCGACGAGGTGCACCACGGCGGCGACACGCTCTCGTGGGGCGACGCGATCCGCGAGGCGTTCGAGCTCGCCGATCGCCGACTGTCGCTCACGGGCACCCCGTTCCGCAGCGACACCGCGCCCATCCCGTTCGTGCAGTACGAGGCCGACCGGCACGGCGTGCGGCTCTCCAAGACCGACTACAACTACGGCTACGGCCGCGCCCTCGCCGACGGCGTCGTGCGCCCCGTCATGTTCATGGTCTACGCGGGCCACATGCGGTGGCGCACGAAGGCCGGCGACGAGATGGAAGCGCGTCTCGGCGAAGACAACACGAAAGACATCACCTCGTCGGCGTGGCGCACTGCCCTCGAACCGTCGGGTGAGTGGATCCCCGCGGTGCTGCAGGCCGCGAACCGCCGTCTCACCGAGGTGCGGCAGTCGATCCCCGATGCAGGCGGTCTCGTGCTCGCGACCGACCAGACCGTCGCGCGCGCCTACGCCGAGATCCTCGAGAACCTGTGCGGCGAACGCGTCACGGTCGTGCTCTCCGACGACAAAGAGGCGTCGGGGCGCATCGAGGAGTTCTCGACGGGCACATCGCGGTGGATGGTCGCGGTGCGCATGGTGTCGGAGGGAGTGGATGTCCCGCGCCTGGCCGTCGGGGTCTATGCGACGAGTTCGGCGACCCCGCTGTTCTTCGCGCAGGCGATCGGGCGTTTCGTGCGGGCTCGTCGGCGCGGTGAGACGGCGAGTGTGTTCCTGCCGAACGTGCCCGTGCTCATGGCCCTCGCCGCAGAACTCGAACGCGAACGCGATCACGCACTCGATCGGCGCACCGGCGAAGGCGACGACGACGATCCCGGTCTCGACGACGGCCTGCTCGAGGCCGCCAACCGTGAAGAGAAGGCGAGCGACGAGCTCGGCGAGTTCACGTGGCAGGCGATCGCGTCGGATGCGACCTTCGATCGGGTCGTGTACGACGGCACCGAGTTCGGCACGCTCGCCGAGCCGGGCAGCGACGAGGAGTTCGACTTCATCGGCATCCCCGGCATCCTCGAGCCCGAGCAGGTCTCCGAACTCCTCAGGCATCGGCAGGCCAGGCAAGCGCGACGTGCGAGCGACCGGCGCAAGCACGCGGTCGAAGAACCCGAGTCGGCCGAGCCGGTCGCGCTCTTCCGCACGCTCAAAGAGCAGCGGTCGCTCCTGAACAGCCTCGTCGGCCTCTACGCCCGTCAGACGGGCGAGCCGCATTCGCAGGTCCACGCCGAGCTTCGGCGTGTGTGCGGCGGGCCGGCGGTGCCCCAGGCGACCGTGACCCAGCTTCAGGCCCGCATCGAGCTGCTCCGCAGGCGGCTCGGGAGACGATGACCGAGAACGACCCGAAGGAGCACGATATGACCGCGATCCCCGACGACCTCCTCGACCTCGTCGAACGCCCGCTGTTCGGAGCGCTCGGCACGATCCGCCCGAACGACACCGTTCAGGTGAACCCGATGTGGTTCGAATACGACGCAGACTCCGACGTCATCCGATTCACGCACACGACGAAGCGGCAGAAGTATCGCAACCTGCGGCACAACCCCGCGATGAGCCTGCTCGTCATCGACCCCGCCGATCCGCTGCGCTTCCTCGAGGTGCGCGGACGGCTCGTCGAGCTCACGCCCGATCCGACGGGCGCCTTCTACGTGCGGCTCGGCGTGCGCTACGGCGACGCCGACCAGCAGCCGCCCGCCGATCGCGCCGACCGGGTCATCCTCACGATGTCGGTGGAGCGCACGCAGCGCAAGTAGGCGCGTCGCGAGACCCCGGCTGTCAGGGGCCTGGACGCACGGCGGCACGGCCGTGCAGCGCCTGCTCGATCGCGAGGAGCGCCGCAAGGAATACTGCCGCGATCGCGAGTGACGCGATCGAGGGCAGTGCCGCGAACGCCGGGATCAGCGCCACGGCGGCGAGCGCGCCGATCGACCGCGGCAGCGTCCACTCGCCCGATGCGCGGCGCCAGATGAGCACGGTCGCCGCGAGGTAGATCGCAAGGCCCGCCCCGAGGCATCCGGCCGCGAACCCCTCGAGCGGACGCTCCTCGCCGATGCCGAGCATCGCCTCGTCGATGCCGACGGCGACGAGCACGATCGCCGCGACGATCGGGTAGTGCAGGTAGGTGTAGACGTCGACCGCGAGCGCCGCACGCTCGGACCCGGCACGCACGGCGAGCTCGTGTTCGACCTTGTCGGCGAGGTGGTGGAAGTAGCTCCACCACAGGCCGAGCGCGAGCGCGACGGCGGCGAGCGCGGCGCCGAGCACCTCCCAGTCGACGGGGATGCGCATCGCGACCGCGCCGATCGCGATGATCGACTCACCGAGCGCGAGGATCACGATGAGGCCGTGGCGTTCGGAGAAGTGCGACGCCGAGTTGAGGCGCCAGCTGTTGCCCGCGCGCGAGGTCAGATAGACGAGCAGCCAGTCGATCGCGATGGCGACGGCCCAGAGCCACACCTGCAGGGCGCCGCCGACGAGGCATCCGGCGACCAGCAGCGCCGCCGCTGGGACGAGCCCCGTCGCCATGCTCACGAGCACCTGGCGGCGCAGGCCCGCATCGGAACCCGCGGCGATCAGATACACGGTGCCGTGCACGACACGCACGAGCAGATATCCGATGACGAACACGAGCGGACCGCTGAGTCCGCCAGGGAGGTCGTCCCAGGCTTCGGGGATCGCGAGGGCGACGAGGAACATGACCGCCGTCGCGAGGACCATCCCGAGTCGGACCACGCCGTCGTCGGCGCGCGCCTGATTCGCGAGCCACGCGTACGCGGTCCACGACCACCAGACGAGCGCGAGCGTGACCAGCCCCCTCAAGAGCCCGGCCGCCGACGGCTCGTCGAGGATGATCTCGCTCACCTGGTGGAATGCGAACACGTACACGAGGTCGAAGAACAGCTCGAGCGTCGTGACGCGGTCGCCGTCGCGAGAGACGCCGACCGCGAGCAGCCGGCTCGTGCTCGTGGGTCGGATGCCTCGCGCCATGCGCCGACCCTACTGCGCGTCCCTACTCGGGGGCGACGTCAGCGCCGACCTTCGCGCCGACCTTGTAACGGGCGCCGCGGTGCTCGACGGGCAGGCGGTCGCCTCGACCGTGGAGCTTCTGGCGAAGCGTTCCGGGCGCGTACTCGGTCTGATAGCGGCCGCGGCGCTGCAGCTCGGGGACGACGAACTCGACGATGTCCTCGAAGGTGCCGGGGGTGATCGCGTAGGCGAGGTTGAAGCCGTCGACATCGGTCTCCTCGACCCAGCGCTCGAGCTCGTCGGCGACCTCGGTCGCCGAGCCCACGATACGCGCGCCGAATCCGCCGATCTTGCCGGCCTCGGCGAGCGAGCGGACGGTCCACTCGTCGCCCGCCGCGGCATCCTCTTGGAGGGAGGTCACGAACGACTGGATCGCGTTGCTCTTGACCGCGCCGATCGGGGCGTCGAGCTCGTACTGCGAGAGATCGGCGCCCATCCAACCCGACATGAGCACGAGGGCGGCCTCGTCGTCGGCGTACGAGAGGTACTCGGCCTCCTTCGCCTTCGCCTTCTCGTGCGTCTCGTCGACGATCACGGTGACCATCGCGTAGATGCGCGCGGCATAGCGATCGCGACCCGCGGCCTCGAGGGCGTCGCGGATCTGCTTGACCTGGGTCGCGATGACGCGCTTGGAGGGCGCTGCGACGAAGATCGCTTCGGCGTTCTCTGCGGCGAACGCGATGCCGCGGCTCGACGCGCCGGCTTGGTAGATGACGGGAGAGCGCTGGGGGCTCGGCTCGACGAGGTGGATGCCGGGCACCTTGAAGTAGGTGCCGTCGTGCTCGATGCCGTGCACCTTCCCGGGGTCGGTGAAGACGCCGGTCTCGCGGTCGCGCTCGACCGCGTCGTCCTCCCACGAGCCTTCCCACAGCTTGTAGAGGACCTCGAGGTACTCGTCGGCGATGTCGTAGCGCCGGTCGTGCTCGAGCTGGTCGTCGTGGCCCATGTTGCGCGCGGCCGACGGCAGGTAGCCCGTGACGACGTTCCAGCCGACGCGCCCCTTGGTGAGGTGGTCGAGCGTCGAGAGCCGGCGGGCGAAGGGGTACGGGTGCTCGTAGGCGGTACCCGCGGTGACGCCGAATCCGAGGTGCTCGGTGACGGCGGCCATCGCCGAGACGACGAGCAGCGGGTCGGTGACGGGCACCTGCGAGCCGTGCTTGATCGCCGCGTCGGCGTTGCCCGCGTAGACGTCGTAGGTGCCGAGCACGTCGGCGATGAAGATGCCGTCGAACTTCCCGCGCTCGAGGAGCTTCGCGAGCTCGGTCCAGTACGAGATGTCGGTGTAGCGCTGGGCCTGGTCGGCGGGGTGCCGCCATAGACCGCTCGAGATGTGGCCGACGCAGCTCATGTCGAACGCGTTGAATCGGATGGGACGAGTGGTCATGGGATCCGCCTTCCTGAACCGCATCATCGTGGCCGATAGGGTGCGATTCCGTCGGATGCTTCGACACATGCCGTCATCGAACGTCACCATGTTTCGGCCGGGTGGCGGCACCGCCGCGCATCCGCCACGCTCTGCCTCCATGACCATCGCTCCACCCATTTCGCCCGCCGAGACCGGGCCGGCCGAGGCATCCGTCGCAGCGGACGGCTCCGTCTGGCGCGGGCGCGCCGATGCATCCGAGATCGCACGCTGGACCACCGTCGCGCAGGGTGTCGCCGCCGCCCTCGCCGTCGACGTCGTCGAGCGCGACCGCTCGAACGCGCTGCCGGATGCCCCTGTGCACCTGCTGCGCGACTCCGGGCTCGTCGACCTTCTCGTGCCGAGCGAGCTCGGCGGCCAGGGCGCCCACTGGGAGACCGCGTTCGCGGTCGCGCGCACGATCGCCCGGGTGGATGCCTCGGTCGCCCAGATCCTCGGTTACAGCTGGCTCAACCAGGCGTGCGCCGTCTTCTACGGTGCCGACGCCGAAACGGCGAACGGATGGCTCCGTCGAAGCGCCCGAGGTCACTGGGTGTGGGCCGACGCCTTCAACCCCGTGAGCCCAGACCTCTCCTTCGTCGCGGACGGCGACGGATACCGGCTGAACGGTCGCAAGGCGTTCGCGACGGGTGCCGCGGTCGCCGACGTCGTCATCTCGGGCGCGGTCGCCGAAGGCGGCGCGCTCGACGGGCAGCTCGTCGTGTTCGCGCTCGACCGCGGGCGTTCCGGAATCCGCCAGCTCGGCGACTGGGACAACATCGGCTACCGCGCGTCGGCGAGCGGCGGCGTGTCGTTCGAAGACGTGATCGTGACCCGGGACGACGTCGTGGGCATCGACCGCGACCTGCCGTTCTCGGCAGTCGTGACCCCCGGAGTGCAGCTGCTGTTCGGCAACATCTACCTCGGCATCGCCGAGGGCGCCCTTGCGCAGGCCGCCGAGCTCGCGCGCAAGCGGCCCAACTCGTGGTTCCTGTCGGGCGTCGAGCGATACGCCGACGACCCGGTCACGCACCGCGTGTTCGGTGAGCTCGTCTCGCGGACGGCCGCCGTCGAAGCGCTCGCCGACAAACTCAACCGGCAGTACGACGATGCCGTCGCGCTCGGCCACGCGACGACGGCCGAAGACCGCGCCGCGATCGAGCTCGCGGTCGCGCGGCTCAAAGTCGTTTCGACCGAAGTCGGGCTCGAGGTCGCGAGCCGCGTCTTCGAGGTCACGGGCGCGAGTTCGACGAAGACCGCGACGGGCCTCGACCTGCACTGGCGGAACATCCGCACCCACAGCCTCCACGACCCCGTCGACTACAAGCGCATCGAGGTCGGCGCACACTTCCTGAACGGCACCGTCCAGCCCGTGAGCCTCTACACATGAGCGCGCTCATCGAGAAGTACCGCTCCGTCTTCGCCCGCATCGGCGAAGGCGCCGTCCAGCGCGAACTCGACCGTACCCTGCCGTTCGTCGAGATCGACGAGCTCAAGCGCTCGGGATTCACGGGCGTGCGCGTACCCGTCGAGTTCGGCGGCGACGGCGCGACCCTGCCCGAGCTGTTCGAGCTGCTCGTCGAGCTCGCCTCATACGACCCGCACGTGCCGCAAGCGCTCCGCGGACACATCGCGTTCGTCGAAGACCGCCTGAACGCGCCCGCGAGCGCGGAGCGCGACGAGTGGCTGCGCCGCTTCGCCGCGGGCGAACTCGTCGGCAACGCCGTCACCGAGATCGGCAACGTCGCGCTCGGCGATACGGCGACGAGACTTTCGGATGCCTCGGACGGCTTCACGATCTCGGGCCGCAAGTACTACACGACGGGGTCGATCTTCGCCGAATGGATCGATACGTCGGCGCTCGCGCCAGACGGCACCGAGGTCGCCGCCCTCGTCGCGACCGGCCACGACGGCGTCGCGGTGAGCGACGACTGGACCGGGTTCGGGCAGCGGCTGACGGGGAGCGGCACGACCGTGTTCGACGCTGCACCCGTTCGTGCCGATCACGTGTACCCGTTCGCCCGGCGGTTCGACTACCAGACTTCGCTCTACCAACTCGTCCTCGTCGCCGTGCAGGCGGGGATCGCCCGCGCTGCCGCGCGCGACGCCGTCGACCAGGTCGCGAACCGCGCCCGCACGTTCAGCCACGGCAACGCCGACCGCACGCGCGACGACCCGCAGATCCTCGAGATCGTCGGGCGCATCGAGGCCGATGCCTTCGCCGCCGAGGCGATCGTGCTGCACGCGGCGTCCGCGCTCGAGGCCGCCTACGCGGTGCGCGCCGCCGACTCCGTCGCGAAGGCGGCGGCCAAACGCGAGGCCGAACTCGCCTCAGCACGGGCTCAGCTCACCGTGAGTCCGCTCGTGCTCGACGCCGCCACCCGGCTCTTCGACGCCCTCGGCGCGAGCGCGACGAGCACCTCGCTCGCCCTCGACCGCCACTGGCGGAACGCCCGCACGGTCGCAAGCCACAACCCCGCCGCGTTCAAGGCCCGCATCATCGGCGACGCCGCGGTCAACGACGCCGAACCGCCCTACGAGTGGGCGATCGGCGTGCCGAAAGCCAAGAGCGCCTGACCCGAGGCATCCGAACTTCGCACCGCCAGCACCAACACACCGACACACCGACACACCAACACCCCAACTGCATCGCCCGCACCGCCCCGCTCCAGAACCCGACCCGCTCCACACCGCGATCCACCCGACCGAAGGACCCACCATGGCCGACACCACACTCGTCGAGGGCGCCGCCCCCGGCGCTGCCGCGCCCGACGGGGCGCCCGACCCCGCGCTGAACCCGCGCCGTCTGCGCGGCTCGCTCGGCGTCGCGAGCATCGTCTTCATCGTCGTCGCCGCGGCCTCGCCGCTCGGCGTCATCGGCGGCCCCGTGCCGCTCGGCATCGCGTTCGGCAACGGGGCGGGCTTCCCGTTCACGTTCATCGTCGTGACCGCGGTGCTGCTGCTCTTCGCCGTCGGGTTCACGAACGCGACGCCGCTCGTGAAGTCGGCCGGTGCGTTCTACGCCTACGTCGACAAGGGGCTCGGGCGCAGTGCCGGCCTCGGCGCCGCATTCGCCGCCCTGCTGTCGTACGTCGCCCTCGAGGCCGGCGTCTTCGGTCTCTTCGGCCCGGGAGCGGCCCAGCTCTTCGAGGGCTACGGCATCACAGGCGTGCCCTGGTGGGTGTACGCGGCGGTCGCGTTCGTCGTCGTGAGCGCGCTCGGCTACTTCAAGATCGAACTCTCGGGCCGCGTGCTCGCCGTGCTCCTCATCGCCGAGGTCGCGATCGTGCTCGCCCTCGACGCCGTCGTCATCTTCTCGGGCGGCGGCCCCGAAGGCTTCTCGACAGGCATCTTCAACCCGGCTGCGATGGTCTCAGGAGCTCCCGGCTTCGCGATCCTCTTCGCGATCCTGAGCTTCATCGGTTTCGAGGCGACCGCGGTGTTCCGCGACGAGGCACGCGACCCCGAGCGCACCATCCCGCGGGCGACCTACATCGCGCTCATCGTGATCGGCCTGTTCTACACGCTCTCGAGCTGGGTGCTCATCACGGCGAACGGCGAGAGCACGATCGTCGAGAACGCAGCCGCGAACTCGGGCACCATCTTGACGACCACGACCGAGCAGTACCTCGGCGCCGTCGGCGGGCACATCATCGGCGTGCTCTTCGTGACGAGCCTCTTCGCGTGCATCCTCTCGTTCCACAACATCGTGTCGCGGTACATCTTCACCCTCGCTGGCCGCGGCGTGCTGCCGCACGCCCTGGGCGACGCACACGTCAAGCACGGTTCGCCCTCGCGTGCCTCGCTCACGGCGTCGGTCACGGTCGCCGTGCTGATCGTCGTCGCGGTGCTCCTCGGCCTCGACCCGATCGCGCAGTTCTACACGTGGCTCGGCGGCATCTCGTCGGTCGGCATCGTGCTGCTGCTCGTGCTCACGAGCGTCGCGGTCATCGCGATCTTCCGTCGCACCCCCAGCCGACTCGGTGCCTGGAAGACGCTCGTGGCGCCCGCGCTCGGCCTCGTCGGGCTCGTCGCGTTCGCGGTGCTCGTGTTCGTGAACCTCCCCGTTCTGGTTTCCGAGCCGGCGTACGGCCCGTTCTCGTGGGGCATCATCGCGCTCTTCGTGCTCGCGTTCGCGCTCGGGCCGATCGTCGCACGCAAGCGGGCGGAAATCGTCCTCGACTGACACGCACCCCGTGAGCGCCTGATCGGGCGGACCGTCTTGCACGGTCCGCCCGATTCGCGTGCACCGCCTGGAACGGCGGAGTTCTGTCCACTTTCCACAGGTGCATTCGGGACATCCACGTGTCTTGTAGATTCTTCGCAAACAACCCAGCCTTCGCGCCATTCCTGCGATACACCACCGAGGAGCACCACCCCATGCCGCAGCTTCCTGATCTCGACCGCGTCGATCGCGCCCTGCTGTCGGCCCTTTCGAGCAACGCCCGAGCCTCGGGTGCCGCACTCGCGCAGGAGATCGGCGTCGCCGAGTCCACCGTGTCGCTTCGCCTGCGTCGCCTGCAAAGCCTCGGCACCATCCGCGGCTACCGCGTCGACGTCGACCTCGCATCGGTCGGCGTCTCCCTGCAGGCGCTCATCGCCGTCCGACTCGTCAAGCACGACCGCTCCGAGATCGACGCGTTCCGCCAGAGCGTCCCGCACCTGCCCGGCGTCCTCGGCGTCTTCCACATGGCCGGTGCCGACGACTACCTCCTCCACGTCGCCGCCCGCGACGCCGTCGAACTCCGCGAGTTCGTGCTCGCCCACCTCACCGGCCACCCCGCGGTCGCCCACACCGAGACCAATCTGATCTTCGAGCACGCAGCCGGGGACGGCTGGCAGCAACTCATCGACTGAGGTGGGTCGCGGCGCCCGGATGCCTCGGAGCGGCGCACGCTCGGAGACATCCGGGCACCGCGGACCGTCCCCGGTTCGGCGCTCCGAAATGCTGCCAATCAGGCGATTCGCGGAGCATCCGCGCGTCCTTCGTCGTTATCGTGACTGAGGCCCGACCGGGCCGACGACGCGATGGAGCCGGCCCGACTCGTGGTGCCGGCCCGGAATCCCGAGGCGACCTGTGAACGAGACGGCACCGACCACCGAGGCCGACCGCGCCAGGTGGCGACGGTACCTCGCCGACGAACGCGCCGAAGCGGCCGTCTACCGCGAGCTCGCATCGCGCAAGACCGGTGAAGAGCGCGAGATCCTGCTCGCCCTCGCCGCCGCCGAAGGCCGCCACGAGTCGCACTGGCTCGCCCTCCTCGGCGGCGACGAGACCGGCGTCCCGCGCGCGAGCGCACGGACGCGGCTCCTCGCCGCCCTCGCCCGCCGCTTCGGCACGATCTTCGTGCTCGCCCTCGCGCAGCGCGCCGAGGCGAGGTCGCCGTACGGCACCGATCCGCACGCGACGGCCGCGATGGCCGCCGACGAACGCATCCACGGCGAGGTCGTGCGCGGCCTCGCCGCCCGCGGACGGTTGCGTCTCGCGGGCACGTTCCGCGCCGCCGTCTTCGGCGCCAACGACGGACTCGTCTCGAACCTCGCGCTCGTCCTCGGCATCGGGGCGACGGGCGTCGCCGCGCCGTACGTGCTGTTCGCAGGTCTCGCCGGACTCCTCGCGGGCGCTCTCTCGATGGGGGCGGGGAGTACGTCTCCGTCCGTTCCCAGCGCGAGCTGCTCGAGGCATCCGCCCCCGACCCTGCGACTCGCGATGCCCTCGCCGACCTCGATCTCGAGGCCAACGAGCTCGCCCTCGTCTATCGGGCGCGCGGCATGGCGCCCGAGGACGCCGTCGACCAGGCGGCCCTCGTCATCGCGCGCGTGCAAGCGGTCGGCGCGGCGCAGACGCCGTCGGACGCGCTGCCCGTCGTGTCACCCGACCACGAGGTCGTCGGCACGGGGATGGCCGCCGCGATCTCGAGCTTCCTGTTCTTCGCGTCGGGCGCGCTCATCCCCGTGCTGCCGTGGATCTTCGGCATGACCGGGCTCCCGGCGATCATCCTCGCGACCGCCCTCGTGGGTGTCGCGCTGCTCCTCACGGGCGCGACCGTCGGCGTGCTTTCGGGCGCGTCGCCGGTCAAGCGCGCGTTGCGGCAACTCGCGATCGGACTCGGCGCGGCCGCCGTCACCTACCTGCTGGGCCTGCTGTTCGGCACAGCGGTGAGTTGACGGCGACCACCCCGACTCATTCGTCGATGGTTCCCGTGATCCGCCACCCGAACCAGCCGCCGTCGGTCGCAGCGACCTCCCAATCTGCGCACAGGAGCACGGTGTCGGGGTAGGCCTCCAAGCCCCAGTCGGCCGTGAGGCCGGGCATGTTGTGGCGGGGGCGCGGCTCGCAACCGTCGGTCATCAGGTCGGCGGCGGACTCGAACGCCACGATCTCGTTCGAGCCGTCGGTCGTTCGGAGCAGGTGCAGGTCGGTCGACTCGGCGGGGATCCATCCCGGAATGGGCCCGTCGGGCCATCCACGCTGCGCTTCGTCGTAGGTCTGGTAGTCGGCGCGTTCTTGCTTGGAGAGCACGTCTTCGATCGCAGTGCATCCCGTGAGGGAGCCGACGAGGAGGGCGGCGGCGCTCAGAGCGGCAAGCGAGGCGGTTCGTGACGTCGTGGTTCGTGTCATGCGCCCACTCCAGCCGACCGGGGCCGCTGCCGACAGCGCCGGGAGGACCAACCCTGATCGGGCGGTCGGCGTACGAGATTCACCCCAGCGGATGACTCGAGGTCGTCACCCGGGCGTCAGTGCGGAGGTTCCGTCACGAAGTCGATGAGTTCTTCGACACGTCCGAGGAGAGCCGGTTCGAGGTCGCCGAAGCCGCGCACGCGGCCGAGGATGTGCTGCCACGCGCGCGCGATGTCGGCCTGCTCGGCATGCGGCCACCCGAACGCCCGGCACACGCCGTGCTTCCAGGACTCGCCGCGGGGGATCACGGGCCAGGCGTCGCGCCCGAGGCGTGCCGGCTTCACGGCCTGCCAGATGTCGATGAACGGATGTCCCACGACGAGCACGTTCGCCCCGTGCGGGCCGCGCGCGACCGCGTCGGCGATGCGCTGCTCCTTGGAGCCCGGGACGAGGTGGTCGACGAGCACGCCCGCACGCCGTCCGCGACCCGGCCGGAACTCGTCGAGCATCTCGGGGAGCACGTCGACGCCCTCGAGGTACTCGACCACGACGCCCTCGACGCGGAGATCGGCGCCCCAGATCTTCTCGACGAGTTCGGCGTCGTGGCGGCCCTCGACGAAGATGCGACTCGGCAGCGCGACCTTCGCGGGGCCGGCATCGGCCGCGAACGACCCGGATGCCGTGCGCAGCCGACCCGCGGGCGCCTTCGCCTTCGGCGCGACCAGCCGCACCGCCTCGCCGTCGAGGAGGAAGCCGTGGCCGAGCGGGAACAGCCGCCGCTTGCCGAACCGGTCTTCGAGCACGACGTGGCCGTGCTCGATCCCGACGATCGCGCCGCAGTATCCGTCGGCCGCGAGTTCGACGACGAGTTCACGTGAGGCTTCGACCTCGGGGATCACCTTGCGCCCGCGCGCCTTCCAGTCGCCGGCGAGCACGTCGCTGCCATAGCGGTCGGGTCCGAGATCGTCGAATGGTGCGGGCACCGGACGAGGCTATTCGACGTACGCCCCGGAATCCGGATGACTCGACGGGATCGGGCGAGAGTGTCGGTATCGGATGCCTCGGGGTCGGACTCGACCGCCACTCAGTCGCTCTGAGGCTCGACCGACGTGACGAACCCACGCAGCACGTCGAACCACACATCCGGCGTGTCGAGATGCGCATCGTGCCCGGCGCCGAGGAGTCCAACCGATCGCACGTCCGGCGCGCGCTGGAGCAGATCGAACTGCTGCGCGGCCTCGAACATGCCCCGCTCGCCGAACACGAGGAGGTGCGGCATCGTGAGCCGAGGCAGCGTCTCCCAGCGCGGGCGTTCGTCGACCGCGGCGATCACGTCGACCATGACATCGGCGTCGAACCGCGGCCGGAGACCATCGTGGGACGCTTCGAGGTCGTCGACCCACGCACGTTCGAGGGGGCCATCTCCCAAGAACGCCGTTGCGGCGGCCCGATCCGAGAACGGCACGGGCCACGAGGCGAAGAACGCGCGCAGTTCGGCTCGTCGCCCCTCGTCGCCGTCGCCGCCGACACCGGCTTCCAGCAGCAAGAGTGCGCGAACGAGGTCTGGTCGCGCAGCGGCGACGAGCAACGCGGTGTGCCCGCCCATCGACTGGCCGACGAGCACGACCGGCCCGCCGACGACGTGCTCGATCACCCCGATGACGTCGGCTACGAAGGCCTCCCGAGAGACATCCGTCGGCACTCTTGTGCTGCGTCCGTGCCCGCGCTGATCGACGAGCACGACCCGATGCGGTGCGAGTGCGCGTGCCGTTGGAACGAACTCGCGGGAGCTCCCGGCGAGTCCGTGGAGGATCACGAGCGGCGGCCGAGGGGCGCGGTCATGGTCGTCGTCGCGGACGACGGCACGGGCGAGGAACTCTCGGTAGGCGATCTCGGTGCCGTCTGGCGCAAGGAAGACCCTTTGCGTCTCTTCGCGGTCGTCGGCATCCATCGTGACGATGCTAGGGCCACGGTTCAACGGAAGTCCCGCGACCTCGACGGCGCCGACACGACGAGCGACTCGAACCGGTCGGCGATGAGGTTGACCACGCCGTCGCGCGAGCGTTCGAGCATGCCGCGCACGATCATCGCGGGGGCTTCACGGGCGATGCGGCGATACCTCGTCCAGACGCCGACGCCCGCGATGACGTTGACCGTGCCGGACTCGTCTTCGAGATTCAAGAAGGTGATGCCCGAGGCCGTCGCCGGGCGTTGTCGGTGCGTCACGACCCCGCCGACCTCGATGCGCCGACCCGTCTCGGCCTCGCGCAGGAGGTCGACGCGCAGCACGCCGCGTTCGTCGAGGCGGTCGCGGATGTGCCGGATCGGGTGGTCGTCGGGGGAGATGCCCGTCGCCCATAGGTCGTACACCACCTGCTCGGCGGGCGTCAGCATGGGCAGAAGCGGCGGCTGCACGACGACGACCGACCCCGGCAGGTACTCGGCCCGGTCTTGCGCGGCCTCGCCCGCAAGCCATAGGGCGCGCCGGCGGTCGAGTCCGAAGGAGGCGAACGCGCCCGCCGCAGCGAGCGCTTCGAGTTCGGATGCTTCGAGCCCAGCTCTGCGGGAGACGTCGGCCATGTCGCGGTACGGGCCGCCGCGCTCGCGTTCGGCGACGATGCGCTCGGCGGTCTTCTGACCGATCGAGGACACGTCTGCGAGTCCGAGCCGCACGGCGTACGCGCCGTCACGGCGGTGCTCGGCCGACCGGTCGGGGGCGTCGCGGTCGAAGTCGCCCACGGGCGGCTGCTCGCCGAGGCAGGTCGGCATGCCCGTCGCGCGGGGGTGGCGGGAGACATCCGCCTGCACCGAGGCATCCGCAGCGCTCGAAACCGCCTCGAGCCCCGCGTGCACCCCCGACCGCAGGATGTCGGGCCGCCGCACCTCGACGCCGTGACGCCTCGCGTCGGCCGTGAGCGTCTGCGGCGAGTAGAACCCCATCGGCTGCGCCCGCAGCAGCGCCGCGAGGAACGCCGCCGGATAGTGCAGCTTCAGCCACGAACTCGTGTAGACGAGGAGCGCGAACGCGAGGGCGTGGCTCTCGGCGAAGCCGAAGTTCGCGAACGCCTCGATCTTGCCGTAGACGAGGTCGCAATCCTCGGGCGAAAGGCCGTTGCGCGCCATGCCCGCGTAGAGCTTCTCTTTCAGGGCTGAGATCTTCACGACCCCGCGCTTCGACCCCATCGCGCGCCGCAGCTGGTCGGCGTCGGCGGGCGTGCAGTCGCCCACGGCGACCGCCATCTGCATCAGTTGCTCTTGAAAGAGCGGCACCCCGAGCGTGCGTTCGAGCACGGGCTCGAGCTTCGGGTGCAGGTAGGTGACGTCTTCTTCGCCCGTGCGCCGGCGGATGTACGGATGCACCGCACCGCCCTGCACCGGGCCAGGCCGGATGAGCGCGATCTCGACGACGAGGTCGTAGTACTTCCTCGGCTTCAGGCGGGGGAGCGTGCCCATCTGCGCGCGCGACTCGACCTGGAACACGCCGATCGAGTCGGCCCGGCACAGCATGTCGTAGACCGCCGCCTCCTCTTTCGGGATCGTCTGCAGGGTGAACTCCTCGCCCGTCGTGTCGCGCACGAGATCGAACGTGTACTGGAGCGCCGCGAGCATGCCGAGCCCGAGCAGGTCGAACTTCACGAGTCCCATCCACGCGCAGTCGTCTTTGTCCCACTGCAGCACCGTGCGGTTCTCCATGCGCGCATGCTCGATCGGCACGACCTCGCCCACGGGCCGATCGGTGAGCACCATGCCGCCCGAGTGGATGCCGAGGTGTCGGGGAAACGTCAGCACCTGCGAGGCGAGTTCGACGACGGGCCGCGGTATATCGTGATCGTCGGTCTCGACGACGGCGCCCCAGCGCTCGACCTGCCGCGACCACGCGTCTTGCTGCCCCGTCGAGTAGCCGAGCGCTTTCGCCATGTCGCGCACGGCGTTCTTCGGGCGGTAGCTGATGACGTTCGCGACCTGCGCGGCGTTCTCGCGCCCGTACTTGCCGTAGACGTACTGGATGATCTCTTCGCGGCGATCGGAGTTGAAATCCACGTCGATGTCGGGCTCCTCGTCGCGAAGCGCCGACAGGAAGCGCTCGAACGGCAGGTTGTAGCGGATCGAGTCGACCGCGGTGATGCCGAGCGCGTAGCAGACGGCCGAGTTGGCCGCCGAGCCGCGCCCCTGGCACAGGATGCCTCGGCGACGCGCCTCGGCGACGAGGTCGTGCACGATGAGGAAGTAGCCCGGGAAGTCCTTCTGCTCGATGACCGCGAGCTCTTGCTCGAGGCGGTCGCGCACGTGCTTCGGCACGCCCGGGTACAGTTCGGATGCCCCCTGCCACACGAGTTCTCTGAGCCAGCTCATGGGGGTGTGCCCCTCTGGCACCTGCTGCCGCGGCAGTTTCGGACGGGCGCTCCGGAGCGTGAACCCGAGCTCGTCGGCGAGGGTCACCGAGTGCGCGACCGCGCCCGGATAGCGCGCGAAGCGCGCGTGCATCTCGGCACCCGACCGGATGTGCATGCCGTCGGACGCGGGAAGCCACCCGTCGAGCTCGTCGAGACTGCGGCGTGCCCGCACGGCCGCGAGCGCCTGGGCGAGCCGGTGCTCGGGCGGCGTCGCGAAGTGCACGGCGTTCGTCGCGACGACCTGCAGGCCCGCCCGCTCGGCGAGGCCCGTGAGCACGTCGTTCGCCTGCTGGTCGCCCGGATGCCCGTGGTCGAAGAGCTCGACGACGACCTGAGCACGCCCGAAGAGGGCGACGAGCCGGTCGAGCTCGAGCCACGCGGCATCCGCACCGCCCGCTGCGAGCGCCCGGCGCACCGACCCTTTGCGGCACCCCGTGAGGATCGTCCATTCGCCGCCCGACCGTTCGGCGAGCGACTCGAGGCTGTAAACGGGTCGCCCCTTCTCGGCGCCCTCCGCGAGTTGCGCGGCCGTGATCGCGCCCGCGAGCCGGTGGTACCCCTCTTCGCGACGCGCGAGCACGAGGAGGTGGTCGCCTTCGGGGTCGGCCTCGCCCATCTGCGGCTTCGAGAGGCCGATCGAAAGCTCGGCGCCGAAGACCGTGGCGAGGTCGGGGAAGCTCTCGGCGGCCTCGGCGAACCGCACGATGCCGTAGAAGCCGTCATGGTCGGTGATCGCGAGCCCTGAGAGTCCGAGGCGTGCGGCCTCTTCGACGAGCTGCTCCGGCATCGACGCCCCGTCGAGGAAGCTGTACGCCGAGTGCGCGTGCAATTCGGCGTACGGGACGACCGGACCGTCGGGCAGCACGAGGTCGTCGCTCGGCCGGTACGGCATACGCTTGCGGCTCCACGCCGGGCTGTCGCCGCCGTCGGCGATGAGCTTCGACGCCCCCGCGGCGGGCGGACGTCTGCGGTCGGAGAGCGTGCGCTCGAGCTCCGACCACGGGATCTCGGGATTGTTCCAGCCCATCAGCGGGCCCCGCCCATCAGTCGTACCTCGCTTCGGCCTGCCAGCCGCCTTCGCCCAGCACGAGGAGCCACGCGCAGCCCTCGCCGTCGACGATCTGGAACCGGTGCACGCGCCTCGCGTGCTCGGCGTCCCACCAGCGTTCGACGATCGGCCACGGACCCGCCCATGCCGTGACCGGCCCGGGTGCTCCGCCCGCGAACGCGAACGTCGCAGGCGGCGCCGACACGCTGCCGCGCGCGTCGATCGCGACCGATTCGCCCGCCGCGTCGAGGAGCCGCACAGCCGGTCGCTCGCGGAACACGCTCGCAGGAGCGAGCGTCGGGAGGCTGCCCGGCCACGGCGCCGTCGACGCAGTGGGCGCCCGGTCGCCCCACGGCACGAGCACCTGCCGGTCGGCGAGCATGCGGCCGCCGCCGATCGCCGCCGTCACGACCGCATCGTGCCCCAGTAGGCTCTGCACGCGCGTGAGCCCGTGATGGATGCGCTCATCGGGCCCACCGCCCCACAACCCGTCTTCGTGGTCACCCGTCGAGTCGACGCGCTCGGGCACGACGCGCACGCGCACGACGGGGGAGGCCAGCCCCGCTTCGGCGCTCGCCGCCCCCTGGAGTTGCCAGCGCAGCCGGTCGACGACGTCGGCGGCCGTGAACCATCGCGGATGCAGCCATGCCCGGCTCGAGTGCCCGCCGCGCTCGTCGTCGAGGTCGATCCGCAGCGCCGTGCACACGAGCCGCGACGCGCGCAGTCGGTCGACGAACTCGTCGGCGCGCACCCGGAACGCGAACGCGAGCTGGTCGACGCGGTCGAGCGGCGGTTCGAACTCCTGCTCGACGGCGAACTCGGGCGGCGGCGTGCGCGGCACGACGCGCGTCGCCTCGCGCCCCGCGGCGAGATCGTGCGCGAACGCGCCCGCAGCGCCGAACCGCCGCCGGACGTCGGCCTCGGGCAGCGCTGCGAACTCGCCGAGTGTGCGCACGCCCAGCCGGTTGAGCAGGGTCGCCGTGCGCGCGTCGGCGACGAGGCGCACGGGCAGCGGGGCCAGGAACGCGGCGGATGTCTCGGCCGGCACGATGCCCACGGCCTCGCCGCTGCGCGTGCCGCGCGCCGCCTGCTCGGCCGCGAACGGCCCGTCGGCGATGCCGACCTGCGCCGCTTCGACCCCGGCCTCTGCCGCTGTGGCGAGAAGCGCCCGCGCTGCGGCCTCTTCGCCGCCGTAGTACCGCACGGGCCCGCGCGCCCGCATCGCGAGCGTGCCGGGCCGCACGAGTTGCACGCCGGGCACCGCCGCCTCGATCGCCCGCACGACGGGTTCGAACGCGCGTGCGTCGAGCGCCGCGTCGTAGGGGAGCACGACGAGCGCGGGGCACCGCAGTTGCGCTTCGCGCAGACGGATGCCTCGTGCGACCCCTTCGGCGCGAGCCGACGGCGAACACGAGTGCACGAGCCCGGCCTCGATGAGGGCGACGGGGTTCTCTCGGACAATCCCGCCTCGCGGCTCGCGGCGAACACGGGCCAGTCGGGGCACCAGAGCACGATCGTGCGGGCGAGCGAGAGGTCGGTACGTGCGAGGGCGGCGCGAGTCATCCGGCCCTCCGCTCGTCGAGCCGATGCACAGGGGCGAGGGGTGTCTCGACCGCCTCCGCGACCCCTCCCGGCGCATCGGGCAGGCGCAGCCTGGCCGCGCCGCCCGGACCGAAGCCGCCGCGGCCGGCGGTGCGCACGACGACCTCTCGCTCGACGAGGGCGCCGTGCCCGGCCTCGAGTCCCGTCCATCGGCTGCCCGTGACCTCGAGCACGGTGTCAGCGCCGGGCCACGCGCCCGTCGCGATGAGGAGCGCGCCGCGCTGGCGGATGCGCGCCGCGAGCCGCGAGACCTCGCCGGGGGAGACCCGCCCCTCGGGGCGCACGACGACGACGGGCACGGTGTCGGCGAGGGTCGCCGCGACCGTCAGCCACTGGCCGCCGGGCTCGGGCACGAGCACGAGGCGCGACAGATCGATGCCGAAGCGCCGTGCGGCTTCGGCGCCGAACGCGGGCATGCCGACGACCGCGACCCACCGCCCGGCAGCCGACGGCCCCGCGAGGAGCGCCATCACGAGGCTCGTCGACCCCGTCGCCTGCACGACCGTGCCCTCGCGCAGCACACCGCCCGGCAGGACGGCCGCGAGCGCCCGATGCGTGGGGATCTCGCGCGTGTCGAGACGCCTGGCCTGCATGTCGCGGATGCGCGACTGCAGCTCGCCGACCCGGTCGGGCCGGGTCTCACGGGGGAGCGGAGCAGCGAGCGTCACCGCCCCAGTTTCGAACATGCGTTCGAATTCGGCAAGTCCGGACGACCGCCCGTCCCGATGTCGGCGGCGAGGGCTAGCCTAGGCCGCATGTGCGGCCGATTCGCGATCTCCGACACCCCCGACGACCTCGTGCGCGTGTTCGACGTCGATACCGTCGGCGAGGGCATTCCGGGTCCGAACTGGAACGTGCGGCCCACCGACCCGATTCCCGTCGTACTCGAGTCCAAGAAGGAGGGGCCGGTCGTCCGCCGCCTCGAAGCCGCGCGCTGGTCGCTCGTGCCGAGCTTCGCGAAAGAGCTCAAGCTGCCCTATCCGACCTTCAACGCACGCGCAGAGGGCGCCGCGAAGGCCGGCGCCTTCCGGGCCTCGGTCGCGAGCAAACGCGCGCTGATTCCCGCAGACGGGTACTACGAATGGCACACGGTCGGCAAGGCGAAGACGCCCTACTTCATCCACGAACCCGGTGGTCCGCTCGCGTTCGCGGGACTCTACTCGTGGTGGCGCGACCGATCGAAGGCCGACGACGATCCCGACCGCTGGCACCTGACGGCCACGATCTTGACGACCGACGCCACGGGCGAGCTCGCAGACATCCACGATCGCATCCCCGTCATCGTGCCGCCCGAGTTCTGGTCGACGTGGCTCGACCCCGACACCAGGGGCGACCAGTCGCTCGTCGACGCGGCCGTCGCCGCCTCCCGCCCGCTCGTGCCGACGCTCGACTACTACGAGGTGGGGCCGGTCAACGGCGAGGGGCCCGAGCTCATCCGGCCGATCGAGCGCTGACCTTCGACTCTGCGAGAAGACTCGCGCCGCCATCGGAGTTCCTCGACGAACTCGTCGAATGAGCCGTTCGTGTTCGGCTCCGTCTTCGCTAGGCTGGCGAGGCGTGCTGCAGCAAGACCTCGTATGAACCGGATGAAGCGTTGAGGGGCCCCGTGAGCGCGTTGCCGCCGGATCGTGCACTGTCGATCGTGATTCCCACGTTCAACGAGGCCCCGAATATCGCGAGCCTCGTCGAGCGGATCGCGACTGCCGTCGCCGACCGGTTCACACTCGCGTCTGTCGAGGTGATCTTCGTCGACGACTCGACCGACGACACCCCCGAGGTCATCAAGGCGGTCGCTGCACTCGCCCCGATCCCGGTCCGGCTGATCCATCGGACAGTACCCGCCGGAGGCCTCGGCGGGGCGGTCGTCGAGGGCATCAGGTCAGCCGAGCACGACTGGTGCATCGTCATGGACGGCGATCTCCAACACCCTCCCGAGACGATTCCCGTCCTCGTCGAACGTGCCGTCGCGGGTGACGTCGACGTCGTTGTCGCGTCGCGCTACACGAAGGGCGGGAACGCGGAGGGCCTCGCGAACAAGGCTCGGACGACCGTGTCTCGCGCGTCGACCGTTGTCACACGCGCCATGTTCCCTCGCAAGCTCCACGGATGCAGCGACCCCATGACGGGCTTCTTCCTGATCGATCGCACGTCGGTCGATTTCGCTCTTCTCCGCCCGCGCGGATTCAAGATCCTGCTCGAGATCCTCGCGCGCCGGCAGTTGCGACTGGCCGAGGTGCCGTTCGTCTTCGGCCCCCGGGCCGGGGGCGAATCCAAGGCATCATTCACCCAGGGGATCCGGTTTCTCGTCCAGTTGACGATGCTCCGATTCGGACGTATGTCGGCGTTCGCGGTCGTCGGGGGCGTCGGGGCACTCGCGAACCTCGCGATCATGTGGATGCTGACGGGGCTCGGCGTCGAATACCTCTGGGCCGCAGTCATCGCGAGCGAGATCACGATCGTTGGCAACTTCCTATTGCTCGAGTACCTCGTCTTCGCCGACATGCGCACGGATTCCGGACGAATGCTCCATCGATTCCTGAAGTCGTTCACATTCAACAACATCGAGGCGATCGTACGTATCCCGGTGATCTGGCTGCTCGTCGAGGAGGTCCGCCTGCAGAGCGTGGTTGCGGCCGCCGTGACCCTTGCGGCTGCGTTCGTCGTGCGGTTCGTGTTCCACTCCCTCGTCGTCTACCGTCCGCATGCGGTCGCCGACGAAACCGGGGCTCGCCCTCCCGAGACCGTCGCCGTCGGCGATCCGCTCGATGACGAGGTCCGCGAGCACGGGATGGGAGGCGCATGAGAGCGGCCTGGCTGCGCAGTCCCGTGACCGTGATCGCGACGATGGGCTTGCTCGCTTTCGTGGTTCGTGCGCACACGTGGCTGCAACCGGGATCCCTGCTCACCGAACGGGAATATGACGACGGCGTGATGTTCGCGGCGTCGATCGCGACACTCCTGGGCAAGACGCCATACGGGGATTTCGTCTATCTGCATCCGCCCGGATCGTTCGTGGTGCTCATGCCTTTCGCGGCTCTCGCCGGCCCGCTGACCGACGCGCAGTCTCTCGCGATCGCGCGAGTCGCCTTCGCGCTGATCGGGGTGGCGAACACGGTGCTCGTCGGCGTGCTCCTCCGCCCCGTCGGGCGCCTCGCGATCCTCGCGGGCGCCGGCGCCTATGCGGTCTGGTCGAACGTCGTTCGCTCAGAAGAGACCGTGCTCCTCGAACCGATCCTCAACCTGCTGCTGCTCATTGCGCTCGTGTGTCTCGCGCGACGGCGCCTGGGCCTCGTGTTCGTCGCGGGCGCCGTCCTCGGGATCGCACTCACGGTGAAGTACTGGGCCGTCGTCGACATCGTCGTGGTGGGCGCGATGATCGCCATCCTCTGGGGTTGGCGTGGGCTCTGGAGATACCTCATGAGCGGGGTCATCGCGGTTCTGGCCGTGATGCTGCCGTTCTTTGTGCAGGCGCCCCAGGCGATGTGGGCGCAGACCGTCCTCGCCCAGCTCGGTCGGCCGCGATCGGTCTCGGGCGCCGGTCCCTCCGTCTGGGGCAGGCACGTCTCGCCCATCGCGGGTCAGCACATCCTCGATTTCCTCGTCCCCGGACTCGTCTGGGCCGGATTGTTCGCGGTGGTGGTGCTCGCCGTCGCGATCGCGCTCCTCCGGCGGCCACTGCGCTCCTGGCGCCGGCCTTCGCGGTGGCCGGATTCCGCGTGGTGGACCATCCTCCTGCTCGCGCACTTCGCGGCTCTCCTCCTCACGGGGAAAGCGTTCTACTACCACTACGCGGCGTGGATCATCGCGCCGCTCACGTTGTGCCTCGGGGCGCTGACGATCGGCATTCGTCGCGCCCGGGCGCGTCGGGTCGCCGCCGTTGTCGTGGGAGCAGCGGTCGTGGCCGTCGGGGTCGGCGACCTCATCCGGCCCACGCTGCCGTCCGGGTCGCCGACAGAGCTCGCCCAGGCCGCGTCAGGCTTCGAGTGCACATGGGGGACGCCGAGTCAGCTCATCCTCGCCGATCGGCTCACGGCCGCCGTCACGGCGGGTTGCGCGATCGACATCGACCCGTTCGGCGTCGCCCTCACCCAGTTCCGCGAGGGCGCAGGCAAGACCGACGCCCCGCAGTGGAATCAGCTGTGGCTCGATCACGCGTGGGAGCAGATCACGGCGGCCGACGCCGTCATCCTCCCGGCCGACGCCGATGCCTCGTTCTTCACCGCCGAGCAGGCCGGCGAACTCGAGGACGGCCGCTCGGTCGTCTACGAAGACGACCGAGTCGTCGTGTGGGGGAGACCGTGAGCGCGGCACCGAGCAAAGCACGCTGAATGCCGGCGCGGCCCGCAGTGCGGCGCGTCGAACACCGACACGCCCGATCCCATCCACACGTTCTGTCCTATAGGCCTAGGCCCAGGCTCCGGGCCGGGGCCGGAGAAACACGAAAGGCCGGATCTTCCGATCCGGCCTTTCGAACAACGCGTGCGCGAGGGGGGACTTGAACCCCCACGCCCGTTAGGGCACTAGCACCTCAAGCTAGCGCGTCTGCCATTTCCGCCACCCGCGCGTTGTCGGCCGCCGGTCACCCGGTAGCCTCTCCGCTGATCTCTCAGCGGCCGTAGAAGAGATTAGCACGGAAAAATGGGCGTTCTGACCACATGCCGACGAGGGCGCTAGCGTGGACGACATGCCCGAGGTTTCGATGATTCCAGAACCCCCGCTTGACCTGGACGAATCCGCGCAGATCGCACGCGATCTGATTCGCATGGATACGTCGAACTTCGGTGAAGGACGGTCGAACGGCGAGCGAGAAGCCGCTGAATACGTCGAGGCGAAGCTGCAAGCGTTGGGGCTCTCGCCCGAACTCTTCGAGCCCGAGCCGAACCGGGCGAGCGTCGTCGCGCGGGTGCCGGGTCGAAACCCCGACAAGCCCGCCCTCGTCCTGCACGGCCACCTCGACGTCGTGCCCGCCGATCCGCGCAACTGGAGCGTCGACCCGTTCGCGGGCGAGATCAAGGACGGCATGCTGTGGGGTCGCGGCGCCGTCGACATGAAAGACATGGATGCGATGATCCTCGCGGCGCTGGGAGACATCCTGCGCTCTGGACGGCTGCCCGAACGTGAGCTCGTCGTCGCCTTCTTCGCCGATGAGGAGGCCGGCGGGGGAGTCGGCGCGAGCCGACTCGTCGACGACCGGCCCGAACTGTTCGCGGGCGCGACCGAGGCGATCAGCGAGGTCGGCGGCTACTCGATCACGGTCGGCGGGCAGCGCGCGTACCTTCTGCAGACGGGGGAGAAGTCGCTTCTGTGGATCCGGCTCATCGCGCGCGGCGTCGCCGCGCACGGGTCGCGGCTCATCCGGCAGAACGCCATCACGCGCCTCGCAGCGGCGGTCGCGAAGCTCGGCGAGGCCGAGTGGCCCGTGCGACTCACTGCGACGACCGAAGAGCTCCTGGGCGAGATTGCGAAGGTGCTCGGCGTCGACCCTGCCGAGACCGAGCCCGACGTGCTCGCCCTCGCGACGGGCTCTGCGTCGGGGTTCATCACGGCGACGCTCCGCACGACGACGAACCCGACCGGCCTGACGGCGGGCTACAAGCACAACGTCATCCCCGACCGCGCCGAGGCGCTCGTCGACATCCGCACCCTCCCGGGCGAGGAGGACCGCGTCCTCGAAGAGGTGCGGCGCCTCGTGGGCGACGCGATCGAGATCGAGATCGTGCACCGCGACGTCGGACTCGAGGCTCCGACATCCGGGCCGCTCGTCGACGCCGTGCGCCGCGCGATCGGCGCGCACGACCCGGGAGCGCCCGTGTTCCCGTATCTGCTGTCGGGCGGCACCGACAACAAGTCGCTCAGCCGGCTCGGCATCCGCGGGTACGGCTTCGCCCCCTTGCGCCTTCCCGACGGCCTCGATTTCCCGGCGATGTTCCACGGCGTCGACGAACGCGTGCCGCTCGACGCACTACAGTTCGGTACACGGGTCCTCGGCGACCTGCTCCTCGACTACTGACCGGTCGGCCGCCACGCGGCCTCGATGCACCCTCCGATCCTGTGAGGGCGGAAGGCGGACCCCGCACGTGATCGAAGCGCTCATCCTCGGCCTCGTCCAAGGCCTCACCGAGTTCCTGCCGATCTCGTCGAGCGCGCACCTCCGCATCGTCGGCGAGTTCCTGCCGAACGCCGCCGATCCCGGCGCCGCGTTCACGGCGATCACGCAGCTCGGCACCGAGACCGCGGTCGTCGTGTTCTTCTGGCGCGACATCGTGCGGATCGTCTCGCACTGGTTCGGGTCGTTCACGGGTCGCGTGCCCCGCAACGACCCCGATGCCCGCATGGGCTGGCTCATCATCATCGGTTCGGTCCCGATCGTCGTCCTCGGCCTCCTCTTCCAGGACGAGATCGAGACGACGTTCCGGTCGCTCTGGATCGTCGCGACGATGCTCATCGTCTTCGGCGTCATCCTCGGCCTGGCCGACTGGTCGGGCCGCAAGGTGCGCACGCTCGACCGTTTGACGTACGGTCACGGCCTGCTCTTCGGAATCGGGCAGGCGCTCGCGCTCGTCCCGGGCGTCTCGCGCTCCGGCGGGACGATCACCGTGGGACTCTTCCTCGGGTACGAGCGTGCGGCCGCGGCGCGTTACGCGTTCCTCCTCGCGATTCCGGCCGTGTTCGGATCGGGTCTCTTCCAACTCGTCAAGAGCTGGGGCGAGCCGTCGGTGTACAGCCTCGTCGAGACGGGCGCCGCGACGCTCGTGGCGTTCGTCGTCGCCATCCTCGTCATCGCGTTCTTCATGCGCTGGATCTCGAAGCACAGCTTCCTGCCGTTCGTGATCTACCGCATCCTGCTCGGCGCGGCGATCATGGTCATGCTCGCGACGGGCGTCATCAGCGCCTGAGATTCGAGCGCTCCGGATGCCTCAGCCGGCGTCTTTCGGACGCCACGGCTCGTCGGGGCGCCCGTCGGCGCGCCCGCCGTCGGATCGGCCGTCGCCGCGTCGACGGAGGTAGCGTTCGAATTCTTTGGCGATCGCGTCGCCGCTCGCTTCGGGGGCGTCGACGGCGTCGCGCGCCTGCTCGAGCTGGGTGATGTAGCCGGCCATCTCGTCGTCGTCGGCGGCGAGGGCGTCGACGCCGGCCTCCCATGCTGCGGCTTCGGCCTCGAGGCTGCCGCGGGGGATGGAGAGACCCGTGAGCTCTTCGAGCTTGGCGAGGAGTGCGAGGACGGCCTTCGGTGAGGGCGCGTTGTGGACGTAGTGGGGAACGGACGCCCAGAGCGAGACGGTCGGGATCCCGGCCTGCTCTGCCTGGTCGGCGAGGACGCTGAGGATGCCGACGGGACCTTCATAGGTCGAGCGTTCGACGCCGAGGCTGCGACGCACTTCGGGGTTCTCGCTCGAGGCGAAGACCATGAGCGGCCTGGTGTGAGGCGCGTCGGCGAGCATCGCGCCGAGCATGACGATGCCCTCGACGCCCGCGGCGAGCGCCGCGTCGACGAGTTCGGCGACGAAGCTCTTCCAGCTGCGGGCGGGTTCGGCGCCGAGGATGACGTGGAGTCCGTCGACGCCGGGGCCGGTGACGGCGTCGGCAGCGGTACCGCCGCGGTGTCCGCTCGGACCGAGGAGAGCGGCGCCTGGCCACGTGAGCCTGCGTACGCCGTCTTCGCCGGCGCCGACCGTGGGCCGGTTGAACTGGTAGTCGTAGTAGAGCTCGGGGTCGATCGCCATGATCTCGGTGAGGCCGAGGCGCTCGACGAGCAGGGTCGCGGCGCCCGAGGCGGCTTCGCCGGCGTCGTTCCAACCCTCGAAGGCGACGACGAGGAGCCTTCCGCTGCCGAACCCGGTGGGCTGATGCACACTCGCTCGTTCCCGTCCCGGTGGCTCCGGGCTCCCATGCCCACTCTAGGACGTGCCCGTAGACTTGCCCGTTGTGACTGCACCCCTTCCTGCCGCCGTCCTGTGGGACATGGACGGCACCCTCGTCGACACCGAGCCGTACTGGATGGCCGCCGAGGGCGAACTCGTCGAGTCTTTCGGCGGCACGTGGACCCACGAAGACGCCTTGCAGCTCGTGGGCTCGGGCCTATGGGAGGCGGCGAAGGTCTTCCAGCGCTACGGCGTCGACCTTCCCGACGACGAGATCGTCGCCTGGCTGACCGAGCGGGTGCGCGAGCAGCTCGAGGAGCACGGCGTGCCGTGGCGCCCGGGCGCCCGCGAGCTGCTGCAGGCGTTGCGCGAGGCATCCGTGCCGACGGCGCTCGTGACGATGTCGATCCGCTCGATGGCGGAGGACATCGTGGCCGCGATCCCGTTCGATGCGTTCGATCTGCTCGTGACGGGCGATGAGGTCGCCGAAGCGAAGCCGCACCCAGAGCCGTACCTGACGGCGGCGACGCAGCTCGGCGTCGCGATCGGCGAGTGCCTCGCGATCGAGGACTCGCCGACCGGCCTGGCGTCCGCGGCGTCCGCGGGCGCGGTCGCACTCGGCGTGCCGAACATCCTGCCCCTCGACGACGCGCCGCACCATCTGCTGTGGCCGACGCTCGACGGGCGCACCCCCGCAGATCTCGCGGCCGCGTTCATCACGGCGCGCACGAAGACGAAGACGGATGCCTCGAGCGGCATCGATTCCGAGGAGGAGACCGCATGACCGCGAGCCGAGGAGAGACGAGCGGCCCCTTCCGCATCGGCGACCGCGTGCAGTTGACGGGGCCGAAGGGTCGCCTGCACACGGTGACGCTCGAGCCGGGCAAGGAGTTCCACTCCCACAAGGGCACGATCGCGCACGAGGCCCTCATCGGGTTGCCCGACGGGTCGGTCGTCGAGAACCAGGCCGGGGTCGAGTACCTCGCACTCCGCCCGCTCCTCAAGGACTTCGTCATGTCGATGCCGCGCGGCGCCGCGATCGTCTACCCGAAGGACGCCGCGCAGATCATCGCGCAGGCCGACATCTTCCCCGGTGCGACGGTCGTCGAGGCGGGCGTCGGGTCGGGGGCGCTCTCGTTGTGGCTGCTGCGTGCGATCGGGCATGACGGCCGGCTGATGTCCTTCGAGCGTCGCGACGAGTTCGCCGACGTGGCGCGCGGCAACGTCGAGACGTTCCACGGGTCGCTGCCCGAGAACTGGTCGATCACGCTCGGCGATCTCGCCGATGCCCTTCCCGAAACGGCCGACGAGGCATCCGTCGACCGGGTCGTGCTCGACATGCTCGCGCCGTGGGAGGTCCTGCCCGCCGTGACCGATGCGCTGAAGCCCGGCGGTGTCGTGCTCTGCTACATCGCGACGGTCACGCAGCTCTCGCGGGTCGCCGAGGCGATCCGCGCGACCGGGGCGTACACCGAGCCCGACGCGCACGAGACGATGGTCCGCGGGTGGCACGTCGAGGGTCTCGCGGTGCGCCCCGACCACCGCATGATCGCGCACACGGGCTTCCTCCTCACCGCGCGGAAGCTCGCACCGGGCACGATTCTGCCCGAGCTCAAGCGCCGCCCGTCGAAGACCGACTTCAGCGACGAGGATGTCGAGCTGTGGACGCCCGGTGCGCTCGGCGACCGCAATGTGAGCGACAAATCGCTCCGCAAGCGCGTGCGCGAAGCGGGCAAGTCCGCGACGCTCGCGCGCGAGCCGATCTCCGAGGCCTCGGCCGAGGCGACGGCGGATGTCTCGTCCGACGACGCCGCGACCGATGCCCGTGACGAGCGCTCGGGCGAAGCCGGGTAGGCTTTCCTCGCTCGTCTCATCCCACCCCAAGTCGAAGAATCGAGGACCTGTGCGGTCGTCACTCGCGCTCATCGCCGCCGCCGGCGTCGTCGCCATCGCGCTCTCGGGCTGCTCGAGCCCCGAGCCCGCTCCGCTCGCGAGCCCCGGCGAGTCGAGCGACTCGGTCCAGGTGAAGGGTGAGTTCGGCTCGGCGCCGCGGGTCAGCTTCCCGACTCCCGTCGAGGCCGAAGAGACCCAGTGCACCGAGGTCATCGAGGGCACCGGCCCGCGCGTGCGCCCCGGTGAGACGGTGCAGCTCGGCGCGGCCCTCTACGACGGCAAGAGCGGCAGCGAGGTCCAGGTCATCGGCTTCGACGACGAGCAGTCCGTCTCGCTGACGATCGGCGACACGACGCTCGCGGGCTTCAACAAGGGCCTGTCGTGCGCGCGTGAAGGCTCGCGCGTGGTCGTCGTCGTGCCGCCGTCCGATGCGACGTCGCCCTCGTCGGGCACTGCGCCTGAGAACGACATCGTCGTCGTGTTCGACGTGAAGCGCATCTTCCCGTCGCGCGCCGACGGCGCTCCCCGCATCACGCCCGACGACTTCCCGGCCGTCGTCCTCGCACCCGATGGCCGCCCCGGCATCACGGTGCCGAAGGCCGACCCGCCCGCGACGACCCAGGTCGGCGTGCTGCGCGAGGGCGCGGGCCAGGTCGTGAAGAGCGGCGACCAGGTCGTCGTGCACTACACGGGTGTGCTGTGGGACACAGGCAAGGTCTTCGACTCGTCGTGGGCGAACGGCCAGCCGGCGAACTTCACGGTCTCCGACGACGCATCGGCCTCGCAGGTGATCCCGGGCTTCTCGAAGGCGATCATCGGCCAGAAGGTCGGTTCGCAGGTCGGAGTCATCGTCGCCCCCGGCGACGGCTACGGTGAGCAGGGCAGCGGCGGCGAGATTCCGCCGAACGCGACCCTCTTCTTCGTCATCGACATCCTGGGCGTCGTCTGAGCCGCCGCGACCCGGCTGGCGTCTCCCAGGCGCCCGCTAGGATCGCACCTGTGGAGGGATCAGCGTCGTCGCGTCGTGCGCAGGTGCCGCCCGTCGACCGGCAGTTCAGTCTCGTGCTCGCGCTGCTCGCGACCGAGGCGGGTCTGCTGAAGAGCGAGATCCTCTCGACGGTCCGCGGGTACGCCGACAAGTACGTCGAGGGCGGCCGCAACGACAACCTCGAGCGGCAGTTCGAGCGCGACAAAGACGCGATCCGCGATCTCGGCATCCCGCTCGAGGCGATCGAGTCGCCCGACCGACCGGGTGACAACCAGTCGATGCGCTACCGCATTCCGAAGGGCAGGTACGACCTGCCCGACGAGGTGCGGTTCACTCCCGACGAGCTCGCCCTGCTCGGCCTCGCGGCCGAGGTCTGGCGTGAGAACTCGCTTTCCGAAGACTCTCAGCGCGCGCTCACGAAGCTCCGCGGACTCGGCATCGAGCCCCGCGAGCCCGTGATCGGCTACGCGCCGCGTCTGCGGGTGCGCGATGCCGCGTTCGAGCCGCTCCGCCGGGCGCTCGACCGGCGCCAGACCGTGCGGTTCCGCTACCTCCGCCCGGGGTCGGCGGCGCCGCGCCTTCGTGAGGTCGACCCGTACGCGGTCGTCCTCCACGACGGCCGCTGGCACCTGCACGGCTACGACCACGGCGTCGACGATGTGCGCACGTTCTTGCTCTCGCGCATCACGGGCCCCGTCGAGGTCATCGCCGGAAGCTCGTTCGCCGAGCCCGAGGCGGGCGTCCAAGACCGCATCCTCGCCGAACTCGACGCCTTGCGCTTGAGCAACGCCGCAGATCTGTCGGTGAGCGCCGGCAGCGACGCCGAGGTCCGCCTCGGGCGGCGCGCCGTGCTCCGCGACGAAGACGCCGGCGTCATCCGCCTGCACTACACCGACGAGGCCGTCTTCGCCGACGAACTCGCGAGCTACGGCCCCGAGGTGCGGGTGCTCTCGCCCGAGTCGCTCACGCACGCAGTCCGGGAGCGGCTCGAGGCCGTCGTCGCGGCGCACCGCGCTGCGGCGGGGGAGGAGCGCTGATGGCCGAGGCATCCGGTCGCGGGCGTAAGGCGCCCGATCAGCTCGTGTTCCTGCTGGCGCTCGTGCCCTACCTGCTCGAGCAGCGGGTCGTCGACGTCGCGACGGCAGCCGAGCACTTCGACGTCGACGAGAAGACCATCCGCGATGCCGTGACCCTCATCGCGACGTCGGGCCTGCCCGGCGAGACGGGCACGTATCAGGCGAACGACCTCTTCGACATCGACTGGGGCTCGTTCGAGGACGACGACGTCATCGTCATCGTGCACCACGTGGCGATCGACGACACGCCGCGTCTCTCTGCGCGCGAGGCCGCGGCGCTCATCGCGGGGCTGCAGTACCTCTCGGCGTCGCCGGAGAGCGCCGGCAGCGCGCACCTGCAGACGCTCCTCGCGAAGCTCAACGCAGGGGCCTCGGCCGAGCCGTCGCGGCTCGCGGTCGAAGAGAGCGAGACCGATGCGGCACTCGCGCTCGCGCGCAGCGCGGTCGCCGACGGACGCCAACTCGAGTTCGACTATCGCAACGCCCTCGGCGTCGCGGGGCGGCGTCGTGTCGATCCGTTGCGCATCGCGTCGCTCGGCGTCGACTGGTACCTCCAGGCGTACTGCCACACACGCGAAGACGTCCGCAGCTTCCGCGTCGACCGCATGAGCGGCCTCGTCGTGAGCGACGAGCCGATCGGCGACCACTCCGAGCGCGCTTTGCCCGAGGTCGGCTATCAGGGGTCGGTGTCCGATCAAGACGTCGTCGTGGATGTCTCACCCGACGCGCTGCCGCTCATCGCCGACTACCTCGCCGACGCCGAGCGCGAGGAGATCGACGGTCGATTCCGCGTGCGGCTCCGGGTCGCGCACTTCCACGGCCTCAAGCGGCTCGTGTCGGGGCTCCCCGGGCTCGTGACCGTCGTCGCGCCCGCCGAGGCGCAGTACGTCGTGGCCGAGTGGGCGGCGGCGGGCCTCGCCGCCTACGGCGAGCCCGAGAGATCCGGCGCGTCTGAGGCATCCGAAGCCGACGAACACTGACGCACGCCGCAGTGCTGCGGCGCAGGTAGACTGTTCCCACTCGTTCCCCGAGCATTGGACGAACCACATGTTCTCAGGCTTCACCGGTTGGCACGCGCTGATCATCCTCGTGGTGATCCTGCTGCTCTTCGGCGCCCCTCGGCTTCCCCAGTTGGCTCGAAGCCTCGGCCAGTCGATGAAGATCCTCAAGAACGAGGTGCGCTCCGACGACGACACCGACGGCAAGTCGGGCGACGTCTCGGCCGAGGCCGGGGCGAAGGTCGTCGCCGAGGAGAAGCCCAAGTCGGCGGGCACCGCCGACGGCGGCCCGACCTCCTGACGCCGTGACCGCCGTGAAGCCCCGCGGCGAGAAGAACCGCGACAAGCGGATGTCGCTCGCCGCGCATCTCATCGAACTCCGTAAGCGGCTCTTCATCTCCGCCGCCGCGATCCTCGTCGGCGCAGGCATCGGCTGGTGGCTCAATCAGGCGTTCGTCTGGAAGGCCATCCAGGGGCCGGTGCTGGCGGTCGCCCAAGAACGCGGCAATGCGACGACGATCGTCTTCCCGACGATCGCGAGCGGCTTCGACCTCATGCTGCAGATGGCGTTCACGATCGGCATCGTCATCTCGAGCCCGGTCTGGCTCTACCAGATCTTCGCGTTCCTCGTACCGGGGCTCAACCAGCGCGAGCGTCGGTACACGTTCGGCTTCCTCGGGTCGGCGATCCCACTCTTCCTTGCGGGCGCGACGGCCGGCTGGCTCGTCTTCCCGCACATCGTCGAACTCCTCACCGGCTTCGTGCCCGACGGCGGCGTGAGTCTCCTGACGGCGCGCGAGTACATCGACTTCATCACGAAGCTCGTCGTCGCGATCGGCATCGCGTTCGTCCTGCCCGTCTTCATCGTGCTCTTGAACTTCGTCGGCATCCTGAGCGCCGCCTCGATCATCAAGTCGTGGCGGGTCGCGATCCTCGTCATCGTGCTGTTCACGGCGCTTGCGACGCCGTCGGCCGACGTCGTGTCGATGTTCCTCCTCGCGGTGCCGATCATCCTGCTGTACTTCACGGCGTGGTTCATCGCGTTCCTTCACGATCGACGGGTCGCCCGGCGCCAGGTCGAAGAGTTCGGAACGGCCTTCGCAGAGGGCTGATCGGCTCCGTGCGCCGCCTAGGCTTGGGGCATGAGCCTCTCTCCGGCGGAACGGTACGCACTCTCCCGCCAGCAGCGGCGGCAGCCCCGGCTCGCCGAGTTCCAATCCGAGCAGCGGTTCGATCTCGATCCGTTCCAGCGTGCCGCGTGCGCGTCGCTCGACGAGGGCCGGAGCGTGCTCGTCGCAGCACCGACGGGCGCCGGGAAGACGATCGTCGCCGAGTTCGCCGTGTATCTCGCGATGCAGGCCGAGGGCGACAAGGTGTTCTACACGACGCCGATCAAGGCGCTCTCGAATCAGAAGTTCCAGGAGCTGTCGGAGAGGTGGGGCGCCGACAACGTCGGCCTCCTGACGGGCGACACGAACGTCAACTCGAGCGCACGCATCGTGGTCATGACGACCGAGGTGCTGCGCAACATGCTCTACGCCGACTCGCCGCTCCTCGACCGGCTCGCGTTCGTCGTCATGGACGAGGTGCACTACCTCGCCGACCGCTTCCGCGGCGCGGTGTGGGAAGAAGTGATCATCCACCTGCCCGAAGAGGTGCGGATGGTGTCGCTCAGCGCGACGGTGTCGAACGCCGAGGAGTTCGGCGACTGGCTGCAGGCGGTGCGCGGCGACACCGATGTGATCGTCTCCGAGGAACGCCCGGTGCCGCTCGAGCAGCACGTCCTCGTGCGCGGCAAGCTTGTCGACCTCTTTGACTCGAGCGGGCAGGCGGCGACGAACCGCGTCAACCCCGAGCTCAAACAGCTCGCGCGCGGCACGCGGTCGATCGGCCCGCGATCGCAGCGCGGTCGGCGCGGCGGCGACCGCGGCGGATTCCACCGGCCGGGGCAAGCGGCGAAACTCGACCGGCCCGAGCTCATCGCGTTGCTCCAGGGCAAGCATCTGCTGCCCGCGATCGTGTTCATCTTCTCGCGGGCCGGATGCGACCAGGCGGTCCGACAAGTGCTGCGCAGCGGCATCCGATTGACGGATGCCTCGGAGCGTGACGAGATCCGCCAGATCGTCGAAGCGCGCGCCCGACTGCTGCGCGACGAGGACCTCGCGGTCCTCGGGTACTGGGAGTGGCTCGAGGGCCTCGAGCGCGGCGTCGCCGCGCACCATGCGGGCATGCTTCCGGCGTTCAAGGAGGTCGTCGAGGAGCTGTTCCAGCAAAAGCTCGTGAAGGTCGTCTTCGCGACCGAGACGCTCGCGCTCGGCGTCAACATGCCGGCGCGCTCGGTCGTTCTCGAGAAGCTCGAGAAGTTCAACGGCGAGGCCCGCGTGCCGATCACTCCGGGGGAGTACACCCAGCTCACGGGACGCGCGGGTCGGCGCGGGATCGACGTCGAGGGGCACTCGGTGATCCACTGGGTCGACGGACTCGACCCCGAGGCGGTCGCTGCGCTCGCTTCACGGCGCAGCTACCCGATGAACTCGAGCTTCAAGCCGACGTACAACATGGCCGTGAACCTCATCGACCAGTTCGGGCGAGATCGCACGCGGCAGATCCTCGAGCTCTCGTTCGCACAGTTCCAGGCCGACCGCGCCGTCGTCGACCTCGCCCGCACGCTGCGCAAGCAAGAGGAGTCGATGGCCGGGTACGAGACGGCCATGAAGTGCCACCTCGGCGACTTCGCGGAGTACGCAGGTCTCCGCCGCAAGATCGCCGAGATCGAGCGGCAGACGTCGAAGGGCAATCCGTCGCACGCGCAGCGCGAACGGATGCAGCGCGAGCTCAACGGCGTGCGCAAGGCGATGCGTGCCCATCCGTGCCACGGGTGCGCCGAGCGGGAGGCGCACGCGCGCTGGGCCGAGCGCTGGTGGCGGCTGAAGAAGGAGCACGACCAGCTCCAATCGCAGATCAAGACCCGCACCGCCCAGGTCGCGAAGCGCTTCGACCGCGTGACCGAGGTGCTCGAGCAGCTCGACTACCTCGACCGCGACCACCACGGCGAACTACGGCCGACTGCGGCTGGACGCACCCTCAAGCGCATCTACGGCGAACGCGACCTCCTCGTGGCAGAGTGCCTGCGGCAGGGCGTGTGGGACGGGTTGGATGCCCCGGGGCTCGCCGCGATGGCCGCAGCACTCGTGTACGAGCCGCGCCGCGACGACCGCGGGGTCGAGTACCGTCTGCCGAAGGGCCCCTTCCGCGCGGCGTTCGAGCGGACGACCGACATCTGGGCGGGCCTCGACGACCTCGAGCGGGATCGTCGGCTCGCGGGCAGCGAGGTGCCGTCGCCCGCGCTCGCTCAGGCGATGTGGTCGTGGGCGAAGGGCGTCGGGCTCGGCACGGTGCTCGCCGACACCGAACTCGCCGCGGGCGACTTCGTCCGCCTCACGAAGCAGGTCATCGACCTCCTCGATCAGATCTCGATCGTCGCCGACGGACCCGTGGGTCGGGCGGCGCGCGACGCGATCGACGGGGTGCGTCGCGGTGTCGTCATCGACAGCGCGGCGGCGTGAGCGAGCCTGTCGCCGCCGGCGGATCCGCGCCCCTGTGCCGTCGCCTAGGCTGATCGTCATGCCCGAATCGCCCCGTCCGCTCCTGCCCTGGTGGGCGGCGCTTCCCGTCGCGGCGATCGGCGGCTGGGTCTACGATCTCGGCTTCCCGGACGTCGGCATCTGGCCGCTCGCGTTCGTCGGGATCGCGCTCGCGCTCCTCGTCTCGATCGGGCGGTCGTCGTGGGGCGCGGTGCTCATGGGGTACGTCTTCGGCGCGACGTTCTACCTCGTGCACGTGTCGTGGACCTCGCTCTACCTCGGCCCGGTGCCGTGGCTCGCCCTGTCTCTCCTCGAGTCGGTCTTCCTGGCGGTCGGCATCCTCGCGATCGCGCTCGCGTACCGGTGGGTGCCGCGCGCGTGGCCCGGCCGACCGTGGGTGCGTCTCGTCGCGCTTCCGGCGATCGTCGCGGGCCTCTGGACGGCCCGTGAGGTCGCGGTCGGCACGATTCCCTACGGCGGCTTCCCGTGGGGCCGCGCGGCGCACAGCCAGTCGCTCAGCCCGTTCGCCGAGGCGGTCTCGTGGGTCGGCCAGCTCGGCCTCGGGTTCCTCATGGTCTTCATCGTCGCGGCGCTCATCGAGTGGGCGCGCCTCGGACGGTGGCGCGACCTCCGCACGATCCTTCCGGCCGCCGTCACGACCCTCGTCGTCGTGCTCGTGCCCGCCTTTCCGACGATCGCGGCGGGCGACCTGCGCGTCGCGAGCGTGCAGGGCAACGGACCGGCCGGGTATTTCGATGAACGTCGTCCCGGCGACATCCTGGCCGCGCAGCTCGAAGCGACCGAGCCGATCCTCGACGAGCCCGACATCGACGTCGTGGTCTGGCCCGAGGGCTCGGTCGACATCGACCCGACCCGCGACCCGTCGACGGCGCGCCTGCTCGACCGCATCGGCGAGCATCTCGACGCGCCGCTCATCGTCAACACCGTGACCGTCGACGGCGAGGATTACTTCAACACGTCGCTGAACTGGGTCGCGGGCGAGGGTGCCGTCGAACGCTACTCGAAGCGACACCCGGTGCCGTTCGGCGAGTACATCCCCGACCGCGACTTCTACATGCTATTCGCACCCGACCTCATCTCGCTCATCCAGCGCGGCTACACGCCCGGCACCGAGCCGCCCGTCTTCGACATCGGCACGACGAAGGCCGGACTCGCGATCTGCTTCGACGTCATCTACGACGAAGTCATCCGCGAAGGCGCACTCGGCGGAGCCGAGGTGTACTTCCTCCAGACGAACAACGCCGACTTCCGCGGTACCGACGAGAACCTGCAGCAGCTCGCCATCGCGCGCCTGCGGGCCATCGAGACCGGCCGGCCCGTCGTCAACATCTCGACCGTCGGGACGAGTCAGGTCATCGAAGCCGACGGGCGCACGATCGACGAGCTCCCGGCGGCCGAGCCGGGCGCGATGGTGACGGATGTCCCGCTCCGCACCGGTCTCACCCCGGCGGTCCTGCTCGGCCCGTGGATCGACGGCGGCATCACGATCCTCGCGCTCGCAGCGCTCGTGCTCGCGGGCGTGCTCGCCCGACGGCGCGCGCGCAGCGGCGTCGTCGCCGCCGAGACGGCGAGCGGCCCCGGGACATCCGCCGCGCCCGACGCCTGACATGCGAAACGCCGGCCCGAGACATCCGGACCGGCGTTCGTGAGGTGTTCAGTCGAGCGTCACGCGCTCTTCTGCTGGCCGCGACGTGCGCGCAGCCACTGCAGGCGCTCTTCGAGCAGCTCTTCGAGCTCGGCGCGCGTGCGGCGCTCGAGCAGCATGTCCCAGTGCGTGCGGGCGACCTTCTCGCCCGAGCGGTCGATCTCGACGGGCTTCTCGTCGACGATGAGCGTCGCGCTCTGCCCGCAGAAGCGGCACTCCCACGACTCGGGGATCTCGGCCTCGGTCGAGAAGGGCATGACGGTCTCGCGGCCGCAGTGCTCGCATCGGTAGGTGTAGTCGGCGCGCGCGGCGAACACGACGCCGTCTTCGCTCTGCAGGCTCTGCGCCCCGATGCGCATCCCGCGAAGGCTCCGGTCGGCCATGGCGGCCCCCTTTCAGTCGTCTACCTGTATAAACGACCAAGCTGGGCATTCCCTTGCCGGGGGCTTCGGGTTTGTCGGAGAACTCACAGTATCCGGCGCATCGAACGGCCCCCACGGCGGACATTCGACGTCCGTCGAGTGCAGGCTACTCGCCCGAGCGCTCGCGCACGACCGTCAACGCGAGATCGCATCGATCGGTCACGATTCCGTCGACGCCGAGGTCGAGGAGGCGACGCATGTCGGCGGGGTCGTTGACGGTCCAGACGTGCACTTCGGCGCCGACCGAGTGGGCGAGTGCGACGAACCTCGGCGATGCCACACGCTGCGGGCCGACTCGCTCGGGCACCTGGAACGCCCCGGCGCCTGCGAGCGCCCGGCGCATGCCCGACCGTGACCCGATCGCCGTCGCGGCGAGCGCACGGACGACGCCTGCCTGCCCGACCGACGTGACGGCGTCGGGGAGGCTCCTCGCGATGCGACGACGTCGGCTGTCGGAGAAGCTCGTGAGGAGCACGCGTTCGGAGCTGCCCGTGCGACGGACCGCCGACACCGTCGCTTCGACGGCGTGCGATGCCTTCACGTCGATGTTGAACCGGATCTCGGGGAAGGCATCGAGCGCCTCGTCAAGGGGAACGAATCCGATGCCGTCGCCGAGGTCGACCGTTCGGAGTTCGGCCATCGTGAGTTCGGCCAACGCGCCCGCCCGCCCCGCGACGCGATCGAGCGTCTCGTCGTGGGCGACGACGGCGATGCCGTCGCGCGTGAGGTGGACGTCGGTCTCGATGTATCGAGCACCGGCTGCCTGCGCGGCCGCGAAGGCGGGGAGGGTATTCTCAGGGGCATCCACCGCGAGGCCGCGGTGCGCGAGCACACGCGGCCCCGTCGGGTCGAACCAGGCGGATGCCACAGCCGATCAACTACCGTCGACCACGCCGGACGGTCGCGTCGGCTGCGACGAGGCGGCCGAGGGCGCCGCGCCAGGTGCGCCGGGCGCGCCCGGGGTGAATGCGCGACCGATGCCCTTGAGCGCTTCGGTGAGTTCGCTCGGGACGATCCAGAGCTTGTTCGACTGCCCCTGCGCGAGCTGGGGAAGGGTCTGCAGGTACTGGTAGGCGAGGAGCTTCGGGTCGGCGTCGCCGTCGTGGATCGCCTTGAAGACGGTCTGGATGGCCTCGGCCTCACCCTGTGCGCGCAGTACCGCGGCTTTCGCATCGCCCTCGGCCTTGAGGATCTCGGCCTGTCGGCGACCCTCGGCCTCGAGGATCTGCGATTGCTTCGAACCCTCGGCCGTGAGGATCGTGGCGCGACGCTCGCGCTCGGCGCGCATCTGCTTCTCCATCGAGTCTTGAATCGACACGGGCGGGTCGATCGCCTTGAGCTCGACGCGGGATACGCGGATGCCCCACTTGCCGGTCGCCTCGTCGAGGACGACGCGGAGCTGGCCGTTGATGTTGTCGCGGCTCGTGAGGGCCTCTTCGAGGTTGAGCCCGCCGACGACGTTTCGGAGAGTCGTCGTCGTGAGCTGTTCGACGGCGCCGAGGTAGTTCGCGATCTCGTAGGTCGCGGCGCGCGCGTCGGTCACCTGGAAGTAGACGACCGTGTCGATCGAGACGACGAGGTTGTCTTCGGTGATGACGGGCTGCGGCGGGAAGGAGACGACCTGCTCGCGCATGTCGACGAGCGGACGCAGCCGATCGATGAACGGTACGAGGATGTTGAGGCCTGGCGTGAGCGTCTTGTGGTAGCGGCCGAGCCGCTCGACGACGCCTGAATAGGCCTGGGGATGATGCGGATCGACCTCGCGAGGATGACGATCACGAAGACGATGATCGCGAGGACGACGATCGTCACGATGATGGTGGAGGCTTCGATCACTGGGGCGTGCTCCTCTCTACGGGGACGACGACCGCCGTCGCCCCGTCGATGCCCGTGACGAGGATCTTCTCGCCGACCGCGACATCCGTCTGCTCGGTGATGGGGGACAGACGCGCCGTCCAGACGTCGCCGTTCTGCAGGCGAACCTGGCCGCCGGCGCCCGTGACGGTGAGGACCACTTGGCCGTCGGCGCCGATGAGCGCGTCGATGTTGCTCCGGGCCGGATCGGCGCCGCGCCTCAGCAGTCGCAGGAGCGACGGCCTCAGCGTCAGGATGAGTCCGACGGCGACGACTGCTGCGATGAGGAACTGGGCCCACCACGGGATGCCGAACAATCCGGAGATCAGACCGGCGACGCTGCCGAGTGCGAGCATGAGGAATGTCATCTCGAGCGTGAACACCTCGATCGTCGCGAACGCGAGAATCAGGACCAACCAGACGATCCACGCGTACTGGGTCAGCACATCCAACTTCTTCGTCTCCTTCGCAGGTGCCCCGTCTCCGAACCTAGCAGTGCGGGGCACGGAATCGCAGGGTTGATAGTCTCTGTGAGTCGTTCCGCCCGTTCGGCGGATTCCCACACGCATCCAGCGCCCAGGCGCGTCCGTACGGAGGAGCACCACGTGACCAACCCCCTCGAATCCGGCTCGCTCGACGGGCGCGTCGCCCTCGTGACCGGCTCGTCGCGAGGCATCGGCGCCGACACCGCGCGCTACCTCGCAGAGGCCGGCGCCGCCGTCGTCGTCAACTACCGCAGCAAGGCGCCGCGCGCCGAGAAGGTCGTCGCCGCGATCACCGAGGCGGGCGGCAAGGCGATCGCCGTCGCCGCAGACCTCACCGACGAGGCATCCGTCGCTTCGATGTTCGCCGAAGCCGAGGCCGCCTTCGGCAAGATCGACGTCCTCGTGCTGAACGCCTCGGGCGGCATGGAGACGGGCTTCGGCGAGGACTACGCGATGCGCCTCAACCGCGACGCGCAGGTCAACGTCGTCGAGGGCGCGCTCCCGCACCTCGCCGCGGATGCGCGCATCGTGTTCGTCACGAGCCACCAGGCGCACTTCATCCGCACGACGCCGACGATGCCCGAGTACGAGCCCGTCGCGCTCTCGAAGCGCGCCGGGGAAGACGCGCTCCGCGCGAAGCTCCCCGAGTTCGAGGCCGCCGGAGTCGAGTTCGTCGTCGTGTCGGGCGACATGATCGAAGGCACCATCACGGCGACCCTGCTCGAGCGTGCGAACCCCGGCGCGATCCAGGCCCGCAAGGCCGACGCGGGCCGTCTCTACAACGTGGCGGAGTTCGCCGCCGAGGTCGCCCTCGCGGCCGTCGAGCCCATCGCGGCCGACCACACTCGCTACGTCGGCGACATCTCGGGCTTCGGCCCGGCATCGCTCGACTGAGTCGGCGCACACACGCGACGAGGCCGGTGGGAGCGGATGCTCCTCGCCGGCCTCGTTCGTCGTGTGCAGGTGTGCGCTCGGCGCCTTGGTCAGGCCGCCGTGACGCCCTTGCCGAACGTGAACGCGCGGACGATCTGGATGAGTCCGAGCACGATGAGCGAGATGCCGAGGATCCACCACAGCGCGACGACGTATGCCGGCGAGAACACGAGGATGAGCCCCGCCACGATGCTGAGCAGACCGAAGAAGATCGCCCAGCCCCGCGAGCCCGAGTCGCCCGACTGCACGAGCGCGACGACGCCCTCGATGATCCACAGGATGCCGATGAAGACGCCGAGGAAGATCGCGAGCACGACGGTCGACCCCGCGGGGCTCGTGAGCACCGAGATACCGCCGAAGACGAACAGGATGCCGAGGATGATGTCGAGCGCCCTCGCGCCGCCCGAGATGCCCTTCGAGAAGATGCCGAGGCCGAGGTAGGCGATGCCGGCGATCACGAAGTAGACGCCGAGGATGATCGTGAGGGCGATCGCCGAGTTCTTCGGCCAGAACGTGATGAGGATGCCGACGATGAGGGCGACGGCGCCCGAGATGCCGAGGGTCGCGCGCACCGTGTTGATCGCGGACTTCGACAATTGCGCGGCGTCGAGCGAGAACCCCGCGAGGAACGATTCGGACTGCGGACTGGACATGTAGGACTCCCTTGACGCTGGCGGAACAGGGCGACATTCACCTTCAGGCTAAGGGTTCCGGGCCCGCATGAACATGAGGATGTCTCTGCGAGTCGCGCAGTGCCCCCGTGGACCGGAGCGAACCAGGAAGAGGGCATAGGCCCACTGCGTTCAGCCCGCTACGCTGAGCGCGAGGGGGGACGCCGATGTCGACGGAGACCATGCCGAAAGCGGTCATCTGGTGGGGGATCGGCCTGCTGGTGGGAGGCGCGCTCCTCATCGTCGGGGCGCCCACCCTCGCGGCGCTGTTCTTCGCCTCGAACACGGGGGAGTGGCAGTCGGTGTACGCCGCGATCGACCTCGTCGTCGGCATCGCGCGCGTCTCGTTGCCGCCGCTCGGCGCCGCGCTCATCGCGGCCGGACTCGTCATGCAGTACCTCGACAAGCGGCTGGCGGGCGAGTCGATCCTCGACCGACCGCGCCGCTGGCACTTCCCGCCGGCGCCCGAACCCGCACCCGAGCCCGCCGCTGCCGCGGCGCGCAAGCGCGCGAAGCTGGGGAGGTGAAATCGGCCCATGAAGCCCATCGAAGCGCTCAGCGCAGCAGAGGCGGCAACCGTCGGCCGAGTCGTCGCGACCCTCGTCGTCGCCTTCGGCGAGCAGGCCTCCTGGGACATCGACCTGCTGCCGCCCGCGAGCGTCGAACCCATCGCGACGGACGCGACGACGACGACGGTCGAGTCGCCCTCGGCGGCGCTCGAGGGGTACATCGACGAGATCCTCGACCGCGTCGGCCTGCGGCGCGTCGAGCCGCTCCAGACGATCGGGTCCGCCGAGTCCTGGAGCGCGGAAGTCGGCCCCCGACCCGCGCGCTCGCTAGCGTGAAGCCATGACGGATTCCGCGCCCCATGTCGCCGACACGCACGACCTCATCCGCGTCCGCGGCGCCCGCGAGAACAACCTCAAGAGCGTCGACGTCGACCTGCCGAAGCGTCGACTGACGGTGTTCACGGGCGTGTCGGGGTCGGGCAAGAGCTCACTCGTGTTCGCGACGATCGCAGCCGAGTCGCAGCGCATGATCAACGAGACCTACAGCTCGTTCGTGCAGGGGTTCATGCCGTCGCTCGCCCGCCCCGAGGTCGACGTGCTCGAGGGCCTCACGACGGCGATCATCGTCGACCAGGAGCGACTCGGTGCGAACCCTCGTTCGACGGTCGGGACGGTGACCGACACGAACGCGCTCCTCCGCATCCTCTTCAGCAGACTCGGCGAGCCGCACATCGGGTCACCGAACGCGTTCTCATTCAACGTGCCGTCGGTGAGCGGTAAGGGCGCGATCACCGTGCAGAAGGGCAACAAGACGATCGAGCGCGCCGAGTTCTCGCAGCTCGGCGGCATGTGCCCGCGCTGCGAGGGCATGGGGCGGGTCAACGACATCGACCTCACCCAACTCTTCGACGAGTCGAAGTCGCTCGCCGAGGGCGCGATCATGATTCCGGGGTACACGGCCGACGGCTGGTACGTGAAGATCTTCAGCGAGTCGGGGTTCTTGAAGGCCGACAAGCCCATCCGCGACTACACGAAACGCGAACTGCACGACTTCCTCTACAAGGAACCCGTCAAGGTGCCCGTCTCGGGCGTCAACATGACCTACGAGGGGCTCGTGCCGAAGATCCAGAAGTCGATGCTGTCGAAAGACAAGGACGCGATGCAGCCGCACATCCGTGCGTTCGTGGACCGCGCGGTCACCTTCATGACGTGCCCGGATTGCGAGGGCACCCGGCTCGCGGCGCCCGCGCGGTCGTCGAAGATCGCGGATGTCAGCATCGCCGACGCGTGCGCGATGCAGATCAGCGATCTCGCGGCGTGGGTGCGAAGCATCCAGGATGTCTCGGTGGCGCCGCTCCTCGCGGCGCTCTCGCAGACCCTCGACTCGTTCGTCGACATCGGCCTCGGCTACCTGTCGCTCGACCGCGCATCGGGGTCGTTGTCGGGCGGTGAGGCGCAACGGACGAAGCTCATCCGTCATCTCGGGTCGGCGCTCACCGACATCACGTACGTCTTCGACGAGCCGACGATCGGATTGCACCCGCACGACATCCAGCGCATGAACGAACTGTTGCTGCAACTGCGCGACAAGGGCAACACCGTCCTTGTCGTCGAGCACAAGCCCGAGGCGATCGCGATCGCCGACCACGTCGTCGACCTCGGCCCGGGCGCGGGGAGCGCGGGCGGCACGATCTGCTTCGAGGGCACGGTCGACGAGCTGCGGGGAAGTGACACCGTGACGGGCCGCCATCTCGGTGACCGCGCGCAACTCAAGCCGACGGTTCGGCCGGGCGCGGGCGCCCTCGAGATCCGCGGTGCGTCGGCGAACAACCTGAAAGACATCGACGTGGATGTCCCGCTCGGCGCGCTCGTCGTCGTGACGGGGGTTGCGGGGTCGGGCAAGAGCTCGCTCATCCACGGCTCGCTCGGCAAGCGCGACGGCGTCGTGACGATCGATCAAGGCGCGATCCGCGGGTCGCGGCGCAGCAACCCCGCGACCTACACGGGGCTGCTCGAACCCATCCGCAAGGCCTTCGCGAAGGCCAACGGGGTCAAGCCGGCGCTCTTCAGCGCGAACTCCGAGGGTGCGTGCCCCGTCTGCAACGGCGCCGGGGTGATCTACACCGAGCTCGGCTTCATGGACACGGTCGAGTCGACGTGCGAGGAGTGCGGCGGCAAGCGCTTCCAGGCCGCGGTGCTCGAATACACGCTCGGCGGCAAGAACATCAGCGAGGTCCTCGACATGTCGGTCGCCGAGGCGGAAGAATACTTCGCCTCGGGCGAAGCGAAGACGCCGGCCGCGCACGCGATCCTCGACCGGCTCGCCGACGTCGGGCTCGGCTACCTCACGATCGGGCAGCCGCTCACGACGCTCTCGGGCGGCGAGCGCCAGCGGCTCAAGCTCGCCATGCACATGGGGGAGAAGGGCGGCGTCTACATCCTCGACGAACCCACCACGGGCCTGCACCTGGCCGATGTCGAGCAACTGCTGGGCCTGCTCGACCGACTCGTCGAGTCGGGCAAATCGGTCGTCGTCATCGAGCACCACCAGGCCGTCATGGCGCACGCCGACTGGATCATCGACCTCGGCCCGGGCGCCGGCCACGACGGAGGGCGAGTCGTCTTCGAGGGCACGCCTGCGGAGCTCGTCGCCGACCGCTCGACGCTCACGGGGCAGCATCTCGCCGCGTACGTGGGGGAGAGGTGACCCACGCGCGTGTTGAGCCGGCCGTCCGTGTGCCGATAGGTTGACCCCGACGATCGGAGACACCATGGAACTGCTCATCCCCCTCGCCGTGGGCGCGGTGTGGCTCGCAGCGATCGTCTACCTCGTCGTGCAGATCTGGCGCTCCGACGAGCTGTCCGAGATCGAGCGATGGGTGTGGTTCGCCGGAGTCGTGTTCTTTCCCCTCGTGTCGATGCTCGTGTGGTATCTCGCGGGGCCGCACCCGTTCGGCCTGCGGATCACTCGCGAAGTGCGCTGACGGTTCTCCTCCTCCCGGGGGATGCACGGCCGATCGCATTTCGGCAGACTCGAAGGCATGAGTCAGACCGTGTTGACCCCCGGAGCCGCTGTCCTCACCCCGCGCGGGCGCGGCGTGGTCATCGACGTACGCCCCACCCCGTCGGGTCGGTTCATCGTCGGCGTCGAAGACGAGACCGGGGAAGTGCGCTACTTCACCGAGCAGGCGTTGCAGCTCGCGTAGCATCCGGCGGCGGCGTCGCCGCGGCCGTCATCGGTGTTCTTCGGCCTCCGCAGCGCTCCGCGCCCGGGCCTTGATCGCGACGATGACGTCGGTCTTGGCGTCGGCGTAGTCGTTCATGTCTTCCCACGCTTGATCGATCAGCGCCCGTTTCGTGCGCTCGTAGAGCGCGCGGTCATCGGCGTCGGTGCGGAGGCGGTCGCGAAAGAGGAGGTATTCCTCGATCGCGGGATCGGCTCGCTCGAAGACGTGGACGTGGATGTCACGCTGGGGCGTGCGGACCATACGGTGCCCGGGTTCGCGCACGCGGAGCACGTACCCGGCCGAGAGAAGCGGCTCGAGGTAGTCCTCTTCGGCGGTGATGTCGTCGACCGCGACGACGATATCGACGATGGGCTTCGCCGCGAGTCCCGGAACGGACGTGGAGCCGATGTGCTCGATCTCGACGGGCGCGGGGCTGAGTGCGTCGCGGATCCGCCGTTCATGGTCGCGATAGACGATCGCCCAATGTTCGTCGAACTCTTGCAGGCCGACGACGAGCGGCTCGGGACCGCCGACGAGCTCGAGCTCCGTGACATCCGGCCGGCGATGCCCACGCTGCGTTCCCACGCGATCATCCTCGCATTCCCCACTCAATCGGTCACTCCGTTGCGGAGCGCGCCGACCAGCCGATCGATTCGGCCGCGCTGAAACTCGGCGACGTCGTATGGGGGAGCACCGCCGAGGAGAAGGGATGCGCTCTCGACGACGACGGTGGAGTATCCGGCCACGAAGAAGGCGGCGAAGAATCGCGCATCGCGAACGAAGGCCGGATCGGCGTTCAACTCCTCCTCGAGCGCCGACTGCAACGTCGCCGCGATCTCGCGCGCGCGGGAGATGAGTGTGGGGGAGTCCGCGACCGTACGGAGGAAGAGCAGCGAACTCGGACTCGCGCCGGCGAGCGGTCGGTCCTCGTCGAGATGCGGGCTCACGAGCGTCCGCAACGAATCGAGGAGGTCGACGCCGGGTGTGCGGTCGCGAACGGCAGCGCGGAGCAACTCGACCGCGTCGTCCGCGCGGTCGAGGATCAGATCTTCTTTCCGCGGAAAGTGATTGAACACGGTCACGGGGGAGACCCCGGCTTGCCGAGCGATCTCAGCGACGGTGACCGCATCGAATCCACGCTCGAAGAACAGTCGCTTCGCGACCCGGGCGATCTTCGCACGCGTGCGCGGTCCGCCGCGAGGTGCCGTGCGAGGCATCCGAATCACTTCCTTATGTCAGTACACGAAGTCACTCACTCTAGCGATCGCGACAACCTCGCGTGCCCTCCGGACCCGGAAACGCTCGGTCGGATACGTTGCAGTCAGGAAGCCTGACGATCAGGCGCGCGATGTGCTGGGCGACGAAGGGAACGGCGATGCTCGAACACGTCAACTACTGGGCGGTCTTGATCGCGACGGCGTCGACCATGGTCGTCGGCTCGGTCTGGTACACACCGAAGGTGTTCGGCACGCGGTGGGCGAAACTTGCGAAGGTCGATCTCGACAACGTCGGCAGCGCGGTCGGACCGATCCTGACGACCGTCCTCGTGAGCTTCATCAGCGCATGGGTGCTCGCAATCGCCACGAGCACCGCGTGGACGGCGTACGACGGCAACTTCTTCGGCACGGCTATCGTCGTGGGCATCCTTCTGTGGGCGGGATTCACGGCAGCACGGTTCATCACGCACGACGCGTTCGAAGGTCGTCCGGCCGCACTGACCATCATGAACATCGCCCACGAGCTCGTCACCGTGCTCATCATGGCGATCATCATCGGCGTGTGGCCGCCGGCCGGGACGGTCTGAACGAACCGTTCCGACCCGGTTATGCGTCAATGTCGAGTGCGCCGATAATGCACATTATGTCGGATAAGAGATCCGGAGGACTTCTGGAGAATCGGCTGACCACTTCCCCAGTGGTCATTCGAACGGCTTCAGAACGACCGGTCCCAGCCCGGTCGGGTTCACCGAGATCACGACCGGCTCTCCGTCGCAGTTCGTGACGAACGCGATTCTTGCGCTCTCGCCGGCTTCGATCGTCGGCGGCAGCTTGGTGGTGAGCGCGAAACCCTCAGGCGCGCTGTTTCGCCCGAACGGGACGTGCCACTCGAGCATGCTTGCGCCAGCCACCGACTCCCAGTCGCCTTGCGGAAAATGCACCGGCTCAGATCCGGTGTTCTGTACGTCGAGACCGAACCCGCAGCGACCATCGAAGCTCTCGACCAGGGTCGCCTTCGCGTGGATCGGTCCTTGCTCACCTTCGGCTTCGACAGCGGGGGTGCATCCCACGAGAAGCAGAGCTCCAGTCACACTCAGGCCGATCAGAATCGTCTTGCCGAATCGTTGACGTTGAGTGCTCATATCAGGAGTGCTCGTATCAGTGTGACGAGCCGACAACGACGACGTAGGCGTCGTGGGACTCAGCCCAATCGGTGGCGGCCGCAACCATCGTGTCCTGGTCGCGAGTGCCTGCTAGCTCGGTTCCGCCGGATTCGTCGACGGAGGAGACCGTGCCCCAGGCGCCCTGACCCCAGTAGACGATGACGACGGTGCGACCGATCTCGTTCGCGTATGCGGTTGCGACCTCTCGGATGCTTCTCACGCCCGCCACGGGCGCGAACTCGTCCTCGGTCTGTGCCTGAGCAGCCCCGGGGGTCGCGTCGGCGACGATCTGGTCGATGACCGGCTGCGGGAGGGGTTGTCCGGGTATCACGACGATCACGGTGCCATCGTGAAGGGTGATGTCGCGGGGGGCATTCCGCGCGAGTACCTGCTTCTCGAACTCGGAGAGCTCGCCGTCTCCGTCCGTGTCCCCCTCGATTGGAACGGTGGCAGCTGCGGTCAAGGCGGTTTCGGTGTCGGGGAGGAACGAGGCGTCGACAGGCGTACACCCAGCAACGAGCGGGACGATCAGCAGCGCGGTAAGGGCGGCGCGGCGCGTTCGGGTCTTCATCATGCGGCGAATCTATCGCCAGCGGCCAACTCTGGACACCGGCTGGCCCAGTGATCACGACACGCAAGTCGACGCATGCGCGCTCGGAGCCGCTTGGTCCCCGCTAGGCGTACTCGGGCCGCGTCATGAGCGGCGACCGCAGGTGCAGCGCCAGGTCGGCTGTCGTGAGCGGCACCGTCACCCAGCGTGCGGCCGCGATGCCGGTGTCGGATTCGATTTCGAGGCGCACGCGATGCGGACCGGTGATCACGATGATGTCGGCGACGAACGTACTCCCCCACCATGCGCCGCGTGCGCAGAGCGCACGGCCGAGCGGCGGGTTCTCACGCCACTCGGTGCACCCGATTTCGACATCGACCAGCGATTCGAATCGAGCGAGCCATCCGCCGTCGATCCGCTCGACGACGAGGGAGGTTCCGTCGGGAATGGCGGATGTCTCGGCCGACGCGTCGACCGTCGCTCGCACCACGTCGGGGCCTTCGTTCTCGCCCTGAGGATGCTCGAGGGCGAGCGCACGCAGCCGGGCGGCGAGCATCGTGTCGTCACCAGTCGAGTCGACGATGTCGATGCCCGGCAGCAGGCACTCCCACACCGCGTCGAGCACCTGCGGCGCGTGCGGCACGGTCTGCTGCGCCGAGGTGACGGCGACCACGAGTTCGTGCTCGGGGACGACGACGAGATGCTGCCCGAACGCGCCGTTCCCGTGGAAGCCGTGGCGCGAACGCCAGATCTGGTAGCCGTATCCGGCTTCGAAGTCGGCGCCCCACTCCCCCGCGACGTAGTGCTCGCTGTCGACGAGTCGACTCGTGGCTCGCTCGACCCACTCGCGCTGCACGAGCTGTTCGTCGCCCCAGCGACCGCCGCGCAGCAGCAATTCACCGAACGCGGCGAGAGCCTCGGTCGTGAGGTGCAGTCCGTGGAATCCGAACACCGCCCCACTTCCCACGCGATCCCATTCTGCGTGCTCGATCCCCATCGGGGCGAAGAGCCGTTCGTCGAGGAAGTCGGCGAGATCACGTCCGGTAGCTCGTTCGACCATCCGCGCGAGCACGAACGTCGCCGCGTTGTCGTACGCGAATCGCGTGCCCGGCTCGTGGGCGAACGGCACCCGGAGGAACCCTCTCACGAGATCCCCCGGCTCCAGCGTCCAGGCCGCGTCGAGGCTGTCGAGGCCGTGCCCGGCGGTCATCGTCAGCAGGTGCTCGACGGTCACGGATCGGGCTCGCGACGAGACATCCGCGGGCACATGATCGGGCAGCACATCGACGACCCGATCGTCAAGTGCGAGCACACCGTCGGCGATCGCGAGCCCGACGGCCATCCCCGTGACCGACTTCGTGAGCGAGTACAGCAGGTGCGGTCGTTCGGCCGAGTACGGCGCCCACCAACCCTCGGCGACGACGTGGCCGTGGCGCACGACCACGAGCGAGTGGCATTCGATCGAATGCGACTCGAAGCGGTCGAGCAGCGCCGCGATCGCGCGCGATGACACGCCCGCGACGGTCGGCGTGGTCCGTGGCAGCAGGGCGCGTCGAGACATCCGGTCAATCTATCGGCTCCCGGATGTCTCGACCGCGTGCCGGAGGGCCGGTCCGCGTCGTGCGAACCGGCCCTCCGGATCCGATGCTCGAAGACCGATCAGCCTTCATCGTCGTGCGTGACCCTCACTTCCGCGCGGCGTCGGTCGGCGGCCAGTGCGATGATCGCGCCTCCCGCGAGCAGGGTGACTCCTGCCGCGACGATGCCGCCGATCTCCACACCCGTGGTCGCCGTCCCGGCGGGGCCGGTCTTCGCGGCCTCGGGCACGATCGGTGGGGCCGGCGGCGCCGGTGCGTTGACGATGTCACCGAACGAGACCTCGAGGTGTCCGCCGTCGACGGTCACGGTGTAGACCTCGTCGGTGCGCTGATAGCCATCGGGGGCTTTCGTCTCGACGAGGGTGTAGTCGCCCCACACGAGATCGATGACGTCCAGTTCACCGGCGACGGGGTCGGCGTCTCGCGTGCCGTTGTCAACGACGGGGATGACGGTGCCATCCGGTGCGCGGAGCTCCCACTCCGACCCGTCGAGGGCGGCGCCCCCGGGATCGACCTTGCTCCACGTGACGTGTCCCAGTGCGGCATCCGCCTGGTTGGTCAGGACGAGCTCGACACCCGCCGCCGTGGCCGGGGTGACATCCCAAGTCCCGTCGCCGTTGGCGACGACGCCTTCGCCCGTGAGGGTCCAGTCGTTCCACGCGACCCCGGCGATCTCCGGAAAGTCGATCTCTTCGATGACGAAGGTCGACCCGATCGGCGCCCGGTCGCTGCGCGCAGGCTGCCCGACCGTGAGCTGCATGGTCTTCGCGGCGTCGGCCGATTCCTTCACGGCGTAGCGCACCGTGAATACGGCGCCGGCCGCCGCGTCCGATTGTTCGCCGGTGAGCGCCTTCGTGATCATGAAGCGTGTGTACATGTCGCCGGTACCGATTCCGCCGCCGGCCGACTCGTAGGTGTACTTCGTCGACGTGGTGGTGGTGCCGACCGTTGCGGTGTTGCCGAAGATGTCGCCTTCGACCACGATGCCGTCGGCGTCGGTCGTGTATGTCAGCCGGTAGAAGAGCGCTTCACTCGGCAGGCCGTGCGCCTCGAAGTCGAACGACTTCAGGTCGCCGTCGTACTGCACCGTGTAGAAGCTCGGATCGACACGCGTCCAGGTGCCGACGAACACACCGTTCTCGACGGGACGGGCGCTCAGCCACAGGTCGCCGGTGTAGTGGTGGTTCTCATGCGCCGGGTCGAGCGCATCCGACACGGTGAACGCGCCGTTCTGCACGTACGAGGCCGGGATGCCGATGGTCCACTGGATGCGACCGTCGACCGCCGTAGGCCCCGAATACTTGAAGGGCCGCTCGGGCGCGGTGAGGTCTTCGGGGATGATGCCGCCTTCACCGGGCAAGTCCACATAGATGTACTCGTCGCCGACGATGAACTCGACGTGGTCCTCAGTGCTCGACTTGGTCGCTTGCACCGTCATCCAGAACGAGCCGCCGATGTTCTCCAGTCCGAGGACCGCATCGGTCAAGGTGCAGATGATCTCGGGGCCGTTGCCCTGGGTGATCACGCACGTGGCCAGCACCGCTCCGGTCGCGGGGTCGACCAGGTCGAACGTCCCGTTCCCGTAGCGGGCGAACTCCGCGGGGAGGGTCATCCCGAACGTCTCCCCCGGCAAGGCGCCGTCGGGAACCGCCCAGTCGGCCGTGATGCGCACGAGCTCCCACTGATGCAACGGTCCGTCGCCGCCGCTCTCCTTCTCGAGCTGGATGTTCGAGATGGCGTTCGGATGCGTCACGTCGATCGCCGCTGACGCGGGTGCCGCCCCGGCGAGGAGTCCTCCCAACGCGAGGCTGAGCGCAACGAGGGCTCCTACGACTCGTCTGGCGCGTGCTTTCTGTACGGTGTCCACATCTATCACTCCTTCGAGTTGTGTGACTCACTTAAGGGACGCGCTTCGAGTTCGTTCATGACGACGTTCCGGGTTCTCCCAGGCATTTGCCAGACTCCGAGGGCGCGTCTGCGCGACCAGGTCGAGACGCGTGCGAATCGAATCTCTGTTCGAGTAGGCTCGATGCATGGGCGAGCGAGCCGGCGGGGGCGATCACTCGACGTGCGTCGTCGAGGCATTCGGTCGGCGGTGCGAATCGGATGTCTCGGAGGGCGCACCACTCCCCCTGTGCGACGCGCATCTGCTCGTCGCACACGACTGGGTCGCCCGTGCAACCGGCTCCACCGACCTCTTGCCGTCGCCCTGTCGCCTGTGCGGTTCGCGACTCGGCGTCCGATACCCGTCGGGTTGGGCGTGCGGGGTCTGCGAGTGGCGCGCGGGCGCGGTGCCCGACGACGAGCTTCCGCCACCGCGCGTCGACGTCGTCTACTACGTGCGGTTCGACGACCGCGTGAAGATCGGCACCTCGTCGAACCCTCGAGCACGCATCGCAGCGCTCCCCCATCATGAGGTGCTCGCATTCGAACTCGGCGGTCGGGTGCTCGAGCGCGCGCGACACGCGAGGTTCGCCGCGCACCGGATCCCCGGTACCGAGTGGTTCGAGCGCTCCCCCGAACTCGACGAGCATGTCGCCGCGCTTCGCGAGGGTGCGCCCGATCCGTGGGAGCGGCATGCGTTCTGGATGAGTCGCGCCTACGCGTTGCAGCGCAGCGAGTGACAGCGGCAATACAGACTGTTCTGAATTCAGCGTTTGCTGTACTGTCGAGCCATGTCGCGCACCGTCACCCTGACCCACACCGCCGCGCTCTCCCGCCTCGGCTACGCGCTCGCCGACGACACGCGGTCACGGATCCTGCTCGCGCTCCGTGAAGCACCGGCGTACCCGTCCGACCTCGCCGACCGGATCGGGGTCTCGCGGCAGGTCATGTCGAACCAGCTCGCGTGCCTGCGCGGCTGTGGACTGGTCGACGTCGCACCCGAAGGCCGCCGTGCGTCGTACCGGCTCGCCGACCCCGCGCTCGGCTCCGCCCTCGACGACCTCCTGAAGCTCGTGCTCGTCGTCGACCCCGAATGCTGCTCGGGCACCGAATGCACATGCGTATGAACGCGCCACACGACACCCACGGAGCATCCGACGCCTCCGCGACATCCCGAATCGACCGAACCCACGCCGTGCCGCCGTGCACCGCGCTGCTCCGCCGTCGAATCCGCTGGATCGTCGCGGCGACGATCGCCTACAACGTCGTCGAGGCGATCATCGCGCTCGTCGCCGGCGGCATCGCCTCGTCGGCCGCGCTCGTCTCCTTCGGTATCGACTCGATCGTCGAAGTGCTCTCGGCGGCCGCCGTCGCGTGGCAGTTCGCCGCCCCCGACCCCGAACGTCGCGAACGCACGGCACTCCGCCTCATCGCGGTCTCGTTCTTCGGACTCGCGCTCATCGCGACGATCGGCGCCGCACGCACGCTGCTCGGCTTCGCCGACCCCGAGCACTCCCCCGTCGGCATCGCGCTCGCCGCCGCGAGTCTCGCGATCATGCCGCTCCTCTCGTGGATCGAACGCCGCACGGGCCGCGAACTCGGCTCGGCCTCGGCGATCGCCGACTCGAAGCAGACCCTCATCTGCAGCTACCTGTCGGCGGCGCTCCTCATCGGGCTCCTCCTCAACTCGCTCCTCGGGTGGACGTGGGCCGACGCCGTCGCGGCACTCGTGATCGCAGGCTTCGCCGTTCGCGAAGGCCTCGAGGCGTGGCGCGGCGACGCGTGCGCGGTGCCGATCGCCGAACTCACGGGTGAACTCGAGCCGCACGAGCACGAGCATGGGGACGCGTGCTGATCCGCGTCGCCATAGGCTGACCAGATGTCCCGCCCCCTCGCCTGGCTCGAGGCCAACCAGGTCGCGCTCTACCTCGGCGGTATCGCCGTGGGTGCCGCCGCGGGCATCCTCGCGCCCGCTGCGGCCCCGGCCGCGAGCATCGCGACGACGCCGGCGCTCGCGCTGCTGCTCTTCGCGACGCCCGCGCTCATGCTCCTCCAGTTCGCGCTGCTCCCCCTCTATCTGGCGCTCTTCGGAGCAGGCGAACTCGCGGCCGACCTCGACCCGCGACCGTTCGTGGACGCGTTCGTCTTCATCATCGCGGTGCCGCTGGCCGCCGCGTGGGCCGTGCAGGCGGCAGCTCGAGCGCGGGCCGTGCGGGTGCGACGGCCGGCTGAGCGCATCAGCCGAGGCGCGAACGCGGCGATGGTGCCGCTCATGGTGCTCGTCCTCGCGGTCGTCGTCGCGTCCCAGATCGCGGGGATCGGGGTATCGGCCGTCGAACTCCTCCGGCTCGTGCCGCTCTACGCGGCGTTCCTGATCGCCATGGTCGTCGTTGGCCTCGGGGCGACGCGCATCGCCCGGCTCGACGCGCGCAGCGCTCGCGCCGTCGTCTTCAGCGGCGCGACGCGGAACTCGCTCGTCGTCCTCCCGCTCGCGCTCGCGCTGCCCGTCGGGTTCGAGCTCGCGCCGCTCGCCGTCGTCACCCAGACACTCGTCGAACTGGTCGGCATGATCGTGCTGGTGAAACTCGTGCCCGCGCTCTTGCCGGTTCGCGGGAGGCCGATCGCCTGACGCACCCCTACTTCGCGTGCAGTTCGCGTTCGCGGATCTTCTCGAGCCTGCGCTCGTCGGCGGGCATCCCGAGTTCGTTGAACGGCGTCGACTCGTTCCGCTCCGGCAATCGGTCGGCCGTGGGGCAGATCAGGATGACGTTGCCCGCATCGTTGTCGAACCGGTGCTCGAACATCGGATGCCCGCACACGGGGCAGGCTGCGTCGGCGCTCGGCGGTTGCTGGGGCCCTTCGTTCTGGGGCCCCGGGGGCGATTCGAAGACGGGCGAGAGCGCCCGATCGACTCGATCGAAGAAGTGCGTGAATGCGTTGCCGTCATCAGGGCGGCCCGCTGCGTCGCGTGCCATGAGGCGGATGCTACGCCCGACGCCGCTCGTCCGCCAGGTGTTGCTCGGGCGCGGCGCGGCGACCACGACTCATCCGCCGCATCAGAACCCGGCCTCCGGCGACGGGACATCCGGTCGCCGTAGGCTGTTCGCATGACGACGGATGCCACGCCCGCCCGGTCCTCCTCCGAGAAGCCGACCACCCTCATCACGGGCGGGAGCCGGGGCATCGGTGCCGCGATCGCCGAGCGACTCGCCGCGCAGGGCCACGACCTCGTGCTGACCTATCGCAACCGCCTCGACGAAGCCGAGCAGGTCGCCGAGACGTGCCGCGCGCTCGGAGCGCGCGTGACGCTGCTGCAGGTCGACCTCGCCGACCTCGCTGCGGCTTCACGAGTCGTGCCCGACGCGATCACCGCCGCGGGCGGGCGGCTCACCGGACTCGTCAACAACGCTGGGATCACCGGCCGCATCGGGGGTTTCCTCGACGCGCCGCTCGAGGAGACCGAGCACGTCTTCGCGCTCAACGTCTTCGCGCCGATCGTGCTCACGCGCGCGGCGATCCGGCACATGTCGACGGCGCACGGCGGCGCAGGCGGCGCGATCGTCAACATCTCGTCCGGTGCAGCGACGAGCGGTGCCGCGCACACCTACATCCCGTACGCGATGAGCAAGGCCGCCCTCGACGCGCTCACGCTGGGCGCAGCGCGGGAGTTCGCCGCCGAGGGCGTGCGCGTCAATACGGTGTCACCGGGCACGACCTTCACCGAGATCCACGCCGACGCCGGCCGCCCGAACGCACCCGAAGAACGCGCCTCGCGCATCCCGTTCGGCCGTGCCGGATACCCGCACGAGATCGCGGGCGCCGTGGCCTACCTGCTCTCCCCCGAGGCGTCGTACACGACGGGCGCGTCGATCCGGGTTTCGGGCGGCAGCTGAGCCTCTGCCCAGCTACCGCCCGCACGGCTTCGCCAGTCGCCTTCGCGCCTACGCTTCGCCGAACCCCGATGCCGCGAGTTCGGCGATCGCGTCGACCGCGGGACCACCGTCGGGGTCTTCGGTCGCGATCACGACCTCCGACCCCGCCGTGACGCCGAGTGCCATGATCGCGAGGAGGCTCTTCGCGTCGACCCCGTTGACCGTGACCTTCGGCTTGAACGTCGCCGCGAGCTTCACCAGTTCGGCGGCGGGCCGCGCGTGCAGACCGTCGGCGTTGATGAGCGTCACGGTCCGCGAAAGCCCGGCGGATGCCCCGGTGCCGGCGCCGCCCAACGATTCGTCGGGCGTGACGGCCGCGCCACCTGCCTCGGCCGAAGCACTGTCGCCGCCTGGACCGCCGGCCGCCGTCAGGGCCGCCGCGACGACCGCGTCGAGCCCGTCGCCCGCTTGCGCCGCGACCGCGGCCGCGACACCGCCCTCCACGATCGGCGCGTCCACGATGCGCACGCGCTCGCGGACGTCGTCGTCGAGGAAGTCGAGCGCGGTCTCGGCCGTGAGGATCGCCGAGCCGAGGTCGCACAGGAGTGCGACCCCGGCTCCGGAGTCGGCCGCCGCGACGCCCGCCGTCACGAGCTCGAAGCTCGTGCCGATGCGGCCGTCGTCGGTGCCGCCCGCCGGGATCAGCTTCACGTCGGGAGCCATCTGGTGCGCGAGATCCACGAGTCCTTCGGCGATCTGCTTCGAGTGCGACACGAAGACGATGCCGACGCGTTCTCCCGACTCAGCCATCGGCCGCCGCCTCCGCCGCAGCGCGCAGCAGGTACGCCGTCGACTGCGCGCCCGGGTCGCGGTGACCCGCCGAGCGCTCGCCGAGGTAGCTCGCGCGGCCCTTGTGGGCCACGAGCGGGATCGTCGCATCCGACCCCGCCGCCGCGGCATCCGCAGCGGCCGCCAACACCTCGGCCGGCGATGCTCCCGCCGCCGCCGCGGCGTCCGCGGCGTCGACCGCGGGCGTCCACGCGTCGATCATCGTCTTGTCGCCCGGCTCTGCCTTGCCGCGCGCCACGATGCCGTCGCGCGCGGCCGTGAGGAACGCCGCGACGGCCGCCCCGTCGAGCGCCTCCGCGCCCGCGATGGCTCCCGACCCCCGAAGGTACGCGGTGCCGTAGAGCGGCCCCGCAGCCCCACCGACCGTCGAGATGAGCGTCGTCGCGACGAGCTTGAACACGTCGCCGGGCGTCGCGTCGGCCGCGACGTCGTCGAGCTTCGGCAGAATCGCCTGGAACCCGCGATCCATGTTCTCCCCGTGGTCGCCGTCGCCGATCTCACGGTCGAGCGTGATCAGCTCGACGCGATGCTCGGCGATGACGTCGGCGCTGCGACGCACCCAATCGAGCGCCCACGCGCTCCCCAGCGTGTCCCCCGCCACGGTCAGCGGCCCCACCGGAGCGCAGGCGTCTGCACCGGGGCATCCCACAGCTCGACGAACTCGTCGTCGAGCTTCAGGAGCGTGATCGACATGCCCTGCATCTCGAGCGACGTGATGTAGTTGCCGACGAGCGAGCGCTCGATCGTGATGCCCTTCTCGGCGAGCACGTCGGCCGCGTGCTTGTACGCGATGAAGAGCTCGACCTCGGGCGTGCCGCCCATGCCGTTGACGAACAAGAGCACGCGGTCGCCGCTCGCGTACGGCAGGTCCTCGAGGATCGGGCCGAGCAGACGGTCGACCATCTTGTCGGCCGGCTCGAGCTTGAGTCGCTCGCGACCCGGCTCACCGTGGATGCCGATGCCGAGCTCGTACTCGTCCTCCGCGAGCGTGAAGCTCGGCTCGCCGGCGTGCGGCACGATGCACGGCGTCAGCGCGAGACCCATGGTGCGCGCGTTCGCGTTGACCCGCTCGGCGATGTCGGCGACCTGGTCGAGGTTGTCGCCGCGCTGCGCTGCGGCGCCCGCGATCTTCTCGACGAGCACCGTGCCCGCGACGCCGCGACGTCCGGCCGTGTACAGGGAGTCCTTGACCGCGACGTCGTCGTTCGTGATGACCGCGCGCACCTCGATGCCGTCCGCCGCCGCGAGGTCTGCCGCCGTCTCGAAGTTGAGCACGTCACCCGTGTAGTTCTTCACGATGTGGAGCACGCCCGCACCGCCGTCGACCGCTTTCGTCGCCGCCAGGATCGGGTCTGGCGTCGGCGACGTGAACACCGGCCCCGGCACCGCGGCGTCGAGCATGCCGTAGCCGACATAGCCGGCGTGGAGGGGCTCGTGCCCGCTTCCGCCGCCGCTGACGAGGCCGACCTTGCCCGCGACGGGCGCATCGGCGCGCACGACGTAGATCGGATCGGTCTCCACTCGAACGAGATCCGCGTGCGCGATCGCGAATCCGGCCACGGACTCGTCGACCACCTGCTTCGGGTCGTTGATGATCTTCTTCACCGCACATCCCTTTCCCCACTGGGCCGCGCAGCGCCGCGCGAAGGCTGGCGACGCCGCTGCAGCATTCACCGCAAACCTACGCCGTGGCCGCGGCGCGTGGAAGAGGCTCTCAGGTTTTCCCGGCGCGGCCTCTTCCACTCCGGCCGCGCACGAGTATCGTGTGCGCTATCCGCCTCGAAGGCGTGGCCTCGGGGCCCAGCGAAGGGATGGAAAGTCAACGTGGACAATCTCGGCACACTCTTCCTCGCCGAACTGGTCGGGACGGCGATGCTCGTCCTGCTCGGTTGCGGCGTCGTCGCGAATGTGGTCTTGGCGAAAACCAAGGGCAACGGCGGCGGGTGGCTCCTCATCAACTTCGGATGGGGCCTTGCAGTCTTCGCCGGCGTCATCGTCGCGTTCGCGTCGGGCGCCCACCTGAACCCCGCAGTCACGCTCGGTCTCGTCGCCAACGGCGCGACCGAGTTCGGCAACGGAGGCCTCGGGGTGACCGCTCCCGTCGACTTCTTGACGGTGATCACGTACATCGGCGCGCAGTTGCTCGGCGCGTTCATCGGCGCGATCTTCGTCTGGCTCGCGTACAAGCAGCACTTCGACGACGAGCCCGACGCCGGTCTCAAGCTCGCGGTGTTCTCGACCGGCCCGGCGATCCGCTCGTACGGCTGGAACCTCATCACCGAGATCATCGGCACGTTCGTGCTGGTGTTCGTCGTCATCGGCTTCGGTCGCAACGGCGACGCGTCCGGCCTCGCGGCCCTCGGCGCCTTGCCCGTCGCGCTCCTCGTCGTCGGCATCGGCGCCTCCCTCGGTGGCCCGACGGGCTACGCGATCAACCCGGCCCGTGACCTCGGACCGCGCATCGCGCACCTCGTCCTGCCCATCAAGGGCAAGGGCTCGAGCGACTGGGGCTACTCGTGGGTCCCCGTCGTGGGTCCGATCATCGGCGGTCTGCTCGCAGGCTGGGCCGCCATCCCGCTGCTGCCGCTCCTCGGCTGAACTCGTCGAGGGCCGGTCCGAGTACGGACCGGCCCTCGCGTGTCGGGCCCGCACACCAGCTGACCCCGGGCCTGCGGCACGCGGCATCCACCCCGGCGGCGCGAGCCGTCGCACACCTGTGAACGGCCGACGGCAGCGAAGCCGTCGGCGGAGCATTGAGAGGACGGCATGGCCGACTACATCCTGGCGATCGACCAGGGAACCACCAGCACGCGAGCGATCATCTTCGACAAGAAGGGGTCGATCGTCTCCACCGGTCAGCTCGAGCACGAGCAGATCTTCCCGAAGCCCGGCTGGGTCGAGCACGACCCGCTCGAGATCTGGAACAACGCCCGCGAAGTCATCGGGCAGGCGCTCGGACGCGCCGACATCACGCGCCATGACATCGCCGCCGTGGGCATCACGAACCAGCGCGAGACCGCCGTCGTGTGGGACAAGAACACCGGGCAACCCGTCTACAACGCGATCGTCTGGCAAGACACCCGCACACAGGACATCGTCGACCGCCTCGCCGCCGACGGCGGCGTCGAGCGGTTCAAGCAAGACGTCGGCCTTCCGCTCGCGACGTACTTCTCGGGCACGAAGATCGTCTGGATCCTCGAGAACGTCGAGGGTGCGCGCGAGAAGGCCGAGGCGGGCGACCTGCTCTTCGGCACCACCGACTGCTGGGTGCTCTGGAACCTGACGGGCGGCGTCGAAGGCGGCGTGCACGCGACGGATGTCACGAACGCGAGCCGCACGCTCTTCATGGATCTCGAGACGCTCTCGTGGCGCGACGACATCCTCGAGACGTTCGGCGTGCCGAAGTCGATGCTCCCCGAGATCCGCTCCTCCTCCGAGGTGTACGGCACGGTCGAGCCGTCGAGCCTGCTCCGCGAGGTTCCCGTCGCGGGCATCCTCGGCGACCAGCAGGCGGCGACGTTCGGTCAGGCGGCGTTCGATCCGGGCGAGTCGAAGAACACGTACGGCACGGGCAACTTCCTGATCTTCAACACGGGCACCGAGATCGTCCACTCGAAGAACGGACTGCTCACGACCCTCGGGTACAAGCTCGGCGACGACGCGCCGCACTATGCACTCGAGGGCTCGATCGCCGTGACCGGTTCGCTCATCCAGTGGCTGCGCGACAACCTGGGGCTCATCTCGAGCGCCCCCGAAGTCGAGGAGCTCGCGAAATCGGTCGAGGACAACGGCGGCGCGTACTTCGTGCCGGCGTTCTCCGGCCTCTTCGCGCCGTACTGGCGTCCCGACGCGCGCGGCGCGCTCGTCGGCCTCACGCGGTACGTCAACAAGGGCCACATCGCCCGTGCGGCGCTCGAGGCGACCGCGTTCCAGACGCGAGAGGTGCTCGACGCGGTGAACGCCGACTCGGGCGTCGAGCTCACCGAGCTCAAGGTCGACGGCGGCATGATCGCGAACAACACGCTCATGCAGTTCCAGGCCGACATCCTGGGCGTCCCGGTCGTCCGTCCGGTCGTCGCCGAGACGACGGCGCTCGGCGCCGCATATGCGGCGGGCCTCGCGGTCGGGTTCTGGGAGAACCTCGACGACCTCCGCGCCAACTGGCAGGAGGACAGCCGCTGGACGCCCCAGCTCGCCGAGGACGAGCGTGAGCGCCAGCTGCGCCTGTGGAAGAAGGCCGTCACGAAGACCCTCGACTGGGTCGACGAGGACGTGCGCTGATTCCGGCCTGATTCACGAACGAGCGGATGCCTCGTGGCCGGTGCGGCACGAGGCATCCGCCGTTCTTCGCGGTCTTCGGGTCGCTCAGCCGTTCGTCGCCGCGACCCACTCGTCGAGTTTGGCGATGGCCTTTCCCGAGTCGAGCGCCTCTTCGGCGACCGCCATCTTGTCGCGGAAGCGGTCGAGCAGCGTGCGCTGGATCTGCGTGGGGTCCTTCGCGAGCTCGAACGAGACGAGCCCGGCGGCGGCGTTGAGCACGACGATGTCGCGGATCGGCCCGCGGGCGCCCGAGAGGACGTCGCGCACGATCTGCGCGTTGTGGGCGGCATCGCCGCCCTTCAGATCGTCGATCGACGCGCGCTCGATGCCGAGGTCGCGCGGGTCGAGGTCGTGCTCCTTGACCGTGCCGCGCGAGATCTCCCAGATGTGGCTGTGACCGGTCGTCGTGAGTTCGTCGAGGCCGTCGTCGCCGCGGAACACGAGGGCCGTCGCGCCGCGCGTCTGGAAGACGCCGACGACGAGCGGCACGCGGTCGAGGTGGGCGACGCCCACGGCGGATGCTTCGGGGCGCGCCGGATTGCACAGCGGGCCGAGGAAGTTGAACACCGTCGGCACGCCGAGCTGGGCGCGAACGGGGCCGGCGTGCTTGAAGCCCGGGTGGAAGGCCGACGCGAACACGAAGCCGATGCCCGTGCGCTCGTACACCTCGGCGACGCGCTCGGGCGCGAGCCCGAGGTCGATGCCGAGCGCTGCGAGCACATCCGACGAGCCGGATGCACTGCTCGCGGCCTTGTTGCCATGCTTGAGCACGGGAACGCCCGAGGCCGCGGCGATGATCGAGGCGGTCGTCGACACGTTGACCGTGCCGAACCGGTCACCGCCCGTACCGACGATGTCGAGCGCCATCGGGTCGACGTCGAGGGGCATCGCATGCTCGAGGATCGCGTCGCGGAAGCCGACGATCTCGTCGACCGTCTCGCCCTTGAGTCGCAGCGCGACGAGGAATCCGGCGAGTTGCGCGTCGGTCGCCTGACCGGTCATGACCTGTTCCATCGCCCACTCGGCGTCCGACACGCTCAGGTCTTCGCCGAGGAGGAGCGAATCGATGACGGCGGGCCAGGATTGGAGAGAAGTCATGCGGATGATCCTATCTGCGCGATTCCCGGCGGATTCCCGGGCCCGTTCCAGGCTGTTCGCGGGTTCGAATCGATCGATTCGGAACATCGAGGCGCGCCGGTGACGAAAACTCAGCCCCGGTTTCGGCCATAATGGGTGATTGTGACGAGCACCTCATTGACTTCACAGGCGAGTGCGCCATTGATCAAGCGTCCCAACACCGTGGCGGTTGGCACGATCGTCTGGCTCGGCAGCGAGGTGATGTTCTTCGCCGGCCTGTTCGCGATCTACTTCACGCTCCGGTCGATGTCTCCCGAACTCTGGGAGGCCGAGACTTCGCTGCTGAACTTCCCGTTCTCGCTGACGAACACGATCATCCTCGTGCTCTCGAGCTTCACGTGCCAGTTCGGCGTCTTCGCCGCCGAGCGCATGCAGCCGTACGGCACCGGGTGGAAGCCCACGCAGTGGGGCATGGTCGAGTGGTTCTTCCTCACCTTCGTCATGGGCGCGATCTTCGTCGCCGGCCAGGTCTGGGAGTATGCCTCGCTCGTCTCCGAGGGCATCTCGATCGACTCGAACTCGTACGGTTCGGCGTTCTACCTCACGACCGGCTTCCACGGCCTCCACGTCACGGGCGGCCTCATCGCGTTCCTGCTCGTCATCGGCCGTGTCTTCGCGGTCAAGAACTTCGGGCACAAAGAGGCCACGAGCGCGATCGTCGTCTCGTACTACTGGCACTTCGTCGACGTCGTCTGGATCGGCCTGTTCCTCGTCATCTACGTCCTCAAGTAAGCCGCGGCAGGATCGTCACCAGCATGTCCGTCAACAGGAAGAAGCCCATGAACCGCCAGAAGCGACGCACCGGACGCCGGCACCCGCTCGCCACCGTCGCGCTGCTCGCACTCGGCCTCGTCTTCACGGGCGGCGCCTACGCAGCGTTCAGCTCGGGCACCGCGCAGGCTGAGGTCGACCCGACGTCGCAGTCGACGATCGAAGAGGGCAAGAAGCTGTTCCAGGCGAACTGCGCCACCTGCCACGGCCTCTCGGCCGAGGGCACCGGCACGGGCCCGAGCCTCATCGGCGTCGGCGCCGCCGCGGTCGACTTCCAGGTCGGCACCGGCCGCATGCCGATGCAGATGCAGGGTCCGCAGGCGCAGCAGAAGCCCGTGCAGTTCACCGACGAGCAGGTCAAGCAGCTCGCCTACTACGTCGCCTCTCTCGGTCCCGGCCCCGACATCCCCGCCGACCACCTCGTCAACGGCGGCGGCGACGCGGCCAACGGCGCCGAACTCTTCCGCATCAACTGCGCGATGTGCCACAACGTCGCCGGCGCGGGCGGCGCGCTCACCGAGGGCAAGTTCGCTCCCCCGCTCACCGAGACCACCGGTGTGCACATCTATGAGGCGATGGTCACGGGCCCGCAGAACATGCCCGTCTTCAACGACCTGAACATCTCGCCCGAAGACAAGCGCGACATCATCACCTACCTCAAGTACGTGCAGGACAACCGCTCGCCCGGCGGGTTCGAACTCGGCAACCTCGGCCCCGTCGCAGAGGGCCTGTTCATCTGGATCTTCGGCCTCGGCGCGATCGTCGCGATCACCGTGTGGATCACGGCGAAGTCCAACTAACGCACCGGCACCGAAGAAGCTGACAAAGGAGAACCATGGCCCAGGACGACACCAGCGGCGCGGACCTCATCGCCGCCGACTCGTCGCACGCCGCGCCGACCGCTTCGCCCGGTACCGCGGTCATTCAGACGGACACGTTCGAGAACCCCGGGTTCCCGCCGCACCGCCCCCGCGTGACCGATGAAGATCCGAAGCGCGAGAAGCGCGCCCAGCGCACCGTCTACACGCTCTTCTACCTCTCGGTGCTCGGCAGCGTCTGGGCGATCGCCGCCTACATGCTGTTCCCGATCGAGTCGAACAACGTCGGCGATGTGCGCCTGAACAACATGTTCATCGGCCTGGGCGCGACCCTCGCGCTGCTCGGCCTCGGCTTCGGGATCGTGCACTGGGGCAAGGCCGTCATGAAGGACGTGGAGCTCGTCGACGAGCGCCACCCCATCGGCGGCTCCCCCGAGACGCAGGCCGCTGCGGCGAAGGTGTTCGCCGACGCGAACGAGGAATCGGGCTTCACCCGCCGGTCGGTCATCCGGAACAGCCTCATCGGTGCGCTCGTCGCGTTCCCGCTGCCGGCCGTCGTCCTCTTCCGCGGCTTCGCCCCGCAAGACCAGAACCCCGTCGAGCTCCTCAGCCACACGATGTGGAAGAAGGGCACCCGCCTCGCGCTCGACCCGTCGGGAGTGCCGATCAAGGCCTCCGACGTCACTATCGGCAGCGCGTTCCACGTCATTCCCGAGGGTCTGCAAGACCTCGAACACGGCAGGCTTGAAGAGAAGGCCAAGGCGGCCGTGCTCCTCATGCGCCTCAACCCCGATGAGCTCAACCCGAGCGCCGGCCGCGAGGGCTGGGCATACGACGGCATCGTCGCGTACTCCAAGATCTGCACCCACGTCGGCTGCCCCGTGGCCCTCTACGAGCAGCACACGCACCACCTGCTCTGCCCGTGCCACCAGTCGCAGTTCGACATCACGCACGAGGCCGCAGTGATCTTCGGCCCGGCCGCGCGTCCGCTGCCCCAGCTTCCCATCGCCATCGACGACGAGGGCTACCTCGTCGCCCAGAGCGACTTCCATGAACCCGTCGGCCCGAGCTTCTGGGAGCGTCATTGAGCACCGCAACCACCAACGCCCCGCAGAAGCGGTCGTTCACGGCGGCAGCATCCGTCTACGTCAACGAACGCACGAGCATCGCCGGCTTCGTCAAGGAGCTCGGCCGCAAGGCCTTCCCCGACCACTGGTCGTTCCTCCTCGGTGAGGTCGCGCTCTTCGCGTTCGTCGTCGTGCTCATCTCGGGCACCTTCCTGACGTTCTTCTTCCAGGCCTCGCAGGCCGAAGTGCACTACGACGGTTCGTTCGTGCCCCTCAAGGGCGTCGAGATGTCGGTCGCGATGGCGTCGACGCTCGACATCTCGTTCGACATCCGCGGCGGCCTCTTCGTGCGCCAGATGCACCACTGGGCGGCTCTGCTCTTCGTGGCGGCCATCGGCCTGCACATGCTCCGCATCTTCTTCACGGGTGCGTTCCGCAAGCCGCGCGAGTTCAACTGGGTGATCGGCTTCACGCTCTTCATCCTCGCGATGGGCGAAGGCTTCACGGGCTACTCCCTCCCCGACGACCTGCTGTCGGGCAACGGCCTCCGCATCATCGACGGCCTCATCAAGGGCATCCCGCTCATCGGCACGTGGTTCTCGTTCCTGCTCTTCGGCGGCGAGTTCCCGGGCACCGCGATCGTGGGCCGTCTCTACACGCTCCACATCCTGCTGCTGCCTGCTCTCGTGGTCGCGCTCATCGCGCTCCACCTCGTGTTCGTCGTGGTGCACAAGCACACGCAGTACGCGGCACCCGGCAAGACGCAGCAGAACGCGGTGGGCCCGCCCATCCTGCCGATCTACGCGGCGAAGGCCGGTGGGTTCTTCTTCATCATCTTCGGCATCATCGCGCTCATCGCCTCGATGTTCACGATCAACCCGATCTGGAACTACGGTCCCTACGACCCGTCCCCCGTTTCGGCCGGCACCCAGCCCGACTGGTACATCGGCTTCGCCGACGGCGCCCTTCGCCTCATCCCGCCGGGCTGGGAGTTCGTGTGGCTCGACCGCACGTGGTCGTTCAACATCCTCGTCCCGCTCATCGCGATCGGCATCTTCATCGTGCTCGTGGTCCTGTACCCGTTCATCGAAGCGTGGATCACCGGAGACAAGCGCGAACACCACATCGCCGACCGTCCGCGCAACGCTCCGACCCGCACGGCGATCGGTGCCGCCGGCGTCACGTTCTACGCGGGCCTCTGGGCCGCGGCGAGCTCCGACATCCTCGCGACCCACTTCCGTCTCACGATGGAGGGCGTCATCCACGCGCTCCAGGCGGTCGTCATCCTCGGCCCGTTCGTCGCGTACTTCATCACCAAGCGCGTCGCACTTGCACTGCAGAAGAAGGACCGCGAGATCGTCCTCCACGGGTACGAGTCGGGTCGCATCGTGAAGCTGCCCGGTGGCGAGTTCATCGAGGTCCACCAGCCGCTCGACGAGTACGACCGCTGGCGCCTCGTGAGCTTCGACAGCTACGCACCGCTCATGATCCGTCCGAACGCCCGCGGCAAGATCCCCGCCGGCCAGCACTTCCGTGCGGCGCTCTCGCGGTGGTTCTTCGAAGACCGCATCGCGCCGGTCACGAAGGGCGAGCTCGAGGCCTCGCACGGCGACGAGCACCACTGATCTCGCCCGATCAGGTTCGGGCACCGAAGACCATGTCGATCGATTCGACGTGGCTCCGGTGCCCGAACTGTTTCTCAGACCTCGGTCCCGTCGGGGCGTCGACGTACGGGTGCGCCAACGGGCATCGCTTCGACCGCGCCCGCCAGGGCTATCTGACGCTGCTTCCGCCGCGTGCGCCGAAGACCGTGGGCGACGACGGCCCGATGCTCGCCGCGCGGGCCGCGTTCCTCGAGAGCGGGGCCTACGCGCCGATCGCCGCTGGCATCGTCGACGCGGTGCGCCACGCGCACCCCGCTTCCCCGGCCGGCCGCCGCCCGCCCGGCGCCGAGTTGTCGGTGGCGGATCTCGGCTGCGGCACCGGCTACTACTCACGCGTGCTCGTCGAAGCACTCGCAGCGTCCTCCATCGACTCGCGCGTGCTGCTCGCCGACCGCTCCCCCGATGCCGTTCGCCTCGCACACCGCTCCGCGGCGACGAGCGCCCAGACCGACGTCACCGGTGTCGTCCTCGACCTCTGGCGTCCGCTCCCCCTCCGCGACGGCGTCGCGGACATCGCACTCGACGTCTTCGCTCCGCGGAACCCCGCGGAGTATGCACGGATTCTTCGTCCCGGCGGAGCCTTGATCGTCGCCGTGCCGACTTCGTCGCACCTCCGTGAGCTCCGTGCCGCGGGCTCCCTGCTCGAGATCCCCGACGGTAAGGACCAACGGGTCGTCGAGCAGTTCGAACCGCACGGGTTCAGACTCGCGGCGCGCGAACGCGTCGAGTTCGAGTTCGCGGCAGATGCCGTACGCCGCGAACAGATCGCCGCTATGGGACCGTCGGCGCATCATCGCGGCGACGCCGACCCGAGTGGCCTCGATTCGGCCTCAAACCCGGCTCAGACCGATTCTGAAGATGTCGACGTGATCACGGCCGCGGTCGACATCCTGACGCTCGTACGAGGCTGAGGCCGCTACTGAGCGCACGAGCGGAATCGCCCGCCGGCGCTGCCGGCAGCGCCGAGGGGCCCGACGCGCACGTCGGGCCCCTCGAACGAATGCTCCTGGATCAGCGGGCGAAGTTGCCCCGATAGTACTCGTAGACCCAGCCCACGAGCGCGATGACGACGATCGGGATCGCGATGAACGAGATCCAGAAGCCGACCGCGAGGCCGAGGAAACCGAGCGCCGCGGCGCCGGCGAGCACGATGGGCCACCAGCTCCAGGGGCTGAAGAAGCCGAGCTCCGCGTCGCCGTCGTCGATGTTGGCGTCGAGACGGTCTTCGGGAAGCACGCCGCCCTGGGCGCTCTGCACGCGGCCGAGGTAGAACGCGATGAACGCGCTCAGGATGGCCGTGAGCGACACCGCGATCGTGCCGACCCACTCAGGCCCGCCATGGGGCTCGATGCCCGCTGCTGCCGTCCAGATGGCGTACGCGGCCGCGGCAGCGGTGCAGAAGACCGCCAGGATCCAGAAGAGGATGATGTTGGCGCGCATCTACTTGGTTTCCTTCGTCGCGGCGTCGTACACGGGTGCGTCGGGCGCGTCCTTGAGCGGGCCGACGCCCACGGGGATGCCCGCTTCGGGGTGGTTCAGGTCGAACGCCGGAGCCTCCGAACGGATGCGCGGGATCGACGTGAAGTTGTGGCGAGGCGGCGGGCAGCTCGTCGCCCACTCGAGCGAACGGCCGTAGCCCCACGGGTCGTTCACCGTGACCTTCGGCGCACGGCGAGCTGTGATGTACACGTTGAGGAAGAACGGGATGAGCGAGACGGCGAGGATGCCCGCACCGATCGTCGACACCTGGTTCATCCACGTGATGTTGTCTTCGGGCAGGTACGAGTAGTACCGGCGCGGCATGGCGACGACGCCCAGCCAGTGCTGGATGAGGAACGTCGTGTGGAAGCCGATGAAGAGCAGCCAGAAGTGCCACTTGCCGAGGGTCTCGTTGAGGAGCTTGCCCGTCCACTTCGGCCACCAGAAGTAGAACCCGGCGAACATCGCGAACACGACGGTGCCGAAGACGACGTAGTGGAAGTGGGCGACCACGAAGTAGGTGTCGGACACGTGGAAGTCGAGCGGCGGCGAAGCGAGGATGACGCCCGTCAGCCCTCCGAAGGTGAACGTGATGAGGAAGCCGATCGCCCAGATGATGGGCGTCTCGAACGTGATCGAGCCGCGCCACATCGTGCCGATCCAGTTGAAGATCTTCACGCCTGTCGGAACGGCGATGAGCATCGTCATGAATGCGAAGAACGGAAGCAGGACCGAGCCCGTGACGTACATGTGGTGCGCCCACACCGTGACCGAGAGGGCCGCGATCGCGATGGTCGCGTAGATGAGGGTCTTGTACCCGAAGATCGGCTTGCGGCTGAAGACGGGGAAGATCTCGGACACGATGCCGAAGAACGGCAGGGCGATGATGTACACCTCGGGGTGGCCGAAGAACCAGAACAGGTGCTGCCAGAGCAGGACGCCGCCGTTGGCGGGGTCGTAGACGTGCGCACCGAAGACGCGGTCGGCGCCGGCGGCGAGGATCGCGGCCGCGAGGACCGGGAACGCCATGAGTACGAGGATCGACGTCACGAGAGTGTTCCACGTGAAGATCGGCATCCGGAACATCGTCATGCCGGGTGCGCGCATCGTGATGATCGTCGTGATGAAGTTCACCGCGCCCAGGATGGTGCCGAAGCCCGAGAGGCCGAGGCCGAGCATCCAGAGGTTGCCGCCGACGCCCGGCGAGAACGTCGTCGAGGCGAGCGGTTGATAGGCGAACCAGCCGAACGACGCGGCGCCCTGCGGCGTGAAGAAGCCGGCGACCGCCATGAGCGAGCCGAAGTTGAACAGCCAGTACGCGAACGCGTTGAGTCGCGGGAATGCGACGTCGGGCGCGCCGATCTGCAGCGGCATGAGGACGTTCGCGAAGCCCGCGAACAGCGGGGTGGCGAACATGAGCAGCATGATCGTGCCGTGCATCGTGAACAGCTGGTTGTACTGCTCACGGGTCTGCACGATCTCGAGACCGGGCTCGAAGAGCTGCGCGCGGATGACGAGCGCCATCACGCCGCCGATGCAGAAGTAGATGAACGAGGTGATCAGGTACAGGTACCCGATGATCTTGTGGTCGGTGGAGGTGATCCACTTGACGATGATGTTGCCCTTGCGCTCGACCTTCGAAGCGCCGAACGCCTGACTCGCTACGGTGCTCATTCGGCTTCGTGCTCCTCTTTCAGCTCGGGTGCGCCCGTGCCGGGCAGGTTCTGGTTGCGGTCGTACTCGTTCGAGAGCTGACCGACCTGACCCTTGTCGCGGAGCGACTCGATGTAGGCGTCGTACTCGGCCTGCGAAACGACCTTGACGTTGAAGAGCATCAGCGAGTGGTACTCGCCGCACAGCTCGGCGCACTTGCCGGCGTACGTGCCCTCGCGCTCGGTGGTGAGCGACATGTAGTTGGTCTTGCCCGGGTACATGTCTTTCTTGTAGAGGAAGTCGACGACCCAGAAGGAGTGGATGACATCGCGCGACTCGAGCTCGAACTCGACGTTGGCATTGACCGGGAGGACGAGCGTCGGAAGCTCGGACTGGACGACTGAGCCCGCGGGGCCCTCTTCGTCGAGCTGGCCCTGGATGCCGGGCGAGTAGACGTCTTCGTTGACGTAGTTGAAGTCCCACGCCCACTGCTTGGCGATGACCTCGACTTTGACGTCGATGTCGTCGGCGGCGAAGCGCTCTTCAATCGCCTGCTGGTCGCGGGCCGTGAAGGCGAAGAAGCCGAGCACGAGGATGAGCGGGACGATCGTGTAGAAGACTTCGATCGGCATGTTGTAGCGCAGCTGCACGGGGAGGCCGGTCTGGCCGCGACGGCGGCGGTACGCGATGACCGCCCAGATCGTGAGGCCCCACGTGATGATGCCGACGACGAGGAGGACGATCCAGGAGGTCACCCAGAGGCCGGCGACGCGCTCGGTGTGGTTGGTGACGGGAGGCTCGCCCTCTTGGAATCCGGGGAGGAAGCCGTGGAGCTGAGCCTGCGTGCAACCTGCGAGCACAAGACTGAGTGTCGCTGCGATCGGGATTGCAGCCCATCGGAGTCGGCGATTGTGGCGCACCGGTGACCTTTCGGGAGACTCGAAGGCGCTTCTCAGCGAAGCGCGTGATCGTTGGATAGCCTACTCCGACTCGACCGCCCAGACGTGCACTCCGGGACGGTGTCGGAGTGAGCCATCCGACGAATCCGCACACGACCTGCGGAAACGAAAAGGGGAGGTCGCTATGCGACCTCCCCTTTTCACGGGTGCTGCGAGCGTTCAGTGGAACGAATCACCGCACGCGCAACTGCCCTGCGCGTTGGGGTTGTCGATCGTGAAGCCCTGCTTCTGGATAGTGTCTTCGAAGTCGATCGAGGCGCCGTCGAGGTAGGGGACGCTCATCTTGTCGACGACGACCTCGACACCGTCGAAGTCGACGACGGCATCGCCGTCGAGGAAGCGCTCGTCGAAGTAGAGCTGGTAGATGAGACCGGAGCATCCGCCCGGCTGCACGGCAACGCGCAGGCGGAGGTCTTCGCGGCCCTCCTGCGCGAGGAGGCTGCGCACCTTGTCGGCAGCGGGCTCGCTCAGCAGCACGCCGTGGCTGTTCTCGGTGATGGTCTGGCTCATCTCGCTCCCTCTATCAAGGTCGACCGCTTCATAGGTCTGTCGCCATTGTACGCGTGCGTTTCCGAGAGTCGCCCCGGATGTCTCATGCCCGCGCGTTGAGCCGAGCGAGGAAGAGCGCCTCGGCGAGGAGCGCCTTCTTGAACACCCCGAGGTGGAGCGACTCGTTGGGGCTGTGGGCACGGGACTCGGGGTCTTCGACGCCCGTCACGAGGATCTGCGCCGCGGGGAACTCCTCGACGAGTTCGGCGATGAACGGGATCGATCCGCCGACGCCGATCTCGACGGGCTCGACGCCCCACGCCTCGGCCATGGCCTTGCGCGTCTCGTCGACCGCCCAGCCGCTCGTGTCGACGAGGAACGCCTCCCCCGTGTCGGGGCTCTCGAACGTCAGCTTCGCGCCGAACGGCGCGTGGGCCTCGAGGTGGGACTTGATCGCGGCGTAGGCCTCGTCGGCGGGCTGCCCCGGTGCGATCCGGGCGCTCACGCGGACGCGCACGCCGGGGACGAGCGTGTTGGACGCGTTCGCGACATCCGGTGCATCGATGCCCGTGATCGTGATCGCAGGTTCCGACCAGATGCGCTCGAGGATCTCTCCCCTTCCGATCGGCGTCACGCCGTCGAGGAGGCCGGTCTCGCTGCGGAGCTGCGCTTCGTCGTACGCGGGCACCTCGAGACCTGCCGAGCGGAGGTCCTCCACCGCGACCGACCCCGACGCGTCCCACAGCGTGTCGAGCAGACGGATCGCCGCGAGCATCGCGTCGGGCACCGCTCCCCCGAACATGCCCGAGTGCGACGCGTGGCCGAGGGTGTCGATCCGCAGGTTGAAGGCGACCGCCCCGCGCAGGGCGACGGTGATCGCAGGGGTGTCGACGTCCCAGTTGCCCGAGTCGGCGACGATGATCGCGTCGGCTTCGAGCAGGTCGCGCTGGTCCTTCAGGAAGTTCGCGAACGACTGTGAGGCCCACTCCTCTTCGCCTTCGATGAAGACGGCGAGGCCGAGGTCGAGGTCGTCGACGGCGGCGGCGAGCGCTCGGATCGCGCCGACGTGGGCCATGACGCCGGCCTTGTCGTCGGCGGCGCCGCGCCCGTGCAGGCGGTCGCCGCGCTGGGTCGGCTCGAACGGCGGGGTCTCCCAGTCTTCGTCCTTTCCGGGCGGCTGCACGTCGTGGTGGGCGTAGAGCAACACGGTCGGGCGTCCGTTGCGAGCGGCACGCTTGGCCACGACGGCCGGCTGGCCGTATTCGGAGCCGTCTTCGACGAGGGCGCGTCGGATGTCGACGAGTTCGAACACGCCGGTGTCGCGCAGCAAGGCGGCGACGGCCTCGGCGCTCTCGACGACGTGGGCCGGGTCGAAGGCCGGCCATGACACCGACGGGATGCGGACGAGCTTGGAAAGATCGGCGACGGTGGCGGGGAATCCCGCGTCGACGGCCTCCCGAACCGCCCCGGATGTCTGGGAATCGACGGTGATGTCCGGCCGCGCCGGCTGCTCCTCGGTCATGCCGGTAATCTTAAGGTCTACCGATTTCCGAGGAACCCGTGGCCAAGCAACCTGAGAACACCAAGTCCGAGTCCGGCGAGGCATCCGCCCCCGAGACTTTCGAAGAGACGCAGGCCCGCCTGAAGGCCGCCGGCAAGAAGGGCGCCCCGACGCCGTCGCGAGCCCAGCAGGAGGCCGCGCGCAAGCGTCCGCTCGTGCCCGACGACCGCAAGGAGGCGGCTCGGCAGGCGAAGCTCAAGTCCGCCGAAGCGCGCGAACGGGCGCGCGTCGGCATGGCCGCCGGCGAAGACAAGTACCTCCCGCAGCGCGACCGCGGCCCGCAGAAGCGCTACGCGCGCGACTACATCGACGCCCGGTTCAGCGTCGGCGAGCTGCTCATCCCGCTCATGTTCGTCGTCATCATCCTGACGCTCATCCCGAACTACGCGCTGCAGTCGATCGGCATCCTCGCCCTGTGGGCGTTCTTCGCCGTCGCCGTCATCGACGTCGTGATCCTCGGCCAGGTGCTCACGAAGAAGCTGCGCGCGAAGTACGGCGACCGTGCAGAGAAGATCCGCTGGTACGCGGCGATGCGCGCGCTGCAGCTGCGCCCCCTGCGCCTGCCCAAGCCGCAGGTCAAGTACGGCCAGTACCCCGAGTGATCGGCTGAGCCGAGCACCGATTGAGTGAGCCGGATGTCCCCCTCGGGACATCCGGCTCACGGCTTGGCGTACGCGCCGAACCTCGCGAGCGGAACGCGCGACTCCTCGTCGCTCAACGACCCGTGCTGGCCGATCATGCGCTCGGCCTGCCGGTTCTCCTCACGCGAATCGTAGTAGGCGACGCCCGCGCGCGCGGCGACGAGGAGGTCGCCGATGCGCGGGCGGACGTCGTCGTCGACGACGCCGAAGAGACCGGCGTCGATCACCTCGTCGCGTGTGATGATCCACGCGCGATCGCCTTCGGCGTCGCGCCAGCGTGCGACGAGTGCCTCGCGGTCGGATGCATCGAGCCCGGGTTCGAAGTACAGTGCCACGTTGCGCGGTTCGCCGCCGACGTGTCGCACGCCGTCGACGAGCCCGGGGTCGCGGTCGACGAACACGTGGCGGGAGGCCGGGATGTCGACGACGCCGTGGTCGGCGGTCACGAGCATGCCCGCGCCACGAGGCATCCGCTCGCCGAGGCCCATGACCGCCGCGTCGAGGCGCTCGAGCGCCGCGAGCCAGCGGTCGGACTCCCAGCCCTCGGCGTGCGCGAGCTGATCGAGCTCGGGGACGTACAGGTAGACCAGCGCGCCGTCGACCTCGTCGAGGAGTTCGCGCGCGATCGCGAAGCGATCCTCGATCGATGCCCCGGCACGGTACTCGGCGCCGCGCAGCACCGCGCGTGTGAAGCCCGAGTCGGCGTACCGCGGGGCGCCCACGGCGAAGCTCGTGACGCCGTACTCGGCGGAGGTCTCGAACAGTGTCGGACGGCGTTGCCAGTCGGGCTGGATGAGCCCGGCCTCCCACCCGTTGAGCTGATTCGCGAGGATGTCGCGCTCGGGCACGAGCGTGCGGTAGCCGACGAGTCCGTGCCGCCCGGGGTCTGCGCCCGTCGCGAAGGTCGCGATGGCCGCAGCCGTCGTCGACGGGAACACCGTGCGCACGGCGTCGCGCTTGCCGAGAACCGCGGTCAGGTACCGCGCATGCCCGCGGCGCGCCGCGAGGTTCGCCGTGCCGAGACCGTCGACGAGAAGGACTGCCGCCGAACGCGCGCGCGGGAGCGCGAACGACGGCCCCGACGCCGTCGGCTCCCCCGTGAGACTCGCGATCGCGCTCGGGAGGACCGCGGCAAGCCGCCGATCGGTGTCGGCGGGCGCCGGTAGCATGGCAGGCATTGCGCCCAGTCTGTCATAGGGCGTCCGGTCGGCTCCGGAGCCGACGCGGACCCCGACAGACCCGAGAACGACGAAGCCCGAGAAAGACGGATGACCGCACCGAGCAACGAGCCCACCGACCGCCGCATCGCCGAGCGCATCGAAGACGTCGACGTCTCCGCCGAGATGCAGGGCTCCTTCCTCGAATACGCGTACTCGGTCATCTACTCGCGCGCCCTCCCCGACGCCCGCGACGGCCTCAAGCCCGTGCAGCGACGCATCCTCTACGGCATGACCGAGATGGGCCTCCGCCCGAGCGGCCGCACGTCAAGAGCTCGCGCGTCGTCGGCGACGTGATGGGCAAGTACCACCCCCACGGCGATTCGGCGATCTACGACGCGCTCGTGCGCCTCGCCCAGCCGTTCTCGCTGCGCGTTCCCCTCATCGACGGCCACGGCAACTTCGGCTCGCTCGACGACGGCCCCGCGGCATCCCGCTACACCGAGGCGCGACTCGGCGCCCCCGCCCTCGCGATGACCGAGGGCCTCGACGAAGACGTCGTCGACTTCATCCCGAACTACGACAACTCGCTCCTCCAGCCCGAGGTCATGCCCTCGGCGTTCCCGAATCTGCTCGTGAACGGCGCGAGCGGCATCGCCGTCGGGATGGCGACGAACATGGCACCGCACAACCTCATCGAGGTCGCCCACGCGGCCCGGCACCTCATCGCGAATCCCGATGCGCCGCTCGACGAGCTCATGGAGTTCGTCCCCGGACCCGACTTCCCGTCGGGCGGCACGATCGTCGGCCTCGACGGCGTGCGCGACGCCTACGCGACCGGGCGTGGGTCGTTCCGCACCCGCGCGAAGGTCGCCGTCGAGCAGCTCACGGCCCGCAAGACGGGCCTGGTCGTCACCGAGCTCCCCTACCTCGTCGGCCCCGAGAAGGTCATCGAGAAGATCAAGGACGGCGTCAACGCGAAGAAGATCACGGGTATCTCCGACGTCGCCGACTTCACCGATCGCAAGCGCGGCCTGCGGCTCGTGATCGGCATCAAGACGGGCTTCAACCCCCAGGCCGTGCTCGAGCAGCTCTATCGACTCACGCCGCTCGAAGACAACTTCGCGATCAACAACGTCGCCCTCGTCGACGGGCAGCCGCAGACGCTCGGCCTCAAAGAACTCCTGCAGGTCTTCATCGGGCACCGCGTGCGCGTCGTCACGCGGCGCTCCGAGTTCCGACTCGCGAAAGACCGCAAGCGACTGCACCTCGTCGAGGGCCTCCTCGTCGCGATCCTCGACATCGACGAGGTCATCCAGGTCATCCGCACGAGCGACGACTCCGACCAGGCGCGCTCGCGCCTCATGCAGGTCTTCGACCTCAGCGAGGTGCAGTCCGAGTACATCCTCGAACTGCGCCTGCGACGCCTCACGCGGTTCTCGCGCATCGAGCTCGAGACCGAGCGCGACACACTCCTCGCCTCGATCGCCCGTCTCGAAGAACTCCTCGCGAGCGACGCGCGCATTCGCGCCCTCGTCGCCGACGAGCTCGCGCAGGTCGCCGAGCTGCACGGCACCCCGCGCCGCACACTCCTCACCGAGGGCAGAGTCGTCACTGCGGCGGCGGCCCGCAAGGCCGCCGCGTCGGCGTCGCTCGAGCACGCGGATGCCCCGTGCCGCGTGCTCCTCGGCGCCACGGGCCGCATCGCCCGCGTCGACCGACCCGAGGGTGCCGACGATCTCGTCATCACGGTGCCCGCGCGGCGCTCCAAGCACGACGCCCTGCTCTCGGGCCTCGACACGACGAGCCGCAGCGAGATCGGGGCTGTCACGAGCCGCGGGCGCCTCATCCGGTTCTCACCGCTCGACCTCCCCGCGCTGCCCGCCAACGCGCCGCAGCTCGCCGCGGGGGTGCGCATCGCCGACTACCTCGGCCTCGCCGACCGGTCGGAACGCGTGCTCGCGCTCGTCTCGCTCACGAGCGACCGACCCATCGCCCTCGCGACCGCGCAGGGCGTCGTCAAGCGCGTCGCGCCCGGCGGATACCCCAACAAGCCCGATTTCGAGGTCGTCGCGTTGAAGCCCGGCGACCACGTCGTGGGGGCGGCACAGGGCGGCGACGACGACGAGCTCGTGCTCATCGCCGATGACTCGCAACTGCTCCACTTCCCGGCCTCCTCCGTGCGCCCGCAGGGCGCGGCCGCGGGCGGCATGGCGGGCATCAAGCTCTCGCCCGGTGCGAAGGTCATCGCGTTCGCGGCACTCTCCCCCGCCGAGATCGCCGATGCGGTCGTCGTGACCGTCGCAGCGACCTCCGACACCCTCCTCGGCGCCGACCCCGGTGCAGCGAAGGTGTCGGCGTTCTCCGAGTTCCCCGGCAAGGGGCGCGCAACGGGCGGCGTGCGTGCGCAGCGCTTCCTCAAGGGACAGGACGCGCTCTCGGTCGCGTGGGCCGGACCAGGGCCCGCCCTCGCGCTCGGCGCTGACGGGTCGGTGCGTCAGTTGCCCGAAGAGTTCGGCAAACGGGATGCCTCGGGCACGCCGATCGAGGCTCCTATCGCGGTCATCGGTCGACGCATCGGCTGATCGGGCGAAACCTCCCGGAACGACGGATGGCGCCGAGCACGTGCTGCTCGGCGCCATCCGTCGTTCCGGCGTCTTCGCCGTCGGATCAGGCGTCGATGCGGTCGCGGCTGAGCCCGCTCGCGCTGTCGATGATGAACTCCTTGCGGGGGGCGACCTCGTTGCCCATGAGGAGCTCGAAGACGCGGCCGGCCTGCTCGGCGTCGGAGACGCCGACCCTCCGAAGGGTGCGGTGGGCGGGGTCCATCGTCGTCTCTGCGAGCTGATCGGCGTCCATCTCGCCGAGACCCTTGTAGCGCTGCGGGGTGCCGAACTTCTTACCGCGGCGTTCGAGGTCTTTCGTGACCGCGATGAACTCGGCCTCGGAGTACGTGTAGATCGTCTCGTTGGGCTTCGAGCCGGGGTTCTGCACGACGAACCGGTGCAGCGGCGGCACCGCCGCGAACACCCGCCCTTCTTCGATCATCGGCCGCATGTAGCGGAAGAAGAGCGTGAGGAGGAGCGTGCGGATGTGGGCGCCGTCGACGTCGGCGTCGCTCATGATGATGACCTTGCCGTAGCGCGCCTGCGAGATTTCGAAGCTGCGCCCCGAGCCGGCGCCGATCGTCTGGATGATCGCCGCACATTCGGCGTTGCCGAGCATGTCGGCGATCGACGCCTTCTGGACATTGAGGATCTTGCCGCGGATCGGCAGGAGCGCCTGATGTTCGCTGTCGCGTGCGAGCTTCGCCGTGCCGAGGGCGGAGTCGCCCTCGACGATGAACAGTTCACTGTGCGCGACATCCGTCGACCGGCAGTCGGCGAGCTTCGCCGGAAGCGACGACGACTCGAGGGCGTTCTTGCGCCGCTGCGTCTCTTTGTGGGTGCGCGCCGAGATGCGGGCCTTCATCTCGGCGACGACCTTGTCGAGGACGAGCGAGGTCTGCGCCTTGTCGTCGCGCTTCGTCGAGGAGAATCGTTCGCCGAGCGCCTTCGCGACGACCGACGAGACGATCGCGCGAACTGCGGGCGTGCCGAGGACCTCTTTCGTCTGCCCTTCGAACTGCGGCTCCGCGAGTCGTACCGTCAGCACGACCGTGAGGCCGGCGAGGACGTCGTCTTTGTCGAGCTTGTCGGTGCCGACCTTGAGACGTCGGGCGTTCTGCTCGACCTGCGCGCGGATGAACTTGAGCAGCCCCTGTTCGAAGCCTGCGACGTGCGTGCCGCCCTTCGGTGTCGCGATGATGTTGACGAAGCTGCGGGCGATCGTGTCGTAGCCGGTGCCCCAGCGGAGCGCGATGTCGACGTGGCACTCGCGCTCGACCTCGGTCGGCACCATCGCCCCGCCCTCGGTGAGCACGGGCACGGTCTCTTTGAACCGGCCGTCGCCCGTGAGCCGCCAGACATCCGTGATGGGCGCGTCGGACGCGAGGTGCTCGACGAACTCCGAGATTCCGCCGTCGAACTTGAAGCGGTGCTCCTCGCGCTCATCGCCGCGCTCATCGATGATCGTGAGGCCGAGGCCGGGGACGAGGAAGGCGGTCTGGCGCGCCCGCCCGAGGAGCTCTTCGAACTGGAACGCCGCGCCGCGCGTGAAGATCTGCGTGTCGGCCCAATAGCGGATGCGTGTGCCGGTGACGGCCTTCGCGACCTTGCCCGTGACCGTGAGCGAACTCGCCTCTTCGAAGGGGTGGAAGGCCGCAGCGGGCGACGGGTCGCCCTTCCCGTCGTCGAATCGGCCGGGCTCGCCGCGGTGGAACGACATCGCCCACGTCTTGCCCTCACGGTCGACCTCGACGTCGAGTCGCTCCGAGAGCGCGTTGACGACCGACGCTCCGACACCGTGGAGTCCGCCCGAAGCCGCGTAGGAGCCCGACCCGAACTTGCCGCCCGCGTGGAGCTTCGTGAAGACGACCTCGACGCCCGTGAGCCCCGTCTTGGGCTCGACGTCGACGGGGATGCCGCGCGCGTGGTCGCGCACCTCGACGCTGTTGTCGCGATGCAGGATGACCTCGATCTCGGTGCCGTGCCCCGCGAGGGCCTCATCGACCGAGTTGTCGATGATCTCCCACAGGCAGTGCATGAGGCCGCGCGAGTCGGTCGACCCGATATACATGCCGGGTCGCTTTCGAACGGCCTCGAGGCCCTCGAGGACGGAAAGATGACGCGCGGAGTAGTCGGAGCTCACGTCGACCAAGCCTACTTATCGCGACCGACACTCCCGGCCAGGCGCTACGCGCTGAGCGAAACTCCCGGCACATGGGAAGGGAGTGCTCCCACGGCGTGTTTTCATTGCTATACGGAATTTCGAGCGTGCGCGAAGAGGAGGAGCCATGACGGAGTACACCGAGACCACCCGAGAGGTCGACGCCGAGGCTGCCTACGAGCTCACCGCCCTTGACCGGTGCGATGCGTGCGGCGCCCAGGCCTACATCCGCGTCGAGGTCGCGAGCGGCGAACTGCTGTTCTGCGCCCACCACGGGCGCAAGCACCAGGAGAAGCTCTCCCAGATCGCCCACTCGTGGCACGACGAGAGCAACCGCCTCCTCGTCGACACCCGCGACTGAGTCGGCACGACCTCAGACTTCACGACGAACGCCCCGCCGGATCGGCGGGGCGTTCGTCGTATGCGGAGGCGTTCGGCCGGTTGCGGTCGTCGGGTCGCTGTACGTCGACGTCGCGCACGAGGCATCCGGATGTCCCGAAGCCGCCTCAGCTCGGAAGTGTGACGCCCGCGGCCGCGAGCTGCGCCGCGCGCGCCTCGGCCGCGTACCCGTCGACCACGATCGCCGGCTCGCCCGGCGCGTATTCGACGCCGGCGCGCGACGCGACCTCGACGAGGATCGCATCCGCGAATGCAGGATTCTTCGCGAGCACCGGCCCGTGCAGGTGCGTGCCGAGCACCCAGCCCATGACGACGCCCTCCTGCCCGGAGCCGCGGCCGTTGCCCTCGCCCGCCACGATGCGCCCGAGCGGCGACGCCTCGGCCTGCACGTAGTCGCGCGCGTGGTTCTCGAAGCCGACGAGGTGGCCGAACCTGGGCGAACGGATGACGAGGTCGCCCGTCACGCGGGGTCCGGCGTGCGGAACTGCGCGACCCGGAAGGATGCCGAGGCCCTCGACGACGGTGCCGTCGGCGGACTCGACGCCCCAGCTCAGCAGTTCGTACCCCGTGCCGACCGCGAGGATCGGCACGCCCTCGGTGCCCAGCGACGGAACTCGTCGTGCATCGTCAAGAGGCGCGCGCGCGCGGCCTCGAGCGTCGAGTCGCTGCCCGATCCGACGACGATGGCGTCGACCCGATCGGGCAGCTCGCTCGCGTCTTCGACGCCGACGACGACGGCATCGTGGCCTGCCCAGCGGAGCCGCTGCGCGAGCACGGCGGCGTTCTGCGCGTCGCCGTTGGTGTCGAGGAGCGACGGCACGATGCTCAGGATCGTGAAGGTCATTCGGCCTCCGTGAGTCCGAGGTGGGCGCGGGTGCGGCGCATCGAGTCGGCGCTGAAGACGATCGTCTTGACACCCGACGCAGGAGCCGGTGCGGCGAGGAAGTCGTCGATCGCAGTGGGGAGGTCGGTCTCGACGCGGTCGATCGCGACCCCGTCGTAGGCGAGCATGAGCGCCGCTTCGTGCGCCTTCGAGCCGCTCACGATCGCGACGCGCCCGAGCGAGGATGCGTCGGCCGGCCAGAAGTAGGACGGGTCGCGCACGTCGGAGCCGATCGCGAAGAGGATCTGCTCGGTACCGGGTGCGATGCCGTCGACGTTGAGCTGGTAGCTCGCCGTGTTCTGGATGAGCACGAAGTCGACTTCTTGCCCGCGCACGGTGACGCGTTCGCCGCGCCCGAAGACGGCGGGGATCTCGCTCAACGCGCGGGCTGCGACATCCTGATCGAACCGCTCGCCGAGCGCCGCCTTCGCGGTCGCGTAGGCGGCTGCCGCGTCGACGCCGTAATGGATGCCTCGCGCGGGAAGCTGCACGTCGACGGATGCGTCACCGTCGCGCAGCACGGCCGATCGACCGTCGACCGCCTCGACCACGATGCCGTGGCGATCGCTGTCGCTCGCCAGCCGATCCTCGGCGGTGTCGGTGTATCCGAGTCCGCGCGGGGCGCCGTCGAGGACGGCCTGCGAGACGCCGAACCGCTTCACTTCGATGCCGTCGGGAACGCGCGCGGCGATCCGCTCGACGTTCGCATCGTCGGCGTTCACGACGACCGCTTCGCGCGCGCGCCCAGCGATGCGGGCGAGCATGCCGACGACCATCTGCGGATCGTGGAAGCGGTCGATCTGGTCGACCATGACGTTCGTGAGGGTCACGATGCGGGCATCGACGCCCTGCATGACGAGCGCACCGTGGCCCTCGTCCATCTCGAGCACGGCGATGTCGCCCGGGACCCGCCCGCGCCAGTCGGCGCGCTCGAGGAGCGCCGAGGTGAGGCCTTGGCTGATGTTCGCGGTCGACGGGTTGGTGAACACCGACGCGCCGTGCGCCCGCAGGATCGCGACGAGCATCTTCGTCGTCGTCGATTTGCCGGCAGAGCCCGTCACGACGACGAGTCCCTGCGGGAAGCCCGAGAGCGTGCGCTTCAGATAGCCGGGGGCGATGCGGTTGACGACGAGACCCGGAATCGCCGAACCGCCGCCCGGCTTGCGCAGCCGGGCGGCGAATCGGGTGAGTCTGCCGACGAGGATCGCCGGCGCGTATCGCAAGAGCGGCCTACTCGAGGTAGTCGCGGAGCGACTGCGAGCGCGACGGGTGGCGGAGCTTCGCCATCGTCTTCGACTCGATCTGTCGGATGCGCTCGCGCGTGACGCCGAAGGTGTCGCCGATCTGGTCGAGCGTCTTCGGCATGCCGTCGCCGAGGCCGAAGCGCATGCGGATGACGCCCGCCTCGCGCTCGGAGAGCGAGTCGAGGAGCGACTCGAGCTGCTTCTGCAGCATCGTGAAGCCCACGGCGTCGGCCGGGACGACCGCCTCGGTGTCTTCGATGAGGTCGCCGAACTCGCTGTCGCCGTCTTCACCGAGGGGCGTGTGCAGCGAGATCGGCTCGCGGCCGTACTTCTGCACCTCGATGACCTTCTCGGGGGTCATGTCGAGTTCGCGCGAGAGCTCTTCGGGGGTGGGTTCGCGCCCGAGGTCTTGCAGCATCTGACGCTGGACGCGGGCGAGCTTGTTGATGACCTCGACCATGTGCACGGGGATGCGGATCGTGCGGGCCTGGTCGGCCATGGCACGCGTGATCGCCTGGCGGATCCACCACGTCGCGTAGGTCGAGAACTTGAAGCCCTTCGTGTAGTCGAACTTCTCGACCGCACGGATGAGGCCCAGGTTGCCCTCCTGGATGAGGTCGAGGAACTGCATGCCGCGACCCGTGTAGCGCTTGGCGAGCGAGACCACGAGGCGCAGGTTCGCGCCGAGCAGGTGGCTCTTCGCACGCTGACCGTCTTTCGCGACCCACTGCAGCTCGCGACCGAGTTGCGTGCGCTTCTCGGGCTCGCTCATGTGCGAGAGCTTCTCCTCGGCGAACAGACCCGCCTCGATGCGCATCGCGAGCTCGACCTCTTCGGCCGCGTTCAGGAGCGCGACCTTGCCGATCTGCTTGAGGTAGTCCTTGACGGGGTCGGCCGTGGCGCCCGTGATGGCGCTCGAGTAGACCGGGACCTCGTCTTCGTCGTCGGCGGCGCGGAGTACGAGCGCACCGGTCGGGTGCGGCTCCGTCGGAATGGGCGCCGCGTCCTCCTCGTCGTCGGCGTCGGCTTCGTCTGCATCGGCCACGACCTCCGCGACCTCGACGGTCTCGACCGCGACGTCTTCGAGCTCTTCGGGGTCGACCTCGGCGTCGTCCTCGAGCTCGTCGTCGGTCTTCGGCTTCGCCTTCGAGCGCGTCGCCGCCTTGGCGGTCGCCGTGCGGGGCGTCTTCGAGGCCGTCTTGGGTGCGGTCTTGGAAGCCGAGGTCGACTTCGCCGCAGCGGTCTTCGCTGCCGGCTTCGCAGCCGCAGCAGTCTTCGCGGCGGGCTTCGCCGCCGTCTTCGCGGTCGTCGTCGACTTCGCCGACGTCGACGCGCGCTTCGCCGGAGCAGCCTTCGGGGCCTCAGCCTCGGCGGCGGTCGCGGACTTGGTTGCCATACGTTTTCGACCTCTCATCACCGTCGCGCGGGCGAGGCGCTCGAAGCGCCGGCACGTGCTGCGGGTCCGTGGATTTCGGACACTACAAGGACCCATGTCAAGTCCGCTGCGATTCGCTGTGCGAATCCGGACGAGAACGGGTCCTTCGCACCATTATACAAGCGCATCCCCTCCGGCCGCGCGAACCGACTCGTCGGCGCGCCGTCAGGCCCGTCACGATCATCTACAACGTGCGGGAGGCGTCGGGCATTCCGCAGGCGCTCGCGGGAGGCATCCGGATGTCCCGTGCCGAGCGCCGGCCCATACGACGCGACGCGACGCGACCGCTCAGTCGATCGCCGGCGAATCGTCGTCTCGACTCCGACGACGAGCGAGGAACTTCTCGAGCTCCGCGGCGATCTCATCGGCCGAGGGCAGCGCGCCGTCTTCGTCGGTCAGCGGTGAGCGGAGGCTCGTGCCCTCCATATAGGCGTCGTGCCGCTCCTCGAGTGTGCCGACGAGCTTCGCGAGCTCGGTGTTGTCGGACACTTGCTCGTCGATGCGCCCGAGGAACTCGCGCCCCTGCTCGCGCAGCGCGTCGGTCGGGAAGATGCGGCCGGTCGCGGCGCTGATGGCGTCGAGCGCTGCGAGCGCGGCGGCCGGATACTCGGCGTCAGCGAGGTAGTGGGGAACGAGGAGCACGAAGCCCGCGGTCGGATGACCGAGTTCTTGCAGCCTGACCTCGACGAGGTGGAGCGCGTTCGCGGGCGCCTCGGTCGTGGGGCGCCAGACCGACATCGACTCGACGAGTTCGGCGCGGTTGCCGCTCACCGTGACGCGGATCGGGCGCGTGTGCGGCACGGGCATGGGGATCGCATGCACCCACGTCGTCGACGACACGCCGAAACGCTCGACGAGCCACAGCACCGCCGCCGTGAAGGCCTCCCAGCGGAAGTCGGGCTCGAACCCCGTGAGCAGGAGGAACTGCTGCCCGATCTCGTCGGTCGCGAGCTCGAGCTGGAGGCCCGGAGCCCGGTACTCGGTGATGTGGTCGCCCTCGAAGAGGATGATCGGACGGCGCGCCCGGTAGTCGAGCAGCTCGTCGATGTCGAAGGTCGCGACGGTGATGAGATCGAGCTCGGAACGGAGGTATTCGTTCGTCTGCGACACCGCGGAACCCGCGTCGGCGAACCCCGTCAGACCGGCGACCAGCGGGAGTCCGCGGGGCACCTGGACGTCGGGGTTCAGCTCGAAGAGCGAGCGGGGATCGCGCATGCTTCCAGCGTACTGACGCCCGATGACGCGCCGCCCGGATGCGTCGTTCCGAGGCTGTGCCCAGAGCGAACACGTACGATCGACCCCATGCCGACTCCCCTGCTCACCCTGTCCGCCGCGCCCGCAACCGACTCCGATGCCGACGTCCTCCTCTTCTTCGCGACCGCCGGCGAAGCCGGTGCAGAGGTCCAGGCGCCCGAGGGTTTCGAGTGGGTGCAAGCCGCAGTCTCCTCGCTCGGCGCGAAGGGCTCGGCCGAGGAACTGACGCGGCTCCCAGGCCGCGAGGGCGCACCGCGCATCGTCGCGGTCGTCGGTACGGGCGACCAAGCGGATGCCCCGAGCCTCCGCCTCGCGGCCGGCGCGGCGCTGCGTGCGCTCGCCGACGTCGAGACCGTTGCCGTCGTCGCCCCCGCGTCGTCCGACGCTCAGGACGTCGCCGCTGCGCTCGAGGGCGCCGCTCTCGGCGCGTACCGCTATAACGCCTACCGGTCCGAGCCGAAGACCGGCGCGACCGCGATCGCCGCCCACACCCCGTTCACGGAGGCCGATCTGCACCTCGACCGGGTGCGCGCCGTCGTCGAGGCCGTCGCGACCACGAAGGACCTCGTCAACCAGTCCCCCGACGAGCTCTACCCCGAGGTCTTCGCCTCGCTCGCGACCGAAGCCGCCGAGGCCGCGGGGCTCGCCGTGAGGGTCTGGGACGACGCGGCGCTCCGCGCCGACGGGTTCGGCGGCATCGCGGGCGTCGGCCAGGGATCCTCGCGCGGACCTCGGCTCGTGCGCGTCGAGTACGCACCCGAGGGCGCCGACTTCACCCTCGCCCTCGTCGGCAAGGGCATCACGTTCGATTCGGGCGGACTCTCGCTCAAGCCCGGCGCGTCGATGATCGGCATGAAGGGCGACATGGCGGGCGCCGCCGCGGTGCTCCAGTCGACGCTCGCGGTTGCGAAGCTCGGCGCACCCGTGAAGATCGTCGCCTGGCTGTGCCTCGCCGAGAACCTCCCATCGGGCACCGCCATCCGACCGAACGACGTGCTCCGCATGTACGGCGGCAAGACCGTCGAGGTGCTGAACACCGACGCCGAGGGCCGACTCGTCATGGCCGACGCGCTCGTCGCCGCGAGCGAGGAGCAGCCGGACGCGATCATCGACGTCGCGACCCTCACGGGCGCTCAGCTCGTCGCGCTCGGCACCCGCATCTCGGGGCTCATGGGCGACACGACCCTCGTCGACCGCGTGCGCTCCGCCGCCGACGCCGTCGACGAAGCCGTCTGGCCGATGCCGCTCCCCGCGCACCTGAAGTCGCTCCTGAAGTCGGAGGTCGCGGACCTCGCGAACACGAAACTCGGTCAGGTGACCCCAGGGATGCTCCTCGCCGGCGTGTTCCTCCGCGAGTTCGTCGGCCGTCGCGAAGGCGAGGACGCCGAGCGGATCCCGTGGGCGCACCTCGACATCGCGGGCCCCGCCGACAACACCGGCGCGGGCTGGGGATTCACCGGCTCGGGCGCCACCGGCGCGGCCGTCCGGACGCTTGTGCAGTTGGGCGAGGACCTCGCCGCCAAGTAGTAAGGTCTCTAGGGCCGAAAACAGCCCGAGCAGCCTGCATCGTGAAGTCGCCGATGCAGTCGCGCCTGCGGATCCGCACAAGAAGGAGATATCCGGTTGTCCGAGCAGAACTTTGACCTGGTCGTCCTCGGAGGCGGCAGCGGCGGGTACGCGGCGGCGCTTCGCGCCGTCGAACTGGGCTCGACCGTCGCCCTGATCGAGAAGGACAAGCTCGGCGGCACCTGCCTCCACCGCGGCTGCATCCCGACCAAGGCGCTGCTCCACGCGGCCGAGGTCGCCGACAGCTCGCGAGAGTCCGCCAAGTTCGGCGTTCGTTCGACGTTCGAGGGCATCGACGTCGCGGCCGTCACGAGCTACCGCGAGGGCATCGTCTCGAGCAAGTGGAAGGGCCTGCAGGGCCTCATCAAGGCACGCGGCATCACCGTCGTCGAGGGCGAGGGCCGTCTCGTCGCCCCGAACGCCGTGCAGGTCGGCGACACCCGCTACGTCGGCAAGAACATCGTCCTCGCGACCGGTTCGTACTCGCGCTCGCTCCCCGGCCTCGAGATCGGCGGTCGCGTGATCACGAGCGAGCAGGCACTCGAGCTCGACTTCGTCCCGAACAAGGTCGCCGTCCTCGGCGGCGGCGTCATCGGCGTCGAGTTCGCGAGCGTCTGGAAGTCGTTCGGCGCCGACGTCACGATCATCGAAGCGCTCCCCCACCTCGTCCCCAACGAGGAGGAGTCGATCTCGAAGCAGCTCGAGCGCGCCTTCCGCAAGCGCGGCATCGAGTACAAGCTCGGCGTCCGCTTCCAGAGCGTCGTCCAGAACGACCAGGGCGTCGTCGTGACGCTCGAGAACGGCGAGACCGTCGAGGCCGAGCTCCTGCTCGTCGCCGTCGGCCGCGGCCCCGTGACCGCGGGCCTCGGCTACGAAGAGGCCGGCGTCACGATCGACCGCGGCTTCGTCATCACCGACGAGCGCCTCCGCACCTCGGTGCCCGGCATCTACGCCGTCGGCGACATCGTCCCCGGCCTCCAGCTCGCGCACCGCGGGTTCCAGCAGGGCATCTTCGTCGCCGAAGAGATCGCGGGCCTGAACCCGATCGTCGTCGAAGACGTGAACATCCCCAAGGTCACCTACTGCGAGCCCGAGGTCGCTTCGGTCGGCTACACCGAGGCGAAGGCCGCCGAGAAGTTCGGCGCCGACCAGGTCTCGTCGTACGACTACAACCTCGCGGGCAACGGCAAGAGCCACATCCTCGAGACGAGCGGCTCGATCAAGGTGGTCCGCCTCAACGACGGCCCCATCGTCGGCGTCCACATGATCGGCGCCCGCGTCGGCGAGCTCATCGGCGAAGCCCAGCTCGCCGTCAACTGGGAGGCGTACCCCGAGGACGTCGCTCCCTTCATCCACGCGCACCCCACGCAGAACGAGGCCCTCGGCGAGGCGTTCCTCAAGCTCGCGGGCAAGCCGCTCCACGCGCTCTGATCAGCGCATTTCAATACGACTGCAATAAGCTAAACGCGTCCAACGCTGTGAAGGAGACCACCGCAATGAGCGTATCCGTCAGCCTCCCGGCACTCGGTGAGAGTGTCACTGAAGGCACGGTCACCCGCTGGCTCAAGAACGTCGGCGACCGTGTCGAGGTCGACGAGCCTCTGCTCGAGGTCTCGACCGACAAGGTCGACACCGAGATCCCGTCGCCGGTCGCCGGTGTCATCGAGGCGATCCTCGTCCAAGAAGACGAGACCGTCGAGGTCGGTGCACCGCTCGTGACCATCGGCGACGGGTCGGCCGAGGCCGCTCCCGCCGCGCCCGAGGCACCTGCCGCCGCTCCGGCCCCGGCACCGGCTCCCGTCGTCGAGGCGCCTGCCGCACCGGCACCCGCCCCGGTGGTCGAGGCTCCAGCCGCGCCCACCGCACCGGCGCCGGCCCCCGTCGTCGAAGCACCGGCTGCCCCCGCGACACCGGCTCCCGTCGCCGCACCGCCCGCAGCGCCCGCTCCGGCACCCGTGGTCGAGGCCCCGGCCGCACCCGCCGCCCCGGCGCCTGCACCCGCCGCTCCCGTCGTGGCACCGCCGGCCGCGGCCGCTCCGGCGCCCGTGGTCGAGGCTCCGGCCGCACCCGCTGCTCCGGTCGCCGAGGCTCCCTCCGCGGGCGCGCACGCCGGCGGCTCGGGCTACGTGACGCCGATCGTCCGCAAGCTCGCGAACGAGCAGGGCGTCGACCTCACGAGCGTCACCGGCACCGGTGTCGGCGGCCGCATCCGCAAGCAGGACGTGCTCGCCGCACAGCCGGCCGCCGCCGCACCCGCGGCGGCTGCGCGTCCCGTGCTCGAGACGTCGCCGCTCCGCGGCACGACCGTCCCGATGACGCGCCTCCGCAAGGTCGTCGCCGAGCGCGCCGTCGTCTCGATGACCTCGACCGCGCAGCTCACCTCGGTCGTCGAGGTCGACGTGACGAAGGTCGCCCGTCTCCGCGACAAGGTGAAGGGCGACTTCCTCGCGAAGACGGGCAACAAGCTCTCGTTCCTGCCGTTCTTCGCACTCGCCGCCGCCGAGGCGCTCCGCGCCTACCCGATCATCAACTCGACGGTCGACGGCGACTCCATCGTCTACCCCGCGCAGGAGAACATCTCGATCGCGGTCGACACCGAGCGCGGCCTTCTCACCCCCGTCGTCCGTGACGCGAGTTCGCTCGACATCGCGGGCCTCGCGGCGCAGATCGCCGACTTGGCCGAGCGCACGCGCAACAACCAGCTCAAGCCCGACGAGCTCTCGGGCGGCACGTTCACGCTGACCAACACCGGTTCGCGCGGCGCGCTCTTCGACACGCCCGTCGTGTTCCTCCCGCAGTCGGCGATCCTCGGCACGGGAATCGTCGTGAAGCGCCCGGTCGTGCTCTCGCAGGACGGCCAGGACACGATCGCGATCCGTTCGATGGTCTACCTCGCCCTGTCGTACGACCACCGCATCATCGACGGCGCCGACGCCGCCCGCTTCCTCACCGCGGTCAAGGACCGCCTCGAGAGCGGCGATTTCGAGGGCGACCTCGGCATCTAGTCGAAGATCTCGCGCAAGCGCCACCCGGCCTCGGTCCTCATCATGAGGACCGAGGCCGGTTCGCGTTCGGCCGCGGCGAACGGCACCTCGACGAGGAAGGCGTCGCCCATCGTCCCGGTGACGTGCGCTCCGGCCAGGTCGTAGTCCTCGACATCGACCGCGTCTCCCTGCTGGCCTGCGGCGATCGCTGCCCGATCGGCTGCCTCGAGCGTCGAACCCGCATCGACGACGCCGTCGAGGCACGCAAGGTCGAGTCGCTCGAGGCACTCGGCACGTTCGGCGAGGAGTCGAGCGGCTTCTGCGATGGGGTCCTCTTCGCCGACGACGCCTGAGGTTCGACTCGAATCGTCGGGGGCTGACGGGCGTGCCCTGGCGTCAGCGGCCGGAGCCGCGTCCGACTCCGAACTCCGTCCCGCGCCGGTCGTTTCGATCGGCGCGCCGATCAGGCCGGTCGGGTCGGCATGCGCCGGGCTCGTGCTGCCGTCACTCGGCGGCACGAGCGTGAGAAGCAGCACGAGCGCGCCACCGCCGACGAGCCCGGCGACGAGCAGTTTCGGGCGGTGACGGCGCAACGCGCCGACGAGGCGGACTCGCCACGCAACGAGGATCGACGGCTCGAGGCCGAACTCCGCGCCCACGACGGCCGAGGCCGGACCCGGCTGCGATGCGGGTGCAACCGTCGCGTCGGCGGCAGCTTCGTGCGCGTCCACGCCCAACCGACCGCCGCTCTTCCCGAGGCCGAGGATCCGCGGAAGGATCCGGCCGAGCGCCTCCAGGCGGCTCCGACGCTCGCGTCCATCCCGAGGTGCTCGAACGCCACCGCCGCGCTCGGCGTGCTGCCATCGCGGCGCCTCGGCAGCACCCGCGACCGGCACGGCCGACCGGACCGGCAGCGGATCTGCGAGCGCGAAGAGCATCCGTTCGATCTCGGCCGTGCACGAGCGGAACGGTCGAGCCGCGAGTCGTTCCCGAAGCAGGCTCGAGACCGGTGCGAGTGCTCCGGCCGGACGGGTCGCGCCCGCGACATCCTCGATGAGCGCTGCGAACGATTCGTGCATCTGCCGCACCGTCGCCGTCCACGCCGTTCCCTCGCCGCCGAGGTCTGCGGCACGGACGAGCGCGCCCGTGCCGATGAGACGAGGGCGCCCATGCTCGTCGAAGAGCACGTCGGCGGCGCTGAGCCGGGTGTGCGCGAGTCCGCGACGCTCGAGCGCCCCGATCGCGACGGCGATCGGGGCAAGGATCGTGACGGCTTCGCCTGGCATGAGATTCGTCGTGAGCACGAGCTGCGCGAGCGATGCTCCTGCCAGCCGTTCGACGAAGAGGCAGGTCCGACCGTCGGGCAGCACGGCGAGGTCGATGAGTCGCGGGAGCGCGGAGCCCTCCGCCATCGCCTCGACCTCGACGGCGATGGCGTGTTGGTCGGCTGCGGCATCGTACAGGCGGAGGACCGCGAGTCGAGCGGCCGACGCGGCACCCGCGGCGGCATCGTCCGCCTCGCCGGTCTCGTCGAGCTCGCCCGCGGCCTCATCGGTGACGAGATGGAGCGACGCGCGATCGCCGTCGGCGAGCCGGCGGACGACGCGGAATCCCGCGATCCGCTCGGCCGCCGCGGAGGCAGCCGAGTCGATCGGGACGGGAGTGACAGGCGGGTGGGATCGACGACGCATCCTCCGATGCTCGTCCGCGCGCCACGCGCAGGCACGCGGACCGAGCCGCACGGTGGAAGCGTGACATCCGGTCGCCCGTGTGGAGGAGCCGTCGACATAGACTGGCGCAATGCTCGACTACGTCGACACGGGGCTAAGCGCCAACTCCGTGCCGTATCTCGAGGGACTCTCCCTCCAGCGCGCCGTCCATCGGGCGGTCGTCGCGGGCGAACGCCCCGACACCGTCATCCTCCTCGAACACGATTCGGTCTACACGGCGGGCAAACGCACCGCCCCCGACGAACGGCCCGTCGACGGCACTCCCGTCATCGACGTCGACCGCGGCGGCAAGATCACGTGGCACGGTCCCGGACAGTTGGTCGGGTATCCCATCGTGCGTCTCGGCGAACCGATCGATGTCGTCGGCTACGTCCGTCGGCTCGAGGCCGTGCTCATCGACCTCCTCGCCGAGTTCGACATCGTCGGCCGACGGGTGGAAGGCCGATCGGGCGTGTGGGTCGGCGACGGCGTCGACGAGAAGATCGCCGCGATCGGCATCCGCGTCGAAGGCGGCGTCACGATGCACGGCTTCGCCCTCAACTGCTCGAACTCGCTCGAACCCTACGATCGCATCGTCGCGTGCGGTATCCGCGACGCGGGCGTCACGACCATGAGCAGGGTGCTCGGTCGGGACATCCACCCCGCCGACGTCGCAGCGCCGCTGCGACGCCTCCTCGACGCCGAACTCGCGACGATTCGAGCGACCGAGGCGGCTCTCGCGTGAGCACGGCGCCCGACGGCCGGCGGATGCTCCGGCTGGAAGTCCGCAACGCCCAGACGCCCATCGAGCGCAAGCCCGAGTGGATCAAGACTCGCGCGAAGATGGGGCCCGAGTACCGGTCGCTCCAGACGCTCGTGAAGTCCGAGGAGCTGCACACGGTCTGCCAAGAGGCCGGATGCCCCAACATCTACGAGTGCTGGGAGGACCGCGAGGCGACCTTCCTCATCGGCGGCTCGCAGTGCACGCGCCGCTGCGACTTCTGCCAGATCGATACGGGCAAACCCGCCGACTACGACACGGACGAGCCGCGCCGGGTCGCCGAGAGCGTGCAGCGCATGCAGTTGCGCTACGCCACGGTCACCTGCGTCGCGCGCGACGACCTGCCCGACGGCGGCGCATGGCTCAACGCCGAGACGGTGCGGCAGATCCACGCCGTCAACCCGGGCACCGGCGTCGAACTGCTCGCCACCGACTTCAACGGCGAGCCCGCCCTGCTCGGCGAGGTGTTCGGCAGCCGCCCCGAGGTCTTCGCGCACAACGTCGAGACCGTGCCGCGCATCTTCAAGCGCATCAGGCCCGCGTTCCGCTACGAGCGCTCGCTCGACGTGCTGACGCAGGCGCGTGCGGCCGGACTCATCACGAAGTCGAACCTCATCCTCGGCATGGGCGAGGAGCGCGATGAGGTTTCGCAGGCGCTCCGAGATCTGCACGACGCCGGCACCGACATCATCACGATCACGCAGTATCTGCGGCCGAGCCCGCGGCACCTGCCGGTCGCGCGCTGGGTGCGTCCCGAGGAGTTCATCGAGCTCAAGGCGGAGGCTGAGGCGATCGGGTTCCTCGGTGTACTCGCCGGTCCGCTCGTTCGGTCGTCGTATCGTGCCGGGCGCCTGTGGGCGCAGTCGATGCAGGCGAAAGGCCGCCCGATCCCGGTCGGGCTCGAACATCTGGCGGATGTCTCGCTGGGCTTCGCCCAGGCCGTCGGCTGACCTGTCAGATCGACACGGTTCGGCCTGGAGCGAACACGGTGGGAATGCCGCTCGCTCGGGGCCGAACCGGTCGTCTGACGCATCCGCGCGCCGGTATCCTTGAGACCATGGCACGCGACAAGTCCGCCCAGAAGGAGCCCGGCCGCTTCAAGCAGATGTGGCAGGTCTTCCAGATGACCCGCCGCTACGACCCCTCGGCGCAGTGGCTCATGCTCCTCGGCTTCCTCGCGCCCGTCGTCGTCACGATCGTGCTCGCCCTGTGGCTCAGCGAGGGCAACGGCCTCACGATGGCGCTCTGGATCATTGCGGGCGTGCTCGCCGGCCTCCTCCTCGTGCTCATCATCCTCGGCCGTCGCGCGGAGCGCGCGGCCTACTCGCAGATCGACGGTCAGCCCGGCGCGGTCGGCGCGGTGCTCCGCAGCGGCCTGCGCGGCAGCTGGATCGGCAATGAGATGCCCGTCGCCGTCAACGGCAAGACGCAAGACGCCGTCTACCGCGCCGTGGGCCGCGGCGGCGTCGTGCTCATCGGCGAAGGCGACGCAGGGCGTGTCGAGCGCATGCTCAAAGACGAGGAGCGCAAGGTCTCGCGCGTCCTTCCCAACGTGCCGATCCGACTCCTCACGGTCGGCCACGGCGAGGGCTCCGTCGAACTCCACCGTCTCTCGGCGGCGCTCCGCAAGACGAAGCGGTCCCTCACGAAGCCCGAGGTGCAGGCCGTGTCGAACCGCCTCAACTCGCTCCAGTCGTCGCTTCCCATTCCGAAGGGCATCGACCCCATGAAGGCGCGCGCACAGCGCGGTCGCATGCGCTGACGCGCACCTTCCCACGACGTCGCGACGCGGCATCCGGTCACCCGGTCATCGGGCGGATGCCGCGTCGTCGTCGTGTGCGGCGAACCTATGCGCGGATGAGCACCGTGCCGGCGACCTTGTCGTGGAAGCCCCGCTGGTCGCTGTCCCACACGAGCGCCGGGACGACGATCACGAGGAGAAGCGTACGCACGAGGGGTCGCCAGAGACCGATCCATCCCCCGCTGATCGGCACGAGGTGCATGCCGCAGATCCGGTGGCCGACGCTGCCGCCGATCGTGGGGATGAAGACGATCTGCATGACGGCGAAGACACCGAGCGTCGCCCACGAGTGCTCGAGCGTGCTGTACGGAGCGAAGAGCATCGCGATGAGCAGTGCGGCCGCCCAGTCGATCGCGAGCGCGCCGATGCGTCGCCCGACACGGGCGACCGAGCGGCTCCCGGACTCGGGAAGGCCGAGCCGCTCCCCCGGCCAACGGCTGGGTTCGAGGTCTCCGAAGGTGGTCGGTTTCGCGTCGGGCACCCGTCGATCCTACCGATGACCACCTGTGTAACACGGTCGAAACAATTGCGTCACGGTGGGGAAACCGCTCGGCAGTAGCGTCAGTCCCGGTCGTGCAAAGTCCGCCGATTCCCACCCCCTTGGAGCGTCGCCACCATGTTCAGTGATTCCTCTGAAGTCCTCAAGTTCATCAAGGAAACGGACGTCAAATTCCTCGACATCCGCTTCACCGACCTCCCGGGTGTGCAGCAGCACTTCAACATCCCCGCGTCGACGGTGGACGAGGAGTTCTTCACCGTCGGCCAGCTCTTCGACGGCTCGTCGATCCGCGGCTTCGCGAACATCCACGAGTCCGACATGCAGCTCATCCCCGACGTGACCACCGCGTACGTCGACCCGTTCCGCGTCGAGCGCACGCTCATCATGGTCTTCGACATCTACAACCCGCGCAACGGCGAGATCTACTCGAAGGACCCGCGCCAGGTCGCCAAGAAGGCCGAGAAGTACCTGGCCTCGACCGGCATCGCCGACACCGCGTACTTCGCCCCTGAGGCCGAGTTCTACATCTTCGACGACGTCCGCTACGAGGTGAAGCAGAACGGCAGCTTCTACTCGGTCGACTCCGACGAGGGCGCCTGGAACTCGGGCCGCGTCGAAGAGGGCGGCAACCTCGGCAACAAGACCCCCTACAAGGGCGGCTACTTCCCCGTCTCGCCGGTCGACAAGCAGGCCGACCTCCGCGACGACATCTCGCTCAAGCTCATCGACGCGGGCCTCATCCTCGAGCGCGCCCACCACGAGGTCGGCACGGGCGGCCAGGCCGAGATCAACTACCGCTTCGACACGATGGTGCACGCCGCCGACGACATCCTGAAGTTCAAGTACATCGTCAAGAACACGGCCGAGCAGTGGGGCAAGACGGCGACGTTCATGCCGAAGCCGCTTTTCGGCGACAACGGCTCGGGCATGCACACCCACCAGTCGCTCTGGAACGAGGGCAAGCCCCTGTTCTACGACGAGGCCGGCTACGGCGGGCTCTCGGACATCGCGCGCTGGTACATCGGCGGCATCCTCAAGCACGCCCCCTCGATCCTCGCCTTCACGAACCCGACGGTGAACTCGTACCACCGTCTCGTTCCGGGCTTCGAGGCTCCCGTCAACCTCGTGTACTCGGCGGGCAACCGTTCGGCGGCCATCCGCATCCCGATCACGGGCACGAACCCCAAGGCCAAGCGCATCGAGTTCCGCGCGCCCGACGCCTCGGGCAACCCCTACCTCGCGTTCGCGGCGCAGCTCATGGCGGGTCTCGACGGCATCAAGAACCGCATCGAACCGCACGAGCCCGTCGACAAGGACCTCTACGAGCTCCCCGCCGAAGAGGCCAAGACGATCCCGCAGGTTCCGGGCTCGCTCGACGCCGTGCTCAACGCTCTCGAGGCCGACCACGACTTCCTCCTCGAGGGCGGCGTCTTCACCAAGGAGCTCATCGAGACCTGGATCGACTACAAGCGCGAGAAGGAGCTCAAGCCGCTCGCGCAGCGTCCGCACCCGTTCGAGTTCGAGCTCTACTACGGCGTCTGATCGCACAGTTTGCACCGACCGGCACCCCCTGCCGTCCCCTGGAAAGGCCCGTTCGCTTCGGCGAGCGGGCCTTTTCGCATCGGGTTCGCCGTCCCACCGTCCTTCGATCCGTCGCGGATGGCCCTTCCTTCGCGTGCAGAAGGGCGATCCGCGACGGATCGCAGACCCTGGGTGCGTGCAACGCCCGCTACGCGCTCGGCTCGCGCCGCGGCTCGACGCCGTAGAACGCCCGCTCGAAAACCGCACGGGCACGGCGCGTCGCCTGCAGGTAATCGTGCTCGAGACGGCTCGCCGAGCCGGGCGGGTATCCCATGATGCGCGCCACGCCCTCGAGCTGCGTGCGGTCGACCGGCAGGACGTCGGTTGTCTTGTCGAGCCAGAGCGTGAGCGCAGACCGCGCCCGCGAGGCGATGATCCAGGCGGCGCGGAGCGTCTCGGCATCGGAGGCGGGCACGAGGCCGGCATCGACGGCGTTCGCAAGCGCGTCGAGCGTTGAGGTCGTGCGGAGCGCGGGCACCTCTGCCGCGTGCTGCAACTGCACGAGTTGGATGAACCACTCGACGTCGCTCAGCGAACCGCGACCGAGCTTCAGGTGCCGCGCGGGGTCGGCTCCCTGCGGCAACCGCTCGTTCTCGACGCGGGCCTTGATGCGTTTGACCTCGCGCACGTCCCGGTCGGAGATCTCCTCGGGGTAGCGCACGGTGTCGGCGAGCTCGGTGAAGTCGCGGATGAGCGCATCATCGCCCGCGACGCCGCGCGCCCGTAGGAGCGCTTGCGCCTCCCACGTGAGCGACCACCGGGCGTAGTAGGCGCGGTAGGCGTCGAGCGAGCGGGCGATGACGCCGTTCCGCCCCTCGGGCCGCAGATCGGCGTCGAGGTCGAACGGGAGGCGTGCGTCTTCGCTCAGGCGTTTGAGCTCGGCGACGATCTTGAGCGCCCTCGTGTGCGCTGCGTCGGGCTCGGCGCCGTCTGGGCGGTACACGTAGATGATGTCGGCGTCCGAGCCGATGCCGAGTTCGCGCCCGCCGAAGCGCCCCATGCCGATGACGGCGAACTCGATGCCGTCGGAAACGGCGGCTGCCCCGCCGTCGGCGGCTGGTTCGGCGCCGTTGGTCCGGATCGCTTCGACGAGCCCTGCGATGTGGTTCTCCGCGACGTCGCTCAGGCCATGTCCGAGTTCTTGGATGGTGCAGACGTCGAGGATGCCCGCGAGGGCGAGTCGCAGCACCTCGCGTCGTCGCATCGCGCGCAAGACCCTGCCCGAGGCATCCGCCGTCGTGTGACGCGCGAGCACCGCGCGCGTCTCGTCACGGAGCGACTGGAGGGTGCGCGGACGCAACTCGTCGACGTCTTCGAGCCAGGCGACCGCTTCGGGGATGCGCTCGAGCAGTTCGCCCGCGAACCGCGACCCCGACAGCACACGAGTGAGCCGCATGGCGGCGTCGGACGAGTCGCGCAGCAGCCGCAGGTACCAGTGCGTCGTTCCGAGTTCGTCGCTCAAGCGCCGGAAGGCGAGCATGCCGTAGTCGGGGTCGGCACCCTCGGCGAACCACGAGATCAGCACGGGCATGAGGTGGCGTTGGATCGTCGCGCGTCGCGACACGCCAGCGGTGAGCGCGCCGATGTGGGCGAGCGCGCCGCGCGGGTCGCGGAAACCGATCGCCGCGAGGCGCGCCTCGGCCTGCTCGCTCGTAAGCTCCAGGCCTTCGGTCGGGAGCGCCGCAACGGCGGAGAGCAGCGGCCGGTAGAACAGCCGTTCGTGGAGGCCGCGCACCCGCTGCCGCGTCGCCTGCCACGTCGCCGTGAGCTCGTCAGCGCTCCTCGCGAAGCCCGACGCGCGCGCGAGGATGCGCAGCGCCGCGGGACCGGTCGGCATGAGGTGGGTGCGGCGGAGCCGCGCGAGCTGCAACCGGTGCTCGAGCACCCGCAGCATCCGGTAGTCGAGGGAGAATTCCCCCGCCTCCTCGCGGCCGACGTAGCCGTGCTCGGCGAGTGCCGCGAGCGCGCTGAGCGTGTCGCGCTGGCGGATCGCAGGGTCGGATGCCCCGTGCACGAGCTGCAGGAGCTGCACCGTGAACTCGATGTCTCGAAGGCCGCCCGGCCCGAGCTTCAACTGCACGTCGACCTCGTCGGCGGGGATGTACTCGGTCACCCGTTCGCGCATGCGCTGCACGGACTCGACGAACCCCTCGCGCGATGAACTCGTCCACACCTTCGGCGTGACGCCCGCGAGGTATCGCGCACCGAGCTCGGCGTCGCCGGCGAGCGGCCGGGCCTTCAGGAGCGCCTGGAACTCCCACCCCTTCGCCCACCGGTCGTAGTACTGCAGGTGCGACTCGAGAGTGCGCACGAGCGCGCCGTCCTTGCCCTCGGGTCGCAGGTTCGGATCCACCTCCCACAGCGGCGGCTCGATGCCGGCCTCGCCGATGATGCGCTGGGTGAGCATCGCGAGGCGTGTCGCGATCTCGAGCGCGCGTGCCGTCGAGACGACCTCCTCGTCGGCCGACTCGGCGACGTAGATGACGTCGACGTCGCTCACGTAGTTGAGTTCCCGCGCGCCCGCTTTGCCCATTCCGATGATCGCGAGCCGCGTCGCGGCGACCTCGGTCGCCACGTACCGACCGGGCGCCGCGGGTTCGCCTTCGCCGCGCGAGACGGCGCGTCGCGCGGCCTCGAGAGCGGCATCGAGAGTCGCGCCCGCGAGGTCGGCGAGGCCCGCCGCGACGGTGTCGAGCGCCTCGACGGCGCTCGGCCGCGTGAGATCCCACAGCGCGAGCCCGGTCAGCAGACGGCGGTACCTGACGCGCACCGCGCGGGCGGATGCCTCGTGGTCGGCGCGGTTCACTCCCCCGTCGAGCGCCTGCCCGAGCAAGACCCGCGCGCTGCGCGCGTCGAGCGGCGGCTCGGGCTCGGCGAGGAACACGGGGAGCTCGGCCGGATTCCGTTCGAAGAAGTCGGTGAGGCCCTGCGATGCTCCGAGCACGCGCGCGAAGCGCGCCGCAGGCTCGTCGCGTTCGAGGATCGAGACGACGGATGCCTCGGCGCGATCGAGGAGGCGCAGGGCGCCCCGCACGGCCGCGTCGGGGTCGGCCGCGTGCGAGAACGCGTCGAGGAGCCGATCCGCGTCGACGCCCGTGCGCCGTTCGAGTTCGTCGAACTGCGCCGCGGCGGCGCTCAGGTCGTCGAACCCCGCGCGCGCGAGCGCACTGAGAAGACCGCCCTGACGAGACATCCGGTCGTCGACCCCTAGAGGATCTCGAGGTTGCGCTGCAGCTCGAAGGGCGTCACCTGCGAGCGGTAGTCCTTCCACTCGGCGCGCTTGTTCGCGAGGACGAAGCTGAAGACCTCTTCGCCGAGCGTCTCGGCGACGAGTTCGGAGTCTTCCATGTACTCGATCGCGTGCTCGAGGCTCGAGGGCAGCGGGTCGTAGCCGAGCGCGCGGCGCTCGGTGTCGCTCAGCGTCCAGACGTTGTCTTCGGCCTCGGGCGGGAGCTCGTAGCCCTCTTCGATGCCCTTGAGGCCGGCCGCGAGCAGTAGCGAGAACGCGAGATACGGGTTCGCGGCCGAGTCGATCGCCCGATATTCGACACGGGCGCTCTGCCCCTTGTTGGGCTTGTAGAGGGGGACGCGCACGAGCGCCGAACGGTTGTTGTGACCCCAGCACACGAAGCTCGGCGCTTCGCCGCCGCCCCAGATGCGCTTGTACGAGTTCACGAACTGGTTCGTGACGGCCGAGATCTCGGAGGAATGGCGCAGCAGGCCCGCGATGAACTGGCGGCCGATCTTCGACAACTGGTACTGCGCGCCGGCCTCGAAGAACGCGTTCGCGTCGCCCTCGAAGAGCGAGAGGTGGGTGTGCATGCCGCTGCCGGGGAACTCGGAGAACGGCTTCGGCATGAACGTCGCGTAGACGCCCTGCTCGATCGCGACTTCTTTGATGACCGTGCGGAAGGTCATGATGTTGTCGGCCGTCGTGAGCGCGTCGGCGTAGCGGAGGTCGATCTCGTTCTGGCCGGGGCCCGCCTCGTGGTGGCTGAACTCGACCGAGATGCCGAGGTCTTCGAGCATGCGCACGGAACGGCGCCGGAAATCGTGCGCGGTGCCGCCCGGGACGTTGTCGAAATACCCGGCCGAGTCGACGGGGACCGGGCCCTCAGGGCCGTACTTCGACGACTTGAGCAGGTAGAACTCGATCTCGGGGTGCGTGTAGAACGTGAACCCGCGGTCGGCGGCGCGCGCGAGCGTGCGCTTCAGCACATTCCGGGGGTCGGAGACCGCCGGCTCGCCGTCGGGCGTCGTGATGTCGCAGAACATGCGCGCCGTGGGGTCGACGTCGCCGCGCCACGGAAGGGTCTGGAACGTCGTGGGGTCGGGGAACGCGAGCAGATCGGACTCGTACGTTCGGCTCAACCCTTCGATGGCCGAGCCGTCGAACCCGATCCCTTCGTTGAACGCGCCCTCGACCTCAGCGGGGGCGATGGCCACGGACTTCAAGGTCCCGACGACGTCGGTGAACCACAACCTGACGAACTTGACCCCTCGTTCTTCGATGGTCCGGAGAACGAAGTCGCGCTGCTTATCCATCCACACCCTCTCTCGCATCTCACAGCGTACCGGCACGGCCGGGCCGTCAGGCGTCTGTGGAAGACTGGCGGCATGTCAGAGCAGAACCCGTACGGCGGCGCCGCTGCCGCGACCGACGGTCCGAAGCGCGTCCGCACCCGGCACTTCCAGAACGCGAAGCGCGACGGCATCAAGATCACGGGGCTCACGAGCTACGACCAGCTCACGGCCCGCATCTTCGACGAAGCCGGCATCGACTTCCTTCTCGTCGGCGACTCGGCCGGCAACAACGTGTTCGGCTACGAGACGACCCTGCCGGTGAAGGTCGACGACCTGATCCCGCTCACGCGCGCCGTCGCAGGCGCCGTGAAGCGCGCGTTCGTCGTCGCCGACATGCCGTTCGGCTCGTACGAGAACGGCCCCGAAGACGCCCTCCACACGGCCGTGCGCTTCATGAAGGAGACCGGCGCCCACGCGGTCAAACTCGAGGGCGGGGAGCGCAGCCGCAAGCAGATCCACCGCATCGTTCAGGCGGGCATCCCCGTCATGGCGCACATCGGCTACACCCCGCAGAGCGAACACGGCCTCGGCGGGCATGTCATCCAGGGCCGCGGCGACGGCATCACACAACTCCTCGCGGACGCGCAGGCCGTGCAAGATGCCGGTGCGTTCGCGGTCGTCCTCGAGATGGTGCCGTCCGAGGCGGCGCGCCAGGTCACCGAGCAGCTCTCGATCCCGACGATCAGCGTCGGCGCCGGTCCCCACACCGACGGCCAGCTGCTCGTCTGGACCGACTGGGCGGGGCTCACGCCGGGCCGCATCCCGAAGTTCGTCAAGCAGTACGCGAACCTCTCGGGCATTCTGAACGACGCCGCGCACGCGTGGCGCGACGACGTCGCGAACGGCGTCTACCCGGGCCCCGAGCACTCCTACGAGTAGCGCGAGGTGCCGCGGAGATCAGTCGTCCGCGGCATCCTCTTCGGCCCACTTCGCGCTGTTCGCGCGCAGGATCTCGAGCGCTCGGGATGCCTCGTCGCGCGTCTCGAACGGACCCACGCGATCGATCGACGGCGACACGAAGCCCTGTTCGACCTCGCCCGTTCTGATGTTGTACCAGTAGAGGTGCTCGACATCATCGGTCATGCCGCGATCCTACGCCGCACGCCTCCGTCGATGGGGAACTCGTGCATCGCTCGCGATAAGGTTCTCCCATGGCGACCACCCACGCGATCGGCATCGACATCGGCGGCACCGGCATCAAGGGGGCGGTGGTCGACCTCGCAACCGGAACGCTCCTCTCGGAGCGGCGCAAGATCAAGACCCCGCAGGGCGGCAAGCCCGATGACATCCTCGATGCAACCGCCGAACTGCTCGCGGGCTTCGACGAGGCAGGCGAAGAGGGTGTCCCCGTCGGGCTGTGCTTCCCGGCGATCGTGAAGCGCGGGTACACGCTGTCTGCGGCGAACATCTCCGAGAAGTGGATCGGCCTGCCGGCCGAGAGGCTCTTCGAGGAGCGTTTCGGTCGTGAGATCCACTTCATCAACGACGCGGATGCCGCGGGGTACGCCGAGTCGCGCTACGGCGCCGCCGTCGGCGCCGAAGGGCTCGTCATCCTCACGACGCTCGGCACGGGCATCGGCAGCGCGTTCCTCTACGACGGAGTCCTCGTGCCGAACACCGAGCTCGGCCACCTCGAGATCGACGGCGAGAAGGCCGAGCGGGCCGCCGCGTACTCGGCGATGGAGCGTGAAGACCTCGACTGGAAGCAGTGGACCAAGCGTCTTCAGCGGTTCTACTCGCACGTCGAGTTCCTCTTCACGCCCGACCTGTTCGTCGTCGGCGGCGGCGTCTCGAAGCACCACGAGGAGTTCTTGCCGCTCCTCGACCTGAAGACGCCGATCGTGCCGGCCACGCACCGCAACAATTCGGGCATCATCGGCGCCGCGTCGCTCGCGGTCGGCTGAGACATCCGGGCCGTTCTGACCGTCCTGACCGTCGCCGAGGGCGACGTGCATCGCGTGACCAGGAGAAGCGAGCGGGTCGGCTGATACGCCGGGTTCTGTTGACCGGGCGCTTGCGCGACACCGGCTGGACGGCCATCTCTCTCGGAGCTGCGTTGCCGCAGCCCTCCAGCGACCTACCCGGGAACGGGACGGGCAGCCCCATCGTTCCCTGTCTGGTCTTGCTCCGGACGAGGTTTACCGAGCCGACCGCGTCGCCGCGGCCGCTGGTGGGCTCTTACCCCACCGTTTCACCCTTACCGCCCGCTCGCGCGGGAGGCGGTCTGTTCTCTGTGGCACTGTCTCGCGGGTCACCCCGGGTGGGCGTTACCCACCGTCCTGCCCTGCGGAGCCCGGACGTTCCTCGGCGCGGCGCCGAAGCACCGCGACGCGACCGTCTTGCCGACCCGCTCGCCCTTCCAGCCTACAGGGCGGGCCTCAGATGCCCGATTCGTCGGTGCGGACGAGGATGCGGTCGCACTCGGGGCACTGCACGACGTCGTCGGGCGCCGCACGGCGCACCGCCTCGAGGTCGGAGCCCGTGAGCGTGATCGTGCAACCGCCGCACGTGCGCTGACGGAGGAGGGCCGCGCCGACCCCGCCGCCGCGAACACGGCGCTGCTCGTAGAACGCGAGGAGGTCGGCGGGGATCGTCGCGGCGACGACCGCGCGGTCACGGTCGGTCTGCTCGCGTTCGGTGGCGATGCCTGCGGAGGCTTCGTCACGCTCGGCCTCGAGGCTCTGCTGTGCGACGGCGATCGCGGCCCGTTCGTCGTCGATCGCGGCGACGGCGCCCTCGGCGCCCTCGACCTTCTCCATGACGACGAGCTCTTGGTCTTCGAGGTCGGAGAGCCGGCGCTTGAGCGAGACGAGCTCGCCCTCGAGCGCCTGCACGTCTTTCAGCGACGAGGTCTGGGTGAGGCGCTCGCCGTCGCGCGCGATGCGCGCCTCGACGATCCTGACGTCGCTCTCGATGCGGCCGAGCTCGGTCTTCGCGTCTTCGAGTACCCCGACGGCCTCGGCGCGCGAGCGCCGGACGGCGTCGTCGCGGGTCGCGAGTTCTGCGAGCGGGGCCGTCTGCGGAAGGGCGTTCAGGCGGTGGGCGAGCTGTGCGAGTCGCGTGTCGAGCGCCTGCAGGCGGAGCAGTTCTTGCTGGGCGGCGGGAGCGGCCTTCATGCGGGCCTCCTTCGGGTCGGGGCGGTCTGCCGATCGCGTCGATCGCAGAAGTGGTTCGGTCGGGTGTCGGTCGCAGTCGCGGTCATTGCACGACCTGGAAGTCCCACGGGTCGGTGCGCAGTTCGCTCACGAGGACGTCGAGCTCGGGATGCGCCGCACGCAGCTCTGCGGCGGCGCGGTCGAGCCACAGCCACTCACTCGCCCAGTGGGAGACGTCGAGGAGCGCGGGGCCGCCGCCGAGAAGCGCCTGCTCGCGGGCTTCGGAGGCGGGGTGATGGCGGAGGTCGGCCGTGATGTAGACGTCGGCGGCGCGCACGGCGGGGTCGGAGAGGAGCGAGTCGCCCGCTCCCCCGCACACGGCGACGGTCTCGACGGGAGCGTCGAACCCGCCCGAGGCGCGGACGCCCGTCGCGGTCGCCGGCAGGATCTCGGCGAGACGGCGGGCGAGTCGCCCGAGGGTCGTCGGCTCGGGAAGCCTGCCCACTCGCCCGAGCCCACGCGCCGGATCGACGCCCGGCACGATCGGCGAGACATCCGTCAGCCCGAGGGCGTCGGCGAGGACCGCCGACGTTCCCGACTCGACGACGTCGGCGTTCGTGTGCGCCGCGACGAGCGCGCAATCGGCGCGGATGAGCCGCGCGAGGAGCGATCCCTTGTAGCGGTCTTCGGCGATGCTCGTGACGCCGCGAAGGAGCAGCGGATGGTGGGCGATGACGAGGTCGGCGCCCGACTCGATCGCCTCGTCGACGGTCGCGGCGACTGCGTCGACGACGAAGAGCACACGCCCGATGGATGCCCCGGGGTCGCCCGTCACGAGCCCGGGAGCGTCCCACGGCTCCGCGCCCGCGAGCGGCCAGAGCCGGTCGACGGTCGCGAGCACTTCGGAGAGCGGGACGGTCACCCGCTCAGCCTACCGGCGGGGCGGCGTCCTCGAAGGGCGACGCCGTGCCGGGCGGCGTACGACGGGATTGCGTCACCCTGACTACTCGTGCGAGAGTAGTCGTGTGTCGAGCATCCGTCTGTACATCCTGAGCTCGCTCATCGAGCGCGGGCCGATGCACGGGCACGCCCTGAAGAACCTCGCCGAGCAGGAGCACGTCCACGAGTGGACCGACATCTCCGTCGGCGCCCTCTACGGCGCGCTCAAGCGCATGCACGCAGACGGACTCGTCGCCATCGAGCGCACCGAGCGGGAGGGGAACTACCCGGCCCGCCAGGTCTACGGCATCACCGACGGGGGCATCGCCGCGCTCCGAGACATCCGGGCACGCGCCTTCGCGACGCTCGACAAGACGCCCGACCCCTTCGACCTCGCATTCACGCGACTCGACCCCGACGACCTCGACGGGCTCGGCCCTGCGCTCGTCGCTCGCCGCGACGGGTACCGCGAGCAGCTCGAAGCCGGCCGCGCGAAGATCGAGCACATCGATCAGTACCTCTGGCGCTCCGAGCGACTGGCCCTCGAGCACCGGCTCCACCGGCTCGAGGCCGAGATCGCCTGGCACGACGATCTCATCGCGAGCGTGCCGCTCATCGTCGAAGACGAACGCGAGCGCCGCCGCCGCAAGGGGTCGAAGGGCGACACGCCGCCCGAGGCATCCTGACGCGACATCCTGACCCATCTCCCCACATTCCGCACCAACCCCTGAGGACTCTCATGAGCGATTCCACGACCGCCGAACCGCCTGCCCGAACGCCCTACCCCACCTGGACCGCTCCCCCGGGCGTGACCCCTCGCCGAGCCTGGGCCGCATTCGCCGTCCTGCTCATCGGCGCCTTCATGTCGCTGCTCGACACGACGATCGTGAACGTCGCGCTCCCGACCATCCGCGACGCGATCGACGCCGACGAGGCGACCCTCGCGTGGATCATCTCGGGCTACGCGCTCGCCTTCGGCCTCGCTCTCATCCCGGCCGGCCGCCTGGGCGACCGCTTCGGGCATAAGTGGGTGTTCTTCACCGGACTTGCGATCTTCACGGCCGCGAGCCTCTGGTGCGGACTCGCGCAGGGCCCCGTCGAACTCATCATCGCGCGCGTCGTGCAGGGCCTCGGCGGCGGCATCTTCTTCCCGGCCGTCACTGCATTCGGCCAACTCCTCTTCGCCCCGCAGAAGCGCGGCGCCGCATTCGGCGTCATGGGCGCCGTCATCGGCGTCTCGACGGCGCTCGGGCCCATCGTCGGCGGCCTGCTGATCGAGGCGCTCGGCGACGAGACCGGCTGGCGGTGGATCTTCGCCGTCAACATCCCGATCGGCGTCGTCGCCCTCGTCCTCGCCGCGACCGTGATCCCGGCCGTCAAGGCCGGCCAGAAGGCGGCGACCGACCTCGTCGGCCTGCTCCTCCTCGCCGCGGGCCTCACGGCACTCCTCGTTCCGCTCATCCAGGGCCAAGACGAAGGCTGGCCGCTCTGGACGTTCCTCTCCCTCGCGGGCGGCGTCGTGCTCCTCGTCGCCTTCTGGTTCTGGGAGTCGGCGCTCGCGCGCCGCGGCGTCGTGCCGCTCGTGCCGCCGCGCCTCTTCGCCCACCCGCAGTTCACGGGCGGCACCGTGCTCGCCCTCGTCTACTTCGCGGCGTTCACGAGCATCTTCTTCGTCATCGCGCTCCTCTGGCAGGCCGGACTCGGGCACACGGCGCTCGAGTCGGGCCTCGTGACGATCCCCTTCGCGATCGGCAACATCGTCGGCGCCGCGACGAGCGACCGGCTCGCCCAGCGACTCGGCCGCGGTGTGCTGCTCCTCGGCACCGCCCTCGTCGCCGTCGGGCTCGCCGCCGTGTGGCTCGTCCTCGAACTCGTGCCCGCGGCCGACCTCAACAACTGGCTCCTGCTCGCACCGCTCCTCGTTGCGGGCATCGGCAACGGATTCTTCATCGCCCCGAACGCGCGCTTCATCGTCGCGACGGTCGACGGCAAGGACGCAGGCGCCGCGAGCGGAGTCATCGGCACGGTGCAGCGCATCGGCTCGGCGATCGGCATCGCCGTCGTCTCGAGCGTGCTGTTCGCGGTCGCCGACCTCGGCTCGGTCGGAGACGACATCCAGGCCGCGATGCAGAGCGGCGACTTCTCGTCGCCCGATGCGGCCGCGGCATCCGTGCTCGCCGACCACTTCGTGCCGGCCGCGACGACCGCGCTCGCGCTCAGCGTCGCGTTCGCGGTCATCTCGTTCGCACTCGTGTGGACCCTGCCGAAGCGCGTGTCGCTGCACGGCGCGCCCGATTGAGCTGAGCGTCACGGGGCGCACCGCTGCCGAGGTGTGCTGGAAAGGCTCGTCGACGGATCAGGCCTCACCCTCGTCTATGAGCCAGACCCGCTTAAGCGGGATCTTCGCCTTAATGTCGTCGGGGAGCACTTCGTAGTGCTTGAGGAGCCGTCGAAGGACCTCTTCGGCGTCCCAGACCGCGACCTTGAGCTGCTGCGCCGCGACTTTGTCTCTCGCGTCCTTCGTCAATTCGCTCAAGCTCACAAGCAGCCCGTGGTCCGCGTTGTGCAGACTGACGACGCCGCCAAGCTGATCGAGAACCTGCGACCCGATCGCACCTGCCTGTGCCTTGACCTGCACGATGATCGTCGGGGCAGAGATGCCGAGGACACCCGATCCAGCGATGATGTCGATGCCGCCGTCCTTGCCCTTGGGCGGGACCTTGCACGTCATTCCCTCCGCCTCGAGAAGCGCCGCGACGAGCCCCTGGAATTCGTACCCGTCGAACCGCTCTCGGAGACGGCCGAGGATGCGATCACGTGAGAACTGCTCGATATCCTGCCCGTCGCTGGCGATCGCCTCGTCGGTGTCGACGACATCGTCACCGGCTTTCGGAACCGTCAGCGGCACCCCCGGTCGGGCGCCCGGATCGGCGTCCGCGCCGCCGAGGATCTTGCCGAGGCGATACGCAGCGTCGTTCCGGCTGATCTGGACGACCGTGCTGAACGCGCCAAGCGAGTACAAGAGGTCTTGGTTGATCGCCGTGCGGGCGACGTCGGGGCGTTTCCAATCGACACTCCGGACGTGATTGAGAACGCCCGGGCCAGCGAGGTACTCGTATCCCCCGGTCACTATGCCGAATGCGAGGCGACCTTGCTGCCTGAGCGGGAGCACCACGATGTCTCCGGCTGCCATCCGATTCGCGAAGGCGTTGAGCTGCGCCGCGTAGTTCCCGATCGCTTTCTCTGGCTTGCCCGGCATCGCGGCCGCGAGGAGGAGGCGCATCGATGGAAGGTCGGCCGCCGAGCTGAGGCTGCCGATCTCAGAGAAGTCGACCCCGGTGTACCCGTTCTCGAGCATCCACAAGTCGTATGCCCAGTTCTTCGAACCGCGCACCAGCCAGGCTCTCGGCTCCGTCGTCGCACTCATGCCCTCATCTTGTCAGGCGGCCCCGACTCAGCGCTCAAGTCGCGCACGCGTCGCAGATGCCGGACGCAGGTAGCTGCATGGAGCACGTCGGGCAGAACCGAACCGCGCGGGCCCCCGATCGGCTTGCCATCCCGTTCCCATCGCGAAGCTTGTTCACCGGGTGGGACACCCACCACTCCCGCCCGTCGAACCAGGAGCCGCGATCGACATCGCCGACCGAATCGAGGATCTCCGCCTCGGAGGAGAGTCCACCGGTGTAGCCGAAGTGTATGTGCAGCGTCTTGCCGCCGCCGTTGCGAATCCCCTTGATGTAGCTCAGCGTGGCGATGTCCTCGTAGTGGCTCACGCCGAGGTGATCGACAATCCGCTGCACAAGCCGCAGATTCTCCGTTGGAAACCCGTGGGCACGAAAAGCCTGCTCGAGAGTCTCCCATCGATTCGGCGTGCGTATCGCGGAGGCTGCACGCTGATCCAACTCCGGAGCCGGTTCCTCGAACACGATCCTAGGCTAGTCGAAGTGGGCCCTGCCGGGCTCGAACCGACGACATCCACGGTGTAAGCGTGGCGCTCTACCAACTGAGCTAAAGGCCCCCGCGCCGGAGCGGCGCACGCCAATGCTAGCCGAGCCTCCCTAGACTCACCGCCATGGCGCAGCCGCTGCAGCAGCATCCGAGCCGCACCGCCCTGCCCGAGCATCGCTGGCCTGCCGTCATCATGCTGCTCTTCGCGCTCGCGCTCTACGCACTCCTGCCGGGGCAGATCCTGGGGCCGCAGCGCTACCTCGTCGTCGCGTTCGGCGTCGCGCTCATGGTGCCGCTCGTCGCCGTGAACCCGCACCGGCTGACCCGGCAGACCCGATGGAGTCGCGCGATCTCGGTCGCGTTCGCGCTCGGACTCGTGATCACCAACCAGGTCACGCTGCTGCTGCTGATCTTCGCGCTCGTGAGCGGCGGGCGGGATGCTCCGGGGTTGCTGCTCGGCGCACTGCAGGTGTGGGTGGTCAACGTCATCGGCTTCACGACCCTCTTCTGGGAGCTCGATCGCGGCGGACCGGTCATCCGTACGACCTCGGCCCGTGCCGACTTGCCCCCGCCGACTTCCGCTTCCCGCAGGACGAGGACGACGACGCCGTCGCAGAGGTGGCGGCGAGGTCGTCCGCCGTGCGCGACTGGACGCCGCGCTTCGTCGACTACTTCTATTCGACGCTCTCGAACTCGATGGCCTTCAGCGCGACCGACGCAATGCCGCTCTCGCCGCGGTTCAAGCTCCTCATGGCGCTGCAGGCGTTCGGGAGCTTCCTGATCCTCGCGCTCGTCATCGCGCGGTCGGTCAACATCCTCGATTGAGGAGTGGCCGGCACCGAGGCATCCGGATGTCTCGCACCGACCGCCTACGCGACCGCCGCGAGCGCTTCGCGGTACGCCGAGAGCGGGCGCGGCTCGCCCGGTGCGCTCGCGAAGCTCGCCTTCACGAGCCCGTCGGTGCCGATGAGGAACGTCGCGCGAGCGGCCGCCCCGGCGTCTTCCCGGAACGCGCCGAACGACTGCGCCACGGCGCCGTGCGGCCAGAAGTCGCTGAGGAGCGGGAAGTCGTAGTGCTGCTCGGCCGCCCACGCGCGCAGGGTGTGCTTGGAGTCGACCGAGATGCCGACGAGCTGCACCGATGCGTCGTCGAAGATCGCGATGTTGTCGCGCAGTTCGCAGAGTTCGCCGTGGCAGATGCCCGAGAAGGCGAGCGGGAAGAACACGAGGGCGACCGGGCGTTCGGCGTGCAGTTCGGAGAGCTTGCGAAGAGCGCCGAACTGGTCGACGAGGGCGAAGTCGGGCGCAACGGCTCCGGGCTGCAGGATCATTGTGGGATTCCTCTACGTCGAGACGATTCGCCCCCAGCGTAGCTGTGACCCTCCACTGTCCGAGAGTCACTAGGATGACTTGGTGCCCACCATGACCGCGACCCGGTCATCACGCGTGCGCACGATTGCAACGCAGGCATCCCCTGCTGAAGAGAGAGGTCGAGTGTGACTGTCAACGACCAGGATCCGTATTCGGTCGAGGCTCTGGACTCGGACCCCGAGGAGACCGGCGAGTGGGCCGAGTCCCTCGATGCGGTCGTCGAGGCGAAGGGCCACCAGCGCGGCCGTGAGATCATGCTCAGCCTGCTCAAGCGCTCGAAAGAACTCCACCTCGGCGTGCCGATGGTGCCCACCACCGACTACCTGAACACGATCGCTCCCGAGAACGAGCCCGAGTTCCCCGGCGACGAAGAGATCGAGCGCCGCTACCGGGCCTGGATCCGCTGGAACGCCGCCGTGCTCGTCCACCGCGCGCAGCGCCCCGACATCGCCGTCGGCGGCCACATCTCGACCTACGCGTCGAGCGCCGCGCTCTACGAGGTCGGCTTCAACCACTTCTTCCGCGGCCAGGACCACCCCGGCGGCGGCGACCAGGTCTTCTACCAGGGCCACGCCTCCCCCGGCATGTACGCCCGCGCGTTCCTCGAGGGCCGACTGAGCGCCGACCAGCTCGACGGCTTCCGCCAAGAGAAGTCGCACGCGCCCTACGGCCTCTCGTCGTACCCGCACCCGCGACTCATGCCCGACTTCTGGCAGTTTCCGACCGTGTCGATGGGCCTCGGGCCCATCAACGCGATCTACCAGGCGCAGCTCAACAAGTACCTCACCAACCGCGGCATCAAGGATGCCTCCGACCAGCACGTGTGGGCGTTCCTCGGCGACGGCGAGATGGACGAGGTCGAGAGCCGCGGCCAGCTCCAGGTCGCAGCCAACGAAGGCCTCGACAACCTCACGTTCGTCGTCAACTGCAATCTGCAGCGACTCGACGGCCCCGTGCGCGGCAACGGCAAGATCATCCAGGAGCTCGAGAGCTTCTTCCGCGGCGCCGGCTGGAACGTCATCAAGGTCATCTGGGGCCGCGAGTGGGACGACCTCATCGAGCGCGACCACGACGGCGCCCTCCGCAACCTCATGAACGTCACCCCCGACGGCGACTACCAGACCTACAAGGCCGAGTCGGGCGCGTACGTCCGCGAGAACTTCTTCGGCCGCGACCCGCGCGCGCTCGCCCTCGTCGAGCACCTCACCGACGACGAGGTGTGGGGCTTGAAGCGCGGCGGCCACGACTACCGCAAGGTCTACGCCGCCTTCAAGGCTGCCACCGAGCACAAGGGCCAACCGACGGTCATCCTCGCGAAGACCATCAAGGGCTACGGCCTCGGTCCCGCCTTCGAGGGTCGCAACGCGACCCACCAGATGAAGAAGATGACGCTCGGGAACCTCAAGACGTTCCGCGACACGATGCGCATCCCCATCAGCGACGCCCAGCTCGAAGAGAACCCCTACCTCCCGCCGTACTTCCACCCGGGCGAGGGCGACGAGGCGATCCAGTACCTGCAGGAGCGCCGCCGCGCGCTCGGCGGCTACACGCCCGAGCGCCGCCGCACCCACACCGAGATCTCGCTGCCCGACGACTCGGCGTACGCGATCGCGAAGAAGGGCTCGGGCACGCAAGAGATCGCGACGACGATGGCGTTCGTCCGTCTCCTGAAGGACCTCATGCGGTCCAAGGAGTTCGGCAACCGGATCGTCCCGATCATCCCCGACGAGGCCCGCACGTTCGGCATGGACGCGTTCTTCCCGAACGCGAAGATCTACAACCCGAACGGCCAGCACTACACATCGGTCGACCGCGAGCTCCTCCTCGCCTACAAAGAGAGCCCGCAGGGCCAGATCGTCCACGTCGGCATCAACGAGGCCGGCGCGCTCGCCGCGTTCACCGCGGTCGGTACGTCGTACTCGACGCAGGGCGAGCCGCTCATCCCGATCTACGTCTTCTATTCGATGTTCGGGTTCCAGCGCACGGGCGACGCGATCTGGGCGGCAGGCGATCAGATGGCGCGCGGCTTCATGATCGGCGCGACGGCCGGCCGCACGACCCTCACGGGCGAAGGACTCCAGCACGCCGACGGCCACTCGCTGCTCCTCGCGGCGACGAACCCCGCGGTCGTCTCGTACGACCCCGCGTACGGCTACGAGATCGGGCACATCGTGCGCTCGGGCCTCGACCGCATGTACGGCGGTCAGCACCCCGACCCCAACGTCATGTACTACCTCACGGTGTACAACGAGCCGATCGTGCAGCCGGCCGAGCCCGAGGGCGTCGACGTCGAGGGCATCGTGCGAGGCATCCACCGCATCGCCGAGGGTCAGGCGCAGGGCCCCAAGGCCCAGCTGCTCGCGTCGGGCGTCTCGGTTCCGTGGATCCTCGAGGCTCAGCAGCTCTTGGCTGAAGACTGGGGCGTCTCGGCGGATGTCTGGAGCGTCACGAGTTGGTCCGAGCTGAGCCGTGACGGCCAGGCCGCCGACGAGCACAACTTCCTGAACCCGGGCGCGGAGCGCCGGGTGCCGTACCTCACGCAGAAGCTCTCCGGAGCATCCGGCCCGTTCGTCGCGGTGTCCGACTTCATGCGCGGCGTGCAGGAGCAGATCCGCGCCTACGTGCCTGGCCAGTACGCGACGCTCGGCGCCGACGGGTTCGGGTTCTCCGACACCCGCCCCGCCGCGCGCCGGTTCTTCAAGATCGACGGGCCGTCGGTCGTCGTCCGCACGCTCCAGCTCCTCGCGGAGCGCGGCGAGGTCGACCCGTCGCTGGCCGCCCAGGCGATCGAGAAGTACCGCCTGTACGACGTGAACGCGGGAACGACCGGTTCGGCCGGCGGCGAGAGCTGACGGGCGAACACGAGTTGGCGACGAAGCCCCGGACGAAAGCGGAAACGCTCGCGTGGTTGCGCACCATCGCGGGTGAGCTGGCGACCCAGACGCTCAAGCGGCTGGAAGACACGCTCCCGTGGTACGGCGACATGCCGCCGAGCCGTCGTTCCGCTGTGGGGCTCGTCGCCCAGGCCGGAATCACGTCGTTCATCGCGTGGTTCGACGACCCGCGGTCGACGCCGTGGATCGCGGCCGACGTGTTCGGCGCGGCGCCGCGTGAGCTCCTCCGCTCGGTGAGCCTGCAGCAGACGCTGCAGCTCATCCGGGTGACGGTCGAGGTCGTCGAGGAACGCATCAAAGACGGCGGCGAAGACCTCCGCGAGGCGATCCTGCTGTACTCGCGCGAGATCGCGTTCGCCGCGGCCGACGTGTACGCCCGCGCCGCCGAGGCCCGCGGGCTGTGGGATGCGCGTCTCGAGGCGCTCGTCGTCGACTCGATCCTCTCGGGCGAGTACGACGACGAGCTCCCGAGTCGCATCGCGGCGCTCGGATGGCACGGTCACGGCGAGGTCGCGGTGCTCGTCGGCACGGCGCCGAAGCAGTTCGACGTCGACCAGGTGCGCCGCGCCGCCCGGCACATGCACGCCGACGTGCTCGTCGGTGTGCAGGGCAACCGGCTCGTCGTCGTCATCGGCCGCTCCGAGCCGCGCGGGCGCGACGGCGCCGAGGGCGAGGAGACGATCGGCACTGCCCCCGCGCTGACCTTCATCGAGATCGCGACCGAGCTCGAGCAGTACTTCGGCACCGGGCATCTCGTCCTCGGGCACGAGGTGCCGAATCTCGTCGACGCCTCGAAGAGCGCCCGTGCGGCGCTCGCCGGCTTCGCCGTCGCTCGCTCGTGGCGGAACGCGCCGCGGCCGGTGCACGCCGACGACCTGCTGCCCGAGCGCGCCCTCGCGGGCGACCCGCTCGCGAAGGCGACGCTCGTGCACCGCATTTACCGGCCGCTCCAGGCGCACTCGACCGAACTGCTGACGACTCTGTGGAGCTACCTCGACAACGGTCGCTCGCTCGAGGCGACGGCGCGCGAGCTCTTCGTGCACCCCAACACCGTGCGGTACCGGTTGAAGCGCGTCTCCGACGTCATCGGCTGGGATGCCACGGGGGCGCGCGAAGCGCTTATCCTGCAGTGCGCGCTCATCGTCGGCTCGATGAGCGACCACGAGGTCTCGCCGCGCCGTCGGCCGCGCGGCTGACGCTCGGGCGGGCATTCTGTACCCCACGCACAAGCCTTCTGCGTAGAGCTTGTCGCGTGGGCACACCCCCGAGCGCGCCGTGATTGGCAAACTGGGGAGGTGATCGTCGTCGTCTGCCCGGGTCAGGGCTCGCAAACCCCCGGCTTCCTCGCTCCTTGGCTCGCCGAGCCCGCATTCGCCGAGCGCCTCGCCGCGCTCTCCGACGCCGCCGAGGTCGACCTCGCACTGCACGGCACCGAGAGCGACGCCGACACGATCCGTGACACCTCGATCGCCCAGCCGCTCATCGTGGCCGCCGGCATCCTGACGCTCGACGCCGTGCTCGCAGGCGACCGCCGCTCGCGCGTCGGCGGGGTCGCCGGTCACTCGGTCGGCGAGATCACGGCGGCCGCCGCGACGGGCGTCTTGAGCGATACCGACGCGATGCGGTTCGTCGCGGCGCGAGGTCGCGCGATGGCGGATGCCGCAGCCGAGGTCGCGACGGGCATGAGCGCCGTGCTCGGCGGAGACGAGGCCGAGCTTCTCGCGAAGCTCGCCGGACTCGGGCTCGAGCCCGCGAACTTCAACGGCGGCGGCCAGATCGTCGTCGCGGGCGCCCTCGATGCGCTCGAGCAACTGAAGGCCGAACCTCCGGCGGGTGCGCGAGTCATCCCACTGCAGGTCGCAGGCGCCTTCCACACGCGCTACATGGCGTCCGCGGTCGACCGCCTCGCGGCCGTCGCGGCCGAACTCTCCCCCGCCGACCCGACGCTCCCGCTGTGGACCAACCGCGACGGTTCGCTCGTCTCGAGCGGCGCGGCGTTCCTCGACCTCCTCGTGGGGCAGGTGTCGTCGCCCGTCCGCTGGGACCTCGACATGGAGGCGTTCGGCGCCGCGGGCGTCACCGGCATCATCGAACTCGCGCCCGCAGGCGCCCTCGTGGGGCTCGCCAAGCGCGGACTCAAGGGCGTGCCGACGGTGGCCGTGAAGACCCCCGACGACCTCGCAGCGGCGCACGCCCTGCTCGACGACGCGGCGTGATCCGTACGCGCCCCGCCGACCCGAGAGAAGAAAGCCGAGCATGACCACCACCCCCACGCTTCAGCAATCCCACGGCCCCGCGTTCACGCGCATCTACGCGATGGGCGCCGCACGCGGCGAGCACGCCGTTCCCAACGACGACCTCGTCGGCCCGATCGACTCGTCCGACGAGTGGATCCGCCAGCGCACGGGCATCGTGACGCGCATGCGCGCGGGCGCCGACGTGCAGGCCGTCGACCTCGCGACGGAGGCCGGCCGCGAGGCGATCGAGCGCTCGGGCGTTTCTCCCGAGCTCATCGACCTCGTCATCGTCGCGACCATCTCGAACGTCCAGCAGACGCCGTCGATCGCGGCGGTCGTCGCCGACCGGGTGGGAGCGAACCCCGCGGCCGCTTACGACATGAACGCGGCCTGCGCCGGGTACGCCTACGCGGTCACCCAGGCCGACGCGCTCATCCGTACGGGTGTCGCGCGCTACGCGCTCGTCATCGGCGCCGAGAAGCTCTCCGACGTCGTCGACCCGACCGACCGCAGCATCTCGTTCCTCCTCGGCGACGGCGCCGGCGCCGCGGTCATCGGCCCGAGCGACACCCCCGGCATCTCGCGAGCGGTGTGGGGCTCCGACGGGTCGAAGGCCGACGCGGTGGGCATGAACCACACGCTCACCGAGTTCCGCGATGGCGCCTCGGAGTGGCCGACACTCCGTCAGGAGGGCCAGACGGTCTTCCGCTGGGCGGTCTGGGAGATGGCGAAGGTCGCGAAAGAGGCGTTGGATGCCGCGGGCGTCGGCCCGGGCGACCTCGCCGCCTTCATCCCCCACCAGGCGAACATGCGCATCATCGACGAGTTCGCCAAGCAGTTGAAGCTTCCCGAGACGGTGGCGATCGCGCGCGACATCGAGACGACCGGCAACACGTCGGCCGCTTCGATTCCGCTCGCGACCCACAGACTGCTCGAGGAACACCCCGAGCTCTCGGGCGGCCTCGCCCTGCAGATCGGATTCGGTGCCGGCCTCGTGTTCGGCGCCCAGGTCGTGGTTCTTCCCTGAGCCGCATCCACCCGTCCACCTAGACTGTGTCTCGGTCAAACGAGACACACCCCCTCGCAAGGAGAAAAACCATGGCGCTGTCCACCGAAGAAGTCCTCGCCGGCCTGGCCGAGCTCATCAACGACGAGACCGGCATCGCGACCGACACCGTCGAGCTGGACAAGTCGTTCACCGACGACCTCGACATCGACTCGATCTCGATGATGACGATCGTCGTCAACGCCGAGGAGAAGTTCGACGTGAAGATCCCCGACGAAGAGGTCAAGAACCTCAAGACCGTCGGCGACGCCGTCAGCTTCATCGTCAAGGCCCAGGACTAGTCGTCCACGGGCGGGCGCTCCGGCGCCCGCCCGCAGGTCGATCCCCGTTTCCCTCCCCCGGAGTGTTTTCGTTATGACCAAGAACATCGTCGTCACGGGCGTCGGCGCGTCCTCGCCCATCGGCGGCACCGCACCCGAGAGCTGGGAAGCGCTGCTCGCCGGCACGTCGGGCGCCCGCACGCTCGAACACGACTGGGTGGCCGAGTACGCGCTGCCCGTCACCTTCGCGGCCGAGGCCCTCGTGCGCCCCGACACCGTGCTCGAGCGCCCGGTGGCGAAGCGCCTCGACCCCTCTGCGCAGCTCGCGCTCGTGGCTGCGATGGAGGCCTGGGCCGACGCCGGCTCCCCCGAAGTCGATCCCGAACGTCTCGGCGTCGAGTTCGCGACCGGTATCGGCGGGGTGTGGACCCTGCTCGACGCCTGGGACACGCTTCGTGAGAAGGGCCCGCGTCGGGTGCTGCCCATGACGGTGCCGATGCTCATGCCGAACTCGGCGTCCGGCAACCTCTCTCTGCACTTCGGCGCCCGCGCCTTCGCCACGACGGTCGCGAGCGCATGCGCGTCGAGCACCGAATCGATCGCGAACGCCGTCAAGCATCTGCAAGACGGACTCGCCGACGTCGTGATCGCGGGTGGTGCCGAATCGGCGATCCACCCGATCACGATCGCGTCGTTCGCGTCGATGCAGGCGCTCTCCAAGCGCAACGACGACCCGGCGACGGCTTCGCGACCGACGAGCATCGACCGCGACGGCTTCGTCATGGGTGAGGGCGCGGGTGTCCTCATCCTCGAGACCGAGGAGCACGCGAAGGCGCGCGGAGCCAAGATCTACGGCTATGTCGCGGGCGGCGGCGTCACTGCCGACTCGTACCACATCACGGCGAACGACCCCGAGGGTCGCGGTGCCGCCCGCGCCGTGAGGCTCGCGCTCGAGCAGGCCGGCGCCTCGCCCGACGACGTGACGCACATCAACGCCCACGCGACCTCGACGCCGGTCGGCGACCCGAACGAGTACCAGGCGCTCAAGGCCGTCTTCGGCGACCGCATCGACGACATCCCGGTGTCGGCGACGAAGGCTTCGACCGGGCACCTCCTCGGCGGCACCGGTGCGCTCGAGGCGATCTTCACGATCCTCGCCCTCCGCGACCGCAAGGCGCCGCCGACGATCAACATCACCGAGCAAGACCCCGAGGTGCCGTTCCGCGTCTCGGGGGACGCGCAAGACCTCGGAGCGGGCGACCAGCTCGCGATCTCGAACTCGTTCGGCTTCGGCGGGCACAACGCGGTCATCGCGTTCCGCTCGGCCTGAGGCAGCGCGTCGCAGACATGAAGCGGCCCCGGCGATCCATCGCCGGGGCCGCTTCATCGCGGTGCGGGGTTTCGCTCGTGCGCCGACCGGGTTCTCCTCACCGATCTTCGCGTCGCGCCACGGCCCGCGCCGCGGGCTTCATCCGACCCGATGCATCCAGACCACCGGGGCGAAGTCGTTCGCATGACGGAAGGGTTCGAGTTCGTCGTCCCATGCCTGCCCGAGGGCGAGGCGGAGTTCGCGGTGGAGCTCGACGGCGTCGTTCGCAGCGATCTCCATGGCGTAGCGCACTCGGTCTTCGGGGATGACGGTGTTGCCGGCCGTGTCGGTCTGTGCGAAGAACACGCCGAGTTCGGGGGTGTGCATCCAGCGTGCGCCGTCGGAGCCGGGCGTGGGGTCTTCGCTCACCTCGTAGCGGAGTTGCTCCCAGCCGCGAAGCGCCGACGCGATGCGCGCTCCGTCGCCGACGCGACCCTCCCACGCGAACTCGGCACGGAGGGTGCCCCGAAGCACGGGCTGTTCGAGCCACTCGAAGTTCACGGGCACGCCGGTGGCCCGGCCGACCGCCCATTCGACGTGCGGGCACATCGCACGCGGCGAGGAGTGCACGAACAGCACGCCTCGCGCGGCGCACTCGGCCCGCGTGACCTTCTCGCCCATCTCGTTCTCCGTTCCCGTGAGGTGCGTCTTCCCCAACGACCTCTGGAACCGACGAGCGGCGTGGTTATTCGATTGGCGACGGCGTGCCGTCACGGCGATTATGCCCCGGATCAGCGGTTCGGACAAGGGCACGGGCCCGACGTGTCGTCGACAGACGGCTGGGCAGAAACCGTATGCTCAGTGAAACTTTCCTGTCCCCTGGAGGCACCAATGGCCGTGCGCGACGCACTGCTCGCCCTGCTCCTCACCGGCCCGGCCTACGGCTTCCAGTTGCACGGCGAACTCGCCCGCCGCACGGGCGGTCGTCGCGAGGTCAACGTCGGCCAGACGTACGCGACGCTCGACCGGCTCACCGCCCGCGAACTCATCGCATCGGCGGGGACGACCGAAGACGGTCTGCCGTTGCATCGGCTCACCGAGGCCGGCGAGCGCGAGGCGCGCGCCTGGCTGGGCGGGGCGGATGCCTCGGGCGCCGACCCGTGGGATGAAACCGTCGATCGCGTCCTCGTCGCTGCCTCGCTGCCGGGCGTCGACCTCGTCGGCGTGCTCGACGGAGAGCAAGCCCGGTGGGAGAAGCGCCGCTCCGAGGCGTCCGATCGCCGTGCGGCGGCGGCGGCAGCCGCGGCCGCAGCTGGCTCCGGCGCCGAAACCGCGCTCCCCGTGCTCGCCGCCGATTCCGGGGTCGCCAGGGCCGACGCCGCGCTCACATGGCTCGAAACGGTACGCGGAGCTCGACCTGCGGCGTTCGGCCCCGACGATGCTCGTCCGAAGCGCGGACGGCGTCCTGGGAAGCGCACGAGCGACCCCGGGACATCCGCCGACCCAGGCTCGGCTCACGCCTCCGCGTAACTCTCGACGATCGCGAGCCCCAGCGGGAACTCGACGGGGAACGCCCCGAAGAGCAGGCGCCCCGCGTCGGCCGCCGACTCGCGAACGGCGTCGGCGACGCGTTCGGCCTGCTCGGCGGGCGTGTGGACGATGATCTCGTCGTGAAGGAAGTACACGAGGTGCGGGGCACTGTCGAAGACCGTCCCGGATGCCTCGGCGCGCGTCACCGCGGCACCGGCGGCGCCGATCTCGGCCAACCGCGAGCGGAGCGCCGCCATCCAACAGAGCGCCCACTCGGCGGAACTGCCTTGGACGACGAAGTTGCGCGTGAAGCGCCCCCACTCTCGGGCGACCGATCGGGCTCGACGCTCGTCGGCCGGGCTCGCGTCGGGCTGCGAGGCTCGCGTCTGCGCCTCCCACCACGCCGGCGGCGGGACAGGCGACGAACGCCCGAGCCGGGTCGTCACCCTGAGTCCGCGCTCGCCGTCGGCCGCGGCGCGATCCACGAGGGCCATGGCTTTCGGATAGGCGCGTGCGAGCCGAGGGACGAGCCGCCCGCTGTCGCCGGTCGTCGCGCCGTACATCGCGCCGAGGAGTGCGACCTTGGCCTGGTCGCGCGTCTCGACGACACCCGAGTCGACGAGCCCCGCGTAGAGATCGCGGCCACGACCTGCCTCGGCCATGCGCTCGTCGAGCGCGAGCCCGGCGAGCACGCGAGGGTCGAGCTGGGCCGCGTCGGCGACGACGAGCCGCCAGCCCGGATCGGCGACGACTGCCCGCCGCACCTGCTTCGGCAGCTGCAGGGCCCCGCCGCCCGAGGTCGCCCATCTGCCCGTCGCCGTGCCGCCCGGCACGTAGTCGGCCCGGAACCTGCCGTCGCGGATCCACTCGTCGAGCCACGCCCAACCGTTCGCCGAGTACAGGCGTGCGAGCTTCTTGTACGCGATGAGCGGAGGGATCGCGGGATGGTCGTGCTCACGGAGCTCCCACCGGCTCGTCGACGCGACGGGCAGCCCGGCGTTGCGGAGGCCTCGGAGCAGATCGATCTGGGAGTCGAGATTGAGCGTCGGCGCGTCGAGCGCCGCTCGCACGTCGGCTGCGAGCGCCGCCATACGGGCGGGCTTGCCGCCGTGCGGCGGGCGGGCGCCGAGCTCGGACTCGAGCACCCCTTCGTGGACGTCGGTACTCCACGGAAGCCCGGCCGCGCGCAGCTCGGCGCCGATGAGGGCGCCTGCGGACTCTGCCGCCAGAAGAACGCGGAGCCGAGCGGGCGAAGTGCTCCCGGCGATGAGCGCATCCTGTCGGCGCAGTTCGGCGACGAGTTCGGCGGCGGTCGGCCGGTCGATCGCCGAGTTCGAGGCGGTTGTCGGCTCGTGTGAGACGGCGGATGCCTCGGCGAGGTCGAAGAGGGTGACTGCAGAGGTCTCGCTCAGCGTCGCGGCCGCGGCGTCGGCGGGCGTCGCCAACCCGCCCTCACCGGGCTCGGCGGGGCCGGGCGGCAGCCAAGACGGGCGCGGCGGCAGGTCGGGGCGCGGGACATCCGTCATCGTCGACTGCTCGAGGATCGCGCCGCACAACCGCAGATCGACGACGCGCTCGACTCGTACCCCGCGTCCAGCAGCCGCGGGTACCACTCTCGCGTGTCGCGCCACACCCACCGCGGCCGCTCGGGCGCAAACCTCGCGACGAGCGCGGGAAGATCGTCGGCGGATGCCTTGGCGAGCACGCCGGATGTCTCGTCGGCAGGCGAATCGTCGGCGGCTGCCACGTCGACGTCGACGAGCACCACGCGGCCGGGTCCGGCCGAACCGATCACGATCCGCACCCCTTCATTCTCGTTCGAACCGCCGACACGCGCCGCGGAGACCCCGCCGCGACCGATGTCGGCGGCCCGAGGCATCCTGTCGGCATGACCCGAATCGACCGCGCATGACCGCAGTGGCCTTCGCCTGCGGCCACGGCGCCGATGATCCCGCCGCCCCGCGGCTCCGCCGCCCCTGCCCCTGTGCATGCTCGTCCACGAGACGCACCGCTCGCGGGCGGAACTGCTGGGCAAGGTCGCCCCCGCGCAACGCACGCGGCTCGCGGCCGAGACGCGCGTCGGGGCAGAATACGACTGGCTCTGCCGTCGCGGGCACGACCGCTACTCCGCGACGGTGCTCGACGTGCTCACGGGCACCGGGTGCGCGAAGTGCCGGGCCAGCGCCGTCGCGCCCGGTGCGCTGCGCGAGGCGGGCGTCGCCTTCATGAGCCCGGGCCTGCGCACCCGCACCTCCCAGACCGAGCAGCGCCTGCGCATCCTGCTCGACGAGCGCCTCGTGCTCCATCACCGGGTGAACGCCGTGGGCATCGCCCGAACGTTCCACGGCCGCACCGAGGTATGGCCCGACATCCTCGTGCCGCAGGTGCGCATCGCGATCGAGTACGACGACCCCGGGCGCTCGGGGCGGGCGCACATCGCGCTCAAAGAGGCATCCGACCTCGACAAAGACGACGCGCTCCGCGAGGTCGGCTGGGAGGTGATCCGCGTCCGCGGCGGCGGGCTCGGCCCGCTCGGGCGAACGAGCATCGTCTGCCGATCGATCACGCCCGCTGTGGCGGACGACGTCGTCTCGCTCATGCGGGAGCTCCGCGGCGATGCCGCGATCGATCGGATCGCCCGTCCGTCGACGATCGGTGGAGAAATCCTGCGCGAGAGCATGCTCCGCCGATAGGGTGAGGGAACCCTCCCCGTCCCCTAGCGCAGAGAGGCCTGCGGCGTGCTCCTTCCCTTCCTGATCGTCGGCGGAATCGGGCTGCTCCTGCTCGTGATCTCGCTGCTGCTCGGCGACGTCTTCGACCACTTCGAGATCGGCGACGGCGCCCTCTCGGGCACGGCGCTCGCGGTCGGCATGGTCGTGTTCGGCGCAGCCGGGGCGATCACCGTGACCTCGGGGCTCGAGATCGTCTGGGCGTACGTGCTCGCGGCCGTGCTCGCCGTCGTCGCGTACGTCGTCGCGGTGCTCAGCATCCGCGCGCTCACGCGCTCGTCCGACGGCGCACCCGCGAGCGCCGTCGGCCTCACCGGAGTGACGACTTCGCCCGTGACGAGCTCGGGCGGCGAAGTCCGCCTCGAGGGCCCCGGCGAGGTCGAGCGCCGCCTCGCATTCGCCGACGCCGAGATCGCCGAGGGCGTGCGCATCCGCGTCGTCGAGCACTCCGGTTCACGCGTCAAAGTCGTCGCCGACTGAGCCGCCACGCGAGTCATCGACCACCCCTCTCCCCCACAGACCATCCGCTCACCCGAACGAAAGGCCGCCGTGCTCGCCCCGAACTCGTCCAGGTCATCGCGATCATCGCGATCGTCATCGCCATCCTCGGACTCCTCACGTTCATCGCCCGCCGCATCCGCCGCGTCCCGCCGAACGAGGCCCTCGTCATCGTCGGCCGCGGCGCCGGCCGCCCCGCCCCCGGCGACGCGCCCGTCAGCCAGCGAGTCGTCATCGGCGGCCGCACGTTCGTGTGGCCGATCCTCCAACAGGGCTTCGCGATCTCGCTCGAGCAGCGCCAGATCGGCATCACCGTCGAGGGCGTCGACAAGAACCGCATCAAGATCGCGATCAAGGCCTCGATCAACTTCAAGGTGAGCGGTACCGAAGACGGCGTCCGCCGCGCGGCTCAGCGCTTCCTCTCGCAGCAAGACCTCCTGACCGAGATCATCAAGGAGTCGCTCGAAGGCTCGCTCCGGTCGATCGTCGGCGACATGACGATCGAACAGATCATCTCCGACCGCAAGGGCCTCTCCGACCGCGTCGTGACCGAGACCAAGGCAGACCTCGCCGAACAGGGCCTCCAGGTCGACCTCCTCAACATCTCCGATATCTCCACCCCCGGCAGCGACTACCTCGCGAACCTCGGCCGCGCCGAAGCCGCGCGCGCCCGACAGGTCGCCGAGGTGAGCGAGGCCGAGGCCGCGCGGGTGAGCGAGTTCGCCCGAATCGACGCGTCCGAGCAGGTCGCCGAGCGACAGAAGGCGCTGAGCCTCAAGCAGGCCACCATCAAAGCCGAGACCGACCGCGCCAACGCCGAGGCCGAGGCCGCCGGTCAGCTCGCGAAGGCCGAACAAGACAAGCTGGTCGCCGTGCAGGAGCGCGACGCGCTCGCCGAGCAGGCGCTTGTGACGCAGGAGAAGCTCGACATCGACATCCGCAAGCCCGCCGAGGCGCAGGCGTACGCCGAGGTGCAGCGAGCGAACGCCCAGCGCGATGCCGCGAACGCCGCGACCGAAGCCGACGCATTCAAGCGCACCAAAATCGCCGAGGCGAACAAGGTCGCCGCCGTGCAAGACGCCGAGGCATCGGCCACCGCCGTGCGCTTCGCGGGTGAGGCCGAGCGCGACCGCCAGGTCGCCCTCGCCGCCGGTATCCGCGCCGACGGTGAAGCGCGCGCCGCCGCGATCCAGGCCGAAGGTCTCGCCGAGGCCGCTGCGACCGACGCGAAGGCCGAAGCCCTCAAGAAGTACGGCGAGGCCGCGCTTGCACAAGAGATCATCTCGCGCCTCCCCGAGATCGTGCGCGCAGCCGCCGAGCCGATCTCGAACATCGGCACCATGACGGTCGTCTCGACCGACGGAGCGAGCGCCGTCACGAAGACCGTCGGCCAGGTGCTGGGTGAGGGCACGGAGGTCGTGAAGTCGCTCACGGGGCTCGACGTCAGCGCCATCCTGGCCGGGCTCGCCGGGAGCCAGTTCGGCAGCAAGGCCGCGGGCGGCGCCTCGGCGGTTCCCCGAAGGCCTGATCCGACGGCGGCGCAGCGCCCCGACGGCGGCGTCGGACACCGAGTGAATCCCCTCGAACGGGTGGAGGCAGTCATTGCCTCCACCCGTTCGTCGTTCGCGGCATGGGCCGAGGCGACGACGATTCGCCCGAGACATCCGAAAACCCCTCGCTTCGATACCGGTTGTTCATCTCAGGTTCCATTCCGAGCACCCCGTTCTCGTAATTCCCGGTCACTTCCAGAGGCTTTCATTTCGATATCGCCGGTTCCGATACCGGCAGTACCGAAACAGAATCCCTCTGAAAGGACCAGACCTCATGCGCGCCCGCGCCCTCTCAGCCCTCGGCCTTCTCGCCCTCGGATCCGTCGCACTTGTCGGATGCTCGAGCGCCGCCGCCGCCGGACCCGCCCCGTCCGACCCCGACGCTCCCATCACGTTCGCGACCACGCCGCTCGGCGACGACCCGACCGCCGAGAACCCCATCGAGGCGTTCGCGGACCTCGTCTCGGCCGAGACCGGTCGCGAGGTCGAGATCATCGACGTGCCCGACTACACGGCGGTCGTCGAAGCGATTCGCAGCCACCACGTCGACATCGGCTTCATGAGCGGCTTCCCCTCGGCTCTCGCCGTCAACACGGGCGAGGTCGACGCGCTCGTCGCGTGGCCCGGCAACGACGACCCGGTGTCGACGTGCCTCGTGCTCGCCGACTCTCCGCTCGAGAGCCTCGAAGACATCACGCCCGAGACGGTCGTCGCCTTCGCCGATCCGGCTTCGAGCTCGGGCTACTTCATGCCCGTCTCAATGCTTCACGAAGCCGGTCTCGAGAAGGACGTCGATTACACGTCGATGTTTTCGGGAGGCCACGACATGAGCTTCATCGCGCTCCAGCAGAAGCAGGTCGACATCGCATGCACGTCGACGATCTTCCCGACCATGACGGGTACCGACCTCTTCCCGTTCCAGCCGGGCGAGACCCGATCGATCGGTGAGAGCGACTCCATGCCGGTCGCGGTCTCGGTGCTCGCCGACCAGAACATCGCAGCCGACAAGCGCGAGTTGCTGCTCGAGGCGCTGCCGAAGGTCTTCGTGTCCGAGAACGCCGAGGCGCTGGGCGCCATGTTCACTGCGATGCAGGGCACCGACCCGATCCTCGAGCCGAAGAAGTCGATCTTCCAACCGTTCGTCGACATCGCCAAGATCGCCGACGTCGACATCTCGGATCTCGGCTGACGGACGTGTCCGCGATGATCGCACCTGCGAAGGCTTCGCCGGCTGGGGGTCCCACCCCGGCGGGCGGGCCCGCCCAGCACACCCAGTCCACCCACGAACCCGGCAACGCGCTTCCACTCGTCTCCGTCCGCGACCTCGCCGTCGCTTACGGAACCGGCCCGCTCGTGCTCGACGGCGTCGACCTCGACCTCTTCCCCCGCGAGATGGTCGCCCTCCTCGGCTCGTCGGGCTCCGGCAAGTCGACCCTCATGAAGAGCCTCACTGGGTTCGCCCCGATCTCCTCGGGCAGCGTCCGCGTCGCGGGCTATGACCTCGCGAATCTTCGTCGGGGCCAGCTTCGCGACGTACGAGCCTCGGTCGGACAGGTCTTCCAGCAGTTCAACCTCGTCGGACGCCTGAGCGTGCTCACGAACGTGCTCACGGGCGCGCTGCACGACGCCGGGCCGATCAACCTCGTCGGCGGGTTCACGAGCGCGCACCGGAAGCGTGCGCTCGAACTCCTCGACCGGGTCGGAATCGCGCACAAGGCGAAGGACGATGCGCGTTCGCTTTCGGGCGGCCAGCAGCAGCGCGTGGCGATCGCCCGCGCACTCATGCAGCAGCCGAAGCTCATCCTCGCCGATGAGCCGGTCGCCTCCCTCGACCCGAAGATGTCGCATCAGGTGCTCGACCTCCTGCGCGGAATCGCCCGGGAGGACGGCATCCCCGTCCTCGTAAGTCTGCACGTCATGCCGCTCGCCCTCGAGCACTCCGACCGGATCATCGGTCTCCGGCACGGCGAGGTGCTCGTCTCCGACTCGACCGAACGGCTCGACGAGTCCGCACTCGAACCCATCTACGCACACGACGACGAAGGAGCATCCGATGACGACGACCTCGTCTGAGCGCCCGCGAACTCGATCACGTGAGGGCTCGGGCCCCCGCCGCGCCGCGCGCCCCGAACTCGACGCGCGCGAGCGGGCACGTCTCGAGCAGGCCTTCCGAGCGCCGCGCACTCGATTCCTCGTCGGCCTCCCGCTCGCCGCCCTGTTCCTCGTCTGGTCCTTCGTCGGCGCGGAGTTCGACTTCGCGAAGCTCGGCGAGGGCACGGTCAACATGGGCGAGTTCCTCGGCAGGCTGTTCCCGCCGAGCTGGGAGAAGTTCGACACGATCGTCGCGCTGCTCATCGAGACGCTCCAGATGGCGATCGTCGGAACGGTCCTCGGCGCGGTGCTCTCGCTCGTCATCGCGTTCGGCGCGGCGTCGAACATCGCCCCGCGCTGGCTCTACTACCCGACGCGCTGGATCATGAACATCATCCGATCGCTGCCCGAGCTCGTCATCGCCCTCATGTTCGTCTCGGCGGTCGGGCTCGGTCCTTTCGCGGGCATCCTCGCCATGACGATCGGGTCGATCGGCTCGATCGGCAAGGTCTTCGCCGAGGCGATGGAGGCGGTCGACCGCGGCCCGGTGACGGCGATGCAGGCGGTCGGCGCGTCCAAGCGCCAGCTCGTCCAGTACGGCGTGCTACCGCAGGCCGCTCCCCTGCTCGTCTCCTACACCCTGCTCCTCTTCGAGGGCAACGTGCGCGGCGCCACCATTCTCGGCATGGTCGGCGCAGGCGGCATCGGCCTCGAACTCACCACCGCGATGAAGATGTACGACTACGGCCACCTGAGCGCAATCGTCATCTGCATCATCGTGCTCGTCACGGTCATCGACCAGGCGAGCGCCATCATCAGAAGGAAGATCACATGACCACCACCGACTTGCCCGTCATCCCCCTCACGGCTCCGGTCAACCTGCGCGACCTCGGGGCATCGCCGTCGCCGACGGCTCAGTCCGCCAAGGATTCGCGATCCGCGCCGACGACCTCACGACGACGACGACAGAGAGCGCCGACGCACTCGTCGCGAACGGCCTCCGTGCGGTCATCGACCTGCGCTCCTACGACGAGGTCGCGGTCACCGGCCGCGGACCGCTCGCGCTGCACGGCGAGGTGAGCTACCACCACGTGCCGTTCATGACGAGCCTCGGTGAGGCGACGGCACACGTCGACCACGAGGCATCCGCCGTTGAAACGCAGGATACCTCGGACGTCGACCCGCTCGATCAGCCCGGCTTCGGCGGCATGTACGTTCGGATGTACGAGGGCGTGGCGTCGCAGATCGTGACCGCGCTCGCCATCATCGCGCACGCCCCCGGCACCGTCGCGTTCCATTGCGCGGCCGGCCAGGATCGCACGGGCGTCCTCGCCGCGTCTCTCCTGCTCGCGCTCGGCGCCGACCACGACGACATCGTCGCCGACTACGCCCGCACGGGCGAGAACTCGGCCGCGATCATGGAGCGACTCGCGCCCGTGATGGCGCCGCTCATGGCCAAGTTCGGGTTCGATCTCGACGAAGCGGCGCGCGCCGCGACGCGCACCGCGTTCTCGGATGTCCCGATGCGCACGCTCCTCGCCGAGATGACCGCCCGCCACGGCGACCCGCTTGCGCCGCTCCGTGCAGCGGGCCTCACCGACGCGCTCATCGAGCGACTGCGCGAACGGGCCGCGGCGTGACCATCGCGATCGACGAGGCCGGGTTCGCGTCTGCACGACGCGGGCCCGGCCGCCCGCGTGCCGAGGGCCACGATGAACGCATCTTCGCTGCCGCGGGCGCTCTGCTCGACCGAGGCGAGGAGGTGACCGTCAGCCGCGTCGTCGAGCTCTCGGGAGTCAGTCGGGCGTCGCTCTACCGCCGGTGGCCGAGCATGACCGATCTCCTCGCAGCGGTCCTCGACGAAGGCCGCGAGGTCCCCGAGATCCCGCTCGACGGCGACCTCCTTGAGAACGTGCTCGTCGCCTACACGTCGCCGCGGGCGGCGGGCCCGAACTTCAGCGAGGATCGCTTTCGCATGCGGCTCCGCCTCGCGCTCACGGACCGGAAGCTCGCGCAGGCGTACTGGCGCTCGCACGTCGCACGTCGTCGCGCGGGCATCACGGCCGTCCTCGAGGCCGGCATCGCTCGGGGCGAACTCCGCGCCGACCTCGACCTCGACGCGTGCATCGACCTGGTCAACGGCGTCTTCTACTACCAGTACGTGGTGCGTGGAGCCTCGTTCGACGACCCTGACGTCGTCGCGCGCTGCCGCGAGGCGGTGCGGGTCGCGTGGCGCGGGATGACGACGGACGAACGGCGCGAGTAGGGCGGACGGGACTTGAACCCGTGACCGAGCGATTATGAGTCGCCTGCTCTGACCGGCTGAGCTACCGCCCCGCGCACCTGCGTGCGGACGAAGCGACTACTCCGTGAGCGAGGCCGGTGCGGCGTCGGTCACCGGGTCGGTGACCGGCCTCCCACGATACAGGCTCTCGAACGTGTTGAGCGTGGTCTGGATGTCGTGCGCGGCGATGAGTCGGATCGAGCCCTCCTTGAGGGCGCGGTACTCCTCGGGAGACGCTTCGAGCACGGTGCGGAGCTTCGCCGCAAGGTCTTCGGGTTGCCCGGTTCGAAGAGGTAGCCGTTCTCGCCATCGTGCACGAGGTGCGGGAGCGCCATGGCGTTCGCGGCGACGACGGGGAGCGCCGAGGCCATCGACTCCATCGTGACGATCGACTGGAGCTCGGCGATCGAGGGCATGGCGAGCACGGATGCCCGGTGGTAAGCCTCGCGGAGCTCTTCGTCGGTCACGTAGCCCGTGAAGGTCACGCGGTCGGCGATGCCGAGTTCGGCGGCGAGGTGCTGCAGGTTCTTCATCTGGTCGCCGCCGCCGACGATCTCGATCTTGGCGTCGAGTTCTGCCGGCAGGAGCGTCGCCGCGCGGAGGAGCACGTCGATCTGCTTCTCGCCCGTGACGCGGCCGACGAAGAGGATGCGGTTCTCGGTGCGGGGCTCCCAGCTCGGGGAGTACTTGTGGGCGTCGATGCCGCACGAGATCGCGTGCACGCCGTGGAGTCCGGTGTGCTTCTCGAGGAACTGCGCGGCCTTCCGGGTCGGCGTCGTGACGGCTTCGGCTCGCCCGAAGGTACGGCCCGCGGACTTCCATGCGACGCCGACGGCGAAGTCTTGCCAGGCCTTGGGCAGGAGCGTGAACTCGAGGAGGTTCTCGGGCATGAAGTGGTTGGTGCCGATGATGCGGATGCCGCGCTTCTCGGCCTCGACGGCGAGACCTCGGCCGACGACGAGGTGCGACTGGAAGTGCACGACGTCGGGCTTGACGGCGTCGATGACGCGCGCGGCGTTCTGCTTGATGCGCCACGGGAGCGCGAAGCGCAGCCAGTCGTGGGGGTACCAGCGCCACGAGTAGATGCGGTGGGCGGTCATCTCTTGACCCTCGTGGGTCTCTTTCCACGTGCCGTGCTTGCGGCTCGGCGCAGGCGCCATGATGTGCACGTCGTGGCCGCGCTCGACGAGTCCTGCGGCGAGGCGTTCGGCGAAGCGTGCGGCCCCATTGACATCGGGTGCGAACGTGTCGGCACCGATCAGGATGCGGAGCGGGCGCTCGACGCTGCTCGCCGGTTCGGCGGGATGCGCGCCGGGTGTATCTGGCACGGGGAGTGGTTCCTCACGATTCGGTCAGGGGCCGATCAGCCCCGATGGTGCGGCACGACGGGGGTGTTCGTGCGGGCTGAATCGACCATAGTCTACGCAAACGGTCCGGGAACGGTCTGTACCGGGCATGTCATCCGATCGGATGACGCGGCGTCACAGCCTCGTCTGCGGGTGGTTCCTGGCGAGCATGAACACGCCCCAGACTGCGATCGCACCGGCGACGACGAACACCGGGATCGCCCACGGAGGCGCCTGGGAAGCCTCGCCGAGGATGACGATTCCGATGGCGACGGCAACCATCGGGTCGACGACCGTGAGACCCGCGATCACAAGGTCAGGAGGCCCCGACGCATAGGCGTTCTGCACGAAGTAGGCGCCGAGCGCTGTGCCGGCGAGCAGGCCGACGACGCACAGCGCGGTGAGCCACTCGAAGTGCGACTCCTGCAGCCGCGCGAGCACGACCTTGGCGAGGGTCGCGACGAACCCGTACAGGACGCCCGCCATGATCACGTAGAACACGGCACGGATGCGCGAGCGCATGAGCCCGAAGATGACGGCCGCAGCGGCGAGCACGACGAGCAGAATGACGAGGATCGTGATGAGCTGACGGTCGGTCACGGGCCGTGAGACGGCGGTGAACGCGGCGACGCCGACGAAGAGGAAGACGCCGCCGACGCACATGACGATCGCGATGATCGATTTGCGATTGAGCTGCACCTTGTTGACGCGAGAGTTCACGATCGACGTGATGACGAGGGCGATCGCGCCGAGCGGCTGCACGACGATGAGGGGCGCGAAGTAGAGGCTCGAGAGCTGGAAGGCGATCGCGAGCCCGAGCATGAGCGTGCCGATGACCCACGAGGGGCGCGCGAGCAGGAGCTTCAATTGCGTGAGGTTGAGCCCTTTGCCGAGCGAATCGACGGTCTTCGACTCGACCTTCAGCACCCCGCGGTGCTGGAACTGCGCACCGAGCGAGAGGAACACGGCGCCGATGAGCGCCAGCGGGATCCCGATGAACTGCGTCGGCGAGAGCGCGATCTGCTCCGTCAGGTCGCTGAGGTCGGGATTCACGCCCTCGACCCTACCCGCTCGCCGCCGATCCCCCGCGGCGACGCTCCCCAGGTCGATATCCTTGCGGGATGGCCGTCCTCCCGATCCGCATCTCCGGTGACCCCGTCCTCCACTCCCCCGCGGCACCCGTGGAGGAGATCGACGACACGATCCGCGAACTCGTCGCGGACATGTTCGAGACCATGGACCGGGCGCCGGGCGTCGGCCTCGCGGCCCCGCAAGTCGGCGTGCCGCTGCGCATCTTCACATTCGGCTGGACCGACGAGTCGGGCAAGGCGTGGCGGGATGTCGCGATCAATCCCGAACTCTGGATCAGCCCGCCGCCGGCCGGTGAGCCCGATCTCGACGAGGAAGAGGGCTGCCTGTCGTTCCCGGGCGAGCGGTTCGGTCTGCGCCGCGCGGAGCACGCGATCCTGCGCGCGACCGATCTCGACGGCAACGGGTACGAGATTCAAGCGCACGGATGGCTCGCGCGCATCTTCCAGCACGAGTACGACCACCTCGACGGCACGCTCTACATCGATCGCCTCGGCGAGAGCGATCGCAAGATCGTGCACAAGATCTCGAAGAAGCTCGGCTGGGGCAAGCCCGGCGTGCAGTGGATGCCCGGGGTCGACGACCTCGAGGGCTGAGCCCGGCGATACCGCCGCGACCGTCGCGCCCCGGTTTCAGAGCGGCGGATGCCTCGGAGTCGCCGCGTCAGGTAACCGCGCGAAGCCCGGCGGCGACCGCCGCGGCTACGATCACGACGACGACGAACGGCACCCGGAGCGCGAAGAGCGCGGCCGCGACGATGACCGCGGGAAGTCGGGCATCGACGACGATCGCCTGCCCGTCGCCGAAGGTCTGGACTGCGATGAGGGCCGCGAGGAGCGCGACGGTGAGCAGGTCGGCGATCCGCGCGGGTCGCTCGCGCTCGAGGAAGCTCGCCGGGACGGCGTAGCCCGCGAGCTTGAGCGCGAGCGTCGCGATGCTGGCGAGGATCACGATGTGCCAGATCGTCACGTCGCTCGCCTCCGGCCGAGGAGGTCGAACCAGCCGACGACGACCGCGACGACTGCGGCGACGAGCACGGGCAGTCCGGGCATCAGCACGGGGGTCGTGAAGGCGGCGACGACCGCGGCCGCCACCGCGACGGCGCCCGTCTGCAGGCTCTTGAGCCTCGGCCACAGGAGTCCGAGGAATGCCGCGGCGGCCGCGGCATCCAACCCCCACGCCCTCGTGTCGCCAATCGCGTCGCCGATGAGTGCGCCCGCGAGCGTCGTGAGGTTCCACCCGACGAAGATCGCGACGCCCGTGACCCAGAACCCGATGCGGGACTGCCGCTCGTCGGTCTGGGCGAGCGCGACGGCGGTCGATTCGTCGATCGTCACCCACGACGCCGCAGCGCGTCGCCAGGGGCCGCCCGTGTCGACGACCGGCTTCATGCGCATGCCGTAGACGACGTTGCGCACCCCGAGGAGGCCCGCGGCGGCGATGGCGGATGCCCCGGCCGCGACGCCGCCCGAGGCGACCACGCCGACGAGGGCGAACTGGGAACCGCCCGTGAACATGATGAGGCTGAGGAAGCAGGTCTGCCAGACATCCAGCCCCGCAGCGACCGAGAGGGCGCCGAACGACACGCCGTACACGGCGGTGGCGAGGCCGACGGCCAGGCCGTCGCGCGCGGCGGGTGACTTCAGCAGGCGTTTGCGCGAGGCATCCGCCCCGCCATCGGCTGCCTCGCCCACGCATCCTCCACAACTCGCCGCCGGTGCGCGGATCGGCGCACGGGCTCACCCATACTAGATCGGGTGACCCTGCCCGCCGCCGCGCCCGAACGCACCGCGATCGACCTCGATGCGAACCGCCCGCTCGACGACCGCTACTTCGAGCGAATGGCCGCGAGCCTCGGCGACAAGGCCCGCGTGATCCCGTTCCTCGTCGGCCGACGGGTGCTCGACGTCGGCGCGGGCGGCGGCGAACTCGCCCGCGCGATCGCGGGCGCCGGATTCGCGGTGACGGCGCTCGATGCGAGCGACGAGGCGATCCGCCGCCTCGAATCGCTCGGCGGCGTCGAGGTCGCACATGGCGACGCGTCGGACGCGGCTCGCGTCGTCGGAGGCGGCTTCGATGCGATCGTGTGCTCGGCGGTGCTGCACGAGGTCTACTCGTATGCGCCCGCGGACGCACGCCGGGGGACCCTCGACGCGGCGCTCGCGATGTTCGCAGACATGCTCGCTCCTGGCGGCCGGCTCGTGATCCGCGACGGCGTCATGCCCGACGACCCAAGTCGTCCCGCGAGCGTGCTTCTCCCGCCCGGGCGGATCGACGCCTTCGACCGGTACGCAGTGCTCACGCCGCACGCCGAGCTCGTGCTCGCACGCGACGGCGCCCGCGTCGAGGGCACACGCCACCAGATCGCCGAACTCCTCTTCACGCTGACGTGGGGCGCCGAGACCTTCGCGCGCGAAGCGCAGGAGCGCTATCAGCTCCACACACTCGCGGGCTACGCCGAGGCCGTCGCGCCGTACGGGCTGTCGCTCGTGCACGCCGACGCCGTCACGCAGCCGGGATACGTGGCGGCCCTCGCCGACATCGAGGTGCGCGACGAGCACGGCCGGCCGTGGTTCCCGCCGACCAACGGACTCTGGGTGTTCGAACACCCATGATGGGCGTGACCCATGCGACGAGCGGCGCCGCGGCCTGGATCGCCGTGACGGGCGCCGCTCCCCTCATCACGACGGGCCTCGTGCCGCTCAGTCCCATCGGCGTGCTCGCCGGCACGGCCGTGTGCGCGGGCGCTGCGCTCCTGCCCGATGCCGACCATCGCAGCGCCACCATCGCGCACTCCGTGCCGATCCTCGGCAGACTCGCCGCGGGCGCTGTCGAGACCGTCTCGGGCGGGCACCGTCACGGCGCGCACTCGATCATCGCGGTCGTGCTCGCGACGGTCGCCGCGTGGGGTCTGTCGACCGCGATGGTGGAAGTCCCGCGGTACGGGCCGCTCGCGATCGGCGCCGGTCTCGGCACCGCCGCGCTCGTGTGCTTCGGCCTCAAAGCCCGCGACTTCGTCGAGTCGTGGGCGACGGCGTGGGTCGTCGGGCTGCTGCTCGGCTCGTTCATCGTCCTGGCAGCCCCCGACGAGGTGCGCTGGTTCCCGCTCGCGGTCGGCCTCGGCATGCTCATGCACCTCGCGGGCGATTTCTTGACGACCGGCGGGCTTCCGGGATTCCTGTGGCCGTGGGTGCCGCGCCCGCCGAAGCCGTGGCGGCGCATCCCAGTGCTGAACGACCTCTGGCGGCCGAACGGCTATGTCGCGCTCCCCCTGCTCGGCGACGCCGGGAGCCTGCGCGAGCACGTGCTCGGGTGGGCTCTCGGGCTCTACTGCCTCGCGGGAGCGATCGGCGAAGTCCTTCTCGCGCTCGGAGTCGATCCCGTCGAAGTGCTCACGGCATTCGCAGGCTGAAACGATGAAGTCCCGGTGCATCTCGCACCGGGACTTCTCTGTTGCTCCCCCACTTGGACTCGAACCAAGAACCTATCGGTTAACAGCCGATTGCTCTGCCAATTGAGCTATGGAGGATCGCTTTGCAGCGACAGTTACTCTAGCAAACCTCTCGCCCGAGTCCCAATCGAGGAACCCTCGCGTCGAGGCTGCGCAGAGCGCGCTGCATCCGACTCACGTCGGGAGGCCCGTTTCGACCTCGTCGATGATCGCATGCCCGCCGTCGAGCGCGCCCGCGAGCGCCTTGACGTACGGGTGCGACGGGTCGTCGAGCACCTCGTCGATCGTGCCGAGTGCGACGAGCGCACCGCGATCGAATACCGCGATCCGGTCGGCGATACGCCGCAGGACAGGCAGGTCGTGCGTGATGACGATCGCCGAGAACGTGTGGCCGTCGCGCAGCTCGTGAAGGAGTTGCGCGACGGCGTCGCGCACCGTGAGGTCGATGCCCGCGGTCGGCTCGTCGGCGATCAGCAGCGTCGGCTTCAGCACGAGCGCGCGCGCGAGCGCGACCCGTTGGCGCTGCCCGTTGCTGAGCTCGTACGGAAAGAGGTCGAGCACCGTGAGCGGCAGCCGCACGGCGTCGACGAGGTTCGCCACGCGCAGTCGCAGGGCCTTCACGTCGTACCGCGGATCGCGCTCGAGGATCGGCTCGGCGATGTTCTCGGCGACCGTGCGATCGGGCAGCAGGCGCACCGCGGCGTCTTGCGGCAGGTAGCCCACCCGGTACTGGTACTCCGCGAGCTTGCGGCGAGACATCCGTCGCAATTCCTGGCCGAGCACGCGCGCCGCGCCGCCCGTGATGACCGGCCGGACCTCTTCGTCGCGCGGATCGAGGAAGACGCCCGAGAGGATCTTCGCGAGCGTCGACTTGCCGCTGCCCGCACTGCCGAGCACCCCGAGCACCTCGCCCGGCGCGAGCCGCAGCGTGATGCCGTGGAGCGCCACGTGTGCGGGACTCGGCCCGCGCCCGGGATACTCAACCGAGAGGTCGCTCAGAACCACCGGATGACCGTGCGCGGGGGTGCGATGCATCAGACTGCCTCCCTGAGACGACGGAGCTCCGCCCGCCGTTCGGCTTGCGCGACCGGGTCGGGCACCGGAAGCGATGCCAGCAGCCGCTGAGTGTACGGATCCCGAGGGGACCCGAGCACCTCGGCGCCCGTGCCTTCCTCCACCAATTCGCCATGGTAGAGCACGGCGATCCGGTCGACCAGGAGGTCCACCACCGCGAGATCGTGGCTGATGAACAGGCACGCGAAGCCGAATTCGCTCTGCAGCTCGCGGAAGAGTTCGAGCACACGTGCCTGCACCGACACGTCGAGCGCGGACGTCGGCTCGTCGGCGATGAGCAGCTCGGGCTCGAGCGCGAGTGCGCGCGCGAGGCTCGCGCGCTGGCGCTGGCCGCCCGAGAGCTCGTGCGGGAAGCGGTCGCCGTAGGCCTTGGGGAGCTGCACGGCCTCGAGGAGTTCGTCGACACGCGGACGCGCCGAACGTGCATCGCCCGCACGCCCGTGGATCACGAGCGGCTCGGCGACGCACTCCGCGATCGTGAGGAGCGGGTTGAAGCTCGATGCCGGGTCTTGGAACACGAATCCGAGACGGCTGCGAACCGGCCGGAACTGCCGCTCGCGGACTCCGTTCATCTCGTGCCCGAGCACCTGGAGCGACCCGCCAGTGACCTTCGTGAGGCCTGCGATGGCGCGGCCGATCGTCGTCTTGCCCGACCCCGACTCGCCCACGAGCCCGAGCACCTCGCCGGGACGGATGACGAAGTCGACGCCGTGGACCGCCTTGAACCCGGGCCGGCCGAAGCGGCCCGGGTACTGGATCTCGAGCCCCCGCGCCTCCACGACGGGCGTCGACTCGGCCCACCCTTCAGGCCTTGCGGCGGCACGCTCGGCGGCACGAGCCGTGCCGTGCCCGACGTAGGGCACCGCCGCGAGGAGCGACTTCGTGTACTCGGCCTGGGGCGACGCGAAGAGCGTCGTCACGTCGGCCTCCTCGACGACATTGCCCTGGTACATGACGGCGACGCGGTCGGCGAGGTCGGCGACGACGCCCATGTTGTGCGTGATGAGCACGATCGCCGTGCCGAACTCGTCGCGCAGCCGCCGGAGGAGGTCGAGGATCTCGGCCTGCACGGTCACGTCGAGGGCCGTCGTCGGCTCGTCGGCGACGATGAGGCCCGGGTCGAGCACGAGCGCCATCGCGATGACGATCCGCTGCTTCTGCCCGCCCGAGAACTGGTGCGGGTAGTGGTCGACGCGTTCCTCGGCGTCGGGGATGCCGACGAGTCGGAGCACCTCGATCGCCTTCACCCGGGCCTCCTGCTTCGAGAGGTCGCCGTGGGCACGGAGGCCCTCGGCGATCTGCCAGCCGACCGTGTAGACGGGGTTCAGAGCCGCCGAGGGCTCCTGGAACACCATCGCGACATCCGTGCCCCGCACCTCGCGGAGCTGCTTCGCGTCGAGCGAGACGACGTCCTGGCTGCGCGTGCCCTCGCGGTTCGAGAGGACGACGGCGCCGCTCGCGGTCGCGGTCTCGGGCAGGAGCCCGAGGATCGTCTTCGCCGTGACCGTCTTGCCGCTGCCCGACTCGCCCACGATCGCGAGGACCTCGCCGCGGTTCACGTGCAGGGTGACGTCGTCGACGGCCTTGACCGCACCCGCATCGGTCGAGAACGAGACTCCGAGTCGCTCGATGCTGACGATCGCGTCGCGTGCGTCTGAACGATCGGCGCTCATGGCTTGACCTCGATTCCGTGCTCGTCGAATGTTTCCCCGGGCTCGATCCCGTCGATGCCGCCAGGGCCCGCGGTGAGCGTCCCGCCGGGCACGACCGATGTCTCGGCGACCTGGCCTGCCGCCTGTGCGACCCGACGACGGCCCCGCAGACGCGGGTCGGCGAGATCGTTGAGGCTCTCCCCACGAGCGTGATGCCGAGCACCGTGAATACGATCGCGAGGCCCGGGAAGAGCGCCGTCCACCAGATGCCGCTCGTGACATCCGACTGCGCCTTGAAGAGGTCGTAGCCCCACTCGGCCGCCGCCGTCGGTTCGATGCCGAAGCCGAGGAAGCCGAGGGCCGCGAGCGTCAGGATCGCCTCGGACGCGTTGAGCGTGATGATGAGCGGCAGGGTGCGAGTGGCGTTCCGGAACACGTGCTTGAACATGATGCGCCCGTTCGACGCGCCGAGCACCTTCGCCGACTCGACGTACGCCTCGGCCTTGATCCGCACGGTCTCCGCGCGGATGACGCGGAAGTACTGCGGGATGTAGACGACCGTGATCGAGCCCGCCGCGGCGAGCACGCCGCCCCACAGGTTCGACTGGCCCCCCGAGATGACGATCGACAGCACGATCGCGAGGAGGAGCGACGGGAACGCGTAGATCGCGTCGCACACGACGACGAGGATGCGGTCGAACCATCCGCCGAAATACCCGGCGAAGAGGCCGAGCAGCACGCCGATGAAGATGGAGAGCACGATCGCGATGACGATCACGAGGATCGCCGTCTGCATACCCCACACGACTCGCGAGAGCACGTCGTACCCGCCGACGGTCGTGCCGAACCAGTGCTCGGCCGACGGCGGCTGCTGCGTGCCGAACGAGACCCCGTCGACCTTCCGCTGGGCGAACCCGTACGGGGCGATCCACGGCGCGAACGCCGCGAGCAAGAGGAACCCGCCGACCATGACGAGGCCGGCGACGAGCATGCCGCGCTGGAGGCCGACGCTCTGACGGAGCTGGTGGACGACCGGCAGTCGGTCGACGAGACGGCGCTTGGGCGCCGCAGCGGATGTCACGGATGCCGCGGACATCAGTACCTCACCCTCGGGTCGATGAACGCCGCGATGATGTCGACGATGAAGTTGGTGACGGCCACGATGACGGCGAGGAGCGCGACGATGCCCTGGACGGCGACGAAGTCGCGCGACTCGAGGAACTCCGCGAGCATGAAGCCGAGGCCGCGCCACTCGAACGTCGTCTCGGTGAGGACCGCGCCCGCGAGGAGGAGCGCGATCTGCAGGCCGATGACCGTGACGATCGGCACGAGCGCCGGACGGTACGCGTGCTTGCGCAGCAGCCGCCCCTCGGCGACGCCTCGCGACCGGGCTGCGTCGACGTAGTCGGTCGAGAGCGTGCCGATGACGTTCGTGCGGACGAGCCGGAGGAAGATGCCGGCCGTCAGGAGGCCGAGCGCGACAGCCGGCAGCACGGCGTGCAGGAGCACGTCGCCGAGCACTTCGGGATCGCCCGTGAGGATCGCGTCGATCGTGTAGAAGCCTGTGCGGTTCGGCAGCGTCTGCATCGCGATCTCGGACTGGACGTTCGAGCGCCCCGCGATCGGCAGCCACTTGAGCCACACCGAGAAGACGAGCTTCAGGATGAGACCCGCGAAGAAGATCGGGACGGCGTACCAGACGATCGCGAGCACGCGGTAGATCGCGTCCTGCGCCTTGTCGCGGTGGTACGCCGCGAGCAGGCCGAGCGGAATGCCGACGGCGAACGCCACGATGAGCGAGTAGAAGACGAGCTCGAACGTGGCCGGACCGTAGGTCGCGAGCACCTCGACGACCGGTCGGTTCGTCGTGAGCGTCGAGCCGAAGTCGAACACGGCGATACGACCGAGGTACTCGAAGTACTGCACGAGGATCGGCCGGTCGTAGCCTGCCTCGTGCCGGAGCTCCGCGAGCTGGTCGGCCGAGAGTCGACCGCCCTGCGCCGCCGTGATCGGGTCGCCCGTCAGTCGCATCAGGAAGAAGACGAGCGTGACCAGGATGAAGACGGTCGGGATGATGAGCAGGAAGCGGACGAGCAGGTAGCGCCCGAAGCCTCCGCCTTTGGATGCCGCGGGCTTGGCGCCTGCCTTGGGCGTCGGCGTGCCCGGCCGCGGGGCGAGATCGGTGGCGGTCATGGGTTCCTCACGGTGCAGGGAACGGGGGCGACCCGCGAAAGCGGATCGCCCCCGTCAGCTGGGATCGATGCTAATCGAGCGACTCAGCCCTTGGAGAGTGCCGCGTAGCGGAACTTGAACGACGCGTCGAGCGTGTCCTCAGCTCCCTGCACGTCGGTGCCCACGACGGCGACCTGCGCGCCCTGCATGTAGGGGATCGTCGACAGGTCGGCTGCGACCTTGTCCTGGATCTCCTCGATGAGGGCGGTACGAGCAGCGGGGTCGGGCGTGACGGCCTGCTCGAGGATGAGGTCGTTGACCTCGGGGTTGTCGTAGTGGTTCGCGAGGAAGTTCTCCGTGAGGAAGAACGGCGTGAGGTAGTTGTCGGCGTCCGAGTAGTCGGGGAACCAGCCGAGCTGGTAGGCCGGGTACAGGTCGGCGACGCGGTCCTTCGAGAACTGGACCCACTCGGTCGACTGCAGGTCGACGGTGAACAAGCCCGACTCCTCGAGGTTCTCCTTGATGATCGCGTACTCGTCGGACGACGACGGGCCGTAGCGCTCGGCGACGTACTGGATCGAGATGTCGAGCGGCGTCGGGATGCCCGCCGCTTCGAGACGCTCGGCGGCCTTGGCGGGGTCGGGCGCGCCCGCGCCATCGCCGTAGAGGCCCTTGAGCGACTCCGTCGCACCCGTGAGGCCCTCGGGCACGTACGAGTACAGCGGCGTGAAGGTGCCCTTGTAGACGTCCTCCGAGATCGCGTCGCGGTCGATCAGGTCGGCGATCGCCTGACGGACGGCGAGCGCCTTGGCCGGGTCGGCCTCGGGCGTCGTCGCGCCGAACGGCATCGTGTTGAAGTTGAACACGAGGTAGCGGATCTCGCCGCCGGGGCCGTCGACGACCTTGACGCTGTCGTTGCCGCGGAGGTCCTCGATGTCGGTCGCGCTCAGCGTGCGGTGCGCGACGTCGATGTTGCCCTCCTGGACGTCGAGCTTCAGGTTCGACGCGTCGGTGTAGTACCGGGTGTTGACGACCTCGGTCTTCGCCGGTCCGAGGAGCCCCTGGTACGACGGGTTCGCCTTGTACGAGATGAGCTCGTTGACGGTGTAGCTCGTGATGTCGTACTGACCCGAGAACGCGTGGCCCTCGACGATCTCGTCGTCGCTCGTGAGCGAATCGGCCGAGAAGACGTCTTCGTCGACGATCGGGCCCACCGGGCTCGACAGGATCTGCGGGAAGATCTGGTCGTTGGGGCTCTTCAGGTGGAAGACGACCGTGAGGTCGTCGGGGCGTCGACCGAGTCGAGGTTGAAGAGCAGCGACGAGGGGCCGTTCGGGTCGGCGATCTTCAGCTGACGGTCGAACGTGAACTTCACGTCGGATGAGGTCAGGTCGTTGCCGTTCGCGAACTTCAGGCCCTCCTTGAGGGTGACCGTGTAGTCGGTGTCGGACGTGAACTCGGCCGACGTCGCGATGTCGGGCTCGACATCGGGGCTGCCGTAGGGCGTGTTCATGAGGAACGAGTAGACCTGGTTCATGACGGCGAACGAGCCGTTGTCGTACGAGCCGGCGGGGTCGAGCGCGGTGATCTGCTCGGTCGTGCCGATGGTGAGCGAGTCGGCGGAGCCGCTCTCGTCGCTCGCGCCCGCCGAGCAGCCCGCGAGGGCGAGTGCGGCGACCGAGACGCCGGCGGTCGCGACGAAGACGCGACGCCGGTGCTGGGATGCGGATGACATATCCGTCTACCTCTTCCTGTCAGGGGTCCTCGCACGCCGGAAGTGCAGGCTCCGGCGCGCAAGCCATATGTTCCAGAAGTAGCACGAAGGCAGGAAATCGTGCAGTGAGCGCGGTTCCACAGCCGGAATATTTATCGATCTGCAACGTACGGCGAATCCTCTGCGGAATCCGTCGGACGTCGACCGATCACTCCCCCGCGATGGCGCGCCGCTCCTGTTCGAGCGACACGAGGGCGCGCTGGATCGCGGCGAACGTCTCGCGGTCCGCGGGGTCGGTGCGCTGCAGCCTCCCGAGCAGGTCGCGCTTCTGTCGAAGCAGCTCTCGCTCGACGAGCGACCCGACGACGCCCCTCAGATACGCGGTGAGCTCGGCCCCCGTGCGCTGCGGCACGGGCGCGACCGCGAGTTGCTGCACGACGCCCGCGTACGGCGCCGGGACCTCGGCGACCACGCGGTCGATGCGGACCGCCCCGTCGCTCGCGAGCGCCGACGCGACGCCGTCGCGCACGACCGCGAGGGTGTCGTTCGCGAAGCGGCTGTCGATCGCGTGCCGGATGAGCTCGACCCCCGTCTCTTCGGGGAACTGGAGGATCGCCTGCAGCGCGTCGCGCTCGAGGCGCGTGGACGGGTCCTTCGGCAGGTCGACGATCGAGAACGGTCGCTGCGGAGCATCCGGAACATCGACGGATGTCTCGGTGGCCGAGCCTGCGCCGACGGGGCGCCCCGACTGCGAGCCCTCGGAACGAACGGATGCCTCGCCCGCGCGCCGCTCCCCCGCGTCGCCGCCGTCCCGGCCGCTGCGCGCATCACGCGCACGCGCGCCGGCGCTGCGCACCGCGCGCTCGACCTCGCCGAGCTCGAGGCCCAGCATGCGCGCGAGCTCGCGCGTGTAGCCGGGGCGGAGCGACGGGTCGCGGATCTCGGCGACGGCAGGCGCGGCCGCCCGAAGCGCGCCGACGCGCCCCTCGACGGTCTCGAGATCGAACTTCGCGAGCGTGTGGCGGATGACGAACTCGAACATGGGCGTCTTCTGCTCGATGAGCTCGCGCACCGCATGATCGCCGCGCGCGAGTCGCAGGTCGCACGGGTCGAGCCCGTCGGGCGCGACCGCGACGTAGGTCTGCGCGCTGAAGCGCTGCTCTTCTGCGAAGGCGCGCATCGCGGCGTTCTGGCCCGCCGCGTCGCCGTCGAACGTGAAGACGACCTCGCCGACCCCCGACGCGTCGCCGAGCACCCGGCGGAGCACGCGGATGTGCTCGACGCCGAACGCCGTGCCGCACGTCGCGATCGCCGTCGTCACGCCCGCGAGGTGGCACGCCATGACGTCGGTGTAGCCCTCGACGACGACGACCCGGTGCTCGCGCGAGACATCCCGCTTCGCGAGATCGAGCCCGTACAGCACCTGGGCCTTCTTGTAGATCGCCGTCTCGGGCGTGTTGAGGTACTTCGGGCCGTTGTCGTCGTCGAGGAGCCGCCTGGCGCCGAACCCGACCGTCTGGCCCGTGACATCCCGGATCGGCCACACCAGCCGCCCACGGAACCGGTCGTAGACGCCCCGATCGCCCTGCGACACGAGACCCGCAGCCGACAGTTCCTCGGCCGTGAAGCCTCGGCCCTGGAGGTGCTTCGTCAGGCGATCCCAGCTCTTCGGCGCGAACCCCACGCCGAACCGCTTCGCGGCCTCGGCGTCGAAGCCGCGCTCGCCGAGGAAGCGGCGACCGACCTCGGCCTCGGGGCTCGTGAGCTGCTCGGCGAAGTAGTCGGAAGCGGCCCGGTTCGCCGCGAGCAGACGCGCCCGATTGCCGTGGTCTTGCGCGGGGCCGCCACCGTCTTCGTAGTGCAGTTCGTACCCGAGGCGCCCCGCGAGCCGCTCGACGGCCTCGGCGAAGGTCACGTGGTCCATCTTCTGGAGGAACGAGTAGACGTCGCCCGACTCGCCGCAGCCGAAGCAGTGGTAGTAGCCGAGACCCGGTCGCACGTGGAAACTCGGGCTGCGCTCGTCGTGGAAGGGGCAGAGGCCCTTGAGCGAGCCGACGCCCGCCGACTTCAACGACACGTGCTCGCCCACGATGTCGGCGATGTTCGTGCGGGACTTCACCTCTTCGACGTCGCTCTGTCGAATTCTCCCCGCCATGGTCACATCCTAGGTGCGCTCAGCGCTGCACGAGCCGCTCGTACCAGGCGAGCGCCGACTGGTCGGTGAGGCTCTGCACCTGGTCGACGACGACGCGCTTGCGTGCGCGATCGTCGCCCGCCGCCCGCCAGTCTTCGGCGAAGCCGGGGTCGAGGAGGTCGTCGCCGGACGCATACAGCACGTCGGCGAGACCCGTCAGGATGTGCCGCTGCTGCGCGTAGATCGGCTGGCGCGTGTTCTTCGCCATCACGAACGCCGCGACGATGCCCTTGAGCACCGCGATCTCGGCCTGGATCCCGCGCGGCACGACGACGTCGGCGTCGAAGCGGATGAGGCTCGCGTTCGGGAACGCGTCGCGCGTCGCGACCGTCGCGGCGTGGGCGAAGCGCCCGATGAGCTGACTCGTGAGGTTCTTGAGTCTCGCCTGGTCGCGCCGCGAGCCGTCCCACGAGTCGATCCACACGTCGAGCGAGTCGAGCCGGTCGAACGCCGCAGTGAGCTCGTCGCGCGGGATCGAACCCCCGATCCACTCGCTCATCGCCTCGATGAGCGCCTCGTGATCGGCGCGCGCGCCGAGCGCCGCGACGTCGATGAACCCGTTGAAGATGGCGTCCTCGAAGTCGTGCACCGAGTAGGCGATGTCGTCGGAGAGGTCCATGACCTGGGCTTCGATGCAGAGGCGCCGCTCGGGCGCGCCCCTGCGGAGCCACTCGAACACGGCCACGTCGTCGTCGTAGAACCCGAACTTCTGCCGCCCCGACGGGTCGGCGACGGCGGATGCCTCGGGCCACGGGTACTTGCAACTGGCGTCGAGGCTCGCCCGCGTGAGGTTCAGCCCATAGCTGCGGCCGTCGTCGCCGAAGACCTTGGGCTCGAGACGGCTCAAGATGCGGAGGGTCTGCGCGTTGCCCTCGAACCCGCCGATGTCGGCGGCCCACGTGTTGAGGGCTTTCTCGCCGTTGTGGCCGAACGGCGGGTGCCCGAGGTCGTGCGCGAGGCAGGCCGTGTCGACGACGTCGGGATCGAGCGCGAGGTTCGTCGCGAGCTCACGACCGATCTGCGCGACCTCGAGCGAGTGCGTGAGCCGGTTGCGCGCGAAGTCCAGGCCCGCGGTCGGGCTGAGCACCTGGGTCTTGGCCGCGAGCCGTCTGAGCGAACTCGAGTGGAGCAGCCGAGCACGGTCGCGCGCGAAGTCGCTGCGCCTGGAGTAGTGCTCTTCAGGGTGCATGCGCTCGGCGTCGGCGTCGTCGTACCCGCCGAACAGCCGCGCTTCGCGCGCGCTCACCCGCCGCTCGTGTCGAGCTCGGCGTCGACGAGGGTCACCCGGTCGTGGCCCGCGAGCTCTTGCGAGTCGAGCCAGCCGTCGGGCAGCGCGGGCTGCTTGGGCGTGCCCGCGCGCCCGCGCGGACCTTCAGCGCCCTCACCGGGGTAGGGCATGTCCCAGTCGAGCGTCGCGAGGAGGTCGTCGAGGTGGGCGAGCGACTCGACGGTCGCGAGCTTCGCCCGCAGTTCGCCGCCGACGGGGTACCCCTTGAAGTACCAGGCGACGTGCTTCCGGATGTCTCGACACCCCCGCTCTTCGCTGTCGAAGAACTCGGTCAAGAGCTCGGCGTGACGGCGGAAGGTCTTCGCGACCTCGCCGAGACTCGGCTGCGCCGTCGCGGTGCTCAAGCCCGTCGGAGCGCCGCGGAACGCCGCCGCGAGATCGCCGAAGAGCCACGGGCGGCCGAGGCATCCGCGACCGACGACGACACCGTCGCACCCCGTCTCGTCGACCATGCGCAGCGCGTCGTCGGCCGACCAGATGTCGCCGTTGCCGAGCACCGGAACCGTCGTGACGGTCTCTTTGAGCTTCGCGATCGCCGACCAGTCGGCGTGGCCCGAATAGAACTCGCTCGCCGTGCGCGCGTGGAGCGCGATCGACGCGACGCCCGCGCCCTCGGCGATGCGACCCGCCTCGAGGTAAGTGAGGTGGTCTTGGTCGATGCCCTTGCGCATCTTGATCGTGAGGGGGATGTCGCCCGCGGCCTTGACCGCACCCTCGACGATGTCGCGGAAGAGCCCCGACTTCCACGGGAGCGCCGCTCCCCCGCCCTTGCGGGTGACCTTCGGCACGGGACATCCGAAGTTCAGGTCGATGTGATCGGCGCGGTCTTCGGCGACGAGCATCGTGACCGCCTCGGCGACCGTCTTCGGGTCGACGCCGTAGAGCTGGATCGAGCGCGGCGTCTCGGACTCATGGTGCGTGATGAGGCGCATCGACTCGGGCGTGCGCTCGACGAGCGCGCGGCTCGTGATCATTTCGCTCACGTAGAGGCCCGCGCCGAACTCGCGGCACAGGCGACGGAACGCCGTGTTCGTGATGCCCGCCATGGGGGCGAGCACGACGGGGACGTCGAGGACGAGCCCGCCGATCGTGAGCGGGCCGCGCGTGGCGGTGGTGGGTGCAGACATCGTCACCGATTCTCCCAGACTTCCCCGAGGATCCGCCCGACACGTCGGGGCGCGCGCATAGGATGCGAGAACGAGCGCTGTGGAGGAACGATGAGCGAGGCGAACCACGAGATCCCGAGCGGTGCCGAGCGCGTGCGCGCGGATGCCGCGGCGCGCGGGCTCGACATCGAGATCGTCGAACGCACCGCCGCGCGCAGCCTCGAAGAGGCCGCCGAGATTCTCGGCATCCAGCCCGGCGACATCGTGAAGTCCCTCGTCGTCAAGCGCAGCGACGACACCTACGTGTTCGCCCTCGTGCCCGGCGGCCGCAAGATCAGCTGGCCGAAGCTCCGCGCACTCCTCGGCGTCAACAAGCTGCAACTGCCCGACGCGTCGCTCGCGCTCGCCGCGACGGGCTACGAACGCGGCACCATCACGCCCATCGGCTCGACGACCGCGTGGCCCGTCGTCGCCGACGAGACCATCGTCGGCCGACGCGTGTCGATGGGCGCCGGCGAGCACGGCCGTAGCCTGTTCGTCGACGCCGACGCCCTCATCGCCGCGTACGGCGCGATCGTCGCCGACATCACCGAGCCCGAGTAAGGGTCGCGTTCAGACCCTCGACGCGTCGGATGTCTCGGCGTCCATGCCCGGGATGTAGCAGACATCGCCCTCGCACACCATCGCGCCGGGCGCGCCCGTGACCATCGTGAAGGGCACGGGCGCGACATCCGGAACTTTCGTGTCGCTCACGCGGCCGCTCCGTCCTTCTCGCCCGCGACCTGCGTCAGCACGTTCGCGAACACCTCGGCGGGCTGCGCGCCCGAGACGCCGTACTTGCCGTCGAAGACGAAGAACGGCACACCCTGAATGCCGTAGGCACCCGCCTGCGCGATGTCGGCCTGCACGTCGGTCGCGTAGCGGCCGTCGTCGAGGGCGGCCCGTGCCTCGGCGCCGTCGAGCCCGACCTCTTCTGCGTAGCCGACGAGCTGGTCGAGGCGGTTCACGCGGCCGCCCTCGACGAAGTAGGCCTTCAGCAGCCGCTCCTTGAGCTCGAGCTGCTTGCCGTGCGCCTTCGCGAAGTGCAGGAGCTCGTGGGCCTTCAGGGTCTTCGTGTGCGCGACCTTCTCGAAGTGGTAGTCGAGGCCCGCGTTCGCGGCGACGTTGGTCACGTGCTCGAGCATCTGCTCGACACGCTCGACGGGCATGCCCTTTCGCTCGGAGAGGTACTCGATGGTCGAGCCTTCGAAATCGAGCGGGGTGTCGGGCGAGAGCTCGAACGAGTGGTACTCGATCTCGACGTCGGGGGCGCCGTCGCCCATCGCGGCGAGGCCGCTCTCGAGGTGCCGCTTGCCGATGTAGCACCACGGGCACGCGATGTCGGACCAGATGTCGATCTTGATGGGGGAATTCGAAGTCACACCACGTGCAACGTGGGATCCATGCGTCCGTATTCCTCGTCTCGGCCGCTCGCCGATCATCGCGTAGGAGACGCCGCCCGGCGCGCCGCTGCGCATCGGCGTGCCGCAGAGATCTTCCTACGTCGTGAACCGAAGCCAGGTGACCGATCGTTACCATTGGCGGATGCCTCCCGCCGACGTTCCTCGCCGTGTGCTCGTCGCCGGCACGAGCGGGTCGGGCAAGTCGACGCTCGCACGGCGGATCGCCGAGGCATCCGGGGCACGGTATCAAGAGATCGATGCACTCTTCCACGGCCCCGACTGGACGCCGCGGCCGACCTTCGAAGCCGACGTCGACGCATTCACGAGCGGCGACATGTGGGTCATCGAATGGCAGTACGGACTCGTTCGCGACCTGCTCGCAGCACGCGCGGACACCCTCGTCTTCCTCGACTATCGGCGCTCGCTCGTGATGTCGCGTGTCGTCCGACGCACGGTTCGGCGTCGGGTGCGCCGCGAGGAACTGTGGAACGGCAACCGCGAAGCGCCGCTCGCGACGATCTTCACCGACCGCGACCACATCGTGCGCTGGGCATGGCGCACGCACTCCGGGCACGCGGCGCAGGTCGCTCGGGCCGCCGCTGCGAACCCGGGTCTTCGGGTCGTGCGTTTGCGCTCGCCGAAGGCGGCCGAGCGGTGGCTTGCGGGGACGTTTCCGGGAGAAGCGTGAGCGACTACAACCCGGTGTCGTCCGTCTCGGTCTCTCGAGCACTCTCGGCCGTCGGCGCGTCGACGGCCCCGCCGAAGCGGCGGTTGCGGCTGAGATAGATGCCGACCGCCTCCCACAGGTCGGTGCGGGAGAAGTCGGGCCAGAGCGTGTCGAGGAACACCATCTCGGCGTACGCCGACTGCCACAGGAGGAAGTTCGACGTGCGCTGCTCGCCCGACGAACGCACGAAGAGGTCGACGTCGGGCAGGTCGGGCACGTAGAGCCGCTTCTGGATGAGCTTCTCGGAGACGGCCGACGGCCGGAGCCGCCCGGATGCCACGTCGTCGGCGATCGACCTCACGGCGTCGACGAGTTCGTTGCGGCCGCCGTAGTTGACGCACATCGTGAGGGTGAGCGTCGAGTTGCCGGCCGTGAGTCGCTCGGCGTACTTGAGCTCGTCGATGACCGACTTCCAGAGGCGCGGGGTGCGGCCCGCCCACCGGATGCGGACGCCCCACTCGTTGAGCTGGTCGCGGCGGCGGTGGAGCACATCGCGGTTGTAGCCCATGAGGAAGCGCACCTCGTCGGGCGAGCGCTTCCAGTTCTCGGTCGAGAAGGCGTAGACCGAGAGGTGCTTGACGCCCGCCTGGATCGCGCCTGCGACGACGTCGAGCAGGGCCGCCTCGCCCGCCTTGTGCCCCTCGATGCGCGTGAGCCCGCGGCGGTTGGCCCAGCGGCCGTTGCCGTCCATGACGATCGCGACGTGCTCGGGCACCGACCCCTTCGGGAACGCGGGCGGGTAGAGCCCCGTCCAGTCGACCGGGCGGTACGGGACGGCGTCTTTGTGCGTGTAGGGCTTCGGGGTCACTCGGGCACGACTGCTTTCTCGGGTGCGGTTTCGGAGGTCTCGGATGCCTCGGATGTCTCGGCGACGGCCGTCTCCACCGCGTGCCGCGACTCGCGGTCGACGTGCGACAGCGACCGGAGCCCGCGCTCGAGGTGCCACTGCACGTACGCCGCGACGATGCCGCTCGCCTGGTTCCGGTCGCGTTCGGGGCTGCTTCGGCGAAGTCCCAGTCGCCCGCGAGGAGCGCCCCGAGGAGGGCGATCGTCGTGCGCGCGATGCGGGGGCGCCGGGCGGTGCGCACTCGTCGTCGCACACGACGCCGCCGAGCTGCACGACGACCGCGGTGTGCTCGCCCGCACGCCCGCATCGCGCGCAGTCCTGGAACGACGGCGCCCAGCCCGCGAGGGCGAGCGCGCGCAAGAGATAGGAGTCGAGGGTGAGCGCCGGGCCGTGCTCATGGCGCGCGAGCGAGCGCAGGGCGCCGACGAGCAGCAGGTACTGCTGCAGCGACCCTTCTTCTTCGGTGACACGGTCGGCGGTCTCGACCATCGCGTTCGCGGCCGTGTACGCGGCATAGTCCTGCGAGATCTCGGCACCGTACGCGCCGAGCGTCTCGGCCTGGGTGATGACGTCGAGGGTGCGGCCCTCGTAGAGCTGGAGGTCTGCGACCATGAACGGTTCGAGACGCGACCCGAACTTCGACGCCGTACGCCGCACGCCCTTCGCGACAGCCCGGATCTTGCCGTGCCGACGGCTGAGGAGCGTCACGATGCGGTCGGCCTCGCCCAGCTTGTGGGTGCGGAGCACCACCGCTTCATCTCGATAGACCGGCACTCCTCGATTCTCCCACCCGTCGCCCACGACGTCGGCAACGCGATCGGATGTCGCAGCCCGAGGCATCCGCCCGTGATTCACTGTGTGCGTGGACACCGAGCAATTCACGATCCCGCTGTGGCTCGAACTGACCGCCGTCGGCCTCGGCGGTATTCAAGGCGCCCTGTTCGCGTCGGGCTTCCGCGGCGAACGCCGACTCGACCTCCTCGGCGTCGCGATCATCGGAACCGTCATGGGCCTCGGCGGCGGCCTCATCCGCGACCTCATGCTCGGGCTGCCGCCCGCGAGCCTGCAGAGCGAGTGGTACCTGCCGGTGGTCGTCGTCGCCGCGTTCATCGGGATGCTCCTCGCCGCTCCGCTGCAGCGGGTCAACGCCGTCATCGTCGGCCTCGACGCGCTCGTGATCGGTCTCTTCGGCGCGTTCGGCACGTCGAAGGCGCTGAGCCTCGGGGTGCCGATCATCCCGTCGATCTTCGTCGGCATCTGCTCGGCAGTCGGCGGCGGCATCCTGCGAGACATGCTCATGAGCCTTCCGGTGTCGATCATGCACGTCGGCTCGCTCTACGCGGTCGCCGCGGGCGCCGGCTGCGCAGTCCTCGCGATCCTCCATCTCTTCGACGTGCCGATCTTCATTTCAGGGCTCATCGCCGTCGCGGTGACCACCGTGATCCGCTGGCTCGCCGTCATCTTCGACGTGTCGCTGCCCGAGCAGCGCATGCTCTACCGGCGCAAGGTCGCGACCGAGACCGGGCTTATCCCGATCGTGCGGCGCTGACGCGTGCGAGGGTGCCCGCTCAGCGACTGCTGAACGCCGCGTCGAATGCGGCCGCGGGCGCGTCGAACGCGTTGCGCTTGACGAACTCGAGCGCCTCGGGCGCGCCGACGAGGCGGTCCATTCCGGCGTCCTCCCACTCGACCGAGATGGGCCCGTCGTAGCCGATCTGGTTGAGGGCGCGGAACGCGGTCTCCCACGGGACATCCCCTCGCCCCGTCGAGACGAAATCCCACCCGCGCCGGAGGTCCGACCAGGGCAGGTGCGAACCGAGTCGGCCGTTACGGCCGTTGCCGAGGTTGAGCTTCACGTCCTTGCAGTCGACGTGATAGATGAGGTCCTTGAACTCGAGGATGAAGTCGACCGGGTTGAGTCCCTGCCAGATGAAGTGGCTCGGGTCCCAATTGAGGCCGAACGTCTTGCGGTGCCCGATCGCCTCGAGCGTGCGCACGGTCGTCCAGTAGTCGTACGCGATCTCGCTCGGGTGCACTTCGTGGGCGAAACGCACGCCGACCTCGTCGAACACGTCGAGGATGGGATTCCAGCGGTCGGCGAAGTCCTGGTAGCCCGCGTCGATGAGCTCTTGCGAGGCCGGCGGGAACATCGCGACGTACTTCCAGATCGACGATCCCGTGAAGCCGATGACGGTCTTCACGCCGAGCTTCGCGGCGAGGCGCGCCGTGTGCTTCATCTCCTCGGCGGCGCGCTGCCGCACGCCCTCGGGATCGCCGTCGCCCCACACCGTGTCGGAGAGGATGTCGCGGTGCCGCTGATCGATGGGGTCGTCGCACACCGCCTGGCCCTTGAGGTGGTTCGAGATCGCGTAGACCTTCAGGTCGTACTTCGCGAGCAGGTCGAGCTTGCCCTGCACGTACGCGTCATCCTCCCACTGCCACGGGTCGAGGTGGTCGCCCCAGCACGCGAGCTCGAGGCCGTCGTAGCCCCAGCCCGAGGCGAGGCGTGCGACCTCCTCGAGCGGAAGGTCGGCCCACTGGCCGGTGAAGAGGGTGATCGGTCGGGTCATGATCGTCGTGTTCCTTCCGTGCTTCGCTGCGTCTTCGGATGTCTCGATGTGTCGGATGTCTCGGGGTCGCGCCTGTCTCGGGGTCGCTCAGTCCCCCGTCGCCGTCCACGCGCTGCCCGCGTTCGAGCTGCGCTCGACGGCGTCGAGGACGCGTTGCACGTGCAGGCCGTCGGCGAACGACGGCCGAGGCTGGGTGCCGTCGACGATCGCCTCGACGAGGTCCTTCACCTGGTGCGAGAAGCCGTGCTCGTAGCCGAGCATGTGGCCTGCGGGCCACCATGGCGCGAGGTACGGGTGGTCGTGCTCGGTGACGTAGATCGTGCGGAAGCCCTGCTCGAGCGGCGGCAGGGTCGCATCGTAGAACTGGAGCTCGTTCATGCGCTCGAGGTCGAACGACACGGCGCCGAGCGAGCCCGACACCTCGACGCGGAGCGCGTTCTTGCGCCCTGTTGCGAAGCGCGTCGCCTCGAAGGTGCCGAGTGCGCCCGACTCATAGCGGCCCGTGAAGAGGGCGACGTCGTCGACCGTGACGGCGCCGCGTTCCGCCGACGCCGTGCCGGAGAGCCCGATCGTCTCGCCGAGGAGCGGGCGCTCGGTCACGAGGGTGTCGAGCACGCCCGAGACGCTCGCGAGCTTCAGGCCCGTGATGTACTCCGACAGGTCGACGGCGTGCGCGCCGATGTCGCCGAGCGAGCCGGAGCCGGCCCGCTCCTTCTGCAGTCGCCAGGTGAGCGGCGACTCTGCGTCGATGAGCCAGTCCTGCAGGTACGCGGCGCGCACCTGGCGGATCTCGCCGATGCGCCCCGCGGCGACGAGGTCGCGCGCGAAGGTCGCCGCGGGGACGCGCCGGTAGGTGAAGCCGACCATCGAGCGGATGCCCCGTGCCGCGGCCCGCTCGGCAGCGTCCGCCATGGCCTCCGCCTCGTCGACGGTGTTCGCGAGCGGCTTCTCGCACAGCACGTGCTTCCCGGCGTCGAGGGCCGCGATCGCGATTTCGGCGTGCGTGTCGCCGGGGGTGACGATGTCGACGACGTCGATGTCGTCGCGTGCGATGACCTCGCGCCAGTCTGTGGCGCTCTCCTCCCAGCCCCACTTGGCCGCGGCGGAGGCGACGGCACCGGGGTGCCGTCCGACGACGACCTGCATCTGGGGCTCGGCCGGAAGATCGAAGAAGCGGGGGGCGACGCGCCATCCCTGCGAGTGGGCGGCGCCCATGAAGCCGTAGCCGATCATGGCCACGCGGAGCGTGTCGGTCACGCGGGTCTCCTGTTCAACGGGGGTCGAGGACGTCGTGGTTGCGGGGGCGTCCGCGATTCGCGGACGCCCCCGCAACGCCTGGTCAGGACTCGAACGAGAGGTCGATGAACTGGTCGACGTTCTCCTTGGTCACGACGGGCGCGTCGAGCACGATGCGGTTCGGCACGCTCGGGGTGATGAGGTCGCTCATGGTCTTGCCCTGGGCGATGAGTCGTGCGAGGGCGATGCCGTCGGCGGCCTGCGTCGACGGGTAGATGATCGTCGCCTTGAGCACGGTGTCGTCGGCCTGGATGGCCTCCATGGCGTTCCGCGAGCCGGCGCCGCCGACCATGAAGAACTCGTCGCGGCCCGCGGCGTCGATCGCCGCGAGGACGCCGATGCCCTGGTCGTCGTCGTGGTTCCAGATGGCGTCGATGTGCGGCGCCGCCGACAGCAGCTGCGAGGCCGCGGCCTCGCCGCCCGCGACCGTGAAGTCGGCCGCGACGCGGTTCGTCACCGAGAGGCCGCAGTCGTCGAGCGCGTCGGCGAAGCCGGCACTGCGGTCCTGCGTGAGCGGGAGCGAGTCGATGCCGGCGATCTCGGCGACGACGGCGTCGGGGTTGTCGCCGAGCTGCTCGCAGATGTACGTGCCGGCGCTCACCCCCATGCCGTAGTTGTCGCCGAGGATCGTCGCGCGCGCGGCGAACGGGCTCGAGAACTCGCGGTCGACGTTGATGACCGGGATGCCGGCCTCCATCGCCTTGATCGCGACCTCGGTGAGCGCGGCGCCGTCGGACGGCAGCACGACGATCGCGTCGACGCCGTCGTTGATGAACGTCTCGATCGCGGCGATCTGCGCGTTGACGTCGTTCGTGCCTTCGGCGACCTGGAGGTCGACGTCGGGGAAGCTCGCGGCTGCGGCCTGCGCGCCCGAGTTGATGGCGCCGAGCCAGCCGTGGTCGGCGGCGGGGCCCGAGAAGCCGATGGTCACGGTCTCGCCGGACTCCTGGTTCTCCTCGGCCGAGGTCCCCTGGTCGGTGACGTCCTCCTCGTCGCCTCCGGCGGTGCAGCCGGCGAGCAGAGCGACGGCTGCGATCGCTGCTGCGGAACCGACGGCGAGTCGGCTGATGCGAGTACGGGTCTTCATCATGCTGTCTCTCTCCTTTGAGTGAATGCAGTTCTCGCCCGATCGCGAAGCCCCCGGAACGCGGGTCGAAGCTGGAGCCCCACCGACCGAACCCAATTGGCGTTGTGCGCAACATAACAGAGCACTTCGGCGCGGTCTAGGTCTTTGGTCGGATGAATCGAAGGTTCGTCGAAACCTTTCGAACCCCGGTTTTCCGGGCAGCGCGATGTTTGCGCGGGTGTTGTCCGACTGTGACCGCGCGGCTACTGCGGAGACATCCGGATTCTGCTACGTTGCCCGGCATGATCGATGTCGACCATGCCGCTCCGCTTCTGGTCGTGCGCGATGTCGTCAAGACGTTCGCGGGCGTTCGAGCCCTGAAAGGAGTCGATCTCGAGGTCAGGGCCGGCGAGGTGCACTGCCTCCTCGGGCAGAACGGCGCAGGGAAGTCGACGCTCATCAAGATCCTCGCGGGCGTCCACTCCCCCGACGAGGGCGAGCTCGTGTGGAACGGCGAACCGGTCGTGATCGGCGGCCCGCAGGCGGCGATCGACCTCGGCATCGCGACGATGTACCAAGAGCTCGACGTCGTCGACGGCCTCACGATCGCCGAGAACATCTTCCTCGGCCACGAGCTCCAGACCGCAGGGTTCACCAAGCGCAGCCTGGCGGCACGGCGCACGCGCGAACTGCTCAAGCGCCTCGGCCATCCGAATCTCTCGCCCAATCGCGAAGTCGGCTCGCTGAGCGCTGCGAACAAGCAGATCGTGAGCATGGCCCGAGCGCTCTCGCACGACACGCGACTGCTCATCATGGACGAGCCGAGTGCCGTGCTCGACTCGGAAGAGGTCGAGAACCTCTTCCGCGTCGTCCGGGAGCTCGCCGCGGCCGGCATCGCCGTCGTCTACATCACGCACCGGCTCGAGGAGATCCGCCAGATCGGCGACCGCATCACGGTTCTGAAGGACGGCCGCACGATGGCGACCGGCCTCGCCGTCGCCGACACGCCGACGCCCGAACTCATCCGGCTCATGACCGGCCGGAACGTCGAGAACGTCTTCCCCGCCGCGACGCCCGTTCCCACCGGCGCACCCGTTGTGCTCGAGGTCGAAGGACTCGGCGTCGACGGGCTCTTCGACGGCGTCGACTTCACGGTTCGCGCCGGTGAGATCGTCGGCCTCGCCGGGCTCGTCGGCTCAGGTCGATCCGAGATCCTCGAGACGGTCTACGGCGCCCGGAGGGCCTCGCGCGGATCGGTGAGGATCGGCGGGCGGGCGCTGCGGAACGGCTCGGTCGTCGACGCCGTCGCCGCGGGCGTCGGCCTCTCGCCCGAGGAACGCAAGAGCCAGGGACTCATCCTCGAGGAGCCGATCTACCGGAACGTCACGCTCTCGAGCTTCGCACGCTTCGCGAAGGGCGGATGGCTCGACGAACGCGCCGAACGGCGGACCGCGCGCGAGCAGATCGACGCCCTCGAACTCCGGCCCGCCGACCCCGACCGCGAGACCATCACCCTCTCGGGCGGCAACCAGCAGAAGATCCTCCTCGCCCGCTGGCTCGTGCACGGCACGAACGTCCTCCTCCTCGACGAGCCCACGCGCGGCGTCGACGTCGGCGCCCGCGCCGAGATCTACGCCCTCATCCGCGAACTCGCCGCAGCCGGCAACGCCGTCGTCATCGTCTCGAGCGAGATCGAAGAGGTGCTCGGGCTCGCCGATACCGTCCTCGTGGTCGCCGAGGGCCGTATCGTCCGGACCGTGCCGGCATCGGCAATCGACGAGCACGGAGTGCTCGACCTCGTCATGAAGGGAACCGCCGCGTGAACGAGCAAAACACCCGCACCGAGACATCCGTCACCGCTGACGCGGCCCCGATCACGACGGGCTCCGTCGTCGTCGACCCGCGCGAGTCGCAGTCGGCGTTCCGCCGGTTCCTCGGCGGTCCGGTCGGACGCAACCTCGGGCTCATCGTCGCCCTGCTCGCGATCATCGCGGTCGGTGCGATCACGGCGGGCGACAACTTCCTCACGGTCAACACGTTCCTCACGATCGTGCGGCAGGCGTCGGTGTGGGGCGTCCTCGCGATCGGCATGACGTTCGTCATCATCGCCGGCGGCATCGACCTCTCGGTCGGCTCGGTGCTTGGCCTTGCATCGGTGGTCGCGACCCTCACGGTCGTGCAGGACCTCGCCGACGAGTCGACCTGGGTCATCCTGATCTTCATCCCGCTCCTCGTCGGACTCGCCGCAGGCGTGCTCAACGGCGTCATCATCGCCTACGGCAACGTCGTCGCGTTCATGGCCACCCTCGCGATGCTCGTCGCGGCCCGCGGCCTCGCAGAAGTACTCGCCCAACGCCGAACGCTCGTGCTCGGCTCGGGCCCGTTCAAGGAGCTCGTCACGAGCGACTTCCTCGGCATCGACATCCTCATCTGGATCTTCGCGATCGTCTCGGTCGCCGGCTGGATCCTGCTCAACCGCACGACGTTCGGGCGCCGCACCGTCGCGATCGGCGGCAACCGCGAGGCCGCGCGCCTCGCGGGCATCAACGTGAAGCGGCACACGATCTACCTCTACGGGCTCGCGGGACTCTCGGCGGGCATCGCGGCGATCCTCATCCTCGGCCGCACGACCGCCGGCTCCTCGACCAACGGACAGCTCTACGAGCTCGACGCGATCGCCGCGGTCGTCGTCGGCGGCACGCTGCTGACAGGCGGGCGCGGGACGATCGTCGGCACCGTGCTCGGCGTGCTCATCTTCTCGACGCTCACGAACGTGTTCGTCCAGAACAACCTCGACTCGTCCGTGCAGGCCATCGCGAAGGGCGTCATCATCGTCATCGCCGTGCTCCTGCAGCAGCGGTTCTCGGGGCGCACAGTGCGCGAGTGACGGCCCGTGTTAGCCTTCGTCGATCGTGATCCGTCGACCCGAGGAGGTGAGTCCCGTGAACGCAGTATCCGCACCGGGTGCTCCCTCGCCGCACACGATCGCGCGACTCCCGTAGTCGTGCAGGGAGCAACCCCTCCGCACTCGCGAAAGGCGACTCCCATGCACCTTCCCTCTTCTCCCACGCCCGCAGGCGGCCGCGCACTCGTGCTCGGCGGCGGCGGCTCGACCGGCAACGCCTGGCTCATCGGCGTCGTCGCCGGCCTGTTCGACGCGGGTCTCGATGTCACGGCACCGGATGTCACGGTCGGCACGTCGGCCGGGGCGACCGCCGCCGCCCAGCTCGCCGGCTCGAGCCCGGCTGAACTCTTCTCCGCGGCGACCGCGACGCCTCCCCCTCGTCCGAGCGGGTCGCCCTCACCCACCCGCGCACGCCCGGTCGTCGATCACCTCGAACGCCTGCGCGCGCTCATCGCCGGCTCCGCCGACCTTTCCGACTTCCGACGGAAGATCAGTGCTGCCGCGCTCGAGCACGACGACGACACGGATGCCTCGTGGTCGGCGCGGTGGCGCGGGACCGTCGCCGCGCGGTTCCCCGGCGCGGTCTGGCCCGAACGGAACATCCTCATCGCCGCCCTCGATGCCCGAACGGGCGAACCGGTCGTCTTCGACCGCACGAGCGGCGTGGATCTCGTCGACGCCGTCGCAGCGAGCACTTCCGGTGGCCGAATCGCCTACCGGATCGGCGACGGCGCCCACCTCGACGGCGGGTATCGGGCGAACGCCGAGAACGCCGACCTCGCCGCCGGTAGCGAGCGGGTGCTCGTGCTCTCTCCGCTCGGGGGAAGGTCGCTGCATCCCGAAGCCTGGCGCACGCACCTCGCGGCCCAGGTCGACGTGCTCAGGGCGAACGGAAGCCGGGTGGAGGTCGTCGTCCCCGAGCCCGACGCCGAGCACCTGTTCGGCGCGAACGCGATGAACCTCTCGCTGCGCCCGGCCGCCGCCCACGCCGGATACGAGCAGGGTGCCGCCCTCGCCGAGGTGCTCGCCGGGTTCTGGCGGTGACGACGGACGGCCGGTCGCGAGTCGCAACCGGCCGTCCGTGGTTGCTTCACATGCGTCGCTGCTCAGCGCGCGTCGGCGAACTCCCGCACGTTCGAGAACCGGAGCGCGCGGTTGACGGCCGACACGACCGCCTTGAGCGACGCCGTCGAGATGTCGGCGTCGATGCCCACGCCCCACAGGGTGCGTCCGTCGACCTGGCACTCGACGTATGCCGCGGCCTGGGCGTCGCCGCCCGCCGACAGGGCATGCTCGCTGTAGTCGAGCACGCGGACGTCGACGCCCTCGGCGGCGAGCACCGACAGGAACGCCGCGATGGGGCCGTTGCCCGACCCCGACGCCTCACGGCGCTCCGCGCCGTCGCGGAGGCCGACCTGCACGCGCACCTCGCCCGAGAGATCGCTCTCGGTGCGGAGGCTCAACAACTCGAAGCGGCCCCACTTCTCGTCGGGACGGTGCTCGGGCGCCGGCAGGTACTCGTCGGTGAAGATCGCCCAGATCTCGTCGCTCGTGACCTCGCCTCCCTCGGAGTCGGTCTTCTGCTGCACGACGCCCGAGAACTCGATCTGCAGGCGGCGCGGCAGGTCGAGCTTGCGGTCGTTCTTCAGCAGGTAGGCGACGCCGCCCTTGCCCGACTGCGAGTTGACGCGGATGACGGCCTCGTACGAACGGCCGAGGTCGCGCGGGTCGACGGGCAGGTACGGGACCGCCCACTCGAGGTCGTCGACGCTCTTCCCCTCGGCCTCGGCGCGGACGGCCATCGCCTCGAAGCCCTTCTTGATGGCGTCTTGGTGCGAACCCGAGAACGCCGTGTAGACGAGGTCGCCCGCCCACGGGCTGCGCTCGGGCACTGGCAGCTGGTTGCAGTACTCTGCCGTGCGCTTGACGTCGTCGATGTCACTGAAGTCGATCTGCGGGTCGATGCCCTGGGTGAACAGGTTGATGCCGAGCGCGACGAGGTCGACGTTGCCCGTGCGCTCGCCGTTGCCGAAGAGGCACCCCTCGATGCGGTCGGCGCCGGCCATGTAGCCGAGCTCTGCGGCGGCGATCGCCGTTCCGCGGTCGTTGTGGGGGTGGAGGGAGAGGATGACGTTCTCGCGGTGGGCGAGGTGGCGGGACATCCATTCGATCGAGTCGGCGTAGACGTTCGGCGTCGCCATCTCGACCGTCGCAGGCAGGTTGATGATGACCTTGCGCTCGGGCACCGGTTCGAAGATCTCGATGACCTGATTGCACACGTCGACCGCGAACTCGAGCTCGGTGCCCGTGTAGCTCTCGGGCGAATACTCGTAGTAGACGGCTGTGCCGGGCACGGTCGCCTCCATCTCACGGCACTTGCGGGCGCCGTGCAGGGCGATGTCGATGATGCCCTGCTTGTCGGTGCGGAACACGACCTCGCGCTGGAGCACGCTCGTCGAGTTGTAGAGGTGCACGATCGCCTGCTTGGCGCCCTGGATCGACTCGTAGGTGCGCTCGATGAGGTGGTCGCGCGCCTGCGTCAGCACCTGGATCGTGACGTCGTCGGGGATCGCGTCTTCTTCGATGAGACTGCGGACGAAGTCGAAGTCGGTCTGGCTCGCGCTCGGGAACCCCACCTCGATCTCCTTGTAGCCCATCTTCACGAGCAGGTCGAACATGATGCGCTTGCGCTCGGGGCTCATGGGGTCGATGAGGGCCTGGTTGCCGTCGCGCAGGTCGACGGCGCACCAGCGCGGGGCGACCTCGATGCGCTTGGAGGGCCACGTGCGGTCGGGCAGATCGACGCGCAACTGCTCGTGGTACGGCCGGTACCGGTGGATCGGCATGGCCGAGGGCTTCTGGGTGTTCTTCATTGGACGCTCTTCTCGCTTCTCTTCGGATTCAGCCGACGACGAACTCCGCAGCGAGGGAGGCCTTCGAACTAGGACTCGCTGCGGCAGCTAAGGAGAAGCAGGCCGTGAAGCACGAAGCAAGGCTAACACCGTCGCGCTGAGGTTCGAAACCAGCGCGATGAGGTGCTCGGATGCCTCGGGCGAACGGATCGGACGGACGCCTCCCCCGAAGCATCCGCCCGACCCGGTCTGTGCGGCGGTCGCGCCCTGAGCAGGCCGCTCAGTCGACTGCGAGCGCGACGACCGGCGCGACGCGCATCGCCCGACGCGCGGGAGCGACCGACGCGATCGCCGTGAGTGCGCCCGCGGCGACGAACATCCCGCCGACGAGCAGCCACGGCACGCCCGGAACGACGAGTTCCCCGACGCCGTTGATGCCTCCGAGGAGCGCCTGCGCGCCCGCCCATCCGTAGACGAACCCGAGCACGAGCCCCACGAGGGTCGCCGCGAGCGTCAGCGCCGCCGCTTCGGCGACGATCATCCAGCGCAGCTGTCCGTGATCGAAGCCGAGCGCGCGGAGGAGGCCGAGTTCGCGCGTGCGCTGCAACACGCTCAGCGAGAGTGTGTTCACCATGCCGACGGCCGCGATGAGGGCGCTGAATCCGATGAGCACCGTGAACACGGCGACGGTCGCGTCGAGCATGGGCTCGACGCCCTCGTAGACCTCGGGCTGCGCCTGCTGCGCCGTGCGGATGATCGCGCGGTACGACTCCATCGTGACCGAGAACGTCGTCACGAGCGTGACGCCGATCACGAGGCCGATCGTCATGCGCGAGGACCGCTCGGGGTTCCGCACGGCGTTCTCGGCGGCGAGCCGAGCCGCGGGCGTGCGGCCGAGCAGACGCCCGACGAGACGCAGCACGGGCGGCATGATCGCCCCTGCCGCGAGCACGACGCCCGTGAACGAGACGATGCCGCCGACCAGTCCGATGAGCACGCCGAGCGGGGAGACGAGACCGACGAGCACACCCGCCGCGAGCTGCAGCGTCCCCAGCACGACGAGGATCACAGCGAACACGTTCCGCACGGGCCGCTTGGCGAGTTCCTCGCTCGATGATTCGTTCGCGTCGCCGAGCGCCTCGATGGGCCGAACGTGCAGCACGCGCCGCGATCCCGCCCACGCGGCGAGCCACGTCGTCAGGACGACCGCCGCCGCCGGCAAGGCGATCCACGGGTCGAGGTAGTCGTGCCGCGTGGCGGGGAAGAGCCCGGCGGCGACCGCCGCAGCCTCGACCGCCATCGCGAGCGCGGTGCCGACGAACACCCCGACGACTGCTCCTACACATCCCACCGCGAGTCCTTCCCGCGCGATCCGCACGCGCTCGGCCCGTGCACTCGACCCGATGAGCCGGAGGAGCGCGATCTGCCGGGTGCGGCCCGCGACGACCGTCGCGACCGTGTTCGCCGTGACGATCGCACTGACGTAGATCGCGATGACGATGAACACCCACGCGAGGATGGCGAGGAGGAACTGCACGGTGTTGCTCGCCCCCGTGACGTCGTCGCCCGCGATCGCGGAGCCGAGTGCGCCCGTGATCTGCAGGAGCAGCACGCCGAACGTGCCGGCGAGCACCGCGACCGCGAGGGTCGGCCCGTGGTCCTTCAACCGCGAGCGCATCAGGCGGCCCGTTCCATCTGCAGCATGTACGACGAGATCTCCTCGGCGCTGAGCCGACCGGTATCGTTCACGACCCGGCCGTCGGCGAGGAAGAGGATGCGGTCGGCGTGGCTCGCCGCGACCGGGTCGTGGGTGACCATCGCGATCGACTGGCCCGACCGGCGGCTCGCGTCCGCGAGCAGCCCGAGGACCTCCCGCCCCGTGCGGGAGTCGAGGTTGCCGGTCGGCTCGTCGGCGAAGACGAGGTCGGGGCGCGTCGCGAGCGCACGGGCGATCGCCACTCGCTGCTGCTGCCCGCCCGAGAGCTCGTGCGGTCGGTGCCCGAGTCGCGCCCGCAGGCCGAGCGTGTCGACGAGCTCGTCGATCCACGCCTGCTCGTCGCGGCTCGGGCGCCGTCCGTCGAGCTCGAACGGCAGCAGGATGTTCCCGCGCACGTCGAGTGTCGGGAGGAGGTTGAACGACTGGAACACGAACCCGATGCGTCGCCGTCGCAGGACGGTCAGCGCGCTGTCGGAGAGCGCCGTGATCTCGGTGTCTCCGATCCAGACTTCGCCCGAGGTCGGGGTGTCGAGCCCCGCCATGATGTGCATGAGCGTCGACTTGCCCGAGCCCGACGGGCCCATGACGGCGGTGAACTCGCCTCGGCGGAGTCCGATCGACACGTCGTCGAGCGCCGTGACGGCGCCGCTGCCGGTGCCGTAGCGCTTGCCGAGGGCGACCGCGCGGGAGATGAGTCCGAGGTCGGATGGTTGGATCTGCATGCCTTCGACGCTACGGATGCGATCGCCCCCGAGACATCCGGCCGCGGTCGCGTCAGCGGTCATCCGAGCGGATGATCCGCGCTCATTCCGAGAGTTCGTGCTCGTACGCGAAGACGACCAACTGCACGCGATCGCGCAGCCCGAGCTTCGCGAGGACGCGGCTCACGTGCGTCTTCACGGTCGCCTCCGAGAGGAACTCCGCCTGCGCGATCTCGGCGTTCGAGAGCCCCTTCGCCGCGAGGGCGAAGATCTCACGCTCGCGCACGGTGAGCTCGTTCCAGGCCGCCGGTGCCGGACGCCTGCCCCCGCCCCGCCCGAGGTGCGCGAAGAGCTCGCGCGTCGCGGTCGCCGCGAGCACGGCGTTGCCCTGATGCACCGTGCGGATCGCGGCGAGGAGGAACTCGGGGTCGGCGTCTTTCAAGACGAACCCGCTCGCCCCCGCGCGGATCGCCCGCGCTGCGTTCTCGTCGAGGTCGAACGTCGTGAGCACGAGGATCCGCGGCGCAGCGCGGCCCGCTCGGTCGGCCTCTGCGAGGATGCGCTCGGTCGCCTGGATGCCGTCGGCGAGCGGCATCCGCACGTCCATGAGCACGACGTCGGGGCGCTCGCGCTCGACGAGCGCGACCGCCGTGACCCCGTCGCCCGCCTCGCCCGCGAACTCGAGGTCGGGCTGCGAATCGACGAGCATGCGGACGCCCGCGCGGAACAGCGCCTGGTCGTCGACGAGCGCGACGCGGATGCGACTCATAGGGACCTTCCGGGTTGTGCGATCGGTGCGGCGGGGATCGACGGGATCACCGCGACGACGTGGAATCGTCGGTCGGATCCGACGTCGGCCGTGAGCGACCCTCCTGTGAGCTGCGCGCGCTCGCGCATACCGGGAATGCCGTGGCGCGTCCCACTCGATTCGGACGAGTCATCCGCCCGCATCGCGTTGACGACCTCGATACGCACCCCCGACGCGCTCCACCCGAACCCGACGAGCACGGGAAGCGTCGTGTCGCCGTGCCGGAGCGCGTTCGTGAGCGCCTCCTGCACGATGCGGTAGACCGCGATCTGATGGCCCGTGCCGAGCGGAACGCGCTCGCCGTCTTCGGAGAATCGCACGTCGAGCCCAGCGTTCCGCAGCTGCCCGAGCAGCTCGTCGAGATCGTCGAGCACGGGTTGCGGCGCGTTGCCCTCGGCGTGGCGGAGCTCTGCGAGGAGGAGCCGCACGTCGCCGAGCGCCCCGCGCGCGACCCCCGAGATCGTGCCGAGCGCGTCGATCGCCGTCTCGGGCCGCGTCGACGCCGCGAACCGCGCGCCGTCGGCCTGTGCGATGACGACCGCGAGCGAGTGCGCCACGACGTCGTGCATGTCGCGCGCGATGCGGTTGCGCTCCTGCTCGACGACGTACCGGTACTGGGCGAGCTCCCGCTCCCGGGTCGCGACCTCTTCGCGCCGCCGCACCTCGCGCGAGTCGCGCACCGCCCGCACGAGGAGACCTGCGACCCACGCGAGCACGAGCACCGCGATCGCCCCCACGAAGAGGATGCCGAGCACGAGGAGGGTCTGCAGGATGTTGTCGGGCACCCCCTCGTAGGTGCCGAAGATCGACTTCACGAGCCCGAGATACAGCGTCGCGATCACCGCGCCGACGCCCGCCGACGCGAGGCCGAGCCACTTCACGAGCCGACCGCCGTGCGACGCCGTCGAGTACAGCACCCCGAGCACCGCGGCGTCGTACAACTGGAGGTCGCGGAGCGCGATCATCTGCGCGAGCGCCGCGATCCACGCGAGCGCGAGCGCCCACCCCGGCGAAAGTCGCCGCACCGCGAGCGCGATGCCGAAGAGGGAGAGTGCGACGAGGTCGACCCAGTTCCCGAGGAGCGCGAACGGCAGCGACACGAGCGAGAACAGGGCAGCGAGCAGGATGTCGGTCACGAGCTTGCCGCGCGTCGCACCGGCGCGCGAGAGCGATCCGCCGCCTCCCGTGGGCGGCGGGGTCGGCGCAGGAGCGCGCGTCGCGGTGGGGCTCGTCACGCTTCAACCGTACGCGCGCACGGGCGCACGGTACCCGGCGTGGGCGCAGAGTCATCCGTTCGATGTACGCGGATGCCTCGCCGCGCGCGCCTGCCGCGATGCGAGCTCAGAACCCGAGCCGCCCCAACTGCTTGGGGTCGCGCTGCCAGTCCTTCGCGACCTTCACGTGCAGCGCGAGGAAGACCTTCCGCCCGAGGAGCGCCTCGATCTGCGCCCGCGCCGTCGCGCCGACGTCTTTCAGGCGTGAGCCGCCCTTGCCGATGATGATGCCCTTCTGGCTGTCGCGCTCGACGAAGACGTTCGCGTAGACCTCGATGAGGTCTTTGTCGTCGCGCTCGATCATGTCGTCGACCGTCACCGCGATCGAGTGCGGCAGCTCGTCGGAGACGCCCTCGAGGGCCGCCTCGCGCACGAACTCGGCGATGCGCTCGGTGACGTCTTCGTCGGTGAGGGTCTCGGCCGGGTAGAGGGCGTGCTCGGCCTTCGGCATGAGCGAGAGCAGTTCGTCGACGAGGACGTCGAGCTGTTCGCCGCGCGGCGCCGACACGGGGATGATCGCCGCCCAGTCGCGCAACTGCGACACGGCGAGGAGCTGCTCGGCGACTTTCGCCTTGCTCGTCGCGTCGGTCTTCGTGACGATCGCGACCTTCTTGGCGTGCGGGTACTGGTCGAGCTGCTCGTTGATGAACCGGTCGCCCGGTCCGATCGTCTCGTTCGCGGGCACGCAGAACGCGATGACGTCGACGTCGCCGAGGGTCGCCTCGACGAGGGCGTTGAGGCGTTCGCCGAGCAACGTTCGCGGCCGGTGGAGACCCGGCGTATCGACGAGGATGAGCTGCCCGTGGTCGCGGTGCACGATGCCCCGGATGGCTCGGCGCGTCGTCTGCGGCTTCGAGCTCGTGATGGCGACCTTCTGCCCGACGAGCGCGTTCGTGAGCGTCGACTTGCCGACGTTCGGCCTGCCGACGAACGAGACGAACCCGGCACGGTAGTCGCTCTGCGGTTCAGGCGTGTTCGCGTCGGTCATGACGGTCTCCTTCTGCGATGCCGCCCTCGAAGGCGGTGCGTGCGTCGATGAGGGCCTCGTCGGCCCAGACGAGGATGGTCCCGATCCGTTTGCGGCGGCCTTCGGTGCGTTCGGCCTGGAGCACGAGCCCGCTCACGGCGACCTGCTCCCCCGGCTGCGGCAGCCGGCCGAGCTCCTTCGAGAGGAGCCCGCCCGCCGTGTCGACGTCCTCGTCTTCGAGATCGAGCCCGAAGAGCTCGCCGAGCTCGTCGATCGGCAGGCGTGCGTTCACGCGGAACCGCCCCTCGTCGAGCGCCTCGACCTGCGCGGCCTCGCGGTCGTACTCGTCGGCGATGTCGCCCACGAGCTCTTCGATGAGGTCTTCGAGCGTCGCGAGCCCCGCGATGCCGCCGTACTCGTCCACGACCATCGCGAGATGGTTCGACTCGAGCTGCATGCGGCGAAGGAGCGCGTCGGCCTTCATCGACTCGGGCACGAACATCGCCGGCCGCGCGAGCTCGGCGACCGTGAGCGCATCGGCGTCGCCCGGCCGCTCGAACTCGAGGCGCGCGACGTCGCGCAGGTAGAGGATGCCCGTGACGTCGTCGGCATCGCGCTCGATGACGGGGATGCGCGAGTAGCCGGCCTTCAGGAAGAGCGCCATCGCCTGCGGCACGTGCGCCGAGCCCTCGATCGTGACCATGTCTGTGCGGGCCACCATGACCTCGCGTACGACGGTGTCGTTGAACTCGAAGATCGAGTGGATGAGCTCACGGTCCTCTTCTTCGAGCACCTCGAGCTCGGCCGCCTCGTCGACGATGCTGAGCAGCTGCTCTTCACTCGACACTCCGGCGAACCGGATGCGCGCGGGCGTGACCTTGTCGCCGAGCGCGACGAGCGCGTTCGCGATCGGCCCGAGGAGGAGCCGCACGAACCGCACGATCGGCGCCGACCATCGCAGCACCCCGCGCGCGTGCACGCGTCCGAAGCTGCGCGGGCTCGCACCGACCAGCACGAACGACACGATCGTCATGATGAGCGCCGACCACAGCAGCACGAACCACACGTTGTCGATGAAGGAGACGAACACGAGCGTGACGAGGACGGCGGCGGTCGTCTCGGTGAGGATGCGGATGAAGTTGACGGCGTTGACGTGTGCGCCCGGGTCTTCGGCGATCTTGACGAGCGACTCGCGCCGCCGCGACGTGAGCGCGAGCGCCTCGAGATCGGCCCGCGAGAGCACCCCGAGCGCCGAGTCGACCGCGGCCATGAGACCGCCGAACCCCACGAGGACGACGGCGGTCACGAGGAAGAGCCAGGGCTGCATCATCGGGAGCGGCGGCGCTCCTGCATCGCGAAGCCGACGAGGATGTCCCGCTGGATCGAGAACATCTCCTTCTCTTCGGCGGGCTCGGCGTGATCGAACCCGAGCAGGTGCAGGATGCCGTGCGCCGTGAGGAGCTGGAGCTCGTCGAGGAGCGAGTGGCCGGCGGTCTTCGCCTGCGATTCCGCGACCTGCGGGCACAGCACGACGTCGCCGAGAAGGCCCGCGGCGCTCGGCTTGTCTTCGGTGCCGGGCCGCAGTTCGTCCATCGGGAAGCTCAGCACGTCGGTCGGGCCTGGCTCGTCCATCCACTGCACGTGGAGCTGCTCCATCGCGCCTTCGTCGACGAGGACTATCGCGAGCTCGGCCTCTCGGTGCACATGCATCGCGTCGAGCGCGTACACGGCGAGCCGTTGGAGGGATGCCTCGTCGACCTCGATCGTGGACTCGTTGGTGATCTCGATGCTCATGGGGTCTCGGGCTCCGTCGGTCGGGGTCTTCTCGGTCACTGTTTCGGCCTCGGGGGTTGGTGGTCGCGCGGCGCGCGGCCGCGGCGCTCGGCTCGGTTCGCGAACTCGCGCGCCTGGTCGCGCTCGAATCGCTGCGCCTGCTGGCGCTGGTCGTACTCGGTGTAGGCGTCGACGATGCGGCCGACGAGCGTGTGACGCACGACGTCGTCGCTCGTGAGCCGCGCGAAGTGGATGTCGTCGATCTGGTCGAGGATGCGCGTCACGAGCTTCAGGCCGGATGCTCCGCCGGGCAGGTCGACCTGGGTGATGTCGCCCGTGACGACCATCTTCGAGCCGAACCCGAGGCGGGTGAGGAACATCTTCATCTGCTCGGGCGTCGTGTTCTGCGCCTCGTCGAGCACGACGAACGAGTCGTTGAGCGTGCGCCCGCGCATGTAGGCGAGCGGCGCGACCTCGACGGTGCCCGACGCGAGGAGCTTCGGCACCAGCTCGGGGTCCATCATCTCGTTGAGCGCGTCGTAGAGCGGCCGCAGGTACGGGTCGATCTTGTCGGTGAGGGTGCCGGGCAGGAAGCCCAGCCGCTCCCCCGCCTCGACGGCCGGACGGGTCAGGATGATCCGGCTGACCTCTTTGCGCTGCAACGCCTGCACGGCCTTCGCCATCGCGAGGTAGGTCTTGCCGGTGCCCGCAGGGCCGATGCCGAACACGATCGTGTGCTCGTCGATCGCGTCGACGTACTGCCGCTGGCCCTCGGTCTTCGGTCGGATGGTCTTGCCCCGACTCGACACGATCACCTGGCCGAGCAGTTCGGAGGGTCGGGCACCGGGGTCGGCTTCGAGCATGCGCGCGGAGCTCCTCACTTCGGTCGGGGTCGGATCTTGCCCTTGACGGACGAGTTCGAGCAGTTCTTCGATGAGCCGGCGCACCTGGAGACGACCGGCGGCGTCGCCGCGGATGGCGATCTCGTTGCCGCGCACGTGGACGGCGACTTCGGGGTGCTCGCGCTGGATCTGCGTGAGCAGGCGGTCTTGCGGACCGAGCAGACGCACCATCGCGATGCCGTCGATGCTGAGGCGTTCCTCGTCGGCCGGAACGGCGGTCGGTGCGTCGATCGGATCAGGCTCCGGCAAGCGAGCCCTCCGTCAGGGCGCCCGCGATGACGTGCGCGTGGACGTGGAACACGGTCTGGCCCGCGCCCGAGCCCGTGTTGAAGATGAGGCGGAAGTCGCCGTCGGCGAGCTCTGCGGCGACGCCGTTCGCGACCTCGACGATCTCGGCGAGGAGGCCCGGGTCGCCCGCGGCGAGCTCGACGACGTTGCGGTACTCGCCGCTCCGCGGGGTCACGACGACGTGGACGGGCGCCTTCGGCGCGATGTCGTGGAACGCGATGACGCGTTCGGTCTCGGCGACGATGCGCGCCGGGATCTCACCTGCGGAGATGCGCTCGAAGACGGTCGGTTCGCGAGTCTCGCTCATACCGTCCATCGTAGCGACGGATGCCTCGGCGGCGGGTGCCTTGGGGATGTCTCACCACCGTCCGAGCGCGGCAGACAGCACGGCGATCGCGGCGGGCCCCGCGGTCGAGGTGCGGAGCACCGATGTGCCGAGCCGAACCTGTTCGGCGCCCGCGGCGCCGAGTCGCTCGAGCTCGGCGGGGGCGATGCCGCCCTCGGGTCCGACGACGAGCACGAGGTCGCGCCCGTCGAACTCGAGCTCGGTGATCGCGGCTTCGGCGGACGGCTCGAGGAGCAGGATCCGGGCGCCGTCGAACCGGCTCGCCAGCTGACCGGTCGTCGCAGGCTCGTCGACCTCGGGGATCCACGCACGGATCGACTGCTTGGACGCTTCGCGCGCGATCGTCGCCCACCGCTGACGGCCCTTGACCGCCTTGGGGCCTTCCCACCGCGACACCGACCGGGCTGCCGCCCACGGCACGATGCGATCGACCCCGAGCTCGGTCGCGGCCTGCACCGCGAGCTCGTCGCGGTCGCCCTTCGCGAGGGCCTGCGCGAGCACGATCGCGGGACTCGGTCGCGCGTCGCGGGAGACATCCGCGACCTCGAGCGACAGCTCGCGCGCGCCCGTCGACACCACCGCGCCGGTGACGATCGTGCCGCGGCCGTCGCCGATCGAGAGCGTCTCGCCGACGCGTACGCGCGCCACCGTGACCGCATGGCGCGCCTCGTCGCCCGAGAGCTCGACGACGTCGCCCGCGGCTGCGGCCGCGAGCTCCAGCCCCTCGTCGAAGTACAGGCTGCTCATCGAGTCATCCGGATCACCGGGTCATCCGAGGAACTTGTCGCGCAGCCGGGCGAACAGCCCCTGCTGGAAGTGGGTGAGCTCGGGCTTGTGGGGCTTCTGCGACGCCGCGAACTGCTCGATGAGCTGGCGCTCCTTGCCCGAGAGCTTCGTCGGCGTGACGACGTGCACCCCGACCTTGAGGTCGCCGCGGCCGGAGCCGCGCAGGTGCGTGATTCCGCGGTCTTTCACCGTGATGACCTCGCCCGCCTGGACGCCCGCCTTGAGGTCGATCTCGACGTCGCCGTCGAGGGCGGGGATGGTCGCCGTCGTGCCGAGGATCGCGTCGGTCATCGCCACTTCGAGGGTGCAGAGGAGGTCGTCGCCGTTGCGGCTGAAGACGTCGTGGTTCTTGACCTTGATCTCGAGGTAGAGGTCGCCGTTCGGGCCGCCGGCCGGGCCTGCTTCGCCCGAGCCCGGCATCTGCAGGCGCAGCCCCGTGTCGACGCCCGCGGGGATGTCCACGGGCACCGTGCGGCGGGCGCGGACGCGACCCTGCCCCTGGCAGGTGACGCACGGGGTCGCGATGATCGAGCCGTAGCCGCGGCATGTGCCGCACGGGCTCGAGGTCATGACGTTGCCGAGGAGTGAGCGCACGGCGCGCTGGATCTGACCGGTGCCGTGGCACATGTCGCACGTGACGGGCGAGGTGCCCGGCTGGCAGCACGAGCCGTGGCAGGTCTCGCACACGATCGCCGTGTCGACCTCGAGGTCGCGGTGGGTGCCGAAGACGACCTCGTCGAGGCCGACCTCCACGCGGATGAGCGCGTCCTGACCGCGCTCGCGCCGCGAACGCGGCCCGCGCGACTGCTGGCCGGCGCCGAAGAACGTCTCGAAGATGTCGCCGAAGCCGCCGAATCCTCCGGCGCCGCCGAAGCCGCCTTGCCCTCCGAGGTCGTACTGCTGGCGCTGCTTCGGGTCGGAGAGCACGTCGTAGGCGTGTGTGACCTCTTTGAAACGCTCGGATGCCTCGGCGCCCGGGTTGACGTCGGGGTGGAGCTCGCGGGCGAGCCGGCGGTAGGCCTTCTTGATCTCGTCGGGCGTGGCCTCGCGCGAGACGCCGAGGACCTCGTAATGGTCTGCCACGAGGGCGGTTCCTTTCGATCGGGAGTGCGGCGCGGAGGCCGCAGAGTTCAGTGCTCGCCGAGCTGGAGCGACAGGTAGCGCGCGACCGCGCGCACCGCGGCCATGCTCGCGGAGTAGTCCATGCGGGTGGGACCGACGACGCCGAGGCGGGCGACGTCGCGGCCGGGGACCGAGAAGGCGCTCGAGACGATCGAGGCCTCGCCGAGCCCGTACGGCGCGTTCTCGCGGCCGATGCGGACGGCGACGGCGTGCGGGTCGGCCGCCATCTCGCCGAAGAGCCGGAGAACCACGACCTGCTCCTCGATGGCTTCGATGACGCCGAGGATCGAGCCCGAGAAGTCTTGTTCGGTGCGCACGAGGTTGGCCGCGCCCGCGACCACGAGCCGTTCCCCGCGCTGCACGCGCGCCTGCTCCGCGATCGTCGCGGCGATCGTGCGGTAGACGTCGGCGAATCTCGGGTCGGCGTCGACGATCTCGACCGACAGCGCCGCCGCGGCATCCGCCATCGTGAGCCCGCCGGCCGCCTCGTTGAGCCGCACCCGCAGGGTGGCGAGCGTCTCGGAATCGATGTCGGCGCCCAGATCGGCGAGCCGCTGCTCGACCTGTCCGGAGTCGGTGATGAGGATGCAGAGGACCCGATCGGGCGCGAGCTGGACGAGCTCGATGTGCCGCACGCGCGTGCGCGAGAAGCTTGGCACCTGGACGACCGCGAGCTGGTTCGTGAGTTGCGCGATGAGCCGCACGGTGCGGGCGAGGAGTTCGTCGAGATCGTTCGACTCGCCGAGGAAGGTCTCGATGGCCTGGCGCTGCGCTGCGCTCAGCGGTCGTACATCGCTCAGGCGGTCGACGAAGACACGGTAGCCCTTGTCGGTCGGGATGCGACCAGACGAGGTGTGCGGCGCCTGGATGAGCTCTTCCTCTTCGAGGAGGGCCATGTCGTTGCGGATGGTCGCCGCCGACACGCCGAACGCATGCCGATCGACGATCGACTTCGAGCCCACGGGCTCGCGCGAGGCGACGTAGTCCTGCACGATCGCGCGAAGGACCGCGAGTCCGCGTTCCGAGACCATCGACCCCTCGTTTCCGTTCGTTTAGCACTCAGCCCGTTCGAGTGCCAATCCTAACCCGTCATCCTGCGCCGAATTCGTTGCCCGCCCTCCGACTCGCCGCTATCTTGAGCAGCATCCGCGAGTTCCGCGCTTCCCGCACGCGGATGCCGCCACCTCAGCGGCCGATTCACTCGACCCGAAAGGCATCCCACTCCCATGACCGATCCGAACGCACAACCGGCCCAGCCGCCCGCAGCCGCGCCCCTCTCGCCCGAGCAGGACATCCAGTGGGGCTCGTTCGCCCACCTCGGCGGCATCCTCGGGTTCCTGCCGTCGCTCATCATCTGGCTCGTCTTCAAGGACCGCGGCCAGTTCACGAACACCGAGGCGAAGGAAGCGCTCAACTTCCAGATCACGGTGTTCATCGGCTACGCGATCGCACTCGTCCTGTCGTTCTTCTTCATCGGCATCCTGCTCTACTGGGTGCTCTGGATCGCGAGCGTCGTCTTCTCGATCCTCGCCTTCCTCAAGGCGAAGGACGGCCAGCACTACCGCTACCCGTTCGCCATCCGCCTCATCAAGTAGCGCGAGCACGAGACGATGACGCGCCGGTCGGGTCTTCCCGACCGGCGCGTCTCTCTGCAACCATGTGCTCGAGATGACGTTCGCTCATCAGCGAACCCGAACGAGGAGAGTCAGCATGTCCGACGCAACGCCTCCGCCGCCGCCCGCCGGCCCCCCGACGCCGCCGCCGCCCGGCCCTCCGCCGCCTCCGAACCCGTATCAGCAGGCTCAGCCGTTGAGCCCGTCCGACGAGAAGCTCTGGGCGACGCTCATCCACGTCGGCGGCATCCTCTTCGGAATCCTGCCCTCGCTCATCGGCTACCTCGTGCTGAAAGACCGCGGCCCGTTCATCCGCGCGCACACCGCGACGGCGCTGAACTTCCAGATCACGCTGCTCATCGCGTACGTCGTCGGCGGACTGCTCTCGCTCATCATCATCGGCTTCTTCGTGCTGCTCGCGGCATGGGTGCTGTCGATCGTCTTCGGCATCATCGCCGCGATGAAGGCGAACCAGGGCCAGCCGTACACGTACCCGCTGTCCATCAAGTTCGTGAGCTGACGCCTTCGCGAACTGACACCGAGCCCGTTCGACGCCCGCCCCGGCCGCAGCCGGAGGCGGGCGTCGTCGTTCACAGGAACCTTGCACGTCTAGTAGTTGATCAGATACAGTACTAGTCATGACAGACCACATCGCATCCGTCGCCGACGATGCGTTCGCCGCCGATCTCCTGCGCGGCCACACCGACACGATCGTGCTCGGCGTCCTCCGCGCGGGCGACCGCTACGGGTTCGAGATCTACAAGACGATCCGCGACGCCACCGGCGGTCGCTACGAGATCAAAGAGGCCACGCTCTACGCGACCTACCGCCGGCTCCTGAAAGACGGCCTCGCCGAGGCGTACTGGGGCGACGAGAGCCAGGGCGCCCGCCGCAAGTACTACCGACTCACCGACGCCGGTCGCGCCGTCTACTCCCGCAACGTCGCCGCGTGGGTCGCGACGCGGCAGATCATCGACTCCCTCCTCGACCTCCCCGGCCGCAACACCGACACGAAAGGCTCCTCGCGATGACCGCCGAACAGATCCATCGACTCCTCGACGAGGCGTTCGCGGACATCCCGTACACGCCCGAGACGCAAGACCTGAAAGAGGAGATCCGCGCCAACCTCATCGCCCGCGCCGACGAACTCGAGTCACAGGGCGTCCCGTCCGCCGAGGCCGCCCGGCGCGCCGTCGCCGAACTCGGCGACGTGCGCGCGCTCGTCGAGTTCGACGCCGCGTCGGGCGAGGCGCAGCAGCGTTCGAGGGCGGATGCCTCGGGGTCGCCCGCTCAGGCCTCGAGCGTCCTCTTCGCCCGCAACCGGGTCCGCCCGAACGCGACCTTCGTCGTGCGCACCGTGATCGCCTCGATCGTCGCCGTCGGCTCGCTCGCGTCGGCGTCGCTGTCGATCGTCGGCGTGTCGTTGCTGCACGGACTCGGCGCGGCGGGCGCGCCCGCCCTCTGGGGCGCGATCCTCCTCCTCGTGCTCGCCGCGCTCGCGATCGGCTGGATCGTCGGCGACGCGCTCTCGCAGGAGACGACGACGAACCACCCCATGCCGCGGGGGCGCGCGGTCGGGTACGGGGTCGCGTCCGCTCTCGCAGTCCTCGCACTCGGACTCGGCGGCATCATCGCGCTCGGGCTCCTGCCGCTCTGGTCGGTCGCGATCGCGGCAGTGCCGTTCGTCGTCGGCATCGTGTTGTTCGCGTATCTCGGAGCGACGCAGACCAACCGTCACAAAGCGTGGATGGTCGAGCTCCAGCGTTCGCAGAACGCGGTGCCGAACCGCTTCGACGAAGACCCCGCGACGGCCGCGCGGTTCGGCATGTACACGGCGGCGATCTGGGTGACCGCGTTCGTCCTCTTCGTCGTGCTGGGATTCTCGGTCGGCTGGGTGTGGTCGTGGCTCGTCTTCCCGGCGGCGTTCATCGTCATGTTCCTGACGCTCGCGCGCATGCTGTTCGCCCCACCAAGTAGCCGGTGACACCACCGCCGACGCACGCTCCCTTCCGCACCGCTCCGAACCGCCAGGAGATCACCATGATCACTACGCCTCCGGCCATCGAGGCCGAACGGCTCGCGAAGACCTATCGCACGGGTCGCGGGCGCCCGCCCGTCCACGCACTCCGAGGCCTCGACCTCGTCGTGCCCGCCGGACGCGTCTACGGCCTGCTCGGCCCGAACGGCGCGGGCAAGTCGACGACCACGAAGATCCTCACCACCCTGAGCACACCGACCTCGGGCACCGCCCGGGTCGGCGGCCGCGACGTCGTCGCCGACCCCGCGGGCGTGCGCGCCCTCATCGGCTACGTCTCGCAGGGCGCGAGCTGCGACCCGCTCCTCACGGCCGAAGAGAACCTCGTGCTCGCCGCGCGGCTCCGCGGCATGTCGAGCGTCGACTCCCGCGATCGGGCCCGTCGCCTGCTCGCCGAGTTCGGTCTCGACGACGCGGCGTCGCGCCCGGTCGGCAAGTTGTCGGGCGGCATGCGGCGTCGGCTCGACGTCGCCGCGGCGCTCACCCACCGGCCGTCGGTGCTCTTCCTCGACGAGCCGACCACGGGGCTCGACCCCGAGTCGCGCGCGGCGATGTGGGCCGAGATCCGCCGGCTCTCCGCAGAGGACGCGCTCACGGTCGTCCTCACGACGCACTACCTCGAAGAGGCCGACCGGCTCGCCGACGAGCTCATGATCATCGACCGCGGCCGCGAGGTCGTCTCGGGAAGCGCCGCGGCCCTCAAGTCGACGCTCAATGGCGACACCCTGCGCGTCGAGCTCTTCGAGCCCGATGCCGACGCCGTGCGCGCAGCCGTCGAGCCGCTGCGGGGCATCCGCGGGCTCGTCGTCGAGGTGGCCGGTCCGACCGGCGCGCTCGTCGCGAGGGTCGAGGATGCCTCGGCCGCGATCGGGTCGGTGATCCCGGCGCTGACCTCCGCCGGCATCGCCTTCGGAGCGGCATCCGTCTCCGCGCCGACGCTCGACGACGTCTACCTGCACTACGTGGGCCACACCTTCGCCGCGGCGCCCCCGACCGACGATTCCGCCGACCCCGACGCGTCGGGCCCCGAGACATCCGAGCCCGCCTCTCCCTCCGAAGGAGCCGCAGCATGAGCACCGTCATCGCACCGAGCACACCCGTCCGCACCCCGGCCTCCGGCCCTGCCGGCTGGTTCACCCAGACCGGCCAGGTCTTCCGCCGCTGGATCGTCGTCACGGTCCGTCAAGCGTGGGGGCCGGTGATGTCGCTCCTGCAGCCGATCATCTGGATCCTCCTGTTCGGGCAGGTGTTCGCGTCGATCGGGGCGCTGCCCGCCTTCGGCGGCGAGGGCTACCTCGCCTACCTCGTGCCGGGCGTCCTCATGATGACCGTGCTCTATTCGGGCGCGTGGGCCGGCACCGGCTACATCGACGACATGGGCTCGGGCGTCATGGACCAGCTGCTCACGGCGCCGATCTCGCGGTCGGCGATCGTCACGGGGCAGCTCTTGCAACAACTCCTCGTGAACCTCGTGCAGTCGGCGATCGTGCTCGGGATCGGCTTCCTCGGCGGTGCCCGCTACCCGGGCGGCTTCGGCGGCATTCTGCTCGCTCTCCTGGCCGCAACGCTGCTCGCGAGCGCGTTCTGCTCGATGTCGACCGCCGTCGCCTTGCGGACCCGCAACCAGGTCGCCCTCATCGGTCTCTCGCAGATCGTCGTGCTGCCCGCGACGTTCCTCTCGACGACGATGATGCCCGCGAGCCTGCTGCCCGACTGGATCGCCGGCATCGCGACGTGGAACCCGCTCACCTGGGCCGTCGAGGTGGGCCGCGCCGGGCTCGCGGGCGCGGGCGACGCGATGCTCGTGTGGGGCCGGCTCGGACTGCTCGCGGCATTCGCTTCACTCGCGTTCGCCTGGGCGGTCGCGTCGCTACGAAGCTACCGGCGGTCGATCTGACCGGCGGCGGATGTCTCGTGGCGGGCGGTTCTGGCGGGCCCCGGGCCGCCCGCCGGCATCCGCCGGCTCCAGCAGTCAGCCGTCAGCCGTCAGCCTTCGATGAGCTTGCGCACGACCGCGTCGGCGAGGAGCCGCCCTCGGCGCGTGAGCGTGAGCCGCCCGCCGAGGGCGGCCTTCGCGTCGACGAGCCCGTCGGCGATGAGCTCCGCGACGGCGTGCCGCCCGGCGGTGTGGAGCGACGGGATCGCGATACCCTCGCGGATGCGCGACTGCAGAAGCACGCGCTCGGTCTCTCGGGTCGGCTCGTCGAGAGTCTCGCGGCCGACGGCGGGCGAGACTCCCGCAGCAATGCGCTCGGCGTAGGCGGCCGGATGCTTCGCGTTCCACCAGCGCACCCCGCCGACGTGGCTGTGGGCACCCGGACCGACGCCCCACCAGTCGTCGCCGCGCCAGTACCCGAGGTTGTGCCGCGAGCGGTGCTCTTCGCCCCGCGCCCAGTTGCTCACCTCGTACCAGCCGTAGCCTGCGGCCTCGAATGCGTCGTCGGCGAGCTCGTACATGTCGGCCTCGAGGTCGTCGTCGGGGGTCGCGAGCTCGCCGCGGCGGATCTGCCGGGCGAGCTTCGTGCCGTCCTCGACGATGAGCGCGTACGCGCTCACGTGATCGGGGTTCGCGGCGACGACCGCGTCGACGCTGCGCCGCCAATCGCCCAGTGACTCCCCCGGCGTGCCGTAGATGAGGTCGAGGCTCACCTCGAGGCCCGCTCGCCGGGCCCACTCGACGACGAGCGGCACGCGGTCGGGATCGTGCGTGCGGTCGAGCGCCGCGAGCACGTGCGGGACGGCCGACTGCATGCCGATCGACACCCGCGTGAATCCGCCTTCGGCGAGCCGCACGAGGTCGTCGGCGTCGACCGAGTCGGGGTTCGCCTCGGTCGTCACCTCGGCGCCGGGCGCGAGCCCGAACTCGTCGCGGATCGCTCCGAGCATCGCGACGAGGTCGGCGGCCGGAAGCAGCGTCGGCGTGCCGCCGCCGAAGAAGATCGTGGATGCCTCGCGCTCGGGCAGCCCCGAGGCATCCATCACGCGGCGAGACATCCGGATCTCGCCGATCGCCTGATCGGCGTACTCGCTCTGCTTCGCGCCGCGCAACTCGCCTGACGTGTACGTGTTGAAATCGCAGTACCCGCACCGCACGCGGCAGAACGGCACGTGCACGTACACGCCGAAGGCGCGCTCGGCAGCGCCCGACACGACCGACGCGGGCAGCAGCCCGTCGGCGGGAGCCGGGTCGCCCAAGGGCAGCGGACCGCCCACGGTCAGACCGGGAACGCCGGGTGCAGCGCCCGCAGCTCGCGCTGCGTCAATGCCCGGCGGCGATGCCGCACGAGTGGGGCGAGCACGCGCGCGAAACCCTGCGCAGGCTCGAGCACCGACCGGATCGTGAGCCACACCGAATCGTCGTCTCGGTGCTCGAGGATGAACGACTCCTCGCCGTGCTCGGCGCCCTCGCCGGCCGTGCCGTACGCGAACCCGACGCGCTGCGGTTCGTCGACGACGTAGACGACGAGCACGGGCAGCGAACGCTTCCCGAACCGACCGCGCTCGACGAGCGTCGCCGTCATCCCGGCCGCGAGATACGCCTCGCCGTCGGCCGAATAGCGCTGCTCGGTACGCGACGACGGCTGCTCGGCGAGCGGAAGTCCGTCGGCTCCGTAGGAGATGCCCGTGTACTGCGCTCCCGTGCCGGTCGAGACATCCGCGACCTCGAAGCCCGCGCCGCGCTGGACGCCCCACGTCATGAGCGACTCGGCCGCGCGCTCGAAGCGGTCGCGCCCGCTGCCGAGTTTCACCGTGTCTTCGGCGGGGCGGAAGCCCTTCGGCGGGTACCGGAGGAAATCGGCGTCGAGGGTCGCCCCGATCGCCCCGTAGGTCACGGACTGATCGGTGAACGTGCTGCGTCGAGTCATCGGAAGCCCCCTACTTCTTGGCGTCCTTCTTCTCGACGTCGCCGCTCAGCGCCGCGATGAACGCCTCTTGGGGGACCTCGACGCGACCCACCATCTTCATGCGCTTCTTGCCCTCCTTCTGCTTCTCGAGGAGCTTGCGCTTGCGGGTGATGTCACCGCCGTAGCACTTGGCGAGCACGTCTTTGCGCATGGCGCGGATCGACTCGCGCGCGATGATACGCGCGCCGATCGCAGCCTGGATCGGCACCTCGAACTGCTGCCGAGGGATGAGCTCGCGAAGCCGGCCCGTCATGAGCACGCCGTACGCGTACGCCTTGTCGCGGTGCACGATCGCGCTGAACGCGTCGACCTGCTCGCCCTGGAGCAGGATGTCGACCTTGACGAGGTCGGCCGCCTGGTCGCCCGTCGGCTCGTAGTCGAGCGACGCATAGCCCGCCGTCTTCGACTTCAACTGGTCGAAGAAGTCGAACACGATCTCGCCGAGCGGCATGTTGTAGCGGATCTCCACTCGGTCTTCGCCGAGGTACTCCATGCCGAGGAGCGTGCCGCGACGCGACTGGCAGAGCTCCATGATCGTGCCGACGTAGTCTTTCGGCGCGAGGATCGCGGCGCGCACCATCGGCTCGCGCACCTCGGCGATCTTCGCGCCCGTCGGGAACTCGCTCGGGTTCGTGACCGTGACGGTCTTCTTGTCTTCGGTCGTGACCTCGTAGACCACCGACGGCGCCGTGTTGATGATGTCGAGCCCGAACTCGCGGCGCAGCCGCTCGGTCACGATCTCGAGGTGGAGGAGCCCGAGGAAGCCGGCACGGAACCCGAAGCCGAGCGCGACGGACGTCTCGGGCTCGTACACGAGTGCCGCGTCGGAGAGCTTGAGCTTGTCGAGCGCCTCGCGGAGTTCGGGGTAGTCGCTGCCGTCGATCGGGTAAAGGCCGGAGAACACCATCGGCAGCGGCTCGGTGTACCCGAGAGCGCGTCGGTCGCGGGCTTCGCCGCCGTCGTGACCGTGTCGCCCACCTTCGACTGGCGCACGTCTTTCACGCCCGTGATGAGGTAGCCGACCTCGCCGACGCCGAGTCCCTTCGTGGGCGTCGGCTCGGGCGAGCTCACGCCGATCTCGAGGATCTCGTGCGTCGCCTTCGTCGACATCATCTGGATGCGCTCGCGCGGGTTCAGCTGGCCGTCGACCATGCGCACGTACGTGACGACGCCGCGATAGCTGTCGTAGACCGAGTCGAAGATCATGGCGCGCGCCGGGGCGTTCGCGTCGCCGACGGGAGCCGGGATGCGTTCGACGACGCGGTCGAGGAGGTCTTCGACGCCCACACCCGTCTTGCCCGAGACCTTCAGCACGTCGTCGGGCGAGCCGCCGATGAGGTCGGCGAGCTCACGCGCGTACTTCTCGGGCTCGGCCGCCGGAAGGTCGATCTTGTTCAGCACGGGGATGATCTCGAGATCGTTCTCGAGCGCAAGATAGAGGTTCGCGAGGGTCTGCGCCTCGATGCCCTGCGCCGCGTCGACGAGCAGGATCGCACCCTCGCATGCCGCGAGCGACCGGGAGACCTCGTAGCTGAAGTCGACGTGGCCCGGCGTGTCGATCATGTTGAGCGCGAACGACTGCGCTCCCGCCTGCCACGGCATGCGCACGGCCTGGCTCTTGATCGTGATGCCGCGCTCGCGCTCGATGTCCATGCGGTCGAGGTACTGCGCGCGCATGTCGCGGTCGCTCACGATGCCCGTGATCTGGAGCATGCGGTCGGCGAGGGTCGACTTGCCGTGGTCGATGTGCGCGATGATGCAGAAGTTGCGGATCAGCGCGGGATCGGTGGCGGCAGGTACCGGCGGGTGAGCGGCTCTCGGAGACATCCCGACGATTCTCCCATGCTCAGCCGTGCCCGGGATGCGCCCTCCCATCTGGGGATGCCTGTCGCGTTTCCCGCGGGTTAGCATGTGCTGCATCCGACGAGGGGGTGATGGATGTCTCGAGCGAGAGTCGTGCTCGTGCACGGCATCAGAACCTCGGCGACGATGTGGCGCAATCAGTTGCTGCCGCTCGCCGCGCACGACATCGACGCGCGCCCGATCGATCTGCCCGCGCACGGGTCCCGCATGGGCGAGCCGTTCTCGCTCGAGACCGCGTTCGAGGCCGTCGACGCCGCGCTCGCGCCCGATGGCGTCGACGATGGGGTCCCACGCGTGCTCGTCGGACTGAGCCTCGGCGGCTACTTGTCGATCGCGTATGCGGCCGACCACCCCGAGCGCATCGACGGCCTCGTCGCCGCGTCGTGCGGAACGCGCCCCCGAGGACCCGCCCTCGGCGGCTACCAGCGGCTCGCGGCGGCCATCAAACGCCTGCCCGATCGCGGACGCGCCCTGAACGACGGCATGGCTCGTCTCTTCCTCTCCCCCGAGGCCGTCGCCGACGTCGTCGCGGGCGGCGTCGCCCTCGACGTCATGTCCGACGCGATCGGTGCCGTCGCGACGGTCGACGAAGAGGCCGCGGTCGGACGCATCGACTGCCCGATCTGGTTCGTCAACGGCCGGTTCGACCACTTCCGCCTCGAAGAGCGGCGGATGCTCCGGGCCGCCCGCGACGGTCGGCTCATCGTGGTTCCGGGCGCATCCCACCTTGTGAGCCTGTCGCGGCCCGAAGCATTCACGGCGGCGATCCTCGGGGCGGTCGCCGAAGTCGAGCGACGGCGGCGCCTCGTGCCGCGCGCATCCGCCGCCTGAGAAGCACCTGACTCGCTCGGGGCGCGCTTTGGCCGCTCTTCCGGAAGCTGGTAGAGTTGCTTGTTGGCTTCCGTGTGGGTCCCACCCCGCACGATTCGCCGAAGCGAGTCCCTCTACCTCGCGACGGCACGTCAGGTACCCACACACACGAAAGAATCGATTCAACGTGGCAAACATCAAGTCGCAGATCAAGCGCATCCGCACCAACCGCAAGGCCGAAGAACGCAACAAGGCCGTCAAGAGCGAGCTGAAGACCGTCGTGCGCGCCGCGCGCGAGGCCATCGCCGCCGGAGACAAGGAGAAGGCGACCGCCGCCGTCCGCGTCGCGTCGCGCAAGCTCGACAAGGCCGTCTCGAAGGGCGTCATCCACCAGAACCAGGCCGCGAACCGCAAGTCGGCGATCGCGAAGCAGGCTGCCGCGCTCTGATCCCAGAGACTCCGCTCTCAGGAGCGTCCGCACGAGGGCCCCGCACCGGAAGGTGCGGGGCCCTCGTCGCATACGTGGCCCTTGTCGGTTCGGGCCGATTCCGTACCGGTCAGCGCGCCCGACCGCGATCGGCGATGAGGGCGACGAGCCGTTCGAGCGCGAACACGGGGTCGCGCTCCGCGCCCTTCACCGCGGCGTCGGTCGCCGCGAGCGCCTCGACGACGCGCGCGAGCCCCTCGTCGTCCCAGCCGACGAGGTCGCGTCGGGCTCGATCGATCTGCCACGGCGCGAGCCCGAGTTGACCGGCGAGTTGGCCCGACGAGCCGCGGGTGCCGAAGACCTTCGCCATGCTGCGGATCTTCATCGCGAACGCACCGACGATCGGCACGGGGTCGGCGCCCGACTCGAGCGCCTGTCGGAGCGCGACGAGCGCGTCGCCGCGACGGCCCGCGATCGCCTGGTCGGCGACGACGAACGCCGTCGTCTCGACGCGGCCGCCGTAGTACTTCGCGACGGTCGGCTCGTCGATGTCGCCGGGAGCGTCGGCGATGAGCTGTCGGCAGGCGGCGGCGAGTTCACCCAGGTCGTCGGAGAACGCGCCGACGAGTGCGCGGAGCGCGGAGGGGGCGATTCGGCGGCCTGCCGCTCGGAACTCGGTCGCCGCGAAGTCTTGCTTGGCGCTGTCGTTCTTGAGTTCGGCGCACACGATCTCGATGGCGTCGCCGCCGCCCGCGCGGATCGCGTCGAGGAGCTTCTTGCCGCGCATGCCGCCGCGGTGGCGAAGCACGACGGTCGTCTGCTCGGCGGTCGACTCGAGGTAGTCGAGGGCGTCGAGAAGGAAGTCGTCGCTCGCCTTCTCGACGGCGGTCACGCGGATGAATCGGGGTTCGCCGAACAGCGAGGGACTCGCGAGCGTGAGCAGTTCGCCCCGACGGTAGCCGTCGGCTTCGAGATCGCTCACCTCGAGTGCGGGGTCTTCGGAGCGCAGGAAGTCGCGCAGCATCGTCACGGCACGGTCGGCGAGGACGTCTTCGGGGCCCGACACGAGCACGACGGGCGCTGGACGCACCTCGTTCCACGAGAGCTGCGGGATGGCCGCCTTGCCTTTCGCCGCCGTCGCTCCGCGTGCTGCCGCCACCCTGTCTCCGTTCGTCCGCCGCCGGCGTCAAGTCTACGGGCGGCCGCCGACGCGGACCCGAGGGACGCTTCTCCTCCCGCAGCGACGCCGGACGCGTCGCCGCGTTCGGTCCACAGCCGCCATACGCCCTCGTCGCGGGTCAGCAGCGCCGTGCCGTCGAGATCGCTGCGGATCGCCGTCGTGCCGGCCGCCGCGAGCATCCCGAGTGCTTTCGACGTCGGGTGCCCGTAGCCGTTGTCGGCGCCGACTCCCACGAGGCCGACGTCGGCGGCGAGCCGTGCGTAGAGGTCGGGGTACTGATCGGCGGAGCCGTGGTGGGCGACCTTCACGAGATCCACCCGGCCCGGCCGCTCGCGCGCGAGCATGCTCCGTTGGGCGTCTTCGCCGAGGTCGCCGAGGAAGAGTCCCGTCCACTCCCCCGCGTGCACCTCGAGGACGACGCTCGCGGGGTTCCCCGGCTCGGCGCCGGGCTCCGGCCAGAGCACACGCCATGCGGCATCCCCGAGCGTTCCGTGCGCACCCGTCGCGACTTCGTGCACGACGGCTCCCGACTCGACCAGCCTGTCGAGCGGCCTGCTCGACCGCCCGCCGTCGAGCGGTCCGTGGAGCACCGTGCCCACCATCCCTGCGACCGCGGCGACGCCGCCGACGTGGTCGGCGTCCCAGTGGGTGAGGACGAGCAGGTCGATCCGATCGATCCCGAGGAGGCCGAGGCACCGGGCGAGCGCCGCCGGATCGGGCCCGGTATCGATGAGCGCCACGGCGTCGGCATCGCGCACGAGCACGGCGTCGCCCTGCCCGATGTCGCACTGGGCGACATCCCAGTCATCGGGCATCGCCGCGCGCACGAGCGCGGGCGCGCCGACGGACGCACCGAGTGGTCCTGCGATGGCGACGATGAGCATGATGCTCGCCGCGAGCACGCCGACGAACGGTCGGCGGCGTGCGAACAGGAGCCACACGCCCGTGCCCGTCACCGCCGCGAGGAGCAGTGCGCCGATCGCTCCCGGCACCCACCCCGCCGTCGCGCCGGGGAGTCCCGCGGTGCCGTGCGCGACGAGCGCGATCCACGAGGCCGGCAGCCACGCGATCTGCAGGGCGGCGAACCCGACCGACGGCAGCACGGGCAGGACGAGGCATCCGACGAGGCCGACCATCGTACCGACGGGAGCTGCGGGCGCCGCCAGCAGATTCGCGACGACGCCGTACACGGCGACGCCGGGGTTCAGCATGATGAGCACGGGCTGACACGCGAGTTGGGCTGCGATCGGCACCGCGAGCACGAGCGCGAGCGATCCCGGCATGAACCGCGCGAGCTTCGCGCCGAGCGGACCGGCGAGGAGCAGGAGCCCCGCCGTCGCGCACACCGAGAGCGCGAACCCGTAGTCGCGTGCGAGCCACGGATCGCCGACGAGCAGCGCGATGATCGCGATCGAGAGCGCCGCGATCCCACCGCCCTGCCGCCCCGACGCCGTCGCGACGAGCACGACTACCCCCATCGCCGCCGCGCGCACGACGCTCGCCTCGGGTGTCACGAGCACGACGAAGGCTGCGAGGGCGAGGAGTGCGATCGCGACGCGCGCGAACCGCGGGAGGCCGCAGGCGGCCGCGAGCGCGAAGGCGAGCGCCGTCACGATCGCGCAGTTCGCCCCCGACACAGCCGTCAGGTGGCTGAGCGAGGAGGCTTTCATGGATGCGTCGAGCTCGGCGCCGACCGCACTCGTGTCGCCGATCGCCAGGCCCGGGACGAGTGCTCCGCCGTCGCCGCCGAGGCGTTCTGCGGCATCCGCGAACCCTGCGCGCAAGGTCGCAGCCCACGCGAGCCACGGCGGCGGCGGCGAAACCGCAAGCGGATCGACCGGTCGCAGTCGGAACGCGGCGGAATCGGCCGACGCGCCCGCGCCCACGCTCGCCCGAAACGCCGCGTGCGCCCCGAACGCCAGCCCCTCGGATGCCTCGGCCGTCACTTGCACCGGCACACTCCCGCCGTCTCTCCCATCGATCGAGACCACGAGAGCCTCGAACCGCACGCGCGATTCGCCCGCGAGCCACGGCATCGACGGACTCACGGCGACCTTGCGCGGAGCGCTCGTGAGTTTGACGACGACGGCGACCGTGCGGTGCTCGGCCGCCGCCGACGCGAGTGTGGATGCTCCACGACGATCGAGTCCGACCGCGGTCGAGTGCGCGACCGAGGCGCCCGCCGCCGACGCGACGAGCAGTGTCGCGGCGACGGCTGCGACCACTGCGACCCGTGCCGCCGGTCCTCGCCGTCGGGCGACGAGGACCGCCCGTACGACGACCGCGCACATCACCGCCGCGGCCGCCCACAGCGCGACCGCCGGCACCCACGCGCCGATTCCCGCGTCGGGTGCGCCGACCGCGAGCCATCCGGCCGCCCATGCGACCGCCGCCGGAAGCAGCAGCCGGAGATCGCGCCCTCGCGCGGTGCTCACAGCGCCACCAGATCGACAAGGCCCGCGAAGGTCGCGTCGCCGATGCCCGCGACCTCGCGGAGCTGGTCGACGCTCGTGAATCCGCCGTTCGCCTCCCGCCAGTCGAGGATGCGCTGCGCCAACGCGGGCCCGATGCGCGGGAGCGTGTCGAGCGCCGCGACGTCGGCCGTGTTGAGGTGCACGAGTCCGTCCGCCGCACCCGCGCCACCACCCCTGCCCGCCGCACCCGCGGCCTGCGGCGGCGGCAGCTCGCCGACGCGAGGCACGACGAGTTGCTCGCCGTCGGCGACGGGCCGTGCGAGGTTCACGCCGGCCGGGTCGGCGTCGGCCGAGAACCCTCCCGCCGCGGCGACCGCGTCGACGACGCGTGCACCCTCGCCGAGCTCGACGAGTCCGGGCTCCGCAACGGCTCCGAGCACGTGCACGAGGACGGGGTTCGAGAGCGCGACCCCCACCTCGGCGGCTCGACCTTGCGGGGCGTCCGCGGCGCCGCCCCCGTCGGCGAGCGGCGCCGCTCCGCCGATCGCCCCGCGATCGCCCGCGACCGACGCCGACAGCACCGCCGACACGGCCACCGCGACGACGAAGCAGACGATCGCCGCTCCGACCGCGATCCGCACCCGCGCAGGCGCGCGCTTCGCGGACGGATCGAGCGAAGCGAGCGGGTCGGGAGCGTCGGCGGGCATGCCCGCACGCTACGAGGGCGCGAGACATCCGCTCGTTGCGAGTCGCACCTTGTGGAAGGCGCGCCGGCGACGCCGACTCGGGAGGAGCGGTCGTCAGTCGGAGACGCCGAGCGCCTCCGCGAGGTCCCGCCGCGAAGAGATGCCGAGCTTCGTGTACACGCGGCCGAGGTGCGTGTCGACCGTGCGCACCGAGAGGTAGAGCTCGCTCGCGATCTCCGAACTCGTGCGCACGATCGCCCGCTCGGCGATGTCCTGCTCGCGCGGCGTGAGCACCGGCCGCGCGGACGCCCGCGCGAGGAGCGGCGTCGCAGGCGAACCGGCTGCTTCCGCCAGCAGGGACGCGCGATGCTGCGCAGCAGCTCGGGCCCGGCCGCTCTGTTCGCCGGCGGCGACCGCCAAGGCCTCCGCAGCGAACAGCGGCATGCCGAGCCGTTCGAAGGCGTCGGCGGCGCGATGCAGGAGACCGGCGTCGTTCTCGTCGACGCCGCGCGCGAGAAGCCGGCGTGCGACGAGCAACGGCCCGGCGCCGGGAAGCTCCGCGAGGACGGACGAGACGCCCCGCTCCCCCATCCGGACGCGCTCGTGTGCGATGAACGCGACGCTCATGAGCGCGCCGTCACCGGCCGCCGCGGCGTGCGCTTCGGCCATGATCCGCGCCGCCCGAGCGAGCCTGCCCGAAGCGCGCGCCCGCCACGCATCGCCGATGAGCGTCTGGTGCCAGAGGAACCCCGTGGCGGCCGGGGCGGGCTCGGCCCCTCCGTCTGCTCGCGGCTCGATCAGCCCGCGAGAACCCGTCGCGATGTCGAGGTACGCGTCGGCGAGCCGACGGCACGCGGGCATCCCGCCCGACTCGGCGAGAGCGCGCGCGCGGCGCGCCCACTCGGCGGCATCGTCGAGCCGCCCCGCGAAGAGCGCCGCACCCGATTGCATGAACGCCGCCCAGGCCTTCGCCTGCACCAGGCCGAGGTCGTCGGCGGTCCGGTACGCCCCCTCGCCGACGACCCGGGCGCGCTCAGGGTCGAGGTCGCGCAGGGCGTGGGCTCGCGCATTCTCGACATCGGCCCGCCAGCTCGGGACCTGCTCGTCGAGCAGCTCCGCTCGCGCGGTGAACACGTCGACGTCGAGCGCCGCGAGGGCTTCCTCGGCACGCCCGAGCTGGATCAGCGCCTGCGCCCGCGCGGTCGCCATCCGCGCCTCGAGGTGCGGCGCGAACCTCGTCGCCGCCGCGATCCGACCGATGAGATCGGTGCCGTGGCCACCCGCCGAACCGCCCTCGAGCACCGCGAGCGCCGAGGCGGGCCGCCCCTCGTAGACGAGCCGGTCGGACTCGAGCACCGCGAACAGTTCGCCCACGACGGGCGTCCATCGCGGGTAGCGCTTCACTTGCGCGGCGAGCATCTCAGCCGACGCCGACGGGTCGTGGCAGCCCCACGTGAGGACGACGTGCAGGAGCGCTGTGAGCAGCAGCGCGCGCGGCCCGGGCGCAGTGCGGCCGAGCGCCTGCTCGAGCAGGTCGCGGGCTTCAGCGCCTCGCCCGAGCTGCATCTGCGCGTCGGCGGCGAAGCCCAGGGCTTCGATCCGGATGTCCCCCCGCGCCGTCTGCAGCGCTGCGAGCGCGAGCACGAGCGCGGTGCGCGTGTCGGCGCCCGCCATCGCGAGGCGCGCGGCGCGGACGAGCGCGCCGGCAGGGACGTCCTCGTCGATCTGGATCGCGAGGAGCGCGAGTCGCACCTGGTCGGGGAACTTCGACGAACGTTCCGCTGCGAAGTGCTCGCGGAGCAGTTCGCGGCGTCTGAGCGGGTCGGTGCGGCTCGTGACCGCCTCCGCGAACAGCGGATGCGCGAGCGCGATGCGTTCGCCGTGGATCGTCGCGACACCTGCCTGCAAGAGCTCGCGCGAGCCGACGGCGCGCCCGCTCGATTCGACCCGGTCGAGCCTCGTCTCCCCCATCGCCGCGAGGAACTCGGCAGCATCGCATGCAGCCGGACCGAGCCCGTCGAGACGAGCGAGGAGCGCGGCCCGCAGCGACGCCGGCGCCCCGAGCGGCCCGTCGACGACCCAGAGCCCGCCGCGCCGCGCGATCGCCCCCGTTTCGCGTGCCGAGAGCAGGAGCTGCGTCGCGTACAGCGGGTTCCCACCGGTTCGGCGCCAGACCTCGTCCACGAGGTCGCCGTGCACCTCGTCGTCGAGGACGCCCGTCACCAGTTCGGAGACCTGCCTCGCTACGAGCGGTCCCACGACCACGATCCGCGCCGCCGACCGGTCGACGAAGTCACGGATCCGGTCGGGCGGAAGCCCGTTCTCGCTTCGCATCGTCGCGAGGGTCAGCCGTCCGGGCTCGCGTGCGAGCCGCTCGAGCATCGCGACCGACAGCGGATCGCACTGGTCGAGGTCGTCGACGCAGAGGATCGGCGCGACATTCCGCACGAGGCCGGCGAGCATCGTCGCGATATCGGCGGACGGAGCGACGAGATGCGCGAGGGCGCCGCCCGGGACATCCGACAGCGCAGCCGTGCCCCAGACGCGATCGACGCGGTCGCCGCGGCGCTCGACCGCGGCCGCGAGCGTCTCGAGCACGAACGACTTGCCGATTCCCGCGGGGCCCGCGAGCAGGATGACCCGGGCTCCGCCGCCGATCGCAGCGTCGACGGCGGCCATGAGGTCGTCGCGTCGCACCGCTCGAAACATTCGCCCATTCTCGCAACGGCGCAAGCTGCGGCGCCACGCCCTGTGCATCGAAATGTACGTAAGGTCTACGGATGTCCCCAGGTCACCGCTGCCCACAATCTGGGGTGATGCAGCCGTCCGTCGACCAGGAGTACGCCATGTCCGTGCCACGCCGCCTCGCCCTCCTCCCCCTCGCCGCCGCGATGCTCGCGCTCGCCGGGTGCGCCGGGGGCGCCGCCGAAGGAAGCGATGCGGGGCCCGGAGCGGTCGGAGATGCGACCGCTGCCGCCGAGGGCGACGGCACGACCGCGAACGACGACGCGAAGGCCGACACCGCCGGCAGGACACTCGTCGACTTCGACGCCTCCGCGGTCTGCGACGCGCTCGCCGGCCTCGACCTCGCCACCCTCCTGGTCGGCGCGCCCGGCGCCCCCGTTCCCGACGAGTCGATCCCCTCGCTTCCGACCTGCTCGATCGATCTCGCCGACGGCATCGAGGCCGGTATCACCGGTCAGGTCTACACGGGAGGCGACGAGGCCGACTTCCGCGACCTCCAGCACATCGACGACGACGGATCCGAGGTCGCCCTCTCGGTCGGCGCGGGCGGCACCTACCGCGAGTACGTCGTCGCCGACGACCTCGTGCTGTGGGTCGCCGAGACATGGGTCGGTGGGATCGGCGCGACGCTCAGCGGTCAGCTGCACGACCCGTCGGCCGTCGATCCCGAAACGGCCGCGGCGGCCATGGGGCGGTTCCTCGACGGGCTCGGCGTCGCGCACTGACTCGCGCTGAGGCGTTCGGCGTCGAAATCGACGCCGAGCGCCTCAGCCGCGCGTCGCGATGTTGACGAGCTTCGGCGCACGCACGATCACGTTGACGATCTCACGATCGCCCACCGCCCGCACGACGCCGGCCGTCGACCGTGCGATCCGCTCGAGCTCGTCGGCCGAGATCTTCGGCGACACCTCGACGCGGTCGCGCACCTTGCCGTCGACCTGCAGGATCGCCGTCACCGATTCCTCGACGAGCAGCGCCCGGTCGGCCTTGCGCCACGGCACGAGCGCGACGGTCGGCTTGTAGCCGAGTCGCTGCCACATGTCTTCGGCCGTGTACGGCGCGAACAGGTCGAGGATCATCGCCGTGACCTCTGCCGCTTCGCGCACGGCCGCGTCACCCGCGCCGGGACCCGAGTCGATCGCCTTGCGGGTCGCGTTCACGAGCTCCATGAGGCGCGCCACGATGACGTTGAACTTGTACGCCTCGGCAAGGGCCGGGGCATCGGCGAGCAGTCGGTGCGTGATACGGCGGAGCGAGGCATCCCCCGACTTCCACTCGACATCGGGGTTCGAGGTGACCTCGCCCGAGATGCGCCACGCACGCGCGAGGAACTTCGCCGAACCCGTGGGCGAGACATCCGCCCAGTCGATGTCGTCTTCGGGCGGCCCGGCGAACGCAAGCGTCACGCGAAGCGCGTCGGTACCGTGCGCTGCGAGCTCGGACGCGAACTCGACGAGGTTTCCCTTCGACTTCGACATCTTCGAGCCGTCCATGAGGACCATGCCCTGGTTGAGGAGCGACGTGAACGGCTCGGTGAAGCTCAGGTAGCCCAGGTCGAACAGCACCTTCGTGACGAACCGCGCGTAGAGCAGGTGCAGGATCGCGTGCTCGACGCCGCCGACGTACTGGTCGACGGGCGCCCACTTCTCGGCCTGTGCGGGGTCGAACGCCTGAGTGTCGTCGGCCGCGTTGAGGTAGCGCAGGTAGTACCACGAGCTGTCGACGAACGTGTCCATCGTGTCGGAGTCGCGCTTGGCCGCACCGCCGCAGTTCGGGCAGGCGACGTTCACCCAGTCTTCGGCCGCGCCGAGCGGACTCTGCCCCTTGGGCTTGAGGTCGAGACCCGCGGCATCGGGCAGACGCACGGGCAGGTCTTCTTGCGGGACGGGCACCTCGCCGCAGTCGGCGCAGTGGATGATCGGGATGGGCGTGCCCCAGAAGCGCTGGCGCGAGATGAGCCAGTCGCGCAGGCGGAAGTTCTTCGCCGCGCGCCCCGTGCCGCGCTCCTCGAGGATCTCGATGGCGCGACGGATCGCGTTCTGCTTCGAGAGCCCGTCGAGCGGGCCCGAGTTGATGAGGCGGCCGTCGCCGGTCAGCGCGACGCCCGTCGAGGCGGGGTCGAGCGGCGGCAGGTCGTCGGGCACGTACGGGTTGCCGTCTTCATCGAGCGGGATGACGGGGATGACGCCCGTGACAGGTGCGTTCGTGTCGACGACGACGCGCACCGGGAGCTCGAAGGCGCGCGCGAAGTCGAGGTCGCGCTGGTCGTGCGCGGGCACGGCCATGATCGCGCCGTGACCGTAGTCGGCGAGCACGTAGTCGGAGGCCCAGATCGGCAGACGCTCGCCGTTCAGCGGGTTGATCGCGTAGCGCTCGAGGAACACGCCCGACTTCGGACGGTCGGTCGCGAGACGGTCGATGTCGCTCTCGGCGCGCACCGAGTCGAGGTAGTCGTCGAAGCGGCGGCGCACTTCATCGGATGCCCCGGACGCGAGCTCTGCCGCCAGGTCGCTGTCGACCGCGACCACCATGAAGGTCGCACCGTAGAGCGTGTCGGGGCGCGTCGTGAAGACGGGCACCCGCCCCTCGCGGCCTTCGATCTCGAACTCGACGTCGGCGCCCGACGAACGGCCGATCCAGTTGCGCTGCATCGAGACGACCTTCGACGGCCACGCGCCCTCGAGCTGGTTGAGGTCGTCGAGCAGGCGGTCGCCGTAGTCGGTCACCCGGAAGTACCACTGCGTGAGCGCCTTCTTCGTGACGACGGCGCCGCAGCGCTCGCAGTGCCCGTCGACGACCTGCTCGTTGGCGAGCACGGTCTGGTCGTTCGGGCACCAGTTGACCTGGCCGGCCTTACGGTAGGCGATGCCCTGCTCGTACATCTTGAGGAACAGCCACTGGTTCCACTTGTAGTACTCGGGGTCGGAAGTGTGGAGCTCACGCGACCAGTCGAACGACGGCGCGTACTGGCGGAACGAGCGCTTCTGCTGCTCGATGTTCGCGTAGGTCCACGTGCGCGGGTCGGTGCCGCGCTTGATGGCGGCGTTCTCGGCGGGGAGGCCGAACGAGTCCCAGCCGATGGGGTGGAGCACGTCGAAGCCCTGGTGACGCCAGTAGCGCGCGGCGATGTCGCCGAAGCCGAATGCCTCGGCGTGGCCCATGTGCAGGTCGCCCGACGGGTACGGGAACATGTCGAGCACGTACTTGCGGGGGCGGGTGTCGCCCTCGCGGCCCGCGCGGAAGGGGTCGAGCTCGTCCCACACGGGAAGCCACTTCGCCTGGATCGCGGCGAAGTCGTAGACGTCGGGCTCGGCGTGCTGCGCGGAATCGTGCTGGTTGGCCACGGGACTCACAATCGTGTTTTCGCTGCTCGACCGGTCTGTCGCGCCGGCCATCGATCAAGGGGCGCGCGAGTAGGGGGCGGCGCGCCCGCCTTCCAGCCTATTGGATCGGGCTGTGCTCTCGCCCGACGAGCACCTCGACGAGCGCGCGGGCCTTGATCTTCGTCTCCTCGATCTCCTCGGAGGCGTCCGAGAGGGCCGTGATGCCGCCGCCCGTGCCGATCGACGCGCCGTCGGGCGTCAGCACGATCGAGCGGATGACCATCGCGAGGTCGGCGCTCCCGTCGACGCCGAGACATCCGAATGCCCCTGAATACACGCCCCGGGGGCCCTGCTCGAGCCCGTGCAGGATCGTCATCGCACTGATCTTCGGCGCACCCGTCATCGACCCGGCCGGGAACGACGCCGCGACGGCGTCGACCGCCGTGAGCCCCGGTTCGAGCCGCGCCGCGACGGTCGAGACGAGCTGGTGCACTTGCGGGTACGCCTCGGTCTCGAGGAGCACGGGCACGTGCACGCTGCCCAGCTCGGCGATGCGCGACAGGTCGTTGCGCATGAGGTCGACGATCATCAGGTTCTCGGCGCGCTCCTTCTCGCTCTCGAGGAGTTCGAGCCGCAGCGCCTCGTCGCTCGCCGGGTCGGCGCCGCGCGGGCGGGTGCCCTTCATGGGCTTCGTGAAGACGCGCCCGTCGGGCTCGACGAGGAGGAACTGCTCGGGCGACGCCGACAGCAGTGCGACGTCGCCGAACCGCAGGAATCCGCCGTGGTGCGTCGGGCTCAGGCGGCGGAGCCGCAGGTAGGCGTCGACGGGGTCGGGCCGGACGTCGACGTCGACCCGGTTGGTGAGGCAGAGCTGGTATGCATCGCCGCGGCGGATCGCCGCCTGGCAGTCGGCGATCATGCGGGCATAGGTCGCATCGTCATGCCGGCGCGTCACGCGCGGAGCGCCGGGGGCGGATGTCCCGGACGCATCGGGATCTGCGGATGCCCCGGGGGCGTCGGATGTCTCGGGGGCGTCGGATGTCTCGACGAGCCCGTGCAGCGCCCGCGCCGTGTCGTCGGCCCACGCGTCGCCGTCGTCGTCGCCGAGCCATTCGAGTCGCAGGGCTCGCGAAGCGTGGTCGAACACGACCGTGCGGTCGGCGAAGAAGAACGCCGCGTCGGGGGTCGCCGCGATCGACACGGGCACGCCGTTGCGCGCGGCCCCGAACTCGTACCCGAACCATCCGATCCACCCGAGCGCCGAGCGCTCGCCTCCGTCCACAGGAGTCGTGTCGGCCTGCTCCGCCGCCAGACCCGCTCGCAGTGCGTCGAGCACCTCGTCGGCCGAGTCGGCCGGCGCCGCGGGGTCGAGATGCGAGACGACGATCTGCGCGTCGTCGTGGGCGACCGCGATGACGCTGCGGCCGTCCGAGGCATCCGCCCCGCCGTCGAGCCACGCGACGACGGGCGCCGCCGCGGCCAAGGCGAGGAACACCGCCTCAGGGTCGCGCCACTCGTCGAGCTCGCGCACGCGGATCGGTCGGGGCATCCCACCAGCGTAGAGCCGCGCGCGGCGCAGGGCCGCGACGCGGGTCAGGCGCGCGCGACCGACGCGACCGGGTCGAGCTCGACGACCCGATCGATCTCGGCGGGTGTCGTCGTCGTGTGCATGATGAGGAGCACCGATCGGTCGCCCGCCGCCGCGAGCAGGTCGTCGAGGAGACGCTCGGCGGTCGCGGGGTCGACGTTCGCGGTCGGCTCGTCGAGCACGACCACGGGGAAGTCGGCGAGCATGGCGCGCGCGAGCGCGAGGCGCTGGGCCTGCCCGCCCGAGACGAGCGTTCCGCGCTCCCCGACCGCGGCGTCGAGTCCGCCGCGTTCGCGCACCCAGTCGGCGAGCCCGACGCGATCGAGCGCATCGAAGAGGTCGTCGTCGGTCGCGGTGTCGCGAGCGAACAGGAGGTTCTGGCGCACGCTCTCATCGAAGAGCCACGGCCGCTGCTCGACGAGTCCGACGACCCGGCGCACGTCGCCCGGATCGAGGTCACGCGCCTCCACGCCGTCGAGTCGGTAGCTCCCCTCGTAGTCGAGGAAGCGCACGAGGACGTGCGCGAGCGTCGTCTTGCCGGCGCCCGAGGGGCCGCGGAGGAGGACGCGCTCCCCCGGCTCGATCCGGAGCGAAACGCCGTCGACCGCGGCAGGTCGGGTCGCATCGTCGAGGGTCGGCCACGATGCGCGGATGTCTCGCAGTTCGACGGTCGGCGCAGCGGCGCCGGAAGACAGCTCACGCGGAAGCGCGGGCGCCGTCGCGACGCCCGCCGGCGGCGTGGCGGGCACCGCCATCGCGACCCGCGCCGCACTCACGCGCGCAGCCCGCCACGCCGACACGCCGACGGGGATCGCGGCGGCGACCTCGGCGATCGCGAGCGGCACGAGGCACAGCACGGCGAACGCGGGCCCGTCGAGCCGGCCCGACGCGAGTTCGGGGAGGCCGCCGCCGATGCTCGCGAGCACGGCGAGTCCGCCGAGCGCCGTCATGCACGCGGCACCAGCGCCGACCGCGGCGGATTGCACGCGCGTCGCGCGCGCGAGCCGCCCCCCGAGCTCGACGATGCGCGCACGGCTCGCCGCTGCGCCGTCGAAGGCGACGAGCACGTCGAGCGACTGCACATGCTCGACGACGGCCGCCTGCAGTTCGCCGCGGAGCGGCGCGATGAGCCGGATGCCCCGGGCCGTCGCCGCACGTTCGGCGAGGATCGCCGCGCCGACCCCGACGACGAGCACGAGCGCGAGCAGGCCCGCCGACGCGGGCGCGAGGAACGCGATGCCGACGACCGCGGCGACGAGCACGAAGAGCGCGCTCGCCACGGGTTGCACGGCGCGCAGCATGACGAACTGGAGGTCGTCGACGTCCCGGGTGAATCGGGCGAGCAAGTCGCCGCGGCGGAGCATCCCGAGTCCGTCGGGCGCCGACGGCAGCAGCCGCTCATAGAGTCCAGTGCGAATCGACCCGAGCTGACGGAACGCCGCGTCGTGTCCCGTGAGCCGCTCGAGGTATCGGAACACCGCCCGCCCGAGCGCGAACGCACGCACACCGACGACCGCGACGGAAAGGTACAGCACGGGCGGCTGCTCGGCCGCTCGCGTGATGAGCCACGCGGAGCACGCGAGGAGCGCCACCGCCGACCCCGCCGACAGGAATCCGAGGAGCACGACGGGCAGGAGCCGCCGGGGCGGCGGGATCGCGTCTCGCAGGACCCGCGCGGTCGCGTCGGCACGTTCAGCGGACATCCGCGAGCACCCCCAGCGCGACGACCCGGTCGGCGGCTGCCGCGAGGCTCGGCCGATGGGTCACGACGAGCACCGCACGGCCGTCGCCCGCGAGTTCGCAGAACGTGTGCGCGAGCGCCTCCTCGCGGTCGTGGTCGAGCGCCGACGACGGCTCGTCGACGACGAGCAGCGCGAGGTCGCGAGCGAGCAGACGATGGATGGCCCGCGCCACCGCGATCCGCTGCGCCTGGCCGCCCGACACGCCCTCGCCGCCGGCGCCGAGCACCGACGCGGGATCGACGTCGACCCCGGCCAGCGCGAGCGCACGATCGAGGATCGCAGGCGAGGCATCCGGATCGCCCATCGTGACGTTCGACGCGACGGTCCCCGCGACGAGCGACGAGCGCTGCGGCGCCCACGCGACGGCCGGAAGTCCCGGGCCCGACGCTCCCCCGACGCTGATCTCACCCTCGTGGTCGACGAACCCCAGGATCGCGGCGACGAGGCTCGACTTGCCGACGCCGCTCGGTCCGACGACGGCGACGACCTCGCCCGGCGCGACGGCGAGGTCGAGGCCCTCGACGACGACGCGATCGTCGCGGCGGACGACGAGGTCGCGCACGACGAGGCCGCGGCCGTCGGAGTCGGTCGGCTCCGAGACATCCGCGACGTTCCCTGTGCGTGCCGCCGCCTCGACGAGGTCGAGCGCGTCGACCGAGGCCGTGACGCCGCCTGCGGCGCTGTGGAACGCCGCACCGACGTTTCGAAGCGGCAGGAAGATCTCGGGCGCGAGCACGAGCACGAACAGGCCGACCGCGAGGGCGAGCGATCCGTCGACGAGCCGGAACCCGATCGACACCGCGACGAGCGCGACCGACAGGCTCGCCGCGAGCTCGAGCGCGAACCCCGAGAGGAACGTCACCCGCAGGACGCGCATCGTGCGCACCCGGTATTCGTCGGTCACGGCGGCGATGCGCGCGGACTGTCGCTTCGCGCGACCGAAGACGAGGAGCGTCGACAGTCCGCCGAGCACTTCGAGGAATCCCCGCGACAGCGTCTCGAGCGCATCCCATTGCCGCCGCTGCACCGCTTGCGTCGCGAGCCCGATGAGGATCATGAAGACCGGGATGATCGGCAGCACGAGGACGAACGTGAGTCCCGAGAGCCAGTCGCCCCACCACGCCGCTGCGACGAGCAAAGGGGTCGCGATCGCCGTGAGCACCAACTGCGGCAGGTAACGGCCGAAGTACTCGTCGAGCGCGTCCAGGCCAGGGCCGAGGAGGGTCGCGATGCGCGCCGACGGGAATCCCGGAACGCCCTCGGGGCGCCCGTCGAGTGCTTCCAGGATCTCGGCTCGGAACTCGGCCTTCACGCGCTGCGCGCCCGCCGTCGACACGGCGTCCCACGCCCACGTCGAGAGCGCGCGCACGACGACGGCCGCGGCGACGAGCGCGGCGGCGGTCGAGGCATCCGACCTGCCCACGCTGCCGACGAGGCCCGCGACGAGCTCCGCGAGCCCCCACGCGAACGCCGCGATCGCGCCCGTCTGCACGAGCGCGATCGCCGCCCCGGCCGCGAGGAAGCGGCGCGCGCCGCGCGAGCGGCGCACGAGCCTCGGGTCGAGGGGCTTCACCTAGTGGGCCGCCTGCTCGATCGTCGAACGCTTCACGCGCTTGCGGAAGATCCAGTACGTCCAGCCCTGGTAGAGCAGCACGAGCGGCAGCGCGACGCCCGCGACCCACGTCATGAACTCCAGCGTGTACGGCGTCGACGACGCGTTCTCGATCGTAAGGCTGTTCGCCGGGTCGTTCGAGGCGGGCAGCACGTCGGGGAAGAGCGACGCGAAGAGCGCGAGGACCGTCGAGGCGATCGTGACGGCGAGGAGCGTGAACGCGACGCCCTCCCGCCCGCGCGTGTTGGCGAGCCATCCGCCGATGAGTGCGACCGCGGCGACCGCTGCGAGGATCCAGAACCACACGCTGCCGTAGGCGAGCCCCGTCCAGACGAGGAACGCCGCGGCGACGACGATCGTCACGACGCCCGCGCGCGTCGCGAGCCGCTGCGCGCGAACCCGCAGGTCGCCCTCGGTCTTGAGCGAGACGAACACGACGCCGTGCACGAAGAACACGAGGAGGGTCGTCACGCCGCCGAGGAGCGCATACGGGTTCAGCAACGTGAGCAGGTTGCCCGTGAAGTTGTGTCCTTCGTCGAGCGGCACGCCCTGCACGATGTTCGCGAACGCGACGCCCCAGAGGAGCGCCGGCACGGCCGACCCGATGACGATCATCCAGTCGAAGCGCGCTTTCCAGGCCGCCTCGGGCCGCTGATGGCGGTACTCGAACGAGACGCCGCGCGCGATGAGCGCGAGGAGGATGAGGAGGAGCGCGAGGTAGAACCCTGAGAAGAGCGACGCGTACCACTCGGGGAAGGCGGCGAAGAGGGATGCCCCCGCGACGATCACCCACGTCTCGTTGAGGTCCCACACGGGGCCGATCGTGTTGATGAGCACGCGGCGATCGGTGTCGTCCTTGCCGAGGAACGGCAACGACATGCCGACGCCGAAGTCGAAGCCGTCGAGCACGAAGTAGCCGACGAACAGCACGGCGACGATCCAGAACCAGAGCACGGCGAGATCCATGGCGATGCCTCCTAGTAGACCGTCGTGGCCGGTTCGTGGCGGCCGGTTTCGGGATGCGGTTCGCCCACGTCGGGCGGGCCCTTCCGGATGGCTCGGATGATGAGCCCGAACTCGACGACGGCGAGGGCGCCGTAGACGAGCGTGAACGCGACGAGCGAGATGAGCACCTCGAGACCGGTCACGTTCGGCGAGACCGCCGACTCGGTCGGCAGCAGGCTGAAGACGATCCAGGGCTGCCTGCCCATCTCGGTGAAGACCCACCCGACGCTCATCGCGAGGAGCGAGAGCGGGAAGCTCCAGATCGCGATCGTCCACACCCAGCGCTGCTTCGGGTGGCGGCCCTTGCGGGTGACCCAGAGGCCGACGACGGCGATGATCACGTGGAGCAGCCCGAGGCCGATCATCCAGCGGAACGCCCAGTAGGTCACCCACAGGATGGGCGCGTAGTCGCCGGGACCGAACAGCTCCTGATACTGCGCCTGCAGGTCGTTGATGCCCTCGACGCACCCGTCGAAGCTGTGCGTCGAGAGAAGCGAGAGCAGGTAGGGCACCCGGATCGAGAACAGCTCGCTCGTGCCGTCGGGGGTGCCGAGGGTGAAGATCGAGAACGAGGCATCCGCCCCGCACGCCGTGTCGAAGAGGGCTTCGGCGGCCGCCATCTTCATGGGCTGGGTCGCGACCATCGCGAGACTCAACTGGTCGCCGAAGACGGTCGTGAGGATGCCCGAGACGACCATCGTCCAGAGGCCGAACTTGAGCGCCGGGCGCATGGTGTCGAGGTTGCGGTTGCGGGCGAGATGCCAGGCGGCGGCGCTGATGATGAGGCCCGCCGTCACCATGAAGGACGCCGCGATCGTATGCGGGAAGGCGGCGAGGGCGACCTTATTGGTGAGGAGCGCGCCGATGTCGACGAGTTCGGCTCGCCCGCGCTCGGCGTTGAGCTCGTACCCGACGGGATTCTGCATGAACGCGTTCGCGGCGATGATGAAGTACGCCGACAGGATCGTGCCGATCGCGGTGATCCAGATCGTCGCGAGATGGAGCCCGCGCGGGAGCTTGTTCCAGCCGAAGATCCAGAGCCCGATGAACGTCGCCTCGAGGAAGAACGCGAGCAGGCCTTCGAGTGCGAGCGGGGCCCCGAAGACGTCGCCGACGAAGCGCGAGTACTCCGACCAGTTCATGCCGAACTGGAATTCCTGCACAATGCCCGTGACGACGCCCATGGCGAAATTGATGAGGAAGATCGTGCCGAAGAAGCGCGTGAGCTTCAGGTACTCGACCTTGTCGGTGCGGTACCACGCGGTCTGGAAGATCGCCGCGGTCGTCGCGAGGCCGATCGTCAACGGCACGAACAGGAAGTGGTAGATCGTCGTCAATCCGAACTGCCACCTCGCGAGGAGCAGCGGGTCGAGCCACTCGTTCACGTGCACCCCTTTCCATCGCGCCCGAGCCTCGTCGTCGGAGATCGGATCGCGTCCTGCTCGTAGCGTAGACCCATTTCTACACCCGGTAGAAGTACCTCCGCGAAGGAGGTACCGTTGAGGCGTGGCGAATCTCGGAGAACTCGAGCGCTCCGTCATGGAGCAGCTCTGGGCGAGCGATGCCGTGTTGAGCGCGAACGAACTGCGCGACCGGCTCACGCTCGTCGGCGGCGCAAGCGGCGGGGCGGATGTCTCGGGCGACCGCGCTCCCGCGACGACGACCGTGCTCACAGTGCTCGCCCGCCTCGAGCGCAAGGGCTTCGTCTCGCGCAGCCGTGAAGTCCGCCCGCACCGCTACCGCGCGCTCCTCACGCGCGAAGAGCACACCGCAGAGCTCATGCACGAAGTGCTCGACCGTTCGAGCGACCGCGACGCGGCCCTCGCGCGCTTCGTCGGCACGGCGACCCCCCACGAGACCGCGACCCTGCGGCGCCTGCTCGACGAGCTCGCCCGGCGCTGACGTGCCCGCGGTCGCCGCAGCCCTCGGCCTCCTCGCGCTCGCACTCGCGTGGCCGGTCCCCGTCGCGCTCGCGCGCGCCGCGTGGCCTTCGCGCGCGCCCGGACTCGCGCTGGCGCTCTGGCAGGCGATCGCGCTCGGCGGCGGCCTCTCGATGATCGGATGCCTCGTGGTGCTCGGCACCGCACCCGACGGCTCGATCCTCGGCTCCGCCGAAGCCCTTCTCGGCGCGTTCTTCGCGGGCCCGATCCCGGCCGAGTTCGGCGTGATCCACCTGGCCGCTCTGACGCTCGCGGTCGGACTCACGGTGCACCTCGCGCTCAACCTCGGCGCGACCGCCCTTCGCGCCGAGCGCGAGCGCCGCCGCCAGCACCAGCTGATTCGCATTCTCAGCGACCCCATGCCGGGCGACCCCGGCACGCGGCTCCTCGCCCATTCCGTTCCGCTCGCGTACTGCGTACCCGGCCTCCGCGGCGCGACCGTCCTCACCGACGGCCTCCTCGACGTGCTCTCACCAGACGAAGTGCGAGCCGTGATCGCCCACGAGCACGCGCATCTCGGCCAGTTCCACCATCTCGTGCTGCTCGTATTCCGCAGTTGGCATACAGCGCTCCCCTGGTTCCCGATCGCGAACCGCGCCGAGCGCGCCGTCTCCCTCCTCACCGAGATGCTCGCCGACGACCAGGCGCTGCGCGACGTCGGGCGCGACGAGATCGTCCGCGCCCTCTCCCTCATGGGCAGTGCAGCCGAACCCGCGCTCACCGCGGAATCGGGCGGCGCCGTGCCCGACGGCGACATGCTCGCGGCCAGGCTCGGCCGACTCGAGCACCCGGCCGAGCACCCGCTCGGGGCTCCGGCCCGCTGGGGTGTCATGGTCTTGGCCGTCGCCCTCATCACCGCGCCGCTCGTCGCGATGCTGACGATCGTCCGATAGTCGGACGCGCGCTGCCCCTCCGCGTCTTAGGCTCGGACTCGTGAACGAGCTGCTCGACGGGATCCTCGACACGGTCCAGTCGGTGGACCCGGTCCTCCGCACGCTCCTCGCCGGCCTCGGGATCCTCCTCGAGACCTCGGTGCTCGTCGGGCTCGTCGTGCCGGGCGACACCATCGTCATCGTCGCCTCGACCGCGATCGACAGCGTCGGCGAGTACTTCGCGCTTGCGATCACGGTCATCGTCGGAGCGCTGATCGGCGAGTCGATCGGGTTCGCCCTCGGGCGGTGGTTCGGGCCGCGCATCGAGCACTCGCGGCTCGGCCGCCGTCTCGGCGAAGCGAACTGGCAGCGCGCACAGCGGTATCTCACGCGCCGCGGCGGCCCCGCCGTGTTCATCTCGCGATTCCTGCCCGTCCTGCACTCGCTCGTGCCGCTCGTCGTCGGCATGAGCACCATGAGCTACCGCCGGTTCCTCGCATGGACGACGCCCGCGTCGATCCTGTGGGCGTTCACCTACACGACGGTCGGATGGCTCGCCGCAGGCAGCTACCGCGAGCTCAGCCGCGAACTGCACTGGGCGGGTTACCTCTTCGTGGCGATCATCATCGTCTTCCTCGCCGTCGTCTGGGGCGTGAAGAAGCTCATCCTGCGCCGCGAGGCACGCCACATGGAGGCCAGCCCCGCGGACGACGACCTCGAGGCCGACCTCGATGACGACACGTCGGCGACGAGCGTCGTCGGAGAGACGGCCGACCCCGAGATCTAGACGATCCGGATCAGAACAGCGCCTTCTCGGCGAGCCAGTCCTTCGCGATGTCGGCGTCGTTGCGCTGCTCGTTGACCGACTCGTCGTTGATCGCGACGAGGTCGGCGGGGCTCATCGCAGCGCTCACGGCGTCGATGATCGCGGCGATCTCGTCGGTGATCTTGTCGCTCGCGAGCGGCACGACGTTCGACGCGAGGAAGAGTCCCTTGGGATCGGCGAGCGTCACGAGGTCGTTGGTGGCGATGTTCGGGTCGGCGCTGTAGATGTTGACGAGTTGCACCTCGTCGTCGATGAGCGCCTTGACCGTGAGCGCGCCGCCGCTGTCGGCGATGAGCTTGAACCCGACGTCGACGCCGTAGTCGGACTTCAGACCGGTGGGGCCGTACGGTCGGGTCTCGAGTTCGGCGTTCCCGCCGAGGGTGAGCGGCTCGGACACGTCGGCGAGGTCGGCGAGGCTCGTCGCACCGAACTCCTCCGAGAAGGCGCGCGTGACGTTGTACGAGTCCTGGTCGGTCGCGGGCGACTGGTCGAGCACGCGCAGTCCGTCGGGCACCGCCTGCTCGAGCGCCGCGTACACGTCGTCGCTCGTGCGCGCCTCGGTGTCGGGCACCCAGTACTGCAGGAGGTTGCCCGTGTACTCGGGGAAGAGGTCGATCTCGCCGGCCTCGACCTCGGGCAGGTAGACCTCGCGCTGGCCGATGTCGAACTGCCGGTCGACCTCGAACCCGTTCGCCTCGAGCGCCTGCGCATAGATCTCGGCGATGATGCGGTTCGAGTAGTAGGCCTGCGACCCGATGACGATCGGCCCGGCCGAGGTCTCGCCCGTGGCGTCGCCGCCGTCGCTCAACGGGTCGCCCGAGGCACAGCCCGTCAGGGCGAGCGCGAGGGCGGCTGACGCGGTCGCCGCGGCGATCGCAAAGAGTCTCGGGGTGCGGTGCATGGCATTTCCCTTCGGTCGTGGACGAACGGGTGGGCGTTTCATCCGACAGCGGTGCGCGGCCGCGCCTGTTGCGTCGACCGCGAGCGGACACGTGCGGATCCGGTGGTGCGCCCGAGCCTGACGCCCTCGGGGACCACGAGACGTTGCGCGAGTGCGAAGAGCCCTTCGAGCGCGAGCGCGAGCGCGACGACGAGGATCGACGCCGCGAGCATGAGGGGGTAATCGCGCGTCGCCTGACCGAGCAGGATGTACGTGCCGAGCCCTCCGCCGCCCACGTAGGCGGCGAGCGTCGCGGTCGCGACGACCTGCAGGACGGCGGCGCGGATGCCTCCGATGATCGTCGGCAGTGCGAGCGGGGTCTCGACGCGGAGGACGATCTGGAACTCGGTCATGCCCATACCGCGTGCGGCGTCGACGGTTCGGCGATCGACCCCGCCGATGCCGGCATAGGCGCCCGCGAGCACCGACGGGATCGCGAGGATCACGAGCGCGAGGTACGGTGCGATGAGCACGACGCCGAGCGCGAGGCCGAAGAGCGTCAGCACACCGAGCGTCGGCAGCGCGCGGAGGGCACCCGACACCGAGACGGCCGCTTCGCGCCCGCGCCCGGTGTGCCCGACGAATGCGCCGATCGGCAGACCGATCACGCTCGCGCCCGCGACGACCGCGAGGCTGAACCACAGGTGGAACCACAGTCGCGCGCCGATGCCGTCGGCGCCGCCCCAGTTGGCTGGGTCGACGAGCCACGCGATCGCCTCGGTGAGGTTGTTCACGCGCGCACCGCCCGCCTTCCGCCGCCCGTCCGAGTCCAGGGCATGAGCACCCTGCCGACGAGCACGGCGAGCTGGTCGAGCAGGACCGCGAGGAGCACGGTCGCAGCGATGCCCGTGAAGATCTCGAGCGGGATGTTCCGCTGGAACCCGTCGGTGAAGAGGCTGCCGAGGCTTGAGATGCCGAGCACGGCGCCGACCGTCACGAGGCTCACGGTGCTGACGATCACGACCCGGAGCCCGGCGAGGAGGCCCGGTGCCGCGAGTGGAAGGTCGACGCCCCAGAACCTGCGCCAGGTCGAGAATCCGAGCGCCGTCGACGACAGCCGGATGTCTCCGTCGACGTCGCCGAACGCGTCGGCCGCCGAGCGGACCATGAGCGCGATCGCGTAGAGCGTGAGTGCGACGATGAGGTTCACGGGAGAGCGCAGCGGTGTGCCGAGGATCGTCGGCAGGATGACGAGGAGCGGCAGCGACGGGATCGCGTAGACGATGCCGAAGGCGACGAGCAGCGTCCCGCGCGACCAGCGGAACCGCCACGCGAGCCAGCCGATCGGGAGGGAGAGCACGAATCCGAGTATGACGGGGGGCACCGACAACGCGAGGTGCACGACGAGCAGCTCGCCGATGCGATCGAGGTTCGACCAGAGCCAGTTCACGGCGCGAGCACCCCGACCGGACGTCCGTCGCCGTCGACGGCGAGCCGCCTCCCGTCGATCTCGGCGACGTGCAGTTCGCGGCGACCGCGATCGGCGCCGATGAACTCGGCGACGAACTCGTCGGCGGGTGCCGCGAGGATCTCGGCGGGCGTGCCGGTCTGCACGATCCGACCGCCTTCGCGGAGGATGACGACGCGGTCTCCGAGCCGGAACGCCTCATCGATGTCGTGGGTCACGAAGATCACGGTCTTGCCGAGCTCGCGCTGGAGGCGCAGCAACTCGTCTTGCAGCTCGGTGCGCACGATCGGATCGACGGCCCCGAACGGCTCGTCCATGAGCAGGATGTTCGGATCGACGGCAAGCCCTCGGGCGACGCCCACCCGCTGCTGCTGTCCGCCCGAGAGCTGGGTCGGATACCGGTCGGCGAGCGACCTGTCGAGCCCGACGGTGTCCATGAGTTCGAGCGCCCGCGCACGTGCCGCGCTTTTCGACTCGCCTCGCAGCACGGGCACGGTCGCGATGTTGTCGACGACCTTTCGGTGCGGGAGGAGCCCACTGTTCTGCATGACGTAGCCGATCGACCGCCGGAGGGTGACAGCGTCGAGCGTCGAGACATCCACGTCGTCGATGCGTACCTGTCCGGCCGTCGGATCGACCATCCGATTCACCATTCGCAGGAGCGTCGTCTTGCCGGAGCCCGATGACCCGACGAGCACCGTCGTCTCATGAGGGGGCACGATCAGGTCGACCGATTCGACCGCGACCGTGCCGTCGGGGAACTCCTTGCGAACGCCCCGGAACTCGATCATGCCTGCCGACTCTCCGCGAGGAGGAGTCGTCGATCTCCTCGCGCCTCAAGCCAAACACGCGGGAGGCGACGGGGCAACGGTATGACGCAGAGACCCGTGACCGTACCCGCGAGTCCACGTGCGAGCCGGCGCTCCGGCCGGCGGCCGGCGGCCGGCCGGCTCAGGCGGCTTCGGACGCCTGGAACGCCGGTTCGAGCAGGTCGGAGAGGTATTCGCGCACGAGGGACTTCGCCGCTTCGACGTAGCGACGCGACACCTCGGTCGAACGCGTCGACGCGCGGTAGATGAGCGAGTCGGCGATCTCGATGACGATGCCGAGGCGGAACCGGAGTTCGGGGGTGTCTTCGACCTCGGGGAACTCCGCGGCGAGCATGCGCGCGATGCGCGTCGCGAACTCGGAGTCGCCGTCGTCGGAGAGGTCGCGGGGCGCCGCGTGCACGACGTCGAAGCCGGGCTCCGAGCGGTACATCGAAGCCGAAACCTCGATCGCGCCCTCGATGACCTCCCACCAGCCGGAGGGGGTGCGCTCGGCGATCCGTGCGGCGACCTGTGCGCGGTAGCGATCGATCGAGCGCTCGCGGAGACCCTGGAGCACGGCGACGCGGTCGGGGAAGTAGCGGTAGACGGTGCCGATCGACGCACCCGCGCGCTCGGCGACCATCTGCGTCGTCAGGCGTTCGAATCCGATCTCGTCGACGATCTCGGCCGCGGCGTCGAGCAGTGCGTCGAGACGCTGGGTGCTGCGACGCTGGGTCGGCTCGGTGCGGACGGTACGCTTCTTCGCGTGTTCTGACCCATGGATCAGGTCGATGTTCGGCACTGACACTCCTTCACTTGCCGGACTACTCTACCTTGCCGACGGACCGCTATCGCTCACCTGTCAAATAGGTGTCGCACATCCGGGCATGCCAGACTTGTCGGATGCCGGCGACTCCCCCGACCCCGGCCGGCAGCGGTTCGCGTACCGCCCGGCACGGTGCCGCGCGCTTCGAGGACTGGGTGCACGATCTGCGCTCGCGCTGGGCGCGTCGCCGCGGACATGTGCCGACGATCATCCCCTACACCGGCTACGGCTCGACCGAATGGGCGCGTGTCCTCTGCCGCGTGCTCCTCTCGAGGCCCGTCGACGCCGACAGCTCTGAGGCCCGTGAGAGCTCGGGCGAGCACGGCATCCGCGGGTGGCGGAGTTTCACGAGCGTGCCCGTGGGCGACGTTCCGGTCGAGATCGAGGTCGGCGGCCAGCGGATCGAGGTGCTCGCCGACCGCGGCGGGGTCGTCGACTCGAAGGTTCCCGTCCAGCTCGCGCCGGGCTGGCACACGGCGACGCTCCGCACCGATGGCTCGGCGCCGGTCGAGGCGCCCATCCACGTCCTCCGACCCGATGCGACGTTCGGCATCATCTCCGACGTCGACGACACGGTCATGGTCACGGCGCTCCCCCGGCCGCTCGTCGCGGCGTGGAACACGTTCGTCGTCGACGAGCACGCCCGCATCCCGACGCCCGGCATGGCGGTCCTGTACGAGCGGCTCGTGCGAGAGCACCCCGGCACGCCGGTCATCTACCTCTCGACGGGTGCGTGGAACGTCGCGCCGACGCTCACGCGCTTCCTCTCGCGCAACCTGTACCCCGCAGGTCCGCTGCTCCTCACCGATTGGGGCCCGACGCACGACCGCTGGTTCCGCAGCGGCCGCCTCCACAAGCAGGAGAATCTGCGCCGGCTCGCCGAGGAGTTCCCCGACATCCGCTGGCTCCTCGTCGGCGACGACGGCCAGCACGACGAAGACCTCTACGCGACGTTCGCGTCCGAGCACCCCGACCGCGTCGCAGCCGTCGCGATCCGCCGACTGTCGACGGGTGAAGCAGTCCTCGCGGGCGGTCGCTCGAAGCTCGACGAGCACGCCTACGAAGTGCCGTGGGTCTCGGCGGGCGACGGCTCGACCCTCGCCGACCAGCTCACCGAGGCTGGGCTGCTCGGCGGCGCAGCCGCCGAGTCCGACGACGTGCGGCCCGACTCCGTCTGAGCGGCCCGCGGTCGCGACATCCGGTCGCGCAGCGCGCGTCGATGACGACGAACGGATGCCTCGCGGACGACGCCGCGCGCAGGCGGCCGGGCGCTCGCGACTCAGCCCGCGACTGCCCCGACCCGACCCGCACGCTCGCGCGCGATCTTCGCGAGCCCGCGGTTGATCTGACGGGCCCACAGCGGTCCGCGGTAAATGAACGCCGAGTAGCCCTGCACGAGCGTCGCGCCGGCGTCGAGGCGCTCCTGCACATCGGCCGCGGTGTCGATGCCGCCTACCGAGACCACGCACAGGTCGTCGGGCACGTTCGCACGGACGATCTTCAAGACCTCGAGCGAGCGGGCCGCGAGCGGGGCGCCCGAGAGTCCGCCGGCGCCGATGCGCTCGACCTCGGCGGCCCTCGCCTTCAGCCCCTCGCGGGAGATCGTCGTGTTCGTCGCGATGATGCCGTCGAGGCCGAGGCGCACCGCGAGTTCGCAGATGCGGACGATCTCGTCGTTTGAGAGGTCGGGCGCGATCTTCACGAGGAGCGGCGTCGTGCCCGCCGCGCGTTGCACCGTCTCGAGGAGCGGCGCGAGTGCGTCGAGTTCTTGCAGCCCGCGGAGCCCGGGGGTGTTGGGCGAGCTCACGTTGACGACGAGGTAGTCGGCGAAGGGCGCGAGCACACGCGCACTGCGTTCGTAGTCGCCTGCCGCGTCTTCGACGGCCGTGACCCGGCTCTTGCCGATGTTGACGCCGAGCACCGGGCGGTGCGTGCGCCGCGACAGCCGCGAGAGGCGCCCGGCCGCGGCATCCGCCCCGCCGTTGTTGAAGCCCATACGATTGACGAGCGCGCGATCGGCGATGAGCCGGAACAGTCGAGGCCGCTCGTTGCCGGGCTGCGCGATCGCGGTCAACGTGCCGACCTCGACATGGCCGAATCCGAGGTTGCCGAGCCCGAGCACGGCGAAGCCGTCTTTGTCGAAGCCCGCCGCGACGCCGAACGGCGACGGGAAGCGCAGCCCGAGCGCATCGACCCCGAGCACCGCGTCGGGTGCCGTGAAGCGCTCGACGACACGGCCGACGCCGAGCGTCGGGAGCGCCCGGATGAATCGGAAGGCGAGGTGGTGCGCATTCTCGGGGTCCATGCGCTTGAAGACGACGTTGAAGAGGAGTCTGTACATGCCGGAACTCAGGCTACTCGACCGGCCTGGCCGGAAGCCGCCCGTGCTCGGCGCGGAGCGCGTCGATCGCGGACTCGAAATCGTCGAGCGACTCGAATGCCTGATACACGCTCGCGAACCGCAGGTAGGCGACCTCGTCGAGGTCGCGCAGCGACGGCAGCACGGCGAGCCCGATGTCGTTCGCCTCGATCTGCGACGCGCCCGTCGAACGGATGGTCTCCTCGACCTTCTGCGCGAGCACCGCGAGGTCGGCGTCGGTCACCGGCCGCCCCTGGCACGCCTTCTTGACGCCGAGCACGACCTTCTCGCGGCTGAACGGCTCGATGACGCCGCTGCGCTTGATGACCGAGAGACTCGCGGTCTCGGTCGTCGAGAACCGGCCGCCGCACTCGGGGCACTGGCGACGACGACGGATCGACAGTCCGTCGTCGGTCGTGCGCGAGTCGATCACGCGGGAATCGGGGTGGCGGCAGAAGGGGCAGTACATGGTGCTTCCCAGCCTATCGGCGCACCGGATGCCTCGGGCTCGCCGTTCGCCCTCAGCCCTCGTGTGCGAACCGCGCTTCGACGGCCTCGCCGTGCGCCGGCAGATCCTCTTCGCGCGAGAACGCCGCGACGACCGGCGCGACCTCGCGGAGCGCTCGTTCGTCGTACCGGACGATCTGCTGCGGCCGGAGGAACGTCGCCGCCGAGAGTCCCGACACGTACCGCGCCGTGCCGCCCGTCGGGAGCACGTGGTTCGAGCCCGCGGCGTAGTCGCCGAGACTCACGGGCGAGTACGGGCCGATGAAGATGGCACCCGCGTTCGAGATGTTCGCGAGCACCGCGTCGGGGTCTTGCACCTGGATCTCGAGGTGCTCGGGCCCGAACGCGTCGGTGAACCTCGCAGCCTGTTCGAGGTCGTCGACGAGCACGACCGCCGACTGCGGGCCGGTGAGCGCTTCACGCACGCGGTCGGCGTGCTTGGTGGCCGCGGCGCGAGCCGCGATGCGCGCGAGCACCGCGTCGGCGAGCCGCGGCGAGTCGGTCACGAGCACTGCCGCCGCCAACTCGTCGTGCTCGGCCTGGCTCACGAGGTCTGCCGCGACGAAGTCGGCGTCGGCCGCGTCGTCGGCGATGACGAGGATGTCGGTGGGCCCGGCTTCGGCGTCGATGCCGGTGACGCCCGACACGAGCCGCTTCGCAGCCGCGACGTACACGTTGCCCGGGCCCGTGACGCGCTGCACGGGTTCGAGCCCGATGCCGGGCACGCCGTACGCGAAGGCGCCGATCGCGCCCGCGCCGCCCATGGCGTACACCTCGTCGATGCCGAGGAGCGCGGCTGCCGCCGCGATCGTCGGGTGCACCCGCCCGCCGTGGTCGGCCTGCGAGGGCGAGGCGAGCGCGATCGAACGGACGCCCGCGACCTGCGCGGGCACGACGTTCATGACGACGCTCGACGGATAGACGGCCTTGCCGCCGGGGATGTACAGCCCGACGCGCGAAACCGGCTGCCAGCGCTGCTCGACGATCGCACCGTCACCCAGCACCGAAATCTCGGGAGCCGGCACCTGCGCCGCGCTCGCGATGCGCACACGCGCGATCGTGGACTCGATCGCCGTCCGCACCTCGGGGTCGAGCGCGTCGAGCGCCTCCTGCAGCGCCTCGGCGGGCACGCGCACGGCGTCGGGGCGCACGCCGTCGAACCGCTCGGACTGCCCGAGGAGCGCGTGCTCGCCGTGCTCGCGGACCTCGTCGATGATCTTCCGGGCGCGATCGAGTGCGACCGACACGTCGGTGTCGGCGCGCGGGACGAGCGCGAGCAGTTCGGTCGGGGTCGGACGGGTTCCACGGAGGTCGATCGTGCGCAGCATGATGCCTCCCAGCCTACCGGCGGGCTACACGAGGCAGTTCGGCCCGAGGAGGCTCTTGAGCTCCCCGTAGAAATCGACGCTCACCTTCACCGGGTACGGCAGTTCGAACACGCGAGCGCTCCGGCCCTTCGTGAGCCGCAACCGCACCTCGGTGTCGCCGCGGTGTCGGATGAGCACGTCGCCGAGCGCGACGATCGTGTCGGTCGTCGCCCGCACGTCGGGGATCGAGATGAGCACGGGCCCGTTCTCGTCGCCCTGCCCGAGGTCGGGCTGGAACACGCTGTGCGCATGCAGGTTCATGCCGTCGTCGCGGAGGCTCACCCGCCCACGGACGACGACGATCGAGTCGCTTTTCAACGCGGGCGCGAACTCTTGATAGGCCTTGCCCATGAACATGACCGTGATCTCGCCCGAGAAGTCCTCGACTGTGATCATGCCGTACTGGTTGCCCGAGTTCTTCGCGATGCGGTGCTGCACGCTCGTCACGAGCCCCGCGATGACGACGGTGTCGCCGTCTTGCGTGGAGTCGGATCCGGTGAGGTCGAGGATCGACGTCGATGCATGCTTCGCGAGCGGCGCCTCGAGTCCGGCGAGCGGATGGTCGGAGACGTAGAGGCCGAGCATCTCGCGCTCGAACGCGAGCTTGTCCTTCTTCGCCCATTCGGGTCGGTCGGGCACGAGCGAAGGCACGGCTTCGCGTTCGTGGTCTTCGAAGAGGCTGTCGAAGTCGAACCCGACGTCGCCGACCTCTTCGGCGCGCTTCTCCTTCACGACCGACTCGACCGCACCCTCGTGGATCTCGACGAGCGCCCGTCGCGTGTGCCCGAGCGAGTCGAACGCACCCGCCTTGACGAGCGATTCGACCGTGCGCTTGTTTGCGACCTGGATGGGGCACTTCTTCAAGAAGTCGTGGAACGACTCGAAGCGCCCCTTCGACTCGCGCGCGGCGCGGATCGCATCGACGACGTTGAACCCGACGTTGCGCACGGCGCCGAGGCCGAAGCGGATGTCGTCGCCGACGGCCGCGAAGAACCCGATCGACTCGTTGACGTCGGGCGGCAACACCTTGATGCCCATGCGTCGGCACTCGTTGAGGTAGAGCGCGAGCTTGTCGCGCGCGTCGCCGACGCTCGTGAGGAGCGCCGCCATGTACTCGGCCGGATAGTGGGCTTTGAGGTACGCCGTCCAGTAGCTCAGCACGCCGTACGCGGCCGAGTGCGCTTTGTTGAAGGCGTAGTCGGAGAACGGGAGCAGGATGTCCCAAAGCGTCTTGATCGCGGCATCCGAATAGCCGTTGGCCTTCATGCCGGCCTCGAAGCCCTCGTACTGCTTGTCGAGTTCGCTCTTCTTCTTCTTGCCCATCGCTCGACGCAGGATGTCGGCCTGACCGAGCGAGAACCCGGCGACGCGCTGGGCGATCGCCATCACCTGCTCCTGGTAGATGATGAGGCCGTAGCTCGTGTCGAGGATGTCGGCGAGCGACTCGGTGAACTCGGGGTGGATCGGCGTGATCTCTTGCAGGCCGTTCTTGCGGAGCGCGTAGTTGATGTGGGAGTTCGCGCCCATCGGGCCCGGCCGGTAGAGCGCGATGACGGCGGAGATGTCTTCGAAGTTGTCGGGCTTCATCTGACGCAGCAACGCCCGCATGGGGCCGCCGTCGAGCTGGAACACGCCGAGCGTGTCTCCCGATCCGAGGAGGCGGTAGGCCTCTTCGTCGTCGAGCGCGAGGTCTTCGAGCACCGGGCGGAAGCCGCGGTTGGCCTCGATGTTGTCGAGCGCGTCGTCGATGATCGTGAGGTTCCGGAGCCCCAGGAAGTCCATCTTGATGAGGCCGAGCGACTCGCACGCGGGGTAGTCGAACTGCGTGACGATCTGGCCGTCTTGTTCGCGCTTCATGATGGGGATGATGTCGATGAGCGGATCGCTCGACATGATCACCCCCGCCGCGTGCACGCCCCACTGGCGCTTGAGGTTCTCGATGCCGAGCGCCGTCTCGAAGACGGTCTTCGCCTCGGCGTCGGTCTCGATGATGGCCCGGATGTCTCCGGCCTCCTTGTAGCGCGGGTGCGCCGAGTCGAGGATGCCCGTGAGCGGAATGTCCTTGCCCATGACGGCCGGGGGCATCGCCTTCGTGAGCTTCTCGCCCATGCCGAACGGGAACCCGAGGACGCGACTCGAGTCTTTGAGCGCCTGCTTGGCCTTGATCGTGCCGTACGTGACGATCTGCGCGACGCGCTCCTCGCCGTACTTGTCGGTCACGTACTTGATGACCTCGCCGCGCCGACGCTCGTCGAAGTCGACGTCGAAGTCGGGCATCGAGACGCGGTCGGGGTTCAGGAACCGCTCGAAGATGAGGCCGTGCTGCAAGGGGTCGAGGTCGGTGATCTTCATCGCGTACGCCGCCATCGAGCCGGCGCCCGAACCGCGGCCCGGGCCGACGCGGATGCCGTTCGTCTTCGACCAGTTGATGAAGTCGGCGACGACGAGGAAGTAGCCGGGGAAGCCCATCTGGCTGATGACGCCGACCTCGTAGTCGGCCTGCTTGCGCACCTCGGCGGGGATGCCGTTCGGGTACCGCACGTGCAGGCCCTTCTCGACCTCCTTCACGAACCAGCTCTCCTCGTTCTCGCCATCGGGAACGGGATAGCGCGGCATGTAGTTCGCGCTCGTGTTGAACTGCACGTCGCACCGCTCGGCGATCGCGAGCGTGTTGTCGCACGCCTCGGGCAGCTCGCGCCAGACCTGGCGCATCTCGGCGGAGGTCTTCAGGTAGAAGTCGTCGGCGTCGAACTTGAACCGGTTCGGGTCGTCGAGCGTCGATCCCGACTGCACGCACAGGAGGGCCGCGTGGCTCTTCGCGTCGTGCGCGTGCGTGTAGTGCAGGTCGTTCGTCGCGACGAGCGGAAGGTCGAGCTCTTTCGCGAGCCGCAGGAGGTCGCCGCGGATGCGCGTCTCGATGCCGAGCCCGTGGTCCATGAGCTCGCAGAAGAAGTTGTCTTTGCCGAAGATGTCTCGGAACTCGGCCGCGGCCTGCACGGCCTCTTTGTACTGGCCGAGCCGGAGCCGGGTCTGCACCTCGCCCGACGGGCAGCCCGTCGTCGCGATGAGGCCCGTGCTGTAGTTCTGGAGGAGTTCGCGGTCCATGCGCGGCTTGAAGTAATACCCCTCGATCGAGGCGAGCGACGACAACCGGAAGAGGTTGTGCATGCCCTCGGTCGTTTCAGCGAGGAGGGTCATGTGCGTGTACGCACCCGCGCCCGACACGTCGTCACCGCCGCCAGACCCCCAACGCACGCGCGTCTTGTCGGCGCGGTGCGTGCCCGGCGTGAGATACGCCTCGGTGCCGATGATGGGCTTCACGCCCGCGTCGGTCGCCTGCTTCCAGAAGTCGTACGCGCCGAACACGTTGCCGTGATCGGTCATCGCGACGGCGGGCATGCCGTAGTCGGCGGCAGCCCGCACGAGTTCGCCCACCCTGGCCGCCCCGTCGAGCATCGAGTACTCGGTATGGACGTGCAGATGGACGAAATTGTCGGCCACGGGGCTCCTCGAATGGGGTTCGTCGGGAGTGACCAGTCTAGGCGCGACCGCCCACATCGGGGGGCGCCCGCGCGGGGCCGTTCAGTCCTCGCGCAGCACCTCGAGCGCGTGGGCGAGATCGGCCGGATACTCCGACTCGAAGACCGACCACTCCCCCGTCGCGGGGTGCACGAAACCGAGCTCGCGTGCGTGCAGCCACTGCCGTTCGAGCCCGAGCCTCGCCGACAGCGTCGGGTCGGCGCCGTACATCGAATCGCCTGCGCACGGATGCCGCTGCGCGGCCATGTGCACGCGGATCTGGTGCGTGCGGCCCGTCTCGAGGTGGATCTCGAGAAGCGACGCGTACGGGAACGCCTCGAGCGTCTCGTAGTGCGTCACGGCGTGCTTGCCGTCGGCGACGACGGCGAATTTCCACTCCGACCGGGGGTGCCGGCCGACCGGCGCGTCGATCGTGCCCGCGAGCGGATCGGGGTGCCCCTGCACGACCGTGTGGTAGATCTTCTCGACCTCGCGATCGTGGAAGGCACGCTTGAGCGCCGTGTAGGCGCGCTCGGACTTCGCGACGACCATGAGCCCGCTCGTGCCCGCGTCGAGGCGGTGCACCACGCCCTGGCGCTCGGGAGCCCCCGACGTCGAGATGCGGAACCCGGCGGCCGCGAGGGCGCCGACGACCGTCGGGCCCTCCCAGCCGGCCGACGGGTGGGCGGCGACGCCCGCGGGCTTGTCGACGACGACGAGGTCGTCGTCGTCGTGGACGATGCCGAGGTCGGGCACCGGGATGGCTTCGATCTGCACGGGCCGCGGCGGATTCCAGCTCACCTCGAGCCAGGCACCTGCACGGAGCCGATCGGACTTGTCGACGACCCGTCCGTCGAGTTCGACGCCCCCCGCGGCCGCGATCTCCGCGGCAAGCGTCCGCGAGAAGCCGAGGAGTTTCGCAAGGCCCGCATCGACACGTGTGTCGTGGAGGCCGTCGGGAACGGGAAGAGCGCGATGCTCCATCAGGCTTCGGCCGGAAGTTGCGCCGCCGAGGTGTCGTCGAGACCGGATGCCCCGCCCTCGCCGTCTTCGGCCGACGCGCTCCCGTCTTTCGCGCGACGCGAATCGCGCGTGCCGTCGAGCCCGAGCCCGCTGATCGTCAGGATCATGAAGAGCACCATGCTCGACACGATCGCCATATCGGCGACGTTGTAGATCGCCGGCAGCATCCACGGAGTCGAGATGAAGTCGACGACGTGCCCGAGCCCGAAGCTCGGCTCACGGAAGAGTCGATCGGTGAGGTTGCCGAGGACACCGCCGAGCAGGAGGCCGAAGACGATGCCCCAGGCGACCGAGCGGATGCGCCGTGCGAACCAGATGATGACGCCGATGACGCCCGCGGCGAGGATCGTGAAGATCCAGGTGCTGCCGCTCGCGATCGAGAAGGCCGCGCCGGGGTTGCGCACGAACTGCCATTGGAGGAAACCGCCGAGAACTTCGACGGTCTCCCCTCGGTCAGATTCTGGACGACCCACGCTTTCGCGAGCTGATCGAGCGCATACGCGGCGACGGCCGCTCCGAAGAGGACGAGGAGCGCGGTGGTGGTGCCGGCTGCCTTGCCCCGCTCAGCCGCCAAAGCCCTGGAACGTCGGAGCAGCGGGCTCTGCCTGACGCGTCGGCGCGCTCACCGGGTTCGAGAACCCCTGGCCGCCCGACACCTGCACGGGCGCGGCCGTGTCGAGGTCGCGGAGCTGACCCTCGATGTAGCTCTTGAGCTTCTGGCGGTACTCGCGCTCGAAGATGCGCAGCTCGTCGACCGACTTCTCGAGCGCGACGCGCTCCTGGTCGAGCACGGTCATCTGCTGGCGCGACTTGGCCTCGGCCTCGGCGACGACGCGCGCGGCGGTGGCGTGGCCTTCGGCGATGAGCGCATCGCGCTTCTCGACGCCCTCGCGCACGTGCTCCTCGTGGAGGCGACGGGCGAGCTGGAGGAGGTTCGTCGTCGACGTCTGCTCGTCGAACTCGGACTGCGGCGCAGCAACCTGCGTGGGAACCGCGACGGTGGGAGGCGGCGAAGCCGGCTCCGCGAACGCCGTCGCCGGTGCTGCGGCGGGCGCGGGCACCGGCGCTGCAGCGGCCGCCGCCTGTGCGTTTCGCACGGCTTCGGCGGCGCGTGCCTCCGCAGCGGTCAGACGCTGACGGAGCTCGTCGTTCTCTCCGTTCAGTCGGCGAAGTTCGACGACGACCTCGTCGAGGAAGTCGTCGACTTCGTCCTGGTCGTATCCCTCACGGAACTTCGTCGCCTGGAAGCGCTTGTTGACCACATCTTCCGGAGTTAGCGCCATGGCTGCCCACCCTCAAATCTGTCTTGGCTCGGATCGGTTCTGCCTACGGTAGCAGGGTAGAACGTCGAGACGCAGTGCCGTTCGTCTCGCCGGGTCATGCTTGCAGCAGATCGTCAGGTCGTCACGCAGTCGCCGCGGCGAGTCCCGAGACGATCGTCATGAGGACGATCACCACCAGCATCGCGAGGCTCCACCCGAGGTCGAGCGCGATCTGCCCGATGCGGATCGGCGGCACGAGTCGACGGAAGAACTTCACGGGCGGATCGGTGACCGTGTAGACGGCTTCGACCACGACGAGCCAGAATCCGCGGGTCGCCAACCGCGGTTGAACGTGCGGATCAGATCGAGCACGAAGCGCGCCCACATGATGAAGAAGTAGATGAGCAGGAGCGTCGAGAGGATGCTCCAGACGACGGACAGTGCTCCCACGTCGGGAGAGTCTACTGGTGCGAGAAGAAGGTCGAGTCGCCGGCGCCCTCGGAGTCGCCCGTCTCCCCCGAGACGACGACGTGCGCGGGCGAGAGCAGGAAGACCTTGCTCGTGACGCGCTCGATCTTGCCGTAGAGGCCCTGCGACAGACCGCTCGCGAAGTCGATGAGGCGGCGCGCGTCGGCGTCGGACATCTGCGAGAGGTTGATGATGACGGGCACCCCCTCGCGGAACGACTCGGCGATGACCTGCGCGTCGCGGTACTGACGCGGGTGGACGGTGAGGATCTCGTTCATGTCGGCCTGGGGGGTCGTCGGCGCGGGCTGGGGCGCCTTGCGGAGCGGGGTGACGGCGGCGCCGCCGCCCTTGGGTGCCGGGGCCGCGTGCACGACGGGCGCAGGGCTCGGGGCTGCGGTCGGCTGCGACGCGGGCTCGTGCTCGAGCTCCTCGTCGGCCAGTCCCAGGTAGACCATGGTCTTCTTCAGCGGGTTCGACATCTGTCCCCTCCGTACTTCATGCCGTCGTGTTCGAGGCTAACCTCAGCCTGGTCGATTCCCGGTGATTGCGGTGCCGATGCGAAGGTGTGTCGCACCCTCCAAGATCGCGTCGCGATAGTCGTGGCTCATCCCCATCGACAGGGCGGATGCCTCGGGCGCGATGCGTTGCACGAGCTCGCCGAGTTCTCGCACACGGGCGAACGCCGGACGCGCAGCCTCGTCGAGCGGGGCGACCGCCATCAGCCCGCGGAGCCGGAGCCCGGGGGTCGCGAGCACCTGCTCGGCGAGGGCCTCGACGCCGTCGGGTGCGACTCCGCCGCGCCTCGGGTCATCCGTGAGGTTCACTTGAACGAATGCGTCGATCGCCGCGTCGTCCGACGCGAGTGCCTGCGCGAGTTCTGCGCGATCGACCGAGTGGATCGCGCTCGCGTACGCGCGCACCTGCCTCGCCTTCTTGCGCTGCAGCTGACCGATGAAGTGCCAGTGCACGTCGAGGTCGGCGACCTCGGCGGCTTTCGCCTGGGCCTCCTGGTGCCGGTTCTCGCCGAAGTCGCGAACGCCGAGTGCCGCGAGGTCTCGCACGAGCGAGGCAGGGTGGAACTTGGTGACCACGATCGTCGTGATCTCGTCGGGCGCGCGCCCGGCCGCACGCGCGGCGTCGGCGACGCCGTCGCGTACGGCCTGCAGCCGCTCGGCAAGTACTTCGGGGTGGTGCTCGTCGGTCACTTCAGGAAGTCGGGGATGTCGAGCTCGTCCTCGGTCTCGGCGAACGCCGGGTCCGAGACGATCTGGTCGCCGGCCGACGAGTCGATCGCACCCCAGTTCGTCGACTCGACGAGCTCTTCGATGTCGATCTCGTCGTGCGTGTCGCTCGAGTCGGACGCGAACGCCGAACTCGTCGCGGATGCCGTGCCCGCCGACGTGCCGACGAGTGCCGGCGCGGGTGTCGTCGCCGCCGCGAACGACGAGCGGCGCGCGTCGATCGCCTGCTCCTTGGGCAGCGGCTCTCCACCGTCGAATCCCGCGGCGATGACGGTCACGCGCACCTCGTCGCCGAGCGTGTCGTCGATGACGGCGCCGAAGATGATGTTCGCCTCGGGGTGCACCGCCTCTTGCACGAGCCGGGCGGCGTCGTTGATCTCGAAGATGCCGAGGTTCGACCCGCCCTGGATCGAGAGGAGCACGCCGTGCGCACCGTCGATCGACGCCTCGAGCAGCGGGCTCGCGACGGCGAGCTCGGCCGCCTTGATCGCCCGATCGGCCCCGCGCGACGAACCGATGCCCATGAGCGCGGACCCCGCGCCCTGCATGACCGACTTGACGTCGGCGAAGTCGAGGTTGATGAGGCCCGGCGTCGTGATGAGGTCGGTGATGCCCTGCACACCGGCGAGGAGCACCTGGTCGGCGGTCGCGAACGCCTCGAGCATCGAGATACCGCGGTCGCTGATCTCGAGCAGACGATCGTTCGGCACGACGATGAGGGTGTCGACCTCTTCTTTCAGGCGGGCGACGCCCTGCTCGGCCTGGGTCTGACGGCGCTTGCCCTCGAAGCCGAAGGGCTTCGTGACGACGCCGATCGTGAGCGCGCCGATCGACTTCGCGATGCGGGCGACGACGGGCGCGCCGCCCGTGCCGGTGCCGCCGCCTTCGCCTGCGGTGACGAAGACCATGTCGGCGCCCGCGAGCGCTTCTTCGATCTCTTCGGCGTGGTCTTCGGCGGCGCGACGGCCAACCTCGGGGTCGGCGCCGGCGCCGAGTCCGCGGGTGAGGTCGCGACCGACGTCGAGCTTGACGTCGGCGTCGGACATGAGGAGTGCTTGTGCGTCGGTGTTGATCGCGATGAACTCGACGCCGCGAAGCCCGAGTTCGATCATGCGGTTGACGGCGTTGACGCCGCCGCCGCCGATGCCGACGACCTTGATGACGGCGAGGTAGTTCTGGTTTGTCGACATGTGCGGCCCTTCGTGCGAACTCTGAACTCTGAACCTATACTGGAAGGTTAAAGTCTTGCCGAGTATGCAATTCCTGCGTCGAAGGTAAGCGCTCGGCACCCGCTCCCGGGCAACCCGCCCCCGCGTGTCGCGAACCGGATGCGAGATCAGCCGGTGACGACACTCGCGGGTGACGAGACGTCGTAGAACGCGACCGTGTCGGGCGGCGACGAGAGCATGAGCCTCGCGAGGACGTCGGCCTTCATCTGCGACTGCTCGGCACTCCCCAGACGACCGACGCACCGCCCGCGAGTTCGAGTCGGACGTCGTCGGCGGTCTGCGCGCTCGCGTGCACGAGCTGCGTGCGGACCTCGGGCGGCAGGCTGCGGATGACCGCGGCGGCCGCGCGGAACCCCGCGCTCGAGATCGGACCGGCTTCGATGAGCGGCTCGCCCTCGGGCCGCTCGGCCGGCCGGTCGATCACGACCCCCGCGGCGTCGACGAGCTCGAGTCCGTCGTCGGTCTGGACGACTCCGACCGGTGTGCGCTCGACGATGCGCACGACGAGCGTCGAAGGGGGATCGTCTCGGTCGAATAGGTCTCGATGAGCGGGAACGCCGACAACGCGGTGCGCACGTCGGCCGACGTCACGAGGGGCAGCGGCGTGCCGATTTCGCCGGCGAACGCGCCCTGCAGTGCGTCGATGGGAATACGCTGCGCACCTTCGATGCGCACATCCCGCAACGCCATGAGCGGCGAGTACGCGGCCCCGACCGCTCCTCCGGCGACGACCACGACCGCCGCGATCCCGATGAGCCACGCCATGCGGCGCCGCCGCGACCGTTGCGTGAACCGCCGCACCTCGCTGCGCTCGTACTTGCGGCGCTCTCGTTGCGCGCTCGCGACGGCTCGTCGAGCGGCGCGCGCGTCACCGGAGAACGCGGATGCCTCGGGGTCGCCGCCGACCCGGTCGCGCCCGTCTTCGGCTACCCGGCCGTCGTCGGCCGGTCGCCCGTGATCACGCGGCGGTGCGTCGTCCACGAGGACGGTCACGGGCGCGGCACCCACGACGACGATCGGCTCGGTGTCGACCGAATCGGCGACGCGGGTCGCACCGGGCCGAGGGCCCGCGTCGACCCGGGCGGCAGACCGGTCCGCCGGCGAGGGCGATGCCGGCGAAGGGGATGCAGACGCCGGCGAGGCAGGCGCGAGCGGGGGCGTCGGCCGCGCCGGCGGCGGCCCGTCGAACCCCTGCGGCCGCTTCACCGAGCCGCCCCGGTCACCCGCGCTCGCGTTCGAGCGACGCGAGGAGCTGCGGCACGATCCGGTACACGTCGCCGCAGCCGAGCGTGATGACGAAGTCGCCGTCACGCGCGATGACAGCCGTGTGATCGGCGGCCTCCTGCCAGTCGGGCAGATACGACACATGCGACGCGTCGGCGAACCGCTCGCTCACGAGCGCGCCCGTCACCCGGGCACGGGGTCTTCGCGCGCGCCGTAGACGTCGAGTACCACGGTCTCGTCGGCGTACTCCTCGAGCACCTCGGCGAACTCCTTCGCGAAGGCCTGCGTGCGGCTGTAGGTGTGCGGCTGGTGGACGGCGATGATGCGGCCGTCGCCGACGACCGTGCGCGCGGCCGCGAGTGCGGCGGCGACCTCGGTCGGATGGTGGGCGTAGTCGTCGTAGACGCTGACGCCCCCGACCGTGCCGTGCAGTTCGAATCGGCGCCCGGTTCCGGCAAAGGTCGCGATGCCGGCGAGGGATGCCTCGGGGTCGAACCCGAGGCCCGTGAGCACGGCGAACGCGCCCGCCGCGTTGATCGCGTTGTGGCGGCCGGGGATCTGGAGTCGCGTCCGATACGTCTTGCCCTCGTAATCGACGGCGAAGGCCACGGGCCCGTCGGTCTCGACGGAGTGCACGCGCACCGAGGCATCCGCCGCCTCGCCGAACGTGACGACGCGCTCATGCGAAAGCCGCTCGTGGACGCGCTTCGCGCCCGGGTCGTCGGACGAGATGACGACGAGCTCGCGCGCCCGATCGGCGAAGTCGACGAAGGCCTGCTCGAACGCCTCGCGCGAGCCGTAGTGGTCGAGGTGGTCGGGGTCGACGTTCGTGATGAGCGCGACCGAAGTGTCGTAGAGGAGGAACGAGCCGTCGGACTCGTCGGCTTCGACGACGAAGAGCTCGCCCTCGCCCGACGCGGCGCTGAGGCCGAGGTCGGCGATCACTCCGCCGTTCACGAAGCTGGGGTCGGCTCCGAGCGCGCGGAGCCCCGTCACGATCATGCCCGTCGAGGTCGTCTTGCCGTGCGCGCCCGCGACCGACACGAGCCGCTCGCCCGCGATCACAGACGCGAGCGCCTGCGACCGATGCAGCACCGGAAGGCCGCGCGAGAGCGCGAGCCGGTACTCGGGATTGTCCTGCCAGAGGGCGCCCGTCACGACGACCGTGTCGACGTCGTCGGGGAGGTTCTCGGCGGCATGCCCGATCGCGATCTCGGCGCCGAGATCGCGGAGCGCGTCGATGTTCGCCGACCCGCGCACGTCGGACCCGGTGACGCGGTGGCCCGCGCCGAGCACGAGCCGCGCGATCCCGCTCATGCCCGAACCCCCGATGCCCACGAAGTGCACGGCACCGAGGTCGGCGGGGATCTGGACGGAGGGATCGGGCTTGATGGTCACGTTGTGCGGATCTTCCTCGGGTCGGTCTGAATCTGGGTCTCGGTCGCCGATGCGTCGAGCAGGGCGACGGGCGGTCGGATGCCTCGACCGAGGCATCCTGCTGCACCCACGTTACGCGTCTTCGGCCCCGCCGCGGGCTCCCCCGCCGACCGCGCGGTCGACGAGCGCGACGAAGCGCGCCGTGCCGTCGCGGAACCCGGCCGACGCCGCGGCATCCGACATCGAAGCGACCTGTACCCGATCCGCGAGGAGCGGAACGAGTTCGGCGTCGACCCATGCGGGCACGAACGCAGCGTCGTCGACGAGCACTCCGCCACCCGCCGCGACGACGGGAGCGGCGTTGAACCGCTGCTCCCCGTTGCCGACGGGGTACGGGACGTAGACGGCCGGGATGCCGAGCGCCGCGAGTTCGCTCACCGTCGCCGCGCCCGCGCGCGAGACTGCCGCGTCGGCGAGGGCGAGGGCGAGGTCCATGCGGTCGACGTACTCGACCATGCGATAGCCGGGCAGTCCCGGGTCGTCGACCTCGCTCGACGCGCCCGTGATGTGGAGCACCTGCCAACCCGTCGCGACGAGCGCCTCGGCGCTCCGCCGCACCGTCGCGTTGATGCGACGTGCGCCGAGCGAGCCGCCTGTCACGAGGAGCACCGGTCGTTCGGCGTCGAGGCCGAAGAACGCGGCCGCTTCAGCGCGGGTCGCGGCACGGTCGAGCGACTCGATCTCGCGGCGGAGCGGCATGCCGACGACCTCGGCGCGCGGCAGCGGGGTTCCGGGGAATGCGATGCCCGTGGCGAGGGCGAAGCGCGCGCCCAGCCGGTTCGCGAGCCCCGGCCGTGCGTTCGCCTCGTGGATCACGACGGGGACGCCCGCGCGACGCGCAGCGAGGTAGGCGGGCGTCGAGACGTAGCCGCCGAACCCGACGACGACGTCGACGCCGCGCTCGACGATGATGCGCCGCACATCGTCGATCGAGCGCTTGAATCGCGCCGGGAACGCCGCGGCGGCCTTGTTCGGACGGCGCGGGAACGGAACCTTCGCGATCGTCAGCAGTTCGTACCCGCGTGCCGGCACCAGCCGCGACTCGAGTCCCTCGGCCGTGCCGAGCACGACCACCACGGCCGACGGATCGCGGTCGCGCAGCCGGTCGGCGACCGCGAGCAGGGGGTTCACATGGCCGGCGGTGCCGCCGCCGGCGAGGAGGTAGGTCGTCATCGAGCGGCGCCGGCTTTCTGGTTGCGGGCACCCGTCGCCTTCGCGACGCGACGCGCTTCGGCGCGCGCGGCCTGGCGGGCGGATGCCTCGGGGTCGCGTGCGACCGACAGGACGATGCCGATCGCGAAGAGGGTCGTGAGGAGCGCCGAACCGCCCGCTGAGACGAGCGGCAGCGGCACGCCGAGTGTCGGGAGGAGCTTCAGCACGACGGCGATGTTGACGAACGCCTGCACGATGACCCAGACCGAGACCGCCGCCGTCACGGTCTTCCCGAACGGCGTCGCCGCGATGCGCAGCACGCGCGCGAACGCGATCGCGAGGAGGACGAACATGACGATGACGACGGTCGCGCCGATGAGTCCGAGCTCTTCGCCGATGATCGCGAAGATGAAGTCGTTGTCGGCCGCAGGCAGCCACGACCACTTCGCCGCCGAGTTGCCGAGCCCGACGCCGAAGATGCCGCCGTTCGCTAGGGCGAACGTGCCGTGCACGACCTGCCAGCAGTCTTCGGTGTTGATCGAGGTGCAGTTCTCCTGCAGGAACGCCGAGATGCGCTTCATCCGGCTTTCGCTCGAGATCGCGACGAGCCACATGCCGATCGCGCCCAGCGCGATCGGCAGGAAGAGCAGTCGCAGCCGCACGCCGATGAGGAAGAGCGCGCCGAAGAGCATCGCCGCCATGATCATGACCGTGCCGAGGTCGCCGCCGACGAGCACGAGTCCGATGGCACCGCCGCCGACGAGCAGGATCGGCATGATGCCGTGCACGAAGTCGCCCATCCGGTCTTGCTTCTTCGTGACGATGAGCCCGAGCCACATGACGAGCGCGACCTTGATCATCTCGGACGGCTGGATGCTGAACGACCCGATCGCGAGCCAGTTCGTGTTGCCGCCGATCTCGACGCCGAGGGGCGTCGCCACGACGAGCAGCTGCATGAAGCACGAGATGATGAGTGCCGGCCACGCCGCCTTCATCCACAAGCGTTCGGGCACCCGGCCCGCGAACAGCATGAGCGGCACGCCGATGAGCGCGTAGAGGCTCTGCCTCCCGGCTTGGCTCAGGAAGTTGTCCTCTTCGATCTTCGACTGCACGAGCGAAGACGAGAGCACCATGATGAGTCCGAAGACGACGAGGAAGAGCGTCGTCCCGAGGAGCATGAAGTATGCGCCCGACTCGGCACGGAAGACCCGTCCGAGGCGGATGCGCGCTGCCGCGACGCCGCTCGACGCGTCGGCCGCGTTGCTCGTTCCCGGCACCCGCTCAGCCGTCTTCGCGCGTCGAGCCGTCGACGGATCCCCCGCGAGGCTCGTCTTCGGGGGCGGCTTCGGCTGCCTCGCCATCGGCTGCACCTCCGAGCATCGAGTGGACCGCATCGTGGAACCGCCGGCCTCGGTCGGCGTAGTCGGCGAACTGGTCCATCGACGCGGCCGCCGGTGCGAGGAGGACGGTATCGCCTTCCTCGGCCACGGCCGCCGCGAGGGCCACCGCCTCGGGCATGACCTCTTCAGTCTGACCGGCGACGACCTCGAAGAGCGGCAGCTCGGGTGCGTGTCGCGCGAAGGCCGAGACGAGTGCCGTGCGGTCGCGCCCGATGACGATCGCGGCGCGCAGCCTCCCGACGTGCGATGCGACGAGCGCGTCGGCGTCGACGCCCTTCAAAAGGCCGCCCACGATCCAGACGACCTTGCCGAAGGCTTTCAAGGATGCCTCGGCGGCGTGCGGATTCGTCGCCTTCGAGTCGTCGATCCAGCGGATGCCTCCCGCCAGCGCCACCGTCTCGATGCGGTGCGCGTCGAGCCGGAAGTCGAGGAGGGCGTCGTGCACGACCGCGACGGGCACGTCGAGCGAACGGACGAGCGCGGACGCCGCGAGGATGTTGGCGACGATGTGCGGCGCATCGAGTCCGCGCGGTGCGAGTTCGTCGCGTGTCGTGATCTCGAAGGCGGCGGTCCGGCGTTCTTCGAGGAAGGCGCGGTCGACGAGGATGCCGTCGACGACGCCGAAGTCGCTCGGGCCCGGAGCGTCGAGCCCGAACCCGATCGCGCGAGCGCCCTCTTCGACCTCGGCGTCCTCGACCATGCGGCGAGTGGCATCGTCGGCGCGGTTGTAGACGCATGCGACCTTGACGTTCTCGTAGACCTTGGCCTTCGCAGCGGCGTACGCCTCGGGCGAACCGTGCCAGTCGAGGTGGTCGTCGGCGAGGTTCAGCACGACGCTCGCCCACGGATGGACGGCACCGGGCCCCGTCGTCGGCATGTGGTGGAGCTGGAAGCTCGAGAGTTCCACGACGAAGACGTCGAAGCCCGACGGGTCGCGCACGGCGTCGAGCACCGGCACGCCGATGTTGCCGCACGGCGCCGCGCGGAGGCCGTTGGCCGCGAGGAGCGTCGCCGTGAGCTGCACGGTCGTCGTCTTGCCGTTCGTGCCCGTCACGAGCACCCACTCGCCCGCGTTGACCTTGTCGCGCACGCGCCACGCGAGCTCGATGTCGCCCCACACGGGCACGCCGTTCGCACGGGCCCATTCGAGCACCGGATGACTCGGCGGGAACCCGGGCGACGCCACGACCAGTTCGGCGCCGAACCCGACGAGCTCTCGGGGCACGGTCTCGAGCGGATCGGTCACGAGCTTCGCCCCGATGACCTCGAGGATGCGCGCACGGTCGTCGTCGCGCGCGGGCGCGAGCACGAGCACGTCCGCGCCGAGCTCGGTGAGGGTGTCGGCGACGGCGAAGCCGGTCACGCCGAGGCCGAGGACGGCGACCTTGAGCCCGCTCCAGTCGGCGTGCCAGCTGGTGAGTCCGTCGAGACGCGACGCGGCCGAGGCATCCGTCGTGCTCGAAGCATCCGTCATCGCTGGAGCCATTCGAAGTAGAAGCTGCCGACGCCCGCGGCCGCGAGGAGGCCCGCGATGATCCAGAAGCGCACGACGATCGTCACCTCGGCCCACCCCTTCAGCTCGAAGTGATGGTGGATGGGACTCATGAGGAAGATGCGTTTGCCGCCCGTGAGCTTGAAGTACGCGCGCTGCACGATGACCGAGCCGGTCTCGATGACGAAGAGGCCGCCGATGAGGACGAGCAGCAGTTCGGTGCGGCTGAGGATCGCGAGCGCCGCGAGCGCTCCGCCGAGCGCGAGCGAGCCCGTGTCGCCCATGTAGATGTGCGCGGGGTTCGTGTTCCACCAGAGGAATCCGACGAGCCCGCCCACGATCGCCGTCGCCACGATGGCGAGATCGAGCGGATCGCGCACCTCGTAGCAGCGGTACTCGTCGGAGGGGTTCAGGTTGGCCCCGAAGCACGATTGGTTGAACTGCCAGAAGCCGATGACGATGAACGAGCCGATCGCGACGATCGAGGCGCCGCCCGCGAGGCCGTCGAGGCCGTCGGTCACGTTGACGCCGTTCGACGCCGCCGCCGTGAGGAATGTGATCCACAGGATGTAGAGGCCGATGCCGACGACCGTGCCGAACACCATGAAGTCGAGCGGCAGATCGCGGATGAAGGAGATCTTCGTCGAGGCGGGGGTCTCGTTCTGCGCGTTCGGGAACTGGATCGCGAGGATCGCGAACGCGCCCGCGATGACGACCTGGCCGGCGACCTTCGCCCAGCCGCCGAGCCCGAGGCTCTGCTTCTTGCGGGTCTTCAGGAAGTCGTCGACGAACCCGACGACGCCGAGGCCGACCATCATGAACAGCACGAGGAGGCCCGACGCGGTCGGAGGCTCGTTGGAGACGAGGAGCGTCGCCGTGAAGTAGCCGAAGAGCGTGCCCAGGATGAAGATGATGCCGCCCATCGTGGGCGTGCCTCGCTTCACGTGGTGGCTCTGCGGACCGTCGTCGCGGATGAACTGCCCCCACCCGAGCTTCGTGAAGAGGCGGATGAAGAGCGGGGTCAGGAACAGCGTGAACGCGAGCGACAGTGCTCCGGCCGTCAGCAGTGCCCTCACGCGAGCCACTCTCCCAGTCGTGCTGCGCTGCCGGTCATGCGACCCATTCTCCTGCTCGTTCGACGAGGAAGCCCGTCACCGTTGCCGTCCCGCCGCTCATGCGAACCATTCTCCCAATCTGTCGCCGAGGAAGCGGAGACCCGCCGAGTTCGACGATTTCACCAGTACCGTATCGCCCGGGCGCACCGAGGCCGCGACGAGGTCGAACGCCTCGTCGGCGGTCTCGACGTAGGCGGACTCGCCGTCCCACGATCCTTCGTTGATCGTCGAGATGTGCAGGCGCCTCGCGCCGGGCCCGACGACGACGAGCTGCGAGATGCCGAGCCGCACCGCGAGGAGGCCGATGCGGTCGTGCTCTTCGCCCGAGTACTCCCCCAGCTCGCTCATCTCGCCGAGCACGGCGATCGTGCGGGCGCCGTCGCGCTTGATCTGCGCGAGGGTCTTGAGCGCGGCCGACATCGAGTCGGGGCTCGCGTTGTAGGCGTCGTTCACGATCGTGATGTCGTCGCGGCCGCCCATGACCTGCATGCGCCAGCGCTCGGCGAGCGTCACGCGCTCGAGGGCGGCGACGATGTCGGGCAGGGCGAGCCCGAGTTCGAGCGACGCTGCGGTCGCCGCGAGCGCGTTCATGATGTGGTGCTCGCCGAGGACCCCGAACTCGACGCGAGCGGATGCCCCGCCCGGCACGGTGACCGTGAACTCGGTGCCGCGCGCATGCACGACGATATCGGTCGCGCGAACGTCGGCGCTCTCGCCGAGTCCGAACCAGACGACACGCGCGTTCGTGAGCGGGGCCATCGAGGCGACGCGGGGATCGTCGGCGTTGAGCACGGCGACATCGGATGCCTCGAGATCGGTGACCATCTCGGCCTTCGCGCGCACGGTCTGCTCGATGCCTCCGAACTCGCCCGCGTGGGCCAGCCCCACCTTGAGCACGATGCCGACGTCGGGGTGGGCCATCTTCACGAGGCGGGCGATCTCGCCGACGGCCGATGCGCCCATCTCGGCGACGAGGTATTCGGTGTCGTCGCGGAGTTCGAGCGCCGTGATCGGGCCGCCGACCTCGTTGTTGAACGACTTGCGAGAGGCGACGGTGCGGCCGTGGGCCGCGAGGATCTCGCGGAGCAGGTTCTTCGTCGTCGTCTTGCCGTTCGAGCCCGTGACGCCGACGACCTTGAGCACGCCGTGCGCACGCACGCGCCGCACGACCTCGGTCGCGAGGGCGCCGAGCGCCTCGACGCTGTCGGCCACGACGATCTGGGGCACGGGCAGGTCGAGCACGTGCTCCACGACGAGGAGGGCTGCGCCGCGCTCGACGGCCGAAGGTGCGAACCGGTGGCCGTCGTCGAACTCGCCGGGCTTCGCGAAGAACACCCAGCCGGGCTCGATCTCGCGGGAGTCGGTCGTGACGGCGCCGCCGACGACCGTGTCGCCCGTGGCATCCGTGCCGGCCGTGACGAGCTGGCCGCCCGTCGCCTCCGCGATCTCGGCGAGGGTGAGGGCGATCATTCGGCCCACCCCGCTTCGCGCAGCGCCTGCCGGGCGTCGTCTCGTGCAGAGTAGGGGATCTTCACGCCGTTCACCTCGTGGTAGTCCTCGTGTCCGGGGCCCGCATAGAGGATCGCGTCGCCCTCGCCCGCGAGCGCGAGCGCGGCGCGGAAGGCCGCGCGGGGGTCGGCGACCTCGTGGATCTCGCGACCCGGCACCGCTTCACGTGCACCCGCGATGAGCGCGGCGCGGATCGCCGCGGGGTCTTCGGTGCGCGGGTGGAAGTCGGTGATGACGACGACGTCGGCGCCGCGAGCAGCGATCGCGCCCATCTCGGCGCGCTTCGTCGTGTCGCGGTCGCCGTCGGCGCCGAAGAGCATGATGAGCTTTCCCTCGACGAACCGGCGGATGGCGCCGAGCGTCTGCAGGAACGCGTCGGGGCTGTGGCCGTAGTCGATGTAGACGAGCGGGCCGCGCTCACCCGACACGCGCTCGGCGCGCCCGGGGATGTAGGCGCGGATGCCGCCGTCACGCCTCAGCGCGTGGGCGATCCGGTCGAGGTCGATGCCGCTCTCGACGAGCATCACGATCGCGAGCGCCGCGTTCGCGGCCATGTACCAGCCGAGGAGCGGCACGCGGGTCTCGAGCCGCTGTCCGCCCGGGCCCTCGAGCACGAAGTCGGTGTGGGTCGCGGTCTCGGCGCCGACCGTCACGCGCCAGTCGGCGGCGACCTCTGGGTCGGTCGTGAGGGTCGTGACGGGAATGCGGACCTCGGACGCGAGCCGCTTGCCCCACTCGGAGTCGACCGTCACGACGGCGCGCTTGGAGCGCTCGGGCTCGAACAGCTCGCGCTTGGCGAGGTAGTACTCCTCGAACGACGCGTAGTCGTCGAAGTGGTCGTGGGTGAGGTTCGTGAACCCCGCGACGTCGAACACGACGCCGTCCACGCGGTGCCGGGAGAGCGCCTGTGCCGACACCTCGATGCCGATCGCGCGCGCCTCGAGCTCGCGGGCACGCGCGAGGAGCGCGTGCAGTTCGCTCGCCTCGGGCGTCGTGAGCGAGCTCGTGACGGCCTCGTCGCCGATCCGGCGCTCGGCGGTCGACGTGAGGCCCGCCGTGAGGCCGAGCTGGTCGAGGATGCCGTAGAGGAGGTAGACGACGCTCGTCTTCCCGTTCGTGCCGGTGACCGCGAAGAGGGTGGCCGCGTTGTCGTCGGTGCGGAAGATCCACCGCGCCACCGGGCCGAGCGCCGCACGCGCATCGTCGGTCACGAGCACCGGCAGGCCGGGGGCGGTTTCGGCGGCAAGGGCCGCGCCCGAGGCATCCGTCAGAATCGCGACCGCGCCGCGCTCAGTCGCATCTCCAGCGAACGACGCGCCGTGCACGTTGCGACCTGGGAGGCCGACGTACAGGTCGCCGGGCCGCACGGCCTTCGACGACAGCGTGACGCCCGTCACTTCGAGGTGTTCGAGATCGCCTCGGACGTCGAGGCCGAACTCGTCGGCGAGCCCCCGAAGCGCCCGGGCGCTCGGATGCTGCGGCCGGAGAGCCGTCGCAGGCGTTCCGGTCACGAACCCAACTTTCTCACCAGGTAGCTGGCAGCTCGGGCGCCGGGGCGCCGGATGGAACGGTCCGATACTTGATCAGCACCTGGCTCATCACGTCTCTGAAGACGGGGGCGGATGCGGCGGACGAGTTCATCTTAACGGGATTCATGATGCTCACCGAAACCACGTACTTCGGGTCGTCGGCGGGCGCGAAGCCCGACACCGACACGAGATACCCGTGCTGGTAGCCGCCCTGGCCGTCGGGCACCTGCGCCGTGCCGGTCTTCGCGGCGACCCGGTAGCCGGGGATCTTCCAGGTGTCGCGGAGCCAGCCGTGCGTGTAGACGTTCTCGAGCATCTGGGAGGTCTGCGATGCGGCTTGCGCACTCACGACCTGGCGCCCTTCGGTCGGCGGCTTCTCGGTCACCTTGCCGTTCTCGTCGGTGCAGCCTTCGACGAGCGTGACGGGCATGCGCACGCCGCCGTTCGCGATGGTCTGGTAGACGCTCGCGATCTGCACGGCGGTCGTCGTGAGGCCCTGGCCGAACATGGTCGCGTATCGGGTCTGCGCCTCCGAGTCCCAGAGTTCGGGGCCGCCGTGGAGGTCGCCCGTCTCCTCGCCGGGGAAGCCGACTTCGCTCGCCTCCCCGAGTCCGAACTTCTTCATGTAGTCGTAGCGCTGCTGGCTCGTCAGACGCTCGCCGAAGAGCGACATGCCCGTGTTCGACGAGTCGATGAGCACGCCCGTGAGCGTGTACCGCTCGTCGTCGTGGTAGAAGCTGTCGTTGATGTCGGCGCCGTCGGGCTTGATCCGGTATCCGGCGATCACGCCGGGTTCGGACTTGCCGGCATCGACGACGGATGCCGCGGTGAGCGCCTTGAACGTCGAGCCCGGCTCGTACGGCGCCGTGAACGCTCGCGATCCGCGGTTCACCGCGTCGACACCGGTGGGGTTGTTCGGGTCGACGGTCGGCACGTCGGCGATCGCGAGGATCTTTCCCGTCTTCGCCTCCATGACCGTCACGGTCGCCCAGTCGGCCTGCGTCGCCTGCACTTGCGCCTCGGCGATGCGCTGGACGGCGAACTGCAGGTCGGCGTCGATCGTGAGCTTGAGGGTGCCGCCGTTCTTCGCCTGCTTCACGACCCGTTCGCTGCCGGGGATCGTGACCCAGTCGCTGAGGCTCCGGAGCTGGGAGAGCTCGCCGTCGCTGCCGGCGAGGCACTGGTCTTCGGCGAGCTCCAGACCTGCCTGCGCTTCGCCCTCATCGCCCATGAAGCCGAGCAGGTTGCCGGCGACGGCGCCGTTCGGGTAGCGCCGTCCGGGGTGCTCCTCGGTGTACACCCAGGGGACCTTGAGCGCCCTGACCTTCTCGTACACGTCGGTGTCGACCTGTTTCTTGACGTACGCGTAGTCGGAGTCGGGGTCTTCGGCGAGCTTCGAGTCGATGATGCCGATGATGTCCTCAGGCTTCATTCCGAGGACTCCCCCGAGCTCGCCCGCGTACTCGGTCAAGACCTCGGGCGTCCCCGATTGCTTCGACCTCGCCTGCTTCGGAGAGAGCACGATGTCGTAGCGCATGACGCTGTCGGCGAGCACGGTGCCGGTCGCATCGACGATCTCGCCGCGCTCGCCCCACACGGGCGTCGTCCGCGACCGCACGTCTTCGGCCTGCTCGTTGAACTCGGCCGCCCGCACGACCTGGATGTCGACGAGGCGCACGAGGAAGACGCCGACGAGGGCGACGAGGGCGAACCCTGTGACGATGACTCTGCGCACGGGGTGCTTGCTCGTCCGTCGCATCCGTCTCGCCGTTCTCTCTCGTGCGCCCTCGCTCGGGCCGTGCTCAGTGGGTCGTGGGGGTCGGGAGCCCGGTCGCCGGAACGATCGGGGCCGCCTCGCCCGCGGGCGGCGCCTGTGCGCCTTGCGCTTCCACACCGGGAGTCTCCCCCGCCGCCGCGTCGCCCGTCGGCGGCACGCCGTCGAGCAGCGCATTCGGCACGAGCGCGGAGTCGCCGCCGCCGATCGCCTTCGCGGCCGCCGGCTGACCGAGGACCGCGCCGTCGGAGAGCCGCAGGTAGACCGGCGCGTTGTTCGGCACCATGCCGAGCGCCTCCGCGCGCTGGGCGAGGTACTGCGGCGACTCCATCGCGTCGATCTCTTCGCGGAGCTTCTGGCTCTCCTGCGAGAGCTTGATCTGCCTGAGCTCGTACTTGTCGGCCTCGTACGCGCCTTCGGTCATGGCGATCGAGAGGAGCATCTGGACGGCGAAGATGACGCCGACCGCGGCGGTCGCGATGATCGCGTAGGCGAGGCGAGGACGGCCTCGCTTCGGCTCGGGCGCCGGACGCAGGGTGCGTTCGGGCGCCTCTGCGCCGCGGCGCCGACGCGCCGGAACGAGCCGTTCGGGAAGGCTCGGTGCCGGCAGTGCGGTCATGATGCCCTCCTCACTCGTTCTGCGGCTCGCAGTCGCACCGGTTTGGCGCGGGGATTGTCGGCCTGCTCGGCCTCGGTCGCGAGTTCGGCGCCTCGGACGAGGAGCTTGAACTGCGGGCGGTGCTCGGGAAGCTCCATCGGGAGCCCGGCGGGCGCCGTCGAGCTCGAAGCCGCCTGCAGGACGCGCTTGACGATGCGGTCTTCGAGCGACTGGTACGCGAGCGACACGAGCCGCCCGCCGACCGCGAGCGCGTCGAGCGCTGCAGGCAGCGCGCGCTCGAGCACCGACAGCTCTTCGTTCACTTCGATGCGGAGCGCCTGGAAGACGCGTTTGGCCGGATGTCCCTGACGCTGGATCGCGACGGGGGTCGCCGCCTGGATGATCTCGACGAGCTCCGCCGACCGGAGGATCGGCTGCTCGGCGCGCGCCCTGACGATGGCCCGCGCGTAGCGCGCCGCGAGCTTCTCCTCGCCGTAGTCGAGGAAGATGCGCCGCAGTTCGTCTTCACTCGACTCGGCGACGACGTCGGCGGCGGTGCGGCCGCGCGTCGCGTCCATCCGCATGTCGAGCGGGGCGTCCTTCGAGTAGGCGAAGCCGCGCTCGGCTCGGTCGAGCTGCAACGACGAGACGCCGAGGTCGAAGAGCACGCCCTGCACCTCGGGGAAGCCCTCGGAGCGCACGGCGCCCGCGATGCCGTCGTAGACCGTATGCACGAACCGCGCACGGTCGCCGAACGCGGCGAGCCGCTCGCGCGCGATGCCGAGCGCGTCGGTGTCGCGGTCGAGGCCGATGACGGTGAGGTTCGGGAAGCGCTCGAGGAACGCACGCGTGTGGCCGCCCATGCCGAGGGTCGCGTCGACGAGCACCGCGCCGTCGCCTTCGAGGGCGGGTGCGAGGAGTTCGACGGTGCGGTCGAGCATGACTGGGGTGTGGATGCGTTCGTAGTCCATAGTTCGTTCCGGTTTCGGGGCCTCGGGGCCCGATCCCCATCCGTTCGTCCTGTCGCGGGGAAGTGCGTCAGGCTCGTACGGCTGGGAGTCGCGCCCAGAGGACTCAGAAGAGCCCCGGAATCACCTCCTCCGCCGTCTCCGCGAAGGCCTCCTCTTGCTCGGCGAGGTATGTCTGCCACGCCGTCGCATCCCAGATCTCCAGCCGGCTGCCCGCGCCGATGACCGTGAGGTCTCGGTCCAGGCCCGCGTACGCACGGAGCGTCGCGGGATGGTGACCCGGTGCTGCTTGTCGGGGTCTCCGCGGATGCCCCCGAGAGGAAGACGCGCATGTAGTCGCGCGCCTGCTTGCTCGTCATCGGGGCTTGGCGGATCTTGTCGCTCATGTCGTCGAACTCGCGAGCGCTGAACACGTAGATGCAGCGCTCCTGACCTCGCGTGAGCACGAGGCCGTTCGACAACTCGTCTCTGAACTTCGCCGGAAGAATGATGCGGCCCTTGTCGTCGAGCTTCGGCTCGTACGTCCCCAAGAACACTTCACCACCCCCTTTTCCTCCGGCCAGGTCCAGGTAGCCCCACTTTACTCCACATCCATCCACTCTTTCAACGAAAAGGGTCCGTTTTGTGGATGCCGCGTCGCGGAACCTTCTTCAGAGGTCCGGAAATCCGCGGGAAACCGGGCATGTCCGGCAGTGGATGAAGGTGGAGGGAACCGGCACGAGACGGCCGCGAGGACGCAGTCTGTGGAGGAAAGCGCACCCCGCGACATCCGGATGCCTCGAATATCACCCCGCGCAAGGGCCCTCGACACGCGAAAACGGGCCGATCTTCCGATCGACCCGTCTCAGTTGGAGGAAAGTGGAGGCGCTACTGCTCGCCGTCCTGTCGACGATCCCAGCGCTCGTTCAAGCGGTCCATGAAGCCGGCGTTCGGCTTGCGGGCGGCCTTGCCCGAAGGCGACGACGGTCGACGCGGGGCGCTGCCCTTGGCGGGCGTGATGGCGATGAGCACGCCCACGAACATGAGCGCGAAGCCGAGCACCCCGATGACGAGGATCTGCAGGGCGACGCCCGCGATGAGTCCGGCGATGCCGGCGACCGCGAGCAGCACGCCCAGCACGATGGACCGATAGTTCGGTCGGCCGCGCCCCCCGACGGCCGCCACGAAATCGGCGTCGTTGCGATAGAGATTGCGCTCCATCTCGTCGAGAAGACGTTGCTCCTGCTCCGAAAGCGGCATCTCATTCCCCTCAGGCTCGGGATCGACGCATCGTCCGATCATTCTAGCGCCGCGCCGCCTCGCTAGGCTAGGCGCGTGCCTCACCGTACCCGGCTCGTCGACCTCGTCCAAGACCGGATCGAGATCTTCCTCGCCGACCGTTCCACCATTCTGCGCTCGATCAGCTCCGACCTCGCCCCGCTCGACGATTTCTCGAAGCGCTTTCTCAGCGGGGCAAGCGCTTCCGGGCGAGGTTCTGCCACTCGGGCTGGCAGGCGATCTCAGGCGGGTCGGGCGATCACTCGGCCGTCATCGCGGCCGCATCGGCGCTCGAACTCTTCCACGCCGCAGCGCTCGTGCACGACGACCTCATCGACCACTCCGACACCCGCCGCGGCGCGCCCGCGGCGCACCGGCTCTTCGAGTCGCTGCATGACGACTCGGGCTGGTCGGGCGACCCGGCGCGCTTCGGCGAAGCTGCCGCGATCCTGCTCGGCGATCTCCTGCTCGGCTGGAGCGACGAACTCCTCGATGAAGGACTCGACCTCCTGATCGACCGAGCCGCCGCACGCGCCGCACGGGCCGAGTTCATGCGCATGCGCACCGAGGTGACGGCCGGGCAGTACCTCGACATCCTCGAAGAGCAGGCCTGGCACACGCGCCCCGACGCCGAGCACCGCACGGCCGCGCAGCGGGTCATCGTCTACAAGTCGGCGAAGTACTCGGTCGAGGCACCGCTCGCGATCGGCGCGCAGATCGCCGGCGCGACACCGTTCCAGCTGCAGTCGCTGCGCGAGTACGGGCTGCCGCTCGGCGTCGCCTACCAACTGCGCGACGACCTCCTCGGCGTCTTCGGCGATCCTCAGGTGACCGGCAAGCCCGCGGGCGACGACCTGCGCGAGGGCAAGCGAACGATGCTCATCGCGATCGCGCGCGAGCGGCTCTCGGCCGGCCAGCGGCAGCTCCTCGACGAACTCCTCGGCGACCCGATGCTCGAGCCCACCCAGATCGGGATGCTCCAGCGCACGATCGAGGGCTGCGGCGCCGTCGACGAGGTCGAACGCCTCATCGCCGACCAGGTCGCGCGCGCGCAGGGCGCCCTCGCGGACGCCCCGATCGACGGCGGCGCGAAGGCCGAACTCGGCACGCTCGCGACGGCGGTCGCCAAGCGGACGAGCTGAGCGTACGCGCTCACCTGAGCGCGCGCTTGCTAGAGGAGCGCCTGCGCCACCCGCCGCACCTCGGCCTTGCGGCCCGCGAGGAGCGCGGCGATGGGCGTCGTCCCGAGGCTCTCCTCTTCGCTGATGAGCCAGTCGAGCGCCTCGGCATCGTCGAAGCCCACGTCGTGGAGAAGGACTGCCGTGCCGTGCAGCTCGGGCAGCGGTGCGTCGTCGCGGAGGAACACCGACGGCACCTTGAGCACGCCGTCGATGCGCGCGGCGAGGAGGTAGCGCTCGTCGATCAGCTTGCGGATGCGACCGGGCGTCTGCCCGGTGAGGTCGACGAGGTCGGGAACGGTCAGCCAGGAGAACGGCGCGGCGTCGGTCACCTCTCAAGAGTGCCACGATCCGCGCGCGGATCGGAACCCGGCCTGCCGAGACATCCGCGATATCGCCATCGAACGGTGTCGGATGACTCGCGCGGAGGTCGTTGACTCGACCACGACGGTATGTCACGGTGGCCCCGATCGAGTGCGGCGATCGGGGGAACGATGCACGAAGAGACGGTCGGACGGCCGGCGCGACGAAGCGGGCTGCGACGGGTGCTCGCCGTGCCCGTCGCGATCGCGAGCACCGTCGCCGTGACGCTCGGCATCGTCCAGCCCGCCGACGCCGCCGCACGAGGAGCCGACCGTGCGCCGAAGCCCAAGGGCGCCCTTCCTGCAGCGAAGCGGGGAGCGGTGCGCGCGGCCGCGCCCGCTGCGGTCGTGCCGGGCGAGTACACCGTCGTCGCGGGCGACACCGTGAGCGGCATCGCCGAACGGTTCGGCCTCGCGACCGCGGAGGTGCTCGCACTCAACGGCCTCGGCTGGTCGACGCTCATCTTCCCCGGGCAGGTGCTGGCCCTCTCGACCCCGACCGTGCCGCACGAGGCGGCTGCGCCGCCCGTGGAGCCCGAGATCGCCCGTCACATCGTGGTCGGGGGCGACACCATGTGGAGCATCGCCGAGCGGAACGGCATCGGGCTCGACGACCTCCTGAGCGCGAACGGCCTCAGCCGCGACAGCCTCATCTTCCCCGGCCAGTCGATCGTGCTGCCGACGGCGGCGCCGTCCGCCGCACCGGCACCCGTGCCGCTGCCCGCGCCCGACGCCGCCCCGGCCCCGGCACCGGTCGAGCCCGTGGCATCCGTCTCGCTGCCCCTCACCGACGAGCGCCTCGCGAACCTCCACATCATCATCGACGTCGGACGCTCGCTCGGCGTCCCCGACCAGGGCATCGTCGTGGCCCTCGCGGCCGCAGCCCAGGAATCGGGCCTCGTGAACGCCCACTCCGGCGACGCTGACTCTCTCGGCGTGTTCCAACAGCGCCCGAGTCAAGGCTGGGGCACGGTCGACGAAGTCCTCGACCCCGTGCGCGCGGCGACCGCCTTCTACGGCGGCGCCGCGAACCCCAACGAGCACACGCGCGGGCTCCTCGACTATCCGGGCTGGGAGTCGCTGAGCGTCACCGAGGCGGCCCAGTCGGTCCAGATCAGCGCCCACCCCGACTACTACGCGAAGTGGGAGCGCCAGGCGAGGGAGTGGCTCGCGGAATTCGGATGACCCGAGTCATCCGACCATCACGAAGCCGTTGCGATTCTCCACACGCTCGGTGTCTATCCAGGGCGGGCATGCCTTGCTTCGTACACTCATACGGTGACCACACCGCCGCCCGACCCCATGATCGGCCGTCTCATCGACGGGCGGTATCAGGTGCGCTCGCGCATCGCCAGGGGCGGCATGGCGACCGTGTACCTCGCGACCGATCTCCGGCTCGAACGCCGCGTCGCGATCAAGATCATGCACGGCCACCTCGCCGACGACAACACCTTCAAGACGCGCTTCGTGCAAGAGGCTCGCAGCGCCGCACGGCTCGCGCACCCGAATGTCGTCAACGTCTTCGACCAGGGCCAAGACGCCGACATGGCCTACCTCGTCATGGAGTACTTGCCGGGCATCACGCTCCGCGACCTCCTGAAGGACTACAAGAAGCTCACGCCCGAGCAGACCGTCGACATCATGGACGCCGTGCTCGCGGGTCTCGCAGCCGCGCACAAGGCCGGCATCGTGCACCGCGACCTCAAGCCCGAGAACGTGCTCCTCGCCGACGACGGGCGCATCAAGCTCGGCGACTTCGGGCTCGCGCGCGCCGCGAGCGCGAACACCGCGACCGGGCAGGCGCTCCTCGGCACGATCGCCTACCTCTCCCCCGAACTCGTCACTCGCGGCGTCGCCGACGCCCGCAGCGACATCTACGCCGTCGGCATCATGATGTACGAGATGCTCGCGGGCGAACAGCCGTACGTCGGCGAAGCCCCCATGCAGATCGCGTACCAGCACGCGAACGACAGCGTGCCGACGCCGAGCTCCAAGAATCCGCAGGTTCCCGCCGAGCTCGACGAGCTCGTGCTGTGGGCGACGGCCCGCGACCCCGACGAGCGTCCCGCAGACGCCCGCGCGATGCTCGAACGCCTGCGCGAGATCGAGCCCGCGGTGCGCGGCGATCGGAACGCCGCCCCGACCCAGGCGACGCTCGTCCTCGGCGAGACCGCGTTTCCGCCGACCGCGGCGACGACCGTGCTCGACCCGCTCACAGCGCCGTCCGCAGGCATCGCCGTGGCACCCGTCGCGACCGCGCTCGCAGACGACTCCGAGCCCGGTGAGGACGCAGCCGCCCTCACCTCGAGCGCCGCCCGCCGGAAGCGACGCGGTTACTGGCTGTTCGCCCTCGTGCTGCTCCTCGCGGGCGTCGCGGGGGCGCCGGATGGTACTTCGGCGCAGGCCCCGGCGCGATGGTCGCCGTGCCCGACACCCGTATGCTCGTGCCCGACGTCGCGACCGACGTGCTCGAAGACGCGGGTTTCGTCGTCGTGCCCGACGAGGTCAACGACCTCGAGGTCCCCGCCGGCCAGGTCGTCGGCACCGACCCCGAGTCCGGGTCGCTCGCGCGCCGCGGGGCCGACGTCCGGCTGCTGGTCTCGCTCGGTCCACGCATCCTCGACCTCCCGCAGGTCGTCGGCACTCCGGAAGACGCCGCACGCGACAACCTCGCCGACTTCGCGGTCGCCGACGAGAGCGACGTGCAGTTCTCGGCGAGCATCGCCGCCGGATCGGTCATCGCCGTGCTCGGCGCCGACGGCGCCCCTGCGCCCGCACAGCTCGCCGAGGATTCCCCGCTCTCGCTCGTGGTGTCCGCCGGGCCGGTTCCCGATCTCGCCGGCCTCTCACGGACCGATGCCACCGCCGCCGTCGAAGCGGTCCACCTGAAGCTCCACGAACTCGATGCCCAGTTCGACAACTCCGGCGCGGTCGCCGCCGACCACGTCCTGAGTGCCACGCCGACGACCGACCCTGTGCGCCCCGGCGACTCGATCGACGTCGTCTTCTCGAAGGGGCAAGACCTCGTCGACGTTCCGAACGTCGTCGACATGAAGCTCGGCGACGCCATCGAGACGCTCGAGGCTGCCGGATTCAAGGTCTCCCACAGCTTCCCGGCGCCGTTCATCGGCTTCGTCACCGTCACCTCGCAAGAGCCCGCAGGCGCCACCCAAGCGTTGCGCGGCAGCGAAGTGCGACTCGTCGGCACGCTCACGCTCTGACGCGCGAGCGGGGCGGGCACGAGGCATCCGGCCTCCGCCGCGGGCGTGCGCCGGAAACGAGAGCGGCGCGAGACATCCGTCATGGATGCCTCGCGCCGCTCTCGTTCGTACGCGCGCGGCGACTCAGCGCGCCGCGAGCTCCTCTGCGACGAGGAACGCGAGCTCGAGCGACTGCATGTGGTTGAGGCGCGGGTCGCACAGCGACTCGTAGCGCGTCGCAAGGGTCGCCTCGTCGATGTGCTCGGATCCGCCGAGGCACTCGGTGACGTCGTCGCCCGTGAGCTCGACGTGGATGCCGCCCGGGTGCGTGCCCGCGTCGCGGTGCGCTTCGAAGAAGCCCTTGACCTCGTCGACGACGTCGTCGAAGCGACGCGTCTTGTAGCCGGTGGGCGTCGTGATGCCGTTGCCGTGCATGGGGTCGGTGACCCACAGCGGGTTGGCGTCGCTCGCCTTGATCGCCTCGAGCAGCGGGGGCAGTGCGTCGCGGATCTTGCCCGTGCCCATGCGCGTGATGAACGTGAGGCGGCCCGGTTCGCGGTGCGGGTCGAGCTTCTCGACGAGTTCGAGCATGACCTCGGGTGTCGTCGTGGGGCCGAGCTTCACGCCGATGGGGTTGCGGACCCGCGAGAGGAAGTCGACGTGCGCGCCGTCGAGTTCGCGCGTGCGCTCGCCGATCCAGAGGAAGTGCGCCGACGTGTTGTACGGCGTGCCCGTGCGCGAGTCGATGCGCGTCATCGGCCGCTCGTAGTCCATGAGCAGACCCTCGTGACCCGTGTAGAACTCGGTGCGCTTGAGCTCATCGAAGTTCGCCCCGCAGGCGTCCATGAAGCGCACGGCCCGGTCGATCTCGCGGGCGAGCTTCTCGTAGCGCTGGTTCGCGGGGTTGGCGGCGAAGCCCTTGTTCCACTGGTGCACCTGACGGAGGTCGGCGAAGCCGCCCTGCGTGAAGGCGCGGATGAGGTTCAGCGTCGAGGCCGCCGTGTGGTACCCCTGCACGAGACGACGAGGGTCGGCCGCGCGAGTCTGCTCGGTGAAGTCGTAGCCGTTCACGATGTCGCCGCGGTACGCCGGCAGCGTCACGTCGCCGCGCGTCTCGGTGTCGCTCGACCGGGGCTTCGCGAACTGGCCCGCCATCCGGCCCATCTTCACGACAGGCATCGACGCGCCGTAGGTCAGCACGACGGCCATCTGCAGCACGGTCTTCACGCGGTTGCGGATCTGGTCTGCCGTCGCACCGGCGAACGTCTCGGCGCAGTCGCCGCCCTGCAGGAGGAACGCCTCACCGCGCGCGGCCGCCGCAAGGCGGTCGCGCAGCATGTCGACCTCGCCCGCGAAGACGAGCGGCGGCATCGTCGCGAGTTCTGCGGAGGCTGCGCGTGCCGCCTCGGCGTCGGGCCACTGCGGCTGCTGCTTGATCGGAAGCGTGCGCCAATAGTCGAGGCCCGCGATCACGGAGGGATCGGCGTTGACGATGGGCTCGACGAGCTGGGTCACTGGTGCGTCCTGGATGTTCGGCGCGCGCGGCGCGGATTGAGGGGAGGATGCGACGACGCGTCGGCGTCGACCGCTCGAACGAGCCTACCGGAGTCAGGCGGACTGGGCCGCGCGCTGCTCTTTGACCGAGCTCGCGTACACGTCGACGTAGGTCTGGTTGCTGAGGAGACGCAATTCGTGGACGAGTTCATCGGTCACGCTGCGGAGCACGAACCGATCCCCCTCGAGGCCTTCGAACCGGCTGAAGTCGAGCGGCTCGCCGATGACGATGCCGATCCGGCGGATCTTCGGCAGCCTCGTGCCGATCGGCATGACCGCCTCGGTCCCGATCATCGCGACGGGGATGACCGGCGCCCCCGACTCGAGCACCATGCGGGCGACCCCAGTGCGACCCCGATAGAGGTGACCGTCGGGGCTGCGTGTGCCCTCGGGATAGATGCCGAGGATCCGCCCCTCGCCGAGCACGCGGAGACCCGTGTTCAGGGAGGCCTCGGAAGCTTTGCCGCCCGAACGGTCGATCGGCAGCTGGCCCGCCGCCTGGAAGAACCGGCGCGTCGCCCAGCCCTTGAGCCCCTTGCCCGTGAAGTACTCGCTCTTCGCGAGGAAGACGACCTGACGATCGACGACGAGCGGCAGGAAGATCGAATCGATGAACGAGAGATGGTTCGAGGCCAGGATCACCGGGCCGTCTTTCGGGATGCGGTCGAGTCCGACGATCCACGGCCGGAAGATCGAAAGCAGCAACGGGCCGACGACGATGTGCTTCATCACCCAGTAGAACACCCGGGCTCCTCCCGATCGAACCGCACCAGCCTACCCTGCACGCGCGGTCAGGAGTGCTCGGCCACCCACACCCGTGCGAGGTCGGCGGCGCCGACGACGCCCGCGTCGTTCACGAGTTCGGCGATGACGAAATCGGGCTCGGGGTGGAAGCCGCGCGCCGGCAGATGATCGAAGAACGATTCGCGGATCGGCTCGAGGAGGAGCTCGCCGGCCGACGCGACACCGCCGCCGAAGACGAACCGCTGAGGGTCGAGCACGGCGGCGAGACTCGCGGAGGCCTCGCCGAGCCAGTGCCCGAGTTGCCGGAGCGCCGCGAGCGCTCCCGGGTCGCCGTCCTGGATGAGCGCACCGACGTCGCTGCCGTGCAGTCGCCCGCGCTCCTTGCGGACGCGCGCGAGGGTCTGTCCGATCCCGCCGGCATCGGCGATCTCGTTCGCCATGCGCAGGAGTGCGCGACCCGAACCGTACTGCTCGATGCATCCGTGCTGCCCACAGCCGCATGCGATGCCGCCGGGGACGACCCGGAGGTGGCCGAGTTCGGCGCCCGCCCCGAACCCGCCGCGGAACAGACGATCGCCCGAGACGATCGCGCCCCCGACCCCCGTGCCGATCGTGAGCATGACCATGTCGCTCACGAGGCGTCCGGCGCCGAAGCGGAACTCGGCCCACCCGGCGGCGTTCGCGTCGTTGTCGACGACGACCGTCCCGCCCGTGCGGGCCTCGAGCTTCTCCCGGAACGGCTCGTTGCGCCACGCGATGTTCGGCGCGTAATAGACGGTCGACTGGGCGGCGTCGATGAACCCGGCTGCCGCCACGCCGACCGCCAGCGTCGCGCCCGCGGCCTCGGCAGCGCGGAACGAGCCGATCATCGCCACGACGGCGTCTTCGAGCTCGAGCGGATCTTTCGGCGTCGGGACGCGCTCGCTTCGGACGATGACGCCGAGATCGTCGACGACCGCGCCCGCGATCTTCGTCCCGCCGATGTCGATGCCGATCGCGTTCGCCACGATGACCGCCTTCCGAGTGTGCCGGGGTGTGCTTCGAGTGGTATCGAACCGATATATCGGCGGCGAATCGCGCGTGCGGAACGACGAACTAGAGTGTAGTCAACCCAATGCCGAGGTCGGCGCGGGCCCGAATCCCCGCACGACCCACCCGGTGCCGAAGGAGCTACCGTGATCGAATTCTCAACCCCTGCGCTCGTCGCCGCCGACCCGACGGCGAACACGACCGATCTGCTCGTCGATCGCCTGAAGGCGACGCCCGACTCCGTGCTCTTCTCCCTCCCGACCGCCGACGGCGGCTGGTCGCCGGTGACGACCCGCGAGTTCTACGACCAGGTCATCGCGCTCGCGAAGGGCCTCGTCGCGGCCGGCATCGAGCCCGGCGACAAGATCGGCCTCATGTGCAAGACGCGCTACGAGTGGACGCTCATCGACTTCGCCACGTGGTTCGCGGGCGCCGTGCTCGTGCCGGTATACGAGACGAGCTCCCCCGCGCAGGTGCGCTGGAACCTCGCAGACTCGGGCGCCATCGCCGCGATCCTCGAGACCGCCGACCACTTCGCGCGTTTCGACGAGGTCCACCCCGACCTCCCCCTCATCCGCAACACCTGGCAGATCGACCTCGGCGATCTCGACAAGCTCGTCGCCGGCGGCGTCGACGTCCCCGACGAAGAGATCGAGCGCCGTCGCAACCTCGCCGACGCCGACGACATCGCGACGCTCATCTACACGTCCGGTTCGACCGGCAAGCCCAAGGGCTGCGTCCTCACGCACTCGAACTTCGTCGAACTCGCGCGCAACTCGCAGATCGCCCTCGACGAGGTCGTCGCCGACGTCGACGGCGCATCGACGCTCCTCTTCATCACGACCGCGCATGTGTTCGCCCGCTACATCTCGGTGCTGTGCGTGTCGGGCGGCGTGCGCGTCGGCCACCAGGCCGATACGAAGTTCCTGCTGCCGTCGATGGCGAGCTTCAAGCCGACCTTCCTCCTCGCGGTTCCCCGCGTGTTCGAGAAGGTCTACAACGTGTCCGAGCAGAAGGCCGAGGCCGGCGGCAAGGGCAAGATCTTCCGCAAGGCGGCCGACACGGCCGTCGAGTACTCGCAGGCCCTCGAGAGCGGACACGTCCCGCTCGGGCTCAAGCTCAAGTTCCGCCTGTTCGACGCCCTCGTGTTCAAGAAGCTCCGTGAGGCGATGGGCGGCAAGGTCAAGTATGCGGTCTCGGGCTCGGCGCCGCTCGGCACCCGTCTCGGACACTTCTACCACGCGCTCGGCATCGCGATCCTCGAGGGCTACGGTCTCACCGAGACGACGGCCCCCGCGACCGTGAACCTCCCGAAGAAGTCGAAGATCGGCACCGTCGGCCCCGCGCTTCCCGGCGTCTCGATCCGCCTCGCCGAAGACGGCGAGATCCAGGTCAAGGGCATCGACGTCTTCAAGGAGTACTGGAAGAACCCCGAGGCGACCGCCGCGGCGTTCGAAGACGGCTGGTTCAAGACGGGCGACCTCGGCTCGTTCGATGAAGACGGCTTCCTCACGATCACGGGCCGCAAGAAGGAGATCATCGTCACGGCGGGCGGCAAGAACGTCGCTCCTGCCGCGCTCGAAGACCCCATCCGGGCGAACCCGCTCGTCGGCCAGGTCGTCGTCGTGGGCGACAAGAAGCCGTTCATCTCGGCGCTCGTCACGCTCGACACCGAGATGCTTCCGGTTTGGCTCAACAACAACGGCGAAGACGCCGGCCTCGCGCTCGAAGAGGCCGCGAAGCACCCCGCCGTGCTCGCCGAGGTGCAGCGTGCGATCGACGCCGCGAACGAGCACGTCTCGCGCGCCGAGTCGATCCGCAAGTTCACGATCCTCCCGCTCGAACTGACCGAAGCGAGCGGCCACCTCACGCCGAAGCTCAGCATCAAGCGCAACGTGATCCTCGAAGACTTCTCGAGCCACATCGAGGAGATGTACTCGGGCGCTCCCGCGACCGAGGGGCACTCGATCGTCCACTGATCGGGGCGCGCGAGCGCGAATGACGAAGGGGCCCGCGGCATCAGCCGCGGGCCCCTTTCGCGTCGTCGCCGAGGAGTCGGCGTCAGAACCAGTCGGACTCGCGCACTTGGCGCATCGCGACCCGTCGGTCGTCCGTCTCGAGCCGGTCGAGGTAGACGAGCCCTTCGAGGTGGTCGACCTCGTGTTGCAGCGCCTGCGCCATGAGCCCGGTGCCCGAGAGTTCGATTTCGTTGCCGTCGAGGTCGATTCCGCGCACGCGCGCGAACGCGTACCGCGGTGTCTTGTGCCAGAGACCCGGCACCGAGAGGCATCCCTCGTCGATCTTCGTCACCTCGCCGCTCAACTCGACGATCTCGGGATTCAGGATGTACCCGATCTCACCGTCGACGTTGTAGCTGAACGCGCGGAGGTTGACGCCGATCTGCGGCGCGGCGACGCCGGCGCGTCCGGGCAGTTTGACGCTCTCGACGAGGTCTTCGACGAGCGCGCGGACGCCGTCGTCGATCTCCCCGACGGGGCGGACACGGTTTTGAGGACTGGATCGCCGAAGAGGCGGATGGGTCGTTCCGGCAAGGATGCTCCGAGTTCAGTGCCCGCGTTCGGCGGGCAGGCCTTCGACCACGAGGGCCGCGAGGTCGCGGGCCGCATCGCGGGTCACCTCACGAAGCGTAGCCCAATGCACGACCGAACCCGCCGCGAGCTGCGGGTCGTACGGAATCCGCACGATCTCTCGCACGCGCGACGCGAAGTGCGCTTCGATCTCGTCGACCTTCACGAGGTGCGTACCCTGCGTCGCGAGGTTGATGGCGACGACGGCATTGCGGACGAGTTCGCCGTACCCGTTGGCTTCGAGCCAGGTGAGCGTTTCAGAGGCGAGGCGAGCCTCATCGACGCTGCCGCCCGACACGACGACGATCGAGTCGGCCCGCTGGAGCGTCGCGCGCATGACCGAATGCACGATGCCCGTGCCGCAATCGGTGAGGACGATCGAGTAGTACCGAGCCGCGAGACCCGCGACGATGTTGTAGTCGTCGTCGCCGAACGCCTCGGAGAGGTTCGGGTCGGTGTCGGAGGCGAGGATGTCGAGTCGGGTCTCATCGCGCGAGACGTAGGTCGAGAAGTCGGTGTAGCCGCCGATGGACGACGCCTTGTGGGCGACGTCGCGCACGGTCTCGCGCGTCTGCCGATCGATGCGTTCGGCGAGCGTGCCGCGGTCGGGGTTCGCGTCGATCGCGATGATGCGGTCGTCGCGCGCGTCGGCGAGGGCCATCCCGAGGAGCGTCGTGATGGTCGTCTTGCCGACGCCGCCCTTGCGCGTGAGCACGGGCACGAATCGGGCCCCGCCCTCGAACCGCTTGCCGATGCGCTCGTTCATGGCGCGGTGCGCGAGCACCTTCGGCGAGTCGCCGCGGTTCACGACGTGGAAGGTGGCCTCGTACAGGAATCGGTTGAAGCCGCCCTGCGGCGCCGGCCTGGTCGCTCGTGTGACGTCGATGAGCCGGTCGGCGGTGAGCGACTCGCTCGGTTCGGGGACTTCTGAGACGGATGTCTCGGCGTCGGTCGCTTCGGCGACGGCGACGGCGACGCTCGCGACATCGGTCGGCCCCGTGTTCGTGCGCCGGGTCGCGTCGGAGGCGAGGAGCGCGCCGTAGGGCGAGTCGTCGCGACGCACCGCACCGCGGTAGCTGCCGCCGGTCGCGATGACGTCGATCGAGTGCGTCGTCGGCGCACCCTCGACGACCGCGCCGGGGTTGATCGACACGTCGTCGATCGCGACGGCCGCTTCGTCGGCTGGCGCCTCGTGGAACGGCCTCGGCGGCAGGTCGACGCGGATGTTCAGGCTTTCGGGAAGGCTGCCCGCGGAGTGCGCCCCACCTTGCGGTGGAAGCTCGCCGCGGTCGACTCCGGTGCTTCGGCGACCGACCGCTCGCTCGCCGCTCTCTCCGGAACTCTGATCTTCAGCCACCGAGACCCCTCTCGTCAGTGCCAATCCCCGGGGCCAAGCCTAGCGCGGACGCACCACCACGAGGAGGTCTCCGGCCTCGACCTGCTGCGTCTTCGGGATCGCGACGCGCTCGATGACGCCCGCGACGGGGGTCGTGATCGCGGCCTCCATCTTCATCGCCTCGATCGACGCGACGGACTGACCGGCCGCGACTTCGGCGCCCGCTTCGACCTGAAGGGTCACCACGCCCGAGAAGGGCGCCGCGATCTGGCCCGGCTGCGAGGCATCCGCCTTCTCGGCTGCGCGCGTCTCGACCGTGATCGAACGATCCCGCACGAACACCGGCCGAAGCTGGCCGTTCAAGATCGTCATGACGGTGCGCATGCCCTTGTCGTCGGCTTCGCCGATGGCCTCGAGACCGGCGTAGAGCCGCACGCCCTTGTCGATCTCGACCGCGTGCTCGGCGCCCTGACGGAGGCCGTACAGGTAGTCGGCGGTGTCGACGACCGACAGGTCGCCGAACAGCTCGCGAATCTGCTCGAAGTGCCGCGTCGGCGCCGGGAAGAGCAGATGGTTGAGCGTCGCTCGTCGCGTGGCGCTGTCGGCCTCGAGCGCGTCGCGCTCGGCAGCGGTGAGTTCGGCGGTGCCGATGCGGATGTCTTTGCCCGCGAGCACCTTCGAGCGGAACGGCTCGGGCCATCCGCCGGGGAGGTCGCCCAGTTCGCCCGCCATGAAGCCCACGACCGAGTCGGGGATGTCGTACTTCTCGGGGTGGGCCTCGAAGTCGGCCGGGTCTGCCTTCACCGCGGCGAGGTGCAGCGCGAGGTCGCCGACGACCTTCGACGACGGCGTCACCTTGGGGATGCGCCCCAGGATGCGGTCGGCGGCGGCGTAGAGGTCTTCGATGAGTTCGAAGTCGTCGGCAAGCCCGAGCGCGATCGCCTGCTGACGCAGGTTCGAGAGCTGGCCGCCCGGGATCTCGTGGTGGTACACCCGGCCCGTCGGGCCCGGCAAACCCGACTCGAACGGCTTGTACAGGCGGCGCACGGCCTCCCAATACGGTTCGAGGTCTGAGACCGCCGCGAGCGAGAGGCCCGTGTCGCGCTCGGTGTGTGCGAGGGCTGCGACGAGTGCGGAGGCCGACGGCTGACTCGTCGTGCCGGCCATCGGCGCGCTCGCGACGTCGACGGCGTCGACGCCTGCGGCGCTCGCGGCGAGGAGGGTCGCAAGCTGGCCGCCCGCGGTGTCGTGCGTGTGGAGGTGGACGGGCAGGTCGAAGCGCTCGCGGAGCGCGGCGACGAGCTTCGCGGCCGCAGCCGGGCGCAGGAGACCCGCCATGTCTTTGATGGCGAGGATGTGCGCGCCCGCGGCGACGATCTCGTCGGCGAGCCGCAGGTAGTAGTCGAGGGTGTAAAGGCCTTCGGCGGGGTCGAGCAGGTCGCCCGTGTAGCAGAGCGCGACCTCGGCGATCGAGCGACCCGTCTCGAGGACCGAGTCGATAGCCGGGCGCATCTGGTCGACGTCGTTGAGCGCGTCGAAGATGCGGAAGATGTCGACGCCAGTGTCGGATGCCTCGCGCACGAACGCGTCGGCGACCTCGGTCGGGTACGGGGTGTACCCCACCGTGTTGCGCCCGCGCAGGAGCATCTGGATGTTGATGTTCGGCAGCGCCTCGCGGAGCGTGGCGAGCCGCTCCCACGGGTCTTCGCCGAGGAAGCGGAGGGCGACGTCGTACGTCGCGCCGCCCCACGCCTCGACCGACAGCAGGTCGGGCGTGAGCCGCGCGACGTACGGCGCGACCGCGACGAGGTCGCGTGTGCGCACGCGCGTCGCGAGGAGCGACTGATGCGCGTCGCGGAAGGTCGTCTCGGTGACCGCGAGCGGCGTCTGCGCGCGGAGCGCGGCGGCGAACCCGACCGGACCGAGCTCGAGCAGGCGCTGGCGCGAACCCGCCGGCGCGGGCGCCGACAGGTCGATCGCGGGCAGCTTCTCGACCGGATGGACGGTCGTCGGAGCGGGTCCGTTCGGCTGGTTCACCGTGACATCCGCGAGCCAGTTGAGGATCTTGGTGCCGCGGTCTTTCGAAACGCGGCCGCGCAGGAGCTGCGGGCGCTCGTCGATGAACGACGTCGAGAGGTCGCCCGCGACGAACGCAGCGTCGTCGAGCACGGCCTGGAGGAACGGGATGTTCGTCGAGACGCCGCGGATGCGGAACTCGGCGAGGGCGCGCTTCGCGCGCGCGACGGCCGCCGGGTAGTCGCGGCCACGGCACGTGAGCTTCGCAAGCATCGAGTCGAAGTGCGGGCTGATCTGCGCACCCGGGTTGACCGTGCCGCCGTCGAGACGGATGCCCGCGCCGCCCGGTGAGCGGTACGTCGTGATCTTGCCCGTGTCGGGACGGAATCCGGCCGTCGGGTCTTCCGTCGTGATGCGGCACTGGAGCGCGGCGCCGCGGAGTCGGATATCGCCTTGCTGGAGGCCGAGTTCGGCGAGCGTCTCGCCCGCCGCGATGCGCATCTGCGCGACGACGAGGTCGACGTCGGTGACCTCTTCGGTCACGGTGTGCTCGACCTGGATGCGGGGGTTCATCTCGATGAACACGTGCTCGCCGGCGCGCTCGCCCGCGGTGTCGAGCAGGAACTCGACCGTGCCCGCGTTGACGTAGCCGATCGAGCGGGCGAATGCGATCGCGTCGCGGTAGAGCGACTGACGGACGTCGTCGGACAGGTTCGGCGCCGGCGCGATCTCGATGACCTTCTGATGGCGCCGCTGCACCGAGCAGTCGCGCTCGAAGAGGTGCACCGTGTCGCCCGTCGCGTCGGCGAGGATCTGCACCTCGATGTGACGCGGCCGGAGCACCGCCTGCTCGAGGAACATCGTCGGGTCGCCGAACGCGCTGTCGGCCTCGCGCATCGCCTCTTCGAGCGCGGGACGCAGGTCGTCGCGCGTGTTGACGCGGCGCATGCCGCGACCGCCGCCGCCCGCGACGGCCTTCGCGAAGATCGGGAAGCCGATCTCGTCGGCTTGCGCGACGAGCGCCTCGATGTCGCGCGACGGCGGCGTCGACTTCAGCACGGGGACGCCCGCGGCGATCGCGTGCTCCTTCGCCGTGACCTTGTTGCCCGCCATCTCGAGCACCTGCTTGGGCGGGCCGATGAAGGCGATGCCCGCTTCGGCGGCGGCCTGCGCGAGCTCGGGGTTCTCGGAGAGGAAGCCGTAGCCCGGGTAGATCGCGTCGGCGCCCGACTCCTGCGCGACTCGGATGATCTCGGAGACGTCGAGGTAGGCGCGCACCGGATGTCCCGGCTCGCCGATCTGGTAGGCCTCGTCGGCCTTCAACCGGTGCAGCGAATTGCGGTCTTCGAAGGGGTAGACCGCGACGGTCTTCGCCCCGACTTCGACCGCTGCGCGGAATGCGCGGATCGCGATTTCACCGCGGTTGGCAACCAGGATCTTCGAGAACATTCGGGCCTTTCCGAATCGGGGTTTCCGCACAGCGAACATTTAGGTATCGCCGGAGGTCTAAAGGTAACGTATCTGTTCGTGCACGTTCTCTCCGTCAGCTCCCTGAAAGGCGGCGTCGGCAAGACCACGGTGACCCTCGGATTGGCGTCGGCGGCCTTCGCCCGCGGCGTCCGAACCCTCGTCGTCGACCTCGACCCGCAGTCCGATGTGTCGACGGGAATGGACATCCACGTCGCCGGCCACTTGAACGTGGCCGACGTCCTCGCGTCCCCCAAAGAGAAGATCGTGCGCTCGGCGATCGCCCCGAGCGGGTGGGCGAAGTCCAACCCCGGCTCGACGATCGACGTCATGATCGGCAGCCCCGCCGCGATCAACTTCGACGGCCCGCACCCCTCGATCCGCGACATCTGGAAGCTCGAAGAAGCGCTCGCCAACGTCGAGAACGACTACGAGCTCGTGCTCATCGACTGCGCGCCCTCGCTCAACGCCCTCACGCGCACCGCGTGGGCCGCGAGCGACCGCGTCGCCGTCGTCACCGAGCCCGGCCTGTTCTCGGTCGCCGCAGCCGACCGCGCGCTCCGCGCGATCGAGGAGATCCGACGCGGCCTCTCCCCGCGCCTCCAGCCGCTCGGCATCATCGTGAACCGCGCCCGCGTGCAGTCGCTCGAGCACCAGTTCCGCATCAAAGAGCTCCGCGACATGTTCGGGCCGCTCGTGCTCTCCCCCAGCTCCCCGAGCGCACGTCGCTCCAGCAGGCGCAGGGCGCCGCGAAGCCGCTCCACATGTGGCCCGGCGAGAGTGCCGAAGAGATGTCGGCGAACTTCGACCAGCTCCTCGAGCGCGTGCTGCGCACCGCGCGCATCGGCGAGTACGCGGGCGAGCCCCTGTCGGGCGCGCTCGAGGTCGAGTCACCCGCGGTGTGACGGGCGCCGAGGCATCCTGAATCATGGGATGCCTCGTCGGCCGGCTCCTGCGGCCGGGTGCGCACCGCCGCCCTCGGCAGCCATCGGCGACCTCACGGTGTCAGCGCATGCCGACACGGCGCGAGCCGTGTTCACGCGCGTTCTGCGTTCGTCAGGAAATGCGGCGCGTCTTCGAGGTGCGGCGCGCCGCGAGCTCGTCGATCGGGTCGACGGCCTGCGTGTCGAGCTCGACGAGCGTCGACTCGACCTCGCGCAGCACCTTGCCGACCGCGATGCCGAAGACGCCCTGGCCGCGGTTCACGAGGTCGATGACCTCGTCGTCGGACGTGCACAGGTAGACGCTCGCGCCGTCGCTCATGAGCGTGGTCTGCGCGAGGTCTTGCACGCCCGCCTCGCGGAGTTGCTGGACGGCCGTGCGGATCTGCTGCAGAGAGATGCCCGTGTCGAGCAGCCGCTTGACGAGCTTCAGCACGAGGATGTCGCGGAAGCCGTACAGGCGCTGCGAACCCGACCCCTGAGCCGACTGGACGGTCGGCTCGACGAGCTCGGTACGGGCCCAGTAGTCGAGTTGGCGGTAGCTGATGCCCGCTGCGCGGGCCGCGACGGCACCCCGGTAGCCGGTGCCTTCGTCATGCTCGGGAAGACCGTCGGTGAAGAGCAGGCCGAGGTCGTAACGCGCCCCTGCACTCCGCTCGAGCTCACTCATCGATCCGCCCCTCACTCGACCGCCGGGACTCGGCGGCACATCCCCCACGCTACCGACGGCGACGGCGACGGCCAAACACATCCGGCCGATCGTCACGGCGTGTCGCGCTATCGACCGAGCCGCGCGATCGATTGCCGCAGGACGGTCGCGTGGATCGTCTCGAGATGACGACCGAGCTCGCGTGCGCGCTCGACGGTGCGCGCCTTGTCGGCCGGGTCGCCGCGGCGAGAAGGCGCGATCGCCCGCTCGACGAGGGCCGCTTCGCGTTCCGCCGCGACGCGCACCGTGCGGAGGTGCCGCGGCTCGATGCCGACCGACCGGAGCGCCGCGATCGCCTCGATCACGTCGAGCGCCTCTTCGCCGTAGAGCTCGGCGGGCGGCAGGATGCCGGCCGACACGGCCTCGTCGACGAGCGTCGGCGACGCCCCCGCCTCACGGGCGAGGTCTTCGCGCCGGAACCGCCGCGGCGCCGCGGGTGCCGCCGCCGTCGCGGTCGGCAGGGCGGGTGTGCGCCCCTCGTCGATCGATGCGAGGTGCGCCCGGATGACCTTGAGCGGCAGGTAGTGGTCGCGCTGCATCGACAGCACGAACGCGATGCGCTCGACATCGGCCGAGGCGAACTTCCGGTACCCGGCGGGCGTGCGCGCAGGCGCGACGAGCCCTTGCTCTTCGAGGAATCGGAGCTTCGAGGGCGTGAGGTCGGGGAACTCGGGCTGCAGACGCGCGAGCACTTGACCGATGCCGAGAAGCGGCGCAGCGCCGCTCGGAACCCGGGAGGCGGCGGCGCGAGCCACTATCCGCCCGCCACCTGGGCGAGGTCGCGGCGAGAGGCGTAGAACGTGAGCCGGTACTTGCCGATCTGCACCTCGGCGCCGTCGGACAGGAGCGCGGTCTCGATGCGCACCCCGTCGAAGTACGTCCCGTTCAAGGAGCTCAGGTCTTTGACCTCGAACGCCGTGCGATGGCGGAGGAACTCGGCGTGTTTGCGGGAGACCGTGACGTCGTCGAGGAAGATGTCGGCGTCGGGGTGACGCCCGACGGTCGTGACGTCTTGGTCGAGCAGGAATCGGGCACCCAGATTCGGACCGCGGCGGACGATGAGCAGCGCCGACCCGGAAGGCAACGCGCCGATCGCCTCGAGCTCTTCGGCCGAGACGTCGGCGTCGAGCGCGCTGAGCTGCGCGGCCGCCTCACGGCTGAACCCGATGGTGGTGTCGTCGTGTTCGTGCGCGCGCACGGACTCGCCGCCCCCCAGCGTGCCTCCGGTCTGCGTGTCGTCGGAATCCACCACGGCTAACCTCCCTGCTCCAGCGTATCGGATGCAGCGTCGGGCGCCACCCGCGGAATGCGGATGACGCGAGCGGTCTCGATCGCGTAGATGAACCCCGCCCACCAATAGAGGAACGCCCCCCAGAGCGTGATCGCCCAGCCCGCCGGTTGGCTCACGATCTCGACGGCGGGGAACGCGTAGCCGAGCATGATGACGGGCAGTCCGGTGAAGAGCGCGAACGTGGCGACCTTGCCGAGCTGATGCACCGGGAGCGGCCCGTAGCCGTGGTTGGCGAGGACGACTCCGAGGCCGAGCAGGACGACGTCGCGCAGGACGATGACGGCGACGAGCCACCACGGCACGAGATCGCGCGCCGCGAGGCCGATGAGCGCGGCGAAGATGTAGAGGCGGTCCGCGGCGGGATCGAGCAATTGCCCGAGGCGCGTGATCTGGCCGAGCCTGCGCGCGAGGAATCCGTCGAGGAGGTCGGTCAGACTCGCCGTCACGAGGACGACGAGCGCGGGGATGTAGTCGCCCTCGACGAGGAGCCACAGGAACACCGGCACGAGCGCGAGGCGGAGCATCGAGAGCACGTTCGGGATCGTCCAGATCCGCGTGCTCACGGCCTTCGGCTCGTCGGCACCCACGGTGCGATCCTATCGACGCCGTAGAATCCGACCCGTGAACCCCCTCGTCGCGTGTCTCATCCTCTGCGCCGTCATCGCTGCCGCCACCTGGATCACCTCGGTGGTCACGAACGAGCACTCATGGGTCGATCGGATCTGGTCGATCGCGCCCGTCGCGTACGCCTGGATCCTCGCCGCCGGAGGCGGACTCGAGCCGCGTCTCGTGCTCATGGCGGCGCTCGTCACGCTCTGGGGCATCCGCCTGACGTTCAATTTCGCGCGCAAGGGCGGCTATCGTCCCGGGGCCGGCGAGGACTATCGCTGGGCGGTGCTTCGCGGGCGGATGCCTCGGCCCGCCTTCGAGGTCTTCAACCTGCTGTTCATCGCGGGCTTCCAGAACGCGCTCATCCTCGCGTTCTGCCTCCCGCTCTGGACGGCGAGCGAGGGGTCGCGCCCGCTCGGCGGCTGGGACATCCTGCTCGCCGCCGTCTTCGTCGCGTTCCTCGCGGGCGAGACGATCGCCGACCAGCAGCAGTGGGAGTTCCACCGGTGGAAGGCCGCGGAGCGGGCAGCGGGCCGCGTACCCGAGCCGGGCTTCGTGCAGACGGGGCTCTGGCGGTTCTCGCGGCACCCGAACTTCTTCTTCGAGCAGGCCCAGTGGTGGGTCTTCTACGGCTTCGCCGTCACCGCGACGGGCGTGTGGCTGCACTGGACGCTCGTGGGCGCGGTCGCCCTCAGCGGACTGTTCATCGGCTCGACGATCTTCACCGAGAGCCTGACCCGCGCCAAGTACGCGGACTACGACGCGTACCGCAAGCGCACGTCGATGCTCGTGCCCTGGTTCGCGAAGCGGCGCGAGCCGAGCCCCGAGCCGGTCTGAGCATCGAGAGCGGTCGAACGGTCAGAACGGTCAGAGCCGGGCGCGGAGCGCCGGCCATGCCTCGGCGAACCTCGGGTGGAGGTCGAGGGCGGCCACGGCTTCGAACGGCACCCAGCGGAGCGCGATGCTCTCGGGGTCGCTCACGACGGGCTCGAACCGCTCCTTCGCATCGGCGACGACGGTCGTGTACGTCCAGTAGCCGAGGTCGAGCACCGAGCTGAACCGCACGTCGAGCACGCTTTCGGGCACACCCGCCTCTTCGCCGGCCTCGCGGACAGCGGCCTCGACCGCGGTCTCGCCTTCGTGTCTGGCCCCGCCGGGCACGCCCCACGTGTCGCCGAAGTGGCTCCACGCCGCGCGGTGCTGCAGGAGGACCTCGCGCTCGGGGCTCACGACGAGCAGCCCGGCGGCGCCGTAGAGACCCCAGTACCTGGCCCCGTCGGGGCCTTCGACCCAGGCGTCGCCGCTCTTGCCGCCGTTCATGGTTCCAGCATGGCGCATGGGCGGCGGCGCATGACGTCCCGTGGCGTGCGCGCGACCGGTCCCCGGCATCGCGCCTCGCGCCGTAGGCTGCTCGGGTGAGCGACGAGTCCCCGGTCCGCGTCGACGCCTGGCTGTGGGCGGTGCGGCAGTTCAAAACGCGCTCGGCCGCGACGGCCGCGTGTCGGTCCGGGCACGTGCGCGTCAACGGCGACAGCGCGAAGGCCGCGCAATCGGTGCGGCCCGGCGACGTCGTGCGCGTGCGGATCGACGGATTCGACCGCACGCTCGTCGTGCGACGCACGATCGTCAAGCGCGTCTCGGCGGCGCTCGCGGCCGACGCGTACCAAGACCTCACTCCCCCGCCGCCGCCCCGTACCGAGCAGGCGTTCGCGCCCGTCCGCGACCGCGGCGCCGGGCGGCCCACGAAACGCGAACGCCGCGACCTCGATCGGCTGCGCGGCCGCTGAGCGGGCGTACCCTGGACGCGTGGAGAAGCTGTTCACGCACGAGCCCGACGCCAACCGGTATGTGTTGCGCATCGGCGGCGAACTCGCGAGCGTCCTCGACTATCACGTGCGGGGCGACTCGGTGGCGTTCAGCCGCGCGTTCACGAACCCGCCGTTCCGCGGACGCGGTCTCGCGGGCGAGGTCGTGGCGTTCGCCGTCGACGACGTCGAGGCGACGACGACGCTGCGCATCGTGCCCACGTGCTGGTACGTCGCCGAGTGGTTCGACCTCCACCCCGAGCGCGCGAGCCTCCTGAAGCCCCGGGCGGCGTGATGGTCGCGGGGTACTCCGCTGCGCAGGTGCGAGCGGCGGAGGCGCCCCATCTCGCCGCCGGCGAGCCGCTCATGCGCAGAGCAGCGGCAGCGCTCGCGGCCGTGCTCCGCCGCGAGCTCGCGGAGATCGGAGCAGAAGCCGGCGCGAGCGGCGCAGGCGCGTTCGGTCCCGTGCTCTTCCTCGTCGGGTCGGGCGACAACGGCGGCGACGCGCTCTACGCGGCCGCGGAACTCGCCGAAGGCGGGATCGAGGTCGTGATCGCGCCTGTGGGGTCGCGCATGCACCCCGAGGCATCCGCCGCCGCCCGCTTCGCGGGCGCGACGTTCCTCGAGACCGCGCCGACGAGCGAGACGGATGCCTCGGATCGAGCGGATGCCCCGGCCGCGGTCCTGCCCGACGGCTTCGAGTCGGCCGCGCACGACGCGGTGATCATCGTCGACGGCATCCTCGGCACGGGGACGGCAGCCGACCCCGCGCTCCGCGGACGCGCGCGTGCCGCGGTCGCGTTCCTCTGCGAACTCATCGAGGGCATCGATCCCGAACAGCGGCCGCGCGTCGTCGCGGTCGACCTGCCGAGCGGCATCCACCCCGACGACGGGCGCGTGCCCGACGAGACCGTGCTGCGCGCGACGACGACCGTGACGTTCGGGGCTGCGAAGGCCGGGCTCCTCATCGAGCCGGGCGCCGACTACGCCGGCCGCATCGAGGTCGTCGACCTCGGGCTCGGTCCTGAACTCTCGGCGATGACCCCGCTCGTCGAACGCGCGTGAGCCCGGCCCCGAGGACGGGGCCGGGCTCACGCGCGCCGGGCTCGGTCAGCGGACCGGGTTCAGTACCAGTTCATCGACTGGGAGTGGCCCCACGCGCCGCACGGCGTGCCGTAGGCGCGCTGGATGTAGTCGAGGCCCCAGCGGATCTGGGTCGCGGCGCTCGTCTGCCAGTCGGCGCCGGCGGTCGCCATCTTCGAGCCGGGCAGCGACTGCGGGATGCCGGTCGCACCGCTCGAGGCGTTGTAAGCGGCGTAGTTCCAGCCCGACTCCTTCTGCCAGAGGTTCACGAGGCACTGGAACTGGTCGCCGCCCCAGCCGTACTGGCTCGCGGCGAGGTCGGCGGCGTACGCCTTCGCGCCGTCGGGGCTATTCGCCCGGGCGAGGGCCTCTGCGGCCTCCTGCGCCTTCTGCTGCTGAATGCGGTCGTACTCGGCCGCGGCGGCCGCGGTCTCGGCGGTCTTCGCCTTGGTCTCCTTCGTCAGGTCGACGAGGGAGTCGAGCGGGAGCTTCTCGTAGTCGCCGAGGGAGGCGACCGAGGCTTGGAGGCCGGTCGCGTCGACCTTGCCCTGCGCGGAGGCGAGCGTGGCCTGCGCGGCGGCGATCGTGTCCTTCGCGGTGTGCTCGGCACGAGCCTGCGCGATCGTCGTGTACGCGTCGAGCTGGTCGTGGTGAAGGCCGGTCGCGTCGGTGACGGCGGCGGTCGCGTCGACGCGCTGCTGCGACTCGACGGACGACTGGATGGTGAAGCCGGTTCCGACGAGGAGTCCGACGGCGGCGACGGCGCCGGCGGCGACGATGCGGCGGCGGCCGAGGCGGAGGTCGCGGAGGCGACGGCGGGTGACGGGGGTGTTCGAGGCGGTCGAGTCGACCGTGGTGCTGGGGGAAGTACGGTTCTGGTTCTGCATAGGTGTTTCGATGCTCGGAAGTGGGGGATCAGGGGAAGCACCCTCCGAGCGGGGCGCACGAGCGGTCACTCTGCCCCCCGAATCTGGACGAATCCTCAGTTCAACCTGTGGAACCCATGACCGGGGTATCTCGAATACGAGATACTCGGAGGATGCCCGACCCCGCCGCATCCGCGAGATTCCCGGCCTCGGAAGCCCCCTGCCCATGCCGCAGCGGCGATCGTTTCGGAACTTGCTGCGAATCTTTCGTGTCGGGGCGCGCGACCGCCCCCACGGCGTCTCAACTCATGCGATCGCGCTACACGGCGTTCGCCGTCGGCGCCGCCGACTACCTGCTCGCGACGTGGCATCCGACCACCCGGCCGGCCGCCCTCGACCTCGACGACCGCCTCGAATGGAATGGGCTCACGATCCTCGCGACCGAACGCGGCGGCCCGTTCGACAGCGACGGCACGGTCGAGTTCGTGGCCCGCTACCGCGAAGGCGACGAACGGGGCAGGCTGCACGAGGTGAGCCGCTTCCGCCGTGAGGGCGGGCGCTGGTACTACCTCGACGGCATCGTCGAATAGGACCGAGCGCGAGTCATCCGTCGCCGCCCGATCATCCGTCGCCGTCGGACTTCCGCGCACGACTCGGCTGCACGCGCGGCGGTTCCCCCGGCATCTTCGGGAAGTCCGGCGGGAACGGCAGTTCGCCGAGCCCCGCATCGAGGTCGCGACGCCACCACTCGAGGAGCGCGTCGATGCGACCGGGCGCGTCGTGCATGCGCGCCCAGGGATCGCCGACGGCGGTCAGCCGAGCGGGGACCGTCAGCACCGTGAACTCGCGCGGATCGGCCGAATCCAGTTCACCCCAGTCGAGCGGGCACGACACCGACGCCCACGGCAGCGCACGCGGGCTGTAGGCGCCCGCCATCGTGCGGTCGCGGTTCGCCTGGTTGAAGTCGACGAAGATACGCTCGCCGCGCTCCTCCTTCCACCATGCGGTCGTCACCTGGCGGGGCATCCGCCGTTCGAGTTCGCGCGCCGCGGCGATGACCGCGTGTCTGACGTCGAGGAACTCCCATTCGGGGACCACGGGCGCGAAGACGTGGATGCCGCGATTGCCCGACGTCTTCACGAACGCCGTGAGGCCCGCCTCGGCGAGCACCTCGCGGAGCGCGACCGCGACGGGCACGGCCTCGGCGAAGCCCGTGCCCGGTTGCGGGTCGAGATCGATGCGGAGCTGGTCGGGGAAGTCGGATGCCTCGGCGCGCGACGCCCACGGATGGAACACGATCGTGTTCATCTGGGCGGCCCACACCGCCGCCGCCGGCTCGTCGATCACGAGCTGCGGGTGCGACCTCCCGCTCGGGTAGGTGACCGTCACGGCGCGCACCCACTCGGGTGCGCCCTTCGGCGGGTTCTTCGAGTAGAACTGCTCGCCGTCGACGCCCTCGGGGAACCGCTGCAGCGACACGGGGCGGTCGCCGTTGGCGGCGACGAATGCGTCGCCGACGGCGACGAGGTACTCCGCGAGGGCGAGCTTCGTGATGCCGGGCTCGGGCCACAGCACGCGCGTCGGGCTCGAGATCCGGATGTCCCGTGCGCCCTTCGGGCCCGGGACGGTGAGCGTCGTCGCCTCGGAAGCCATGTCAGTGCTCCGTTCGGTGGTCGTCGGTCCGGTCGTGCCGGGCCGGTTCCGCGGGTGGGAATGCGTGGTCGCGCAGCCAGTCGAGGGCGTCGGGGATCGTGTCGAGGATGCTCACGTGCCCGTCGTCGAGGCGTGCCCACATGGTGCCGTCGCGGAGGCGGCTCATGAGCCACGCGGCGTGCTTGCGGGGCACGATGCGGTCGTGCTCGCCCTGCACGACGAGCACGGGCGCCCCGACCTCGTCGAGGGAGAAGCCCCAGTCGTTCGCGTAGGCGACATCGTCGTCGACGAGCCCGTCGGGGCCCGCCGCTTCGGCTCGGCCGGCGTCGGCGCCGATCCACGACCAGCGGCCGTCGAGCGCCTCGAGGTCGGCGGGGAGGAACGCTTCGGGATCGAACTCGTCGGCCTCGGCGAACCGAGCGCGCGCGTCGCGGCCCGCGAGCGCAGCGCGCAGTGCACCAGGCGCATGCATGCCCGCGAACCAGTCGAAGACGTCGGTGTACGGCGCGACGCCCGCGAGGGTCACGACCCCCGTGACCCGACTCGGCAGGAGGGCCGCGGTTGCGAGCGCATGCGGGCCGCCGCCCGAATAGCCCACCGATGCGAACAGGGCGACGCCCGCGGCATCCGCCACCGCTTCGACGTCGCCCGCCGCCGACGCGACATCGCGGCCGGGTCGCGGCGTCGAGCCGGCATACGAGGGACGGGCGTACGAGAGCAGCCGGATGCCTCGTGCCGCCGCCTCCTCGACGAGCGGCGGCGGCGGCGCGCCGGTCGCCGGTGAGCCGTGGTGCCACACCACGACGGGCGCGTCGGCGTGGGGCGGGTCGGCCCCGGGCGCCGAGTCGTACCAGCGGAGCATCCGCCCGTCGGCGAGTCGGAGGTCGCGTGACTCGGTCATCCCCGCTCCCCAGCGGCGTCGATCGGCCCGAGCTCCCGCACGGGCTGCAGGAGGAAGAGCCGCACGACGCGGCCCGAGTCGCGCTCATAGGCGCGGTAGCCGGGCCATTGCCGCTCGATGCGCGCCCACGCGGTCTCGCGGGCCTCGCCCTCGATGAGCGACGCGCGGACGGCGAGGCCGCGTCCGTGGACGGCGATGCGCGCGTCGGGGTGCGCGAGGAGGTTGTACGTCCAGGCGGGATGGCGGTCGCGCGCGAAGCTCGTGCCTGCCACGATCGCCCGCCCGAGGCCGTCGGGCGTGTACATGAGCTCGCTCGCGCGCGGCTCCCCCGACTTCGCGCCGATCGTGTGGAGGACGAGCGAGGGCACGAGCAGCGCGCTCAGCTGCACGCGCCCGCGGCTCCATGCGGCCAGCCGCCGTTCGACGAGCGGGAGCACGACGGGCGCGGAGCGCCGGAAGAGTCGGGTGCGGGTCAGCGGCGCGACCGTCTTCCGTACGACGTCCACCACGATCGTCATCGCCCCGCCTTCCGGTCGACGGCCGCTCGTGCCGCCTCCACTTCGATCACTGCCTCCTGCGCGCGTCGTTCGGCGCGTCGCAGCCGACGGAGCGCCATCGACCTCGCGCCGTACCGTTCGGCGATCCGATCGTGCGCCTCGTCGTCGCCCGTCACGATATACGCTCCGGCGATCAGGATGACCTGGGCGGAGAAGTTGAACCAGATGAGCAACGCGACGATCGACCCGAAGGAGGCGAGGAGCGGATTGCTCGCCGCCCCTCCGACGAAGAGCCCCGAGAGCACCTGCAGGACCGTCAGGCCGAGGCCTCCGAGGATCGCTCCCGGCCAGAGGGCGCGAGCGCCCGGACGCAGCCCGGAGAGCAACCGGAACAGTCCAGCGACGACGAGGGTGTCGATGACGAAGGTGACGACGATCCCGACGGCGCGCGTGCCGCCGTCGAACAACGGGCTGCGCTCGGATACCCCGAACCATCCGAGCGCGACCGAGAGCGCGGTCGTGCTGAAGACGGTGACCGCGGCCGACGCCGCGAGGAGCGCCCCGAAGGCGATCGCGATCGCGAGGTCTCGAAGGATGACCCAGAGGAAGAACGTGTCGGCGTCGGGAAGGCCGGCGAGCGTGCGGAACGCGGTGCGGATCGATCCGATCGCACCGATCGCCGTGCCGACCAGTCCGACGAGTGCGATCACTCCCGCGACGGTGAACACGAGCGGATGGATGAGGTCTTCGGGGGCGATGAGGCCGCCCACGAGACCGGGGATCGCAGAATCGAGCGCGGCGACGAGCGCATCGAGGGCCTCGGGATTGCCCGCGAGCCACACCCCCGCGACGGCGAACCCGAGGAACACTCCTGCGAACACGGAGAAGAGGGTCCGATAAGTGACGCTGTCGGCGAGCATCGCACCGTGTCGTTCCTGGTACAGCAGGAATGCACGCACGGGTTTCGTGCTCAACGCCCATTCACCGGCGTGTCGCACCCAGGTGACCAGGCGCGCCCACGGCGAAGGTCGCCGGTCGTCGCTCGAAGAGGCCGCCACGGGATCAGGCTATCGAGCACGTGAGCGAATCCGACAGGGCTTGACCGCCTTCTGGGACGACGAAGGGCGCGGGCCCCGACGGCCCGCGCCCTTCGATCAGCGGAAGCTCAGTACCAGCCCTTGGCGTTGAACGAGTCCCACGCGCCGCACGGCGTGCCGTAGCGGCCCGAGATGTACCCGAGGCCCCAGCGGATCTGCGTGTCGGCGCTGTTCTGCCAGTCCGGGCCGGCCGAGGCCATCTTGCTGCCGGGGAGGGCCTGCGGGATGCCGTAGGCCCCGCTCGAGTTCGCGGCGTGGACGTTCCAACCCGACTCACGGTTCCAGAGCTGCACGAGGCATCCGAACTGGTCGTCGCCCCAGCCGTACATCGCCGCCATGAGGTCGCGGGCGATGGCCTGGGCCTCGCTCGGGTTGGACGGGGCCGCCGGGCGCGAACCGCTCGAGGGGGCCTGCGCGCGCTGCGCCTTCGCGGCCTCCGCCTCGGCCGCGGCCTGCGCGGCCGCGGCGGCGGCCTGCTCGGCGGCGACGCGGTCGAACTCGGCGACCTGGGCGCGAACAGCGTCGGCCTGCGCCGTGGTCGTCTTCGCGAGGGCGAAGACGTCCTTGGCGTCGAGCTTCTCGTAGCCGCCGAGCGATGCGACGGACGCGGCGAGGGCGGTGGCGTCGGCCTTGCCGCTCGCCGAGGCGATGACGGCGGTGGCCGCCGTGATGGTGTCGTTCGCGGTCTTCTTCACGCGAGCGTCGAGCACGGCGCTGTGGGCCTCGAGCTGGTCGACGTCGAGGTTCGCGGCAGCCGTGAGCGCGCTGGTCTCGGCGACGCGGTCGCTCTGCGCCGCGAACGACGACTGCACAGCGAAGCCGGTTCCCACCATCGCGCCGAGGGCGACGACGGCGCCGGCTGCGAGGAAGAATCCGGTTCGGGGCTTCGCGGCCGCGCGGCGGCCGGTCGGCTTCGGAGCGCCCTGTTCGGGCGCGGAGGTCTCGGGGGAAATCTGGTTCTGCATAGGTATTCACAAAGCCGCGGCATCCGGTGCTGTCCGGGCGCCCGGCGGATCGTCCACTCGGGTACAGGGGGCTCGCCTTGGGCGAAGTCGTCAGTCTGCCGACGGTTTCTGGGCGAAGACCGGCCATTTCCTGTGAAAGTCGTGCGAATCTCGGTTTTCGAGGGCGTGCTCAGTCGTCGTCTGCAGCGGCCCGGAGCTCGATCGAGATCTGTTCGGCGTCGAGGGTTTCGAGAGCCCAGCCGAGCATCGCGGAGCTGAAGATGCCGTCGTCGCGCGCGTCGAGAAGCGCGTCTCGCTGCGCGGCGATGAGCTCCAGTCGCTGCCGTCGATGGCGGTCGCGCAGTGCGTCGGATGACTCGGCCGCGCCGTCGTCCGACGGTACGTCAGGGTCGAGGGCCGGGTCGGCGTCGGAGCCGTCGAGCTCGAGCCGCCCGGGCTCGGCGAGCCTCGCACGCACGACCTTCTCGGTCACATCGCGGAGCAGCGCCAGGATCTGCTGACGTTCGGCCGCTTGCGCCTGGCGGTCGACGCCCGCAGGCTTCACGACGCGGACGAGCCACGGCAGTGTGCCGCCTTGGAGGAGCAGGGAAACGCCCGCGACGCAGAACGCGACGAACACGAGGAACGACCGCGACGGCGTCTCGTGCGGGAGGGTCTGGGCGGCCGCGAGCGTCACCGCCCCGCGCATGCCCGCCCACACGATGACGGCGCCTTCGCGCGGCCCGAGCGGAACGGCCCTGAAGTAGTCGAGGTCGGCGGCCCGGCGGCGGAGCCTCGATCGGATGCGCTGGATGAACTCGGGGTTCGTCGCACGCCGGAGCCACCGCTCGCGGCCGCCTTCGCGGACCGCGCGCTCGGCGTGCTCTTCGTCGACCGCTTCGGTCGCGAGGGCGACCTCGCGTTCATCGAGCCGGCGGTTCGCGGCATCGAGCCTCGGGCGGAGCTCTTCGGCGCGACGGGTACGGCGACCGATGAGCGCGAGCGTCGGGAAGACGTAGACCGCCCGCACGAGGAGCACGACGACGAGCGCGAGGACCGCGATGCCGAGGCCGTGTTCGGCACGGAGCTCGCCTTCGGCGAGGTCGGCGACGATCTTGTTCATCTCGAGGCCCATGACGAGGAAGACCGCGCCCTCGAGGACGAACTCGATCGCGCGCCACGAGTTCGCGTCGCTCATCCGGTGCTGCGGACTCAGGACTCTGATCGCTCCGCGCCCGGTGACGAGCCCCGCGACGACCGCCGCGACGAGTCCCGACGCGCCGAGCGCCTCGGCCGGGACGCTCGCGAGGAACGGTACGGTGAACGAGATGACGGTGTTGACCGTGGCATCCGTCACCCGCGCGCGCACCCACAGATTGAGCCTGCCGACGACGAAACCGATGACGACGGCGACCGCGACGGCGAAGAGGAAGTCGCCCGCGACGTCCCAGAACGTGACGCTCGCGGCGGTCGCCGCGATGGCGGAGCGCAGGAGCACGAGTGCCGTCGCATCGTTCAGGAGACTCTCGCCCTCGAGCACCGTCACGACGCGCGGGGTCACGCCGATGCGCTTCACGATCGAGGTCGCGACGGCGTCGGTCGGGCTGACGATCGCGCCGAGCGCGATGCCGGCCGCGAGGCCGAGTCCCGGGATGAGCAGGGAGAAGAGGACCCCGAGCGCGACCGAGGTGAGGACGACGAGCAGCACTGAGAGCCCGCCGATCGCGCTGAACTCGCGGCGGAACTCCATCGAGGGCATCGCGACGGAGGCCGCGTAGAGCAGCGGCGGCAGGATGCCCGCGAGGATCCACTCGGGGTCGACGACGAAGTCGGGCACGAACGGGAGGAAGCTGACCGCGATGCCGACGAGGACGAGCAGGAGCGGCGCCGCGACCCTGAGCCGGGGCCCGACGGCGCTCGCGGCGGCGATGCCGAGGAGGCCGAGGACCGCGACGATCAGGATCTCCACCGCTGCATCCCCTCCGGTCCGGGCCGGTCAGCGCCCTTCCCGACAGTCTGTCGGAGCGAAGGCCTGCCGACCAAGAGTGCCCGGTCAGTCCCGGTCGGAGTCGCGGTCGTCGCGGTCGTCGAACGGCTCGGGCTCGAGCCGCCTCGGCCCCGCGCCGCTCTCGGCGAGCGCGTCGCCGGGGTTCAGGAGCGCGCACGCCTTCATCGAGAGGCAGCCGCAGCCGATGCATCCGGTCAGTTCCCGCTCGAGTTGCTCGATGCCGCGCCGTCGTTCTTCGAGGCGCCGCTTCCAATCGCGCGACGCACGTTGCCAGTCGGCGTGGCTCGGGGTGCCGTCGAGGGGGACGTGGGCGAACGACGCCTGCACGTCGGCGAGCGGCACGCCGAGGCGCTTGGCGACGGCGATGAGCGAGACCCGGCGGAGCATGTGGCGGGGGTATCGACGCTGGTTGCCGCCCGTGCGGACGGAGGCGATGAGGCCGAGGTCTTCGTAGAAGCGCAGGGCGGATGCCGCGACTCCCGTTCGCCGGCTCATCTCGCCGATGGTCAGGAGGTCGTCGGGTGCGTGACGTCGTGCGTCGTCGTCCGTCGCCCGAGCATTCGCCATGAGGCATCCTCTCGTTTTGACTTCAAGGGTACTTGAGGTTCTAACGTGGCAGGTGCCCGAAGCCGAACCGCATCACCGACCCGAGGAGCTGACGTGACGTATGTGATCGCCCTGCCGTGCGTGGACGTCAAAGACAAGGCGTGCATCGACGAGTGTCCGGTCGACTGCATCTACGAGGGCGAGCGGTCGCTCTACATCCACCCCGACGAGTGCGTCGACTGCGGAGCGTGCGAGCCCGTGTGCCCCGTCGAGGCGATCTACTACGAAGACGACCTGCCCGACGAGTGGGCCGACTACTACAAGGCCAACGTCGAGTTCTTCGACGAGATCGGCTCGCCCGGCGGCGCAGCCAAGGTCGGCGTCATCGCCTACGACCACCCCCTCGTGAGCGCGCTCCCGCCGCAGGCGGCGCACGCATGAGCGGGGTGTCGAACGGAGCGGCAGACCACGCGCGCGAACTCGGCGACCGGCTCAAGTCGGCGTTCCGGATGCATCCCGCCGGCGTCGCCCTCATCACCGCCGCCGCGGCGACGGGCCCCGTCGGTCTGACGGCCTCGAGCGTGTCATCCGTCGCCGCCGAACCCGCCGCGCTCTCGTTCTCGGTGACGCGCGCGACCGGCACCGCGGGCGCCCTGCTCGCCGCGCCCTCGTTCGCCGTGCACTTCCTCGGCGAGCAGCACGCCGACCTCGCGCGCGTGTTCGCCCACTCGGGGGCGCCGCGGTTCACGCCCGAACAGGGCTTCGTCCGGCTGCCGACGGGCGAGCCGTTCCTGCCCGACTCCCCGGCGGTTCTGCGGGCGCGGGCCTTGCACCTGATTCCCGTCGGATCGTCGACGCTCGTCGTCGCCGAAGTGCTCGACGTGCATCTCGGCGACGAGGCGCCGCCGCTCCTGTACCGCGACCGCAAGTTCCTCCGACTCGACCCTGAAACGGAGCTCTGAGCCCGGTCCTCGTGCGCTGGCGCGCCGCTTGCCCCCGCACCGCACGGCTCTCCATGATGAGAGCACGACGACGGAGAGGCTCGCATGGCCGACGCAGGCGACACCGGAAGAAGCTCCGCCCACCTGACCGCCTGGTTCGGTCGACTGCCGCGCTGGGTGCGCGGGCTCGGCGGACTGGCCGCCGTCGGTCTCGGCGCAGTGCTCATCGTGCGGCCGACGACCTCGCTCGGTGTGCTCGCGCTCCTCATCGGTGCGGGCCTCATCCTTTCGGGCATCCTGGAGCTCGTCACGCGGCCCGACCGAGGCGCCGACGACGCCGAGCCTCCCCGATTCGCGGCGGCGCTCTCCCTCAAGGCGATCCTGTGGATCGCGGCCGGACTCCTCGTCCTCTTCCTCCCCGGCCTCACGGTACGCCTGCTCGCCCTCATCGTCGGCGTCGCGCTCATCGTCAACGGCGTGCTGTCGATCCTCACGGGGTTTCGGAAGCGGCGCACGCTCGACGCCCGCATCGCCGACATCGCGTTCGGGCTCGCGGGGTCGTGTTCGGCGTGCTCGCGCTCGCGTGGCCCGACATCACCCTGCTCGTGGTCGCGGTCGTGTTCGGCGCGCGGCTCATCATGGTCGGACTCGTCGCGGTGTGGCAGGCGGTGCGCGGGCGGCGCGACCGCGAGCGGGCCGGCGAGGATTCGGCGAGCGCGGGCGCAGAGGGCGAGGCTACCGCGGGAGCGCCGGATGCCTCGCCGCGCCCCCTGCGCCGATGGACGCGCACGATCGCGGCCGTCGCCGCTCTTCTGTTGGCGGGCGGCGCCGCCGCGCTGAGCGCGAGCCTGCAGAGCGGCTCCCCCGTCGTCGACGACTTCTACGCCGCCCCTCGCACGGTCCCGGGCGAGCCCGGAAGGCTCATCCGCTCCGAGGCGTTCACGAGAGACATCCCGAGCAATGCCCGCGCTTGGCGCATCCTCTACACGACGACGAGCGGCGACGGCTCGGCTGCCGTCGCGAGCGGGCTCGTCGTCGTGCCGCGCGACGGCGACGGGCCCTGGCCCGTCGTCGACTGGACCCACGGCACGACGGGCTTCGCCGAGAACTGCGCGCCCTCGCTCGCCGAGCACCCGTTCGAGTCGGGCGCGTTCTTCCTCGTCGACCAGGTCGTCGACCACGGCTGGGCGCTCGTCGCGACCGACTACATCGGCCTCGGCACGAAGGGTCCGCACCCGTACCTCATCGGACCCGACACGGGCCACGCGGCACTCGACGCCGCGCGCGCCGCGCGCGAACTCGACGGGGCGGACCTCGGCGACCAGAACATCGTGTGGGGACACTCGCAAGGCGGTGCGGGCGCGCTCTGGACGGGCGCACTCGCCGACGTCTACGCCCCCGACCTCGACATCGAGGGCGTCGCGTCGCTCGCGCCCGCGAGCAACCTGCCGGGCCTCGTCGGCAACCTCGACGAGATCCCCGGCGGGAGCGTGTTCGCGTCGTACGTCGCCGCGTCGTACACCGCGATCTACCCCGACGTGACGATGCGCGAATACATCCGCCCGGGCGCCGTCGTGACCGTGCGCGAGATGGCGAAACGCTGCCTCGCCGAGCCCGGCGTCTTCGTGTCGGTGCTGAACGCGCTCGCGCTCTCGAGCGACCCCGTGATCTTCTCGAAAGACCCCACGACCGGCCCCCTCGGTGTCCGACTCGAAGAGAACACCCCGCCGCCGACGATCTCGGCGCCCCTCCTCCTCGGGCAGGGCGCCGCCGATCCTCTTGTGGTCCCAGCAGCACAGGACGCGTACGTCGAAGAGCTGTGCACCGCCGGCCAGCAGGTCGACTACCGGCTGTACGCCGGGCGCGACCATGTCGGGCTCGTCGAACCCGACTCGCCGCTCGTGCCCGACCTCTTCGAGTGGACCGAGGCGCGACTCGCGGGTGATCCGGTCGAGCCGGGGTGTACTCGCGTCGAACGCTGAACGGCGTCATCCGGGCCTCGTGAGGTCGAGGCCCCCGAGCGACGCGGGCGCGAGCAGCCGCAACTCGCGCGCTCGCGCGACCGCCGCCCGCCGGCCGTCGACGCCGAGTTTGCGGTAGATCGACCGCGCGTGGGTCTTCACGGTGTTCACAGAGACGAAGAGCGCCGCCGCGATCTCCTCGTGCGACATGTTCGACGGGAGATAGCCGAGCACCTGGCGCTCACGCGGTGTCAGTGGTTCGGGGGCCGCGGCGCCCGCAAGACCCGACGTCGGCGCCATGAGCTCCAGCGCCTCGGCGACGAAGGCCGCATGCGAAGTCCCGTGCGCGAGGTGCGCCGCGAGGAGCGTCGCGAGGAGCGGCCCGTGCGAGACGAGCGGGCGAAGGAACCGGGCAGGCTCCCCGAGATCGAGCGCCGCTTCGAGCCGTGCATGCGCCTCGGCGGTGCGACCGGCCGCGCGCAATGCGAGGGCGTGGACGAGATCGATGTCCATCGCGACCGACGGGAACACGGTCGTCTGAGTCTCCCGCGCCGCGGCGACGGCCGCGAGCGCGGCCCGAGCATCGCCGCGATCCAGATAGAGGCGGGCGATGACCGACCACATCAGGGGACCCCGTGCTGCATCCTTCACGAGCGCGTCGGCTTCGTCCGTCCGTCCGGACGCGACGAGCAGGCGGAGCTTCCAGGCGTCCAGCGTGTCGACGACGACGGGATCGGCCGGCCACGACCGAAGCCCCGCTTCCGCGCGACGGATCTCGTCGAGCGCATCCGCGACCCGGCCCTCCGAGACCAGGAGCACGAGGCGCGGCAGCGCGATCGCCGCACGCTCGGGTCGGTCGCGGGGGCGACGTGTCGCCGCCTCAGCGACGTCGACGAGCGCGGCCGCGTCATCGAACCGGCACTGCAACGTCGCGATGAGCGCCCCCATCACGGCGGCGGCACCGACCGCAGACGACCGCATCCAACCGTGGCGATCCGCCGCCCGGAGCGTCTGCTCGACACGATGGAGCGAGCCGGGGATGTCTCCGCACTTCGCTTCGGCCTCGGCGAGGAATCCCGTCGCGATGAACCGGAGCCACGTCGACCCGGCGTCGTCGGCGAGGGCGAGCGCCTCGCGCAGATGGGCACGCGCCTCGAACACATCGCCGGTCCACGACTCGGTCGTGCCGACGAACGACAACAGCAGGCTTCTGAGCTGGAGCGTCGCAGCCGCCCCGGCCGTTCCCGTGTGAAGAAGTCGGTCCGCCGCCTCGCGAGTGCCCTCGGCATCGCCCGCGGCGCGAGCCGCGAGCACGTCGAGCAACAGCCGAGCGGGCGAGTCCGCCGCGACGGACGACCTCATCGCCGCGTGCACCTCGCGCAGGCGCTCGGCCGACCGATGATCGGGTTCGAGCTGGAGGCTCAGCGCTGCGAGGGCGATGCCGAGATCGAGGTCACGGCTCGAGTCGACGGGGATCGACGAGAGCAGGGGCTTCAATCCGTCGAGTTCGCCGGCCTGGATGAGATCCGGCCAGAGTGCCGCTGCGAGCTCCGCCGCGTACTCGAGCCGATTGCCCGCGAGCGCATGCTCGATCGCGCTCCGGCCGTCGCCGCGGTCCGCGTACCAGCGGGCGGCCTTCCCGTGCACGTGCGCGAACCCGTCGGGGTCGACGAGCGCGAACCGCGACCGGAGGTAAGAGCGGAACAGGGTCCCGTAGCGGAAGGTCGACGGGTCTCCGTCGACTGGCTCGAGGAAGAGTCCGGCCCGCGACAGCTCGCCCAGCCGCCGACCGGCATCACGCGAGCCGGTGAGCGCTTCGGCGAGCGGCACGTCGAACTCGTCGACGACGGATGTCCCGAACAGGAACCGCCGATCGTCGTCGGATCGAGGCTCGAGGAACTCGACCGCGAAGTATTCGCGAAGGCGTGGGTCATCCGCAGCCGACTCATCGACCGGCGCGTCTGCGCGGCCGCCCGCGCTCGTCGCCTCGCGGGCGCGGAGTCCAGCGTGGACGATACCGGCCATCCAGCCTCCGGTTCGCGCGTGGAGCCGATCGGCCGCGTGCCGATCGGCGACGACGCCCAGTCGCGCGAGGATCTCCAGGGTCTCCCGCGCCGTGCAGGCGAGGTCGCTCGACCCGATGACGGCCACGTTTCCACCGAGCCTCGAGCGGTGCGAGCGCAGCGTCGGCGTCGGACGTGCGATGAGGATGACGCTCACGCCTTCGGGGATCGCTGCGAGGAGATCATCGACCGATCCGGGCCCAGGCGCGGTGAACGGTTCCCCGTGCTCCTCGTCGAAGACGAGCACGGGCGGCGGACCGGAGACGGCCTGCCCGATGGCCAGCTCACGCACTCGTTCGGCCACCGGACGCGCGTCGCCGCCCGTGATCCAGATCACCCGTCGATCCGTCCTCGCCGCCCAGTCCGAGACCGCCACGGTCTTCCCCGACCCCGCCTCGGCGACGACGAGCGTCAGCGGGTGCGACGCGCCCGCGTCGAGGAGTCCGTCGATCCGGCCGCGGGCCACGAGATGCGCAGGCCGAAGCGGCAGCCGGTCACCGGACCGCTCGGAGAACGTCGAACGGGGAAGCATGCGCGGTCGTCCTTCCTCGAGCGACCCGCGGCGGGGCGGACCGTGTCGAACAGCGCCATTCTCCCGCATGCTCATCCGCCGAGGATGAGGCCCGGGTCGCCGGCCGCGGATAGGAACGTAGGAGAGACATCCAGGGGAAACGACGCGAGGAGCGCGAATGACGGAAGAACGGACCCGCACACCGCGAGCGGGCCGGGTTGCGAGTTGGTTCCGAGGCCTCCCCCGGTGGCTCCACTCGGTGCTCGGGGTGATCGCGACCGTCCTCGGCGCCGTCGTGATCGTCCGTCCGACGACCTCGCTCGGTCTGCTCGCGATCCTCATCGGAGCGGGCCTGCTCCTCTCGGGGGTGCTCGAGCTCGTGGGGCGGAGAACGGGCGACAACGACAGCGACAGCGACAGCGACGGAACGCCGCGTCCGTCGTTCTGGCGGATCGCCGGCGCCGCCGTCTGGATCCTCGCGGGACTCCTCGTGCTGCTGCTGCCGGGTCTCACGGTTCGCGTGCTCGCCGTGATCGTCGGGCTCGCCCTCATCGTCGACGGCGTCCTCTCGGTCGTCGCGGCGTTCCGTCCTGGCAAGACGGTCGACGCGAGGATCGCCGCTGCCGCGCTCGGCATCGCGGAGGTCGTGTTCGGAGTGCTCGCGCTCGCGTGGCCCGACGTCACGCTCATCATCGTCGCAGTGGTCTTCGGGGCCCGGCTCGTCATCTTCGGGCTCCTCGAGATCTGGCACTCGATCCGAGGCACTCGACGTCGGCGGGCCGACGCCGACGCGAAGCCGACCGCACTGCGCCGGTGGGCGCAGACGACTGCGGCCGTGGTCGCGCTCGTGCTCGCGGTCGGGGCCGCGTCGGTGAGCGCCGGCATCCATGGCGGCTCCCCCGTGGTCGACGAGTTCTACGCGGCACCGCGCACGGTTCCGGACGAGCCGGGGAAGCTCATCCGCTCGGAACCCTTCACCAGAGACATCCCCGACAACGCCCGAGCCTGGCGCATCCTCTACACCACCACCCTCGGCGACGGATCCCCCGCCGTCGCCAGCGGCATCGTCGTCATCCCGCGCGACGCCGACGGCCCCTTCCCCGTCATCGATTGGACCCACGGCACCACCGGCTTCGCCGAGAACTGCGCCCCCTCCCTCGCCGAGCACCCCTTCGAATCGGGTGCCCTCTTCCTCACCGACCAGATCATCGACCACGGCTGGGCCCTCGTCGCCACCGACTACATCGGCCTCGGCACCAAGGGCCCCCACCCCTACCTCATCGGCCCCGACACCGGGCACGCCGCCCTCGACGCCGCACGCGCCGCACGCGAACTCGACGGCGCGAACCTCGGCGACCAGAACGTCGTCTGGGGCCACTCCCAAGGCGGCGCCGGCGCCCTCTGGACCGGCGCGCTCGCCGATGCCTACGCCCCCGACCTCGACATCCAAGGCGTCGCGTCGCTCGCGCCCGCAAGCAACCTGCCCGGCCTCGTCGGCAATCTCGACATCATCCCCGGCGGAAGCGTCTTCGGCTCGTACATCATGTCGGCGTACAGCCGGATCTATCCCGACGTCACGATGCGCGACTACGTTCGCCCGGGCGCCGAGGCGATCGTCCGGCAGATGGCGGAGCGCTGCCTCGCCGAACCGGGCGTGTTCGTCTCCCTGCTCGACGTCCTCGCGCTCTCCAACGACCCCGTGATCTTCTCCAAGGATCCGACGACGGGCCCCATGGGTGTGCGACTGGAGGAGAACACGCCGCCGCCCACGATCTCGGCACCGCTCCTCCTCGGACAGGGCGCCGCCGATCAGCTCGTCATCCCGTCGGCGCAGGACGCGTACGTCGAAGGACTCTGCGGGGCCGGGCAGCAGGTCGACTACCGCCTCTACGCCGGGCGCGACCACGTCCCCCTCGTCGAACCCGACTCGCCCCTCGTGCCCGACCTGTTCGCCTGGACCGAGGCGCGCCTCGCCGGCGAGCCCGTCGACCCCGGGTGCACGCGCGTCGAACGCTGAACGGCTCGGCGGCCGTTAGCCGCGGCGGCCGCTCACCCCCGCTCGGGCGCCGGCGGCCCGAGCCGCGGGCGCCGGTGCGCGGTGTCGCCTGCGCCCACCCTGTTGCCTTCGGTGAAGGTGTTCGCAAGTCGGCGGCGACCCCGGCGCTACGCTCCCCTCGTGGGACTCTCGCCGCTCGGACTGCTCGTGAGCGTGCTCGTGTTGGCGCCGAACCTGCTGCTCGTCGCGTTCCCGCCGCGAGCCCCGCTGCCCGACGTGCGCGTTCCGCTGCCCCTGACCATCCTCGAGCGGGCCGGCCAGGCGCTGTGCCTCGTCGTTCCGGCGGTCACCGAACCCGGCCGCGTCGTCTGGTGGTGGGCGGTGCCGCTGCTCGCGGCGCTCGCAGGCTATTGGGCGCTGTGGGGTCGCTACCTCGCGACCGGACGCGACGGCACTGCTCTGTACCGGCCGCTCGCGAGGGTGCTGCCCGTGCCGATGGCGGTGCTCCCGGTCACGGTGTTCCTCACCGCCGCAGGCTGGTCGTGAACCCGTGGATCGCGCTCGCGGCGCTCGTCCTCGCCGCCGGCCACATCCCCGCCTCGGTGCTCCTCGCTCGGGCGATCGAGGCGGCCGCCTAACCGCCGATCGGGAACACGAGCAGCGAACTCGTCGCGGTCGCGACGACGCGACCCTCGGGGTCTTCGATGCGCCCTTCGGCGAACGCCACGCGCGAGCCGGGTTTCGTCACGGTGCCCGTGATGCGAAGCGGTTCGGTCGACGGCTGGATGGGCCGCAGGTAGCTCACGTTGATGTCGATCGACGTGTATGTCGTCCCCGCGTCGAGCGTCGAGTGCACGGCGCAGCCGAGCGCGGTGTCGAGCGCGGTGCACGCCCAGCCCCCGTGGATCGTGCCGAGCGGGTTGAAGTGCGCCTCGGCGGCATGTCCGAGGAAGACGACTTCGCCTCGCCGCACCTCGGCGAGGTCGAGCCGCATGACCGACACGATGGGCGGCGGCGGGAGCTCCCCCGTCTTGAGGGCGGTCAGGTAGTCGAAACCCGAGAGTTGGGCGAGCTTCGGGAGCGGCACGCTCGGGTCGATCCAGGTGAAGGTCGCGGAGTGCACGTCGGCGGGATCGTGGGCCATGCGTGCACACTACGCGCTCTCCCGCACGACGACCTCCGACGGCGGTTGCCGCCACTCCCCCGGTTCGAGCCCGAGCACGACGCGCGCGGCCCGGCGCCCGAACCCGGCGGAGTCGATGCGCACGGTTGTGAGCGACGGCCGCCAGAGCTGCCCGTGGCGAGCGTCGTCGAAGCCGATGACGGCGAGGTCGTCGGGTGCGGAGAGTCCGAGATCCGCGATCGCACCGAGGACCGCGAGTGCGACCTCGTCGCTGTAGCCTGCGACGGCGGTGACGGATGTCTCGTCGACGAGCGCCCGCATGGCCGAAGCACGCCGCCCGCGGTCGTCGCCAAGGTCGATCGGCATCACGCGCTCGAGTTCGAGGCCGAGTTCGCGTGCGATGGCCGTGACGTGCTCGGCGCGCGTCGCCGCGAGCGCCGCGCCCGGGACATCCGGCAACGCGAACGCGATCCTGCGGTGGCCGCGCGCGACGAGATGGCCGAGCTGGGTGCGCGTGTGGAAGGCGAGGCCTGCGCGGTCGCCGTCGACGATCGCAGCGAAGGGGTCGTCGCCCGCGGGCTCGCCGAGCAGTCGGGCGAGGTCGAGCACGGCGCGCGGGGCGAGGGCTTCGACGGCGTCGGCGGGCACGCCGCCGCGCTCGGCGCTCGTCGTGACGAGGAGCGAATGCCCGAGGGCGCGCAGTTCGTCGCTCATGCCCGTGATGAACGTGTCGAGTCCTTCGCCGCCGAGGAACGACCCGACGTTCAGCAGCACGATGCGCGACATGCCCTCGCGGAGGGCCCGCGCGAGGCCGTGCGGCACGTAGCCGAGCGACGCGACGGCGGCTCGGACTCGCTCGCGCGTCGCCTCGGTGATGGTCTGGCCGGGAACGTCGTTGAGCACATAGCTCACGGTCGCGGTCGAGACGCCAGCGGCGGCGGCGACGTCGCGGATGCGCACCTTCCGAGCGCGCGCGGCGTCGGTCGAGGCATCCGGATGTCTCGAAGCCTCCGTGCTCGAAGCTCGCATGTCCGCAGATTACCGCTTAACCGATTAAGTAACTAGCGTCGAGAACGACGGGCCATCCGGACCCGCCCCGGAACACCCGGGAACCGCAAGGAGCGCGAGCACGATGAAGGCTTGGCAGTACACGGGCGACCACGCCCCCATCCAGCAGAACGAGATCCCCGAGCCGACCCCCTCGCCGACCCAGGTGATCATCGACGTCAAGGCCGCGGGCCTCTGCCACTCCGACGTCATGTACATGGAGACGGGCGACCGGGCGATGCCGTTCCTCCCTATGACGCAGGGGCATGAGAACGCGGGCGTGATCAGCGCGATCGGCGCCGACGTCGTCGGGTTCGCCGTCGGCGAAGTCGTCGGCGTGTGCTCGTCGGGCGTGCAGCCGCCGCTCGGCATGTTCACCCCCGGCGGCTTCGCCGACCGGCTCGCCGCCGACTACCGCGACCTCGCGCGCGTGCCCGACGGCCTCGACCTCTCGCTCGCCGCGCTCGCGACCGACGCCGGCATGACCTCGTACCACGCCATGATCAAGGCGGGCGGCGCGAAGGCCGGCATGAAGGTCGGCGTCATCGGTTTCGGCGGCCTCGGTCAGATCGGCGCGCGGGCGGCCGTGCTCGCGGGCGCCGAGGTGCACGTCGCCGAGATGAAAGAAGACGTGTGGCCCATCGCGCGGGCGGCCGGCGTCGTCGATTGCGTGAAGGATGCCTCGGAGTGGGCCGCGGACGCCGAAGGCAACCCGCTCGGCGGGGCCGACTTCGACCTCATCGTCGACTACGCGGGCTTCGACACGACGCAGAAGGCGCTCAACGCCGTCAAGCGCGGCGGCACCGTCGTGCAGGTCGGCCTCGGCAAGCCCACCTTCACGGTCATCACGCCGACTCTGCTCGGCCGCACCCTCATCGGCTCGCTCGGCGGCACCGTCGAGGACATCGAAGAGGTCTTCGCGCTCATGGCGGAAGGCGAGATCACGCCCGTCTACGAGGAGATCGCGTTCGACGAGATCGGCGCGGGCCTCGAGCGCCTGAAGAACAACCAGGTGACCGGGCGGCTCGTCGCGCGCTTCGGCGACTGAGCGAGCCGCCGCGGCTAGCCTGAGCGTATGGCCCAGGCAGCTGCGGCGGCGCGTGCGTGGATCGGGACGATCGCGTTCCTCTTCCTCGCGCCCGGCGTGATGGCCGGCGTCATCCCGTGGCTCATCACCGGCTGGCGAGATCACGACTGGGGTACCGCGACCTGGGTCGTCGCGGCGGTCTCGTGGCTCGTGATCGCAGCCGGCATCGCGGTGCTGCTCGTCGCGTTCGCGCTGTTCGCGCGCCAGCGCGGCACGCCCGCGCCCGTCGCCCCGACCGAGACCCTCGTCGTGACGGGCGTCTACCTCTACGTGCGGAACCCGATGTACCTCGCCGTGCTCGCGATCATCCTCGGCCAGGCGCTGCTCTTCGGCAGCCCGGCGCTCCTTCTGTATGCGGCGCTCTTCCTCGCCGCGGTCGTCGCGTTCGTGAAGGGCTACGAGGAGCCGACCCTGACCCGCACCTACGGCGAGCAGTACCTCGAGTACCGGCACAACGTGCCCGGCTGGTGGCCTCGGCTGACGAGATGGCGGCGCTGAGAGGCATCCGGATGTCTCTGCGCTCGCCGCTGCCGTGTGCTCAGCCTGCCCGGCCGACGAACGAGCGCGAGGGGCTGGCCGCGTCGCGCAGGCGCGCCGCCTCCAGGCGGAGTGCGTGACGCTCGGCGAGCTCCGCGCGGGTCGGCTCGACGCGCGTGCGCGCGTTCGGGCGGCGGATGCGTACCGCCGCCGCGATGCGGGTGAGGATCGGGAGCCGGGTGATCGTGGTGGTGGTCATGATGCGTCCTTCGTGATCGGTTCCGGTGGCGACGCAGATCGCTGCGGTCGCCGGGTTCGGACACGAAAGTAGAGGCACGCCCCGGGTCGCCTAGGGAGAGTCCCGAGTCGTCAGGAGTCGGACCAGGAGCCGGGACCGCCCGCGACGAGATCGCGCAGCCCGCGACGGTTCGGGACGCCGAGCTTCGCGTAGATCTTCGCGAGGTGGTACTCGACCGTCTTCGGTGAGATCGCGAGCTCGGCTGCGACCTCGGGGTTCGTGAACCCGCGCCCGACCATCGCCGCGATCTCGTGCTCGCGCGAACTGAGCTCGCGCGCCCAGGGCGCGGGCGCAGGGACATCCAACGCTTCGATGCGCTGCTGCACACGCTCGAGCGCCGGCCGCGCGCCGACCGTCGCATACACCTGCGCCGTGCGCTTGAGCGCCCGCACGCCGCGCGCGAGCTCACCGGTCGCCACGAGGAGGCCGCTGTACGACTCGAGAAGCTGGCCCCTCGTCCAGAGCGGTTCCCCGCCGACGGGCTTGACCTCGAGACCCCGCTCGTACAGGCCGCGGGCGCGCGCCTTGTCACCCCGGGCTTCGGCGAGCCGCCCGCCGAGCCAGGCTCTGGTGACGGGGATCCATGCGCCGGTCGCCGGGGCGTGTGCGAGCGCCTCGAGGGTCTTCTCGGCGGGATCGAGCCGGCCGGTCGCGAGCTGGAGGTCCGCGAGGACCGGCAGCCACCACACATGGAAGAGGCGGTATCGGTCTTCCTCCATCGCCCGAGGCGACAGCGACGCGAGTGCGTCGTAGGCGCCGTCGATGTCGCCGAGGGCTCGCGCGACGGCCGCCCGGGAGAGCGTCAGGTGGATGACCGGACCGAAGTAGTCGGCCGCCGACGAGAGCGAGCGTGCTTCGGCGGCATCGCCTTCGGCGGGCGCGATCTCGCCGACGCCCGCCTGCATGATCGCCGACAGCGAGTACAGCACGGGCCGGTCGAATCCTCGGCCGAAGAGCTCGGCGGCCGCGATGCCCGTGCGGACCTCGCGCATCGCCTCCGACCAGTTCCCGAGGAGGTAGCTGCACCACGAGAGGTGGATGTGCGCGGACGATCCGAGGATCTCCCCATCGCCGGCGATTGGCGGCGCGACGCGATGAGGAGGTCGGCGCGTGCGGTGTTGAGTTGGCCGAGGAGTCCGCGCAGGATGCCTCGGTGCACGAGTTGCGGGAGGTCGTTCCGCACGCACTGCGACGGATTCTCGGGGAGCGTGCGGAGGAGGCCGAGTCCGGCTTCGGGGCCGTCGAGGAGCGCCCTTCCCATCGCGCCGAACGCGAGGGCGGCGGACTTCTCGGCCGCGGTCACCGTGTTCGCGCCACTCGCGGCGACCGCCTCCGCCGCGGTCACGGCGTCGGCGCCGAGGCCGATGAGCGTCGCGACGCACGCGAGTTCCACGTTGAGCCGTGCACGCATCCCGGGTCGGTCGTCGACGCGCGGGTCGGCGAGCGCCTCGAGGAGCAGGTCGCGCGCCCGGCCGGGGTGCGCCTGGCCGAAGGCGATGAGTGCCTGCACCTCGGAGCGTTCGGGGCTCGACGGGAGTGCCCGGATCTCGTCGGCGTACCGCGAGGCCTCGGCCTCGTGCGCCGAGAGTGCGAGCAGCCGGACGCCCTCGAGGAGCCGTGGCGCCCGTTCGACCGCCGCGCCGAGCGAGGCCGCCCAGATCAGGTAGCGTGCCGCGCGCACAGGTTCGGCGGCGGCCTCCCGCCGCGCTTCGGCTTCGATCTCCGCGGCGAGCGCGCTTGGGTCCTCGTCGCTCGCGGCGAGCCGGTGTCGCCATGACGCTTCCCCGGTCGACACGGCGACCGCGCGTCGGTGCAGCTCGCGTCGTCTGGCGCGCGGGAGATCGCGAGCGAGGATGTCTCTGACGACGGCGCTTCGGAAGGCGACCGCGCCGGGCGCGGGTCCTTCTCGCAGCACGCCCGACTCGACGAGTCCGGCGACGAGCCCGGCGAGGTCGGGCTCGCCCGACACCTCGGCGAGGTCGATGAGGGATGCGCCGCCGCCGAGCACGGCGAGTGCGTCGAGCACGCCGCGTTCGTCGGAGCGCAACGGGGGCGCGGCATCGGCGAGTGCGAGGTCCATCGACTGGGGTGCGTCGAACGGCGCCGGCCCTGCGGCGAGCGCGGGGTCGGTGTCGGCCGACCATCCGCGCAGTGCGATCCGGGTGTCGCCGATCGTCCATCCTGCGCCCGAGAGGGCGCGGAGCCAGGTTCCGGGTGTCGATCGGCCGATGAGGACGAGGAGGACGGGCTCTGCGAGGAGTCGTCGCGCGAATCCGTCGAGTACGCGCAGGGACTCGTCGTCGGCCTGCTCGAGGTTGTCGCACACGAGCGCGAGCGGCGACGCTCCGCGGAACGCGTCGAGTTCGTCGAGCACGCGTGTCGAAAGGGCGTCGGGATGCTCCGGCTGCTCCTGCTCGCCGGCGAACCCGTCGATCGATTCGGTGATGCGCTCGGCTGGGACATCCATCGCCTGGAGCAGGAGTCGCAGGAAGTCGAACGGTCGCGGAATCCCGGACCCGAGCGGCACCGTGGCCCACACGGCGCGCACCTCGGGGCGCGCGCGGAGCGCTGCCTCGACGAGGAAGGTCTTGCCGATGCCGGGCGGACCAGAGACGACCGAGACGGCGGCCGAACCGCGCTCGACGGTCGTGACGAGTTCGTCGAGCCGGGCGAGTTCGGCACGTCTGCCGATGACCGTGCCGCCGTCGATCGATCCGTCGTCGACCCCCGTCATGGCGCCATCATACGGGCACGTGAACGGGCCGGTTGCGGGCGATCGCCTGCAACCGGCCCGGGGTCGGGTGATGCTCCTACTTGTCGTGGAACTCGACGCCCCAGTCGCCGTAGCGGTACTGGAACCGCAGGCATGAGAGCGGCGACGAGGCGTCCTCCGAGCAGTAGCTCGCGTTGGGGCCGGCCGGTCCGACGCGCATCGTGGAGCCGAGGTCCTTCTTCTGGGGCCCGCACGTGTCGGCGGTCGCGCCGCACGCGGTGTACCAGGCCGTGGGATCGTTCGTCTTGAACGGGATGAACTGGACTTCGAAGTAGTGGCGGCCGCCCGGGGCGAGCACGTCTCCGAAGACGGGACGCCCCTCGAAGCGGTCGGTCGTCACGGAGTCGAACCGGACGAAGTTCGAGGACTCGTTGATGACGAGGAATCGGTAGCTCGATGCGGCGGCGGGTTCATCGTCGAGGTCGTCGGATGCGACGGACGAGACGACGAGCTCGGATGCCATGGGCGGAGGGCTCGGCAGGGTCGGATCGGTGAGCGGCGCCCCGGTGAGGAGGAGTCCGACGGCGGGGGCGAGCGCGAGAAGGGAGATGGTCATGGTCGTTTCCTTTGGTGGCTTCGTCGTGGTCAGCGGTTGCGGAAGGTCACGCCGCGGGTCGGTCCGTTGAGGAGGTTCTCGTCGTTGTACTTCCAGGCGGCGCAGTCGATCGGCGCAGTGGTGACGAGGCACTTGATGTCGGTCTGCCGGTTGTAGGTGTACGTGAGGGTCGCGCCCACGACGCGTCCGCTCGGGTCGCAGATCGAGGCGTCCGGTGTGCAGAACCCGTACCAGACGGTCGGCGTGTTGTCGCCGCTCAGGACGTTCTGCACCTCGAAGGAGTGCTGCCCGCCCGGCATGAGCACGGCGCCGACATCGGGCCGGCCTTCGAAGCGGTCGCCGACCTTCGAGAACTCGATGGCGTTCAGCCGGAGCGGCTGCGTGGTCGAGTTCTCGACGATGAACCGCTTGCTGACGAGCATGCCGGGGGCGTCGTCGGTGCGTTCGATTCCGATGCTGAGTGCGGGGGCTTCGGAGACGACCGAAGCGGCCGGCACGAGGGCCGTCGGCGCGAGAGCCGAGGTGGTGAGGGCGAGTGAGACGGCGAGTGCTGAAGTGATCATGCGGAGATGACATCACGTCTCACCGGGCCGACTGGGGGAAGCCCCTAGTGACCCCCGGTGCACGCCGCGTTCGGCGGGTACACGCAGGGCCCCGACCTCACGCGCCGCGCAGGATCGAGGTCATCTTCTTGCCTCGCGCGACCTCGTCGACGAGTTTGTCGAGGTAGCGGATCTTCTGCATGAGCGGGTCCTCGATCTCCTCGACGCGCACCCCGCAGATGACGCCCGTGATGAGCGACGCGTTCGGGTTCAGCCCAGGGGCATCCGCGAAGAAGCGCTCGAGCGTCGTCTCGCGCGCGATCGCCTCGGCGAGCGCGGCGTCGTCGTACCCCGTGAGCCATTCGATGACCTGGTCGAGTTCGGCCTTCGTTCGACCCTTCTTCTCGACCTTCTCGATGTAGAGCGGGTAGACGCGCGCGAAGCTCATCTGGAAGATGCGGTGGCCGGCCATGGTGTGCTCCCGTCGTCGCAGGGTCAGACCGGATGCGCGACGACGAGTTCGCCGTCGACGGTCACGGTCCGGTCGTGCACCACGAGTTCGAGCGGCGCACCGTCCCGCAGTGCGAGCAGAACCCGGTCGGTCTCCACGCGGACTTCGAGCACGCGGCCGCGGTAGCCGACGGTGAACGAGAACGCCGACCAGCCTGCGGGCAGGAACGGGCGGAACGACAGGCCGGCGTCGGTCGCGCGCATGCCCGCGAACCCCTGCACGATCGCGAGCCACGCGCCGCTCATCGAGGTGATGTGCAGGCCGTCCTCGGTGTCGTTGTTGTAGTTGTCGAGGTCGAGGCGGGCGGTGCGCCGGTAGAGCTCGATGGCCTTCTCGCGTTCGCCGATCGCGGCGGCGACGACGGCGTGGATGGAGGCCGACAAGGATGACTCGTGCACGGTCATCGGCTCGTAGAACTCGAAGTTCCGCCGCAGCTCGTCGACGGTGAAGTCGGATTCGAACAGGTACATGCCCTGGAGCACGTCGGCCTGTTTGATGAAGCATGATCGCAGGATGCGGTCCCATGACCAGTGCTGGTTGAGCGGGCGCTGGTCGGCGGGGATCGTGTCGACGGGGCGGAGGTCCTTGTCGAGGAAGGTGTCATGCTGCACGTTGACGCCGAGGGCGTCGTCGTGCGGCAGGTACATGCCGCCTGAGATCGCCCGCCACGCGTCCCGTTCGGGCGCCTCGACTCCGACCGCGACGAGTCGCTCTCGGGGAAGCGCCTCGAGCACGTCGGCGGTGTACCGCAGCACCCAGGCGGCGAGGGAGTTCGTGTACCAGTTGTTGTTGACGTTGTTCTCGTACTCGTTCGGGCCCGTCACGCCGTGGATCATGTACGTCTGCGCACGCTTCGAATAGTGGACGCGGTCGGCCCAGAACCGGGAGATCTCGACGAGCACCTCGATGCCCGGGCCCTCGAGATACGACCGGTCGCCCGTGTACCGCGTGTACTCGGCGATCGCGTGGGCGATCGCACCGTTTCGGTGGATCTCCTCGAAGGTGATCTCCCACTCGTTGTGGCATTCGATGCCGTTGAACGTCACCATCGGGTAGAGCGCGCCGGCGAGGCCCTGCTGCCTGGCGTTGTGCTGCGCCTGCGGCAGTTGCGCGTGGCGGTACGCGAGGAGCGCGCGCGTGACGTCGGGCGAGGCGACCGACAGGTAGAGGGGCACGAGGTAGGCCTCGGTGTCCCAGTACGTGGCGCCGCCGTACTTCTCGCCGGTGAAGCCCTTCGGGCCGATGTTGAGCCGGTCGTCTTCGCCGTAGTAGGTCGAGAACAGCTGGAAGAGGTTGAACTGGATGCCTTGCTGCGCTTCGTCGTCGCCCTCGATGACCACTTGCGATCGGGCCCAGCGCTCCTCCCAGAGAGCGGTGTGGGCTGCGAGCTGCTCGTCGAACGTCGTCCCTGCGGCCGCTTCGAGGAGCCGAGAGACCGTGTCGACATGCGCCGCCTCTTCGACGTCGCGCGTCGTGACGACGGCGGTCGTCTTCAGGATCTCGGATGTCTCGCCCGCGGCGAGTTCGCCCGAGAACACGAGACCCGCCTGCAGCGGAGCATCGACGACTCCGGACGGGTCGAGCCCCGTGACATCCGCTCGCATGCCCGCCGTCACCGTGAACTGCGGCGTGCCGAACGGATTGGGGATCGTGCGGAGCGACAGGTGCGGCACCGGCGCCGGGCCGCGGGCGACCTCGCTCCAGAACTGCTCGCCGTAGTTCGCGTCGAGGTTGTGGACGTCGCCGTCAAGGCGCGGCGTCGCGCGCACGCGCACCGAGCCCTCGAGCGCGCGTATGCGAAGGCGTTGGAGGCACAGTTCGGGGGTGGCGATCGAGAGGAACCGTTCGAACTCGAAGCGGACCTTCGCCGTGCCGGTGATGTAGGTGAACGACCGGGTGAGCAGTCCGTTCCGCAGGTCGAGTCGGAGCGCGAAGTCTTCGTGCCGCCCGGTGAAGAGGTCCACCGGTTCGCCGTCGAGCTCGAGGTCGATCGCGATGAGGTTCGTCGCGTTGATGACCTTGCCGAAGTACTCGGGGTAGCCGTTCTTCCACCACCCGACGCGGGTCTTGTCGGGGAACCAGACGCCCGCGATGTACGTGCCGCGATGGCTGTCGCCCGAGTAGCCCTCCTCGAAGTTGCCGCGCATGCCCATGTGGGCGTTGCCGGCCGAGGTCATCGACTCGATCAGGCGCATGCGGCCGTCGTCGAGCCGTGTCGTGCTGATCGCGTACGGTTCGACGTCGAACACCCGCTCGCTCATGCAATGCCTCCTCGTCGGAACCCGCATCCGAGTCCGACGGTATCGCGCGCACGCGTCGGCAGGCTAGGGCCGCTCGGGCCGGGCTCGCGAGGCTCGATCTCGACGCCCGCGCTTGTTCCGGCGCCTCGCACGGAGCATATTCATGTAGGGGGTCCTGTTTCGTCCGACGGCTCATCGAAGTTCGTCCGACGGCTCATCGAAGGAGGGCGCGATGGCTTCAGCGGTCGCGTTCTGGGTCGACGAGCCGGGCGTGGGGGTGCTCCGGACGGAGCCGCTTCGCTCGCCGGGCCCGGGCGATGTGCTGATCCGCACGGCCTGCACGGGGATCAGCCGAGGCACCGAGACCTCGGTCTTCCTCGGCCGGGTGCCGCCGAGCGAGCACGAGCGGATGCGTGCGCCCTTTCAGGAGGGCGACTTCCCGGGCCCGGTCAAGTACGGCTACCTGAATGTCGGCGTCGTCGAACACGGGCCCGCACCGCTCATCGGACGCACGGTCTTCAGCCTCTTCCCCCACCAATCGGCGTTCGTGGCCCCGGCGGACGCCGTCGTGCCCGTCCCGGATGAGGTGCCGACGCGCCGAGCGGTCCTCGCCGGCGCGGTCGAGACCGCCGTGAACGTGCTGTGGGACGCCGCCCCGGTCGTCGGCGACCGGGTGACCGTCGTCGGAGCGGGCATGATCGGGTGCTGCGTCGCACGGCTGGCCCGCGGCATCCCCGGCGTCGAAGTCGTGCTCGTCGACATCGACGCATCGCGTGCTGAGACGGCCGAGCTCCTCGGGGTGGGGTTCGCAGCCCCCGACGCCGCTCCCCGCGATCAGGACCTCGTCGTGAACACGAGCGGGTCGGCGGCCGGACTGCAGCTCGCCCTCGAGTCGGTCGTGACCGACGGGGAGGTCATCGAGGCGAGTTGGTACGGCGACCGGCCCGTCACCCTCGACCTCGGAGGCGACTTCCACTCGCGCCGCCTCACCATCAGGTCGAGCCAGGTCGGTGCGGTCGCGCGTCGGCGCCGGGAGCATCGCACGACGCGGGACCGCCTCGCCCTCGCCCTCGGACTCCTCCACGACGACGCGTTCGACGCCGTGCTGACGGGGAGCTCGTCCTGGCGGGACCTCCCCGCCGTGATGGCGGGCATCGCCTCCGGCTCGGGGAGCGATCTGTGCCGCACGATCGATTGGACGGATGCCCCGTGAGCTTCACCCTGACCGTCCGAGACCACATCATGGTCGCCCACAGCCTCACGGGCGAGGCCTTCGGCCCGGCACAGCGCCTGCACGGCGCGACGTTCGTCGTCGACGCAGCGTTCCGCGCACGGGAGCTCGACGCGGACGGCGTCGTGGTCGACATCGGCGACGCGGCCGCCGCGCTCCGCGAGATCACGGGGTCGCTCACCTACCGGAACCTCGACGACGAGCCCGCGCTCGCGGGCGTGAACACGACGACCGAGGCGCTCTGCCGTTTCATCGCCGACCGCCTCGCGGAGCGGATCGCCGACGGCCGCCTCGGCTCCGGCGACGGCCGGCTCTCGTCGATCGAGGTCACCCTGCACGAGTCCCACGTCGCGTGGGCGAGCTACGAGCGGGATGTGTGAGGCGAATGGATGCCCCCGTGCTCCACTTCCTCGTTCCCGACGGCTTCGACGAACCCGCCCGCGCGAGCGGGGGCAACGTGTACGACCGCAGGGTCGCCGCGGCGCTCCAGGCGGCCGGATTCGACGTGCGCCTCGCGCCCCTCGACGTCGGGGCTCGCGATCGGCTCGATCGCGCACTCGTCGCCGTGCCCGACGACGGGCTCGTCCTCGTCGACGGACTCGTCGCGGTCGCAGCATCCGAGGTCCTCTCGGCGCACGCGTCGCGCCTGCGCGTCGTGGTGCTCGCCCACATGGTCGCGAGCGCGCTCGCGGAGTCATCGGATGCCTCGGCGACCGCCGGAGACGAACGCACCGCGCTGTCGGCCGCCCGGCGCATCATCGCGACGAGCGACTGGACGCGCTCGGAGCTCGCGGCGCGCGGGCTCGCGGAGTTCGATCGCATCGCGGTCGCGCGACCCGGGGTCGACGTCTCGGCGGCGCGGATCGCCCGCATCCGGGCCGCGCCGGTCCGGCCGGAGCCCGCGCGCGATCAGCGGCGAGCGGCCCGGTTCCTCTGCGTCGGCGCCCTCGCCCGCCACAAGGGACAGGATGTCCTCGTCGAAGCGCTCGCGGGTCTCACCGACGTGCCCCCGTGGACCTGCTCGATCGTCGGATCCCACACGGCGGACCCGTCGTTCGCGGGCCGGATCGTCTCCGACATCTCGGCCGCCGGACTCGAGGGCGTGACCCTGGCGGGCGTGCTCACGGGCTCACGGCTCGACGATGCGTTCGGCAGCGCCGACCTCGTCATCGCGCCCTCGCGCGCGGAGAGCTACGGCATGGTCGTCGCCGACGCCCTCGCGAGAGGGATCCCGGTGGTGACGACACGCGTCGGCGGGATTCCCGAGGCCGTCGCGGGGCACACGTCCGCGGTGCTCGTCGCGCCCGACGATCCCACGGCGCTCCGCGCCGTGCTGAAACGATGGCTCGCGGATGTCCCGTGGCGCGACCGGCTCACGGCCGCCGCCCTGCGCTCGCCCACCCCGGCACGATACTGGTCCGAGACCACGCGGGTCGTCGCCGGAGTCCTCACGAGCGTGCGAGCGGAGTCCGGCATCGGCGCCGCCGAGGTGCGGAGCACCGGGTGAGTGGGGTCATCGACGTCGATGCAGACTGGCTCGCGTTGCGCGAAGCCGAAGACGCCCGCGCGCGCTCGCGCGAACTCGCCCTCGCCGCCGCCTCCGCGCTCGCACCCGGTCAGGTCGTCGTCCACGACCTCGGAAGCGGAACCGGCTCGATGCTGCGATGGCTCGGGCCGCTCCTGCCCGGCCCGCAGGTCTGGGTGCTGCACGACTGGAACGCGGCGCTCCTCGATCGCGCGCTCATCGGCGATCCCGCTCGCGACCGCGACGGTCGACCGATCTCGGTGCAGATCCGCACCCGCGAACTCGCGCGGCTCCGCCGCGCCGACCTCGACGGGGCCGACCTCGTCACGGCGTCGGCACTCCTCGACGTCCTCACCGCCGAAGAGATCGGCGCCGTCGTCGAGGCGTGCACCGCGGCCGGATGTCCCGTCCTGATCAGCCTGAGCGTGACGGGCGACGTCGAGCTCGATCCCGTCGAGCCCCTCGACGACGAACTCCGGGCCGCCTTCAACGCGCACCAGCAACGGTTGGTCGGCGGACGGCGGCTCGTCGGCCCGTCCGGCGCGGCGCTCGCCGAAGGACTGTTCCGCGAGGCCGGCTGGAGCGTCGCGCGCGCGACATCCCTCTGGCGGCTCGGTCGGCGCGAGCCGGGCCTCCTCGGTCGGTGGCTCGACGGATGGCTCGACGCCGCCCTCGAACAGCGCGCCGACCTTCGCCGCGACGGCGTCCGCTACCGTGCCCTGCGCGAGGCGCAGTTGCGGCGCGGAGCGCTCTCCGCCACCGTCTCCCACGCGGATCTCCTGGCGTCGCCATGACCGAGGCGCCGTACGTGACCCTCAGCGTCGCGATGTCGATCGACGGACACCTCGACACCGTGCCGCCGCCGCGGCTCATCCTCTCGAACGCCGCCGACTTCGATCGCGTCGACGAGGTCCGCTCGCAGAGCGACGCCATCCTGGTCGGCGCCCGCACCGTTCGCGCCGACAACCCGCGGCTGCTCGTACGGAGCGAGGAGCGCCGTCGCCGCCGCGAGACCGAGGGGCTGCCGTCATCCCCGTGGAAGGTCACCGTCACGGCCTCGGGCGACCTCGACCCGCGCGCGGAGTTCTTCTCCGCGGGTCACGGGGAGAAGCTCGTGTACTGCCCGGAATCGGCCGGCCGAGACATCCGGAACCGCCTCGGCGAGCGCGCGACCGTCGTCGAGCTCGGCGAATCGGTCACGATGGCGGACCTCGTCGACGATCTGGGCGACCGGGGCGCACGGACCCTCCTCGTCGAGGGCGGCGGAACCGTGATCACGCAGTTCTTGACCGGCGATCTCGTCGACGAACTGCAGTTGGCGATCGCCCCGTTCTTCGTCGGCGACGGGCGCGCTCCACGTCTCGTCGGCGACGGGCGATTCCCCTGGACGCCCGACCGCCGAGCACGGCTCATCGAGACTCGGCAGGTCGGCGACATCGCCGTGCTCAGATACTCCCTCTCCGAACGCTCGCCCGACTGATCGCGGGCTATCGGCCGGCGCGCGCGAGGGCTACAGTGAGCGCGGAGCAGGATTGGGCGTCGTCGACCCAACGCGCCCGGCCTTCCCCCTCAGCGCTCGACCTGAGAGGAAGATCCCCGATGCCGCATGACATCTCGGCAGCCGTGCTGCCCGACTACGACCGGCCCTTCGAGGTCCGAACGGTCCAACTCGACGATCCGCGCCCGAACGAAGTCCTCGTGAAGCTCGTCGCCACGGGAGTGTGCGGCACCGACCTCGGCGTTCAAGCGGGCCACACGCCGTTCCCGCTGCCGGGCGTGCTCGGGCACGAGGGCGCCGGAGTCGTCGAGGCGGTGGGCGCCGGCGTCTCCACGGTGAAGCCGGGCGACAAGGTGCTCCTCTCGTTCACGAGCTGCGGAGTCTGCCGCAACTGCAAGCTGGGGCATCCGGCCTTCTGCCAGTACTTCCTGACCTTGAACCTGATCGGCGGGCGCCGCGCCGACGGCAGCTACACGCTCCACGAAGGCGGGGAGCCCGTGAACGGCCACTTCTTCGGTCAATCGTCGTTCGCCACGCACGCGCTCGCCGACGAGCGCGGCGTGACGAGAGTGTCGGACGACGCCGACCTCGCTGCGCTCGCACCCCTCGGATGCGGCATCCAGACCGGCGCCGGCACCGTGCTGAACATCCTCAAGCCCGCACCCGGAACCACGATCGCGGTCTTCGGCGCGGGAGCGGTCGGTCTCGCCGCCGTCATGGCGGCGCGACTCACCAGCGTGGAACGGATCGTCGTCGTGGACATCGTCCAGTCGCGCCTGGATCTCGCCGCGACGCTTGGTGCGACGCATCCGATCAACTCGCGCGACCTCGACCTCACCCAGGTGCTGCTCGATCTGACCGACGGTTGGGGGATCGACTACGCCGTCGACGCCACGGGAAACGTTCCCGTGATCCACAGTGCGATCCTGGCGCTCGCCCCGCTGGGCGAGCTCGCCCTCGTCGGCGCCCCGCCCGTCGGCCACACCGTCGACCTCGACGTCAACTTCATGTTGAGCGGACGACGCGTCATCGGTGTGACCGAGGGCGACTCCACGCCGCAACTGCTGATCCCTGCCCTCATCGAACTGATCGCGCAGGGGCGGTTCCCGCTCGACAAGCTCATCACGCCGTTCGACTTCTCGAACATCAACGACGCGATGAGCGCCCTGAAAGACGGCTCGGCCTTGAAACCTGTGCTCCATTTCGCCTGATCGGCATCGGATCCCGCATCATCCCGGACTTCATCCCCGGCTGAACGCGTCGACGAATCGATCGCGGAATGCGCTCATCGGCCAGACGGGCGCGTCCGGCCCGGGGAGCACGCCGTCCTCCCACTCCCACTCGTCGATCGCGTCCGAGACCGCCGGGTCTTTGGAGATGATGCTGATCGGAACATCGTGGCCGGGATCCCGGCCGGTCACGATCGTCGCGGGCTGGTGGTCGCCGAGCACCACGAGCACGAGGTCGGGATCGTCCGATTCGTGCAGGAACGAGAGCATCGCGGCGAGCGCATACCGAATCGACCGGGCGTACGCCTCTCGCACCCGGCCGGGTTCCTTCCAGACCTCCGCGGCCGACTCCCCTCGCGCGGCCTGCGACCCGAACACGGAGCCGTCGCCGATCTCCGGCCAGGGAACCAGCTCGGGCAACGGCGCCCATGGCGTGTGCGAGGAGAGCAGGTCGACCTCGGCCATGACCGGCCGATCGTCGGCGGCGAGCACCTCGTCGGCGAGGTGCTTCCAGGTGTACTGGTCCGGAACCAGCGCGTATCCGAACGACGGACCGCGGTAGCCGACGTCGCTCGCGTCGATCAAGGTGTCGAAGTGATAGAACGACGTGCCGAACGACCACGGCTCGGTGCCGGCGGGCGAGAGGCTGACCGTGTGCCATCCGGCTCTCCCGAAGATCTCGCTGAGCGTGAGTCGATCGCTCCGGATCACTTTGCTGTAGACCGGCTGCCGATCGACCCAGAGACCGGTCATGAGCGTCGAGTGCGCAAGCCAACTGAGGCCGCCGAAGGTGGGCGACGTGAGGAAGGCGCTCCTCGAGACGTACCCGTCGGCCTCGAGTTGCGCGTTGCCCTCTCGCAGAGTGCGTCGGATGTCGGCTGAGAAATCCGTCCCCTGCACGGCGACTCTGCCGTAGCTCTCGACGAATGCGAAGACGACGTCCTTGCCCTCGAGCCCGGTGAGCAAGCGGGAGCCCGGCGTCGCTCGAAAGCGATCCGCCGCGATCTGCCTCGGCAGGGCCGCGACCGCCGTGAGCCCCGCTGCCGAGTGCGAGGCCGACGTGCTGATCGCGTGCACGGCGGCGGCCGCCGCGATCGGTCGCCCCGGCACGAGGTGCGCGCCCGTCGCCGCCCCGACGATCCACACCGCGGCGACCGCCGCGATCGCGCACGTGCCGCGACCGCGGTCGTGACGCATTGCGGTGTCGACGCGAAGCACCGCCCACGCGAGCGCGACGATCGACAAGGCGGTGGCGATCGCGATGAGCACCACGAGGGTGATCGCGGGCCCCGCGCCGATCGCTCCCGTGACGACCCCGAACGCGTCGCCCAATTGCTGCCAATCGAGCGGATCGAACGGGATGTCGAGCACCTCCCGGTAGCCGGCGTCGATGGCCCCGAGCACGATCGCGAAGACGACGACCACGCCGAAGCAGGCGGCGAGGACGAGTCGCACCGGGCGCCAGGGAACCATGAAGAGCACGAAGAGCACGAGGATCGACTCGGCGGGAACCCCGAGGATCGCGAGCGGGAAGCCGTCTGCGAGCGCCGCAGGCGCCCGCGGCGCCAGCGGGAGGAGGACGAGCACGACGATCGCGACGGCCAGCGAGAATCGGCGGAGCGGCGATCCCGACGGTCTGTCCGCGCCGACGGGCGCATCGGTCACGATGCACGCACCTCTGCTTCGGCGGATCGAGCGCGTCCTCGCGTCGCGAGCCAGACGACATCGCGACCGAAGGACTCGACGAGCAGGACGAGTGCGACGGCGACCGCGGCGTACGAGAACTCGGGGAACAGACCGGTCGCGGCGAAGGCGAGGACGATCCCCTGCACCGCGGCCACGACCTTGCGCCAATACCGGTACGGGAGCGGCCCGCGCAGCCGGGGAAGCATCCATCCCGCCACGACGAAGGCGTACCGCATCAGGCCGATCGCGAGCACCCACGGGCCGAGGGACCGCGCCACGTAGACGCTCAGCACGAGCAGCAGGAACGCGTCGACCTCCCAGTCGAACCGGGCGCCGAGCGCGGTCGCGCTGCCGGTCCGCCGCGCGACCCATCCGTCCACGGCGTCGAGTGCGAGCGCCGGCACGGTCAGGCCGATGAGGAGCGGCACCGGGATCGGTGCGACGAACGAGGCTGCGACGAGACCCGTGATGACGCCGACGAGCGCCGACCGGATCGCCGTCACGAGATTCGCCCATCCGAGACGCGAGGCGCCCCGACGTCGCAGCGCGATCCCCAGCAACGCGGTGCTCGACGCGAGGTACCCGATCGCGACAGCGAGCCCGATCGCCGGCATCGCATCGACCGCCCAGAGGGTCGCGGCGCCGACCGCGCCGAGCACCGCCACGCCGATCGGAACGAGCTGCACCTCGCCGAGTGCCATCACGTGCCTTCGACGACGACGCGCCGATCCCGGGTACCGGTTCCGCGGCCGGATCCGGCCGCGAGGAAGGCGCTCCCGAAACACAGCTCCACCCAGGAGGGATCGACCAGCCGCTCCTCGATCGCCCCGCGAATCGCGTCCCAGGGGCGGCGCTCGATCCACTCGTCGAGCGAGGCCGAACGGCGCACCGCTGCGATTCCGAGCCGGGACAGCCAGGCGGGCGTCGCGCCGGGGATCTTGAGGTCCAGCACGACCCACCGACCGCCGCCGGAAAGCGCGGCGGCACCGTTGGCGATGACCGTTCCGCACTCTGCCACCTGCGTCAGCGCGTACGTGGACAGAACAGCGTCGACCTTGTCGGGAAAGGCGAACTCCGCCGCATCCGCCTGCACGAGGGTGACGTTGCTCCACCCGTTCGCGTCGGCCCGATCGCTTGCACGCGCGAGCATCGCGTCGGTGAGATCGACGCCGACGAGCCGGCCGCTGGGACCGATCGCCTCCTCGATGAGGGCGAAGTTCAGACCCGTTCCGCACGCGACATCGACCACGGTGTCGCCCGCTCGGAGGCCGAGCGCCTGCACCGCGCGTGCACGCTGCGACCGCTGCGGGTAGCCGGGCGCCGGGTAGAGCCGGGACACGAGGTCGTATCGCTTGGCCTTCTTGCGGTACACCTCGATGAGGTGCGCTCGCGTGCGGTCGGCCTCGCTCACGGCGATCCCGCTCCCGCTCGAAGGTCGGATTCGACGGCGGCTTTGATGCCCGCCATCTCGATGTCGCTCACGCGCTGGATTCGGTCGTGGAGGGCGCGTCCCGGGATGGCGCGCATGAGCTTCGCGGGGTCGACTTCGACCCACATCATCGCGTCGGTCCGGCGGTCGCCTGCCGGCGCGAACTCCATGCCCCAGCGGGCCACGGACGTTCCCATCGTTCCGGCGAACCCCATCGAGCGCGGGGCATCGACCTCCGTGATCTGTTCGCGCCGGCGGTGATTCCAGCCGAAGTCCCTCGCCCGCTGCTCGACCCATGCGCCGGGCTCGAACCGTTCACCGTCGCGAACGCGGCACTCGATCACGGTCGGCGCCCACTCGGGCCACCGCCGGACGTCGGCCAGGTATCCCCATACGTCCTCGATGCCCCCGTCGACCGTGATGCGGCTCTCGGTTCTGATGGTCATGGGTTCCACCGCCTCCATGCGTCGCGCCTGCGGCCCCCACCGCTCCGCGACACGCCATGCACAATACTGTTGTCATGCCACTGCCGCGAGGGGGTGCAGCGATCGGATCGCTCGGAGGACCGTGGTGACCCGGCGCGCCGACGTCGACGCGGCGCTGCACGACGCTCGAGTGGCCGCGCATCTCCCCGCCCGCTTCGTCGGTCAGGAGAGCTTCATGACGGCCGAGGGGATCCTGGCCCTCGCGCGCAGCGCCGGCGTGGGCGCCGACACGCGCGTGCTGGACGTCTGCTGCGGCACCGGCGGTGCCGGGCGCCACCTCGTGCGCACGCTCGGCTGCTCTTACCACGGTGTCGACGCAGATGCCGAGGCCGTCGCCTCGGCCCGGCACCACGCCGTCGGCTTGTCGAGCACCTATGCAGTGCACACGGTGCCGCCGCTGCCCGTCGGCGAAGCCGACGTCGACGTCGTGCTCCTGCTGGAGACCGTCCTGGCGTTCCCCGACAAGCATGCGCTCGCATCGGCAGTCGCGGTCGCCTTGCGACCGGGCGGTCGGTTCGCGTGCACGCTCGAAGAAGGAACGCCGTTGACGCCCGTCGAGCGCGAGGCGATGCCCGCCGCCGATACCGTCTGGCCCGTGCCCTTGGCCGAGTTCGTGTCGACGTTGGCAGACGTCGGACTCGCAACCGTCTCGGTTCAGGATGACACCGCGTCGCATCTGCGCGTCGCGACCGCTCTGCTCACGCAGTTCACAGCCGCTCGCGACCGCATTGAGGCGGCGCTCGGCGCGACGTTCACCGATGACCTGCTCGCGTCCCACCGACTGTGGCGGGACTGGATGGCGTCGGGTCGCATTCGCAAGTTCGCGCTGGTCTCGGAGCGTGAGCCGATCGACGGAGTCCTCGAGGTCGCGGACTGATCGATCGGTTATCGACGAGCGCCGTGCGTGCAGCGACGACGCCGTGTCGTCGGCGAGGGTTCCGATGCGTGCTCTGGAGAGTCAGGCGGCAGTCTCGGTTCTTCGGAAACAGCCCTTGAGGTCGTCTGGGCGGTCTGGCGCCCGACATCTCGTGGATCGGCCCGGCGTCCGTCGCCGCCCACCAGCCTTCCGACCGCCACGCGCCTTCCGACGACTCTTGCGGGCGTGCTTGTGCATCGGAAGCTGCTTCCGCAGTGACGCAGCGGACATGGGGACGTCGCGGCTCCGCCGCAGCGCCTGACCTCGCCGAGCCAGGAGCTTCAGCGTTCGGTACGCAGCCTTGCGCACGCGCTTTGGAGCGAACAGTGAGAGCAGCGGCAAGACCGCGTCGCGCACTATACGCGTGAGAGCCACGCCACCGGCCGTAACAAGCGCGACGACGACGGCGCCCGTCGCCATGTTTGAGCCGAACCAATCGAACATGTTGCAACCGCCTTCGAATCGGGGGAAGACCGGCGGCGCATGGCTGCGCCGCCGAGGTCGGTCGGCACCGCCCCGGATTGGTGCGTCCGACTCGTCCGTGCTGGACGAAGTTCGAGCCGCACCATGTGGCCGAGTGGAGTCGCCCGTTCCCGCCGGGCGTGAGTGGTCGGCTTCATCGTCGAAGCCTGGACCGCGAATGCGGCTCACGCTCTCCCATCACACGCGGAAGACTCCACGTGTGCCTCGCGTCGAGGGCGGTCCTTGAGTCGGACTCGGCTACGGCACGGAATGCAGGTGTCGATCGACTGATGCGATCTTCGAATCTGCGTCGGCGGGTATCACCGATGGGTACTGTTCACTTTCGATGGTCCCGGGACCATGTCGAGATGATAACGAGCCGGTAACGAATGGGGGAAGGCTTCCGGAATCCAAAGCTTGGGTTCGGACGATGTCGCAATCCGCCATGTTGGCGGCCCCGCAACATTCGTAAAATCTAAGCTTGGGCGGGTTTCCCTCGCGATCCGACGACGAAGCCCCGGCAGAACTCAGTTCCACCGGGGCCAATCTGTCGGTCGGTCGACATCGTCTACCTCTGTTCCAATAAATCAACCACCTCTGTTACGGCGGCCCAGATCCGCGAGATCTCGGGCGTCGAAGGCGGATCTGAGCGGACGTTCCAACCTCGCGTCAAGCGCGGCTGGAACCACCTGAACGCCGACCAGCAGGCGGCAGTCGTGGCGCGATATGGCGCAGGCGAAACATCGACAACACTCGCGGAGGAGTACCGCGTCGCCAAGTCCACGATCCTCCGCGTCCTTCGTGAGGCCCGCGTCGTCGTGCGACGTCAGCCGATGACACCCGACCAGGTGAGCGAAGCCGCACAGCTCTACGAGGCGGGGCTGTCTCTCTCGCAAGTCGCCAAACGACTCGATGTAAATCAGGAGACGATGCGAATGGCCATTTTGAAAGCTGGTGTCGTCCTGCGTGCGCCGACGAAAGCGAAGACCGCGTAACGCTCGACGCCCGGCCATCCAACAAGTGAAGGACCGCCCGCACAGGCGGGGCGGTCCTTCGCCTGTGCGGCGTCGCGGTCACAGGTCCGGGAGGTCGTCCAGGTTGTTGCGGGTCGTGTTGTCGCGATCGGTGCGGAGGTACTTGCCGGTCGCGCCGTTCACGACGCGGATCTCCGTGCGCTTCTCGGGCCACTGCACGTAGTACGTGTGGATGCGGAGCTCGATGTCGCTGATGGCGTCTGCCTTCGCACGCGGCGACCAGTACTGGCCGGGCGTGCCGATGGCGGTGATGTCACCGTCGCGGTTCTTGCGTGAATGGGTTACTCGTCGATCTGCCATGATTCCTTGCTCTCTTGATGAGGGTGAGATGAAGCGGTGACGAGCGGAGCCAGCACCGGGCCGGCTCCGCTTCGATCACTTCTCGTTGCGGACGCCCTTGTGCTGGCTGGGGCTGCCGTTCATGATGCGGCCCGTCGAGGTGTCGCGCTTGAACCAGGTCTTGCCGACCTGGAACTCGCTGCGCCCCTTGACCGCACCGACGCGGTGGCCGCGTCCTGTGTTCTTCGCCATTTCCGGCTCCATCTCCGGGGCTGACCGTCAGCCCCTCACCAAGTAGTCGGAGCAGGAGGCGATCGAGTTAGCGGCAGCTCTCGCAGAGTCCGTCGACGAGCAGGTGGCGCTGGAAGATCATGTAGCAGCCGGTGCAGGTCTCCTCCGTCTTGGCGGCTCGGTCGCACTGACAGTTCTTGCAGACGGGGCAGAATCCCTTGCCGCAGGTAGGGCACGGGTAGCCACGGAACGTGCGGCTCTGTCCGCAGCAGTAGACGGTCAGAAGGGGGCGCGTGTCGAAGTCGCGCGGCTGGATCATGTAGCCGGGGTCGATCTTCCAAATGTCATGCCCGGCCAACACCGCGATGATTCGCCTGTCGTCGGCAATGGCATCGGCGTAGAAGTCGGCGGTCCTCCCCCACGAGTCACGCCAGGTGATCCTGCGCGTGAACGCCGCTCCAGGAGCGATCTGTCGGAGGGCATAGGCATCCGGAAGAGTCTGGCCGCGCCACGGATAGACAACAGGCCACCCATCGTCAGGCTCCGGCTGGATGCTCGCGTGCGCGACTTGGCCGTCGAAGCGGTCGATGAGCACGACGGCGCCCAGTCCACGGATGCGTCGTGAGATCGCGATTGCGCAGGCTTGATAGCTGGCCTGGCTGTTGTCGAAGAGATCCTGAATGTGGTGCGCCCGCACAAGGTCATCGCCGACCACTTCGGCGATGAGGGCCTCGGGCAGCAGGAGCCGCTGCGCGATCTGGTCACACACCGTCTCGAGCAGCGCCGGCGGATCCGACTGATCGGCGATCCAGTCGAACAGCCCCTCGTCTTGCTCCACGATCCAGTGGCCAAGTTCATGCGCGAGGGTGAAGTTCTGCCGGCGGCTGTTTGGCGTCGGGGCGTACAGGATCACACCGTCTTCGAGAAATGACATCCCGTCGCAGAAGCCGCCGTCACCACGACTGCTGGACAGCGAGTCCACGGCACGGACCGTCAGCCGCAAACCCGCGGTGAGCGCGTCGATTGGGTCGAGGGCAAACTGCTCCTGTATCGCCGGATCGAGGATCTTCACGGCGCGCTCGATCCACGGCCCGAGCTTCACGAATCCTCGGCACCTTCGACGGACTCGACCAGCGCCTCGAGCGACTCAAGTAGGACGTTCGCTTCGGGCGCGCCACCTCGGTGCACCGCCACCAACATGCGCGACTCCAGAGCAGAAGCCGCCAGTGCGACCGTCGTTCCCTGGATCCGCGCCCACCGTTGCGCCAGCCCTTTGAATGCCTCCGATCCCACAACGGCGGCCAGTCGAGCACGCTCGGGATCCGCCCCGGACTTGTGGCGCAGCCGATCCGCATCGACGCCGGTCTCTTCCGCAAGCGCGTTGATCAGCGCCGGGACGTGAGTCAGGTTCTTGCCGCTCTCCCACGCGAAGACGTCCCTGTTCGTGATTTCCCAGCCACGTGCAGCAAGTCGTTCGGCGAGCGCGCTCACCGTCAGCCCCGCGCGCTTGCGGGCGCTCGACACCGCCTTCCCGTCCAACTCAAGCTCTGAGTCGGGGACCAGCCCGAGCATGGCCGCGACCGGGTCATCAGCAAGCGGCGGAGCACCCTGCTGGCTGGCCCAGGCGACATCGGCCGCGTTGAGGAGCTCCTGAATCCCCGGGTGATCAGAGGACTGATCCGCTCCTGCGGCGCGCGCAGACTGACCAGCGCGCGCATCGAGGATGGCTGCAACTTCTTCATCACGGTCGTCCGATTGCATCGTCATCCTCCTCCTTCCACGGCGGCATTGATCTTCGACAAGACTTTCGTATTGATCTGACTGATTCGACCCGGCGTCACACCAAGCTCTGCTGCGACCTCATCACGCGGACGGTCCAGCACGATGTACTGCGCGAGGACGTAGTGCTCCTGAGCATCAAGGCGCGCGATCGCGGCTCGTGCCCGCGCCATCTTCTCGAGCCGCTCCAAGGCGTCGTCCTCGTCCGGCGCCGCGCCGCCCGCCACGTACTCCTCCGCGTACTCCACACCGCGCACGACAGCAGCAGATCGCACGATGTCGAGGGCCCTCCGCTTCGCGGTGACCACCAGCAACGCCTCCCAGCTACGAGGCGGTTCCGACGGAGGCGCCTTCATCAGCGACACCATAGCCTCCTGGACTGCGTCGGCCGCGAGATCCCACCGCCCGCTCCCGCGCAGCACTTCGTAGGCGACTCCGTACATCGCGTCGCGATGCTTCTGATACAGAGCCGCCCAGTCGTAGGAGGGATCAGCCATGCGCAGGCTCCTCGCCGGGTGCACTCATCTCATCACCTTCCATCAGCGCCGATGGTCGTCGCTTCAAAAGGTAGTCGAGACAGACTGCCGGAGAGTTAGCGACGCGTTGGCAATCGGCGAAGCGGCGTTCGTAAGTCCGCAGTGCATCTCGCCCGTGATCTGCGGCTCGCCGAGCCGAACGGTTCGCGGCTGCCGGAGCCGAAGTGAGTCATCGGTCAGTTGAAGTGGAACGTCCGGTAGGAGCTCTGCACGTTGAACCGCCGGCCATCCTTGCGCCGCTGCAGGAATCCGACGACCGTATCGACGTCGTCCGGCCGCATGCCCAGCTCTCGACACTTCGCGCGGACCTGCTCGGGCGTGATCGGCACCCAGCGGTCCGGCCGATTCATCATGTCGGCCTTGAGCTTGTCCTCCTCGTTCCACTTCAGGCCTGACGAGTACCCGGCGGCCATCCCGGCGATGTGCTCGAGAATCCCTTCGACACCATTCGGAAGCTGTTCCCGCGTCTCGGGCACGTCACGCGCAGGGGCCGGTGGCACCGTCTCACCTCGCAAGAGTTGCACTGGGTTCGCGTCTTCTATCCACTCGGCCGTCTCGCTCTCATTCCACTCGATTACCACGAGTGCGTCCGCGTCGACGTCCCAGAGGCCGTTGAGGTGCTGGCGATCCGGCCATGCGTAGAGCGCTCGACGCCCCGAGAGCGAACCGGTCGAGAGCCCACGCCAGCTCAAGTGCAGTACGCCAGGCTGCGACACCAACTGCTTCAGGCTGTCGCCGTGGAACTGCTTCTGGGGCGTGATCACGACGACGGATCCACCGGGCTGATCGAGCAGCCATCTGATCGCCCGCATGTTCTGTGGTTCGCGCGAAGTTTCGCCCTCGCTGAGTCGCGAGATCGCGACGGGGAACTGGTACGCCTCGGATGTCATCTGGTATCGCCTCGCTTCGGGTACGGGACACTCACACTAGACATGGCCTCCGACATCCACGGGGTATTGAGTTGTCCATCGGCCAAGTGCTGGTGCCGCTGCACTATCGCCAACGTCCGCGAGTGCAGACCTCCAAACTTATGCCCACCGCTCAACTCGATCGCTGCACTTCCTCGGGCTTGAAGTATCGATCGCTGCACTTCCTCGGGCTTGAAGTACTCCACGAAGAGCCGTCCGAGCACGATCCAGTCATCGGCGGTCACGTCCGTATCGGCGTGGAGATCGAGGGCTTCCTCCACCGTCCAGTCGTCGAGGGTGATGTACGGCGCGCTCCATCGGCCGCTGTCCCACGCTGCGCATGCACCGACGCGGCGCTCGGACTTGCCGAGCCCGATCCAAAACAGGTTGCCGGGATCGTGGCCTTTGATGCTCGGGAAGAACCGTGCCTCCGGCCACCGCCTCCACGCGTGGTTGAACGCGAACCCGAGCGCCATTTTGTTGCTCGTCACAGCGCCGACGCCTTGAGCGAGCACGCCGAGCGCCATGCCGATCACGACGGCCTTGACCTGCTGATCTTTGCTTTGGGTCACGCGGGCTTCGCCTCTCATGGGTGTCTCTTGCGGATGCGCGCTCAGGGCGCCTGCCGTACGTGTTGCATCCGCGGCCTTGTGGCAATAGGGGCGACACCCCGCCGCGCGCGCAGCAGCGCCTCATCCTTCGTGTTCTCGCTCACGACCATGCGGCTAAGGATCCGTTTCTGCGTCTCGGGCGTCCAGTAGATCTTGAGGTGCTGGCGGGCGCGGGTGATGGCGGTGTAGAAGATGCTGTGCGAGATTCGCTTCTCGTTGGCGTCGGTGATGACGACCTTGACGCTGGAGAACTCGAGGCCCTGCGCACGATGGATCGACACGGCGTATGCGATCTGGAACGGCAGCACCGTCGTCGCGGAATCGTCATCGTCGTCCGTGTTCGCGCGCTCGAAGACGTCGAACTGCACGACCGTGTCCGACACCCAACGCAGATCCGTTCCCCACAGGTCTGCGGTCGTGACGGTGCGCTTGATGTCGACGTCGAACGTGATCTGGCCAGGGGCGTAGTCGATCTTCGTGATCGTGCCCTTCATGTTGTTGAAAATCACCGGTCGGAAGCGGTCCGTCTCGTTGAAGAGCACAGGGTCGCCGACCTTGAAGATCGAGTCGCCCCACGCGACGGCGGGGTTCCGGTTGCTCGTCTGCATGAAGCGGTTGATGTTGTTGATGCCGTAGAGGCCGTCGTAGTTCAGGCAGAGCACGATCTCGTCCGGGTCCGCGCGGGTAAAGAGGGACGCGTCGAGCGGGCCTGCGTATTCGCTCCCGGAGATGGACTCCTCGATCCGGTCGTCGAGGGTGCGCACCCGGTTCCAGAGGGTCAGGAGCGCGTCGTCCTTGGTGCGGTACGGCTCGGTGAGTTCGAAGACCGAGTCAGGCGTGATGTAGGAGCGGATGGTCCGGAACCAGTTGCCGAACTCGATGGACTCGATCTGGTAGACGTCACCCACCAGCACCAGAAGGTCAAACGACGTTTGGTCGAGCACCTTGAGCAGATCCGAGTTGCCGACGGTGCTGCACTCGTCGATGACCAGCAGGTCGTAGCGCAGTGAGCCCGTCGGCCCCGAGCCGAGGTGGCTGTCGATGGTGCTGAAATGGGCGTCGCTCGTCTCGACACGGCTCCGTAGGTTGTCGACGGCGGTGTTGGTCTTCGCGAGGAAGAGCTGCCGAGACCCATCGAAGTAGGCCGCAATGTGCTCGACCATCCGGGTCTTGCCGGTCCCGGCCGCGCCGTAGATCAGGGCGACCTTGGACTCGGCGAACAGCCGGGTGAGGGCATCGGCCTTCAGATCATCATCGATCTCGAAGGGGTTGGCGTCGAGCCAGGCCTTCGCATCGGTCTCGTGGTCGGTGAGGCCGCTCGCGGCGATGGCCTGCAGCTCGTTGACGATCGTGACCGAGTCGTTCTCGTATCCGGTGATGAAGACATGCCCCTTGTCGTGGGCCATGATGCGCGGCTTGTGCTTCTCGGTCGGCGGCAGCAGCCCGTTGTAGGTCGCGACCAGCTGATCCAGATCGCCGAGGTCTTCGAGCTCTGCGTCGGGTGTGTAGATGGCGCCGTGCTGCTCGACGTTGTTCATGACGCGCCGGGCAAGGAACTCGTGCTCGCGCCCCTTGCTGCCGATCGCCGTGGCCAGGTCGTAGAAACGCGGCGTGTGTTTGCGGGGTAGGTGCAGAAGGGCATGGTGTCAAACGGTCTCGACATCGGCGTGATGTAGAGGTTCGACAGCCACCCACAGCGGTCGGGCTGGTACTGGGCGCGCACCACGTTGTTGTTCATGCCTAAGAGCAAGTAGCGCAGGATCCGCGTGCCGGGTCGGTTCAGCCGGATGACGTCGCGCGAACTCTGGAGCATGGTGAAGATCTCGTCGGCGCGCTTGATGCCGTCCGTCGCCCAGGTTCGGATGCGCTTGAAGTCCGCGTCGGGCATGTCGACCAGATCCAGCAGGCTGAACTGGGTCGTCGTAAGGTACTGCATGAGGTTCCGGTACTCGAGCTGCCCGCTGCCCACTTTCGTCTGCTGGCCGAAGAAGCGGGCGTAGTTGTTGAACTCGCAGGGGCGGATCGAGACCTCCCACGAACGGATCAGGACGATCGGCATCGCCTGCCCGAAGACATCAATCGAGCTGCCCTCCAACTCCATGTTCGCGGCGTAGGAGTCCGACACCTCGATATTGGTGAAGCCGATGATGCGGTCAAACTTGCTCGTCCGGTTGTGCGCCGGCGCGAAGGTGACCTCGTAGTAGATCCTCCCGTTCGCGTAGAACGGTCGCGAGCTGAGCACGTAGTACCGATCACGATGCGGGCCGCCGGGCGGAATCAGGCCAGGCGCTTCGATCCTCGCCGCGATCTTCTCGTGGTATTCCCTCAGCAACGGATCGAGATCGAGCGGGAAGCTCTCGAGGTTTCGCAGGATCTCGACGCCGAGGTGGTCCTTCGCGATCTGGCGGGTGCGGAGCAGGTACTCGTAGTACTTCAGCATCAGCCGCTCGGACGGATCCTCGTCGAGAGTGAAGTGCGACACGCTGACCTGCAGCATCGCGTGGAAGCGCGTCAGCGGCCGGTACTTCGCCTGCGCCTTCGCGAAGTCCCGAGCCGGGTCGAACTGCGTCTGGTAGGTGAAGCGCTGCGTCGGATCTCCGATGTGCGCCCACACGATCATCGCCTCGACGAGGTCGCGCAGGTACTGCAGCACGTTCTTCGATAAGAACCCGCGATCGGCCGTAATCATCGAGATATTCGTCTCAATGGCATCGCTGGCGGCACGCACCTGCCCCTCAATCGTCGGCATCGATTGCCCGTCCCGTCGCTTTTGCTCGCTCTGGCTTTTGATCGGCAGAGTGCCTGCTCTGCTTCTCAAGGTCACGCCAGTCGGGAACCAGAGCGGTCATCAATGCCTTGAACTGCTTGCCGTGATCGCGGTAGCGCAGATGCAACAACTCGTGGACGATGACGTAGTCCTGAAAGTTTTCGGCCTCGTCTGCAAGGTCGTCCGCGAAAGTCACGATGCCCTCGGGGGCACAGGAGCCCCACTTGCCTGGCAGTCGCTGGATCCGGACCTGCTCCGGGTTTACCCTGAGCTTGACTGCCCAGCCCATAGCGCGCCGGCGAAGCTGCTGCTCGGGGTAGAGCGGCGACTTGGCAACCATCAGCTCGCCTGCTCCAGCACTTGCATGATCTTGTCGATCGCCTCGGCACGATCGTCCTTGGGCAACGCCAGGACCGGCGTATAGAGCTGTGCCCGGAGCCGGCGACGCTCCTCCGAGTTCTCCTGCCACGTCGGGAATTTGGCGAGCACAGACTCAATCTCCCTGGCTGCCGTCATCGCGTCGAACCCTGCGACATCCGCCTTGCTCTCGTGGCTAAGCGTCCAGAACACCGCGAAGCCCATGCCCGACAGACCACTCGCCTCGGCTTGCTTCTTCGCCTCGGCCTTCTCGCGGGCAAGCGCCATCAGCTCGTCCATCGCCGCGAGCCCGTCGATCTTGCGGGTCTCCATGTCCTGGAGGATGCGATCGGCCTTGACCCGGATGCTCTGCAGCACCACGGCACCAGCCGGGTCGTCGTCCATTTCCTTTCTCAGGCCGCGCAGCAGGTTGTAGACCTTGCCCTCATCCGGACCCTCGTCGACCTTGAGAGACTCCAGCGCGTCGATGTCGAACGTGACGACCTTCGAGAAACGACCCAGCCCTTCCTGGATCGCACCCTCTTCGATCAGGCGCTTGGTCTTGTGCTCCAGATCCCCGAGGAAGGACCCCGTCTCGGAGAACGCCGCTCGCACCGCGGCGTAAAGCTGACTCAGCCGCTTGTAGGTCGTGATGTGGTCGCGGAGCTGGGCGTCGGGCGACAGAATCTCCCACAGGGCCTCGACGTCCTTGTAGTCGTCGTAGAAGACCTTGCGCGCCTCGGGGTCGAGGAACCGTCCGTAGACGACGCTCTCCAGCTGGGCGTCCGGAGAGAGGGCGCTATCGACCTCCAGGTAGTTGGAGGCGGCTGCCGCGATCTTCTCGTGCAGACTGACCATCAAGAGATCGAGGTCCTCGAGTGCGCCGTTGACGTCGGCCGCGTCGAAGCTGAGCGCCTTTGTGATGTTGCGCAGGATGCCGACGAAATCGACGACCAGGCCGACCCGCTTCATGACGTTGTCGGCGTCGATGTATGGCCGGTTGACCCTGGCCAGCGACTGGAGCAGGACGTGGTTGCGCATCGGCTTGTCGAGGTACATCGCGTAGAGCACCGGAGCGTCGTAGCCAGTCAGGAGCTTGTCGGTGACGATCAGGATCTTGGGCTCTTCAGTCGCCTTCTTGAACAGCTTGCGGACGTCCTCCTCACGATTCTCGGAGATCTGCAAGGCATGAACGTCGGGGCGGTCAACGATGTCATTGGGGTTCTTGGAGTAGACGACCTCCGACCACTCGGACGGCAGGTACCGGTCGAGCGCACGCTTGTACTTGGCGCACGCTTCGCGATCGACCGCCACCATGAAGGCCTTGTAGCCGAGCGGGTCCACGTTCTCCTTGAAGTGCTCCGCAACGAACTTCGCGACTTTGTCAATGCGGTCATCCGAGCCGAGGAACGCCCGCAGGCCGACGGCTCGGTCGAGGACCTTGTTCAGTTCCTCGATGTCGGTGACGTCGTCTTCGTCCGACAGCGCGAAGAATTGCTGCTCTAGATCCTCGGTGGCCATGGTCATCTCGGACGGCGCCAGCATGTACTTGATCGGCAGGGTCGTCTCGTCCGTGATCGACTCGATGATCGAGTACTTGTCGAGATAGCCGTCGTCGTCCTGCGCTCCGAAGATCTGGAACGAACCGGAGCCGGATCGGCTGCTACCGACAGGCGTGCCCGTGAAGCCGATGATGGTGGCCTTGGGAATGGCTCCCATCAGGTAGGAGCCGAGGTCGGCGGCCACGGAGCGGTGCGCCTCGTCGATGAAGACGTAGATGTTGTCGCGAAGCGAGCTGTCCTTCCGGATGTCCTCGAACTTGTGGATCATGGCGACCACCAGGCCGCGGAAGTCCGAGTCAAAGATGTCCTGGAGGTCGGCCTTGCTGTCAGCCCGGCGCCAGGCGATGGCGCTGGACTGCATCTCACCGATGAGGCGCTCGACCCAGCCGTTGAGCTGACCCTCCAGCTCGTTGCGGTCGACCACCAGGATGACCGTGGAGCCGGCGAAGCGGGACTGATCTTCGAGGATCTGCTTTGCCGCCGTGAGCAGTGTGAACGTCTTGCCAGAGCCCTGGGTGTGCCAGATCAGACCACGGTCCTTTTCGGGGTCCGCGCAGCGGGCGACGATCTTGTCGACCGCCACTCGTTGGTGCTCGCGGAGGACCGACTTCTTGGTCTCGCCGTCCTCGACGTAGAAGAGGATCCAATCCTTGAGGGTCCGCAGGAAGTCGTGCGGCTCGAAGAACGCCTGAACCGCCGAGCGGTACTCCTCGTCCTCGGTGTGCTTCCACCTGAAGATAAAGCGACGACTGACGTTCCAGGTCACGCCATACCGGTAGCCGAGTAGATGCGTGATGTTGTGCAACTGAGTCTGGGCAAGGAGCTCGGGCGTCTCGATCTCGTAGCGCCGTAGCTGGGTGATCGCCCGGGTCAGGGCGTCACCGTCCTTCGGGTTCTTGTGCTCCACGATGGTCACCGGGATGCCGTTGACGAGGAAGATCACGTCGGCCCTGTTGCCCTTGCGCACGACTGGATCGATGCGCCACTCCCAGGTGACGTGCAGGGCGTTGTTCTCAGGGTGATCGAAGTCGATGAGCCGAACAGGCCGGACACGCTTCTCGGTCTCGTCCCGCCACATGTGCTCGCCGCGCAGCCACTTGAGCACCTCCCAGTTGCCCTCGATGTTCGGCGTGATTGCCTCTATCGTCTCGATGACCGAGCGTGCCTGGTCCTCGCTGAGCCACGGGTTGAAATCGAGGATCTTCTCCTCGAGCACGTCGGCGAACAGCATGTTCTGGCGCCCATGGCGGAGCGACTCGGCCTCGAACGGCGTGAGCGGCGTCCAGCCGACCTCCGCCGCGTGGTCGACCATGGGGAACTGAACGGTGTAAGCCTCACCGATCCTGAGCGTGGTCATGCGGCACTCCCAATAGTTTCGTCAGGAACAGCGAGTTGGTCCGACGTCACCTCGCCCGTCATGAGGCCACGCAGCAGACGCAGGTAGAGCTCATTGAGAGCTGCCGCCTTTCGACGGTGGACGTCAACCTTGGTCTCGATCGCACATATAGTCCTGTCGATCTCATGTAGTTCACCGGCATCTGTCGGCAGAGCAACCTGAAGGTTCTCAACGTCGTTGAGGTTGAGTGTCATGGTCCCGTGGGCCGAGCTGACGATCTGACTTAGCAGGCGAGACTTTCCGGCATAGATCGCAGAGCGGAGGAAGTGACCCGACAGTTCGCTGAACTCGTCCTTCACCACTAGTGCCTTCACATCCTGGTTGAACGCCATCGGGCGGGAGATGGCTGCCACGGGCAGGTCCTTCGCGAGCCCCATTCCGCGTACAAGCAGCAGGACTGCCTCCTCCGGTGCCAGGCGACTGCCCGATTCGACGCCCTCAACGGACAAGTGGTCTACTGCGTCTTCAAGTACCGGGCGCTTGAGGTCCTTGCCCGATACCCAAGGAATGTCACCGCCCCAGAACTCAGGAACTGCCTTGCGTGGCGTCCCACCGCTCCAGATCTGACAAAGTTCGCCGATTGACTTCATCTGCCAGGACCACGGAATCGGCCCGATCTCAGAGTCCTTTGTTTCTTCGCCTCGCAGCCCAAGAGCAAACAAGTCGCGAAGGGCGCTGGCGTGAAGACTTTCCACTCCATGGACCAGCCGCTCCTGAATACCGACTCCCTCCCGGGCCGCGCCGAGCACAGCCACGATCGCCTGCTGCTCAGCCAGCTGCGGGAACGGAACGTGCAGAGCCGCCAACCGGTTACGCGACAGGTTCGGGATCGTTGTCTTGTTGCCCGCGCCCTCGAAGATTCCCAGCTGCGTGAAGCCGGATTGCAGGAAGAAGACGTAGAACCGCGGATCGATCCGCCCGACCATCTCCGGCTTCGGACGCAAGCGGTGCAGGTGATTCTGGAACGAGATGCGTTCGATGCTGCCGTCCCAGATCGCGGCGCGACCAATCTCGCCGCCCTCGCAGACCAGCAGGTCGCCCGGTAGCAGATTCCTCTCTTCGAGTTCCGCATCCGACATTGCCATCTGATCGAGGCTGGTCAGGTCAAGCCGGTCCCAGAACACGTTGGAGGTACGCAAGAAGGGCACCTTGTTCTCACCCACGCGCGCGGCCGCGGACATGGTCTTGCCCGCACCTATGTCGAAGATCTCGCCGAGAGGACGCATCGGCCAGTCGGTGGCGCTCACAGCTTCACCAGCATCTCGGCGAGCACCTGGTCGATCTCTCGCGCACGCTCGTCGAGTGCGACGAGGTCCGCGAAGATCTCCTTGACCGGACGCAACTCGGCAGCGTCAGCCTGGGCGACCCAGCGAGCCGGGCTGAGGTTGTAGTCAGCGTCTTGCACTTGTGCTGTCGAGACAACGTTGACTTCGCCCTCGACCGCGTGGTCCGAGCGAAACAGGTCGGCGAGTTGCTGTAGCTCGTCCTCCACGAGGTAGCTCTTCGGGCGGCCCTTGCGGAACCGCTTGGAAGCGTTGAGCAGTACCACCTTGCCTTTGCGAGCCGCCGGCTTGCGCTTGTTGAGGACAACAATGATCCCTGCAGCACTGGTGTTGTAGAAGAGGTTGTCCGGCAGCAGGATGACACCCTCGATGTAGTCGCGGTCGACGAACCACTTGCGGATGTTGCGTTCTTTGTCCTCGTTCTTGGATCCTGAGCCGCGCGTGACGGCGCCGGTATCGAGCACGACCGCCGCCCGACCTCCGTCACTCATAGAGGCCAGGGTGTGCTGAAGCCACGCCCAGTCACCCTTGCCGGATGTCACGCCACCGGACTTCGTGAAGCGGTCGTAGGGATCGTTGTCGAACAACTCAGTAGAGAAGGTCTGGTTCCACATCGGGTTGGCGATCACGACGTCGAACCGCTGGAGTCCACCAGCCGTGTCACGGAACTTGGGGTTGATCATGGTGTCGCCGCGACGGATGTCGACGTCCATGTCGTGGATGATCGCGTTCATCTTCGCGACGGCGTAACTCTCGGCCTGCAGCTCCTGGCCGAAGAGTTTGAGGGGCACCTTGCTCGTCGGGTCGAGCTCACGGGAGATGAGCTGCAGCTTGATGAGAAGCCCGCCAGAACCGCAGGCGTAGTCATAGCAGGTCTCGCCCGGCTTAGCCCGCATGATCCGAGCCATGAGGAAGCCGACCTCAGTCGGCGTAAAGAACTCGCCTGCCGACTGGCCCGAGCCCTCAGCAAACTTCCGGAGCAGGTACTCATAGGCGCGGCCGAGGAAGTCGGGCTGCACGTCAGCCAGACCAAGTCGATACCGCGGGTCAGAGAACGCCTGCACGACATCCTTGAGCTTGGACGGGTTGATGTCGCGCTCACCGTTACGCACCTCAGCGAAGTCGACGATGTCGATCACACCAGCCAGGCTCGGGTTGTAGCGGACGATCGCGCGGACGGCCTTGGTCAGGTGCTCCCCGATGTCCTTCGGTGCCGTCGACCGACCACGCTCGTCCAGCGGCCACTCGTACGTCTCGCGCTCCGAGATGACCGCCCAGCGACCCTCCGGCGGTAGGTAGAAGCGGAGCAACGAGTGGTCAGACTCGGCAATCTCCAGGGCGACGCCGCGGTCACCGTACTCTTCCGCCAGCCGCGAAATCTCGTCGTCGAAGACGTCCGACAGTCGCTTCATGAAAAGCAGCGGGAGCAGGTAGTCCTTGAACTTGGCGGCGTCCTTCTCGCCACGGATCGAACAGGCGGCATCCCAGAGCATCTGCTCCATGGGTTTGGTCGTCTTCGCGTCGGCCTTGCCTGCGCGCTTGCGACGTCCCGCTGTCACAATGGGTGCGTCGCCCGGGTCAGCGAAGTCGACGCCAGCCTCCTCGGCCAGGACAACGATGCTCTGCAACTTGGCCTTCTGCACCTTCGTGGTACCGTCGCCACCCTCCCACCGATTGACGGTGGCAAAGGACACACCGAGTCGTTCCGCCAGCTCCGTCTGAGTGAGCTGGAGGCTTGCCCGGATGGCTCGGAGCGTGTCCGGCACCGTCGTTGCAGATGTCATATTTGCTATCTTTGCGATATCGCAAATACTTGTCAAGTGCGCGAGTGCCCGGCGTGTCGTGACGTCAGTTGCGGCGGAACCAGCGCCTCCGCATGGGGCGAGTGTCGGCTGGGACGAACGCCGCGTCCGCTTCACTCTCCTGGCCTCCAGACTCCATTTCGGAGTCAACGCCTGTACCGAACAGCAGCGCGCGAATCGCCGGTACGTCTTCATCGCGCCAGGAGGCGAACAGTTCGAGGGCTGCGATGACCGGCTCTGTCTGCGCCGCGAGGAACTCCTCGCGGGCGTAGGGCCGCGGACTGCGCTCCAGCGGAACTGTGCGGATCTCGTGACCGATCACGAGCGCACCGCCTTGGATCGGGGTGCTGCGCGGCAGTGCGGGCCACTCCCGCAGGTGGCGCAACAAGTCTTGATAGGCGCGTTCGGAGGCGCTGCCGCTCGCCGACTTCACCTCCACCAACTTGGACTGCCCGCCATAGGTGCAAAGCAGATCGGCGTTCTTGGTGCCGCCGAGGCGCACATCGAGATCGATTACTTCAATGCCGGCAAATTCGAAGACAGACCGCACGGCATCAACGAGCTGCTGACCGGTGCCGTAGAGCAGGCCCTCACGAGTCGCGACGGTGGCCGTCTGCGCATCCTCAAGCTGGCGTTCCAGGTCGCCGCGTCGGGCGATGTAGTCGGCTTCAAGATCGGCGAGAGCGGCGCGGGCGTCACGCTCGCGGCGAGTCATGAGGTCTTGGTCGAAGGCAAGCGGACGCCGTGCTCGACGTAGGGCGCCTGGAACGAGCTCGGGCAGAGCTTGCTCGAGCAACCACGGGAGCAGCACTGTCCAGGGAGTCTCTACTGGAACCACATAGCGTCGTTCGACACCGTCGGGCGAGATCCAAGCCCCGACGACTGGCTCGCCGAGCTCGGTCTCCAGGATCGGGACCAACTCGCCCTCAGGAGGGTACTCCCGCGTCGGGCCGCCCGGCTGCATCAGGGTGCTTCCCTCGATCGTCAGGCTGCGCCAGGTCGGCGCCGGGTTGAGGCTCAACAGTCTCCGAGCCAGATCGCCGTCTGCCCCGCCAAGGCCGGCAACGAGGCGCACCTTAGCCTCCTTACCGAGCAGCCGACCGTTGATGCTGGTGTGGGTCTGCCCAATTGAAACAGAGTCAACTGGCGGGCCGAAGACGTTGTACACGCCGAGACGCTGAGGGCCGATCGAGCCGATCGGGCTAATCACCAGCGCGGTCTCACCCCGCTTCGCGGCTCCGTGTCGAAAGCGCTCGAACTCGTCAGCACCCTGACCCGAGAAGATGCTCGGCTGCAAGGCGACCACGCAATCTGCGCTGTCGAAGCTCACCCAGCGAGGTTCGAAGCCGAGGCCGCTCCAGTCCAGGTCTGGACTGGAGACCGCTGGACGCCGCTTGTCACGCAAGTATGGCGATGCGTCGTCGCCGTACTGTCGTTGCAGCGCCTCAGTCTCATCCCATTGTTCAGGGGTTTCCGAGCCGACGTGGACCGGAACTGCAAGCTGCGTCACGATTCAGCCACCTTGGCCACACCTGCCGCTGCCGGTCCGGCCGCTGGCACGCAACTCATCTCCCACGACGACAACAACGATGCTTTCCTCTCACTCACATACCCATTCGAGCACGTGGCGCAGACATCCGGGCGGTGCCACGACGCGCTTCGGGGCGGATCTGTCTGCCCTCCGCCGCTCGCGTCCCCCAGATGTCGGCGCTCAGTGCCACGCTAGTTCTGCATCACCACCGATGAACGATAGGAGACGGTCCAAGGTGACATTCACAGCCCTCCACCGTCTGCTTGGCGATCCTCCACGCCCGCTCACCTCGGAGATGGTTGACAGCGCCGTGGCCCAGGGCTTACGCGAGACCGATGACCTGGATTGGAAGTCCGAATTGCCACCGCTCGGTGCTATCCCGAGCTCCGACTTCCCCAAAGACGTCGCCGCGATGGCCAACAGCGGCGGCGGCACCCTCATCTTCGGCGTAACTGAGAACGGAAAGGCAGCGAGCGGGCGCAAGGACACCGGCGATCTGACCGAGCGATACGAACGAGGTCTGCGCAGCGCCGCGGTGACGGCGATCAGCCCGCCGATCTTCGGCCTGGAGGTCGTCCAGCTGGGCGAGCCCGGTAATCGGTGCGTGGTGGTGGTCATCCCGGCAAGCGTCGACGGGCCGCATCTGATCTACCGGAACGAGTACTTCGGCGCTCCGATCCGCAATGACGCCGACACCGTCTGGATGAAGGAGCGCCAGATCGAGGCGATGTACCGGGCACGTTTCGATGAGCGCCGCCGATCCACAGACGTCCTCGACAAGCTCTACTCCGAGGCAGCCGCGATGCGCTCGGCCAATAGCCCAGCCTGGATTGTGGCGGTGGCGCACCCGCGACTGCCAGCCACGGTCTCGACTCGACCGGACCAATCGATGGCGCGCCAAGCCTTCGAAGAGGCGGGCAAGAACGCGCTCGTCTACGTCGGCCGCGGCAGCTTGCATCCGCTGGAGCACGTCGACCGAAGCAACCCCCGCCCCGGCCTTCGGCGCTGGACGGCTCGTCCGAGCGTTGAGGGCGACCGACTGCGTTGGCTGGAAGCTTGGATCAGTGTCCACGACGATGGCTCGGTGAGCCTCACCGCCGCAGTGGGCGGACACCGCAACTCGAGCACCGAGTACAACGACGACTCTGTAGTCGAGTCCCGGGACGTCGAGGTGGCGATCGCGGACTTCATGGGGCTGATCCGCGAAGCCAGCAATCGGCTGGGACTCGGTGAATATGAGGTCAGGGTCGGCTTCGAGTGGACGGGCGACGATAGGCTCCAGATCTGGACAACGGACAACATGAACTTCCCCTACTCGGGGAGCACCATTCCGTTGGCGCGGTACACGCCCGTAGAGACGACAGTCCGAGCGGACGCGAATGCCGTCGCTTTCTACTGGCAGGTTCACGACCTCGCCCTCGACTGTGTGAACGAGGGAGGGATCGCCTACGTGCGCACTATCTCTCCGCCCGCGCCGGAGTAGGACCCAGCCGCCAACCTTGCGGAACCCTGGAGTGACTACTCCTCGTGACGAATGTCACGAGCGACCACAAGGACGAGTTGGTCTCCTTCGAGGTGATCCTCACTTCGGCTCACGTCGAGACGGGCTGTGAACCGAACTTCGTCGGGCGCCGGGCTAAACGGATCAAGAAGGTTGAATTCGTGCCGTTCTCGCAGGCGAGGAAGCGCTTCGATGAGGTGAAAGAACCCGTATCGGTCGTCCTGGACTCGCTTGTTGAGTTGGGCCCGGTAGCCGATCGGCTCGTTCGGCCACTCGGCGCGGGCCTTCGAAAGAAGCTCATCGAGGACTTCTACGATTTCATCGGTCACAGATTGCCTTTGTGGAACTTCTTTCATACCTATGTACTGATTTTACAATCCGAAACGCGATCAGTAAAGCGAACTGTCATTCCCCGCGCAGCCCTCGGGGCCTCGAGGGGATCGACGGGGACGGGAGCGGAGCCCCCCTTCAGGCGCCGGATCGGAACTCACGGCGGCGGGTAGTTGTCCTCAGACCATCGGGCGGCAATCGTCTGTATCGACCTCGCAGGGTATTCGATGCAGGCGGTTGGCGCCCGAGTGGAAGCATGGATAGCCGCGCGCACTCAGGTCGGAGCAACGCGCGACGGCACGACTACCAGGCACATCCCGAAGGGACATATGCATTAGGCCTGGTGATCGACATGAAAGGTGCAGGGCGGCCATAAGACGAGCCGCTCCTCACCTTACTTATACGAAATGCGAGCGAGTCGGTCAAGAGCGATCGATGCCGCTTCGGGGGTGGGAGAAATGAAAGTGGCGGCGACCGCGCCGGACCGAGAACTCGTGGTTCTCTAGGTCCGGGCAGTCGCCGCCTTGTTGTTTGGTGCCTGAGATCCGCTCAGGCGACGGGTTCGGTAGGGATCACTCCCCCGGCGAGGGCTTCGCCGCTGTCGGGAGGCGCGGGGACGACGCGGATGTCGTCGATCTCTTCCCAGCGCTCCAGGATGACCATCGCGTAGACGAGTGCTTCGAAGTAGTCATCGTAGGTTCGCTGGTTCGCGTACCACTGGTCGATGCCCGGGACGTGTGCCTCGACGCGCCAGATGCCAGCGTCGGCCAGCATCTCGGCGACGTGCGTCGGGATGTCCGTGCTGTCACCGCCCGAGTCCGGTAGTCCGACGATGAGCGCCGGACCGACCAGTACCGCCTTCTGACGAGACTCGGGCACGAAGTACCACCAGAGGAGCGTGGCCCGGGAGTTGAACAGCAAGTCCAGCACCAAGCCTTCCTCGTGGACGTAGATCGTCACCCCGAGCTCCGCGACGTCGACCGGCTCGATCCAGCCGCCAACGACAGCCTGGTAGTCCTCAAGTTTCGAGACCTCCAGCTCCGTGATCGGCTCGGACTCGTCGGCAGGGATGCGAAGGGCTTTCACCATGCGCGATCACCGCCTCGGAGTGATTCGTCGCGAACCTCCGTCTCCTGCGCGTTGCTGCGCAGACGGAAGTGGGCACCGGGACGCAGGCTGCAGGTGAGCAGCATGCACCAAGTGGCCGCATCGAAGACGTTGCCGAATCGGGCGTACGTGTCGCGCCAGGGCCCGACCCCGAAGGGCTTGGCCTGGACGACGAACTCCTGCGTCCCGAAAACGTCGCGGACGATTCGCTCCGGCACGTCTCCGGTCTCGTCGTCGGTGCCACTCCCGGCGAGAACGACGTCACCGAGGATGAGCGGATAGCTCGTCGGGTCGGCCGTGTAGAGCCACCAGAGCGCCATGGCGCGGCAGTTGACCAGCGCTTGGTTGCTCCGGGCTGCCTCGTTGACGTAGAGCGTGACTCCGAGGGCCGGGATCTCGAGCGGCTCGATCCAGCCGTCCACCGCAGCCTGGAAGTCGCCGACATCGGCCAGCTCTCGTAGACATGGGGACCGCACCGGGTCTTGCGGGATGACGATGCTTCGCACCACCATTCCCACCTCCTTACTGTTGTCGCGACCGAGAACCCCTGTCGGGTTCTCTGACGAGTCGCGGGGCAGCAACGAGGCCGAGATGGTGGCTTCAGGCAGCTGCCCGGAGGGAGCGCGCGAGAGCACTCGACCTCCGGGACAGCCGCCCCTCTCCCAGTCCCCAAGTCGTGGGGAGGGAGCAGTGCCGCTCTCAGCGCCGACGAACTACGTCTGCGCGGGAGCGGTCTTGCCGCGACTCGACGGAGCCTTCGCTCCGGAATCGGCGGCGCCGAAGATGGCCTCGATCGCGTCCTGCTTGGTCTTCGCCTCGCGGTCGATCTCGGCACGCACCGTCTCGGCACGCTGGAGCACCTTCGGATCGGACTTGGAAGCCTCGATCCAGGACTCCAGGGCCAGACGGATCTCTTCGGTGACGGTGCGGTCGTTCAGCTGGGCGATCACGTCCAGCTGGACACGCAGGCCGTCGGTGATGCGAACGGCGAGCGTCCGCAGGGGTCCGAGAGCCGTGGCCGGCACCTCGGGCAGTTCATTCTCAGCCATGCTGAGCCTCCTCATCGGAAGCGATGGATGACCCCCGGGTGGGGTCCTCTACATCGCAGCCCGACGAGGAGTGGAAGAGCGATTATGAACGACCGGTCGGAAAAGTCAATACCCGTTGTCTATTCCACAACGGTCTACCTCTATTGCGCGCGACGTCGGTCCTGCTTTAGGTTCGCGAACGGCAGTCGCCGGTCGTGGTCCCGTCGAAAGCCCTCAATGAGTCCCGCCTCGACGTCTTCCGGGTCCTCGTTCGCCTCGACGCGCCACCCGACGAGGAGCTGATCGCTGTCCTCCAACTGCCATACGAATCGCCCGCCCCAATGGCCAACGGGCTCCCCCGCGCCGTGGCGGGGGTATTCATCGAGCCGTCTGGCGATGCCACGGCTGCCGCGTGTACCCGCGGTGGCAACTCCGATGTAGAGGACGTCGGTACCGTCGACCCACTTCTCCTGGAGGCGTGCAAGCGAAACCGATGGCTCTCGCTGCTTGAAGTGTCCGGCCGGGCTGGTAGCGCGGAAGTGTGGCGGTCCTCTCCGTAGCGGCGTCTCTTCGAGGACGTCCTCGGCACGGTTAGGAATGGCGCAATCGGACGCTACGTGATTACCTGCGCGTGTCGGGCACTGCATTCGACGCACCCATGCGCTGTGAGATCACGCGGTCGAGGGCACGGTCGCTCAGCAGACGTCGCCCAAAGATGGCGCTGCTAGCCCCGGCACCAACCGCGTAGCGGGGACGCGGGTTGGCTGACGTAATGGCATCGGCAATCGTTCGTCCCACCACGTCGGGGTGGGACGCCTTGTCGGGTCGGTCAGCGGCCTCGAGCACGTCCTTCACTGCGCGGGCATACGCACCATAAGCAGTGTCTCCGGAAGTAGCCAGGAGGTTTTCGCGTGCGATGTCGCTCCACTCGGTGCGGATGGCGCCGGGCTCGACGACGACGACACGCACACCGAAAGGCGCCACCTCGACGCGGAGCGCATCGCTCATGCCTTCGAGGGCGAACTTGGTGGCGTGATACCACGAACCGAACGGCCCGTAGATCTTGCCGCCGATCGAGGTGATGTTCACGATCGTGCCGCTGCCTTGCGCGCGCATGGATGGGAGGACGAGCTGCATGAGGCGAGCCGGTCCGAACAGGTTCACCTCGACCTGTTTGCGGCCTTCATCGAACGGCACGTCTTCGAGGGCACCGTAGGCCCCGTAGCCGGCGTTGTTGACGAGGGCGTCGATGCGTCCGGTTTCATTGAGGATCGTGGCAATACCGTTCGCCATCGCGGCCTCGTCGGTGACGTCCATCGGAAGCGGTCTCGCTCCGAGGGGCTTGAGGGCCGCGAGCCGATCAGCGCGCCGAGCGGCCGCGTAGACGATGAAGCCGCGCTCGAGGAGCTGCCGGACGGCAGATTCGCCGATGCCAGATGAGGCTCCAGTAACAAGAGCAACACGGGTAGTCATCACTTGCCTCCTGACGTGATCATGTTGAGCGCCCCCGCGGCGCCGAGGCTACGGAGCATGGCGACGACATCTTCGACGAACCAGCCGCGGGCAATCTTGCCGTCCCGCAGGGTGTACACGCCGACGCCGTTCCAGGAGCCGCGCTTGCTGGTGAACGGGAAGATGCCGAATAGGCGGCCCTTGCGCTGGCCGCTGTTGGTGAAAGTCACGACCACCTGGTCGCCGCTCTCGAAGGTGTCGTGCACCACGAGGTGGAGGCCGATCCAGCGGTTCGTGCCGCCACCACCGCCCATCATCTTCTTGTAGGCGTCGATGCCCTTCTGCTCGCCCAGGCTTCCACCCTCCCAGACCAGGTCGGCATGCCAGAGCTCCTCAATCAGCTCGGTCTTGCCGCCATTGACGACCTCATCGATGAATCTTCGAACGACGTGCACGTTGGCACTGTCCTTCGTCGTTTGTTCGCTTGTCATTGTGTCTCCTTGTGTTCATCTAACTAGTTAGTTAGACTATAAACGTAGCGCACGTTCCGGTCAAGACGATCACCGTGGAATCGTCAGCTGAGTCCCGCGCAGAAGGAGTCACACCCAATGTCAATCACCCAACACATGCGTCGCGAGGACGTCCGCCGTGCTCGACGCTTCCAGCGAACGTTCCCGTTCCTGATGAAGATTCTCTGGTCCGACAAGGACCTCGAGTTCGCAACGAAGAAGATCTCCAAGCCGGACACGCTCAGCATCCCGACCCGTCATGGGGAGATCGCAGCGCTCGTCTACAGCCCGACGAACGAAGATCTTGCGGCCATCGCGCAGCAAGGCCGTCGGCCCCCGATTCATCTCTTGGTTCACGGCGGTGCGTTCATCATTCGCGCTCCGTGGCAGGAGGGGAGCACCGCCCGCTTCCTCGCATCCGAACTCGGAGCCGTCGTGGTCGTACCGGACTATGACACCGCGCCCGACGTGTCCTGGCCGGTCGCAGAGGAACAGAACTCGGACGTCTACCACTGGATCCTTGACAACGGAGACGCCTACGGCTGGGATCTGTCACGCCTGACCATCGGCGGGGCCAGCGCGGGCAGCAAGTTCGCCATGAGTGTTGTCGCCACAGCAATCGACGACGGCGTTCCCCTGCCCATCGCTATTACCTCGGAGTTCGGGTGCGCGGACCTGTCTCGCTCTGACGAGTCCAGAACGACCGCGATCAAGAACCCGATCGTGACTCCCGAGATGATGGGGCTTGCGCGTCGCACCTACTTCTTCGGCGCCGACCCGCGAAACCCCGCGGTGTCCGTTGCGCTCTATCCGAGACTTGGCGAGTTTCCCCCGACACTCATCATGACCGGCGAGCACGACACGCTCCGGCACGAAATGAACGCGATGGCCGAAGACATGGCTTCCAAGGGAGTGCAGGTCACCCATCGACAGTTCCCGGGCGTCGATCACGGATTCACTCACAACAAGCCGACTGCGATCGCCCGTGAGGCAGTCTTCATGATCGCCGACCACCTCCGTGCCGCCTACGCTCGCGTCGACGCGGTACGAGAGAATGGATCCAACGACGGCGAGAGGACGCAGCAACATGCCGCCCGGTGATTCAGAAGCCACCCGGAAACGACTCATCGACGCTGCCATCCAGGAGTTCTCCGCCTACGGCATCGCCGGCGCACGCGTCGACCGCATCGCTGCCGCCTCGAAGTCGAACAAGGCGCAGATCTACCACTACTTCGGCAGCAAAGACGGCCTCTTCGACGCCGCGTTTGACTCCCTCGTCGTCGCGGCCGTGGAGGACGCCCCAATCGACCCGAACGACCTTCCCGAGTATGCAGGACGACTGTTCGACGGCTACGAGGACCACCCCGAGATCCTGCGACTGGCCACCTGGTACCGGCTCGAGCGCGGCGACAGCGCCACGCCCATCGAAGCGGTGACGAAGAACATCCAGGACAAGCTCGACGCGGTCGCAAGAGCGCAAGAGGACGGGACGCTTCCGCGGAGTGTCGACCCTGTCGTCATCCTTGGTCTCGTCATCCACCTCGCCCAGATCTGGTCGGCAGCATCTCCAGAGTTCGCTCCGTTCGTGCCGAAGCTGTCCAGGGCCGACCGACGGACGGCCGTCGTCGACGCAGTACGCCGCGTCCTGGCCTTTTAGCCGCACGCGGGAGCGGCTAGCCGAGCTGGACAAGGCCCAGCTGCGTGAGCATACCGAGCGCACTTTCGCCGCACACACGGGCCGATGGACGCCGGAGATGTCGGAGGCGCGTAGTGAAATGGAGAGGCACGTCTCGACTCAGAAGGAGCCCGCCCGTGACCGACAGTGTCGCTTCCATCGCCTTGGACGATGACGATGAGCCATCACAGGGACGCAGCCTGGCGGAGTCGTACGCATCGCTGTCGCGCGCCGCATCGCTCAACGCAGCGGCCCTGCAGCCGCTTCTGGACTCGGTGGCCGAGACGGTTCGGCTCAGTACCGCCACGTGGCAACCGCAGCTAGCGGCGTTGCAGACCGACATCATCCCGAAGGCACAGTTGGCCGCCATCTCCTCGCTCGCTGCGGCCATTCCTCGCACCATCGTCATGCCCAGCCTTCCGCCGGATCTCACCGAGTCCATTCGCTCCATGGCGCAGGCAGTCGCCTCGTCGCAAGCATCGGCACTCGCGCAGATCACGGCACACATGCCGCAGCTTCCGGACCTGAGCGGATTCCAGAAGATGCTCGCGGGTACGGCGCTCTCGCCGGGGATCCTCGAGTGGCTGCGCACTGCCCACCGCCCCGGCAACTGGTCCGACGCGGTGGAGGAACAGATCGACGCCGTTGTCGAACTCGTCAACGACGATGGCATCCCCGTTGCGTGGGTGCCGCGCACTGCGACCCTCGAGGAGCTTCTCACCGCCAGCTCGGGAAACGAGCGCTCGCTGATCCTGATCGCTCGCCGTGACGAGATCCTCGAGGACTGCGCGTCAGCGCTCGCGCGATTGGAAGACGATTCAGCCGAGTTTCCCGCTCTTCCGATTGTCCAGAAGGTGCTCGCCGGATGCCGCGACGGGCATTGGGAGATCGCCGCAGTCACGGCCGTGACCATCGTCCACGGGACGGTCGAAGCCCTGCGGTGGGCGTCGGATCGGCAGCGCGCGGCGCGGCAGCACGCACTGCAGACGGACGAAGGAAGGGATCGACTCCTGGAGCAGGCGACCCGCGCGCCGCTCGTGCGCTTCTACGACGAGTGGCATGCGAAGTCTGGCAAGCCCCGACCAGCTCACCTCAGCCGCCACGTGGTGGCTCACGACCTCGCGCCGGATCAGGTGACCGAGCGCAACTGCATCGTCGCCGTGATGTTGATGGCGTCGCTGCTGCGCACCGTCTACGAGTTGGAGCTCGGTCGTGAAGACACGCGCCCCTGAGGGGTCCCGACGGGGGCTCGGCCAAGCGTGGCCGGATGGGACTCACCTTCCTACGCTGGTCCCGTGAACACGCGACAACACGGGATGCGCCATGGCCGCTGAGCCCGGAGAGCACTGGGCGTATCGCGCACGGGGCGTCGATCCGCTGGTCGAAGTGACGGTGGTGCGATTCGGCACCCAGAAGCCACCACGCGTGCTCGTCAGCTTCGTCGACGCGTCATTCGAGGGTCGAGAGGAGTGGGTGCCACCGGCACGTCTCAAGGTCCCGTGGTCGGAGGCGAAGGAACTCGAGGCGATGGAAGCGCGCTGGGACGCGGTGGATACGAACCCGGGCTTCAATGAGACACCGACGGCGTACGCGATCGAGACGGTGTTCGAGGCGGTGATCGACTCCACGGTTGCTGAGCCGGTTTACCGATACGCGGGTGTCACGTCCATCGCGGACCCATCCGCGCTCGCACGGCGGCTCACGATCGACGAAGCGCTGCTCCGCTCGGATCCGCTCGCCTTCGAGGACGACGGAGCGCTCATCGTGCCGTGGGCCATTACTGAGCAGCTCGTGCGACGTGCCTGCGAACTGTACCCCGATGAGATTCTGCAGTCCCTGGTCAAGGAAGAAGCCGAAGCGCTGCGAGAATCGACGCACGGCTACATGGTGCACTTCGGTCGGGGCGACGCTGGGCGATTCGTCGAACCGGAAGACGCGGCCGCGCGTGATGCTGAGTGGCCCTTCGCCAAGCGAAAGCGCGACCTCGTTCGCACCTGGTGTGGCGCCGAGGCGGTCGACCGGATGGAGGAACTCGCGGCGCTTCGGAAGGAAGTGGTGCGGGTCGACGAGCTGCTGAGCGAAGCAATACGCGCCCTCCAGGACGCCGGACAGAAGGCGAAGGCGGACGACCTCACCCGGCGTTTCGGCGTGCCGCTCTCCGAGGCGAAGAGCCACCGCTGGTAGTCAGGCGGGCCGGCGCGGCGGGGTGCGCACCGACCAGCCGTGCGGCATGAACGCGTCCAACTCGTGAGTCGGTATGTCATCCGGCTCGTCGACGCTGAGCGCCGCGGCGTCGAGGATCGGATCTACCCGCAGCGCCTCTGACCGGAGCAACTCGGCCCAGGCTCGTGCCGACGATGCACCTCCTTGGTCCTGGAGCTCAAGGGAACGCTGCTCGATCGCATCGGCATAGTCGCGGAGGTCTCGCGCCAGGCGCCACTGCTGCAGCTGCGCCGTCGCGCGGTCCTGGTTCAGCTTCTGGACGTACCGCTGGCGGGCGACCGGGACGGCCGCCTCCCATTCACGTAGTTTCGCCTGATACTCGTCCTCGCGGCGCTGTCGCTGCGTTCGTGCGGCGGCCGCGAGCTCGTCAACGACGTTGAAGACCTCCGGCAGCTTGTCAGCGAGCTTCCAGCGACGGCGGTCAGCCCACCATCTGTTCGGGTAGACGCTGACAAGTTCCAGACGAAGCCGCCCGTTCCATACCTCCCGCCGGGTGGGGCTGACGCGCTGCCAGTCGTACTTGCGAGTTGCGATCTCGGCGTCATCGTACACATCGCGCTTCTCCTTCTCCTCGCTGAGCACGAGACGGTAGCTGTCGTCCCCAACGGCGACCAGGCACGTCGGGGTCTCGTCGACCGTGAGCGTCCAGCCCCGTCGCTCGCACTCCTCCGCGATGGCCTGCACCACCGCCAACGCGCGCGGACGCTGCTGCTCGCTGACAAGCACAAGCGACGGGGAAGCCGTCAGCGCACGGACCTCGGTGCGTCCTCGATCCGGCTCCGCTGGGATGGCGATGCGCGCTTCCTGCGGGACCTCGTCCGAGATCGTGACGAGTTCGACCACGAGCGGGCCGGCCTTCGTGCCGGACAGTTTCAGCCGCTGATGGGGTGGAAGGTCACCGGCAGCACGAGCCCGTTCGACTGCACGGCGAACGGCGATGCGCTCTGAAGGAGTGGGCGTCTCAATGCGAAGTACGCCGCCGCCCACGTCGAGACGCTCGAAGAGGTCCGGGATGGGCTCAGTCTGAGGCTCAGGCGGGCGGACGGGTGGAGGCGGCCGTCGCGCAGCTTTGGGCGGCTGTTCCGGTTCGTCTGAGGGTGGATAGGCGTCGTGCAGGAGGTAGTACTCACCGCCGGTGGTCAGCTGCGCTCGCCAGCTGGCACCGTGGCCACGGATAGCGGCAAGACCACGGCGCTCCAGAGCACGCGCGGTGATGCGATGATCGAAGCCCTCATCGTACACGCCCTTGGGCCGTCCATCGCCGATCCACCGGAGCACCGCGAGCTGTTTGCTGTTGAGGAGCGCATACCGAGCCACGTTGCCGAAGCGTAGCCGCCAGGCGGCTTCGCTTCCCAGTGCAACTCGACGGCCCTATGGTGACCACCATGGGCGTCGAGTTGAACTACTCCTGGTACGTCGCACGCCTGCGGGAGGAAGGAAGCTTCCACACGGCCACCGAGAACCTTCCCGTCGACGTGGCCGAGTTCCGCCGCGAGCTCCGCCGAGCGATGAAGGTCGCGGGGCTACGGCTGCAAACCTCAAATCGCAGCGGCCTATTCATCGCGTGGGATCCGGACTATGAAGTACCCGCCGAGAAGCTCCGTGCCGTGATGGAAGCGACGTCACTGAGCGCTGGACCCCTGCCGCCGTCGTGCCCGAACTGCGGCGGACTGTGCCTGGCGGAACGGAAGGCCTGGCGCTGTCCGAACTGCGGGATGGCGGTCCTCGCGACGCGATGATGTCGGTGGTCGAGGATACCGTTCCGATCATGAGAGGTGTGCACTGTCCGACGAAGCGTCCGCCGCTTCAGAGCGAAGCGGAAGCAGTCGTGATCGCGCGCCGCGCGCACAAGCCGACGAAGGTGGTGCGTTGCCCGTACTGCGGCTGGTGGCACGTCGTCGGTGTCGGGTCGCCGCTCGAGCAGCCAAGCAAACCACGGAAGCCGCAACCTCGCCGCTGACGTGATTCGTGCCGAGGGAGCCTTCAAGCCCAGCTATGTCGATTCTGATTCAGTGCCGGAGCCAGCCCAGTCAGCACTAGCTATTCGCCCCCGGTCAAGCAGTCGCGAGGACAAACGCGCCGCCGTCTCTTGTCCACAGCCTTTGTTGTTATTTCTACGGCAGGCGAAGCCTTGCCAAGAACGCGCTCGTACTTCATAGTCAGGCGCAGTTATGGCACGAAGGGCATCACGCACCACTCCGAATCACTTGGCAGAGCCGCAGCGCGGCGCAGGTTTCACGATCGTCGAACTACTCATCGTCATCGTGGTTATCGCCATCCTTGCGACAATCACGGTCGTCTCTTACAACGGTGTCGTGAATCAGGCGAATGAGACTGCAGTGAAGAGCGATCTCCAAACGTTGACGAGCATCCTTGAGCTGGACAGCATCACTTCGGGCAGTTATCCAGCCACCGCCAATGCCGCAAACGGAGGCCGAGGGCTCGCCCTGAACGGCGGGCGCACTGTCGCCTACACATCGACGGGCGATACGTATTGCGTCGCCGTGACGGGCGGGTCGATCACCTTCTCATACGACTCAACTACCCGGCGCACGGTTAGTGGCGCCTGTGACGTTGGTGGCGGAGGTGGCGGAGGTGATGGCACTATTGCCGACGGCAGCGTCATTCAAACCATCACGGCAGCAAATTGCCTGACGACCCGTACGCGGGCCGTTGACGCCCGGGACAATCACACCTACTGGGTGCAGAAGCTAGCTGATGGCAAGTGTTGGATGCTCACTAATCTTGGCTACGCCGGGGGCGGCACGAATACCTATGCAGACGTAAAGTCCTTGGCGAACGGCACAGGGGGCTCCACAACCTACACAGCCGCTCGGTACTACGTTGTTCCAGGTACGACAAACTTCACGACGGAGCCGACCGCACCATCTATCTCAACCGACGGCACAGGCCAGTACGGCTACTTCTATAATTGGTGTGCCGCCATGGGTGCCCAAACCAGCACGAGTGCTTGTGCAAATGCGACAACTCCGACGCCAAGTACAACCATCTCGATATGTCCCGCTGGCTGGCGATTACCTAGAGTCAGCAGTGGCGATTTCAGCGCTCTGAATACCGCCATTAATGGTGGCTCAGCGACGACAGATGCCGGGCTGCGTACAGGATGGCTCACGCAGCGGACAGGCTGGTGGGACAGTGGGTTTAAGTATCTGGGTAGCGACGGCAACTACTGGTCGTCGACTCAGAGCTCAGCTACCAATGCCTACCAGCTGAACTTCGGGAGTTCTTACGTCTATCCGGCTGATGATGACTATAAACTCTACGGGTTAGCTGTGCGGTGCGTTGCCGTATAGATTGCCGAACCGGCCACGTACAAGCATTCGCAGGAGCTCTATTCGCGTCTCAATAAGAGAAGAGCCCGCCGAGCGACGGAAGTCGCCCGGCGGGCTCTTCTCTTTCGCTCGAGGCGGGCTCGAGTGGGTGTCGGTCAGCTGACCGTCATGCCTCCTTTGAGGCTTCCCTGGTTGATGTGTGCGAAGTGCTGAAGGAGCACCCCGCCGCTGACACGTGCGTCACCGTCGATGCGGGCGTGGTCGGCGAGCGTCACCTGTCCGCGGACGATGGCGTCTCCTCCGATGCGGCTGCTCCCGCGAAGGGTGCATCCATCGGCGACCACTGCGTTGTCTTCGACCACGGACTCATCGAAGAGTCGGACAGAGCCGACGACGATCGCGCGCCCTCGCACCATGGCGCGGAGGCCAACATGGACCGTCGACGCAACGTGCGCGCTGAGCGCGACGAGCCCGCCACCGTTGAGGTGAGATCGATAGGGCACGCCGTGGATGTCCACCACCGGGCTTTCGTCGAAGCTCACTCGCCACGGGCCGAGTACTGTCGCAAGCTCGTCGCTCGTAACTGCGGTCTGGACTTCACTGACAGGTAGTTCTTGCGGCAAATCGCTCCCCCTAATTCCTCGGGTATCTCGTTCCCTGCAGTTGCAGGAGCGACGCCACCACTTCACGCGCATTCTCACGCGGTGGTGTCGTCACTCCTGCACCCGAGAAACGGATGTAGAGCTATCCCGAACCGCTCAAGCCGATAGGTCGGCGAGCGTTCCGTTGAAGATTCTCGTATCAGATGAGTGCTTCAACTGCCGCACATTGTCGCACATTTGTTCGAACGTGTCAATAGGTCGAAAGCGTGATGCACCGTATCCGCTGCGCTACCCCTGGTGCTTATGGTTGCTCGTCGCTCCGCATTCGGTCGGACTTGAGAGCGCTCGGCTCGGACCGAATCGCACCGATGCGATCGAGCGCCGCCCGTAGGTCGCCGACACTCCGCTCTGCAAGGCGATCATCGCCCTGGAGGTCGAGAATCCGGTCGATCTCTTCCAGCTGCACCCCGGCGACGGCCCAGGCGAGCTGTGTCTCTTCGAGCCGCATCGGAACAACTGCTGGTGGCGTCTGACCGGTCAGCTGTCTCCACTCCTGTCGTGTTTGCATCGCCATCGTCGCTGAGTTGCTGAGTTGCACCGGTGTCAACGTGACCCAGGGTCGCACGTACCGCTCCGACAGGCGCCGTGCGTGCCGTGCATGGCTTGCGGCGAACTCGCCGCCGTCCATCGGGCTGATGAGGGTCATGAGGTCGGAAAGCGACGCCTCGAAGACGGCGGGGGTGAGCCGTTCAAGCACGCCTCGGATACGCACCAGTACCACGAGGCGCCGTCCGAACTCAGCCCACGACGCTGGGGGCGGCATTTCTAGTTCCGAAGCGATGTCTTCCGCCTCGGTGAGGAGCGCCGGGACGATCCGCTGCCCGAGGCGCCGTACCCGTTCGTAGAAGGCCTGCACTGCCGGAGGCGTGGAGTCTTCGTGGTGGGTTGGTCGCTGCACCGCTGCGCCGTCGTCAGGAGCCACGGGAACGCCGGCCCGGACGAGCCGATTCGTGCGTGAGTCCCAGAACTCGGCGCCGTCGCCGTCATGGGTGAGGGCAAGCAAGAACGCAATCAGGGCGTCCTGAACCTGCGCCTTGAGCGGGTTGCGTCGCCCGTTCTCGTAGTCAGCGGCCCCGAGTGGGAACGGCTCGCTCAGACCTTGCCGACGTCCACGGTACTCGTGCGCAGCCCACGCATGCCGAAAGGATCGCCGGTCGACATCGCGCGCGTACTCGTGCTCGTCGGCCAGGCCCGCCGTCTTCGTATAGGCAGCCCACTGCTCGCGCGTCGGGCGAAGCTCCGAGATTCCCCACCAGGCGCACGCTGCCCATAGGAGGGCACGGAACTCATCCCACTGGGGCGCGTCGGAGGCGTCGCGGTCGAAGGCGGCGACGGACGCCAGAACTCTGCTCTCAAGTCGTTCACCCGGCGACAGTTCAAGCGCCGCAGCGAGGACAGGGAAGTGCTCGCGGGCGAAGATGCGGACATCGTGCCGCTTCGAGCTGGCTTCCTCACGGAGTCCGCGCTCCCAATCAGACACCACTGATGCGTCCTTTGGCGTCGGGGCTCCCATCTGTTCAGCGTATCCAGAGCGTCGCAGCTGCGACGAAGCCTCGGCACCGTTCGCGCGACGCTTTCGCCGTCCCACCGGCGACTTCCACGTTTCCCTCCCGGCTCCTCCCCACGTTCCGCACCACGTCTCCAGGTTCGCGCCCACATCCGCGGGCAACGTCCCTCGATGGCTCATACCGTCGTCGTCATTACCGGCTCGTCCGGTCTTCACCACCCATCCACCAACACCGAGGAGTCCTCGTGACCACCACCATCCCGAGCGCGCAGCTCGAGGCGATCACCCGCCTTGAGCTTGCCGCCGACGCGCTGTGGAAGGCGCTCCGCGCCGTGCAGCACCCGGACCTGAGCTTCACCGGGGGCGCCGTTATCGCGCCATCGGGCCGCAAGCACCTGGCCGAGATCCACAGCACGCTGCACGCCATCGAGCAGTCCATCCACCCCAGCGATCAGCCGATCGACGAGCCGCCGACTGATGAGGTCGAGCCGCCGCCGAGCCTGGACGAGTTCATCCTGAGCGACTCGGAACACCGCATCGTGCAGTCCGTGGCGCTCAACCTCGCAACTGACCTCGCGTCGGTGTTCCGCGGTGCCCGTGCGCATCTGACGCTCCACCCGAGCTTCGCCACGGACCCGGAGATCACCAACCTCGTCCTTGGCGCCGCCCTCGCTGAGTCCAGCCGCTTGGGCCGCCGCATCGCCACGCTCCTCGACGCCAAGTCCGCCGCATAGCGAAGCCCCATAAGGCGGGGTGGCTCAGCGCCAACTGAGCCACCCCCGTCATCCAGTTGCTCCACCCCATCCCAGTGAAAGAACAAGGAAAGGAAACGTCGATGACGTTCTCAGTATCGCGCCGCGCACTCAAGCTCGGCATCACCGCCACAGCTTTGGTGGCTACCTCCGCCGCCTTGGCGGGCTGTTCGACCCACGCCTCCGGCGACCTCGGTCGCCTGCAGGCGGTGCTCGCCACTTGTCCGACGGACCAGCAGCTCAACGTCTATGACGCCGTCGATGGCACGGGAACGACCCGGGACGACCAGATCGCCCGCGAGTACCTCAAGTACCTCGAAGCGGACGTCGAGAAGGCCGCCGTCTGCGGTGGACATGTGTCGATCGTGGCGTTCGGCACCAACTCCGTGACCGCCCCGATCTACGAGGCGGACCTGTCCGTGCCGGGCTCGACCGACATCGCCCGGCTCCGCCGCGTCCCCGACGTCGTCGCGGAGACGATGAAGGAAGTCGCCGGCAACTACCAGTCCGCGATCGAGTTGCTGCCCCAGGGCGGGACCGACGTCACGGGACTGCTGCGCCTGCTCGGGGAGGCCCGCGACCTGCGTCCGGACCTCCAGCTGCAAGCGACCATCCTCACGGACGGCCTCACTAACCAGGGCGTGGTCATCAACCACGAACTGAGTGACGCGGAGGCCACCAGCCTGGCGGACTCGGTCAGCGTGCCGGATCTCTCGGGCGCGACGGTGTCAGTGGTCGGGATCGGTCGCGTGGCCGGCGACCCGCTGTCGAGCGGCTTCATCGAGGGGCTCAAGGCCTTCTACACCCGCCTCTGCGGCAACGCGAACGCCGACAAGTGCCTCGTCGTGACGGACGGGCGGTGAGGACCGTGGCTCACGCTCTCGACCCGGCGACGGCCGCGCTCGAAGCCGAAGCCCTCGCTGAGCAGATCGCGCTGCAACCCGTCGACGAGGCCCACGCCATGGCCCGTCCGAGCGGGATCGGCGAGACCTACCTGGAGCTCGAGCGCCAGGCGTTCGAAGACGAGCAGCCGCCGCTGTTTGACGCCTCCGGGCTGGAAGCGGCCCGCGAGACAGCCAAGGAGGCGGCGGGACTCACTCCCGCCGCCTCCGCGGCACAGCGCCTCCTCGACGGCCATGCACCGCTTCTGCACGCCGCCGAAGCACGCAGCCTCCAGGTCCGTGACGCACTCTCCGCGTTCCGTCGCCGCGCACCCGGCGCCTACAAGTGGCACCTGCTCACCAAGGCGGGATTGCTCGTCGGGGACGTCACGACGCTGGCGGGGTCGTTCATCTGGCTCGGCGAGGAACCCGTCCTCGCGACGGTCATGGCGGTCAGCGCCGCCGTCGCCACGGTCACGGCCGGATTGTCGGGGGCGGAGGTGCGCGACGCACGCAACCGCGCACGCCGAACCCGTCCCTCGGAAGCACTCACCGAAGGACAGCGCGGGTACGCGCACCTCTTCGAGGCACCCGACCCCGGCTGGCCCTTCGTCCGAGCACTCGCCTGGGTGTCCGTCGGCGTGGCCGGCGTCATCGCGGCGGCGATCTTCGCACTCCGGTCGAGCATCGAAGACCCGCTCGTCGGGCTGGTCTTCGGCGGCATCGCCGCAGCCATCGCGGCAGCCAGCTGGATCGAGTCCTACATGTACGCCGACGACATCGCCGACCTGCTCGACGCCACCGACAAGGACTACCGGGTCGAACTCGCCCGTGCGCAGCAGCTCGCCAACGCTCCCAGCTGGCAGCGCCGCGAGCAGGCGCTCGTCGAGGCAGACTCCATCACCCGCGAGAACCAAGCCCGCGGGGAAGCAGCACGCCTGCACCTGCGGGCACTGCGCTTCGGGATCCTGCGCCGCAACCCGCAGATCGTCGGGCACGGGTACGCCAGCGAGCCGACCGCCATCGGACAGACAACGCGCCGAGGCGGTGGTGCCAAGTGACTCCGCACCTCCAGCCATCGGGAGTTCTGCCCGGCGGCATCCTCCCGCTCCGACCGGAGCGAACGATCCGCGAGCCGTACGTCGAGCTGGGCTGGCCCGGGTTCGAGTCCAAGACTCCGAGTCTCGATCTGCTGCTCTTTGACGACTCCGGCTCGGTCACGGCACCACACGGCACCGACCCTGTCGGGAACCGCTTCGCCGAAGCGTGGAACGCCATCCGCCTTGTCGCGGAGTGGACACACACGTCACGGGCCAAGGTCGCGGTACTGCACTTCGACCACCCCGTCGGAGCCAGCGAAGTCACGGCGCTGAACCACCGGCGTCTCGAGGATTTGCTGCGCCCGTCGCTCGCCATCCCGCGCGGCGGGCTCGGGACCAGCGACCTGCTCCCGAGCCTGGAGGCCGCCGAGATCGTCGCCTCTGAGCACCCAGAGCACGACGTCCGCCTGACGGTCTTCTCGGACTTCCAGCTCACCGACCCGGACCCACGGGTGGCGTTGACGGCGCTGGAAGCCTTCCCCGGCGCAGTGCATGCCGTGGTGCTCAGCGGCGGTGCACCCCGCGATCTCGACGGCGCCGCCAACGTCACGGTCACACCGCTTCGCGCCAGCGATCCGCCCGGCAGCTTCGCCGCCGCCATCCACCGGTCGCTGACCACTACGCGGCGAGGCCACCGGTACTCGGTGCTGCACCGCGGAACCAGTACGGGGAGGCGGCCGTGAGCAACCAGCCGTCCTGCCTGCACCAGTCGCAGTCCCTGCGCTGGAAGTCCGCACCTCCGTCGCGCCGCGATCGGCGCATTGACAACGCAACCCGACTCGTTCTTACTCATCCGTCCGCCCGCCGTAACCACGGGCGAGAAGGGAGGTTCACCATGACCACCACTACGAAGACCGCAGCCGCTCCCCCGGCACACGGTCAGAAGACGGCCGCCCGGCCGCAGCGCTACGGCGTCATCGCGGCGGACCCGCCGTGGAACGTCCAGCAGGTTGGGAAGCTCGGCGCGAGCGAGCACTACGACCTCATGACCCTCGATCAGATCAAGGGCATGGGCGACGCGGTGCAGGCCCTGGCCGAAGACAACGCCCACCTCTACCTGTGGGTCACGAACGCGACGCTCCGCGTCGGCTACGACGTCATGGAGGCGTGGGGCTTCACGCCTCGCTCCCCGCTGACGTGGGTCAAGCCGCGCTTCACGCTCGGCAACTACCTGCGCAACGCCACCGAGCACGTCCTGTTCGGCACCCGCGGCAAGGCACCCGTGCAGTTCAAGAGCCAGCCGACGTGGGTGTTCGCCCCGCTTCAGGAGCACTCGGTGAAACCCGACGAGATGTACTCGATCATCGACCGTGTCTCCGGGCGCGACACCAAGAAGCTCGAGCTCTTCGCCCGACGCCGCCCGCCGGCCCCGAACTGGTCGGTGTGGGGCAACGAGATCGAGAGCGACGTCACGCTCGCCCCGTGGGGCTACCCCGTCCCGAGCGACTTCGGCCGTCAGGACGACGTCGTTCCCGAATCCGGCGACGGAGAAGGCGAGGGGTGAGCCGTGTTCGGCAGCGACAACAACAAGCACGACGACGAGAAGCCTGAGACGATCATGCAGAAGTTCTTCCGCGCGTGTCTGCTGGGGCTTGCCGGAGTCTTCGTACTCTGGCTGGCGATCCAGCTGCTGGCCCAGTTCTGGGGGTGGCTGCTGCTGGCAGCCGCCCTCGGCGGGCTCGTCTGGGCGACCATCTGGTTCGTCCACTGGCGTCGCGACCGGCGGTGGTGAGCATGAGCACATTCACCTCTGGCAAAGCGTTGTGGAATGCACAACGGGGATTGACAGAACGGACCCGCTCGTTCATAGTCCGTCGTCCGCTCTGCGCTCCGGAGGCCTCCGAAGCAGTCGGGCAAGCCCTTATCAATCCGAACCCGAAAGGAGGTGAATCATGACCCATCACACCCCCAAGCGTCGCCCGTACACTCGCCGATTCCGGCAGGTCTACGTCGCGACCGCCCGCCGCGAACGCACCCCTGAGACGTTTGCGCGCATCATTACCAACGCCGCCCTCGGCACGGCACAACGCGAAGCCGACGCCCGCGCCGACCACGCAGCCCGGCTGAGCCCCCAGCGGGCTCCCGACAGTCCGGCGCGGCTGCCGACTGGCGAGGAGGCAGGCCATGCCTGAGCCCTTCGTCTTCACCCGGCTCTATCTGCCCCGCCCGATCATGGCCGAGACGGTCACGAACCTGATTCGCCGCCTGACCGGCTCCGACGCACCCCGACCACTCTCACTCGAGGTACGGGCGGTGGACGACGGCATCCACTACATCCTGGGGTGCACACCGACCAGCGTGCATAAGCTGCGGCACCTGCTGCGGAGCCTCTCCCCTGACGTGGTGTTCGCCACCACCACCCGCGCGCCACTGGCGGCCGCACGGCGCGTCGAGGCACGTCAGAACGGCATGCCCATCGGCGCGCCGGATCCGGAGCCGCTCACCGCCGCCATCTATGGCGCGCTGAGTGTCCGGAGGGCAGGCGAGAAGCTCGTGCTACAGGTCGTTCTCGGCCGCGCGTCGGCGCCGCAATTCGTCCGTCCCGATGCACCTGACCCGCTCCAGCCGATCGGGTCACGGCTCTGGCACGGCGTCAAGAAGGCTGCGCCCGAGACGCGCCGCAAGCTCCAGGACCACGCCGCCGAACCTCGGCTCCACGTCGCGCTTCGCATCGGCGTCGACGGCCCCGACCCAAAGCGCCGCGAGGCCCTGACGCACGGCCTGTTCGGCAGCTTGCAGGGGCTGGAGGCGATAGGGGTGCAGTTGCGGCTGGTTCCCGAGTCGCCCCGTGAGCTGCATCTCGGATCCTCCAAGCACGCGCGTCTTCAGCTGACGGCGTCTGAACTCGCGCCGCTCTTGGGCTGGCCGCTCGGAGAATCCAACCTCCCGGGCGTCGACCCCCTCCATCCGAAACGTCTGCCGGTGCCGAAGGACGTTTCCGCGAAGGAGAGTGTCTTCGCCCTCGGGACCGCGGCCGGACCCGAGCGACCGATCGGCATCACTGCCGAGGCGCGTCTCAGCCACGTGTCCGTGCTGGGCCCAACCGGCGCAGGCAAGACCGAGGCTGTGCTGGTGCCATGGCTGCTGTCGGACGTTCGAACGGGCCACCCCGCCTGCTTCATCGATCCGAAAGGGCAGGGCGTCGAATACGTCCTCGACCTGCTCACGACGGAGGAAGGCGAACGCGTCGTCCTCTATGACCCGTCGGATCCCGAGGGCACGGCCGGCTTCAACCCGCTCGACGCTCGCGGCCGTGACGCCTACGCCGTCGCCGACAGCGTCCTCGCCGTCTTCAAGTCCGTCTTCGCCCAAGGCTGGGGCCCGCGCACGGAGGACATCCTCTACGCGTCCGTGCTCACCCTGGCGATCGACGGACAGCGCCGAGCAGCCCCGCACACGCTCCTCGATATCCCGAAGCTGCTCACCGATCAGGCGTTCCGACGCACCGTCACGCCTGCCGTCGCGGGTGAAGCGGAGATCGCCCGATTCTGGGCGCGCTACGAGGCACTCAAGCCTGCCCAACAGGAGAACGAGATCGCGGCTCCGATGAACAAGCTGCGCAGGTATCTCATGCGCCGCGGCGCGGCGGCCATCCTGGGCCAGGCAGACCCGCCATTCCATCTCCGTGACATTTGGAAGGGCGATCGCATCGTCCTTGTCAGCGTCAACGAAGCCTTGGCCGGGACCGAGACCGCACAGCTCATCGGCGGGCTCATCTGTGCCGAAGTGTTCATGGCCGCCGGGGAGCGTGCCACCGAGACGAACCCGAAGAAGCGCCCCGGCTTCGTCTACGTCGATGAGGTCAGGAAGTTCCTGCGCCTCCCTGTGCCGTTGGAGTCGGCGCTCGAGATATCCCGCTCCTACGGCGTCGGCTGGGCACTCTTTGGGCAGGGCTTCTACCAAATGGGCAGCGAGCTCGCCGATGCCATCGAGATCAACACGAAGAGCAAGGTCGTCTATGCAACCAGTGCGAAAGAGGCCAAACGCATCGCCAGCTCGAGCCCGGCACTCGCCGCCGCAGATATCCAGGAGCTTCCACAGTACGAGGTCTACGCCGACCTTCTGACAACCAAGGGGTCAAGCGGCTGGATGTCCGCCCGAACCTTGGTGCCACCTGCACGAACGGGGCACGGCCGAGACCTCCGCGCTGCGCTTAGGAAGCGCCAGTCCTCGGCGGCAACTACGCCGCCGCTGACCCCAGCTGTCCAGCCTGAGCCGGTGTCTGTTGCGCCCTCGTTCGACTCCTCCTCACCAGTGAAGCGGAGGCGCTCGTGAGGACAGTTCACGCCCTCTGCGAGAGGGAGGGAAACGCGCGAGTCGGTGCGCCAGTCGAAGCAGCGTCGTGGCGCTCCTATCGGCCTGTTACCGGCCTCATCCCAGCCTCTTGGGATGGAACTCCCGCTCATTCGAGCGGTGCACGGCCGCTCCCACAGACCCCGCCAGGAGGTGTCTCGTGACCGACACTTGGACACCTACCAGAGTGCGAGAGCTGGAGAGCTTACTCACCGAACGCGACGGCCACATCCTCGAAGACCTCGAACGATTCCGCGCGCTGTCGACCCGCCTCATCCAGCGCCTGCACTTTCCAGCCGGACTCCACGGACTCCATGCCACCGTCCCGACGGCAACCCGCCTCGCGAACCGGGTGCTGCTGCGGCTCGAAGCTCATGGCCTCATCGCCCGCATCGACCGACGCGTCGGCGGCGCCTTACGTGGCTCCGCAGCCACCACGTGGCACCTGGCGGCCACCGGTGAACGGCTCCTCCGAGCACGTCGAGGGGAATCAGGGAGGCGACGCTACGTCACTCCCTCCCGCGACTTCCTCGCCCACACGCTCGCCGTTGCGGAGTTCGCAGGCGCGACAAAGGAATCGGAGTTGCGTGGCGAGATCGACGTGCTCGAACTCGACACCGAACCGTCTTGCTGGCGACCCTTCCACGGGCCAGTGGGCGTCGTGACGCTCAAGCCAGACCTGTTCACCGTTGTCGCGAACGCTGACGTCGAAGCTCACGTCTTCGTAGAGATCGACCGCGGCACCGAGCACCTGCCCGCCGTGATCAAGAAGTGCCGCACCTACCAGCAGTACCGACAGACCGGCCTCGCACAAGCGAGCAGCGGCGTCTTCCCGGCCGTGCTCTGGGTAACCCCAGACGCCGAGCGGGCACGCAAGCTCCGTACCGCCATCCGAAGAGAACCCGACCTTCCGGCGGACCTCTTCACCATCTGCGAGGAAGCCGAAGCGCTCACTGCGCTCACGGTCTTCCTCGCCCCATCACCAACTTCAAGAAAGGAGGTTTCATCATGACCACCTCACGACAACAGATTCCATTCAACTTTGACTCCACACTCCCGGCCTCGCTCGACCAGGCCGACACCGCGCTCCAGATCCTCGACGACTGGAGCTACGGCGACACCGACGTCGCCGATGAGGGCATCGCCCGGCTCCTCGCTGCCACCCTGCACGACGGACCCGGCACCGCTCTCGAACACTTCGCCTCAACAGGCGAACTCGACGCCGAAGCCGCCCTTCGCGAACTCGGACAGGCCACGGTCCCACTCGAACGAGAGGGCTGGGTCGACGCCCTCGGACGCTACATCATCAACGGAGGACACCGATCATGAGCGAGCTCCAACCCACCCCGCACACTCCTGAGGTCCGTCCCGCCCCTGAACGGGAGAGCCCGGACTGGCGTCGCCTTATCGTCGCCCGCGATCGATTCCTTGACCGCATCGCCGACGGCCTCGCGCGCGCCAACGCAGAGCACGACGAGATCGACGAACCCACCGCTCGCTGCATCGCCCACGTGCTCGGCCGAGCCTACGGGCGAGAAAGCGCCCTCGCAGGCTTCGGACGCACCGGCGAAGGCCACTACCTGAGCCTGCGCGACGAGTACCTCGACCTCTACGGCGACGAGCAGGCCGATCCGATCACCAAGGAGATGATCGACTGGCTCGGCACCTACCTCGTTCAGCGTGAGAACACCGGCACCGGCCGGCGCTTCATGAACGAGCACCAGCCGCCCGAGCTCGATCAATTGCTGGTGCGCACCAGCGTGCGAATCGGCGAGGGACGCTTCATCGTGAACGTCCCCGCGAGCTGGCACAGCGGCCACGAGGACGAGCTCGTCGAACTGCTCACCACGCTGCAACTCGACCAGGACGAAGCGCTCCAGGCGTTCCTATCGCTGCCCGATGTCAGCGCTGGGACCGACGACATCATGGAGAGCTTCCACGAGGCGTTCACCGGAACGTACCGAAACGAGGAGGCAGTGCTCCGCGCCCTCAGCCCGCTCGAGGACTGGGAGAACAGCCTCGCGGACTGGTGCATCGACAACGGCGTCGAACCCGAAGCCCTCGACTGGAACTACGAACCGCTGATGGTGCGACTCCGCGACATCTACGACGTCGTCGAAGGAAAGGAGGTGCTCCATGTCTTCGTCAAGTAGCCCCCCACACCAGGCGCGGCACGTTCCGCCGAAACGCGGACGCGGACGCCCTCGACTCCGTCGAGATGTCCGCGTTGAGCCCACCCGCCGGCCGACACCCGATCGCCGCAAGCTCACCCGCGCACTGCTGGCACTGGTGGAAGCCACCGAGCTTTCGGTGATTGCCGCCACTCTGCAGCAGCGCGCCGTGCCGGAAGGATCCCACGTGCGCCCACACGAGGCCGACGGCGGCGGCGCTTCCGAGGCAGCCGGGCCACGCGGCGAGCGCGCCCCTCACGGCCCACACGCGGGCACTGAAGGGCACGAGGGGTAACCGTCGGCACGTAAACCACGCATCAAAGAGAGAAGGAAGCCGTCATGACTAGCGACGACAACCGCAGTGATTTCTACAACAGCGCCGCACCCCCGGGGGAAACCCGTGAAGAGGGCCGGAGCGCCGCAAAAGGGCTGGACTTTGAGGCCAAACAGAGCGTTAATCCGGAGGACCTAACCGAAGGAGAACCGCCTATGAGCCTCAGCTACCCGCCCGCGCCGACGACGGGGTCGCGATTGACGTCGACCGTCGGCCTCGAGCACCTCTTCGCCAAGACGAACGATGTGCCCGTCGACCCTATACACACCGGAGGCGATGCCGTGCTCTACCTCCGTGTCTCTACGACGCGCCAGCTGAACACTGCCGCCGACCTCGACGAGGACGGCAATAGCATCGCCACCCAGCGCGAGTGGGGTCTGAAGAAGACTCGCCAGCTCAAAGCGCGCATCGTGCGCGAGTTCGTCGAGCCCGGCCAATCCGCCCAGACGATCGACAAGCGCCCCGAGTTCAAGAAGCTGCTCCAGTTCATCGACGAGAACCCGAACGTGCGCTACGTCGTGATCTACATGCGCTCGCGCGCGTTCCGTTCCTTTGCCGACGCCACCATCACGAAGCGACGGCTTGAGGAGAAGGGGGTCCGGCTCGTCTCGGCGAAGGAAGAGTTCGGCGACGGCTACATGGGTGACGCCATGGAAGCCATCACCGACATCATGAACGAGGTGCAGGTGCGCATGTCCGGGGAGGACATCCGCGCCAAGCTCGCCCACAAGGTTGAGCGCGGAGGCAGCGTCGGCCGGGCCAAGCTCGGCTACCTCAATGTCCGCAAGGACTTCGACGGCCGGCTTGTGAACACGATCGACGTCGACCCCGTACGCGCTCCGCTCATCGCCTGGGCCTTCGAGCAGTACGCGACGAATCAGTACTCGGTCTGGCAGCTCGCCTCGATGCTCGAGGATCAGGGACTCGTGACTCGCCCTTCACAGAAGCGCCCTGCCAAGCCGCTGTCGCCGAGCGCACTCGCGAAGCTCCTTCGCGATCCGTACTACACGGGGATCATCCGCTTCAAGGGCGACATCTACCCGGGTCGGCACGAGCCAATCATCAGCAAGGAAACGTTCATCGCCTGCCAGGAGATCCTGAGCCGACGAAACAGGAAAGGCGATCGCGACCTCATCCACTTCCACTACATGAAGGGGATGCTGACCTGCGGCGAGTGCGCCCGTCAAGGCAGGCAGCGCCGCCTCGTCTACTCTCAGAGCACCGGCCACGGTGGAACCTACGAGTACTGGGTCTGCTCCGGCAAACAGCGCGAAGGCTGCCGCCTCGGCTCGATCCGGATGGACGACCTCGAGGCTGCCGTAGCTCGCGCGGTCGCCGCCGAACGTTTCAGCCCCGAGTCTCTCGACGCGATCCGTGCCGAGGTCGACAAGACCGTTGCGGAGTTCCAGGCATCAGACCGCGAGGTGAAGAAGACCCTGCGCGCCGAGTTCGTGAAGCTTGAGGCGCAGGAAGACCGCCTCATAGAACTCGCCGCAGACGGATCGCTCGCCACGAGCAAGCTGCGCGAACGACTCGAACAAGTGTCGCTGAAGAAGGGAGCCATCCAGGAAAAGCTCGCGCACACTGAAGAGCGTCTGCACTACGGTGCCGAGCTCGTGCTCAGCCACGTCGACCTGCTCGCCAATCCGATCGATCTGTTCAACCGCGTACCTGACCACGTCCGAAAGGACCTGCTGGGCGCGCTGTTCACGCACCTCGTCGTGCAGGTGGATGACGACAAGATCACCATCTCGAGCGAACGCGCCGAAGTGAACGACGCCCTCCACCACTGGGACGCGCAGCGCCACCTCGCTGCCGAAGAGCACACCCCGGCAAAGAAGAAAGCCCCCCGCATTTCTGCGAGGGGCTCTCTTTCGACCTCTGAGACCGTCCATTTGTCCAAAGGTTGGAACATTCTCAATATGGTCGGGCTGACAGGATTTGAACCTGCGACCCCTTGACCCCCAGTCAAGTGCGCTACCAAGCTGCGCCACAGCCCGATGCTCCCGATCGCTCGGAGGCAACTTGACCATCATAGCGGCTTCTAGAGGCGCCTTCGTACACACCCACCCTTCGCACGCGAAGTTCCGGATGCATCCATGGGGACTCGAAAGAAGCTCATCGTCGAGCGGATGTCACCCGCCCTCGTTACCCTCGAGAGATGACGTCCGCGGGCATCGAAACCGGCTCCCCCGTCCTCCGCGTGGTCTCCGCGGCCGACGTGCCGTTCGCCGACGTCGCGGCCGTCTTCGGCACGCGCGGCGACGCGGCCGGCTGCTGGTGCCAGTGGTACAAGATCCCTGGCTCCGACTGGCGATCGGTCGGCGTCGACTCGCTCCGTGATCGGCTCGCCTCCCAGCTCGCCGAGGGCGGGCGCGCCGCGCAGAGCGGCCGCGAGCAGGGCCCCGGTCTCCTCGCCTACCTCGGCGACACGCCCGTCGGCTGGTGCGCGGTCGAACCTCGCCCGGGCCTCCCCCGCCTCCGCGGCAGCCGCATCGTCACGACGGGCACGAGACATCCCGACCTCGATGATGCCGCGATCTGGGCGGTGACGTGCTTCGTGGTCCCCAGGGCGCACCGCCGCAAGGGAGTCGGCTCGGCACTCGCGCGTGCGGCGGTCGAGTACGCGCGCGAGGGCGGCGCGCGGGCGCTCGAGGCGTACGCGGTCGACGCGACGACCGGCACGAAGCGCGCCGCCGACCTCTTCCACGGCGCGATCTCGATGTTCGAGGCGGCCGGGTTCACCGAGGTCGCACGCACGTCGCCGACTCGCGCCGTCATGCAGATCGAGTTCGGCTGATGCGTGCGGCGCCGACCCGAGACATCCGCTCGTCAGATCCCGTCGATGCGCACGCGCTTGATGCGCGCCGTATGGCCGCGCACGATCTCGACGGCCGACCGGGGCACTCCGAAGTGCTCGGCGACCGCGCGTTCGACGCCCGCGTTCGCGGCGCCGTCGACGGCGCGCTCGCGCACGGTGACGACCCAGGATGCCGCGGGGTCGTCCTCGAGGGGTTCGACCGACGCGCCCTTGCGACTGCCGGGCTTGACGCGCACCGTGATGTCCACGCCGTCGAGGCTACCGCGGCGCGAGGGACGCGAACGGCTCCTCCGATCGAATATGCCCGGGCGGGAATGCCGCGCGCCGGCGGCGACTTGGCACTATGGTGACCCTTCCCGCCTCGAACGCCGTCGGCTTCCGCTCCGAACGCGGACCCGTGCTCCTCGCCCTCATGCTCTCGACGGGGCTCATCGCGATCGACGCGACGATCCTCGCGACCGCGGTGCCGAGCGTCGTCAAAGAGCTGGGCTCGTTCGAGCAGTTCCCGTGGCTGTTCTCGGTGTACCTGCTCGCGCAGGCCGTGTCCGTACCGATCTACTCGAAGCTCGCCGACACGGTGGGCCGCAAGCCCATCATCCTCGTCGGCATCGGGCTGTTCCTCCTCGGCTCGATCTTGTGCGGCGCAGCCTGGAGCATGCCCGCCCTCATCGCCTTCCGCGCGATCCAGGGCCTCGGCGCGGGCGCCGTCGCGCCCATGTCGATGACGATCGTGGGCGACATCTACACGGTCGCCGAGCGCGCCAAGGTGCAGGGGTACATCGCGAGCGTGTGGGCGATCGCCTCCGTCGTCGGCCCGGCGCTCGGCGGCGTCTTCAGCCAGTTCACGTCGTGGCGGTGGATCTTCTTCGTCAACATCCCGCTGTGTCTCATCGCGGCGTTCATGATCCTCCGCTCATTCCATGAACAGGTCGAGCGGAAGCCCCACAAGCTCGACTGGCTCGGGTCGGCGCTCCTCACCGCGGGCCTCACCCTCGTCATCCTCGGGCTCCTCGAAGGCGGGCACGCCTGGGCGTGGGGGTCGTGGCAGACGATCGCGATCTTCGCGGTCGGCGCCGCGGCGCTCGTCGCGTTCGCGTTCGCCGAACGACGCGCCGCCGAGCCCGTGCTCGACCTCTCGATCTTCTCGCGCCGGCTCATCTCGTCGACGACGCTCGTGTCGATCGGCGTCGGCGCGATCCTCATCGGCATCACGTCCTACATCCCGACCTATCTCGAAGGCTCGATCCGCGTCGTCCCGCTCGTGTCGGGAGCGGCGGTCGCAGCGCTCACGCTCGGCTGGCCGCTCGCGGCGACGCTTGCAGGCCGGATGTACCTCGCCCTCGGATTCCGCACCACCGTGCTCATCGGGGCGACGATCGCCCTCGCGGGCACGATCGCGCTCGCCCTCATCTCCCCCTACCCGAACCCGTGGACGATCGGCGCGACGGCGTTCGTCATCGGCTTCGGCCTCGGCTGGGTCGCCGCCCCGAGCCTCATCGCCGCGCAGTCGTCGGTCGGATGGAGCGAGCGCGGCGTCGTCACCGGGACGAACGCGTTTGCGCGTTCTGCCGGCAGTGCCGTCGGCGTCGCCGTGTTCGGCGCGATCGCCAACGCGATCTTCACGGCCACACCGAACGGCGAGCAGGTGCCGTCGGTCGTCGAAGCCGCCGGCACGGCCGTGTTCGTCGGCGTCGCCGTCACCACCGCGCTCATGCTCCTCGCGGGCCTCGCAATGCCGCGCGTCCGCGCGGAAGACCTCGTCGCCGCCGACCCGCGCGCCGAATCGGCCGGATAGCGCGCCCTACTTCGTGCGCTGCCGCCGCTCGCGCACGCGCATGTTGAGCACGATGGGCGAGCCCTCGAACCCGTAGATCTCGCGCAGGCGCCGCTGGATGAACCGGCGGTAGCCCGGGTCCAGGAACCCGGTCGTGAAGAGCACGAATGTCGGCGGGCGGCTCGCGGCCTGCGTGCCGAACAGGATGCGGGGCTGCTTGCCGCCGCGCACGGGGTGCGGGTGCTCCTGCGTGAGCTCGGTGAGGAACGCGTTGAACTTGCCCGTGGGGATGCGGGTGTCCCACGACTCGAGGGCGGTCTCGAGTGCGGGCACGAGCTTCTCGAGGTGACGCCCCGTCTTCGCGGAGATGTTGACGCGCGGCGCCCACGAGACATGGTGGAGGTCTTGCTCGATCTCGCGTTCGAGGTAGCGGCGGCGGTCGTCGTCGAGCTCGTCCCACTTGTTGTAGGCGATGACGAGCGCCCGGCCCGACTCGAGCACGAGGTCGATGATGCGGACGTCTTGCTCGGAGATCACCTGGGTCACGTCGATGAGCACGACGGCGACCTCGGCCTTCTCGAGCGCAGCCTGGGTACGAAGCGTCGCGTAGAAGTCGGCCCCCTGCTGCAGGTGCACGCGCCGACGGATGCCAGCGGTGTCGACGAAGCGCCACACCTTGCCGCCGAGCTCGATCTGCTCGTCGACGGGGTCGCGCGTGGTGCCCGCGAGCTCGTTGACGACGACGCGCTCTTCACCCGCGGCCTTGTTCAGGAGAGAGCTCTTGCCGACGTTCGGGCGCCCGAGGATCGCGACCCGACGGGGGCCGCCGATCTCCTGCTTGGCAACGGCCGACACCTCGGGCAGCACCTTGAACACCTCGTCGAGGAGGTCTGCGACGCCCCGGCCGTGCAGGGCCGAGACGGGGTACGGCTCGCCGAGGCCGAGATTCCAGAGCGCTGCGGCCTCGGGCTCCTGCCTGGCGTCGTCGACCTTGTTGGCGACGAGGAAGACGGGCTTCTTCGCCTGGCGGAGCATGCGCACGACGTGCTCGTCGGTCGAGGTCGCGCCGACGGTCGCGTCGACGACGAACAGCACGACGTCGGAGAGGTCGATCGCGACCTCGGCCTGGGCCGCGACGGATGCATCGATGCCCTTCGCGTCGGGCTCCCACCCGCCCGTGTCGACGAGCGTGAAGCGGCGGTCGAGCCACTCGCCCTTGTATGAGACGCGGTCGCGGGTGACGCCCGGGGTGTCTTCGACGACCGCTTCGCGGCGGCCGAGGATGCGGTTCACGAGCGCCGACTTGCCGACGTTCGGACGGCCGACGATCGCGATGACGGGGAGCGCCGGGAGGTAGGTGACGCCGTCTTCGCCCTCTTCGGCGTGGTCGAGGAGTTCGAGGTCTTCGTCGTCGAGCTCGTAGTCGTCGAGGCCACCGCGGAGGGCTGCGGCGCGCTGCTCGGCGAGGTCCTCGTCGACATCGGCGAGACGTTCGGCGAGGTCGTCGTCGTGCGCTTCGAACTCTTCGTCGCGGTCGGTCATGGGGTTCTCCTCAAGTCTTCGGGGCGCGAGGCTCACGGCACCTGATCGCGTGCGCGATCGGCGCGATGCGAATCACCCCGCCTCTATTCAATCAGTGACCGGCTGAGAGTCCGTGATGACCGCGATCACGGCGTCGACGGTCTCACCGAAATCGAGGTCGGTGGAGTCGACCGTGACGACGCCGTCGGCTGCGGTCATGAAGTCGACGACCTTCGAATCGGCGCGGTCGCGCGCCTGCAGCCGGGCACCTGTCTCGGCGGCGTCCTCGCCCGTGAGTTCGGCGGCGCGACGCGACATCCGGACCTCTTCGGACGCCGTGAGCAGGATCCGCGCGGGCGCGTCAGGCGCGACGACCGTCGTGATGTCACGCCCCTCGACGATGATGCCGGGGCGCGGCTCGTCGGCCATGCTCGCGCGGAAGAACTCGATGAGACGGGTTCGCACCTCGGGCACGCGTGCGACCTTGCTGACGACCGCCGAGATCGACGGCTCGCGGATCGCGTCGGTCACGTCGACGTCGCCGACGTGCACGGCGTAGCCGGCGGGGTCGGTGCCGATGCGGTACTCGAAGCCGTCGAGCAGGGAGACGACGGAAGCCTCGTCGTCGAGCTCGATCCCCGAGGCGACCGCGTGCCACGCGAACGCGCGATAGGCGGCGCCCGTGTCGAGGAACCCGTAGCCGAGACGCGCCGCGGCCGCCTTCGACACGCTCGACTTGCCGCTGCCCGCGGGGCCGTCGATCGCGACGACGAAAGGGATCTCGAGGGGGTGGGTCATGAGCGGGTCATCCTGCGATCCGCCAGCCGCGTTCGGCCAGCTCGGTGGTCAGTCGGTCGGCCGCCTCGGGCAGCACTTGCACCTCGGCGAGGCCGACCTGACGGCCGGGCGAGTGCTCGAGGCGGAGGTCTTCGAGGTTGACGCCGATCTCGCCGATCTCGGCGAGGAGGCGTGCGAGCTGCCCAGGCCGGTCGTCGACCATGACGATGACGGTCGTGAACCGCTTGTCGGTGCCGTGCTTGCCAGGCAGCCGCTCGACGCCGAGGTTGCCGCCCGCGAGCTCCTCGGCGACGCGCTTGCGCGCGCCCGGCGCGGTCGGATCGGCGAGTGCGTCGATGAAACGGTCGAGGTCGTCGCGGTAGGCGAGCAGGATGTCTCTCACGGGCGCCGCGTTCGCCCCGAGGATCTGCACCCACAGGTCGGGGTCGCTCCCGGCGATGCGCGTGACGTCGCGGACGCCTTGGCCGGCGAGCCCGAGCGCCGCGTTGGGCGCGTCGAGGAACCGGCGCGCCATGACGCTCGACACGACCTGCGGAACGTGCGAGATGAGCGCGACCCCGCGGTCGTGTTCCTCGGCGGTCAGTTCGACGAGCGTCGCCCCCAGGTCGAGGATGAGGTCGTCGACGACGCTCCCCCGCTGGTAGCCGATGCCGTCGTGCACGGCGACGACCCACGGGCGCCCGACGAAGAGGTCGGCGCGCGCGGCGAGCGGTCCGCCGCGCTCACGACCCGCGAGCGGATGGGAGCCGACGTACCGGCTGACATCGGCGCCCACGGTGACGAGTTCATCGAGGATGCCGCTCTTGACGCTCGCGACATCCGTCACGACGGCGTCGGGGAACGCCGCGAGCTCGGCCGCGACGACGCGCGCGGTGACATCGGGCGGCACGCAGACGACGACGAGCACGGGCTCGTCGGAGTCGAGCGGGGCGCGACCGGCGCCGAGGTCGATCGCGATCGCGACATGGGTGGGCGAGGCATCCGCGAGGATCACGTCGACGCCGCGTGCGCGCAGCCCGAGCGCGACGCTCGTGCCGAGGAGGCCTGCGCCGACGACGCGTACCGAGCCGGTGAGGCGTGAGACGACCACCTAGCGCTTTCCCTTCTGACCGGCGTCCGCAGCACGGGCGATCGTGAGGAGCTGGCCGCGTTCGATTGTAGTGAGTTCGCGGACCGCGCCCGATCGGAGGGTGCCGAGGTGCAAGGGCCCGAACTGACGGCGCACGAGGTCGACGACGGGGTGGTCGACGGCGTCGAACATGCGGCGCACGATGCGGTTGCGCCCCGAGTGGAGCGTCACCTCGACGATCGTGTGCCGCGAGTCGCCCTGCGCCTGCAGGATGCGCGCGCGGTCGACGGCGATGGGGCCGTCTTCGAGCTCGATGCCGTTCTTCAACTGCTGCAGCGTCTGCGCCGCGACCCGACCGCGCACCTTCGCGATGTACGTCTTCTCGACGCCGAACGACGGGTGCGCGAGCACGTGCGCGAGTTCGCCGTCGTTGGTGAGGAGCAGCAGCCCGCTCGTCTCGGCGTCGAGGCGGCCGACGTTGAACACGCGCTCTTCGAGGTCGTTCGTGAACCGTGTGAGGTCGGGGCGCCCCTGCTCGTCGCGCATCGACGACACTACGCCCGTCGGCTTGTTGAGCATGTAGTAGCGCTTCTCGGCGTCGAGCTGGATCGCCGTGCCGTCGACCGCGACGCGGTCGTGCTCGGGGTCGATGCGCGAGCCCAACTCGGTGACGACCTTGCCGTTCACCTCGACGCGGCCTTCGACGATGAGCTGCTCGGAGACGCGGCGGCTCGCGACGCCCGCGGCGGCGAGGGCCTTCTGCAGGCGGACGCCGTCGGTGCGTTCTTCAGACGCGGTCATGGTCGAATCCTTCCTGGCCGTCGTCGAGGAGCGGCGAGATGTGGGGCAGTTCGTCGAGCGAGTTGAGCCCGAGGTTCTGGAGGAGCAGGTCGGTCGTGCCGTACAGGATCGCGCCCGTCTCGGCGTCGGTGTCGACCTCGGCGATGAGCCCGCGCCCGACGAGCGTGCGCACGACCGAGTCGACGTTGACGGCGCGGATCGACGCGATCTGCGAGCGCGAGATCGGCTGCTTGTACGCGACGACCGAGAGCGTCTCGAGGGCGGGTTGCGAGAGCTTCGTCGAGGTCTGCGTGAGCACGAAGTCCGCGACGAGGCGGTCGTAGTCGGTCCGCGTGTAGAAGCGCCAGCCGCCGCCTACTTCGCGGAGTTCGAAGGCACGGCGGATGCTTCCCGCCGATGCCGCGGCGACCTCGTCGGTGCGGGGCTCCCCCGAGGCATCCACGCCGTCGTAGTCGGCCACGAGTCGCGCGATCGCCGACTTCACCTCGGCGACCGGGCGCGCGACGGCTGCCGCGAGCGCGACGACGCCGACCGGCTCGTCGGACACGAAGAGGATCGCTTCGAGCGCGCGGTCGAGGTCGAGGCGCGGATGACCGGGCACGTCGAGCGGGGTCGCGACCGAGACCTCGGCCGCGAGGTCGTCCGCGACGCCTTCGGATGTCTCGGGCTCACTCGTCATAGTCGGCTCCCAGGCTGTCGAGGTTGGCATCGGACCAGTGATCGGCGGTCCATCGGAGGGTGAGCTCGCCGAGCGGCTCGACCTGCTCGAACCCGATCGCCGCGTGGCGGTAGAGCTCGAGCACGGCGAGAAAGCGCGCGACGACCACACCTTGCCGGTCGATGCCCGCGATGAGCTGTCGGAAGGTGACCGCTTCGCCGCGGCGCAGCCGCGCGACGACGTGCGCGGCCTGCTCGCGGATCGACACGAGCGGGGCGTGCAGGTGGTCGAGGCCGACGACGGGGATCTCGCGCGGCGTGAGGGCGAGGGTCGCGAGCGCCGCGAAATCGTCTGCCGTGAGGGTCCACTTGAGCTCGGGGTCGCGTTGACGGAAGCGCTCTTCGAGCCGGACTGTGCGCGCGTGCCGCCCCGCCTCGACGTCGATGCGCTCGGCGAACCACGCCGACGCCTGCTTGAACGCGCGGTACTGGAGCAGGCGGGCGAAGAGCAGGTCGCGCGCTTCGAGGAGTGCGACGTCTTCGGCGTCGACGAGTTCGCCCTGCGGCAGGAGCCCCGCAACCTTCAGGTCGAGCAGCGTCGCCGCCACGACGAGGAACTCGCTCGCGCGATCGAGCTCCTCCTCGGAGTCGAGGCCCTTCAGGTACGAGATGAACTCGTCGGTCACCTTCGAGAGCGACACCTCGGTGATGTCGAGCTCGTGCTTCGCGATGAGCGAGAGCAAGAGGTCGAACGGCCCCTCGAAGTTGGTCAGCGCGACGCGGAAGCCCGCGTCGGGTGCACCATCGGACGCGCCGACCGCCTCGGACGGCGCGTCGGATGCGTGGAACGCCCCGCCCGAGGCATCCGTCGCCGTGCCGACCGCGACCGGGCCGAACGCCGCCCGTTCCTCGTCGGGGCTCCGCTCAGGCGACCGCGCCACGGAAGACCAGTTCCCTCGCGAGCTGGCGGTAGGCCTTCGACGCCTGGTGCTCGGGGGCGAACTCGGTGATCGGCACCGCGGCGACCGTCGCGTCGGGGAACTTGACCGTGCGCGTGATGACCGTCTCGAGCACGTCGTCGCCGAACGCGCCGATGACCCGCTCGAGCACCTCACGCGAGTGCAGCGTGCGCGCGTCGTACATCGTCGCGAGGATGCCGTCGAGCTGGATCGCGGGGTTCAGCCGGTCGCGCACCTTGTCGATCGTCTCGATGAGGAGCGCGACGCCGCGGAGGGCGAAGTACTCGCACTCGAGCGGGATGACGACGCCGTGCGCGGCCGTGAGCGCGTTGACGGTCAAGAGGCCGAGCGACGGCTGGCAGTCGATCAGGATGACGTCGTAGAGCGGGGCGACGCGCTTCAGCACACCCGCGAGGATCTGCTCACGCGCGACCTCGTTGACGAGATGCACCTCGGCCGCCGACAGGTCGATGTTCGCGGGGATGACGTCGAGACCCTCGACGCTCGACTTCTGGATCGCGTCAATCGGGTCGAGCTGCCGCGAGAGCAGCAGGTCGTAGATCGTCGTCACGTCGTGGCTCTGCACGCCGAGCCCCGCCGACAACGCGCCCTGCGGGTCGAAATCGATCGCGAGCACGCGGCGACCGTACTCGGCGAGCGCGGCGCCGAGGTTGATCGACGTCGTCGTCTTGCCGACGCCGCCCTTCTGGTTGCAGAGGGCGATGATGCGAGCCGGCCCGTGCGAGCGGAGCGCTGCGGGTTCGGGGAACTCGCGATGCGGACGCCCCGTGGGACCGAGCTCGGAGTCAAGCGAAGCGGTGCCGTCCGCCTGGTCGAGCGTCTGGTCGGTCACGTGCGATTCATCTCCTCGTGGCTGCAAGTTCGGTCGATTCTATCGAGCCCGCGGGTGGGCCTGCGTGTACATCTCTCGGAGTGTGTCGGCTGTCACGAGCGTGTAGATCTGCGTCGTCGCGACCGACGCATGGCCCAACAGCTCTTGCACGACGCGCACGTCGGCGCCGCCCTGCAGGAGGTGGGTCGCGAAGGAGTGGCGCAGGGTATGAGGAGAGACGGATGCCTCGAGCCCCGCCCGCTCAGCGGCGCCCTTGATGGCGTCCCATGCCGCCTGACGGCTGAGCCGGCCGCCGCGTGCGCCGAGGAAGAGCGCAGGCGTCGCCTTGCCACGCACCGACAGCATCGGTCGCGCGCGCACGAGGTACGCGGCGAGCGCCGCCCGCGCGTAGCTGCCGACGGGCACGATGCGCTGCTTGCCGCCTTTGCCGAAGAGCCGCACGACCTCGTCGTCGACGAGGTCGTCGACATTCAGCGCTGTCGCCTCCGACACGCGCGCGCCCGTCGCATACAGCAACTCGAGGAACGCCTTGTCGCGCAATTGCACGGGCTCATCGCCCGCGGTCGCATCGAGGAGCGCGCCCACCTCGTCGATCGTGATCGCCTTCGGAAGCCGGGCAGGGCGCTTCGGCGGCCGGAGCTCACGGGAGACATCCGCTTCGACGCGTCCCTCGTCGAGGAGGAACCGATGAAGCCCTCGCACCGACGAGAGCACGCGTGCGACCGACGACACGCCGAGCGGCGGCTCGCGGTCGGTCGAAAGGTACCTCGTGAACGCCGAGAGGTCGGCCTCGGTCGCCGACGACGCGTCCGCGATGCCGTGGAATTCCAACCACTCCCGATACATCGCGAGGTCGCGCGTGTACGACACGAGCGTGTTGCGGGCGAGCCCGCGCTCGACGGCGAGATGACGGAGGTACCCGTCGATCGCGCCCCGATCGCTCACCGACTCCCCCGGTCGTCCACTCGTCAGCGGTTCGCGCCGCGCGGCCGGGAACGGCCCGGCCACGGGGCATCCGCAGCGCCGAGCGTCGACCAGCCGCGCGCTCGCGCCGCCTGCGCCGCGAGCGCCGCGACGACGAGCGGCGCGTTCCGCACGTCGCGTGCGAGCACGACGTCGACGAGGTCGTCGAGCGGCACCCAGCGGAGTTCGAGATCGGACTCCTCGTGCTCGCGCTCGAACGCTTCAGCCGTCGCCGAGAGTCCGCGCGCGAGGTAGATGCGGATCGACTCGTCGCTGCCGCCCGGCGATGTCCAGAGGTCGCTCAAGACAGCCCACTCGGATGCCTCGAGGTCGGCCTCCTCGGCGAGCTCGCGCTTCGCGCCCGCAAGAGGGTCTTCGCCGGGGACGTCGAGGAGTCCGGCCGGGATCTCCCAGTCGCGGTACCCGATCGGGTGCCGGTACTGCTTGATCACGAGCACCCGGTCGTCGTCGTCGATCGCGAGCACGCCGACGGCGCCCGTGTGGTCGACGAAGTCGCGCGTGACGTCGACGCCGTCGTAGTCGAAGGTCTCACGGCGGATGTCCCACACGCGCCCCTCGAAAACGCGCTCACTCGACCGCAGAGGCAGCGCGACGGGTTCGTCGGCGAGTTCGGCTTCGGCCATGTCTCAGGCGCTCTGCACGTCTTCGAAGAGTCGGCTCGCCTGCTGACGCTCGAGCGCCGCGGCCACGAGCCCGCGGAACAGCGGGTGCGGGTCGTTCGGACGGCTGCGGAGCTCGGGGTGGGCCTGCGTGCCGATGTAGAACGGGTGCACCTCGCGCGGGAGCTCGACGTACTCGACGAGGTTGCGGTCGGGCGACAGGCCCGAGAACACGAGGCCCGCGTCGGCGATCTGCTGGCGGAACGAGTTGTTGACCTCGTAGCGGTGACGGTGGCGCTCGGCGACCTCAGTCGACCCGTACAGGTCGGCCGCGAGCGAACCCGGTGCGAGGGCGGCCGGGTAGAGGCCGAGTCGCATCGTGCCGCCGAGGTCGCCGCCCGAGATGATCTCGACCTGCTCCTCCATCGTCGCGATGACGGGGAAGGGCGTGTCGGGGTCGAACTCGCTCGACGAGGCATCCGGGAGCCCTGCGACGTTCCGCGAGTACTCGATGACCATGCACTGGAGGCCCAGGCACAGGCCGAGCGCGGGGATCCCGTTCTCGCGCGCGAAGCGGAGGGCGCCGAGCTTGCCCTCGATGCCGCGCACGCCGAACCCGCCGGGCACGCAGATGCCGTCGAGGTCGGACAGGTGCTTCGCGGCACCCTCGGGCGTCCGGCACTCGTCCGACGGGATCCACGCGATGCTGACCTTCGCGTCGTTGCCGAACCCGCCCGCGCGGAGCGCCTCGGTGACCGAGAGGTAGGCGTCGGGCAGGTCGATGTACTTGCCGACGAGTCCGATGCGCACTTCGTGCTTGGGGTCGTGCACGACCTCGAGCAGTTCGCTCCAGCCCGACCAGTCGACTTCGTCGGCCTTGGTGTCGAGGCCGAGCGCGTCGATGATGTACGCGTCGAGGCCCTGGTCGTGCAGCATCGTCGGGATGTCGTAGATCGAGGGCACGTCGACGGCGTTCACGACGGCGGCCTCGTCGACGTCGCACATGAGCGCGATCTTGCGCTTGTTCGAGTCGGTGACGGGCCGGTCGCTCCGGAGCACGAGCGCGTCGGGCTGGATGCCGATCGAGCGGAGGGCCGCGACCGAGTGCTGCGTCGGCTTCGTCTTCTGCTCGCCCGACGCACCCATGAACGGCACGAGCGAAACGTGCACGAAGAACACGTTCTTCCGGCCGAGTTCATGGCGCACCTGACGGGCCGACTCGATGAACGGCTGCGACTCGATGTCGCCGACGGTGCCGCCGATCTCGGTGATGATGACATCGGGCTTGGGCGACTCGGACGCCTGCAGGCGCATGCGGCGCTTGATCTCATCGGTGATGTGCGGGATGACCTGGACGGTGTCGCCGAGGTACTCGCCGCGGCGCTCCTTCGCGATCACAGTCGAGTAGATCTGCCCGGTGGTGACGTTGGCCGCCTGCGAGAGGTTGATGTCGAGGAAGCGCTCGTAGTGGCCGATGTCGAGGTCGGTCTCGGCGCCGTCGTCGGTCACGAACACTTCGCCGTGCTGGAACGGGTTCATCGTTCCGGGGTCGACGTTGAGGTACGGGTCGAGCTTCTGCATGACCACGCGGAGTCCGCGGGCGGTCAGGAGATTGCCGAGGCTCGCGGCCGTGAGGCCCTTGCCCAACGAAGAAACGACGCCACCAGTCACGAAAATGTGCTTGGTCACGCCGTTCTGAAGATCAGTGTTCTGAGAGTCTGCGCCGCGTTCATTCACCACGGGCTTATATTCTAAGCCACTCCGACTGGTATTCGCCCCGATTCGTTCCACTCGCTCCCCCATCCGCCGGTGCCCGGCTCGTTCAGGCGACCGGCTCGGCCGCGATCTCCAACAGTTCGCGCGCGTGCGCGAGGCCGCTCTCGGAGTCGGCGAGACCCGAGAGGAGTCGCGCCATTTCGGCCTCTCTCGCGGCCCCCTGCAGTTGCTGCACGCTCGAGGCGGTCACCTGGCCGTCGGTGCCCTTCACGACGCTCAGGTGGTTCGTCGCGAACGCGGCGACCTGTGCGAGGTGCGTCACGACGATCACCTGTGAACGTGCTGCGAGTCGGGCGAGTCGCCTGCCGATCTCGATCGCGGCGGCGCCGCCGACGCCCGCGTCGACCTCGTCGAACACGAAGGTGGGAACGGGGTCGGTGCCCGCGATGACGACTTCGATCGCGAGCATGACGCGGGAGAGCTCGCCGCCCGACGCTCCCTTCGACACCGAGCGCGGTTCGGCGCCCGGGTGCGGTCGCAGCATGATCGAGACGTGGTCCCGGCCGTGCGCCGTCGGTTCCTCGGAGGACTCGACCTGCACGGTGAGTTCGGCGTCGGGCATCGCGAGCGCGGTGAGTTCGGCGGTGACCTCGTCGGCGAGTCGGCCGGCGGCGTCGGTGCGGAGTTCGGTGATGCGCGTCGCGAGGCGGTCGACATCGGCTTCGAGTTCGGCGACGGATGTCTCGAGCAACGCGATCCGGTCGTCATCGCCGTCGAGCTCCATGAGACGCAGTCCGCCCCCGCTGCGGAACGCCAGCAGGTCGTCGAGCGTGCCGCCGTGGCGACGGACGAGCGCGGTGATGAGCGCCCGCCGTTCCTGCACGAGTTCGAGCTCGCGCGCACCGTCGGCGTCGAGCCCGTCGAGGTACCCGGACAGCTCGGCGGCCGCATCGGCGAGGAGGAAACCCGCGTTCTGCAGCACCTCGACGATGGGTGCGAGCGCGGCATCGTGCGCGGCGACCCGTTCGAGGTGCCGACGTGCGCTTTCGACGAGCGTCACCGCATCGGGAGCGTCGTCGACGGGACTCTCGGCCGAGACGAGTTCGTGCGCTTGCGCGGCCGCGAGCCTGAGGTCCTCGAGGTTCGTGAGCCGGTCGCTCCGCTCCGCGAGGTCGACGTCTTCGCCCGGCTGCGGGTCGGCCGCCTCGATCTCCTCGAGCGCGGCACGCAGTTCCTCGGCTTCACGCAGACGCGCATCGTGCGTCTCTCGCAGTCGCTCGAGCTCGCGCGACTCGCCCCGCCAGCGCTCGAATGCGATGCGATACTCCGCGAGCACCGACGCGAGAGCGGGTCCGGCGAACCGGTCGAGCGCTTCGCGCTGCGCCGACGACGATCGCAGTCGCTGCTGGTCTGCCTGCCCGTGCACGACGACGAGCGCTTCGCCGAGTTCGGCGAGCACTCCGACGGGTGCGCTCCGACCGCCCACGACTGCCCGGCTCCGCCCCTCGGCGGACACCGAACGCCCGAGCAGCAGCTCGCCGGCCTCGATCTCGCCGCCGGCCTCTTCGACGCGTTCGACGATCGCGGGCGCATCGGGAAGCATCCATCGTCCTTCGACCCACGCCTGCTTCGCGCCCGACCGCACGGCGCCCGCGTCGGAGCGCGCTCCGAGGAGCAGTCCGAGTGCGGTGACGACCATGGTCTTGCCCGCGCCGGTCTCGCCGGTGACCGCGGTGAAGCCCGGCCCGAGGGGAAGCGTCGCTTCGGCGATCACGCCGAGATCGCGGATCCCGAGTTCGTCAATCACGTCCTGACGGCCCTCTCCACCCCGTGACCGGCAGGTCGAACTTGTTCACGAGCCGGTCGGTGAACGGTGCCTCGTGGAGTCTCGCGAGCCGCACGGGCACGGGCGACTTCCGCACGATGACCCTGGCGCCCGGCGGGATGTCGAACATCCGCCGCCCGTCGCACCACAGCACCGCGGCTGCGTCTGTGCGCTGGAGCAATTCGACCGCGAGCGATGACTCGGGCCCGACGACGAGGGGCCGTGCGAAGAGCGCGTGGGCGCTGAGCGGCACGAGCAGGAGCGCCTCGACGCTCGGCCACACGACCGGCCCGCCCGCCGAGAAGGAGTACGCGGTCGACCCGGTGGGCGTCGACATCACGACGCCGTCGCAGCCGAATGACGAAAGCGGTCGGCGGTCGACCTCGATGACGACCTCGAGCATCCGCTCGCGTTCGGCCTTCTCGACGGTGGCCTCGTTGAGCGCCCAGCTCTCGTAGACGACCTTCGTGCCCGATTTCACTCGCACGGCGAGCGTCATGCGCTCCTCGACCGCGTAGTCGCGTGCGAGCGCCCGTGCGATCGTGATGTCGAGGTCGTCGCGCTCGCTCTCGGCGAGGAAGCCGACATGGCCGAGGTTCACCCCGAGCAGCGGCACCGTCTGGTCGCGGACGAGTTCGGCGGCCCTGAGGATCGTGCCGTCGCCGCCGAGCACGATGACGAGTTCGACCTCTGCCGGGTCGATGTCTTCGAATCGGCGCACGCGACCGTTGAGCGACGGCACGAACTCGTGGACGGCGTCCCATTGCTCGTCGGCGATGACGGGCACGGCATCGGCCGCGAGGAGTTTCGCGCAGACGTCGCCGATGGCTTCGAGGGCCACTTGCCTGCCCGTGTGGGCGACGATGAGGAAGAGTCGGGCGTCGGTCACGCGCTCGCACCTCCAGTCAATTGCTCGACACGACGTGTCCATTGTGACGGATCGCCTTCGACCCGGGCGCGCAGATGCACGAGGAGCTCGAGGTTTCCGTGAGAACCCGCGATTGGGGAGGACAGGACGCCGGCGGTGCCGAGCCCGAGGTCGAACGCGGCCCACAGCACATTGGTCACCGCGTCGGCGCGGAGGGCAGGGTCGCGGACGACGCCCTCGCGGATGCCTCCGCGCCCGACCTCGAACTGCGGCTTCACGAGCAGCACGAAGTCGGCGTCGTCGGCAGCGGTCGCACGGAGCGCGGGCAGCACCGTGGTGAGGGAGATGAAGGAGAGGTCGGCGGTCACGAGCGACGGCGCTTCACCGACCCCGGTGAGCTTCTCGAGTTCGGCGCGATCGAGGTTCCGGACGTTGCAGCCTTCGACCGCGACGAGCCGGTCGGCGCCGCGCAGTTCGGGCGCGAGCTGGTCGTGCCCGACGTCGACCGCGAGCACGACTCGCGCACCGCGTTCGAGCAACACTTGGCTGAACCCCCCGGTGGACGCCCCCGCGTCGAGCACCACCCGCCCGGCCGGGTCGACCCCGAACCCGTCGAGCGCCGCGATGAGTTTGTGTGCGGCGCGGCTCACGTAGTGGTCGTCGGCGGCGACCACGAGAGCCGTGTCGTCGTCGACCTTGTGCGACGGCTTGACGACGGGCCTGCCGTCGACCGTCACCGCACCCGCGGCGATGAGGGTCGCGGCGTGCGTGCGCGACCGTGCGAGGCCGCGTGCCGCGAGGGCCGCGTCGAGACGCTGTTCGGCCATCTCAGGCGTCGCCGCGCGCCGGGTCGGAGCGCTCGAGATCGCTCCGCAGCAGATCGGCGAGCTCTTGATACCGGGGCGCGCGCTCGGCGAGCGGAAGCGCTTCGATCGCATCGATCGCGCTCGGCTCGCCGGCATCGGCGTGCGATGCGCTCGCGGGCGCGTCGTCGCGTCGTTCGGATGCCTCGTCCATGTCCTCCACGCTACCGGGTGCCGCCGACGAGCAGGTCGAGCCCGAGACATCCGTTCGCGCGTCGTTCACGCGTAGAGCTGCTCGGGAACCTGCAGCGCGTGTATGGGCCGCCCCGACTCCCAGATCACCGCGCAGGCTGCCCGCAGGAGGTCGAGCTCGTCGTCGCCCTCGGCGGCGATCACGACGCGGTCGCCGTCGAGTCGCACCTTCGCACGACCGACGCGGACGGTGTCACGCGTCCGTTCGGCGACCGGGTAGGCGGCGTGGAGGTCCCTCAGGTCACCGAGGATGAAGTCAGGGCGCATGGATGCATCGGCCGCGAGCAACTGCTTGGCGCGGTCGATTCCGGTGAGCACCATCGCCGACGCGAAGCCCGCGCGGTTGGCGCCGAGGATGTCGGTGTCGAGCCGGTCGCCGATCATGAGCGGATTCGAAGCGCCGAACCGGCGTTTCGCCTCGTCGAAGATCGGCGTTTCGGGCTTGCCGGCGACGACCGGGAACCTGCCCACCGCAGTGTGCACGGCCGAGACGAGCGTGCCGTTGCCGGGGGCGATGCCGCGCGCGACCGGAATCGTCCAGTCCATGTTCGTGGCGATCCAGGGAAGGCCGTTCTCGTCGGCGAAGCCGCCGGCGTTGAGCGCGAAGGCGGCTTCGGCCAGTTGCAGCCAGCCGACCTCGGGCGCGAAGCCCTGCACGACGGCTGCGGGCGCGTCGTCGGCCGACCTCGTGACGCGGTACCCGCGTCGCTCGAGCTCGGTGACGATGCCTTCCCCGCCGACGACGAGCACGAGCGCGCCCGGTTCGACGCGTTCGGCGAGGAGGTGCATCGCCGCCTGCGGCGAGGTCACGACGTCGGATGCCTCGACTTCGAGTCCGAGGTCGGTGAGGTGCCGCGCGACCGTCGCGTCGCTCCGCGAGGCGTTGTTCGTGACGTATCCGACCGCGTGCCCGGTCTTCGCCGCGTTGAGACTCTCGACGGCGTAGGGGATCGCGTGGGCCCCTTTGTAGACGACGCCGTCGAGGTCGGCGAGCACGGCGTCGACGCCCTCGAGGGGCGTCGCGGACTCAATCCTCGTGCGGAACAGCGCCATCGGCGTCGTCCTCGAGTTCGTCGAGCAGGGCTGCGACTTCGGGCTCGATCGCGTCGGCGGGGTCGCCCTCCTCGGATGCTTCGGATGCCTCGGATGCCTCCGACGACTCGCGCGCGTCGACGACGACCGGTGCATCCCCCACTCGTCGTCGATCTCGAAGACCTCGAACACTTCTTCGTCGGCGGGGCCCGCGAGCGCCTCTTCGGCTCGCTCCGCGAGCGCACGCCAGCGCTCGGCGTCTGCCGTGCGACCGAGCTCGTCGAGCACCTCGGCGTACGCCGAGAAGAGCGACGGGCTGTAACTGAACGCGCGCTCGGAGTCGAGCTGCGGGATCTCGAGCTCGGCGAGCGCGAGTTCGGGCTGACCCAGATCGAGTCGGGCACCCGACATCGCGATCGCGAGGCTCGCCTGCACGGCGGCCGGCAGTTCGGTACGGTCGATGGATCGTCCGAGCTCGAGGGCTCGGTCGGGGCGACCGACGCCGCGCTCGCTGTCGACCATGAGTGCGATCTGGTCGTTCTTCCCCGAGATGCGTCGGTACGTGCGGAGCTCGCGGAGGGCGAGTGCGAAGTCGCCCGTCTCGTATGCCGTGATCGCGAGCGTCTCCCGGACGACCGCGACCCGCCCGGCCCGTCGCCCGGCAGCGAGAGCGTGACGGTGCGCGAGCTCGGGGTCGCTCTCGAGGAAGAGCGCAGCAGCCGCAAGGTGTCGTGCGACGTCCTCCGCGTTGTCCTTACTGAGGGTCTTCAACTCGATCCGCGCCTCTTTCGCGAGGTCGCGGGCTTGAATGTCCTCAGGAAGGAAGGGGTCGTTGTGACGCGGACGTTCGAACGAGTGCCGGTCGTCATGCTCACGAGCACCGGATGATCCGCGGTCGCCGCCGTACGACGGACGCCCCTGGCGGCCGGTGCGCGAGTCGTACCGGCCCGCGCCGTCGGAGCGCCGCTCGCCGTCGTACCGCTTCCCGCCCTCCGGGCGCGAGCCCGAACCGTACCGGGGCCGGTCTTCGCCGTACCGGGGACGGTCGCCCGACGGCCGGTCGCCGCGCTGACCGCCGTCCGAACGACGCTGGCCGTCGTACCGCTTCCCGCCCTCCGGGCGCGAACCGCCCTCGTACCGACGCTGACCACCATCGGGCCGACGCTCTCCGCCGTCTCTACGCGGACCGTCGGAACGACGCTGGCCGCCCTGGTACCCGCGCTCACCGCCGTCCGAACGACGCTGGCCGTCGTACCGCTTCCCGCCCTCCGGGCGATTGCCGCTCCAACGGTCGGAACCTCCCTGCCGATCGCCCGAGGGCAGACCGCGGTCATCGCGGCGGGGCCGATCGGTCCGATCGCTCCGGTAGCCGCGGCCACCGAAGCGGTCGCCGCCGTTGCCTCGATCACTCCGAGCGCCGTCGCTCGGACGGTAGCCGCGCTCACCGGCCGGCCGGCCGGCCGGGTCGGAGCTGCGACCGCGAGCGCCGTATCCGCCGCCTTCTCGCTGAGGCCGACCGCCTCCCGCGCCACGATCACGGGGTGCACCTTCGCTCCCGGCACGCGACGAACTGCGGTTGGGACGGTCACCGGATCCCCGGGATTCGTCGCGCCGCTGAGGTCGCTCGTCGTCTCGGCCGCCGTTCGTGGAATCCGTCACTGTTCGTCCTGTCGTCTTCGGGAATCGCTCGACTCCACGGTACTGCTCGCCGTTGTGAGCGGCCTTAAATACGAATGGGCCACCCGTGTTGGGGTGGCCCATTCGTCAATGAATGTCCGGCGGTGTCCTACTCTCCCACAGGGTCGCCCCTGCAGTACCATCGGCGCTGCGAGTCTTAGCTTCCGGGTTCGGAATGTGTCCGGGCGTTTCCCTCGCGCTATGGCCGCCGAAACTCTAGAACCAACACGTCCCACAGGGTGGGGGTTGGTGGTCTCGGTGCACACACCCCCCGGTTCTTGTGTTTTGGGGTGTGTGGTTTCTGCTGTGCAGTTGTATGTGTGTTTCCGTCTGAAGGGAACCACAGAGTGGACGCGAGAAATCTTGGCCACCTACACACGCCTTACGAAAACTGTGTGGGTGTAGTGATTGTCAAGTTATCGGCGTATTAGTACCAGTCAGCTGCACACCTTGCGGTGCTTCCACATCTGGCCTATCAACCCAGTCGTCTACTGGGAGCCTTCACCCCGAAGGGATGGAAATCTCATCTTGAGGCCGGCTTCCCGCTTAGATGCTTTCAGCGGTTATCCATTCCGAACGTAGCTAACCAGCGGTGCTCCTGGCGGAACAACTGGCACACCAGAGGTTCGTCCAACCCGGTCCTCTCGTACTAGGGTCAGATCCTCTCAAATTTCCTGCGCGCGCAGAGGATAGGGACCGAACTGTCTCACGACGTTCTAAACCCAGCTCGCGTACCGCTTTAATGGGCGAACAGCCCAACCCTTGGGACCTACTCCAGCCCCAGGATGCGACGAGCCGACATCGAGGTGCCAAACCATGCCGTCGATATGGACTCTTGGGCAAGATCAGCCTGTTATCCCCGAGGTACCTTTTATCCGTTGAGCGACAGCGCTTCCACAAGCCACTGCCGGATCACTAGTCCCGACTTTCGTCCCTGCTCGACCTGTCAGTCTCACAGTCAAGCTCCCTTGTGCACTTACACTCGACACCTGATTGCCAACCAGGTTGAGGGAACCTTTGGGCGCCTCCGTTACTTTTTGGGAGGCAACCGCCCCAGTTAAACTACCCACCAGGCACTGTCCCTGAACCGGATCACGGTTCGAAGTTAGATATCCAGAGTGACCAGAGTGGTATTTCAACAACGACTCCACGAACACTAGCGTGCCCGCTTCAAAGTCTCCCACCTATCCTACACAAGCCACACCGAACACCAATACCAAGCTGTAGTAAAGGTCACGGGGTCTTTCCGTCCTTCTGCGCGTAACGAGCATCTTTACTCGTACTGCAATTTCGCCGAGTTCGCGGTTGAGACAGCTGGGAAGTCGTTACGCCATTCGTGCAGGTCGGAACTTACCCGACAAGGAATTTCGCTACCTTAGGATGGTTATAGTTACCACCGCCGTTTACTGGGGCTTAACTTCTCAGCTTCGCAACCGAAGTCGCTAACCGTTCCGCTTAACCTTCCAGCACCGGGCAGGCGTCAGTCCGTATACATCGTCTTGCGACTTGGCACGGACCTGTGTTTTTAGTAAACAGTCGCTTCCCACTGGTCTCTGCGGCCACCACACCCTTTCCGGAGCACGTCCGTATAAGTGGATGGCCCCCCTTCTCCCGAAGTTACGGGGGCATTTTGCCGAGTTCCTTAACCACGATTCTCTCGATCTCCTCGGTATTCTCTACCTGACCACCTGAGTCGGTTTGGGGTACGGGCGGCTAGAACCTCGCGTCGATGCTTTTCTCGGCAGCATAGGATCACCCACTTTTCATCCGCGTCACGTCTCAGCCTGTATGAGCGACGGATTTGCCTATCGCTCGGCCTACACGCTTGCCCCGGGACAACCATCGCCCGGGCTGGGCTACCTTCCTGCGTCACACCTGTTAATACGCTCACCGCACCAGACCGGGTCCCACGCTCCACCACCCGGCGCCTCCCGAAGGAGACTATGAGTGGTATCGGATGGTTAGCATTACTGGATTGGTGTGGGCGGTTCTTCGCCGGTACGGGAATATCAACCCGTTGTCCATCGACTACGCCTGTCGGCCTCGCCTTAGGTCCCGACTTACCCAGGGCAGATTAGCTTGACCCTGGAACCCTTGGTCTTTCGGAGGACGGGTTTCTCACCCGTCTTTCGCTACTCATGCCTGCATTCTCACTCGTGTACCGTCCACGGCTGGTTTCCACCGCCGCTTCACCCGGCACACGACGCTCTCCTACCCATCCACACGACTGGACCACGAAGGCCTATCGAATTGTGCGAATGCCACGACTTCGGTGGCGTGCTTGAGCCCCGTTACATTGTCGGCGCGGAATCACTTGACCAGTGAGCTATTACGCACTCTTTCAAGGGTGGCTGCTTCTAAGCCAACCTCCTGGTTGTCTGTGCAACTCCACATCCTTTCCCACTTAGCACGCGCTTAGGGACCTTAGTCGGTGGTCTGGGTTGTTTCCCTCTCGACGATGAAGCTTATCCCCCACCGTCTCACTGCTGCGCTCTCACTTACCGGCATTCGGAGTTTGGCTGACGTCAGTAACCTGTTGGGGCCCATCGGCCATCCAGTAGCTCTACCTCCGGCAAGAAACACGCAACGCTGCACCTAAATGCATTTCGGAGAGAACCAGCTATCACGAAGTTTGATTGGCCTTTCACCCCTATCCACAGCTCATCCCCTCCATTTTCAACTGAAGTGGGTTCGGTCCTCCACGACGTCTTACCGTCGCTTCAACCTGGCCATGGATAGATCACTTCGCTTCGGGTCTAGGACCTGCGACTGAATCGCCCTATTCAGACTCGCTTTCGCTACGGCTCCCCCACACGGGTTAACCTCGCCACAGATCACTAACTCGCAGGCTCATTCTTCAAAAGGCACGCTGTCACCAGAATCACACTGGCTCCAACGGTTTGTAAGCAAACGGTTTCAGGTACTATTTCACTCCCCTCCCGGGGTACTTTTCACCTTTCCCTCACGGTACTTGTCCGCTATCGGTCATCTGGGAGTATTTAGGCTTACCAGGTGGTCCTGGCAGATTCACACGGGATTTCTCGGGCCCCGTGCTACTTGGGATCCCTCTCCGGGCCGCACACGATTTCGACTACGGGACTCACACCCACTCCGGTCCGGCTTTCAATCCGGTTCGTCTATCGCATACGCGTCACCGTGACTGCACGGCAGTACAGTCCGAAAGGTCCCACAACCCCGACCATGCAACCCCTGCCGGGTATCACACATGACCGGTTTGGCCTGATCCGCGTTCGCTCGCCACTACTTACGGAATCACGGTTGTTTTCTCTTCCTGTGGGTACTGAGATGTTTCACTTCCCCACGTTCCCTCTACCCGCCCTATACATTCAGGCGGGAGTCACCAGGTCACCCAAAGGGCCTGGCGGGGTTTCCCCATTCGGAAATCCTCGGATCACAGCTCGTTTATCAACTCCCCGAGGCTTATCGCAGATTACGACGTCCTTCTTCGGCTCCAGATGCCAAGGCATCCACCGTTTGCTCTTAGAAACTTGAAATCACATGAGTTCAGAAACCACCAACCCCGAAGGGCCGGCGGTGACCAATGATAAGTCGGACACAACCCCGAAGAGTCGCGTCCTACAAATCTTGTGATCGATGTCCCCGAAGGAACATCAATCTAAGATGCTCGCGTCCACTATGTAGTTCTCAACAGACGGCCAGAACCCCCACCCCCACCAGCATGAAGCCGGCTTTCGTGAAGGCCTGCGAAGTCCAAACCCACCACCCGCAGGAATCTTCATCCCCACCCGGTGGCGGCGCCCGGTCCCTCAGGACCCAACAGCGTGCACGCACCCAACCCGCCGGCCCCCACCGTTCCAACCGGCGAACCGGCGTACTAGACGAAAACCCTTGGCTTGGATGCCTATGTCAATGTTCCACCCATGAGCACCCAGCGAAACACGAACGGTTTCGATCTGGGACTCCTGGAACCAGCAAACCTGGTCCAGTGCTCCTTAGAAAGGAGGTGATCCAGCCGCACCTTCCGGTACGGCTACCTTGTTACGACTTAGTCCTAATCACCGATCCCACCTTCGACGGCTCCCTCCACAAGGGTTAGGCCACCGGCTTCGGGTGTTACCGACTTTCATGACTTGACGGGCGGTGTGTACAAGGCCCGGGAACGTATTCACCGCAGCGTTGCTGATCTGCGATTACTAGCGACTCCGACTTCATGAGGTCGAGTTGCAGACCTCAATCCGAACTGAGACCGGCTTTTTGGGATTCGCTCCGCCTTACGACATCGCAGCCCTTTGTACCGGCCATTGTAGCATGCGTGAAGCCCAAGACATAAGGGGCATGATGATTTGACGTCATCCCCACCTTCCTCCGAGTTGACCCCGGCAGTCTCACATGAGTCCCCACCATAACGTGCTGGCAACATGCGACGAGGGTTGCGCTCGTTGCGGGACTTAACCCAACATCTCACGACACGAGCTGACGACAACCATGCACCACCTGTAACCGAGTGTCCAAAGAGTTGACCATTTCTGGCCCGTTCTCGGTCATGTCAAGCCTTGGTAAGGTTCTTCGCGTTGCATCGAATTAATCCGCATGCTCCGCCGCTTGTGCGGGCCCCCGTCAATTCCTTTGAGTTTTAGCCTTGCGGCCGTACTCCCCAGGCGGGGCGCTTAATGCGTTAGCTACGACACGGAAACCGTGGAAAGGTCCCCACATCTAGCGCCCAACGTTTACGGCGTGGACTACCAGGGTATCTAATCCTGTTCGCTCCCCACGCTTTCGCTCCTCAGCGTCAGTAAGTGCCCAGAGACCTGCCTTCGCCATCGGTGTTCCTCCTGATATCTGCGCATTCCACCGCTACACCAGGAATTCCAGTCTCCCCTACACCACTCAAGTCTGCCCGTACCCACTGCAGGCTAGAGGTTGAGCCTCTAGATTTCACAGCAGACGCGACAAACCGCCTACGAGCTCTTTACGCCCAATAATTCCGGACAACGCTCGGACCCTACGTATTACCGCGGCTGCTGGCACGTAGTTAGCCGGTCCTTTTTCTGCAAGTACCGTCACCCCAAAGGGCTTCTTCCTTACTAAAAGCGGTTTACAACCCGAAGGCCGTCATCCCGCACGCGGCGTTGCTGCATCAGGCTTTCGCCCATTGTGCAATATTCCCCACTGCTGCCTCCCGTAGGAGTCTGGGCCGTGTCTCAGTCCCAGTGTGGCCGGTCACCCTCTCAGGCCGGCTACCCGTCGACGCCTTGGTGAGCCATTACCTCACCAACAAGCTGATAGGCCGCGAGTCCATCCCAAACCGAAAAACTTTCCACCAAGAATCATGCGATCCAAGGTCCTATCCGGTATTAGCTCCGATTTCTCGGGGTTATCCCAGAGTCCAGGGCAGGTTACTCACGTGTTACTCACCCGTTCGCCACTAATCCCCAGGAGCAAGCTCCCAGTTCATCGTTCGACTTGCATGTGTTAAGCACGCCGCCAGCGTTCGTCCTGAGCCAGGATCAAACTCTCCAAAAAAAAAGATTCCCAACCAACCCAAAAAAGCCGGCCGAGGAGTTTGATCTCTGACAGAAAAAACAACTGACTCCAAAGAATCAAAATTGTCCATCAATCAAAGGAATCCCACCCGGCAAAACCGGGTCGGGGTTCAAAAAATTGGCATTGAACATAGTGCACGCTGTTGAGTTCTCAAGAAACGGACGCCCCCGCCTCCACACCAGAAAAACCAGCGCTTCACAACAGGGAACCAAACATTTCCACCACCCGGCCATCCCAACCAAGGGACGCATCCGGACGCTTCAAACACCCGAGCAAAACACCACTCGACATGTTCGGAACCATCACCACTTGAGAACCAAGCAACGGAGAAGAGAAGAACCTCTCTCAACGCTCCCGGCCCTGTGGGGCAACAGATGAATACTTTACGCACACCCCCACCACCCACGCAAACCCACCCCACACCCCGGGCGTGTCGCACCACCACCACACCACAAAACCCCAGAACAACCCGCAAAAACTTCCTTCAGCTCCCCGACGCCCCTCGGCTTCGCCCGTCCGCCCACTCCCGCACGATCACGCCCAGTCGGCGGTGTCGCTTCCCCAGGCATGCGGCGGAGTCATCCATTCATCGTCGCTCCCGACATAGCCCGCTGCCGGACGCGGCACGACGACATCGCCGGCGGATCCGACGAGATGCTGCGCCTCGGCGACGCGATCGTCATCGCCGAGCTCGCCGGCGGGCGAACGATCGGGCGTTCGCGGGCCCCCAAGGAGTTCGGCCGCGGTGCGCCGAAGCGACATGCGGACGCCGCGAGCGTCTGTCGCGCCCCGTCCGTCGAGCACCGTCGTCACCGCGGCGGCGAGCAGGTACCCGGTCGCGTGGTCGAGCGCCTGCACGGGCAGCGCGCCCGGACGCTCGCCGTCGGGCGACTCGATCCAGGCGATGCCGCTCTCGGCCTGGACGAGACTGTCGAATCCGGCACGTTCCGCCTCGCCTGGGCCGAACCCCCACGCGCTCAACTGCGCGATGACGAGGGACGGATGTCTCGCAGCGAGCGTGCGCGGATCGAGTCCGAGCCGCTCGAGCGACGCCGGCCGATATCCGAGCACGAGCACGTCCGCCGCCGCGAGCAGGTCGTCGAAGCGGCGGCGATCCGACCGTGACCGCAGGTCGAGAAGCGCGGAGCGCTTGCCTGCGCCGCTATCAAGGTGCTGCCATCCGATCTCGGCGGGTTCGGGCGGGTCGATCCGAAGCACCTCGGCGCCGAAGAGCCCCAGCGTTCGGGTTGCGACGGGCCCCGCGATCACGCGGGTGAGATCGAGCACGCGGATGCCGTCGAGCGGGCGCCCCACCGGGCGGGACGCCCCGAGCGGCCGGCGATCGGATGTCTCGGAGTCGACGAGTTCGATGAGCGGCGCAGCCGCGCGAGCGGCGGTGTCTGCGGGATCTTCTCGGCTCACCACCACGCAGAGTCCGCCGGCCGCGGTGACGTCGGCCGAGACATCCGCCGCAGTTCGCGACTCGAGCGCCGACGCGAGTGCTGCACCTTCGGCGTCGGCAGAGAGGCCGAGCACCCGACGGAGCGCGGCAGCATGATGCGGATAGTTCGCGTGGGTGCGGACCCAGCCGTCGGAGGTCTGCCAGAAGCCCGACAGGGGCGCCCAGGCAGCGGGGCGCACGCCGTCGATCGCGAAGACGCGTTCGCTCCCGAACGCCGTTGCGATGCGAGCACCGCTCAGCCGAAGAGCCGGGACGCGCTCGCCGCCGGCCGCGATCGCCGCCGCAAAGCTCGCCGCCGCGACCGAGTCGGCAGCGAGCCCGGCGACGTCGAGTCGCGCGGGCAGCGGCGGCTCGGGCAGCGCCCCGACGAGCGCGAGTTCGCTCTCGTCACGGCCGAGCTCTCGCCACGCGCGCGCCAGGACACGTCGTGGGTCGAAAGCCGCGGCCGTGGCATCCGTGCCGTCCATGCGGTCAGGCTAACCGTCACGCGGGCTGCGCGCCGCAGCCACCCGCGAACCCGTGGCCTCTCGCGAGGCCACGGGCCGGGAACTCAGGAGACGAAGACGCCCGCGAGGGTCTTCTTGCCGCGGCGGAGCACGGCGAGGGCGCCCGACCCGGCGAAGTCGGCGAGCGTCGCCGACTCGTCGTCGACGCGACGGTTGTCGATCGAGACGCCGCCCTGCTTGATCGCGCGACGGCCCTCGCTGAGGCTCGCGACGAGACCGGTGTCGACAAGGAGCTGCGCGACGGGCGCGTCGGCCGCGGCCGTCGTGTTGGGGAGCTCTTCGAACGCCGACGCGAGCGTCGCGCGATCGAGCGACGCGAGGTCGCCCTGCCCGAAGAGGGCCTGCGAGGCCGCGATGACCGACGCCGTGGCATCCGCCCCATGGACGAGGGTCGTGACCTCTGACGCGAGCACGCGCTGGGCCTCGCGCTTGAACGGCTCCGCCTCGACGAGTGCGGCGAGCTCTTCGATGCGCGCGCGGCTGAGGAACGTGAAGACCTTGAGCCGGTCGATCACGTCGGCGTCGTCGGTGTTGAGCCAGAACTGGTAGAAGCGGTACGGGCTGCACATCTCGGGGTCGAGCCAGATCGCGTTGCCCTCGCTCTTGCCGAACTTCGTGCCGTCGGAGTTCGTGATGAGCGGCGTGCCGATCGCGTGCGCCGAGACGCCCTCGACGCGATGGATGAGGTCGGTGCCGCTCGTGAGGTTGCCCCACTGGTCGCTGCCGCCCGTCTGCAGGACGCAGCCGTACAGTCGGTAGAGCTCGAGGAAGTCGAAGCCCTGGAGGATCTGGTAGCTGAACTCGGTGTACGAGATGCCCGCGTCGGAGTTCAGGCGCGAGGCGACCGCGTCCTTCTTCAGCATCGTGCCGACGCGGTAGTGCTTGCCGATCTCGCGCAGGAAGTCGATCGCGCTGAGTCCGGCCGTCCAGTCGAGATTGTTGACGAGGCGCACGGCGTTCTCGCCCTCGGCCGACAGGAAGCGGGACACCTGGGCCTGCAGGTACCCGACCCACTCGGCAACGGTCTCTTTCGTGTTGAGCGTGCGCTCGGCCGTCGGGCGGGGGTCGCCGATGAGTCCGGTCGATCCGCCGACGAGGCCGAGCGGCTTGTGGCCCGCGAGCTGGAGCCGGCGCAGCACGAGGAGCTGCACGAGGTTGCCGAGGTGCAGGCTCGGCGCGGTCGGGTCGAACCCGCAGTAGTACGTGATCGGCTCGCCCGCGAGGAGCTCTTTGAGCGCAGTCTGGTCGGTCGAGACGTGGACGAGGCCGCGCCAGACGAGCTCCTCCCAGACGTCTTCGAAGGAGGCGTCGTTCTGCTGGGTCGCGAGGATCACGGGGTCTGACACCCCGCAAGAGTATCAGCGGAATGATTCACGACTCACCCTTAACTCATCGGTGATTAATACTGTATGCTTACATCAAGCGCAATGAAGTCGGCAGGGTGAAGCGCAGGAAGGGGCACGATGATCGTCCTCACCGCGGATCAGGTCTCGAGTCGCACGAGCGCCGACCTCGCCGGCCTCGAACGCGACCGCATCCAACTCGAGCACGGCGACCGCCTGCTCCTGCCCGTCGCGCGCAACGCAGGCGACGAGATCCAGATGCTCACGGCCGACGCGCGCACCGCCGTCGACCTCGTCCTCGAGCTCACGCGCGACGGCGAATGGAGCGTCGGCGTCGGCGTCGGCTCGGTACGAGAACCGTTGCCCGAAGACATCCGGGAGGCCAGCGGCGACGCGTTCTTCGCCGCCCGCGACGCCGTCGATCGCGCGAAGAAGAGCACACCGCGAGTCGCGATCGAAGCCGACTCCCCCGACACCGCCCACGTCGAAGCGCTCTTCCGCCTCGCGCTCATCCTGCGCGAACGCCGCTCCGAGCAGGGCTGGGAGGTCTACGACCGACTCGTCGCGGGCGCCTCGCAATCCGAGATCGCCGATGCGCTCGGCGTGAGCGCCCCGGCGATCAGCGCGCGAGTCAAGTCGGCGAACATCCGCGCCGAGCTCGACGCGGTGCCCGCGCTCGCTAGGCTGCTCGCACAACTGGATGCCTCGACGGGAGCGCGACACGCATGAGCTACCTGCCCCCCTTCTTCTTCCTCGGCGCGATCGTCTGGGTGCTCTTCGTCCTCGCTCTCATCACCGCGGCCACGTTCTCGATCCTCGCCGCGGTGCGGCCGAAGAAGCCGTTCGTGTGGATCGCGGCGGGCTCGCTCGGCGCCGCCGTGCTCGCCGCCGCGGCGCTCGAAGGGCAGTCCGGGTTCGGAACCACACCGCTCGTCGTGCTGCTCGGCCTCACCGTCGCGGTGTTCGGCGGCAGCGCCGCAGCGGGCACGGCGCTCGACCTCGCCATGGGCAGGTCGGTCACGCCCGGGCTGCACGGCGGCATCATCGTCACCGACCGGCGCATCGACGCGGGCGTCGCGCCCGGTGTGAAGGGAGACGAGCGTCGACGGGAAGTGCTCCGCGGCGGACTCACGATCGGCGTGCTCGAACGGTTCGCGGCCGCCGCGACGATCATCGCCGGATTCCCCGAAGGGCTCGCGATCATCATCGCCGTCAAGGGCGTCGGCCGGTTCACCGAACTCGACGCGCCCGAAGCACGCGAGCGGTTCATCATCGGCACGTTCGCGAGCCTCATCTGGGCGTGCGCGGTCGGGCTCGCGGTGCGGCTCGCGATCGCCTGAGCTCTCGTCGCCGCGCTCGCGCGCGTGATCGCGGATGCCTCGCGCTCAGCCTTCGGCGCGCGGATGCCGCTTGTACGGCGACACACCCGGATCGCCCGGCAACCAGAACCGCCACGGGTAGTCCGCTCCCCCGCCGGCTCCTGAGACGCCGACGCGCGGGCCCTGCTCGTACGCCAGCGGCTCGACCGGCAGACTGAGCGCGTACGGCGGTGCGAGCAGGTCGTCGCCGCTCGCCGACAACGGCACGCCGAGCGCGAGCCCGAGTCTCGCCGGCCCGCGCGCGAGGTCGCGGTCGGACGCGCCGGGCCGCCGAACGCGCGCGAGCTCGATGCCCTCGACGACGGTCGCCCCGCGAAGGAGCACCGCCGAAGACACCCCCGGATGCCCCGACACGATGTTGAGGCACGTGTGCATGCCGTAGGTGAAATAGGCGTAGAGATGTCCGGCCTCGCCGAACATCACCCGATTGCGCTTGGTCTCTCCCCGGAACGAGTGCGATCCGGGATCGATGCCGACGCCTCGATAGGCCTCGACCTCGCTGAGCCGCACCGAAACGACGCCCTCGGGGGTCTCGTGCGACAGCACCGCACCGAGCAGGCGTGGCGCGAGTTCGACCGAGTCGATCGCGAGCGCCTCGCGAGTGGCCGGGATGAGGAGGGTCACTTGACCTCGGGCAGCCCCGACACGAGATGCCGTACCCGGTCGGCGAGCTTCGCGAACTGCTCGGCCACCCGCTCGGGCGCCGTGCCGCCGATGCCCGACCGGCTCGCGACCGAGCCTTCGATCGTCAACACCTCTCGCACGTCGGGCGTGAGGAGCGGCGACACCTCGGCGAGCGCCGCATCGTCGAGGTCTTCGAGCCCGACGCCGCGCTGCTCGGCGGCACGCACGAGCGCACCGGTGATCTCGTGGGCGTCGCGGAAGGGCACCTTGCGCTTCACGAGCCACTCCGCGACATCCGTCGCGAGTGAGAACCCGGCGGGCGCGAGCGCCGCCATCCGGTCGGTGTGGAAGGTGAGCGTCGCGATCATGCCCGTGAACGCGGGCAGCAGCACCTCGAGCGTCTCGACCGAGTCGAACACCGGCTCTTTGTCTTCTTGGAGGTCGCGGTTGTAGGCGAGGGGAAGCGCCTTGAGCGTCGCGAGGAGGCCCGTGAGGTTGCCGATGAGCCGGCCCGACTTACCGCGCGCCAGTTCGGCGATGTCGGGGTTCTTCTTCTGCGGCATGATCGACGAGCCCGTCGAGTAGCCGTCGTGGAGGGTCACGAAGCCGAACTCCCGCGTGTTCCACAGGATGATCTCTTCGGCGATGCGCGACACGTCGATGCCGATCATCGCCGTCACGAACGCGAACTCGGCGACGACGTCGCGGCTCGCGGTGCCGTCGATCGAGTTCTCCGACGGCGTCGCGAGGCCGAGGTCGTGGGCCACGGATGCGGCGTCGAGGCCGAGCGTCGACCCGGCGAGCGCGCCGCCGCCGTACGGCGAGACATCCGCGCGCTTCGTCCAGTCGACAAGCCGTTCGAGGTCGCGCGAGAGCGCCCACGCGTGCGCGAGGAGGTGGTGTGCGAGGAGCACGGGCTGCGCGTGCTGGAGGTGCGTGCGACCCGGCATGATGGCGGTGCGGTGCGCGTCGGCTTGCGCGGCGAGCGCGTCGACGAGGTGCACGAGGTCGCGTCCGATGGTCGCGGCGTGGTCCTTCAGGTAGAGGCGCACGAGGGTTGCGATCTGGTCGTTGCGGCTGCGGCCGGCGCGGAGCTTGCCGCCGATCTCGGGGCCGACCTCGGCGATGAGCGCCGCCTCGAGGGCGCCGTGGACGTCTTCGTCGGTGTCGGTCGCGACGAGGTCGCCCGACTCGATGCGGGCTTCGAGGGCGTCGAGGCCCGCGAGCATGGCGTCGAGTTCGGATGCCTCGAGGTAGCCCGCTGCGGCGAGCGCGCGGGCGTGGGCGCGCGACCCGGCGAGGTCGTAGCGGGCGAGCTGCCAGTCGAAGTGCGTCGACTTCGAGAGTCGCTGCAGCTCTGGTGACGGGCCGCTCGCGAAGCGGGCGCCCCAGAGCGAGCCTTCGTTGGTGCCGTGCGGTTCGGTCGACTCGGTCGTCATCGTGCGTTCTCCTCGGAGTGGGCGGCGGCGTTCGCGTTCTTCGCGAGGAGCCAGACGAGGAGCGCCTTCTGCGCGTGCAGGCGGTTCTCGGCTTCGTCCCACACGAGCGAGTGCGGTCCGTCGATGACGGACGCCTCGACCTCGTAACCGCGGTAGGCGGGCAGGCAGTGGAGGAATACGGCGTCGGCGGACGCTTCGCCGAAGAGCGCGTCGGTCACGCCGTAGTCGCCGAAGACGGCGAGGCGTTCGGCCTTCTCGGCCTCCTGGCCCATCGACACCCAGGTGTCGGTGACGACGACGTCGGCGCCCGAGACCGCTTCGCGCGGGTCGACCGTGACGACGACCGATCCGCCCGTCTCAGCTGCGATCCGGCGCGCGTCCTCGACGATGTCGGCGCGCGGAGCGTAATCGGCGGGCGATCCGATACGGACGTGCATGCCTGCGGTGACGCCCGCGAGCAGGTAGGAATGGGCCATGTTGTTGGCGCCGTCGCCCACGTAGGCGAGCGTGCGGCCCGCGGTCTCGCCGAAGTGCTCGCGCACCGTCAAGAGGTCGGCGAGGAGCTGGCACGGATGGAAGTCGTCGGAGAGTGCGTTGACGACGGGGACGGTCGTGCCATCCGCCATCTCTTCGAGACCGGCCTGCGAGAAGGTGCGCCACACGATCGCCTCGACCTGGCGCTCGAGGACGCGCGCGGTGTCGGCGATCGACTCTTTCGCACCCAACTGGCTCTCGGTCGACGAGATGACGAGCGGCACGCCCCCGAGGTCGGCGATGCCGACCGAGAAGGAGACGCGCGTGCGGGTCGAGGTCTTGTCGAAGATGACGGCGACGGTGCCGGGGCCCGCGAGCGGGCGTTCGGCGTAGCGGTCGGCCTTCAGCCGAATCGCGAGGTCGAGGATCTCGGCCTGTTCGGCGGGCGACAGGTCGTCGTCGCGGAGGAAATGGCGGGTCATGAGGCGATACTGCCTTTCACGGGTGCGGTTCGCAGTGGAAGTCGGTGACGTCAGGAGAGGGACGCGACGGATGTCTCGGCGAGGACGGTCTCGAGCGCACGCCCGAACCGGTCGGCGAACTCGTCGAGCTCGGCATCGCCGATGATGAGGGGCGGCGCGAGGCGGATCGTCGAGTCGTTCGCGGCGTTGACGATGAGGCCGGCGTCGAGCGCCGCGTGCATGACCTGCACGGCGACGGGCTCGGCGAGCGCGACGCCGAGCAGCAGTCCGCGACCGCGGACGCCGGTGACGAGCGGCGAACCGATGGCCTCGATGCGCTCACGGAGCGCGACACCGTTGACGGCCGCGCGCTCGACGAGTCCGGCCCGCTCGATCTCGCCGAGCACCGCGTTCGCGACGGCCGTCGCGAGCGGGTTGCCGCCGAACGTCGAGCCGTGCTGGCCCTTCTGGTAGAGGTCGCTCGTCGCGCCGAAGGTCACGAGTCCGCCGATCGGGAATCCGCCGCCGATGCCCTTCGCGATCGTGATCGCGTCGGGCGTGATGCCCGCGTGCTGGAACGCGAACCATGCACCCGTGCGGCCGGCGCCCGTCTGGATCTCGTCGACGATGAGGAGCGCGCCGTGTCGGGTCGTCAACTCGCGGGCCTTCTCGAGGAACCCGTCGGGCAATTCGACGACGCCGGCTTCGCCCTGGATCGGTTCGACGAAGAGGGCGGCGACCGAGTCGTCGATGGATGCCTCGAGCGCCTCGAGCGTCGCGGGGATGTGCTCGATGCCGCCGATGAGGGGCTCGAACGGCTGCCGCATGTGCGGCTTGCCGGTGAGCGCGAGCGCTCCGGTCGTGCGGCCGTGGAACGCGTCGACGAGCGCGAGGACGCGAGTGCGCGCCCCGCCCGAGTTGTTCAGGCGTGCGAGCTTGAGCGCGGCCTCGTTCGCCTCGGCGCCCGAGTTGCCGAACCAGGCACGGCCGCCGTCGGTCGTCCCCGCGAGCCGCGTCACGCGCTCGGCGAGTTCGATCGCGGGCTCGGTCGCGAAGTAGTTGGAGACGTGCGCGATCTTCGACGCCTGCGCCGTCACAGCCTCGACGAACACGGGGTGCGCGTGGCCGAGCGCGTTGACGGCGATGCCCGCGAGGAAGTCGAGGTACTCGTTGCCCTCGTCGTCCCACACCCGCGCGCCGTCGCCGCGTTCGAGCTTGCGCAGCGGCATCCCGATCGAACGCATGATGCGCTCGTCGAACCGTGACTGCCAAGTGCCGCCGCTCATGCGTCGTCCTCCGTTCCTGCGGGCACCACTTCGGTGCCCGATCCCTGCTTCGTGAACACCTCGAGCAGGATCGAGTGCGGCTCACGGCCGTCGATGATGGCCGCCTTCGGCACCCCGCCGTCGACCGCCTCGAGGCACGCGGTCATCTTGGGGATCATGCCCGACTCCAGGCTCGGCAGGAGCGCTTCGAGTTCGGGCACTTCGATGACCGAGACGAGCGAGTCGCGGTTCGGCCAGTCGCGGTAGAGGCCTGCGACATCCGTCAGGATGACGAGTTTCGCGGCGCCGAGTGCGATCGCGAGCGCTGCCGCCGCGGAGTCGGCGTTGACGTTGAGCGACTGCCCCGGGCGGTCGCCGTCGGGCGCGATCGAGGAGACGACGGGGATGCGCCCGGCGTCGAGGAGCGCCTGCACGGCCGCCGGGTCGACCCTGACGACGTCGCCGACGAGACCCAGGTCGACCTCTTCGCCGTCGACGATCGCCCCCGGCGCCGGCCCGTGAAAAGCCCGGCGTCTTCACCCGACACGCCGCTCGCGAGCGGTCCGTGCCGGTTGATGAGGCTCACGAGCTCACGGTTCACCTGGCCCGTGAGCACCATCCTGACGACGTCCATCGCTTCGGGCGTCGTGACCCGGTAGCCGCCGCGGAACTCGCTCGCGATGCCCAGCCGGTCGAGCATGGAGGAGATCTGCGGGCCGCCGCCGTGGACGACGACGGGCTTGATGCCCGCGTAGCGGAGGTACACCATGTCTTCGGCGAACGCCTGTTGGAGTTCGGGGCTCACCATGGCGTTGCCGCCGAACTTCACGACGATGGTCTCGCCGTGGAAGCGTTTCAACCACGGCAGGGCCTCGATGAGCGTGCGCGCCTTCTCGGCTGCCTCGAGTGCTTCGGTCTCGGTCATCGTCGGCTCAGCTCGAGTAGGCGCTGTTCTCGTGCACGTAGTCGTGCGTGAGATCGTTCGTGCGAATGGCGGCGGATGCCTCGCCCGCGTGCAGTTCGATGAGCACGTGTGTGGCACGCGGCGTGAGGTCGACCTCGTCGCGCGGCCGGTCGGGGCGACCCGCGTGGCAGACCTGCACGCCGTTCATCGACACGTCGACGAGGTAGGGATCGAACGGTGCCTGCGTCGTACCGATCGCGGCGAGCACCCGGCCCCAGTTGGGGTCGTTGCCGAAGATCGCGGCCTTGAAGAGGTTGTTACGGGCGACCGAGCGGCCGACCTCGACGGCGTCGTCTTCGGTCACGGCGCCCACGACCTCGATCGTGATGTCGTGGCTCGCGCCCTCGGCGTCGGCCTGCAGTTGCGAGGCGAGCGAATCGCACGCGGCCGTCACCGCCGCCGTGAGCTCTTCGAGCGTGGGCGTGACGCCCGAGGCGCCGCTCGCGAGGAGCGTCACCTGGTCGTTCGTCGACATGCAGCCGTCGGAGTCGAGCCGGTCGAACGTCACGCGCGTCGCGGCGCGGAGCGCCGTGTCGAGGTCGGATGCCTCTGCCGCCGCGTCGGTCGTCAGCACGACGAGCATCGTGGCGAGGCCGGGAGCGAGCATGCCCGCGCCCTTCGCCATGCCGCCCACCGTCCAGCCGCCGCCGTCGACCACGACGGTTTTGGGCTTCGAGTCGGTCGTCATGATGGCCCGGGCCGCATCGGCGCCCGCTTGCTCGTCGGAGCCGAGCCGGTTCGCCGCCGACAGCACGCCCTCTTCGAGGACCTCGCCGTCGAGCTGGTCGCCGATCAACCCCGTCGAACACACGAGCACGTCGCCCGCCGACACGCCGAGCGCCGACGCCGCCGCCTCGGCCGTGCGGTGCGTCACCTGGAACCCCTCGGGGCCGGTGAAGCAGTTCGCCCCGCCCGAGTTGAGCACGATCGCCGAGACGACGCCGTCGACGACGACCTGCTGCGACCAGATGATCGGATTGGCCTTCGCCCGGTTCGACGTGAAGACGGCGGCGCCCGCCTGCGACGGTCCGCGGTTCACGACGACCGCGAGGTCGAGCGCGCCGGTGCGCTTGATGCCCGCGGCGATGCCCGCCGCTTCGAAGCCTTGCGCGGCGGTGACGGTCACGGGGCGACTCCGTTCACGGGAAGGCCGGTCGACTCGGCGAGACCGAGCGCGATGTTGGCGGATTGGATGGCGGCACCCGCGGTGCCCTTCACGAGATTGTCGACGGCGGCGATCACGACGACACGACCCGCAGCCTCGTCGACGGCGAGGCCGATGAGCGCGGTGTTCGCGCCCGTGACATCCGAAGTCTTCGGGAACTCGCCCTCGGGAAGCAACTGCACGAACCGCTCCCCCGCGTACGCGTCCTCCCACGCGGCGCGCACTTGCGCCGCCGTCGTGCCCGGCACGAGCTTCGCCGACGAGGTCGCGAGGATGCCCCGCGCCATCGGCACGAGCACGGGCGTGAACGAGATCGTCGGCTCCGATGCGCCCGCCCACCGCAGCGCCTGCTGGATCTCGGGGATGTGCCGGTGCGTGCCGCCGACGGCATACGGGTTCGCCGAGCCGAGGATCTCGGACGCGAGGAGGTGGGGCTTCAAGCTCTTGCCGGCCCCCGACGGGCCGACCGCGAGCACGGACACGAGGTCGTGCTCGTCGATGACGCCTGCCCGGATGCCCGGGGCGAGCGACAGCGCGACGGTCGAGGCGTTGCAGCCCGGTGCCGCGATGCGCCGCGACTTCGCGAGCCGGTCGCGCTGCGTGCCCTGGAGCCGCGGCAGTTCGGGCACCCCGTAGGCCCACGACCCGTGATGCTCGCCGCCGTAGAACGCCGCCCAGTCGACAGGCGACTCGAGTCGGTGGTCGGCACCGCAGTCGATCACGAGCGTGTCCTCGGAAAGCTCGGCGGCCACGGCCCCTGACGCGCCGTGCGGCAGCGCCAGGAAGACGACGTCGTGCCCCGCGAGCGTCTCGGCCGAGGTCTCTTTGAGCGTCAGATGCGTGTAGCTGCGCAGGTGCGGCTGCGCTGCGACGAGCGGCTGGCCGGCGCTCGAGTGCGCCGTGACGGTGCGGACTTCGAAATCGGGGTGATCGGCGAGGAGCCGAAGGATTTCTCCACCGGCATAGCCGGATGCGCCGGAAACGGCGACGGAGTAGGTCATGGATCCACCTTAGGACTGTGCGAACGAGGGTCTCGACTCCGGCGACGCCCGCACAGGGTCGGCTCAGGCCGACGCGGGGGTCGCCGAGATTCGGCGCTCGCCACGACGTCGGACGCGCAGCACCGCCGCGCGAGCTGCGCGGGATGGGGCGACCAGGACGGTGGACATGTCAGGCACCATATCCGCGGGAGGCTGCCGAGTGCAAACCGAGCGGATGCCTCAGGGTCACACGGCGCCGCGCGTGTGCACCCACGCGCGGTCGACGAGGGACGCGAGGACGTCGAGGTCGATCGTCGAGAGGCGGCCGACCCAGAGGCATCCGACGCCGATCTTGACCTTGCCGAGCTGGGCGACCAGCTCGTCGACGCCGTGCTCGCGGAGGTGTGGCTCATGCAGGCCGTAGAGCGAGATCGACGCCTTGCGCGGCGAGAACGCGACGACCGGCCACTCCCCTCGCGGCCTGCTGCCGTGCGCGTGTGCACGAGCCCGTAGCCGATGATCGACGGCCCCCACATGACGGCGTCGGTGCCGGTCACGCGGTCGAACAGGTCTCGGAGCTCCCATCCGTCTTCGCGTCGGCCTGCGGGCTCGACGCGGTCGAGGAACTCGGCGACGGATGACCCGGTCGGCTGCGTCTTCGCTTCGGCCATGCCTCAGGGTACCGCCGGGGCGCTTCCGGAGACACCGGTCGAGACGGCGAACGCCGACCCCGAGGCATCCGGATGCCTCGAAGCCGGCGTTCGAACCGGGTCGCTCAGTCGCGGATGGCTGCCCCGAAGCGCGCGCCTGCGAGCGCCGAGCCCGCGAGCTTCGCCTCGCTCGCCTCGGCCGCAGTCAGCGTGCGGTCGGGGGCGCGGAAACGCAACGCGAACGTGAGGCTCTTCGCGTCGGCGGCGACACCCTGGCCGCGGTAGTCGTCGACGAGCTCGAGGTGCTCGAGCAGCTCGCCCGCGCCTTCGCGCACGGCCGCCGCGACCTCGCCCGCGGGCACGTCGCGCGCCACGACGAGCGACAGGTCTTGCGTCGCGGCCGGGAACGTGCCGATGGGCGTCGCCTCGACGGGACGGTCGCCCGCGGCGATGACGGCGTCGAGGTCGAGCTCGGCGACCGCGACCACACGCGGCAGGTCGAGCTCGGCGGCGAGCGCCGGGTGCAGCTCGCCCGCGAAGCCGACGCGCTCGCCCGCGACGCGGAGCTCGGCCGTGCGACCCGGGTGGAGCGCAGCATGACGGCCCTGCGCGATCTCGATCTCGACGCCCGTCGCGAGCGCGATGCGGCGCACGCGGTCGAGCGCGTCGGCGAGGCCCACGGCGACCGCCGGACGGCCCGGCGCCTTCTGCAGCAGCGAGCCCGTGAGGAGCACGGCGGCGTGCCGCGGCTGCACGGGGATGCCCGCGCGGAGCGCGGCGAGCTCGGCGTCGGACGGCAGCGCCCCGCCCGCGGGCAGGTCGGCCGAGCCGAGCGTGCCGTCTTCGGACGGCAGGAAGACGAGCCCGAGTTCGAACACGTCGAGGTCGACGAGTCCGCGCGAAAGGTTGCGGCGTGCAACCTCGACGAGACCCGGAAGCAGCGACCGGCGCAGGTAGGGACGCGTCGCATCGAGCGCGTTCGCGACCTTCACCTGCGCGACCGGCGAGCCGTCGACGCTGCCGAAGCGCTGGTTGTCGGCGTCGGCCGTGAACGGGAACGCGAGCACCTCGGTCGAGCCCGAGCCCGCCAGCACGTCGGCGACCTGCTTGCGCAGGCGCTGCGAACGCGTGAGGCCGCGACCGGGCGGCGCGACGGGCAGCACGGCCGGGATGCGGTCGTAGCCGACGAGTCGGGCGACCTCTTCGGCGAGCTCTTCGCGGCCCGTGAGGTCGGGGCGCCAGCTCGGCGGCACGACCTCGAGCGCGCGGTCGACGGGCGTCACGACGGCGCCGATCTCGGCGAGCGCATCGTGCACCTCGGCGGCCGTGTAGTCGACGCCGATGAGGCGCGACACGAAGGCGTCGGGAAGAATGATCGCCTCGCGCGCGGGCGCGCCGCCCACGACGGGTGCGACCGCGTCGACCGAGCCGCCCGCGAGGTCGGCCATGAGCTGAGCGACCCGCGCCGCGGCCGCCGCCGCGATCTCGGGGTCGACGCCGCGCTCGAAGCGCTTGGACGCCTCGCTCGGCAGCTTGTGCCGACGCGCCGTGCGCGCGATCGACACCGGGTCGAAGTTCGCCGCCTCGATCAAGACGTTGGCGGTGGCGTCCGAGATCTCGGTCTCGGCGCCGCCCATCACGCCCGCGAGGCCGATCGCGCCGCGGTCGTCGGTGATGAGGAGGTCTTCGGCGTCGAGCTTCCGCACCTTGCCGTCGAGGGTCTCGAGGGTCTCGCCGGCGCGGGCCCGGCGCACGACGATGCCGCCCCGCAGGAGGTCGAGGTCGTAGCCGTGGATCGGCTGGCCGAGTTCGAGCATGACGTAGTTCGTGATGTCGACGAGGAGCGACAGCGAGCGGATGCCCGCGAGCTTCAGCCGCGCGATCATCCACGGGGGCGTCGGACGGGTCGCGTCGACGCCGCGCACGATGCGCGTCGCGAACACGGATGCGCCGACCTTGCCGCGGATGGGCGACTCGTCGGCGATCGCCACGGGGAACGCCGTGCCGTCGGCAGCGGCCGAGCCCGAGGCATCCGTCGTCTCGACCGCGCGCGCGGCGACCGCCCCGACCGGGTCGCGGAAGACCGCGCCCGTGGCGTGCGCGTACTCGCGCGCGACGCCGCGGATCGAGAACGCGTAGCCGCGGTCGGGCGTGACGTTGATCTCGACGGCCGCGTCGTTCAGGCCGAGGAGCGCGATCGCGTCGGTGCCGACGGGCGCGTCGACACCGAGCGTCGAGAGCCGCAGGATGCCGTCGTGGTCGTCGCCGAGGCCGAGCTCCTTCGTCGAGGCGATCATGCCGTCGGAGACGTGCCCATAGGTCTTGCGCGCCGCGATCGGGAACGGACCCGGCAGCGTGGCACCCGGCAGCGTCACGACGACCTTGTCGCCCACGAAGAAGTTGCGCGCACCGCACACGATGCCGTGCACGGCCTCGCCGCCGTCGGCCGCGACCTCGCCCTCGGGCGCGACGCGCACCTGGCACCAGCGGATCGTCTTGCCGTTGGACTGCGGCTCCTCGACGAACTCGAGGACCTCGCCCACGACGATGGGCCCGGACACCTCGAAGGCGTGCACGCCCTCTTCTTCGAGCCCGACCTTCACGAGGGCGGCGTGGACGTCTTCGGGCGTCGTGCCCGGCTTGAGCTCGACGTACTCGGCGAGCCAGGAAAGAGGCACGCGCATGATCAGACCACCATTCCGAACTGCTGGGAGAAGCGGACATCGCCCTCGGCCATGTCGCGCATGTCTTGCACGCCGTCGCGCAGCATGAGGCCGCGCTCGACGCCCATGCCGAACGCGAAGCCCGTGTACACGTCGGGGTCGATGCCCGCCGAACGCAGCACGTTCGGGTGCACCATGCCGCAGCCGCCCCACTCGATCCAGCGCGCGCCGCCCTTGAAGGTCGGGTGCCAGAAGTCGAGCTCGGCGCTCGGCTCGGTGAACGGGAAGAAGCTCGGACGCAGACGCACCTGCGCCTCGTCGCCGAAGATCGACTTCACGAAGTGGTCGAGCGTGCCCTTCAGGTGCGCCATCGTGAGGCCCTTGTCGACCGCGAGCCCCTCGAACTGCATGAAGACGGGCAGGTGCGTCGCGTCGAACTCGTCGGTGCGGTACACGCGGCCCGGCGCGAGCACGTAGATCGGCACCTCGCGGTCGAGCATCGAGCGCACCTGCACGGGGCTCGTGTGCGTCCGCAGCACGAGGTGCGATTCGGGCGGATCGATGAAGAAGGTGTCTTGCATGGCGCGCGCGGGGTGGTCGGCGTCGAAGTTCAACGCGTCGAAGTTGAACCACTCGCTTTCGACCTCGGGGCCTTCGGCGATCTCCCAGCCCATGCCCGTGAAGACCTCGCTCACCCGGTCTTGCAGAAGCGACAGCGGATGCCTCGCGCCCGCCTGGACGCGAGAGGGCAACGCCGTGACGTCCACCGCCTCGGCCGCGAGCTGCGCCTCGGCCTCGGCGGCCGTGATCTCGGCCTCGCGCGCCGTGAACGCCTGGTTCACGCGCCCGCGCGCCTGCCCGACGAGCTTGCCGAGAGCGGCCTTCTGATCGTTCGGCACATCGCGCAGGAGCGCGTTCAGCTGCGCGAGCGGCGACTTCTCGCCCGTGTGCTCGGTACGGACCTGCTTGAGCGCGGCGGAGTCGTCTGCCGCCGCGATCGCGGCGAGTGCCGCATCGACGGCCGCGTCGACCGCGGACTCGGTGATTTCTGTGGGCTCGGACACGAGGTACGAGTCTACCGGCGGGCGGATGCCTCGGCGTCGCCGTCGGGTTCAGCGCCCGTCGTGGCCGGCCGCGCCGTCGAGTCCGGACTGGACGGCGATCACCCGCGTCGCCGTCATCTCCTGGTCGAGCGCCTCCGGCGCTGCCGTCGCGATCTTGGCCGAGCGTCGAAGGCGCTTCTCGACCCGGACGGCGACGAGCGAGAGCAGCAGACAGAGCGCGATGTAGATGATGCCGACGACGATCGTCGCGGGCACGATGGGCGACCCGTACGTCGACTGCGAACCGATGTAGCGCGCGTAGAACAGGAGTTCTTGGTACGTGATGATGTAGCCGAGCGCCGTGTCTTTGAGGGTCACGACGAGTTGCGCGATGATGACCGGCAGCATCGCCCGGATCGCCTGCGGCAGCAGGATGAGCCGCATGACGCCGGACTTGCGGAGGCCGATCGCGTACCCCGCCTCGCTCTGCCCGCGCGGCAGCGCCTCGACGCCCGCGCGGAACACCTCGGCGAGCACCGATCCGTTGTAGGCGATGAGCGCGATGACGACCGCCCAGTACGGCTCCATCTTGACGCCGAGCACGGGCAGACCGTAGTAGAGCAGGAACATGAAGATGAGCACGGGCACCGCCCGGAGCAGCTCGACGACCGCCCCGACGGGAACCCGCACCCATGCGTGCACCGACATTCGCCCGATCGCGAGGATGAACCCGAGCGCGAGCGCGCCGACCGCCGCGACCGCGAACGCCTGCAGCGTGCGGAGGAGAGCCGCGCCGACCTGCAGCCACACGTTCGTGAACGTGAACGCGTACCACTTCTCGGCCGAGAACTGGCCGGTCTCCCACAGCCTCCACACGAAGAATCCCGCGATCGCCGCCACGACGACGATCGTCACGACGCCCAGGATGCGGTTCCGGGCGATCGCGCGAGGCCCGGGCACGTCGTAGAGCACGCTGCTCATCGGGCCACCTTCCACCGGTTCTCGAGCGCTCGCTGCGCCCACGACAAGAGCAGGACGAGCGCGACGAAGATCGCCATGACCCACAGCAGCACGATGAACTGGTTCTCGCCGTCTTCGCTCATGTTCGCGCGGATCGAGCCGAGGTTCACGACCGAGAATCCCGCCGCAACCGTCGTGTTCTTGAGCAGGGCGATGAAGACGCTCATCATGGGCGGGATGACCGAGCGGAACGCCTGCGGAAGCACGACGAGGGTCATCACCTGGCCGAACGTGAGCCCGAGCGCACGCGCCGCCTCGGCCTGGCCCACCGGGACCGTGTTGATGCCCGAACGGATCGTCTCGGCCACATACGTCGCCGTGTAGATGCCGAGCGCCGAGATCGCGAGCGTGAGAGACACCCCGCTCGTCAGACGAAGCCCGAGCAGCGGCGGCAGCGCGAACGCGAAGGCGAAGAACACGAGCGTGAGGGGGGTGTTGCGAATCGTGTTGACGTAGAGGATGCCGATGCCGCGCGCGATCGGCACGGGCGAGACGCGCATGGCGCCCACGAGCGTGCCGAGCACGAGGGCGAGCGCGCCGCCACCGAAGAAGAGCACGATCGTGCCGAGCAGGGTCTCGCCCCACAGCGGGAGGTAGTCGGTGATGACGCCCACGTGTGCTCCTCAGCGGTGTCGTGGATGACCCGGGTTCGCACCCGGAGGGAAGATCGGTCCCAGGGGAGCGGGCACGCCGCTCCCCTGGGACAGGCGGATCAGTCGACCGCGGGCTGCGTGCCCTGAATGCCCGCCGGAGCGAGGTTCAGGTCGAAGAGCGCCTGCCACACGTCGCCGCCGTTCGTGAACAGGTCGTTGATGTGCTGCTGCAGGACGGTGTCGCCCTTCGCGAGGCCGACGCCGTAGCGCTCCTCGCTGAACGGCTCGCCCGCGATCTTCAGTGCGTCGGGGTCTTGCGCGACGTACCCCGCGAGGATCGCCTCGTCGGTCGTGATCGCGTCGACCGAGCCGGCCTTCAGCTGCTCGACGCACTGCGAGTACGTGTCGTACTCGACCGTGTCGCCCGGGCTGAACTCGTCGCGAATGCGCTGCAGCGGAGTCGAGCCCGTCACCGAGCACACGATCTTGCCCGCGAGGTCGTCGGGGCCGTTGATGTCGGTGTTGTCGGCGGCGACGAGCAGGCCCTGGCCAGTGATGAAGTACGGACCCGCGAAGTCGATCTGCTCCTTGCGCTTGTCGGTGATCGAGTACGTGCCGACGTAGTAGTCGATGTCGCCGTTCACGATCGCCTGCTCGCGGTTGGCCGACGGGATCGTCTGGTATTCGATCTGGTCTTCGCCGAACCCGAGCGACGCGGCGATCCACTGCGCGATGCCGATGTCGAAGCCGCTGCGCTCACCGGTCGCGGCGTCTTCGTAGCCGAGGCCCGGCTGGTCGTTCTTCACGCCGATGATGACCTTGCCGCGTTCGGTCATGTTGTCGAACGTCGGGCTGCCCTCGAGGGCGACGTCGGTCGCGACCTCCCACAGGGCGCCCGTTTCCTCTTCGCCCGCTCCGGCGTCGCCGCCAGGATCGGCGGGAGAGCCGCTGTTGCACGCGGTGAGCGCGAGGGCCGCGACGGCCAGACCGGCGATGGCGCCGGCGATTCGTGTGGTTCGCATGATTCCTCCTGGTTTCGTGTCGTCTTCCGGGGTTTCGAGTCGGGTTGCGTCGGTTCGTTTCGGGCTGCGTCAGTGCGTGATGAGCTTGGAGAGGAAGTCTCTCGCGCGAGCGCTCTGCGGGTTCGTGAAGAACTCGTCGGGCGTCGCCTCTTCCACGATCTGGCCGTCGGCCATGAAGACGACGCGATCGGCCGCCTTGCGGGCGAAACCCATCTCGTGCGTGACGACGATCATCGTCATGCCGTCTTGCGCGAGGCGCACCATGACGTCGAGCACCTCGTTGATCATCTCGGGATCGAGGGCGCTCGTCGGCTCGTCGAAGAGCATGACCTTGGGATTCATCGCGAGCGCACGCGCGATCGCGACGCGCTGCTGCTGGCCCCCCGACAACTGGGCGGGCAGCTTCGACGCCTGCTGGCCGACGCCGACGCGATCGAGCAGCACCTTGGCGGCGGCCTCGGCGTCGGCCTTCGACTGCTTGCGGACCCTGATCGGTCCGAGCGTGACGTTGTCGAGCACCGTGAGATGCGCGAAAAGGTTGAACGACTGGAATACCATGCCGACATCTGCGCGGAGCGCTGCGAGCGCCTTGCCCTCTTGAGGCAGTTCGTCGCCGTCGATGCGGATCGACCCCGACGTGAACGTCTCGAGGCGGTTGATCGTGCGGCACAGGGTCGATTTGCCCGACCCCGACGGCCCGATGACGACGACGACCTCGCCCCGGCTGACGGTGAGCGACACGTCCTTCAACGCGTGGAACTGCCCGTAGTGCTTGTCGACGTGGTCGACCACCACGAGCGGCTCCCCCGGCGGACCGAGATGTTCGAGGTCGGCGGACTCGCTGGCGTGGGCTCCATATCCCCCAAACTAGGGATGCCGACGGCGCACACGCCAGGGCCTCGCCCACGCGGTTACCGATTCGTGACTCGTTCGAAACGAACGAGTGAAGCTCAGCTGCGGTGCGCGAACGCGCTCTCGTAGAGGCAGACCGAGGCCGCCGTCGCGAGGTTCATCGACTCGGCGTGCCCGTAGATCGGAACCGTCACGGCGCGATCGGCGAGCGCGAGCTGCGCGTCGGGAAGCCCGTGGGCCTCATTGCCGAACAGCCACGCCGTCGGCCGGGCGAGCACGCCCTCGGTGCGGATCGAGAGCAGGTCTTCACCCTTGACGTCGGCCGCGAGTACCGTGAGCCCCGCCGCGCGTGCGCGGGTCAGCACGTCTTCGAGTTCCGCGCCGACCGCGACCGGAAGGTGGAAGATCGACCCCGTCGAACTGCGCACGACCTTCGGGTTGTAGAGGTCGACGGCGCAACCGGTCAACACGACGGCGTCGGCGCCGGCCGCGTCGGCCGCACGCACGATCGTGCCGAGGTTGCCCGGATCGCGCACCTCCTCGAGGATCGCGACGAGCCTCGGCTTCGCGGCGAACACGTCTTTCACCGCCGTCGGGAACTGCCGGCACACGGCCACGAACCCCTGCGGCGTGACCGTGTCGGCCATCGACTCGAGCACCTCTTCGGTGACGTACTCGACCTCGACGCCCGCGACGACCGCCGCCTCCTCGATGCCCGGATACCGGTCGAGCGCCGTCGGCGTCGCGAACAGCTCGGTCACGAGCTCGGGCCGGAACTCGAGCGCCTCGGATACGGCCTGCGGCCCCTCGAGCAGGAACAGGCCGCTCTCGACGCGCGCAGGCTTCTTCGCGAGCTTCGCCACGGCGCGCACGCGCGGGGAACGGGGGTTCTCGAGCATGCGTCCAGTCTAGAGAACCGCCCGCTCGAGACATCCGGACACGCGAAAGGCCCCGTCCCTCTCGAACGAGGGACGGGGCCTTCGGAAACCGGAGCGGGGCTTACGCCGCGTTCTTCGGAGCGTTGACGTCGGCCGGGAGGGCCTTCTTCGCCGACTCGACGATCGACGCGAACGTCGCCGGCTCGTTGACCGCGAGCTCCGCGAGGATGCGACGGTCGACCTCGATGCCCGCGAGGGCGAGGCCCTGGATGAGGCGGTTGTAGGTCAGGCCGTGCTGACGCGACGCCGCGTTGATCCGCTGGATCCAGAGACGACGGAAGTCGCCCTTCTTCTTGCGACGGTCGTTGTACGAGTAGACGAGCGAGTGGGTGACCTGCTCCTTCGCCTTGCGGTAGAGGCGCGACCGCTGACCGCGGTAGCCCTCGGCACGCTCGAGGATGACCCGACGCTTCTTGTGGGCGTTGACTGCCCGCTTGACTCTAGCCATTTCGTGTTACTTCCTTACGGGGTCGTGCGGCTCAGCGGCCGAGCAGCTTGTTGATGACCTTGGCGTCGGGCGCCGAGAGGACCTTGTCCTGGTTGAGGCGGCGGGTGCGCACCGAGGACTTGCCCTCGAGGTTGTGGCGCATGCCGGCCTGCTGCTTCTTCAGCTTGCCGGTGCCGGTGATCTTGAAGCGCTTCTTGGCCCCGGAGTGGGTCTTCTGCTTCGGCATCTCGTGTCTCTCCTTGGTTCTGCCACCGCGCGTTGCGCGGCGGACGGGGGTGCCGGGTCGGAACCCGGTGGTCTTGGGGCTACTGGGCGTCGGACTCGACGGGCTCGGCCTCTTCGGCCGCACCGGGTCGTGCCTTCGCAGCAGCGCGCTGTGCGTTCGCCTCGGCCTTGGCCTCGGACTTGTTCTTCAGAGGAGCGATGACCATGACCATGTTGCGGCCGTCGATCGTGGGGTTGTGCTCGACCGTGCCGAACTCAGCCACGTCTTCCGCGAAGCGCTGGAGGAGGCGGACGCCCATCTCGGGACGCGACTGCTCGCGGCCCCGGAAGAGGATCATCGCCTTGACCTTGTCACCGGTCTTCAAGAAGCCGATGGCGCGCTTCATCTTGGTCTCGTAGTCGTGCTTGTCGATCTTGAGGCGGAACCGGACCTCTTTGAGGATCGTGTTCGCCTGGTTGCGCCGGGCCTCCTTGGCCTTCTGCGCAGCCTCGTACTTGTACTTGCCGTAGTCCATGATCTTGACGACCGGGGGACGCGAGTTCGGAGCGACCTCGACGAGATCGAGGTCGGCCTCCTGCGCCAGCCGCAGGGCCACCTCGATCTTCACGACGCCGACCTGCTCTCCGCCGGGGCCCACGAGGCGGACCTCGGGAACGCGGATACGGTCATTGGTACGCGGATCGCTGATGCGTGTCTCCTCTACTCGAACGATCTCTCAAGCTCGATCGGGAGACGGATGCCGCCCGACAGACGAGAGCGGAAATCCACGCGCACCCGCCCGGAATTCGAACAATCCGTGCGGCTGTGCGGCACCCTAGCTACCTGGACCCGGAGGAACAGGCGGAGTGCAACGACCCGGTAACCTTGATGAAGCGGTATGCGCGGGTGGGAGATTCTCCACTTTCGTACCGGGACATGCCCCGGAGCCCAAAGAAGTCTAGCAGAGGAATTCCGTGAGTAACACTTCAGCCGTGTCCGGCCCCGACGAGCGCATCTCCGACGAGCACCTTCACCACGACGTTTCCGAAGCCGTTTCCGACGCGACCCGCGACATCGCCGAGGTCCCCGCCGTCGAGGTCATCACGACCGCCGCGGTGCACCTCATGAGCGCCGCGGCGGTCAAGCTCGGCCTCGCCGACGACCCCGAGTCGCAGCTCGACCTCGACGACGCGCGCAAGCTCATCAACGCACTCGCCGGCCTCATCACGGCGGGCGCCCCCGAGATCAGCGACATGCACGCCCGCCCGCTTCGCGATGGCCTCCGCTCGCTCCAGCTCGCGTTCCGCGAGGCGTCGGTCATCCCCGACGAGATCGGCAAGGGCCCCGGCGAGAAGTGGACCGGGCCCGTCAGCTGACGGCCCCGCCCGCTCGGCGCGTGTGGTCGGGCGCGGCGCTTGCCCTGCCGGTCACCGCTGGCAGTTCGGGCACCAGAACGCGACGCGCTCCTGCGGGTCGGTGACCGAGTCGGCGACCGCCCGCCCGATCTCGCCGCGCTCGATGCGCGTGCCGCAGCGTCGGCACGGCTCCCCTGCCCTTCCGTAGACCCACAGGCGTTGTCCGCGGCGGTCGACGCCCGTCGTCACGCGTGCGACGCGGTCGCGGTTCGCGACGAGGAGGCGCCGGCCGAGGTCGACGACGGCCGGCAGGTCGGGCACGTCGCCGATCGGACGGTCGGGGCGGATGCCCCGGAGGAAGCACAGTTCGTTGACGTACACGTTGCCGAGGCCCGCGAGGTTCCGCTGGTCGAGGAGTGCGACGGCGACCGGAATGTCGGGCGGGGTCGCGGCGAGGCGGGCGACGGCTTCGGCCGCGGAGTGCGCCGCGGCCTCCGGGCTCGCGCCCCACTCCTCGCCGAGGAGGTCGGGTCCGAGGTACGCGAGCGCGGCGGCCTCATCGGCGCGCGGGAGCAGCTCGACGGTGCCGAGTTCGAACCCCACGACGACGGCGGCGGATGTCTCAAGCACGACGCGTGCGAGATGCCCCGGCTTCGTCCACCGCTCGCCCGGTGCGAAGACGCGCCACTCTCCTTCCATCTTGAGATGCGAGTGGATGCTCCACGCCGGTGTCCGCACGAGCAGGTGTTTGCCGCGCGCGACGACCTCGTCGACCCGTTCGCCCGAGAGGTCGGCGGTCGCGTACCGCGGCACCCGGAAGTCGGTGCGCGTGAGTTCCGCCCCCGCGAGGGCCGCGTGCAGGCGGCGGGCGGCCTGGAAGACGGTGTCACCCTCGGGCATGCGGCCTGCCTCGTCCGAGAAGTCTGCCCCGAGACATCCGGCCGTTCGACCTATCGCCGCGCATCGAGCCGCAGTCCCTTGGGCGTCTCGCCGAAGCCGGCCGCCCGCAGCGCCTGCCCGAACGGCGTGCCGAGCACGAACGCGCCGTTCACGGTCTCGACCGCGAGGCGCCGCACCCTGCCCGCGGTCACGAGGCCGGCGACGGCCGTGGCCGCGACCGCGAGCCCCGCCTCGTCGTCGGTGTAGACGAGCACGGTCTTGCCGCCGCGCTCGACGTAGGCGACGAGGTCGCCGTCGGCGACAACGACGATCGCGCCGGCCTTGCGAGCCGCGCGGTGCGAGCTCTCGCCGGGCGGGTCGGGCCACGGGAGCGCGGCGCCGTACGCGTTCGCGGGATCGGTCGCAGCGAGCGCAACCGCGACGGGGGCATCCGCGTCTCTCACATCGAGGTCGGCGTGGCTGCGGAGGCGATCGACCGCACCCGGGGCAGCGAACTGCGCGGCGCCCAGTCGCTCCACGAAGTAGCCGCGGCGAGCGCGCCCCGACTCCTCGAAACCGGAGAGCGTCTTGTAGACGAGGGCGAATCCGCCGATGACGCCCTCGGCGACGGCCGTGCCGCGAGTGACGACGCCGTAGCGGTCGAGCAGCGTCTCACCGAGCGCGTGGGCACGCCTCGTGGCCTGCTCTTCGGCGACGGGAAGGATCGACCAACGACCGGCGACCGACGGCGGTCCGGTGCGACTCGGCACGATGGCGCGCGGCATACTGCGACCGCGGAACGACCGAGTCCGCGGGGTCGGTCTGGTCGACTTGTGGGCACTGCGGCCCGCGCCGACGAGCGCACGCACGGGCGCGAAGGTGTCGTTCGTCACGAGGCCCGCCCACGCGAGCCCCCACAGCGCCTCGGCGAGCGCCGTGTCGTCGACGGGCGCGTCGAGCTCGCCGAAGGCGCCGACGGCGTCGGCGAGTTGGCGGAAGAAGAACGCGCCGCCCGATGAGAGCGCGACGAGCACTTCGCGTTGCACCCGGTCGAGTTCGGCATCGGGCTGCGGCTGGAGCGTGAGCGGCGCGGTATCGGCGAGGTGCAGCGTGATCCACCCGTCGTCGCCGGCGAGCGAGCCCGACCCGGCCCAGACGACCTCGCCGGCTGTCATGAGCTCGTCGAGCATCGCCGGGCTGTAGTCGGCGACGCGCGCGGGCAGCACGAGCGACTCCCACGCCGACGCGGGCAGACGCGCGCCCTCGAGCTGTTCGATGACGGAGGCGACGCCGTCGACGCCGCGCAGCGACCCCGTGCCGACGTGCTGCCACGCCGGCAGGAACCGCGCGAGCGCGCGCTGCGGCACGGGTTCGATCTCGTGCCGCAGCGCTGCGAGCGAACGCCTGCGGAGCCGCCGCAGGACTTCGGCATCGCACCACTCGGTCGACGTGCCGTGGGGTCGGAACTCCCCTCGACGACCCGCCGGTCGTCGGCGAGCCGCCGGAGCGCCACGCGCGCGACGGCCACGCCGATGCCGAACCGTTCGGCGACCTCCTCGACCGCGAACGGCCCGTGCGTGCGTGCATACCGGCTGACGAGGTCGCCGAGCGGGTCGCCCACGTGCTCGGCGAACGACGCGGCGACGCCGGGCGGCACGGGCACGCCGAGCGCGTCGCGGAGCCGGCCGACGTCTTCGACTGCGGCGAGGTGCTCGCGTCCGGCGAACGACACGCGCACCGCGCGGCGCGCCGCGATGAGTTCGTTCGCCGCTGCGAACGGGTCGGTCTCATTGTCGACGCGGAGCGCGATCTCGTCGGTCATGAGCGGCCCGAGCATGCGCACGAGGTCGGCGACGCCCTCGGCGCCGCGTGCCTTGCGGTCGTCGGCGAGGCGCTGCAGTTCGCGCTCGGTCTGCTCGATGACGCCCGGATCGAGGAGCTCGCGCAGTTCGACGCGCCCGAGCAGTTCACCGAGGAGCGACTGGTCGATCGCGAGCGCGGCCGCTCGCCGCTCGGCGAGCGGGGAGTCGCCCTCGTACATGAACGCGCCGACGTAGCCGAAGAGGAGCGCCGACGCGAACGGGCTCGGCGCGTCGGTCGTCACCTCGACGAGCCGGACGCGCCTGGCCGCGAGATCGGCCGCGATGCTCAGGAGCCCCGGCACGTCGTAGACGTCTTGCAGCACCTCGCGGATCGTCTCGAGGATGATCGGGAACGTCGGGAAGGCGCTTGCGACCTCGAGCAGTTGCGCGGACTTCTGCCGTTGCTGCCAGAGCGGCGAGCGCCGCCCCGGCTGGTAGTGCGGCAGCAACAGGGCGCGCGCGGCGCACTCGCGGAACCGGCTCGCGAAGAGCGCGGATCCGCCGACCTCGTCGGTCACGAGCTGATCGAGCTCCCCCGACTCGAAGAGGAACAGGTCGGCTCCCGGCGGGTCGATACCCGTGTCGGGGATGCGCACGATGATGCCGTCGTCGGCCGCGACCGCGGCGCCGTCGACCCCGTGCCGTTCGCGCACGCGCGCGGCCACCGCGAGCGCCCACGGCGCGTGCACGGGCATACCGAACGGCGAGTGCAGGATGATGCGCCAGTCCCCGAGCTCGTCGCGCGTCCGCTCGACGACGAGCGTGCGGTCGCTCGGCACGACGCCCGTCGCCTTCGCCTGATCGGCGAGGAACGCGACGAGATTGGTCGCGGCCGAGGCATCCAACCCGGCTGCGTTCGCGCGCGCGGCGGCGACGGATGCCTCTGAGCCCGCCATCTCTCGCTGGAACGCGCCGAGCGCCCGCCCGAGTTCGACCGGGCGGCCGAGCCCGTCGCCCTTCCAGAACGGCACGCGGCCGGGTTGCCCGAACGCCGGCACGACGTTGACGCGGTCGAACGTGATCTCTTGGATGCGCCAGCTCGTCGCACCGAGCGCGAAGACGTCGCCCACGCGCGACTCGTAGACCATCTCCTCGTCGAGCTCGCCGACCCGCCGGCCGGCCGCCTCGTCGCCGCCGACGAGGAAGACCCCGAACATGCCGCGGTCGGGGATGGTGCCGCCGCTCGTGACCGCGAGGCGCTGCGCGCCGGGCCTTCCCGTGATGACGCCCGCCTCGCGGTCCCACACAACGCGCGGACGCAGTTCGCCGAACCGGTCGGACGGGTACCGGCCGGCCAGGAGGTCGAGCGTCGCCTCGTACGCCGACCTCGGCAGCGTCGCGAACGGCGCGCTCTTTCGCACCGTGTCGAACCAGCCCTCGACGTCGAGGGGTTCGAGGGCGGCGGCCGCGATGGTCTGCTGGGCGAGGATGTCGAGGGGGTTCGCGGGGACGCGCAGCGTCTCGATCCGTCCGGCGAGCATGCGCTCGGCGGCGACGGCCGTGTGCACGAGGTCGGCGCGGTGCTTCGGGAACATCACTCCGCGCGACACCTCGCCGACCTGGTGACCCGCCCGCCCGAGCCGCTGCAGGCCGCTTGCGACCGACGGCGGCGACTCGACCTGCACGACGAGGTCGACGGCGCCCATGTCGATGCCGAGTTCGAGGCTCGATGTGGCGACGACGCACCGGAGCCGACCCGACTTCAGGTCGTCTTCGATCTCGGCCCGCTGCTCCTTGCTCACCGAACCGTGGTGCGCGCGCGCGATGACGGGCGGAGCGCCGCTCGTGCTGCCAGATTGCGCCATGAGCTGCGCCGGCGGCCCGCTCGCACGCGCCGAGACCAGCAGCTCTTCGCGTTCGGTCTCTTCGAGGGCGAGTTCGTTGAGTCGCGCGGTGAGGCGCTCGGCGAGCCGTCGCGAGTTCGCGAACACGATCGACGACCGGTGCGCGAGCACTTCGCCGAGGATCGCCTCTTCGACGTGCGGCCAGATCGACCCGGTCGCCTCGTCGTTCGCGGGCAACTGCGCCATGTCCTCGACGGGCACGACGACGCGCAGGTCGAACTTCTTCTCGGACGGGGGCGCGACGATCTCGACGGGCGCGCTCTGGCAGAGGAATCGCGCGACCTCTTCGACGGGCCGCACGGTGGCCGACAGGCCGATGCGCTGCGCGGGCTTCTCGAGAAGGGCGTCGAGCCGCTCGAGCGAGAGCGCGAGGTGGGCCCCGCGCTTCGTGCCGGCAACGGCGTGGATCTCGTCGACGATGACGGTCTCGACCGTGCGGAGAGTCTCACGCGCCTGCGAGGTGAGCATGAGGAAGAGCGACTCGGGCGTCGTGATGAGGATGTCGGGCGGGGTGCGGAGCAGCGACCGGCGTTCGGCCGACTGCGTGTCGCCCGACCGCACGCCGACCGTCACCGTGGGCGGTGCCTCGCCCAGCCGTTCGGCGACGCGCGCGATGCCCGTGAGCGGCGCCCGCAGGTTGCGCTCGACATCGACGCCGAGCGCCTTGAGCGGCGAGAGGTAGACGACGCGCGTACCTGGCGGGCGCGGGTCGGTCTGCGCGGCGCCTTCGGTGTGCAGCCGGTCGATCGCCGAGAGGAACGCCGAGAGCGTCTTCCCCGACCCCGTCGGCGCGACCACGAGCGCATGCGACCCGCGGCCGATCGCCGCCCACGCACCCTGCTGCACGGCCGTGGGCGCGCTGAACGCCTCGGCGAACCACGTGCGGGTCGCGTCGCTGAACGCCTCGAGAGCCGGATGCACATTCCCATCCTGCCCCGCCCCGCCGACAGCGCGGCAGAGCGTCGCGAAACGGATGTCTCGTCCGAGACATCCTGAACGCCCCAAGCGACGCTCAGCGGCCCGCGCGCACCTCGCCGAGCACGCGCTCCACGGTGTCGACCGTGCGGGCGACGGCCGTGGCATCCGTGCCCCGATTGCTCACCGAGAACCGGACGATCCCTCGGCCGTTCCACCGCGAGGGCGACGCCCACACGACGCCGTCGTGACGCAGCCCCTCGACGAGCGCCGCCGTCGTCGCGTCGTCCTCGGCCGCGACGCACACCTGGGTGAACACGACCTCGTTCAACACCTCGAGCCCGGGAATCCGCGTGAACCCGTCGGCGAGGCCGCGCGCCGCCGCCGCGAGCCCGTCCACGAGGTCCGCGACGCCGTGCCGTCCGAGCGCGCGGAGCGTCGCCCACACGGGCACCCCGCGCGCCCGCCGCGACAACTCGGGCGTGCGATCGTACGGTTCGGAGATCGCGCCCGGCACCGGCAGATAGGACGCGTGCGCGCCGAGCGCCCGTACCATCGCGGACTCGTCGGCGACGATCGCGATGCCGCAGTCGTACGGCGTGTTGAGCGTCTTGTGCGCGTCGGTCGCCCACGAGTCGGCGCGTTCGAACCCCGCGACGAGGTGCCGCAACGACGGGCTCGCGCCCGCCCACAGCCCGAACGCGCCGTCGATGTGCACCCATGCTCCGGCCGCGTGCGCGACCTCGATCGCCGCCGCGAAGTCGTCGAACGCGCCTGAATGCACGTCGCCCGCCTGGAGGGCGACGATCGCGGGCCCGGCCTCCACCAACCCGTCTTCTTCGCCGCCGTCGCCCTCAGCGAGCGCCGCCGCGAGCCCGTCGACGTCGATGCGCCCCTCACCGTCGGCGCCGACCGTGCGAGGCATCCCGAGCCCTGCCATCCGCCCCGCCGCGACCATCGAACTGTGCACCGCGTCGCCCGCGAAGAAGCGCACGCGCGGGGCGCCCTGCAGGCCGTCGCGCTCGACATCCCACCCGGCCCGACGCAGGACCTCGCCGCGTGCCGCGACGAGGCACGCGAAGTTCGCCATCGTGGCGCCCGTGACGAATCCGACACCGCTCTCCGCGGGCAGCCCGAACAGATCGAGCAACCAGCTTGCGGCGAGTTCCTCGACGGCGGCCGTCCCCGGCGTCGGCGCGCGCGACCCCGTGTTCTGATCCCACGCCGAGACGAGCCAGTCGGCGCCGAGCCCCGCCGGGTGCGTGCCGCCGATGACGAACCCGTAGAACCTGGGCGAGGGCATCGCGATGAGTCCCGGCTCGATCGCCGTCGCGAGCAACTCGACGACGGCAACCGGGTCGGCGCCTTCGTCGGGAAACGCCCGACCGAGCGCGTCCTTGATCTCGTCGGGCGTCGCCTCGGGCTCGATGGGCCGCTCGGCCACCGAGTTCAACCACTCCCGGGCATGGTGCTCGGCCGTCGTGAGCACGCCGCTGTACTCGTCGTCGGGCATGTCGCGCTCCCCCCTGACACGCCAATCTTGCGCCCGCGGCGCGCGGGCGGCAATGGGGATGGCGGATGCCTCGCAGGCTCGCCGGATGCCTCAGCCCGACGTCAGCCGCACGGCGAGCGAGTCGACCGCCGTCGCGATGAGGTCGTCGGCGGCCCAGCGACGCGCGAGCCGCGCCGTCGTCGCGTCCAGCTCCTCGCGCGTAAGACCCGACGCGAGCGTCAGCCGCACGATGAGCTCGGGGCCCGCAAGTCGCGCGTCGGGGTCGCCCGCGTCGAGGTCGACGGCGAGCACGGCGAGCTCCGACTCGATCGAGTGAGCGAACGCCTGCGCCACTTCTTCGGACTCGAACGACGGACGCCACGGCATCTGCTGGGCGACCGCCCACACCGCCGGACGGCGCAGCACGAACTCCCCCGCCGAACCCGCGTCGAGCACGACGAGGTCGGTGCCGTCGTCGACCGCCGCGAGCGCGACGCGCACGCCGTCGGCCGGAACCGGGCGCGCCGTCGGATTCCACGCCTTCATCGCCGCAACCGACGCGAACACGGGCAGCACACGCCGTCCGTCGGGACCCGCGACCGTCACGATCGAGAGCTCCTGGCTCTTGTCGATCACGTGGCCGTGCGCGCCGACCTCCGTGCCTCCCGCCTCACCCGAGCCGAGCTCGGCGAGGAGGGGGATCAGGAGCCGGGACGACCCGAACGCCTGCACGACGTCGGCCTGACCGCCGTCACCCGACCGGAATCGGCGCACCGCGGCCTCGAGGAGCGGCGGTGCGGCACCGTCGTCGTCCGAGTGCGTGTTCTCCTCGAACGCCCGACCGGCCCACGGCCTGCCGGCCGAGTCGGTGCCCCCCGCGGGCGCCCGCCCGCCCGTCGAGCCGAGGTTTCGGGCACCCTTGCGAGGAACGCCCCCGTCGGAGGCATCCGCTCGCTCGGAAGCGGGTTCAGTGCCCCGCGACATCCAACGCCTCGGGCAGCGTGAACGCGCCCGCGTACAGCGCCTTGCCGACGATCGCGCCCTCGACGCCGAGCGGCACGAGTTCGCGGAGCGCCGCGATGTCGTCGAGGCTCGAGACGCCGCCCGACGCCACGACCGGGCGCCGCGTGCGCTCGGTGAGCTTGCGCAGCAGGTCGATGTTCGGACCCTGGAGGGTGCCGTCCTTCGTGACGTCCGTCACGACGTAGCGCGCCGCGCCGGCCTCCTCGAGGCGGTCCATGACCTGCCAGAGATTGCCGCCGTCCTGCGTCCAGCCGCGGGCTGCGAGCGTCTCGCCGCGCACGTCGAGGCCGACCGCGATCGCCTCGCCGTACTGCGCGATGACCGACGCCGCCCACTCGGGGTTCTCGAGCGCGGCCGTGCCGAGGTTGATGCGCTTCGCACCGATCTCGAGCGCGTGCTCGAGCGACGCGTCGTCGCGGATGCCGCCCGAAAGCTCGACGTTGACTCCGCGCACCTGACGGATGACCTTCTTCAGCAGGGCCCCGTTGGACCCGCGGCCGAACGCCGCGTCGAGGTCGACGAGGTGGATCCACTCCGCGCCCTGGTCGGCCCAGTCGGCGGCCGCATCGACCGGGTCGCCGTAGTTGGTCTCGGTCCCCGCCTCGCCCTGCGTCAGGCGGACCGCCTTGCCGCCCGCCACATCGACGGCCGGAAGCAGCACAAGCTTGGGGGTGTTGTTGAACTCACTCATCACTGTCCTCGAATCGGAACGCCGGGCGCGGAATCACGCGTCACACCGGCACAGTCACAGCATCCTACTGTCCTCCGGCACGCACGCTGAACGCGTGACGGTCGGCGCGACATCCGGCGCGCTCAGTCGAGCGAGCGGATCCAGTTCGAGAGCAACCGGATGCCTGCATCGCCGCTCTTCTCGGGATGGAACTGCGTCGCCGACAACGGCCCGTTCTCGACGGCCGCGAGGAAGCGGCCGCCGTGCTCGGCCCACGTGAGCGCGGGCTGCGGGAAGGGCGGGATGACGTCGAGCAGCCACTCTTGCGCGGCGAACGAGTGCACGAAGTAGAACCGCTCGTCTTCGATGCCGTCGAAGAGCACGCTGCCCTCGCCGGCTTCGACCGTGTTCCAGCCCATGTGGGGCAGCACCTCGGCCGGGAGCTCGGTGACCGTGCCCGGCCACTCGCCGAGCCCTTCGGTGTCGACGCCGCGCTCGACCCCGTGTTCGAACATGACCTGCATGCCGACGCAGATGCCGAGCACCTTGCGCCCGCCCGCGAGCCTGCGGTCGACGAGTTCGTCGCCGCGCACCGCACGCAGTTGGTCCATGACGGCCTTGAACGCACCGACACCCGGCACGACGAGCCCGTCGGCCTCCATCGCCGCCGCGCGGTCGGCCGTCACCTCGACCTCGGCGCCCGCGCGCTCGAGCGCCTTGGCCGCCGAGTGGATGTTGCCCGAGCCGTAGTCGAGCACCACGACGCGACGCATGCGGCTCACAGGGCGCCCTTCGTCGACGGAACGCCCACGACGAGCGGGTCGAACGCCTTCGCCTGCCGGAACGCCCGCGCGAACGCCTTGAACTCCGCCTCGGCGATGTGGTGCGGGTCGCGCCCGCCGAGCACGGTCACGTGCACGGTGAGTGCGGCGTTGAACGCGATCGCCTCGAACACGTGCCGCACCATCGAGCCCGTGAAGTGCCCGCCGATGAGGTGGTACTCGAAGCCCGCGGGCTCGCCCGTGTGCACGAGGAACGGACGCCCCGAGATGTCGACGACGGCCTGCGCGAGCGCCTCGTCGAGCGGGACGAGCGCATCGCCGTACCGCGAGATGCCGCGCTTGTCGCCGAGCGCCTGCTTGATCGCCGTGCCGAGCGAGATGCCGATGTCTTCGACCGTGTGGTGCACGTCGATGTGGATGTCGCCCTTGGCGCGCACCGTGAGGTCGGTGAGCGAGTGCTTCGCGAACGCCGTCAACAGGTGGTCGTAGAAGGGCACGCCCGTCTCGATGTCGCTCGTGCCCGTGCCGTCGAGGTCGATCGACAGGTCGATGCTCGACTCGCTCGTCTCGCGCTGAACGCGGGCGGTGCGGTGTGCGGTCGTCATGCGTCGATCCTATTGTCGGGGCGGATGCCGGCGCGTAGGCGGCGATCGCTTCGAGGAACGCCGTCGTCTCGGTCTCGGTGCCCGCCGTGACGCGCAGCGCACCCGCGAGCCCGATCTCGCGGATCAGGATGCCCCGCTCGAGGAGCGCCTCGAACACGGCGTGCGGGTCGTCGACGCCGTCGAAAAGGACGAAGTTCGCGCCGCTGCGGTACGGGTGGAACCCGAGGCGGCCGAGCTCGTCGAAGATGCGCTCCCGCTGGCCGCGGATCGCGTCGACGGTCGCGAGCATCTCGTCGGAGTGAGCGAGCGCGCCGAGTGCCGCCGCCTGCGTGAGTGCCGACAGGTGGTACGGCAGTCGGACGAGACGGAGCGCGTCGATCGCGGCAGGGTCGCCTGCGAGGTAGCCGACGCGGGCGCCCGCGAACGCGAACGCCTTGCTCATCGTCCGGGAGACGAGCAGCCGCGGCCGACCTGGCAGGAGGGTGAGCGCGCTCGGCGTGCCGGGGTCGGCGAACTCGAAGTACGCCTCGTCGACCACGACGACGCCGCGCGCCGCCCCGACGACCGCGCGAATCGTGTCGAGCGAGAGCGGGGTGCCCGTCGGGTTGTTGGGCGCGCACAGGAAGACGAGGTCGGGGTCGTGCGCCTCGATCGCGGCGACGGCCGTCTCGGGGCTCAGTTCGAACTCGGCGTCGCGTGGCGCGGCGATCCACTCGGTGCCGGTGCCCGCCGCGAGCAGGCTGTACATCGAGTAGGTGGGCGCGAAGCCGAGCACCGTGCGGCCGGGGCCGCCGTAGGCCTGCAGGACGTGCTGGAGCACTTCGTTGGAGCCGTTCGCGGCCCAGATCTGAGACGGGTCGAGGTCGTGCCCGAGGTACGCGGCGAGCGCCGTGCGGAGTTCGGTGAACTCGCGATCGGGGTACCGATTCAGGCCGATGATCGCAGCGGCGACGCGGGCGACGATGTCGTGGGCGACGCTCTCGGGGATGGGATGCGTGTTCTCGTTGACGTTGAGGGCCACGGGCACCGACTTCTGCGGGGCGCCGTAGGGCGTCTTGCCGCGGAGGTCGTCACGGATCGGAAGGTCGTCGAGAGTCGTCACCTGATCAATGGTATCGGCGGCAGGCTGGGCGTCAGACGGAGATCACGCCGCCGACCCGTCAGGGTGCGACCGGGATCGAGAGCTGCTGGCCGGGTTGGACGACGGCGTCGTCGAGGCCGTTGAGACGGACGATCTGCGCGATGGTCTCGCGAGGGTCTTCAGTCGGGGCGATGCGCTCAGCGAGCTCCCACAGGGTATCTCCTGCGCCGACCGTCACGACCTCGAAGGCCGTCGTGCCGACGCCTGCCGTCGCCGAGCCGGCCGCAGCGGCACCCGACCCGAGGACCGCGACCATCGCCCAGATGACGAGCGGGAGCGCCGCGAGCGACGTGAAGACGATTCGGCCACGCCGAGTGAGCCGAAGACGTGTGCGTGGCACCGACGCTACGACCGGAAGCGTGCGCGGCGCCAAACCCGCGAATCCGTCGAATGCGATCGCCTCGCCCATGGTTCCTCCTTCACGCGGACCCGCATCTGAACTGGTGGTCGAGCCGCCTCCGGCGCTCGGCCGGGAGCACCGGAGGCGAATCTCTGTTCCGAATGTATCTTCGAATGTCGAAGTCCGCAAGACCCTCACCCCATCTCAGAATCCCCGGAGAACCGGCGACACGCTCGAACAGATGTTTGTCGCGCACCGACTCGCCGGATACAGTTTCGAATGTCCGAAAACAGTCGACCATCGACCACCGACATCCGGCCCGTGCACCGAGAACGCGGCCGCAACGAGGGGCCAACCGTGAGCACCGACACGCAACGCACACCGCCCGCCGAGCCGAGCCGCCGGCGCAAGAGCCTGAGCGCGAAGCAGACGGCGATCCTCGAGGTCGTCCAGCGCTCGGTCGCAAGCCGCGGCTACCCGCCGAGCATGCGCGAGATCGGCGACGCCGTCGGGCTTTCGTCCCTGTCGAGCGTGACCCACCAGCTCAACCAGCTCGAGCTCGCGGGCTATCTCCGCCGCGACCCCAACCGGCCCCGCGCACTCGAGGTGCTCATCGAGCTTCCGGGCATCGAATCGCGGAGCGGGTCGTCTGGCGAGTCCGCCCCGGTCGGCGACGCCGCCATGGTGCCGCTCGTCGGCCGCATCGCCGCGGGCGTGCCGATCACGGCCGAGCAGCAGATCGACGAGGTCTTCCCCCTCCCCCGCCAGCTCGTCGGCAAGGGCGAGCTCTTCATGCTCAAGGTCGTCGGCGATTCGATGATCGACGCTGCGATCTGCGACGGCGACTGGGTCGTCGTGCGTGCGCAGAAGACGGCCGAGAACGGCGAGATCGTCGCGGCCATGCTCGACGGCGAGGCGACGGTCAAGGTCTTCCGCCAGCGAGACGGCCACACGTGGCTGCTGCCCCGCAACTCGGCGTTCGAGCCGATCCTCGGCGACGCGGCCGAGGTCCTCGGCAAGATCGTCGCGGTGCTCCGGGCGGTCTGACGCCGGTCGAGACCCCAGCACCTCCACGCGCGGCGCGCGCTCGAGACATCCGGGCGGCTCGAGACATCCGGATGCCCCTCACCGCGCGTCGTTCGAGCGCGCGTGCCTACCTTGCCGCGTCGCGCGCGACCGCCGCGACCGGAGCGGCCGCCGCCGGGAGCGCGGGCAGCCCCGCGAGCCACTCGGTGACGGTCGCCATGAACCCGTGGTGGTCGTCGCGGAAGACGGTGTGCCCGGTGCCCGCGACGGTCGAGACCGACATACCCTGCGTGCGGAGCTTCGCCGCGACCTTCTCGGTGATGAGGAGGCTCTTCTCGGCGAGGATGACGAGACTCGGCGCGACGAGACGTGCCGGCGGCATGAGCGGGCGCGAGTCGGCGAAGCCGAGGATCGTGCGCTTGTCCCAGTCGCGGAGGGTCGCGAGTTCGATCTCGACGTCCTCGGGGTTCCACTTGGGGTTCATCTTGACGAGCGCGTAGCGGCGCGGGCGGGGTGCGATGGCGAACGCCACCTTGAAGACCGCGCCACGGATGCCCCGCGGGAACGAGAACGCGGGGTCGACGTAGATCGCGGCGCGCGGCGCGAGCCGGTCGCCCACGAGGCTCGCGACGAGCCCGCCGAGCGAGTGGCCCATGACGACGTCGGGCGGCCCGTCGAGGAGGGGTGCGAGCGTCTCGACGACGTCGTCCGCCCAGGCTGCGGGCGAGTACCGCTTCGCGCGCGGGCTGCGCCCGTGGCCCGCGAGATCGACCGCGAGCACGCGGAAGCCGTGGGTCTCGAGTTCGGCGGTGACGCGGTGCCACGCGCGCGAGTCCGACATGATGCCGTGGATGAGGATCGCGGTCCGGGGACCGCTGCCGGATTCGGTGACGGCGAGCTGCATGCCGACGAAGGTAGCCGCGGAGGCTGTGCGGTTGCCGCGAACGCGCCGCGAGTCGCCCACGACGACCGCCGACGGGCCCGAGAAGAGGACGACCGGCTCGCCGGGGCGACGGGGTGACGCACGATCGGCGCGGCACCCCGCCGCGTCGCCTGCGGAGGAGAGGCGAGCCCGGGTCAGGCAGTGACGGAGATCTCCGCACGCACCGCCTTGGTCGCCTCGATGATGTGCTCGAGCGAGGCGACGGTCTCTTCGTAGCCGCGGGTCTTGAGCCCGCAGTCGGGGTTCACCCACAGTCTTTGCGCCGGAATCGCGCCGACCGCGCGCTCGAGGAGCGAACGCACCTCGTCGACGCTCGGCACGCGCGGCGAGTGGATGTCGTAGACGCCCGGGCCGATGCCGTGGTCGAAGCCGCTCCGCTGCACGTCGTCGACGACCTCCATGCGGCTTCGGGCGGCCTCGATCGAGGTGACGTCGGCGTCGAGGTCGCGGATCGCGTCGATGACGACGCCGAACTCCGAGTAGCAGAGGTGCGTGTGCACCTGCGTCGCAGGCGCCGCACCACCGGTCGCGAGGCGGAACGAGCCGACCGACCAGTCGAGGTAGGCGGGCTGCTCGGCGAGCTTCAGGGGCAGCAGTTCACGGAGGGCGGGCTCGTCGACCTGGATGATGCGAATGCCGGATGCCTCGAGGTCGGCGATCTCGTCGCGCAACGCGAGCGCGACCTGGCGCGCGGTGTCGCCGAGCGGCTGGTCGTCGCGGACGAACGACCACGCGAGAATCGTCACCGGGCCGGTGAGCATGCCCTTGACGTGCTGCGAGGTGAGCGACTGGGCGTACGCCGACCACTCGACGGTCATCGGCTCGGGCCGCGAGACATCCCCCCAGAGGATCGACGGACGTGTGCAGCGCGAGCCGTAGGACTGCACCCAGCCGTGCTCGGTGACGGCGAAGCCGTCGAGGAGCTCGGCGAAGTACTGCACCATGTCGTTGCGTTCGGGCTCGCCGTGCACGAGGACGTCGAGGCCGAGGTCTTCCTGCAGGCGGATGACGCGCCCGATCTCGTCGCGCATCGCGGCCGTGTACTCGGCCGCGGTCAGTTCGCCCTTCCCGAGGCGCGCGCGAGCCCGGCGGATGTCGCCGGTCTGCGGGAACGAGCCGATCGTCGTGGTCGGCAGTTCTGGCAGGCCGAGCGAGGCCTGCGCTTCGACCCTTTCGTCGTACGCACCGCGGGAGAAGTCGGCGTCGGTGAGCACCGCGAGGCGCTCGCGCACGGCGGGCACGCGCACGCCCGGCGCACTGGCCCGGTCGGCGAGGGCTGCGGATGCCTCGGCGAGCTCGGTTTCGACGGCGGCACGCCCCTCGCGGAGCCCGCGTGCGAGCGTCGCGATCTGCTCGACCTTCTGGTCGGCGAAGGCGAGCCAGCTCGCGAGACGCGGGTCGAGCTTCTGTTCATCGGCAACGTCGTGCGGCACGTGGAAGAGCGACGTCGACGACGAGACCGCGACGCTGCCCGACAGGTTCTGCACGGCCTCCGCCCTCGCGAACGCCGCCGCGAGGTCGCCGCGCCAGATGTTGTGGCCGTCGACGACGCCCGCGACGAGGGTCTTCGCGGCGAGCGACTCCTCGGTCGCCGGGTCGAGCGCGGCGGGCAGCGAGCCCTTCACGAGGTCGAGGCCGATCGCTTCGACGGGCGTCGCCGCGAGCACCGGCAGCGCCTCGTCGAGCCCGCCGTAGGGTGCCGCGACGAAGATCGCGGGGCGGGCGTCGGCTGCGCCGAGGGCGTCGTACGCGATCGCGGCCGACTCGATCACTCGGGCACGATCGTCGTCGAGGCTCTCGCTCACGAGGGCGGGCTCGTTGAGCTGCACCCACTCGGCGCCTGCCGCGGCGAGTTCGGCGAGCAGTGCCGCGTACACGGGCACGAGGTCGGCGAGGCGGTCGAGCGGGCGGAAACCGTCGAGCGAGCCATCTGCGGCCTTCGCGAGCGCGAGGAAGGTCACGGGCCCGACGAGCACCGGACGCGTCACGAATCCCTGCGCCTTCGCCTCGGTGAACTGCGCGACGAGCCGTTCGCCGTGGGCGGCGAACGACGTGTCGGGGCCGATCTCGGGGACGAGGTAGTGGTAGTTCGAGTCGAACCACTTCGTCATCTCGAGCGGCGCGTCGTCGCCCTCTCCGCGGGCGATCGTGAAGTACCCCGCGAGGTCGACAGTGCCGTCCGCACCGACGAGTCGCGCGAAGCGGGCGGGCACGGCACCCACGGCGACCGCTGCGTCGAGCACCTGGTCGTAGTACGAGAAGCTCTCGGGGATCGCCGAGTCGGTGCGCCCGAGCCCGAGGGCTGCCAGGCGCTCGCGCGTCGCGGCGCGCAGTTCGGCGGCCGTCGCCTCGAGCGTGGCCGCATCGACCGTGCCGGCCCAGAACGCCTCGACGGCGCGCTTGAGTTCGCGGCGGCGGCCGATGCGGGGGTAGCCGAGGATCGTGCCGGCGGGGAATGCTGAGGTGCTCATCGGTTCGTACGGTTCCCATCGTGTGTGGAGAGTGAGGTGCGCGCGAGGTCGTGGAGGCCGATGCGGCCGAGCACGTCGAGCACGACTTCGTGGCGGTTGAAGGTGTAGAGGTGGATGCCGGGTGCCCCGCCGTCGAGGACCTCGCGCACGAGATCGGCCGCGTACTGCACGCCGATCTCGGCCTGCCCGGCCTCGTCGGGCTCGATCTCGAGATCCATCGCGAGCTTCGCGGGCAGCTCGACGCCCGTGAGCTCGGTGACGCGCGCGAGCCGTGCGGGCGTCGTGACCGGCATGACGCCCGGCAGGATGGGGATCGTCACACCGGCGGCGCGGGCCCGCTCGACGAAACCGAAGTAGTCGTCGGCGTGCCAGAAGAGCTGCGTGATGGCGAGGTTCGCTCCGGCGATCTCTTTCGCGAGCAGCGCGTCGATGTCTTGTCGGGGGATCGCGAGCGCGGATGCCCCGCCGGAAACGCCGCGACGGCGACCCGCTCGGGCCGGGGCCGCTCGCGGATGCTGCTCATGCCTGGCAGCCCCGGGATGCCGACCTGGCCGAACGGCTCGCGCTCCTCCTGCACACGGTGGATGAGCTGCACGAGCTCTGCGGCGCTGCCGAGATCGCCGAGCCCTGCATCGGGGTCGGCGCCCACGGGCGGGTCGCCGCGGAGAGCGAGGAAGCTCCGGATGCCCGCATCGAGGAACCGGCGGACGAGTTGATTCGCCTGCTCGTGCGACGAGCCGACGCACGTGAGGTGGGCCATCGGCTCGACGGACGTCTGTTCGAGGATGTACCGGAGCACGGTGAGCGAACGGTCGCGCGTCGATCCTCCCGCCCCGAACGTCACCGAGATGAACGCCGGATCGACTTCGGCGAGACGGTCGATCGTGCGGCCGAGCGCGATCGCCGCGGCGTCCGTTCGCGGCGGGTAGAGCTCGAACGAGATCGGCGGGCGACATCCGTTGCCGTCGTCGGGTCCGTTCACCACTGGCGCTCCTCGTGACTGAAGGGCCGTGACCGGGCGGGGGCCTGTTCGTCACGGCAGGTCGGTCTCGTGGGCGGATGCCGGGCTCGGCTGTCGCTCAGGCGGCGCGCGAATGCGCCGCTCTCGATAGAGGGAGACTACGCCCTCGGAGCCCGGTCGTCATGCATTGTGACGACCGGTGACGGATGTCTCTCGACTCAGGCCTGCGCGACGTCGGCGGCGAACACCGCGAGCTGCGCCGCCTGCTCGGGCGAGGCAAGCGCGCGGATGCGCGTGCCGTCCTCGACGTAGTCGACCGAGAGCACCCGTCCGGTTTCGTGCAGCGTCGAGACGACGTCGCCGCGGTCGTAGGGCACGAGGAGGTCGATCTCGACCGCGGGATCGGGCAGCTTGGCCGCGATCGCGTCGAGGATCGCCTCGACGCCTTCACCGGTGCGCGCCGAAGCGAACAGCGCGCCGGGCTCGAGCCCCTGCAGCACGAGGCGCTCTTCGGGCGTCACGAGGTCGGCCTTGTTGAAGACGACGAGCTCAGGGATGTCGCGTGCACCGACTTCGCCGATGACGTCGCGAACCGTCGCGATCTGACCGGCCGGGTCTGGGTGCGCGGCGTCGACGACGTGGACGATGAGATCGGACTCGCCGACCTCTTCGAGCGTCGAGCGGAACGCCTCGACGAGCTGGTGCGGGAGGTTCCGCACGAACCCGACGGTGTCGGCGATCGTGTAGACGCGCCCGTCGGGCGTCGTGTTGCGGCGAACGGTCGCGTCGAGCGTCGCGAAGAGCGCGTTCTCGACGAGCACACCCGCGCCCGTGATGCGATTGAGCAGGCTCGACTTGCCGGCGTTCGTGTACCCGGCGATCGCGACCGACGGCACCGCATTGCGGCGGCGGTTGGCGCGCTTGGCCTCGCGCGCGGGCTTCATGCCCGCGATCTGCTTGCGGAGCTTCGCCATCTGGTTGTGGATGCGACGACGGTCGAGCTCGATCTTCGTCTCACCGGGACCACGCGACCCCATGCCGGCACCGGCGCCGCCGACCTGACCGCCGGCCTGGCGCGACATCGACTCGCCCCAGCCGCGCAGGCGCGGAAGGAGATACTCGAGCTGCGCGAGCTCGACCTGCGCCTTGCCCTCGCGACTCTTGGCGTGCTGGCTGAAGATGTCGAGGATGACGGCCGTCCGGTCGATGACCTTGACCTTCACCTGGTCTTCGAGAGCACGTCGCTGGCTCGGCGCGAGTTCGGTGTCGGCGACGACCGTGTCGGCTCCGAGCGCAGCGACGATCGCTGCGAGCTCGGCGACCTTGCCGCGGCCGAGGTACGTCGAGGGGTCGGGGTGCGGACGACGCTGGAGCACTCCGTCGAGCACGCGCGCGCCCGCGGTCTCGGCGAGGGCCGACAGTTCGCGCAACGAGTTCTCGGCGTCGTCGAGGGAGCCCTGCGAGTACACGCCGATGAGCACGACGTTCTCGAGCCGCAACTGGCGGTACTCGACCTCGGTGACGTCTTCGAGCTCGGTCGACAGCCCGCTGACGCGGCGGAGCGCCGCGCGCTCCTCACGGTCGAACTGTTCGCCGTCGGTCGAGGGCCACACCGAGGCATCCGACTCGCTCTGCATGATGGAGGTCGCGTCGGACGCGCCGAAACGGGTCACGCCGGCACGCGTGTCCCCGGCGCGGAGCACGCGCTCGACGGCTTCGTCGGTGGGCTCGAGTTCGGCGTCGTTCATCCGATCAAGATTACTTCGGTTTCCTGGGATAGGTTCCCGGTATGACCCAAGAGCACTACTTCTCGTCGAGCCCCGCGGCACCCGAGGGTCTCCGCGAGATCCGCGTGCGACTCGCGGGCCGCGAGGTCGAGGTCGTCACGGCGCGAGCGGTGTTCAGCCCCGAGCACCTCGACGACGGCACGCGCGTGCTCCTCGAAACGGTCGACGAGCCGCCCGCGACGGGCGATCTGCTCGATCTCGGCGCCGGTTGGGGTCCTGTCGCGCTCACAATGGCGATGAAGGCTCCGGATGCCTCGGTGTGGGCCCTCGACGTCAACGAGCGCGCCCTCGACCTCGTGCGACGCAACGCGAAGAAGCTCGGGCTCCCCGGCGTCAAAGCCGTGCTCGCCGAAGACATCCCGGCCGACATCGAGTTCCAGACCATCTGGTCGAACCCGCCCATCCGGGTCGGCAAGGAGGTGCTGCACACGCTCCTCCGCACGTGGATCCCTCGACTGGCGCCGGGCGGCACGGCCTGGCTCGTCGTGCAGAAGCACCTCGGCGCCGACTCCTTGCAGCGCTGGCTCGCCGAGGAGTTCGCCGACGGGTTCGAGGTGTCGCGCGCCGATTCGTCGAAGGGCTTCCGCGTGCTCGAGGTCACGCGCGACTGAGCGCCTGACCCGCTCAGTCGCTCAGGCGAGGCTGAGCACGCCGTCGAACACGAGCTCGGCCGGGCCCGAGAGGTAGGCGTGCTCGCCGTCGGCCTCGTCGACCATGCGAACGCCGACGACCCCACCGGGCACCTGCACACGCCAGTCGTCGGGCGCGCCGACCCCTGCCCAGTACCGCACGGCGAGCGCCGACGCCACGGCACCGGTGCCGCACGAGAGCGTCTCGCCCGAGCCTCGCTCGTGGACGCGCATGCGGATGCGTCCGACGCCGTCTTCGACGAGCGGCTCGGCGGGCACGACGAACTCGACGTTCGCGCCCGCCTCAGGGACCGGTTCGAGCACGGGCACGTACGACAGGTCGAGGCCTGCGAGTTCGCCCTCGTCGGCGAGCGCCACGACGACATGGGGGTTGCCGACGTCGATCCCGAGCCCGGGCCGCGCGACCGGCAGTTCTTTCGCGCGAACGAGCGGCTCGCCTCCGGCGAGCTTCCACACGCCGAGGTCGGCCTCGAAGCCGTTCGGTGCACGGCGCACACGGCGGACCCCCGCGCGCGTGCCGATCGAGAGCCACCCGCCCGCGGGCAGTTCGGCAAGGCCCTGGTCGAGCAGATACGTCACAAACACGCGGATGCCGTTGCCGCACATCTCGGAGACCGTGCCGTCGGCGTTCCAGTAGTCCATGAACCACACGGCCGCGGGATCTTCGGCCAGGGCCGCAGCGCCCGCCTCGAGATTCGCCGATCGCACCGCGCGGATGACGCCGTCACCCCCGACGCCGAACCGGCGGTCGCACACCGCCGCGATCTGGGCGGGCGTGAGCGGCGACTCCCCCTCGGGGTCGCTGAAGAGCACGAAGTCGTTGCCAGTGCCCTGCCCCTTGGTGAACCTCAGATCGAACGGCATGCCGGTCAGTCTACGGCCGCGAGCGCGGCCTCCCTGCCGAGCGCCGACGCCCGCTCCGACGCATCCGTCGCGTCGACGACGACCTGGTCGGGGTAACGCTTGAACCAGCTCACCTGCCGTCTGGCATACACGCGGGTGAGCTGCTGCGTCTCCGCGACGGCATCGGCGCGGGACATCCGGCCCTGCAGCTCTGCGAGCGCTTGCGCGTACCCGATCGCCTTCCGCGCCGTCACGCCCTGCTCGAGGCCGAGTGGGACGAGCCCCGCGACCTCGTCGACGAGCCCGTCGGTCCACATGCGCTCGACGCGCCGGTCGAGGCGTTCGACGAGCGTCGCGCGGTCGCTGCGCAGATGCACGATGCGATGCGGATGCCACGGTACGGGCTCGTCGGGAAGGCGTGCCGCTTTCGGCTCACCCGTGAGCTCGATGACCTCCAGAGCGCGCACGATCCGCCGACCGTTGGCGGAGTCGACGCTCGCAGCCGTCTGCGCGTCGATCTTGCGCAAGCGCGCGTGGAGCAGCCCCGGGCCGAGCTCGTCGAGCTCGCGTTCGAGGCGCGCACGGATGCCCGCGTCGGTGCCCGGGAAGCGGAAGTCGTGGATGACGCTCGAGACGTACAGCCCCGAGCCGCCGACGAGGAGTGCGACTCCCCCGGCGCCCTGAATGCGCTCGATCTCGGCTCGCGCCTCGGCCTGGTACCGAGCGGCCGACGCCTCGTCGGTCACGTCGAGCACATCGAGCATCCGATGCGGAATGCCCCGACGTTCCGACTCCGAGAGCTTGGCCGTGCCGATGTCCATGCCGCGGTACAGCTGCATGGCGTCGGCGTTGACGATCTCGACGGCGCGCCCGCCGCTCGAGATCGACTCGGCGAGGTCGAGCGCGAACTCGGACTTGCCGGTACCCGTCGCGCCGACGATCGCGATGAGCGACGACGTCACGTCAGCGCTGCGAGTCGGTCGGGTCGTAGATCGGCATCGTGCCGACACCGGGAGCGATGAGCGGTTCGCGCGACACCCGGATCGACGGCAGCCCCAGCGAAACACGACCGCCCACGCTCGACGTCCCCTCTCGGGGCGCCGCGGGCACGCCGCAGCTCTCGGCCTGGTTGCGGTCCCACGCGTCGCCGGCACGCGTGCGACGGACCCGGAGAGGCGCACCGTCGGCGCTGTCGGCGATGAGGTGGAACGGAGCCGCCTGCGTGATCGTCACGGACACGACGTCGCCGGGGCGCGGGAGTTCGGACCCAGCGGGCACCTCGAAGTGCACGAGCCGGCTGTCTTCGGCCCGACCCGAGAGTCGATGGGTCTCGGAGTCCTTCTTGCCCTCGCCAGTCGCGACGAGCACCTCGACGGCACGGCCGACGAGCTTCTGGTTCTCCTCCCAGGAGATGCGCTCCTGCAGGGCGATGAGCCGTTCGTAGCGCTCCTGCACGACCTCTTTGGGAAGCTGGTCGGGCATCGTCGCCGCGGGCGTACCCGGACGGATCGAGTACTGGAACGTGAACGCCGACGCGAAGCGCGCGGCCTCGACGACGCGGAGCGTGTCTTGGAAGTCCTCCTCGGTCTCGCCCGGGAACCCGACGATGATGTCGGTCGAGATCGCCGCGTTCGGGATCTTCGCCCGTACGCGGTCGAGGATGCCGAGGAACTTCTCGGAGCGGTACGAGCGGCGCATGGCCTTCAGCACCCGGTCGGAGCCCGACTGCAACGGCATGTGGAGCTGCGGCATGACCGCGGGGGTCTCTGCCATGGCGTCGATGACGTCGTCGGTGAAGGCCGCGGGGTGCGGGCTCGTGAAGCGGATGCGCTCGAGGCCCTCGATCTGGCCCGCGGCCCGCAGAAGCTTGCCGAACGCCTGGCGGTCGCCGAATTCGACGCCGTAGGAGTTCACATTCTGGCCGAGGAGGGTGACCTCGACGGCGCCGTCGTCGACGAGCGCCTGGATCTCGGCGAGGATCTCGCCCGGGCGGCGGTCCTTCTCTTTGCCGCGGAGCGAGGGCACGATGCAGAACGTGCAGGTGTTGTTGCAGCCGACCGAGATCGAAACCCACCCGCTGTACGTCGAGTCGCGCTTGGTCGGGAGCGTCGACGGGAACACCTCGAGCGCGTCGAGGATCTCGAGCTGCGCCTCTTCGTTGTGACGAGCGCGCTCGAGCAGGCTCGGCAGCGACCCCATGTTGTGCGTGCCGAAGACGACGTCGACCCACGGCGCCTTCTCGAGGATGACGTTCTTGTCCTTCTGGGCGAGGCAGCCGCCGACGGCGATCTGCATGCCCTCGTGGCGGCGCTTGACGCCCGCGAGGTGGCCGAGGTTGCCGTAGAGCTTGTTGTCGGCGTTCTCGCGGACGGCGCACGTGTTGATGACGACGACGTCGGGCTCGGCGCCGTTCGCCGGCACGTACCCGGCGGCCTCGAGCGACCCAGACAACCGCTCGGAGTCGTGGACGTTCATCTGACACCCGAACGTGCGCACCTCGTACGTTCGGGGCGTGCTCTGAGGACTCGAGACGACGGCGAGGTCATCGATGGCGGGCGCGAGTGCGGCGGCCTCTCGGGGCGAGGCCTCTCGAATGGTGCTCATGATCGCACCAGTCTACGAGCGATCCCCGGACAGTACCTCGGACACGATCTCGCGCACGAGCCCGCGCGGGTACCCCCGGCGCTGCAGGAACGCGGAGAGCCGCCGCTCGGCGGTCGCTCGGTCGAGACCCGACAGCTGCCGCGCCCGACGCTCGGCGATCGCGAACGCCTGGTCGCGCTCGGCATCGCCGTCGAGCGCGTCGATCGCGGCACGCGCGACACCGGCGTCGACGCCGCGGCGGGTGAGCTCGGAGAGGATCGCTCCGCTGCCGCGCCCGCGGCGGGTGACCTGGACGTGCACGAGGTGCTCGGCGAGCTTCGCGTCGTCGAGATAGCCGAGCCGCTCGTAGCGCTCGATCCACTCTTCGACCTCATCGTCGTCGAGCCCGTGCTCGACGAGCACGTCGCGCACCTCGGCGACCGACAGCGACGACCGGCGAAGCCGCGAGACGACGAGCCGATCGATTCGGGCGTCGCGCTCGGCGCCGGTCTCGGTCTCGGCAGCCGCGTCGACCAGCTCGCTCCAACTCTTGCCTCCGGCTCGGGCGGACCGGCCTCCGGCCTCGCTCGCCGCATCGTCTCGCCGAGCCCCGCCGTCGATCGACCTCAGGCCGCCGCGCACGACGGCACGGCCGTGTTCGTCGCCTGCTGCGGATCGCGGCAGGTCGTCACGGAACGGCGAACGCCCGCCCGACTGCTGCATCAACCGTTCCATCGACTCGCGCGCGCGCTCGGCCTCGACGACCTGCGAGTTGAGCTTCGCCTGCATATCGCGGGCGGGGTCGACTCCCGGCACCGCCCACGGCAGGTACGAGACGGGGGCGAGGCGCCCGCGTGCGTCGGAATCGCTCATCGTGCGCCTCTCCCCCGGCTCCGGTGTGTTCGTGTACCGCTCGCGCCCGTCAGGCGCCCTTGCGCTTCGCGTCGAGCGACTCGACGTTCGACGCGCCCAGTGCTGCGGCCCCCGCCGCCCCGGCGGCGCCGATGCCGAGCTTCACGAGGATCTTCTGCTCGATGTCGGCGGCGATGTCGGGGTTGTTGATGAGGAAGTTGCGGGCGTTCTCTTTGCCCTGGCCGAGCTGGTCGCCGTCGTAGGTGTACCAGGCGCCCGACTTCTTGACGATGCCCTGGTCGACGCCGTAGTCGATGAGCGAACCCTCGCGCGAGATGCCGACGCCGAACAGGATGTCGAACTCCGCCTGCTTGAACGGCGGCGCCATCTTGTTCTTCACGACCTTCACGCGCGTGCGGTTGCCCACGGCCTCGGTGCCGTCTTTCAGGGTCTCGATGCGACGGATGTCGAGGCGCACCGACGCGTAGAACTTGAGCGCCTTGCCGCCCGCGGTCGTCTCGGGCGAACCGAAGAACACGCCGATCTTCTCGCGGAGCTGGTTGATGAAGATCGCCGTCGTCTTGGTCTGGTTGAGCCCGCCCGTGAGCTTGCGGAGGGCCTGCGACATGAGGCGGGCCTGGAGGCCGACGTGCGAGTCGCCCATCTCGCCCTCGATCTCGGCGCGCGGCACAAGGGCTGCGACGGAGTCGATGACGACGAGGTCGATCGATCCCGATCGCACGAGCATGTCGGCGATCTCGAGCGCCTGCTCACCGGTGTCGGGCTGCGACACGAGCAGCGAGTCGATGTCGACGCCGAGCTTCTTCGCGTAGTCGGGGTCGAGTGCGTGCTCGGCGTCGATGAACGCGGCGATGCCGCCGGCGCGCTGCACGTTGGCGATCGCGTGGAGCGTCAACGTGGTCTTGCCCGAGGACTCTGGGCCGTAGATCTCGACGATGCGGCCTCGCGGGAGGCCGCCGACGCCGAGGGCGACGTCGAGGGCGATCGACCCGGTGGGGATGATCTCGACGGGCGCGCGCTCTTCACTGCCGAGGCGCATCACCGAGCCCTTGCCGAACTGGCGGTCGATCTGGGCGAGTGCGGTTTCGAGGGCTTTCTCGCGGTCTGCGGGAGAGGGCATCGGTGGCTCCTTCGTTGGTTGAGTGCTGCTGCCTATCGACTGTCGTTCCACGTCGGCCGCAACCTCGTTGGTCATGGGCCGGCACGTCTCGCGACAAGGCGTTCGCGGGTGTTCCGACGCATCCGACCGTATGGTCGACCACCGACATCCACTCGGCCGGGGCCTTGGAATGTGGAGGGGATGTTCGAAACCTCCGCTGTGGAGGAGCCTACGCCGTTCTCGAACAGATCTTCGACGCGACGCGCCCGCGTGTCGCGCGGGATTCGCACACGCGACAGCGCGCAGCACCCCCGCGTCCGGTCAGCGCGGCTCGCGCTGCCCGACGCCGTGCCGGCGGGCGGGCGGGACATCCGTCGCCTCGCAGAGCGCGAGCCACACCTCGCGCGGCGGGACGCCCGCCGCGAGCGCCTCGCGGGCCGTGCGCCCGCCGACTGCCTCGAGCACGAGATCTTGCAGCAGCACGCTCGCGTACCCCGCGCCGAACTCGTCATCGACGGCGAGCTGGAACTCGCTGAGCTTCACGCGAACCTTCCGGACATGGCATCGGCCGGTCCGAAGACCGGCCGATGCGACAGTTTGTATGCGGTGACGTCGTGCGTCAGCGGACCATCATGTCGGGCTCGAACTCCGCCACGAGGTCGTCGGGCAGGCTGTCGGGCACGACGGGCGCGAGGCCCTCGAGAACGGCGATGCGGTCGCCGACCTCATGCATGATCACCGAGATGGGCGTATCGAGGGCGTCGGCCACCGAAGCGAGGATCTCGCTCGAGGCCTCCTTCTGACCGCGCTCCACTTCGCTCAGGTAGCCGAGGGCGACACTCGCCTTGCTCGCCACCTGACGAAGGGTGCGGCCCTTCTGAAGTCGGAAGTCCCGCAACACATCGCCGATCTCTTGTCGGACAAGAACCATCGGAACCTCCTTCATCTCTCTGGCCGGGGGGACAGTGTATCCCCTCTCCCCGGTGCCTCGACACTAAGCCAATCACACTGGGGTTTCCGTGTGAACCCGAGTGCTGTAACAGCGTGTTCACAAAACGTATTCCGCCCGACTTCGAGCGACGTGTCGGCGTTCCGAAGCGCGTCGCGCGTGACGCGATGCCGCGCGCTCGGCACGTGCTCGCCTCAGTCGACGACCCGGAGACACAGGGAGATCACAGCGCGCACGGCGGCTTCTCGGATCTCGGCGCGACCTCCGACGAGCGAGAGTTCGACGGCTTCGGATGCCTCGCCGACGCGCACCGCGACGTGCACGGTGCCCGGCGCATGGCCGTCCTGCGGGTCGGGGCCGGCCACTCCCGTCGTCGCGAGACCGACGTCGGCGGGCCGCCCGTCGACCGCGCACGCGCGCCGCACGCCGTCGGCCATCTGCCGCGCGACCTCGGCGTCGACGGCGCCTCGCTCCGCGAGGAGCGCCGCGTCGACCCCCAGCAGGTCGCGCTTCAGCGGCGTCGCGTACGCGACGATGCCGCCGTTCAGGACCTCGGATGCCCCGGGCACGCCGACGATCGTCGCGGCGACGAGTCCGCCTGTGAGCGACTCGGCCACTGCCAGCGTGAGCCTGCGCTCGGCGAGCCGACCGACGAGCGCGGCCGCGAGCACGTGCAGGTCGGCCGCGGCGTCGGCGTCGGCGCGAGACATCCGGATGTCTCTCAGGCGTGCCGCTCGCGCGCGAGCCGCACCGCGTCGCGAACGTACAGAAGCCCCGACCACACCGTGAGGAGGAGCGCGAGGGCGATGAGCACGGCGTTCACCCACGCCATCCACTCGCCGAGGAGCACCGGCAGCGGCGCGAGCGCGAACGAGATCGCGACCGATTGCACGACCGTCTTGAGCTTGCCGCCCGACGACGCCGGCACGACGTTGCCGCGACCCAGTTCGACGAAGCGCCAGATCGTGATGCCGACCTCGCGCAGGACGATGAGGCCCGTCACCCACCACGGCACCTCGCCGAGGATCGAGAGGCACACGAGCGCCCCGCTCGTGAGGAGCTTGTCGGCGATCGGGTCGAGGATCTTGCCGAGGTCGGTGATCTGCCCGCGGCTGCGGGCCAGGTGCCCGTCGACCCAGTCGGTCGAGATCGCGATGACGAAGAGGGCGGTCGCGACCCACCGCAGCACGCCACCGCGCCCGTCGTCGGCGAACAGCAGCCAGAAGAACACCGGTGCGAGGATGATCCGCACGATCGTGATCGCGTTCGGCAGATTCCAGTTCGACGAGCGCGCCGGAGTCGCCGCGGGTGAGGTCATGCCGACAGCCTAGCGGCGCGCCCGGCCGCGCACCGGAGTCGATTCAGTCGCGCCCGGTGAGTCCCCAGGCGTCTTCGTCGTCGTCACCTTCGACCTCTTCGAGACCCTCGGGGATTCGGCCGACGGGGTCGTCGGCGTAGCGGTCGTCGACGCCCCAGCCGTCGTCGGCGGGTGTGGGCTGCAGCGCGGTCGGCTGCGGCACAGGCGCGGGCGCCACAGGCACCGAAGGTGCGGCCGAGGGCGGCCCCGCGGGCTCCTCGCCGCGGAGCCGCGCGAGCACGCCCGGCAACTGCTCGACCGTCACGAGCACGTCGCGCGCCTTCGAACCCTCGGAGGGGCCGACGATCTCGCGCGACTCCAGGAGGTCCATGAGGCGGCCGGCCTTCGCGAAGCCGACGCGGAGCTTCCGCTGCAGCATCGACGTCGACCCGAACTGACTCGACACGACGAGCTCTGCGGCGGCGAGCAGCAGTTCGAGGTCGTCGCCGATGTCGGAATCGATCTCTTTCCGCTCGACGGCGGCCGCGACATCCGCCCGGTATTCCGGCCGAGCCTGCCGCGTGACGTGTGTGACGACACGCTCGATCTCGCTCTCGGCGACCCACGCGCCCTGCACGCGGATGGGCTTGGAGGCGCCCATCGGGAGGAAGAGCCCGTCGCCCTGGCCGATGAGTTTGTCGGCACCGGGCTGGTCGAGGATGACGCGCGAATCGGTGACGCTCGTCACCGCGAACGCGAGGCGCGACGGCACGTTGGCCTTGATGAGGCCCGTGACGACGTCGACCGAGGGGCGCTGCGTCGCGAGCACGAGATGGATGCCCGATGCGCGCGCGAGCTGCGTGATGCGCACGATCGAGTCCTCGACGTCGCGCGGCGCGACCATCATGAGGTCGGCGAGCTCGTCGACGACGACGAGGAGATACGGGTACGGCTTGAGCTTGCGTTCGGAACCCGCGGGCAGGACGATCTCGTTGTTCACGACGGCCTTGTTGAAGTCGTCGATGTGGCGGAAGCCGAACGACGCGAGGTCGTCGTAGCGCATGTCCATCTCCTTCACGACCCACTGCAGCGCCTCGGCCGCCTTCTTGGGGTTCGTGATGATGGGCGTGATGAGATGCGGGACTCCCCCGTACGGAGCGAGCTCGACGCGCTTGGGGTCGATGAGGACCATGCGCACTTCCGACGGCTTGGCGCGCATGAGGAGGCTCGTGATCATCGAGTTCACGAAGCTCGACTTGCCCGAGCCCGTCGAGCCCGCGACGAGGAGGTGCGGCATCTTCGCGAGGTTCGCGACGACGTACCCGCCGCCGACGTCTTTGCCGACGCCGATCGTCATGGGATGCTTGGCGCCCATGGCCGCGCCCGAGCGCAGCACGTCGCCGAGGGTCACGATCTCGCGGTCGGCGTTCGGGATCTCGACGCCGATGGCGCTCTTGCCGGGGATCGGCGAGAGGATGCGCACTTCATTGGATGCCACGGCGTACGACAGGTTCTTCGAGAGCGCAGTGACGCGCTCGACCTTGACGCCCGGCCCGAGCTCGATCTCGTACTGCGTGACCGTCGGGCCGCGCGAGAAGCCCGTGACCCTCGCGTCGACGCCGAACTGCTCGAGCACACCCGTGATCTGACGGACGACTTCGTCGTTCGCGGCCGAACGCGACTTCGCGGGCGCGCCCGCGGCGAGCGTCGACGCCGACGGCAGGTGGTACGGGCGGTCGGGTTCGGGTGCCGCGTCGGGAGCGAAGGCGTCGGATGCCTCACCTGACGCCGCGGTTGCGAGGGCGCCTGCAGCGGCGGCTGCGCCGCCCGCGGCACCGGCACCTGCACCCGCGCCGCTGACCGACCCCTCGGCCCCAGAGCTCTCGAGCCCCGCGAGCACCCCGGTCGCCCCGGGATCGTCGCCCCGAAGCCCGGTCGACCCGTGCGGGTACCCGCCGCCGAAGCCCTGCAGCGCCGACTCGGCGCGCGCGAGGTCGTCGAGGACCTCGGTGCCGTAGGGGTCTGCCGGCCGCTCGACGACCGTGTGGTCGACGACGCCCTCGAGCGCCGACTCGAAGCTGCCGTCGGCCGAGCCCGGCCCGAACACGTCGGTGAGACCCTTCTCGCCGGCAGGCGTGTAGTCGGGGTCTTCCTCACGGTTCGACGAGTTGCGCCTCCACCAGGGCAGGAGCCCGACCGGCGCATCGCCCTCCCCGTCGGCCCCGAGTGCGTCGATGCCGTCGAGCTCGACCTGCTTCGCACGCTCGCGGGCTCGCTTGGCCTTCGGCGCGGGCTCGGAGGCATCCGCCCTTTCACCGTCGTCGATCGCGCCGAACAGCCACTCGTACAGCTCACGGAAGCGCCGGCCGATGCGGTTCGGCGGGGTCTTCGTCATGATGAGGAGCGACAGCACCGCGAGCAGCACGAGCACGACGCCCGCGCCCCACGGGGTGATGAGGAACACGAGCGGCTGGGCGAGCATCCACCCGAGCACGCCGCCCGCGCGCGCCAGCACGGGCATGCCCTCGCTCGGGGCCGGCTGCCCGCCGAAGAGATGGCAGAGCGCCGAGACCGTCACGAGCAGGAGCGCGAGCCCGATGCCGATACGCGTGTTGTCGTGCACCGAGCTCGGGTGGCGGAAGAGCCAGACCGCGAAGAGCAGCATGATCACGGGCAGCGCGAACGCGAGACGCCCGAAGAGGAGCCCGAACGTCCACGCGTCGAACTGCTGCGCGACGGGCTCGTTGATGTAGAACCACTCGACGACCGCGCCCGCGATCGCGAGCAGCACGAGGAAGAACGGGAGGCCGTCGCGGCGCTCCTCCTTCTGCAGGGTCTCTGGCCCGAGCGCGCGTGCGGCGCCGCCCGTGAGGTGGGCGAGACCCATCCACGCGCGCACGACGACGGGAGGTTTGTCGCTCGCAGCGCTCGACGCCGCTGGCTTCGCCGCGCGCGTGGCCGGCAGCTTCTTCGTCGGCGCGGTCGCCGATGCGCCCCGGGCACTCGTGCCGGGGGCACGCTTGTTCGATCTGGTGCCCGTTGCCATAGGAAGAACGTTACGGCCGGGGGCCGACACGGGCCGGGAGGCGCCCGCGAGTGTCAGCGAACACGGTGCGCACGCGGTTTCGCAGGTGTCAGACGAGTCGCCGCACCATCGTGTCGCGCCCGACGCGCGACTCGACGACCGAGAACCCCTCCGAGCGGTAGAGCGCGGTCGCGTAGTTCCCGTGCTCGACGCTCAGGGCGAGCCGTGCGAATCCGGCCCGCCGCGCGGCATCCATGAGCTCTTCCATGAGTGCTCGCCCGACGCCCTGTGCCCGCCAGAGCGGCCGCACGCCGATGATGAGCTCGGGCACCCCCGTCGCGACGAACCCGTGGGCCTGCACGTTCTGCGGGAACAGGCGATACCAGGCCGCGCCGATCGGCCGTGCGTCTTCGTCGACCGCGACGACGCCCGAATCGGATGGCCGCTGCCACCCCGAGATGTAATTCTTGTAGACCGGGTCGGCGAGCACCGTCGGCCGGGGCCGGTTGATCCCGTCCCGCCAGTTCGCCGCCTCGACCACCATGTCGGCGAGGAAGACCCCGTCGCTCGAAGTGGCCGGGCGGATCGTGAAGGCCGCCATGGCGGGATGCTACGCGGTCGCTGTTTCAGCCGTGTTACCAGGGGTTCGATCAGAACCGGATCGCGTCGATGACCTTGACGCGCACCGCGGCGAGCGCGGGCAGGAGCCCCGCGAGCGCGCCGACCGCGACGGCCGCGACAATGCCGACGACCGCCGCTTCCATGGGGAAGCCCGGGAGGTCTTGCACCTCGACGCCGCCCATGACCATGCCCATGAGCGGACTCCGGATGAGCGCGATCGAGACGCCCACCCCGACGACGCCCGCGACGAACGTGCCGACGACGGTCTCCATGAGCACCGAGAAGAACACCCGGCCCGCCGACGCCCCGAACGAGCGGCGGATGCCGATCTCACGGATGCGCGCCCTCACGGTCACGAGCGCGACCGTGAGGAGCCCGAGCGCGCCGAGCAGGAGGATCACGACCGCGACGCCCCCGATCACGAGCTTGATCGGCAGGTACGGGTCGCCGTCCATCTGCGCGTAGTCGGTGCGCCAGCCGTCGACCGTCGCGCCCTCGCCGAGCTCCGTGATGAGCGTCTGCCTGAATGACTCGAGGAGTTCGCCGGCGCTCTCCTGCGGGATCCACACCTCGTACATCGGCGCGAAGGCGCCCATCATCGGATCGGGGTTCTCGGGCTGCAGCGCGAAGTAGGCGTCGGCGAGCAGGAACGCCGACGGCTGGGTGTCCCACTCGCTCTGCTTCGGCGTGACCCCCGTGATCACGCCAGTCACGGGATGCGCGCCGATGACCTGCACGGTCGGATGCGTCGAGAGCGCGGGCCTGCCGAGGCGGTCCCAGAAGGCTTCGTTGACGACGAGGGCGGGCGCGAGCCGGTCGGCGTCGCGGTCGGTGAACCACGCACCTTCCTCGACTTCGACGCGGTGGATGACGCCGTAGTCGGGGTCGACGACCTGCAGGTTCACGGGCACGGCGCCGTCGGCGAACTGCACGGTGATCGTGCCCCAGCCGTTGCGCGTCGCGTACGAGATCTCGTGGCGCGCGAGCGCGGTCTCCCAGGCCGCGCCCGCGACGGCCGGGTCGAGCATCCCCGTCGGCGAGTTGAGACTGTACTGCACGGTCGCGGGGCGTCCTCCCCCGCGCTCCTGCAGTTCGCGTCCGGCCTGCTCGGCGATCGCGCCCGCCGCGACGACCGTCGCGAGCGCGCACACGGCGACCGCGACGCCGATGAGCGAGAGGAGCACGCGACCCTTGTGGATGCGGAGTTCTTCGAGCGCCTCGACGACCGTCGACACCATTCCCGTGCCCGTTCGGGCGAGCCACCCGATCATGCGACGGCCTCGGTTTCGAGGTCGTCGGCTTCGAGCGAATCGTCGGCCGTCGAGCGCGCGGCGCGCGCGACCCCGGATGTCTCGGCCGAGTCATCCGTCTCTTCCAGACGTCCCGCGACCAACCGGAAGTGCCGGTTCGACCGCGCCGCGATCGCAAGGTCGTGCGTGATCGTGACGAGCGCCGCACCCGTCTCGTCGGCGACCGACTCGATGAGCGACATGACCTCGGCGCCGGTCTCGAGGTCGAGCGCGCCCGTGGGCTCGTCGGCGAGGATGAGCCGGGGCTTCCGCACGAGCGCGCGGGCGATCGCAACGCGCTGCTGCTCGCCGCCCGAGAGCCGCTCAGGCTTGGCCGCGAGGCGCGCGCCGAGCCCGACGCGTTCGAGCATCTCGGCCGCGATGCGCTCACGCCGCCAGAACTCGCGCCCGCCCGAGTAGAGGAGCGGCGCCTGCACGTTCTGCAGCGCCGTGCGCCCGGGCAGCAGGTTGAACTGCTGGAACACGAACCCGATCTCGCTCCCCCGGAGGCGATCGCGCCCGCCCGACCCGAGCCTGCGGACATCGTGCCCGAGGCACGAGAGCGTGCCCTCGGTCGGCACGTCGAGAAGTCCGAGCAGATTCAGCAGGGTCGACTTGCCCGACCCCGAACGGCCGACGATCGACACCCGGTCGCCCTCGTCGACGTCGAGATCGACGCCCGAGAGGATCGTGAGCGGTGCGCCGTCGGGCAGTTCGACCCGGCGGCCGACTCCCCTGGCTTCGACGAGCCTCATCGCGCGAGCGTCCCGCACACCATGCTGCCGTCGCCCATCGACACGCACCCCTCCTGCGCGACCGACCCCGGCGCGCCCGGCACGAACTGCAGGATGCTGTCGCCCTCGGCGAGCCCCTCGAGCACCTCGACGTTCGTACCGTCGGTCAGGCCGAGCTTCACGGGCTGCTCAGTGCGCTCGCCGTTCACGACCTTCCAGACGACGCCGCTCTCGGCACCGCCCTCGACCGCCGTGATCGGAACCACGAGCACGCCGTCGGCGCTGCCCGCCGAGATCTTCACCTGTGCCGCGAGTCCCGCGAACACGCGTACGTCGCCCGGCACGTTGCAGTGCACCGTCGTGCCGCCGCCCGCTCCCGCATCGCCGACACCAGTCGGGGCGCCGGGCGCTCCCCGCCCGCCCCGGCGCCCGAGAGCGGCGTCGTGATCGTGAGCCCACCGCATGTGAACGGCGCCGGCCCGCCCGAGATCGTCACGAGCGCCTCCGTGGGCGCGCTCGTGAGCCGATACTGCTGCCCCGGGCTGAGGGTCGCCGACACGTTGAAGCTCGGAGGAGCGACCTGCCCCGCGACCTCCCCCGTCGAGACCGGCTGCCCCGGGATCACGTCGAGCGCGCTCAGCACGCCCGCCGCCGGCGCGAGCACCTTCTCGTACCGGAACGTCTGCTTCGGCACCGTCACGACGGGCACCCCGTCAGGCCCGACGGACTCGACCGGCTCGACCTCGTTCGGCACCTTGATGTCGAAGAGCTTGTCGCCCGCGCCGACCGTCGCGCCGACCGCGAAGAACACCTCGTCGACCGTGCCAGTGCCCGTCGCCTTGACCGGCACCGACGCATCGGCGTTGACCGTTCCCGCGAGGATCACCTCATTCGCGATCGTGCCCTTCGTCACGGGCACCTCGGGCTCGGTCACCGTGCCCGTCGGCACGAGCGCGTCGGCCTCGGGCCCCGCGACATCGGGGAAGAACGCGAGCTTGCCGAGCGCCGCGGCGATGACCGCCACGAGCAGGATGCGGATGATCGGGAAGATCCACTTGCGCCAGACGCCCACGGCACTCCTTCGTCGGGTCGCCCGGTCGAGGTGGGGTCGGGCGTCGGAGTCACCCTATGCGCGCGGGGATGCGGAGGGAATGGTCCTCGGGATGAATCCGGGATGCCCCGGAGACGACGGACGCCCGGGGTCGACCCCGGGGCATCCGTCATGATCTTCTTCGCTACGCCTCGATGACGAGGGGCACGAGCATCGGCCGCCGGCGCAGCCGCCGGTTCACCCACGTGCCGAGCGTGCGGCGGATGAGCTGCTGCAGCGCGTGCTGATCGCGCACGCCCTCGCGGGCGGCGTCGGCGAGCGCCGCGATGATCTTCGGCTTGACGTCGTCGAACACGGCGTCGTCTTCGGCGAAGCCGCGTGCGTGGATCTCGGGGCCCGAGATGACGTGCCCCGTGTTCGCGTCGACGACGACGATGACCGAGATGAACCCCTCTTCCGCGAGTATCCGGCGGTCTTTGAGGTCGGCGTCGGTGATCTCGCCGACCGTCGACCCGTCGACGTAGACGAAGCCGAGGTCGAGCTGACCCGCGACGTGGAGGTATCCGTCTTTCAGATCGAAGACCGTGCCGTTCTCGCCGATGAACGTGTGCTCCTCGTGGATGCCCGTGTCGCGCGCGAGCTTCGCGTTCGCGACGAGATGGCGGTACTCGCCGTGGATCGGGAGCACGTTGTTCGGCTTCAGGATGTTGTAGCAGTAGAGCAGCTCGCCCGCGGCCGCGTGACCAGAGACGTGCACCTTCGCGTTGCCCTTGTGCACGACGTTCGCGCCGAGCTTCGTCAGCCCGTCGATCACGCGGTACACGGCGTTCTCGTTGCCCGGGATGAGGCTCGACGCGAGGATGACCGTGTCGCCCTCGCCGACCTCGATCTGGTGGTCGCGGTTCGCCATGCGGCTGAGCACCGCCATGGGCTCGCCCTGCGACCCCGTCGACATGTAGACGATGCGGTCGTCGGGGATGTCGCCCGCCTTCTTGTAGTCGACGAGCACCCCCTCGGGCACTCGGAGGTACCCCAGGTCTTCGGCGATCGTCATGTTGCGCACCATGCTGCGGCCGAGGAGCGCGACCCGTCGTCCGTTCGCGTGGGCAGCGTCGAGCACCTGCTGCACGCGGTGCACGTGGCTCGAGAAGCTCGCGACGACGACCTTCTTCTTCGCGCGCGAGATCACCTGGTCGAGCACCGGCCCGATGTCGCGCTCGAGCGGCGTGAAGCCCGGGACATCCGCGTTCGTCGAATCGACCATGAACACGTCGACGCCCTCCTCGCCGAGCCGCGCGAACTCGCGCAGGTCGGTGAGGCGACCGTCGAGCGGCAGCTGGTCCATCTTGAAGTCGCCCGTCGCGAGCACCGTGCCCGCACGCGTCTTGATCGCGACCGCGAGCGCGTCGGGGATCGAGTGGTTGACCGCGACGAACTCGAGGTCGAACGGGCCGAGCTGCTCCTTCTGGCCCTCGGCGACCGTGAGGCTGTACGGCTGGATGCGGTGCTCCTTGAGCTTCGCCTCGACGAGCGCGAGCGTGAGCGTCGAGCCGATGAGTGGGATGTCCCCGCGGAGCTTCAAGAGGTAGGGCACGGCGCCGATGTGGTCTTCGTGGCCGTGCGTGAGCACGACGCCCACGACATCGTCGAGGCGGGACTTCAAGAACCCGAAATCGGGCAGGATCAGGTCGACGCCCGGCTGGTGCTCTTCAGGGAAGAGGACGCCGCAGTCGACGATGAGGATCTTGCCGTCGAGCTCGAAGCTCGTCATGTTGCGGCCGACCTCCCCCAGGCCGCCGATCGGGATGATGCGAAGCGTCCCCGCCGCAAGCGGCGCGGGATCATGGACGATGTCGGGCATTGGCCCCCCTCGTTGAATCGATGTGCAATTGGTGCGATCACGGTGATCGCGGATGTCTCGTGGCGCGCGCCGCCCGTGGGCGACTCGCGCGTGCGCGTCAGCGCGTGGTGCCCGCCACCTTCGGCAGCGCGCCGCCCGCGGCGGCGTTGCGGTCGGGGCGGAAGTTGTGGAAGTCGACGCCCTGGACGCCCTGGACGAGGTCGAGCTCGTCTTCGATGAGCGCGGCCTCCCACTCTTCGGGGCCGACGAGCGGCAGGCGCACTCGCGGGCTGCCGATGCGGCCGAGTCCGTGGAGGATGTACTTCGCCGCGACCGTGCCCGGCACGTGCGTCATCGTCGCGCGGACGAGCGGCTCGAGCCTGCGGTGCTCGGCCGTCGCCGTCTTCAGGTCGCCCGCGTTCACGGCGTCGACGATCGTGCGGTACGGCGCCGGCGCGATGTTCGCCGTCACGCCGATGAGGCCGACGGCGCCGATCGAGAGGTGCGGGAGCACGTTCGAGTCGTCGCCCGAGAAGTACATGAGGTCGGTCTGGTTCAGCACCCGGCTGACCTCGCTGAAGTCGCCCTTGGCGTCTTTGATGGCGAGGATGTTCGGGTGCTTGGCGAGCCGCAGGATCGTCTCGTACTTGATCGGCACGCCCGTGCGGCCCGGGATGTCGTAGAGGATGACGGGCAGGTCGGTCGCGTCCGCGACGAGCCGGAAGTGCGTGAGGATGCCCGCCTGCGTCGGCTTGTTGTAGTACGGCGTGACGATCATGATGCCGTCGGCGCCGGCCTTCTCGCTCGCCTTGTAGAGCTCGATCGCGTGCGCGGTCTCGTTCGAGCCGCCGCCCGTGATGATCTTCGCCCGGCCCGCTGCGACGTCCTTGCCGATCTCGACGAGCCGCAGCTTCTCGGGGTCGGTGAGGGTCGACGTCTCCCCCGTGGTGCCCGTGACGACGATGCCGTCGGCTCCCGCCGAGACCACGTCGTCGATGTGCTTCTCGACCCCGGGCCAATCGACCTCGCCGTCCGCCGTCATGGGCGTGACGAGCGCGACGAGCACTTGTCCGAAGGGGTTCTCTTGAGTCACGCCCTCCAGGCTATCGGTTCGAGGGTGGTGCGCGTGCGGGGTGTGGGCCCGGGCCGTTCCGCCCGCCTCCGCACCCGCACCCACTCACGCACCCGCACCCGCACCCGCACCCGCACCCGCACCCGCACCCGCACCCGCACCCGCACCCGCACCCGCTCACGGCGTAGGAGATCTCGACCGACGCGCTGGCCGGCCAAGGCGCGCCGTTGGAAATCTCCTATGCCGTGCACACACACGTCGGCGCGGCCTTTTGCGCCTGCTCGCAGCCGGGCATCGGCGCTCAGCGCCGTGGGCTCAGGTGAGCGCCCGATTCGACGCATGCGAGGATCGCAGACTCGACGAGCTGCCAGTCGTGTACGACGAGGGCATAGTCGAACCGCAGCGTCCGAAACCCGAGGGCGGCCGCCGCAGCGTCGCGGACGAGGTCCTTGTGCCGGTTCGAAGGCCCGTCGTGGTTCTCGCGACCGTCGACCTCGAGGATGAGCCGGTCGCCGAGCACGAAGTCGACTCTTCCGACGCCGGGGATCTCGACCTGCGAACGGAGTGCGATGCCGAGTGCGCGCAAGCGGAATCGCAGGAGCGACTCGAGGCCGCTGTCGGCGTTCCACCTCGCGTCATCGACGAGGGCCCGATGCGGAGCGGGGATCGCGGCCCTCAAGCGGGTCAGGGCGCGCCGATCGAGCAATCGCTTTCGCAGGGCGGACTCGAGGCACACGAAGAACTTCTCCGCTCCGAGACATCCGAGGATCTGCGCGAGCGCGATCTCGATCGACACCTGTGCGCTCGCGTTCGGACGCGCACTCCAGTGCAGGATGCACACGCATCCCTCATGTGGGCGACTGCGCCCGTTCGGCGGCATCGACACGTGGGCGCGGCCGTCGTCGGGGCGAAGCATCCACAGACCGTGCAACTCGGCGACGTCGATGCATCCGACGACACCGCCATGTCGAATCGCCTCGGCGACCGACCGCGGCGTCTCCGGCACTGCGTAGACGCCGATCCGGAGTCGGATGACGGTACCCGCATCGAGCGCTCGCCGCAGGTCGCGCCTCCCTACTCCGTAGGCGTCGAGTTCGCGCGCGGTCGCAACACCGCCGAGATCGGCGCACGCGCGGTGGACGAGGTGTGGCGGATGGTGCATGGAGCGAGCCTGCGGCCGGATGCGTGCCGAGAGTTCCGGCCTCGAGACATCCGTGGTGATGGACTCGAACGAATGATCTGTGGAGGACCGGTCCTGCGCCGACTGCACCACGTAGGAAATCTTCTGGTGCAGGCCGGATGCCACCGGTGTGGCGCCCGAATTCTCCTACGCGGTGTGCGGACTCTGCGAGCGGGACGCGAGCGCGCTCAGCGCGCGTAGCTGAGAAAGCGGTGGCGGATGCCTCCCGCCGACGTGTGCCACCCGTCGGCCGGGTCGGCCGCGACGAGCCGCCAGGTGCCGTCGATGTCAGGCGCGTGGGTGTCGCCGTCGACGGCGAGGTCGAGTTCGGTGACCTCGAGCCGGTCGGCGAGGGCGAGGGTCTGTCGGTAGAGGTCGCCGCCGCCCATGATCCAGACGGATGTCTCGAGCGACTCGGATGCTCCGTGCTCGCCCGCCTGCGCGAGCGCGAGCGCTTCCTCGACCGATCCGGCGCGCTCCGCGCCCGCGGCCTCAGCCGAGCCGGCCCATGACTCCTGTCGGGTGACGACGATGTTCCGCCGCCCGCGCAGCGGCCGGAAGCGCTCGGGGATCGACTCCCACGTGCGCCGCCCCATGACGACGGGCGAGCCGAGGGTGACGCGCTTGAAGTGGGCGAGGTCTTCGGGCAGGTGCCACGGCATGACGCCGCCCGCGCCGATGACGCCGCCCTGCGCCTGGGCCCAGATGAGTCCGATCACACCGCGACGGCCGCGCGGATCGCGGGGTGGTGCTCGTAGTCGTGCACGACGAAGTCGTCGTACTCGTAGTCGAAGATCGAGGCGGGCGTGCGTGCGAGGGACAGCGTCGGCGGCGCGAACGGCTCGCGCGAGAGCTGCTCCTCGACCTGCTCGCGGTGGTTGTCGTAGATGTGGCAGTCGCCGCCCGTCCAGACGAAGTCGCCGGGCTCGAGGCCGGTCTGTTGGGCGACCATGAGGGTGAGGAGCGCGTACGAGGCGATGTTGAACGGCACGCCGAGGAAGAGGTCGGCGCTGCGCTGGTAGAGCTGGCAGCTGAGCTTGCCGTCTGCGACGTAGAACTGGAAGAGCGCGTGGCACGGCGCGAGCGCCATGTCGGGGATGTCGGCCGGGTTCCACGCCGACACGATGAGGCGGCGCGAGTCGGGGTTCGTCTTGATCTGCTCGACGACGTCGGCGATCTGGTCGATCGTCTCGCCCGAGGCGGTGGGCCACGACCGCCACTGGACGCCGTAGACGGGACCGAGTTCGCCCGCCTCATCGGCCCATTCGTCCCAGATCGACACCCCGTGCTCTCGCAGCCACGACACGTTCGACTCGCCGCGGAGGAACCACAAGAGTTCGTAGGCGACCGACTTGAAGTGCACGCGCTTGGTCGTGACGAGCGGGAACCCCTGCGAGAGGTCGAACCGCAATTGCCGGCCGAAGACGCTCGTCGTGCCCGTGCCCGTGCGGTCGTCTTTGTGCACGCCGTTCGCGAGGGTGTCGCGAAGGAGGTCTTCGTACGGTGTCGCGATCGTCTGGCTCACGTCATCGATGCTAACGGGCGCCCCCGACATCGCGGGCGAGGATCGCTGAGGGCGGATGTCTCCCCCTGGCCTCGTTCGTCACGTCCCGTCACACTCGCGCGCGAGGCATCCGATCGTCCTACCGTTTCCCCTGTGAACTGGATCTTCGCCGCCGCTGCCGCCGCCGCGCTCGTCGCGGTCGCGACGGGCGCCGGGTTCTGGTTCCGCGCACGGCAGGGTCACGTCACCGTGACGGCTCCGGCGACGAGCCGGGCGGATGCCTCGGGGCGCGACGCGCTCGACCTCGGCCTCGATCCCCGCGCCCTCGGCGAGGCGACGCTCGTGCAGTTCTCGACCGAGTACTGCAGCCGCTGCCCGGGCACCGCCCGAAGCCTCGGCGAATTGGCCGGCCGGTACGACGGCGTCCGTCACGTCGAGATCGACCTCACGCACGACGCGAAGCTCGCCGACCGCTTCAGCGTCCTCCAGACCCCCACGACGCTCGTCCTCGATAGATCAGGCACGAGTATCGCGAGGATCGGCGGCGTCCCCCGTCAAGCCGAACTCACCGCCCTCCTCGACCGACTCACCGGGAGCGACCATGTCCTCATCTGACGCCCCTCGCGGCATCGATCCCCGCGGCCCGCGCTTCGCGGCCGGCATCACCGCCGTTCTGCTCCTCGTCGACGTGGTGCTCGGCTTCGCGGGTGCCGCGCTCGCGGCCTGGATCCTCCTCACCGTGATCGCCGTGCTCTTCCTGTGGTCGGCCGCCGCGGGCGTCGCCCGCTCGCCGTACAGCTGGATCTTCCGCACCTTCGTGCGCCCGCGTCTCGCGCCGCCGACCGAACTCGAAGACCCGCGCCCGCCGACGTTCGCACAACTCGTGGGCTTCATCGTCACGATCGTCGGCGTCATCCTCGGCGCGTTCGGCGTCGCGATCGCGGTGCCGATCGCCGCTGCGTTCGCCTTCGTCGCGGCGTTCCTCAACGCCGCCTTCGGCCTGTGCCTCGGATGCCAGCTCTACCTGCTGCTCGTGCGCGCGCGCGTCATCCGTCAGACCGCTTGAACGCGTCCCGATTCCTCTGCCTGGGCCTGACGCCGGCCTCGGTACGCGGCTAGTCTGAAATCTCAGGCTTTCACCGAGGAGGACCAATGGCCCACACGAGCGAATCGACCACTGTCTGGACCGGGAGCCTCTTCGAGGGCTCCGGCAACGTCGCCCTCGACTCGTCGAAACTCGGGCAGTTCCCCGTGAACTGGAAGGCGCGCTCCGAGGGGCTCGCCGCGACGACCACGCCCGAAGAGCTCCTCGCGGCGGCCCACTCGTCGTGCTTCTCGATGGCGCTCTCGAACGGGCTCAGTGCTGCCGGCCACGTCCCCGAGAGCATCCAGACGACCGCGGCCGTGACCTTCGAGGCCGGCAAGGGCGTGCTCGGCAGCCACCTGCTCGTGAGCGCGCGCGTGCCCGGCCTCACCGAGGCCGAGTTCGAGAAGTTCGCGGCCGACGCGAAAGAGAACTGCCCGATCTCGAAGGCCCTCGCGGGCATCCCGATCACGATCGAAGCCGAACTCGCGTAACGGTGCGGGTGCTCGTCGCCGGGGCGTCCGGCTTCATCGGCACCGCCCTCGTCGCGCGCCTGCGCGAGTCGGGCCATGAGGTCGTGCGGCTCGTCCGCCGTCGCGCAGAGGCCGACGACGAGGCATCCTGGTCGCCCGCCTCGGGCATCATCGAGTTCACCGTCATGGACCGCGTCGACGCCGTCGTGAACCTCTCGGGGGCATCGCTCGCCCGTATCCCGTGGACGAAGCGCTACCGCGCCGAGATCCTCGACTCGCGCGTGAGCGCGACCCGCACCCTCGCCGATGCGATGCGCAAGGCGCGCACGCCTCCCGGAGTGTTCCTCAGCGCGTCGGCGGTCGGCTATTACGGCGACCGGCCCGCCGAACTGCTCACCGAGGGGTCGCCCGCCGGCGACGGCTACCTCGCGAGCGTCGTCTCGAGGTGGGAGGCGCAGGCGCGTCTCGCCCCCGCTGAAACCCGCACGGTGACGTTGCGCAGCGGCATCGTCGTCGGCGCGGGCGGCGCGATGCGTCGCATCGAACGCCTCACCAAGTTCGGCGCGTCGGGGCGTCTCGGCACGGGCGGGCAACATTGGCCGTGGATCTCGCTCGACGACGAGACGCGCGCGATCGAGCATCTGCTGACGTCGGAGCTGTCGGGTGCGGTCAACATCGTGGGACCGACCCCGGCGACGGCCGACCGTGTGCTCTCGGCGCTCGCCGAACGCATGCGCCGTCCCTACGGCATCGCGGTGCCAGAGGTGGCGCTCAAGACCGGTCTCGGCGTGATGGCCGAAGAGCTGCTCCTCGCAAGCCAGAAGGTGCGCCCGCAGCGGCTCCTCGACGACGGATTCCGATTCGAGCATGCGACCGTCGAGCAGGCGATCGACGCGATGCTCAGCTCGCGCGGCGCTCGAGTTCGATAGCGGTCCGGATGGCTCCGCGTGCGCGCCTGCGGTCGCCCGCGGCATCGTAGACGAGCCCCAACCGGAGCCAGGCGCGCCACGAGCCGGGTTCGGATTCTGCGGCGGCCTTGAACCGCTCGAACTCGGCCGTCGCCGCCGCACGGTCGACGCGCCCGCTCTCGGAGACCGGTAGCCCGAGGTCGGCGCCGCCCTCGTCGGAGAGCCGCTCGACGAGGCGCTGCGAGCGGACGCCGAAGTCGAGTTCGCGCCACAGCGCCCACGCGCCGATGATCGGCAGCACGATGAGCGCGACGCCGATCGCGATCGCGATCGGTTCGCCGGTCAGGATGAACTGCACGGCGCGCCAGCCCACGAGCCCGAGGTAGAGGGCGAGGAGCACCCCCATGATGATCGCCGCGGTGCGGCCACTGATGGCCCCCGACTTCGATGCCGACCCGCTCATCGGTCGCTCGAGATGCCGAGGTCGAGGAGCGCGTCGAGGCCGACCGTGACGCCCTCCGCCTCGGGTGCGCGACGCAGCGCGAGCAGGATGCCGGCCTCGTACGAGCTCGGCGAGACGGTCGAATGCGCGATCGTGAGCGTCTCGCCGTCGCCGCCGAGGACGACACGCTGCTCGGCGACGACGCCCGAGAGTCGCAGACTGTGGATGGGGATGCCTCCGACGAGCTGCCCTCGGGCACGCTGGTCGGCGTGCGGGGCCGCGACCGGCCCGCGTTCGCCGCGCGCCGCGGTCATGAGTTCGGCCGTGCGGACAGCCGTGCCCGACGGCGAGTCGACCTTGCCCGCGTGGTGGGCCTCGACGATCTCGATCGAGTCGAAGAACTTGGCGGCGAGCGCCGCGAACGCCGTGCCGAGCACGCTGCCGATCGAGAAGTTCGGCACGAACAGCACGGCAGGCGCGCCCTCGCCCAGTTCGCGGCGGAACGCCTCGATCTCGGAGATGCGCGGGGCCGACCACCCCGACGTGCCGACGACGATCGGAACGCCGATCGAGAGCGAGTGGCGCACGATGTCGGCGCTCGCCGCGGGATGGGTGACGTCGAACGCGACATCCGCCCCGTCGATCGCACTGAGGGGTGTCTCACGACCGAGGGCCGCGTGCAGTTCGAGATCGGGCGCCTCCTCGATGAGTCGGAGTGCGAGCTTACCCATCTTGCCCGTGGCCCCGGCCACGGCGACCCGAATCGTCACGCCGTCGAGCCTACCAAGCGGGGCCGCTGCCCCCTCGCCCCTCCCTCCTCCGCCTCCCCCAGCGCGGCGAAGTCGCGCAAATGATCGGCAAACGCGCCCGATCACGACCACTTGCGCGACTTCGTGGGGAATGGCGGGCGGGAGAGCGGCGGCGACGAGGCCGGCACGGCCGCAATCGGATGTCTCACGCCCGCCGCCGTACGCTTGGGAGATGCTGCGCTCCCGCGAGTCCTCGGTCGACGCCCCCGAGGCGCACGCCCTCCTCACCGAGTACTTCGCCGAGCGCGCTGCGGGATTCCCGCCCGAGCAGGGCGAGTACCGGCCGACCTTCCCGACCGTCGAAGCGTTCACGCCACCGGCAGGGGTGTTCCTCGTGGTCGAGGACGAAAGCGGCGCCCCCGTCGGCTGCGGCGGCGTCCGGCGTATCTCGAAAGCCGCCGACGGTAGCACGCGGTACGAGATCAAGCACCTGTGGCTCCGCCCCGAGGTGCGAGGAGGCGGCGAAGGCAAGCGGCTCCTGCAAGAGCTCGAGCGGCGCGCGACCGTGTTCGGCACCGAACAGCTCGTGCTCGACACGAACGCGAGCCTCGAAGCCGCGGGCAAGCTCTACCGGTCGAACGGGTACGTGTCGATCGAGCCGTACAACGACAACCCGAACGCGACGAACTGGTACGGCAAGGCCGTCGGGTAGTCGCGCTCGGGAAGCTCAGAACCCGAGCGGGTCGGGCAGGCCCGTGCGGAGTTCGGGCGGCAGGTGGGCGAGGTCGTTGTGCACGACGAGGCTCCATGGGCGGCCGGGCTTCTGGGTGAGGACGGTGAGGCCGCAGTTGGCCTGGTTGATCGACACCCAGCGCCAGTCGGGGGCGCCGAGCACTTCGCGCACGAACCATCCGATGACGAAGTTGTGGGTGATGAGGAGTTCGTGCCGGTCTTCGCGGCTCGAGCCGCGGAGGAACTCCGCCGTCGCGTCGGCCATCTGCGCGCTGCCGGCTTCGATCTCGGCCTCGGTGACCGACCCGAAGAACGGGTCGTAGGCCGACGGGGTCTCGGGCGCGGGGCCCGACGGGATGCAGTCGAAGAGGAGGGCCGAGGGCTCGGGCGTGAGCGCGGGCATCTTCTCGGCGATGATCTGCGCGGTCTCGGTCGCGCGCTGGAGCGGCGAATGCCAGGCGGCGTCGAACGGGATGCCGCCGAGCCGCTCGGCGATCGCGGCGGCCTGTCTGCGGCCTCGGGGTGAGAGGGGTCCGTCGTCGAGGCCGTGCTCGGCGTCGAGCTGCTCGCCATGACGGACGAGGTAGAGATGATGTGCCACGTGGTTCGTTCCCTGCGGTTGCCGGTTCGGGCGGCGTCAGGCGGCGCCCGTCGTTGTCGTCGCGGTCGTCTCGACCGCAGTGGGAACGGTCGAGGGGTCGACCGTTCCGTGGAAGGCCGCTTCGTCGATCGCGCCCACGGCGGACAACGAGAACGGCCGTGCGACGAGGTCGGCTGCGAGCGTCTGAACGTCGTCGACGGTGACGAGCGAGATGCGGCGCAACGCCTCATCGAGGTCTTGGAATTCGCCGAGGGTGAGTTCGGCGCGCCCGAGTCGCGACATGCGCGTGTCGCTGTCTTCGAGGGCGAGGGCGGATGCTCCGCCGAGCTGGCCGACCGCACGTTCGAGTTCGATCGGGGTGACCCCGTGCTCGGCGACGCGTTCGAGTTCTGCGCGCATGAGGGCGGCGACGGTGCCGGCCTTCGCGGGCGCGCAGCCCGCGTACATGCCGAACAGGCCGGCGTCGGAGTAGCCGGGTGCGAAGGAGTAGACCGAGTACGCGAGGCCGCGGCGCTCGCGGATCTCTTGGAAGAGGCGCGACGACATGCCCGACCCGAAGATCGCGTTGAGCACGCTCTGCACGGGGCGTCGTTCGTCGGTCGCGACGAGGCCGGGGACGCCGAGGAGGAGATTCACCTGTTCGAGCGGCCGCTCGACGATCGTGAGGGCGCGGGTGCCCGCAAGCGGCGCGTCGGCGGTCGAGCGGCGCGCTTCGGGCGAGGCCGAGAGGTCGAGCTGCCAGCCCGCGGCGCGGAGCGCGCGTTCGAGTCCGTCGACGAGCACGTCGTGGTCGACGGCGCCGGCCGCCGTCACGACGAGGTCTTGCGGGCGGTAGGTGGCCCGGTAGTGCTCCCACACGGCCTCACGCGTCGCGGCGCGGATGGTGTCGGGGCTGCCGCCGATCGGGCGGCCGAGGGGGTGGTCGCCGAGCACCGCCTCGAAGAAACGCTCGTTCGCGACATCCGCCGGATCGTCGCCCGCCATCGAGAGCTCCTCGAGGATGACCCCGCGCTCGTTCTCGAACTCGACGGGGTCGAGGAGCGACGAGGTGAACATGTCGGCCAGCACCTCGACCGCCATGGGCAGGTCTTTGTCTTGCACCTTGGCGTAGTAGCAGGTGTACTCCTTCGCCGTGAGGGCGTTGTGCTCGCCGCCGACGGCGTCGAAGGAGACGGCGATGTCGAGGGCCGAGCGTTGCTTCGTGCCCTTGAAGAGGAGGTGCTCGAGGAAGTGGGTCGAGCCGTAGGTCGCGGGATGTCCCGCGCCGGCCGGGTGCTCGTCACGCGAGCCGACGGCGACCCAAAACCCGATCGTTGCGCTGCGACTGCCCGGCACGCGCTCGGTGAGCACGCGAACCCCGGACGGCAGGAGGCTGCGTCGGACGAGTGCGTCGCCTGCGGCCTCGAAGGAAAGCTCGGTGGAATCGAGCGGAAGGTCGACGGCGGCGTTCATCCCGTCCACCCTACGTCACCCGTGCGACACGCGGCTGGGGGATCCTTAAGTCGTGCCCGATGCCCCGCAGTCGCAGGCCTACGCCGACGCGCGGTCGAGTTCGACGAGCTCCGATCGGTGCAGTTCGATCGCCGCCGCCGCGAGGAGCGATTCGACCTGCTCGGCCACGCTCACCCCCACGACGGGCGCGACGACCGTCGGCCGCGCGAGGAGCCACGCGATCGCGACGGCGGCGGGTTGCACGTCGTGTGCGAACGCGACCTCGTCGATCGCCGCGAGCACCCGGTGGCCCCGACGGCCGAGGTGCTTCGCGAGCCGCGCGCCGCGCGCGTCGTGCCGGACCTCGCTGCGCCTGCGCACCTGCCCGCCGAGGAAACCGTTCGCGAGCGCGAAGTACGGCAGCACGGCGAGCCCCTGCGCGTGCGCGACGAGTTCGGGCGCGCCCTCGAACGGCGTGCGCTCCATGAGGCTGTACTTCGTCGTGAGCGCCTGAATGCGCGGCAGCCCGTTCGCTGCGAGCACCCGCGCCTCGATGAGCCGGTCGGGGCTGAAGTCGGATGCCCCGAGGGCACCGACCTTCCCCGCCTGCATGAGGGCGCCGACGGCCCCGAGGCTCTCTGCGAGCGGCACCGACGGGTCTTCGCCGTGCAGGTAGAGCAGATCGATCCGGTCGGTGCCGAGCCGTTCGAGCGAGTCGTCGACGGCGGCGCGTATGGTCTCGGGCGCGAGTCCGAACCGGTCGGGGTGCCGCCCGACCTTCGTTGCGATCGTCATGCGATCGCGCGTGCGGCGCGAGCGCATCCAGCTCCCGATGATCATCTCGCTGCGGCCCGACGAGTAGCTGTCGGCGGTGTCGATGATCGTGCCGCCGAGCGATGCGAACCGGTCGAGCACGGCGTCGGCCGCGGCGGGCCCCAGCGTCCAGCCGAACACGCTCGCGCCGAGCGCGAGCGGGATGGCCTCGATGCCGGTCTCGCCGATGGTCGCGTGCCGCGGCACCGCGATGGGGCCCGAGAACGCGTTGGTGTCTTCGAGTCGCATGCGCGCGCCCAGAGGCGCTGCCTTCGCTTCGCTGTCGTGGACGAGGCCCCCCGCCTCGTCGATGCCGTTCGCCGTCGCCGCGACCTCATCGTCGCGGGTTCGGGTCACGGTGTGTCGCCCCGTCACTCCGATCCTCCTCCCCAGGATGTTTCGAGGGTACGTGGAGGGGTATGCCGCACATGGAACGGACGCGTGAACCGTTACCGAATCGTTGGCGCCCTGCGGATGATCGCTTGGGCCTGGCGGAGCACCGGTCCGTCGACCATTCGGCCGCGGAAGGCGAAGACGCCGTCGGTTCCGGATGCCTCGGCGAGCACGTCGTGCGCCCAGGCGAGCTCTTCGACGGAAGGCTCGTATGCCGATCGCACGATCTCCACTTGGTCGGGGTGCACGCACGCGGTCGCGGCGAAGCCGAGTGCCGCGGCATCCTCGGCCTCGCCGCGGAGCCCGTCGAGGTCGGCGAGGTCGAGGTGCACGGTGTCGATCGCGGCGGCGCCGTAGGCGGATGCCGCGAGCAGCACATGCGCCCGCGCGTGCACCGCGAGGTCGCGGTAGCGTCCGTCGTCGTGCCGGCTCGACGATCCGCCGGTCGAGGCGACGAGATCTTCGGCGCCCCACATGAGCGCGGAGACGTTCGGCAGGTCGGCGAGGGCTTCGGCGGCGAGGATGCCTCGGGCGGTCTCGCACAGCGGGACGACCTCGAGCGCGTCGAGGCCGACGAGGTCGGCGGTGCCTTCGCACTTCGCAAGCATGACGGTGCGGTAGTCCGTCAGGGAGAGCGCGTCGAGGTCGGCGCGGAGGTGCCCGGATGCCGCGGGGTTCAGCCGCACGATGACGCGCTCGGGATCGAGGGGCGTCGCGACGAGCGCCGCCCGGGCGGCGTCTTTGAGGTCGTCGGCGACGGCGTCTTCGAGGTCGATGATGACGGCGTCGGCCCGCGCGAGCGCCTTCTCGTAGCGGTCGGGCCGGTCGGCGGGGCAGAAGAGCAGCGCGGGGCCGAACCGGAACGCGGGCCGGGTCATCCGCTTCGCTCCCCCGCTTCGCGCGAGCCTGCTTCGCGCGAGCCTGCTTCGCGCGTCCACACGAGCATCGTGCGCGTCGCCGTCGCGACGACCACGCCGTCTTGGTTCTTCGCCGTGTGCGCGAGCTCGACGACGCCCTGGCCCGGCCGCGACGACGACAGCCGCTTCGAGACGAGCTCGGACTCGCCGTAGAGCGTGTCGCCGACGAACACGGGGTGCGGGAACGCGACCGCCCCGAACCCCAGGTTCGCGACGAGCGTGCCGAGCGTCAGCTGCGCGACCGATTGCCCGACGAGCGTCGACAGCGTGAACATCGAGTTCACGAGGATGCGCCCGAACGGCTGGGCGGCCGACCATATGGCATCGAGGTGCAGCGGCTGCGGGTTCATCGTGAGGGTCGTGAAGAGCACGTTGTCGGCCTCGGTGACCGTGCGGCCGGGCCGGTGCAGGTACCGCACGCCCGACTCGAACTCCTCGAACCAGAGCCCCCGCTGCACGACCTCGCGCGGCGCCGGCTCCGAGACATCCGCCATCGTCGCCCCCTACGCCGCGAGCCCGAGCTCGCGCGTGATGATCATGAGCTGCACCTCGGTCGTACCCTCGCCGATCTCGAGGATCTTCGAGTCGCGGTAGTGGCGGGCGACGGGGCTCTCGTTCATGAACCCATAGCCGCCGAAGATCTGCGTCGCGTCGCGCGCGTTGTCCATCGCCGCCTCCCCCGAGACCATCTTCGCGATCGACGCCTCCAATTTGAAGGGCTTGCCGGCATCCATCTTGCGCGCTGCGTCGTGCCATGCGAGCCGCGCCTGGTGCACGCGCGCCTGCATCTTCGCGATCTTGAACGCGATGTGCTGGTTCGCCCCGATGTTGGCCCCGAACACGACCCGCTCGTTCGCATAGCGGATGGCCTCTTCGAGACATCCCTGCGCCGCACCCGTCGCGAGCGCCGCGAACGCGATGCGCCCCTCGTCGAGCGACTGCAGGAAGTTCGCGTAGCCGCGACCGCGCTCGCCGAGCAGGTTCGCTGCGGGCACACGCACCTCGGTAAAGCTCAGCGGGTGCGTGTCGGAGGTGTGCCAGCCGACCTTGTCGTAGTCGGGGCCGATCTCGAATCCCGGCGTGCCGTTGGGCACGATGATCGCCGAGAGCTCCTTCTTGACCGAGCCGTCGGCCCGCTGCTCTTCGCCCGTGACGGCGACGATCGTCACGAGCTTCGTGATGGGAGTGCCCGAGTTCGTGATGAACTGCTTCGAGCCGTTGACCACCCATTCGTCGCCGTCGAGGACGGCATGCGTCTTCGTCGCACCGGCGTCGGAACCGGCGGATGCCTCGGTGAGCCCGAATCCGGCGAGCGCGCGCCCTGCGATGAGGTCGGGCAGGAACTCCTCGCGCTGCGCGGCCGTGCCGTTGCGGTAGATCGGCATGACGCCGAGGCCGACGCCCGCCTCGAGGGTGACGCCGATCGACTGGTCGACACGGCCGAGCGCCTCGACCGCGAGGCACAGCTGGAAGTAGCTCTTGCCCTGCCCGCCGACGTCCTGCGGGAACGGCAGGCCGAAGAGCCCGAGGTCGCCCATCTGCGCGATGATCTCGAGCGGCAGTCGGCGCTTCGTGTCGTACTCGTAGGCGGCGGGCGCGACGACCTGGTCGGCGAAGTCCTTCACGCGGTCGTACAGGGCCTGCTCTTCGTCGTTCAGCTCGTAGTTCATCGGGGAATGCTCCTCGTCTCTCGGGCGGCCTGCGCCGGGTCGGCGGCGGCCGTTCGGTCGGTCCCTTCGTGGGGGTCTTCGGGTGCGGCGGCCCCGGCTTCGATGCGCGCGACGGCCTGGTCACGCGCGACCTGGTCGCCGACGGCGACGGAGACGAAAGCGGCACCTGTCACGGTCGCGGTCATACGGTGCTCCATCTTCATGGCCTCGATCGCGAGGATCGCGTCGCCCGTTTCGACCGGGTCGCCGTCGGCCACGAACACGGCTGTCACGGTGCCCGGCATGGGCGCCCGGAGAACGGGGTCGGCGCTGCCGGTGCCGCCGCCCCCGCGCTCGCGCGCGAGGCGCGCGTCGAGGGCAGTGCGACGGTCGACGGGACGGAAGGCGGCGGTGCGGCCGTTCGTGTGGGCCCAGACCGTGCCGTCGGGTGCGATGGATGTCTCGGAGCGGGCGGATGCTTCAGTGCCGGCGGATGCCTCGTTGCGCGCGCCGATCGGAAGTTCGACGAGCACAGGGCCGGGCGCAACGCCCGCGACCGGTTCGAGCCGCACGCGCGGGGCGCGATGCGCGCCGGGGCGCCAGCCGGTTTCGCGCTGCCACGCGTGCGCGGCGCCCTCGCGGGACCCCGCTTCGCCTTCGGCCCGGCCCGCTGCCGCGGCGAGCGCGCCCGCTGCCGCCGCACGCAATGCGGGCGACGCCGGCCCGAGCGGCTCGTCGGGAAGCGCGTCGATGAGTTCGGTCGTCAGCGCGCCTTCGCGCACCTCGGGAAGGGCGAGGAGACGACGGAGGAAGGCGAGGTTCGTCTCGACGCCGAGCACGACGGTGTCGGCAAGTGCCGCGTCTAGGCGGTCGAGCGCCTCCGCCCGATCGGAACCCCACGCGATCACCTTCGCGAGCATTGGGTCGTAGTGGGCGGTCACGGTCGATCCGGTCGCGATGCCCGCGTCGACGCGCACTCCGTCGCCGGTCGGCGCACGCCACGCGAGCACGTCGCCCGTCGACGGCAGGAACCCGCGCTCGGGACTCTCGGCGTAGACGCGCGCCTCGACCGCGTGGCCGCGGAGCGCGACGTCGGCCTGGCCGAACGCGAGCGGCTCCCCCGCTGCGACCCGCACCTGCTGCTCGACGAGGTCGAGGCCCGTCACGAGCTCGGTCACGGGGTGCTCCACCTGGAGCCGGGTGTTCATCTCGATGAAGAAGAACTCGCCGGGCGAGGCATCCGACACGAGGAACTCGACCGTCCCCGCGCCGACGTAGCCGACGCTCGCGGCGGCCGCGCACGCCGCCTGCCCGAGCCGCTCGCGCGTGTCGGCGTCGACGAACGGCGACGGCGCCTCCTCGACGACCTTCTGATGGCGGCGTTGCAGGGAGCACTCGCGCTCGCCGAGATGCACGACGTGTCCGTGCGCGTCGGCGAGGATCTGCACCTCGATGTGGCGCGGGCGCTCGATGAACCGTTCGACGAGGAGCGAGTCGTCGCCGAACGCGGCGCGCGCGATGCGGCGGGCGGCGGGGATTGCGGCGGCGAGCTCGGCTGCGTCATGTGCGAGCTGCATGCCCTTGCCTCCGCCGCCCGCCGACGGCTTCACGATCGCGGGGAAGCCGACGGCCCGGGATGCCTCGACGAGCGCGTCGTCGGAGAGCCGCCCGCCCGGCGGCGCCGGGTCCGCGTCGTCGACACCCGGGACGACGGGCACGCCCGACGCCGCGACGTGCCGCTTCGCGCGGATCTTGTCGCCCATGACCTCGAGCGCAGTCTCGCCCGGGCCGATGAACACCATCCCGGCGTCGGCGCACGCGCGAGCGAATCCGACATGCTCCGACAGGAATCCGTAGCCCGGATGCACGGCCTGGGCGCCGGTCGCGAGGGCTGCGGCGACGAGCTTCTCGGGGTCGAGGTAGCTCTCGGAGGCCGGCGCGGGCCCGAGGCGGATCGCCTCGTCGGCGAGTCGGATGTGCGGCGCGTCAGCATCTGCGTCGGAGTACACGGCGATCGCGCGGATGCCGAGACGGCGGAGCGTGCGGATGACGCGCACGGCGATCTCGCCGCGATTGGCGACGAGCACGCGGTCGAAGGGAGGCTGCGTCATCGCGTCACATCCGGAAGAGGCCGAAGGCCGGGTCGGGAAGGGGCGTGCGGCTCGCGAGCTCGAGGGCGAAGGCGAGCACCGTGCGGGTGTCGGCGGGGTCGATGACGCCGTCGTCCCAGAGCCTCGCGGTCGAGTGGTACGGGCTGCCCTGGGACTCGTACTGCTCGCGGATCGGGGCCTTGAAGGCCTGCTCCGAGGCATCCGACCATTGCTCTCCTCGCACCGCGAGCTGATCGCGCTTGACGGTCGAGAGCACCGACGCGGCCTGTTCGCCGCCCATGACCGAGATGCGCGCGTTGGGCCACATCCAGAGGAACCGCGGCGAGTACGCCCGCCCGCACATCGAGTAGTTGCCGGCGCCGAACGAGCCGCCGATGACGACCGTGAGCTTCGGCACGCGCGTCGTCGCGACGGCCGTCACCATCTTGGCGCCGTGCTTCGCGATTCCGCCGGCTTCGGCGTCGCGGCCGACCATGAAGCCCGAGATGTTCTGCAGGAAGACGAGCGGGACGCCTCGCTGGTCGCACAGTTCGATGAAGTGCGCGCCTTTCAGCGCCGACTCCGAGAAGAGCACGCCGTTGTTCGCGACGATGCCGACAGGATGCCCGTCGAGGTGGGCGAAGCCCGTCACGAGCGTGTCGCCGTACTCGGGCTTGAACTCGGCGAATTCGCTGCCGTCGACGAGCCGGGCGATGACCTCGTGCACGTCGTACGGCTGCTGCACATCGACCGGGACGACCGACGTGAGCGTCGAAGGATCGACGGCGGGGTCGCGCGGCTCGCGGACCGCCCACGCGCGCGGCGCGGGCGCGGGGAGGGTCGCGACCATGTCGCGCACGATCTCGAGGGCATGCTCGTCGTCGGCGGCGAGATGGTCGACGACGCCCGAGACGCGCGCGTGGAGGTCGCCGCCGCCGAGCTCCTCGGCCGTCACGACCTCGCCGATGGCGGCCTTCACGAGCGGCGGGCCGCCGAGGAAGATGGTGCCCTGATCGCGCACGATGACCGTCTCGTCGCTCATCGCGGGCACGTACGCGCCGCCCGCCGTGCACGAGCCGAGCACGGCCGCGAGCTGCGGCACGCCGCGCGCCGAGAGATTCGCCTGGTTGAAGAAGATGCGCCCGAAGTGGTCGCGGTCGGGGAACACCTCGTCCTGCTTCGGCAGGAACGCGCCGCCCGAGTCGACGAGCGCGATGCACGGCAGCCGGTGCTCGGCGGCGACCTCTTGCGCGCGGAGGTGCTTCTTGACGGTCATCGGGTAGTAGGTGCCGCCCTTGACGGTCGCGTCGTTGCAGATGACCATGACGGGCCGGCCGTGCACGAGCCCGACGCCCGTGATGATGCCGGCGCCCGGCGAGTCGCCGTCGTACAGTCCGTCGGCGGCGAGCGGCGAGAGTTCGAGGAAGGGGCTGCCTTCGTCGAGCAGGCGGTCGACGCGGTCGCGCGGCAGCAGTTTGCCGCGTGCGACGTGACGGTCTCTGGATGCCTCGGGGCCGCCCAGTGCCGCGAGTGCGAGCTTCGCCCGGAGTTCGGCGACGAGCACGGCGTGGGCGTCTGCGTTCGTGCGCGCGGCGTCGCTCGCGGGATCGATCGTGCTCTCGAGCGTCGGCATGCGCCGGTCGCCGCCTCTCGTCGGGGCATTCAGTGAATGGATATTCACTGGAATTCAGGTTAGCGACCATTCACTGAAACGACAAGAGGCGCGCGCAGTAAGGCGACTCCGGCGCACGGAGATGCGGCCCGGCGCGCTCCGGCTCAGCGTTCGAGCGCGCGCGCAAGCCGCTCGGCGCCGAACTCGAAGGCCGCGTCGAGGTCGCCCCCGAGCCGGAAGTCGCCCGAGAGCTCCATGAGCACGAATCCGTTGAGCCAGGCCGTCAACGTGCGGGCCGCCTCGAGTGCGTGCGCCTCCCCGGCGAGCCCGCCTGCGACCGCGAGCACCGCACGGGCCGACTCGTCGAGCGCGGCCCGACCGGGGCGTGCCGCATCGGGCAACGACGCGAAGAGGAGCTTGTACGCGCGCGGCCGCTCATGCGCGAAGGCCCGGGCCGCCTCGGCGAGCGCGACGACGGCGGCCCTCGGATCGGACGAGTCGGCCTCGGCACGGTCGAGTGCCGCACCGAGGTCGGCGGCGACCGACTCGGCGACGAGCCTGATGAGTTCGTCGCGACTGCGTACGCGCTTGTAGAGCGAGGGCGCCCGCACGCCGACGGCCGTCGCGACGGCCTGCATCGTGAGGCCGTCGAGGCCGTCGCGGTCGAGGATGCCGGAGGCCGCGGCGACGATCGTCGGAAGCGTGGTGCGTTCGGGTGCGGGCATGGGAATCCTCCTCATGGCTATTGACAGTAGCCATCATAGCTAACTATCGTAGCCTTCATGCAACTCGCTCCCGGACTCCACCGCATCGGCAACGACCTCGTCGCCGCCTTCCTCGTCGTCACCCCAGACGGCCTCACACTCGTCGACGCCGGCATCCCCGGGCAGTGGCGCGACCTCCTCGCAGAGCTCGACGCGATCGGCAAGACCCCGCGAGACATCCGCGGGGTCGTCCTCACCCACGGCGACGGCGACCACCTCGGCTACGCCGAGCGGCTCCGCCGCGACTTCGGCGTGCCCGTGTACGCCCACCCGGCCGACATCGCCCGCGCGAGCGGCGCCGAGAAGGCACCGTCGAACCCGCTCGGGCCGAAGAAGCTCGGCCCGACGCTGCGGTTCCTCTCGTACGCCATGACCCACGGCGGCTTCACGAGCGCCCACGTGAAAGAGCTCCTCCCCGTCGAGGACGGCGACGTGCTCGACCTGCCCGGCTCGCCGCACATCGTCGGGCTCCCCGGGCACTCCCCCGGATCGATCGCCGTGTGGTTCCCGTCGGTCGACGCCGTCATGGTCGGTGACGGCCTCACGACCCGGCACGTGCTGACGGGTGCCGAAGGCCCCGCACCGGCGCCGTTCACCGACGACCCCGCAGCCGCCCTCGCCTCCCTCGACCGGCTCGGCGCCCTCGACGCCACGTGGGTGCTCCCCGGCCACGGCCCGGTCTGGAACGGCGGCACCGCCGAACTCGTGCGGCGCGTGCGCGCCGCCGCGGCTTGAGCCCGAGGCATCCGTCGGTTAGCGTTCACTCACCGAAACCGCGGCGGCGACCGCGACCGCGGCGGGGCCGCACATGCGACGGGAGGGCGCGATGACCGAAACGCTCACCGACCGCGGCCGCGCGAAGGCCGACCGCCGCGACGCGCTGCTCGCCGCAGCAGCCCGGCTCTTCGCCGACCGCGGGTACGCGGGCGTGACCCTCGAAGACCTCGGCGCAGCGGCGGGCGTGTCGGGCCCCGCCGTCTACCGGCACTTCGCCGGCAAGGCGGCCGTGCTCGCCGCCCTCCTCCTGGGCGCGAGCGACGGGCTCCTCCGCGGCGGGCGCGAGACCGTCGAAGAGGCCGCGGACGCGGCATCCGCCCTGCGCTCGCTCATCGCCTTCCACGTCGATTTCGCGATCGCGAACCCCGACGTCATCCGCGTCCAGGATCGCGACCTGCAGAGCCTGCCCGCCGCCGACGCCCACGAAGTGCGCCGACTCCAGCGCGAGTACGTCGAACTCTGGGTCGACGCGCTCCAAGCGCTCGCGCCCGACCGCTCCGCGAGCGAGGCGCGAATCCGCGCCCACGCAGCCTTCGGACTCGTGAACTCGACGCCGCACAGCGCGCGCGACGGTTCCCGCCCTCCCGCGACCGCCGACGTGCGGCGCGTGCTCGAAGCCATGGCGTGGGCGGGCCTCACCGCCTGAGGCGCCGACTCAGCCCGCCGCGAGCCGCTCGATCCGATGGGCGAGGCGGATGTCCCGCGCAGTCACTCCCCCGACGTCGTGCGAGCGCAACTCGAACACGATCCGCCCCCACGCGAGCCGCACATCGGGGTGGTGGTTGAACTCCTCGGCTGCCTCGGCCACCCGGTCGAGCAGGCGCACCGCGCCCGAGAAGTCGCCCGTCTCGTACTCGGCGACGAGCCGCGACCCGTCGCGCCGGAACGCCGTGTCGGCGATCTGCGCGTCGATCTCACCGAACCCCAGCAGCACTCGGTCGTTCTCCATCGGGCCCCCGCCTTCCGACCGCCTCTCACATCATGGTGAGGGCCCGGCCCGGATCCCGCAAGATCGCGCCGACGTCGGCGAGGAACCGCGACCCCTGCTCGCCGTCGACGAGGCGGTGGTCGAACGAGAGCGAAAGGGTCATGAGCTCGCGGAGCGCGATCTCGCCGCGGTACTCCCACGGCTGCTTCCGCACCGCCCCCATCGCGAGGATCGCCGCTTCGCCCGGGTTCAGGATGGGCGTGCCCGCGTCGATGCCGAAGACGCCGATATTGGTGATCGTGATCGTGCCGCCCGTGAGATCGGCGGGCGCCGTGCGGCCCGCACGCGCGGTCTCGGCGAGGGCGCCGATCGCGTCGGCGAGCGCGAGCAGGGTGAGCCGGTCGGCGCGCTTGACGTTCGGCACGAGGAGGCCCCGCTCGGTCGCCGCCGCGATCCCGAGGTTGACGCCGTCGAACCGTACGATCTCCTGCGCGTCCTCGTCCCATCGAGCGTTGACCTCGGGCGTGCGGCCGACGGCGATGCACACGGCCTTCGCGACGAGCGCGAGCGGCGTCACCCGGTGCGCCGCGAGGGCGCGGTCGTCGCGGATGCCTCGCACGAGGTCCATCGCGGCCGTGACGTCGACCGTCAGGAACTCGGTCACGGTCGGCGCCGTGAACGCGCTCCGCACCATCGCCTGCGCGGTCGCCTTGCGGACGCCCGTGATCGGGATGCGGGTTTCCGCAGGACGGGTCCCTGAGCCTGTCGAAAGGCCGGATGCCTCGGCCCGGCCGACTGCCGCAGCGGCCCCTTCGACGTCGGCGCGCGTGATGAGCCCGTGCTCGCCCGTGCCGGTGAGCGCTGCGAGATCGACGCCGAGGTCGTGGGCGAGCTTGCGGACAGGCGGGGTGGAGCGTGGGCGGTCGGCGAGTCTCGAGACGCTCGCTTCGCTCGCTACTCGACCAGCGGAGAGGGCGGGAGCGAGAGCGGCGGGCACGTGGCGCGGCCGCCTGCGCGGCCCCGCCTCGGCGGCGGCGCCGTAGCCGACGAGGGTGGGCTCTGGGACATCCGCCCCCTCGCCCGTGTCGCACGAGAACAACGCCGCGCCGACCTCGACCGTTTCCCCGGGCTCGGCGTGGAGCGCCGTGACGACGCCTGCGAACGGCGACGGCAACTCGACGACGGCCTTGGCCGTCTCGACGTCGGCGACGATCTGGTTGAGCTCGACACGGTCGCCGACGGCGACGCGCCACGCGACGACCTCGCTCTCGGTGAGGCCCTCGCCGAGATCGGGGAGCGCGAACTCGCGGATCATCGTCATGCCTCGACTCCGCTCAGCGAGTCGCCCGACAGCGAGTTCGGCCGCCCGAGCGCGCGGTCGACGCCGTCGAGGATGCGGTCGAGATCGGGCAGGTGGTACCGCTCGAGCTTCGCCGGCGGATACGGGATGTCGTGGCCGGTGACGCGCACGGGCGCGGCCTCGAGGTACTCGAAGCACCGCTCGGTGAGGCTCGCCGCAAGCTCCGCACCGAGGCCGAGCTGCTCCCCTGCCTCGTGCGCGACGACGAGGCGGCCCGTGCGCCTGACCGACGCCTCGATCGTCGAGTAGTCGACGGGCGCGAGCGAGCGCAGGTCGATCACCTCGATCGACACCCCCTCTTCGGCCGCCGCCACCGCGGCATCGCGTGCGGTCTGCACGAGCCCGCCGTACGTCACGAGGGTGACGTCGGTGCCGGGCACGACGACCGTCGCAACGCCGAGCGGCGGCTGGTCGGCGAGACTCGCGTCGAGGTCGACCTCGCTCTTCTGGTGGTACCGCCGCTTGGGCTCGAAGAACACGACGGGGTCGTCGCTCGCGATCGCCTGACGGATCATGACGTATGCGTCTTGCGGGTTCGAGCACGCGACCACGCGAAGCCCCGCCGTGTGGGCGAAGTACGCCTCGGGCGACTCGGAATGGTGTTCGGCCGCGCCGATGCCGCCGCCGAACGGGATGCGGATCACAAGCGGCATCTTCACCGTGCCGCGCGAGCGGTAGTGCAGTTTCGCGACCTGCGCGACGAGCTGGTCGAACGCGGGGTACACGAACCCGTCGAACTGGATCTCGACGACCGGGCGGTAGCCGCGGTACGCGAGGCCGACGGCCGTGCCGACGATCCCCGCCTCCGAGAGCGGCGTGTCGACGACGCGCTTCGCGCCGAACTCGTCCTTGAGCCCGTCGGTCACGCGGAACACGCCGCCGAGCGTGCCGATGTCCTCGCCCATGAGCACGACGCGGTCCTCATCGGCGAGCGCGCGCCGAAGCCCCTCGTTGATCGCTTTGCCGAACGTGAGCGTCGTCATCGGGCACCGTCCTCGAACATCGCGAGGTACCGCGCATACCTCGCCTTCTGCCGCTCGAGATGGCTGTTGGGTTCGGCGTAGACGTGGTCGAAGACCGTCATGGGCGCGGGGTCGGCGAGCGTCGTGATCGCGTGCCGGAGGTCGGCGGCGGCGCGGTCGGCGGCGGCCTGCACGTCACGATCGAGGGATGCGACGTCCATTCCGGATGTCTCGAGCAGCGCCCGCACGCGCGCGAGCGGGTCGCGGCGTCGCCACGCGGCGAGCTCGTCGTCGCCCCGGTATCTGGTGGGGTCGTCGGCCGTCGTGTGCGGACCCATACGGTAGGTGACGGCTTCGATGAACGTCGGGCCGCCGCCGCGACGCGCGCGGTCGAGCGCCTGCCGTGTCACGGCGAGCACGGCGAGCACGTCGTTGCCGTCGACGCGCACTCCCGGCATCCCGAACCCGTCGGCGCGGCGCGCGAGCGGCCGCTTCGACTGGAGGCCGACCGGTTCGGAGATCGCCCACTGGTTGTTCTGGCAGAAGAAGACGACGGGTGCGTCGAAGCTCGCGGCGAACACGAGCGCCTCGTTGACGTCGCCCTCGCTCGTGGCGCCGTCGCCGAAGTACGCGATCGAGGCCGCGTCGGCGCCGTCCCACGCGAGGCCCATCGCGTAGCCCGTCGCGTGGAGCGTCTGCGCGCCGATGATGATCTGCGGCACGGCCATGCCGTGCTCGTACGGGTTCCAGCCGCTCGGCGCCGAGCCGCGCCACACGGCGAGGAGGTCGGCAGGCTCGACGCCGCGCACCCACGCGACGGCGTGCTCGCGGTAGCTCGAGAAGGCGAAGTCGGACGCGGCGAGGGCCCGTGCCGAGCCGATCTGCGCAGCCTCCTGGCCTGCGAGCGGCGGCCAGAGCGCCAGTTCGCCCTGCCGCTGCAGGGCCGTCGCCTCGGCGTCGATGCGCCGCACGACCACGAGGTCGCGGTAGAGGTCGGCGAGCTCGTCGGGGCCGATATCGGCCACCCACGGATCGAGGTCGGGGTCGTGGAGGCGTGCGCCGTGCTCGTCGACGAGCGTCAGCATCGGCGCGTCCGGCGGCGTCGAATGCGCGGGATCGCCCGAACCGTCGCCTCGTTCGGGTTCGGGTCTCGAGTACGCGATGGGTGCTGACAGGGTCATCGTGGACCTCCTCGTCGGCGGGTCCGCCTTGTGGGCCCTCCCGCAGCCGGCCTCGTCGCCGGTTGAGGTGAGCGTACGGCGACCGGTCAGTGCGCTCAAGCATTGAGCGATGCACAGAGCATGTCGCCAAGACGGATGCCCCGTGCCGCTGCTAGATTGCGCGATATGAGCCAGTACGACCGCGTCGATCGAGCCCTCCTCGCCGCGCTCGGCGACGACCCGCGAGCGACCGTGGTCGCCCTCGCCGAGCGCCTCGGGCTGAGCCGGAACACCGTGCAGGCCCGACTCGGGCGGCTCGAGGCATCCGGCGCCTTCCTGTCTTTCGAACGCAGCATCGATCCGGGCCCGCTCGGCTTCCCGCTCGAGGCGTTCGTGAGCGTGCACGTCCGCCAGACGGTGCTCGCGGCCGTCGTCGACGCGATCGCCGAGATCCCCGAGGTGATCCAGGCGCACGGCCTCTCAGGGCAGGTCGACCTGCTCGTGCGGGTCGTCTGCCGCGACGCGCACGACCTGTTCCGCATCGACGGCGAGATCCTCGCGATCGACGGCGTCGAACGCACCGAGACCTCGCTCGCGATGGGCGAACTCATCCCCTACCGGCTGAAACCGCTCCTCGGCTCCGCCTGACACGTCGGTGCGCTGCGGTCCGGTTTGCTCACTCGGACTGCGGATGCGAAGGTGGACTGCCCGCCACCCGACGCGAAGGAGCCTCATGCGCCGGCGCCCCCGACTCGAACTCGACCGACGACTCGCCGTCGTCACCGGTGCAGGCAGCGGCATGGGCCGCGCGAGTGCCGAACTCCTCGCCTCCCGCGGCTGCGCCCTCGCACTCGTCGACCGCGACGCCGGCGCCCTCGAGACGCTCGCCGCCGAGCTGCGCGGGCGCGGGGCATCCGTCAGCACCCATCCGCTCGACCTCGCCGACCTCGACGCGGTGGCCGCCCTGCCTGCCGCGGTCGCCGCAGCGCACGACGGAGCGACGCCGTCGGTGCTCCTCAACTGCGCGGGCGTCTCGATGCTCGGCTCGTTCGCCCAGGTGACGCTCGAGGAGTTCCGCTCCGTCGTCGAGGTCAACCTGTGGGGCACGGTCGCGACGGTGAAGGCGTTCCTGCCCGACCTCCTCGCCGCACCCGAAGCGCACATCGCGAACGTCTCGAGCCTCTACGGCCTCACGGCGCCCGCGGGCCGCGTGCCGTACGTCACGTCGAAGTTCGCCGTGCGCGGGTTCACCGACTCGCTCCGCCACGAACTGGAGCGCACGGGCGTGACGGTCTCGGCGATCTACCCCGGCGGCGTGAAGACGGGCATCATCCACCACGCTCGCGTCGCCGCTGCCGTCGACGCGAGCGTCGCCAAGCGCGCCGCCGACGCCCAGTCGGCGCTCTACCGCACGACGCCCGAGCAAGCTGCGGCGATCATCGTCGCCGGCATCGAACGGCGCCGCCCGCGCGTCTTCATCGGCCGCGACGCGCGCCTCAGCGACATCGTCTCGCGCGTCGCCCCGGTCGGGTACTGGAGCATCATGCGCGGCATCGTCGCGAAGGCCGGCGACACGCGCGGCTGAGTTCGAATGAGAGCGGATGCCCCGCCCGAGCGATTCGGGCGAGGCATCCGCGGTGTTCGCGGAACTGCGGATCAGCGGGCGAAGACCCTGTCTTTCGCGAGCGCGATGCCGTAGCCGAGCGAGTTGCCGAGCGCGTTCGGGTGGAAGTTCTGATCGGCGAGCAGGTTCTTCGGATTGAACGCGATGTACGGGATGAGCGAGCCGATGCCGTGCCCCTTGAACTCGTCGGTGACGTCGACGAGCTGGATCTTCGGGTTCCCGGTCGCCGCGACGGCTCCCGCGATGACGGCGTTGAGCTGCGTCGTGCCCGAGTTGACGAGGTCGCCGACCGGCGCGATGCCGGGCTTGAAGAGCAACGGATAGTTGAGCACGGCGATCTTCGCGTTCGGGAGCGTCGAGGCGATCGTCGAGTACAGCCCGACGAGCTGCGGACCGAGCGCGGCGAGCGCCGCCTGACTCGCCAGGATCGCCGACTTGCACGGATCGACGGTCGGGTCGGGGTTCGCCGCGCATGCCGCGAGCAGCGCGTTGGATCCCGCGTCGATGCCGCCGACGGTGAGGGTCACGAGCTGCGTGTTCGGGTTGAGTCCAGCGAGCTGGGCTGCGGTCGCCGCCACGTTCGCGCCCGAGCACGCCCGGTTCTCGGTGAGCTTGTAGAGGCTCAGCGCTGCCGCGATCGTGGGATACCCGAGCGAGCGGCTCTGCTTGCACGTGTCGTCCTTGTAGGGCGGCGCGCCCTGGCCCGCGGTGAACGAATCCCCGAGGGCGACGTAGGGGCGCTGGCTGAACAGCGCGGTTCTGGCGGTCGAGGCCGAGTCGACGGCGACGGTGTTGGAAGCAGCAGCTGCAGGGGCGACGGCGAGGCCCGCGACGAGCGCGGTGGAGATCAGTGCGAGGGCGCTCAGACGAGACGCGAACCCTCTCATGCCCTGAGGATTCTTCAACATAGCGCGCAGAGTACTCGCGGCCCGGTGCGGCGACCATCCTTTGCTTCCATGTGGCTGGCCCTCGTTCGAGGGGAATCTTCGTGCGGGGCGTGGAGCGCAGACGACGGATGCCCCGCCCGAATGGAATCGGGCGGGGCATCCGGCCTGCTCAGGCGCAGCGCGCCGAGCGGAAGGCGATCAGATCAGATCAGACCTCGGCGCCCTCTGCGGGCTCCTCGGCGTGCACCGGCGCGGTCTCGCGACCGTTCGTGTCGGCCTCTTCCTGGAGGACCGGCGCGAGCGAGAGCTTGCCGCGGTCGTCGATCTTCGTGATCTCGACGAGGAGCTTCTGGCCGACGCCGAGCACGTCTTCGACGTTCTCGACGCGCTTGCCGCCGGCGAGCTTGCGCACCTCGGAGATGTGCAGCAGGCCGTCCTTGCCGGGAAGCAGCGAGACGAACGCGCCGAACGTCGCGATCTTCACGACCGTGCCGAGGAACTGCTCGCCGACCTCGGGGTTCGTCGGGTTCGCGATCGCGTTGACCTGGGCACGAGCGGCCTCGGCCGACGGGCCGTCGACGGCGCCGATGTACACGGTGCCGTCTTCTTCGATCGAGATGTCGGCGCCGGTCTCGTCCTGGATCGCGTTGATCGTCTTGCCCTTCGGGCCGATCAGCTCGCCGATCTTGTCGACGGGGATCTGCACCGAGATCACGCGAGGCGCGGTCGGGGCCATCTCGTCGGGGCCGTCGATCGCGGCGTTCAGGACCTGGAGGATCGTCGTGCGAGCCTCCTTCGCCTGGGTCAGCGCGCCCGCGAGCACCGAGGCGGGGATGCCGTCGAGCTTCGTGTCGAGCTGGATCGCCGTGACGAACTCCGACGTGCCGGCGACCTTGAAGTCCATGTCGCCGAGCGCGTCTTCGGCGCCGAGGATGTCGGTGAGCGCCGCGTAGCGGGTCTCGCCGTTCACGGTGTCGGAGATGAGGCCCATCGCGATGCCCGCGACGGGAGCGCGCAGCGGCACACCCGCGTTCAGGAGCGACAGCGTCGACGCGCAGACCGAGCCCATCGAGGTCGAGCCGTTCGAGCCGAGCGCCTCGGAGACCTGGCGGATGGCGTACGGGAACTCCTCGCGCGTGGGCAGCACGGGCACGAGCGCACGCTCGGCGAGCGCGCCGTGGCCGATCTCGCGACGCTTCGGCGAACCCACACGACCCGTCTCACCCGTCGAGTACGGCGGGAAGTTGTAGTTGTGCATGTAGCGTTTCTTCGTCTCGGGCGAGAGCGAGTCGATCTGCTGCTCCATCTTGAGCATGTTGAGCGTCGTGATGCCGAGGATCTGCGTCTCGCCGCGCTGGAAGATGGCCGAGCCGTGGACGCGGGGCACGACCTGCACCTCGGCGTCGAGCGGACGGATGTCGCGGAGGCCGCGGCCGTCGATGCGGACGCCCTCTTCGAGGACGCGCGAACGGACGACGAGCTTCGTGACCGACTTGTACGCGGCCGAGACCTCGCCGACCGCCGACTCGGGCAGCTCGCCCGCCTCGACCTTGGCGGCGACGGCGGCCTTGACGCGCGACTTGAGCGCGTCGTCGGCGTCCTGGCGCTCGACCTTGCCGGCGATCTGGTAGACGCTCTTGAGCTCGTCGTAGGCGAGGCCCGCGACGACGTCGTACGTCGACTGCTGGTACGGCGGGAACGTCGGGTACTCGGCGGTCGGCTTCGCCGCGGTGGCGGCGACCTGCTGCTGAGCGGCGACGAGCTGCGTGATGAAGGGCTTCGACGCCTCGATGCCCTGCGCGATGACCTCTTCGTTCGGCTTGACCGCGCCGGCCTGGATGAGGTCCCACGCGTGGTCGGTGGCCTCGGCCTCGATCATCATGATCGCGACATCCTGCGAGCCGTCTTCCTCGGTGACGACGCGACCCGCGACGACCATGCTGAACACGGCCTCCGAGAGCTGCGAGTACTTCGGGAACGCGACCCACTGGCCGTCGATGAGCGCGACGCGCACGCCGGCGACGGGGCCCGAGAAGGGCAGGCCCGAGAGCTGGGTCGAGAGCGACGCGGCGTTGATGGCGAGCACGTCGTAGAGCTCGTCGGGCTCGATCGCGAGGACCGTCACGACGACCTGGACCTCGTTGCGCAGGCCCTCGACGAACGAGGGGCGCAGGGGGCGGTCGATGAGACGGCACGTGAGGATGGCGTCGGTCGAGGGGCGGCCCTCGCGGCGGAAGAACGAGCCGGGGATGCGCCCGGCGGCGTACATGCGCTCTTCGACGTCGATGGTCAGCGGGAAGAAGTCGAACTGATCCTTCGGCTGCTTCGAGACGCTCGTCGCCGAGAGGAGCATCGTCTCGTCGTCGAGGTAGGCGACGGCCGAGCCCTGCGCCTGCTGCGCGAGGCGGCCGGTTTCGAAGCGGATGGTGCGGGTGCCGAACCGACCGTTGTCGATGACGGTTTCGGCGAACGTGATTTCAGGACCTTCCAAGAGGTCTCTCTCCTTTGTTTAACGTCGCACCCCGTCTGGGCACGACTGCATACATCGGAGCAGGAGCAGGCAGGACGAACGCGCCTCGGTCGACGTGTTCACGCTGGCCACCAGTAGAAGTCCACCGAACTCGCTGGTCGGTGATCCACCACAGGAGACCAGCTCCTGCCGGCCTGCTCCGTACAAACCCGACCGAGCGACTGCCCGGGCGGGCGGAACCCACAGGGGTATCCGAGAAGAGCCTATCAGCCGCATCTTTCACGGCCTAGCGGGCGGTTTCTCGCGGGGCTTGCGCCAGGGCGCGTGGTGGGCGTTGCATGGTGCCGGGGACATCCGGCTCCGATCCAGCTCGTCCAAGGGGGAACGACATGACCGTCGCACGCATCACCACCATCACCGCCCGGTCGGAGGAGAGCTTCGACGACGCCATCAAGCTCGGCATCGCCCGAGCCCACGAGACTCTCCGCAACGTGAGCGGCGCGTGGGTCAAGGAGCAGACCCTCGACATCACCGACGGCGAGATCTCGCACTGGCAGGTGACGCTCGAGGTCACGTTCGTGCTCGACGATTGATCCCGGTCAGCCCGCCGGGGGCGATGGTCACGAGCGCCGCGTGCTTGGCGACGCGGCCGTCGCCCGCGGTGCGGCCGCGGAGGCGCCGCGCGATCCACGGCACGGCGTGGCGGGTGATCCACGCCCCGTCGCGAGGCGGGTCTCGCGGTCGTCGTCGACGTCCTCGTGGAGGAGCCCGTCGAGGACGCCGAGTTCGAGCGCGCCCGGCACGCCGAGTTCCCGTGCGGCCGCATAGGCGAGGAGTCGGTGCCCGGCGGAATTCAAGTGCACGCGGTCCTCGGCCCAGTGCCGCGCACCCGTGAGCGATGCGTCGTCCGAGACATCCAGCCATCTCGCGCCGTGCGCGCGCACGAGGGGCGCGAGCTCGGCGTTGAACGTCTCGAACCGGGCGCGCAGCCACGCGAGCCGGGGCGCCTGCGGCATGAACGCCGACACGACGAGCACGTCGATGTCCGCCGAGCGGAGTACGCCGACCGCACGCGCGAGCCGGTGCGCGAGGGCGACGGGGTCCGCGCCGCGCTTGACGAGGTCGTTGCCGCCGGCGAGGACGCTCACGAGGTCGGCACCCAGGGCGACGGCGGTCGGCAATTGGTCGTCGACGACGTCGTCGATGCGGCGGCTGCGCACGGCGAGGTTCGCATAGCGGATGCCCTGACCTGACGCGCTGCCGTGCGCGAGGAGCATCGCGAGGCGGTCGGCCCAGCCGCGGTAGTCGCCGTCGGCCATCCGGGAGTCGTCGCACAGCCCCTCGGTGATCGAGTCCCCGACGGCGACGTAGCGCCGCCAGGCGGGACGGGGTGCGGATGTCTCGCGCGACGCGTCTGCACGAAGTCGCTCGGCGAGCGGGGTGACGGCAGGCGAGCGCTGCTTCAGTGCGATCACGTGCTCGTAGTGCGCGACGAGCTCGTCGCCGAGCCGATCCCATCCGCGGCCTTCGACCGAGGCGCGCGCCGCGCGCGCGAACGCGTGCCGCTTGGCGTCGTCGCCCACGAGGTCGGCGACGCGGTCGCGCAGGTCGCCGAGGTCGCCCGGGCGGTAGAGCCAGCCCGTCCGGCTCGATTCGACGAGATCGAGCGGGCCGCCTCGTCCGGTGGCGACGACCGGCACGCCGCTCGCGAGGGCCTCCTGCACGGTCTGGCAGAAGGTCTCACTCTCGCCGGGGTGCACGAACACGTCGAACGCGGCCATCGTCTCGGCGAGCGCGGTGCCGCCGAGGAACCCCGTGAAGACCGCGCCCGGCAGCACCCGCTCGAGGTCGGCGCGGTCGGGGCCGTCGCCGACGACGACGAGCCGCACGCCCGGAAGATCCGCGATCGCGGCGAGGTCGGCGACCTGCTTCTCCGGCGCGAGCCGGCCCACGTACCCGACGATCGCCTCGCCGCCGGGCGCGAGTTCGCGGCGTCGCCGGTCGCTGCGGCGGTCGGGCCGGAACTGCACGGTGTCGACGCCGCGCGCCCAGCGCTGCACGCCCGAGACGCCGAGCGACTCGAGGCGCTCGATCGCCGACGTCGAGGGTGCGAGCGTGAGCGTCGCCCGCGTGTGCAGACGCGCGAGGTGCCGCTCGAGCATGGGCGCGGCCCCGCGCACGCCGTAGCGGTCGGCGTAGGCCGGGACATCCGTCTGATAGATCGCGACCGACGGCACGCCGAGCGCCTCGGCGGCGACGACGCCCTGCCAACCGAGGATGAACGGCGACGCGAGGTGCACCACGTCGGGTGCGAAGTCGCGCATGAGCGAGGTGAGGCGCGCGGCCGACGCGAACGTCATGCGGACCTCGGGGTAGCCGGGCATCGGCACCGAGCGGAGGTACCGCGCGGATGCGCCGTGCAGGCCGTGGTCGACGTGACCCGCCTTGGGGGCGATCACGAGCGCCTCGTCGCCGCGGCGCTCGAGATGCTCGAGCACCCGCAGCAGGGAGTGCGTGACTCCGTTCATGTGCGGGAGAAAGGACTCTGCGAACAGTGCGACCTTCACGTCTCCAGGGTGAGGGGTCGCGAAGGGCCGGATGTCTCGATTCGGCCCGTTTCGGCGAGGGTTCACCGAGGGTTCGACATCCGTTCCCGAACCGGTCGGCGGCCGGTCGGGTGTCGCGGCGGGACGGCCGCTCGTCGCCTGCCGTTCATCTCCCCCGGCTACAGATGACGGCGTGGACGATCAGACGGCGACGGCGCTCGCGGCCTCGCCGTGGCTCGTGCCGGCGCTCTTCGCACTCGTCGTGGGAGACGCGTTCCTCGTCGTGCTCCCCGGGGAGACCGCGGTCGTGGCGCTCGGGGCGCTGTGGGCGGCCACGGGCCATCCGCCGCTCTGGGCCACCCTCGCCGCTGCCGCGGCGGGCGCGATCACGGGCGACGCGCTCTGCTACCTCATCGGCCGTCGGATCGGCCTCGACCGGTGGCGCTGGCAGCGGGAGGGACGCGCGGGCGCGGCGATCCAGCGGGCGCGCGCGACGGTGCACCGGCGCACGGCCGTGCTCGTGTTCACGGCCCGGTACGTGCCGTTCGCGCGCATCGCCGTGAATCTCGCGGCGGGTGCGGGCCGCGTGCCGCTCGCGCGCTATCTGCCGCTCTCGATCGGCGCAGGAGTGCTGTGGGCGGCCTTCAACACGACGGTCGGCGCGACCGTCGGGCAGGCGTTCGCCGACCAGCCCCTCGTCGCGGTCGCCGTGTCGGTGCCCGTCGCGATCGTGCTGGGGCTCCTCGTCGACCGGCTCGTCGCGGTCATCGACTCCCGGCGCCGCCGGGTGTGACGGGTCGCCGCCCCCGCGCTCGATCGAGCACCGCAACGGTGGGTTCCGCCGATGTAGGTGACGTACTCGCCACCTGCATCGGCGGAACCCACCGTTGCGCGTTTCCGAAGAGAGCGGCGGATGCCTCGGGGCCGACCCCGAGGCATCCGCCGCTCTACTCCGCGGTGCTCACTCCCCCGCGAGTCCGCCGATGAGGTGGCCCATCGGCCGGTCGAGGTTGAACGGGTCGTTCACAAGGTCGGAGCGGTCGGTGCGGTCGACGAGCTCGGCGAACTCCTTCGCGCCGCGGAAGATCCGCTCGGGCAGCGAGCGCACGCCGTCGCCCGATCCGCCCCAGTCGCTCGTCGCCGCGAACACGCCCGTCGTGACGGGGATGGCGTGGAGGTAGGTGAAGAGCGGGCGGATCGCGTAGTCGATCGCGAGCGAGTGCCGCGGGGTGCCGCCCGTCGCGCCGATGAGCACCGGCAGGTCGGTGAGGGCCTGCGGGTCGATGACGTCGATGAACGACTTGAAGAGTCCTGCGTAGCTCGTCGTGAAGATGGGCGTGACGGCGATGAGGCCGTCGGCCTTCGCGACCGAGTCGAGCGCGGCCTCGAGCTTGGGCGGGGCGAAGCCGAGGAGGAGGTGGTTCGTGATGTCGTGCGCGAGATCGCGCAGCTCGAACACCTCCACCTCGACGTCGTGGCCCTGCTCGCGGAGGAGCGCGACGCCGTCGGCGAGGAGCCGGTCGGCGAGCTGGCGGGTCGACGACGGGGTGCTGAGCCCCGCCGAGATCGCGACGAGACGCTTGGTCGTCATCGGACTGCTTCCTTCCGGGTGGCGGCGGGGCCGAAGGCCGAGCCGGTCGAGACGGTGCGGACGGTCGCGTGCGCGTCCTGGTAGGGCGAGCCCGCGGTGAGGTTGTCGCCGCGGTTCGCGGCGGGGATCGCCTGGCGGGGCTCGCCGTCGCCGTAGGCCGCCTTGACGAGCGAGGCGTGGGTGGGAGCATCCGGAACGTTCGCGGGGCGGTTCTTCGCGAACTCGCGCCGCAGCACCGGCACGACCTCCTCGCCGAGCAGGTCGAGCTGCTCGAGGACGGTCTTGAGCGGCAGGCCCGCGTGGTCCATGAGGAACATCTGGCGCTGGTAGTCGCCGACGTAGTCGCGGAACCCGAGGGTCTTGTCGATGACCTCCTGCGGGCTGCCGACCGTGAGCGGGGTCTGGGACGTGAAGTCCTCCATGCTCGGGCCGTGGCCGTAGACGGGCGCGTTGTCGAAGTACGGGCGGAAGTCGCGCACCGCGTCCTGGGAGTTCTTGCGCATGAACACCTGGCCGCCGAGACCGACGATCGCCTGGTCGGCGGTGCCGTGCCCGTGGTGCTCGAAGCGCTGGCGGTAGAGGGCGATCATGCGCTGGGTGTGCGACGCGGGCCAGAAGATGTGGTTCGCGAAGAAGCCGTCGCCGTAGTACGCGGCCTGCTCGGCGATCTCGGGCGTGCGGATCGAGCCGTGCCACACGAACGGCGGCACGCCGTCGAGCGGGCGGGGCGTCGCGGTGAAGCCCTGGAGCGGAGTGCGGAACTTGCCCTCCCAGTCCACGACGTCCTCACGCCAGAGGCGGTGGAGCAGCTCGTACGCCTCGACGGCGATCGGCAGGCCCTGGCGGATGTCCTTGCCGAACCACGGGTAGACCGGGCCCGTGTTGCCGCGCCCGATCATGAGGTCGGCACGACCGCCCGACACGTGCTGGAGCATCGCGTAGTCTTCGGCGATCTTCACGGGGTCGTTCGTCGTGATGAGGGTCGTCGCGGTCGAGAGCTGCAGGGTGCTCGTCTGCCCCGCGATGTACGCGAGGGTCGTGGTGGGCGAGGACGACCAGAACGGCGGGTTGTGGTGCTCGCCGAGGGCGAAGACGTCGAGTCCGACCTCCTCGGCGTGCTTGGCGATCGTGACGGTCGCCTGGATCCGCTCGGCCTCGGACGGGGTGCGTCCGGTCGTGGGGTCGGTGGTGATGTCGCTGACGGTGAAGATTCCGAACTGCACGGCGGCCTCCTGAGCTGCTCTTTCATGCGTTTGCATACATCGTAACGGATGCCTCCTCAGAAGTATTCCCGACGAGTATCCGCGACCCCGGGGACGGCCGCACCCCCGGCGCGCAGTCGCGGGCCGGGGGCGGTCGAGTGGCGGATCGGGTCTGGACGGGGCAGGGAGCCCGCGCGCGTCAGCGCACGGGAGCAGAGCGGCCGGATGCCTCGGGGCTCACACCGCGAGTCGGCCCTCCGGGCCGGCGTATCGGGTCATCTCGTCGGGTGTCAGCACCGCGCGGCCGCGACGCCCCGACATGACGTGGAAGCGTCCGCCGACCTCGAGCTCGCGCGAGTCGGAGATGTCGCCCACGAGCCACGGCCGCCACCCGACCTGCTCGAGGAGCGGCCGCACCCGCTCGGCCGTCGCCTGCGAGTCGGCGAGGAAGGGCAGCACGCTCGGCGGCGTCTGGTCGGCCGCCCCGGAGATCGCGGGGTTCGGGATCGACGAGAACACCTTCACGTGCCCGGCGCCCGCGGGCAGGAGCTTCGCGAGGAAGCGGCCCGTGCTGCCGTCGTGCGGCGTGACGAGCACGAATCCCTGCGGCGTGCGGTCGAAGGGGTTCGAGATGTCGAGCACGATCTTGCCGACGAGCGCATCGCCGAGTTCGCCGACGACGGCACGCTGGTCGTCGTTCCACAGGGTCGCGAGCACGACGAACTCCTGCCCGGCCACGGCGTCGGCGAGCGTGTCGGCGACGGTCACCTCGGCGCCGTCCGCGGCGTGCGCGCGCACGACGGCGGCGGCCGCACGCGCCTTCTCGGGCTTGTAGTGGTACAGGACGACGTCGACGCCGTGGGAGGCGAAGAGGTTCGCGATCGCGAGGCCGTGTCGGCCGGGGCCGATGAGGGCGATGGATGTCACGTGGGATTCCTTTCCTCGGAATGAGTCGGTCGCCCGTGAGAACCGTTCTCATCGGGCGGGGATTCCCACAGAGTGCCATCCGTCCCGAAGCGCCCGCCCACCCCGTTCCGAACCGCGCCGCCGCGCCCGGCGCAGTGTCGCGACGGGTTTAGACTCCGGGTGATGGGCAGCATCTCGGTCGTCATCCCGTGTCTGGACGACGCGGAGATGCTGCGCGCCTGCCTCGCGGCCCTCGCCGCCCAGACCCGGCCCGCCGACGAGATCCTCGTCGTCGACAACGGCTCGACCGACGACTCCCTCGCCGTCGCGCTCGCCGCGGGCGCCCGGGTGATCGCCGAGCCGATGCGCGGCATCTGGCCCGCGACCTCCGCCGGCTTCGACACCGCAGCGGGCGACCTGCTCGCGCGCCTCGACGCCGACTCGGTGCCGCCCGCAGACTGGCTCGCACGGCTCGAGTCGCGAATGGGCGAAGCGGACCGCCCGACGGTCGTGACCGGCCCCGGCCGCTTCTACGGCGGCAACGCCGTCACGCGCTGGATCGCCCGCTACCTCTACATCGGCGGCTACTTCACCGCGATCGGCCTCATGCTCGGACACCCGCCGATCTTCGGCTCGAACTACGCGCTCCGCGCGAGCGCGTGGCGGGAGCTCCGCGGCATCGTGCTCCGCGACCGCGCCGACGTGCACGACGACTTCGACCTCGCCTGGCGGCTCCAGCCCGGCATGACCGTCGTCTACGATCGGCGGCTCGTCGTGGGCGTCTCGGCGCGGCCGTTCGAGAGCTGGGCCGCGATCGGAACGCGCCTGCGCATGGCGTTCCACACGCTCGGCGTCGAGTGGCGCGCGTGGTCGCCGCTCGACCGCATGGACGACCGACGACTCGGGCGGCCGTTCGCGCCCGCGCGCGATGACACCGGCGCCGCTGCGGCGGGCGCCGGCGCTCGCGCCGACGGCGAGCTCGACGGCGACTCGCCGCTGACCGTCTGACCGTCGGAACGTCGGATCGGAGCGAGTCGAGGAGGCCCCGGATGTCCCGCCGGAACGCACTCCTCCTGTGCACGGGGCTCGCCTGGGCCGGTGCCGTCGCCGTGACGGCCTGTGCCGGGTCGGGCGGCGCGCAGCGCGAGGCATCCGGTCCGCTCGCGACATCCGACCCCGCGCTCACCGCGACCCCGACGCCGCGACCCGACGTCGACGGGCTCGTCGCCCTCGGCGACGGCCGCAGCGTCTTCGCGACGTGCGCGGGCGAAGGATCGCCGACCGTCGTGCTCATCTCGGGCAAGGGCAACGGCGCAGAGGACTGGCACGACGTGCTCGCCCCCGACGACCCGGCGCACGACTCGTCCGGAGACGACCTGCCCTGGGGGCTCGGCGAGCTCGGCCCGAGCGAGGACGCAGTGTTCCCGCAGGTCGCGCGCTTCGCGCGCGTGTGCGCGTACGACCGCCCCGACATCCGCTCGGGAAGCGACGCCACGACCCCGCGCCCGCAGCCGCACACCGTCGACGACGACGTCGACGACCTCGCGGCGCTCCTCGCCGCCCTCGACGAGCCAGGCCCGTACGTGCTCGTGCCGCATTCGTACGGCGGGCTCATCGCCCTGCTGTACGCCCGCACCCACCCCGACGACGTCGCGGGCCTCGTCCTGGACGACGCCGCCTCGCCCCTCATCGCCGACGTGGCCGACGCGACGGCGCTCGCGAACTGGGACGCCTCGAACGCGACGACCTCGCCGCAACTCCGCGAAGGCGTCGAAGTGCTCGACGCCTTCGCGCGCATCGACGCCGCACCGCCGCTGCCCGACGTGCCCGCCGTGGTGCTCACCGCCGACAAGCCGTGGCGCACCGACCTCTTGCCGCCAGACGTCGCGGCGGTGCCGACCGTGACGTTCGACGACTGGCTCGAGGCATCCGCGCTGCTCGCCGACGCGCTCGACGCGCCGCACCTCACCGAGACGGACAGCGGCCACGACATCCACCTCTACGACCCCGCCCTCGTCGTCGAGCAGATCAGGCTCGTCGTCGACGAGGCGCGGCTCGGGGCCCTGCTGCCGAGCGAGTGAGCGAGACGGGGCCGCAGTGGGCGCCGCTCACGCCTCCGCGTACAGCGCGAGCAGGTCGCGCGAGAGCGCGTGCGGCGACTCCTCGCACGGACTGTGGCCGGTCTCGTACACGGCGAGCCGCGCGCCGAGCTCGTCGGCCGAGCGCGCGTGCAGTTCGGTCGGCCAGAGGTCGTGCGCCCCCACGGCGACGAGCTTCGGCACGGGCGACGCCTCGACCTCGGTTCGCAGGTCGGGCGTCGCCATCATGCACGCGATGATGTCGTCGACGCTCTCGCGGCGCGTGAGGGCGAACCGTTCGCGCACGAATGCGAGCCTGCCGGGCGGCACTTTGTTGAGGTTGTTCCGGATGCCCCACAGCATGAGACCCGCGCCCTGATGCGGCGTCGTGAACTGCGACAGCGGCCCGATGCGCTTGACCCCGCGGAACGCCTGGCCGGGCTCGGGCGGGCTCGAGAGCAGCGCGAGGCTCGCGAAGAGGTCGGGCCGGGCGACGAGCGCCTGCTGCGCGAGCGTGCCCGCGAAGCTGTAGCCGAGGACGTGCGCGGGCGTTCGCCCCGACTCGAGCACGAAGACGAGGTCGTCGAGGAAGAGGGATGCGTCGTACCGCGCGCGCGGCGGATCGAGTCGCCGGGGGCCTGCCTCGAACGACTCGTACTGCCCCGCGAGATCGAACGACTCCACCCGATAGCCGGCGCCCGCGAGGAGCGGCAGCATGAGCACGAAGTCCTCCTTCGAACCAGTCGCGCCCGGCACGAGCACGACCCGCTCTCCGTCGACCGGCCCCATCACGAGGCCCGCGAGCGGCCCGCTCGGCGCATCGAACCGGATGCGCTCCGCGCCCGGCGGCAGCGCCCGCCAATCGAAGTCGGGGAGGGCCGCGTCGAGCTCGTCGGCGCGCTCGCGCCAATCGGCGGGCGGGGGTGCGAAGACGCCCGGCACCGAGGCATCCGCTCGCTCGTTCGACCGGTCCACGCCGCCTCCTGCCTCGGGGTCGCCCACGATCTCACGATAGCCGCGTCGACCGCGGCTCACAGCGAACACCGGGCGCCGCCACGGAAACCACGCGTAGTCTGGCGGAATGCCTACCGTCGACCTGACCCTGGAGACCTTCGAGAAGACCATCCTCGAGGGCGGCACCGTCTTCGTGGATTTCTGGGCCGCGTGGTGCGGGCCCTGTCTGCAGTTCGCCCCCAACTACCAGGCGGCGGCCGAGGCGAACCCAGACCTCGTCTTCGCGAAGGTCGACACCGAGGCGCAGCAGCAGCTCGCGGCGGCGATGAACATCCGCTCGATTCCGACGATCATGGCCTTCAAAGACGGCGTGGGCGTCTTCGCGCAGGCCGGCGCGCTCCCCCGGCCCGTGCTCGACGACCTCATCTCACAGGTGCGCGCGCTCGACATGGACGAGGTACGCGCGCAGCTCGCCGCGCAAGAGGCGGACGACGCGGCAGACGACGAGGTCTCCGAGCAGAGCGCCTGATCGCGCGCGAACGACGCGCTCGGCTCAGTTCGAGGCGTCTCCGGATGCCTCCGCGCCCGCGCTGTTCGCATCCTCGAGCCGCTCGAGCCCGCTGAGGTCGAGCTCGACGCCGAACGGCCGCGCCGCGCCCGTGACGAACGCGGGCACGCGCACGAACGAGCCGTGCAGGCGCAGGCCGTCGAGGAGGTCGACCCAGCGCGCTTCGGCGTCGTCGCGCAGGTATCCCGCGTGCCGCGGCCGGTCTCCTTCGGCGACGAGTTGCACGCCCATACGGTAGCGGCGAGACATCCACCGGCTTGCGCGCGGCACGAGCACGGCGTGGAGCTCGGCCCCGCCGTGCACGCGCGCGATCTCGATCGCGGCCTGGTGCCGGTTGGTGTCGGCGACGGGCACGACCGTGCGCACGCTGCGATCGACGGGGTCGGCGTCGATGACCTCGAGCCCTTCGAGTGTGAAGAGCGCACCCCACTGGTCGGGATTCGACCGGCGGCGCTCGCGCGAGATGCCGAACAGGATCCACACGATCGTCGCGCCGATGAGCACGAACAGCGGCCACTGCAGCCACGGCGGCGAACTCGGGCGCACGAATCCCGTGCAGAGCAGCAGGACGACGATCACGAGGTACGGGAGCGGCTCCCAGACGAGGAGGGGCTTGCGACGCGGGGCGGGCATGCTCCCAACGCTAGCGGGCCGGGCCGCCCGAAGGCTGGGCGGCGACGGCCGGCACGGGCTCGGCGCCGAACTCGACGGCGGGGTCGTGGCCTTCGGCGACGGATGTCTCGCGCTCGAGCTTCACGCACACGATGCCGCCGAGGATCAACAGCCCGCCGAGGATCTGCAGCGGCCCGAGCGCCTCTCCGAGGAGCACCCACCCGGCGATGCCCGCGAAGACGACCTCGGAGAGTCCGAGGAACGCGGCGAGCTTTCCACCGAGGATGCCGATCGCGGCGAGGCCCGCAAGATACGCGAACGCCGTCGAGACGAGGCCCACGACGACGAGCGGCACGAACCACGGCACGGACGCGCCGAGGAAGTCCACTCCCCCGAATCGCGCCTCCATCGGCAGCACGCCGACGAGGCCCGCGAGGGCGAGCGCGACGGCGCCGACGACGAATCCCGCGGCGATGAGCGCGACGGGAGGCAGGAGCTCTGCCGCCCGCTCGCCGATCGCGTAGTACACGCACACCCCGAGCATCGCGATCCACGCGAAGAGGAGCCCGAGCGGGTCGAGGTCGCCGCCGCCCGGCCCGATGACGAGCACGAGGCCGAGGAGCGCGAGCGCCGATCCCGCGATGACGATGAGCTGCGGGCGACGGCGGCTGCGAATCCACGCGAAGAGCACGAGCGCGATGGGTGCGAGGTATTCGATCAGGAGCGCCGTCGAGACGGGGATGCGCTCGAGCGAGGCGTAGAACGCGAACTGCACGCCCGCGACGGCGACGAGACCGTAGAGGAGTACCGTCCACTTCGCGCGCCAGAGCGGCCGGAGATCCCACTTGAGGGCGATGAGGCCGGGCACGATGAGCGCCGTCGCCCCGACGACGATGCGCGCGAGCACGGCCGCGCCGGGCGACCAGCCCGCTTCGAGGAGCGGCTTCACGAACACGCCGCCGACGCCGAACGCGAGGCCCGCGGCGAGGCCGAGGACGATTCCGAGCACCCCTCGCGACATCGCGCTCCTTCTGTGGACGGCCACGGCCCGGTCATGGGCGTACGCGGTTATGCTCGTGACATTAGACCTCGCGGATGTCAGGAGTCAAATGCTTTTCACCCATGACACCGAGTCGGCGCTGGGGTTCGTCGTCGCCCTCGCCGACACCGTGCCCGAGGCATCCGAATCGGGGGCCGACGAACTCGCCACGCAAGCCGATCTCGTGCGCCTCCTCGACACGTGGGGGTACTCGGGCCGACGCGACGGCGACGCCGCCGAACTCGCCGAGGTCCGCGCTGCGCGCGACCGCCTCCGCGCCGTCTGGGCCCTCGACCGCGACGGCACCGCCGCCGAGGCCAACGCGATCCTCGAAGAGTCGCAAGCCGTGCCGCGCCTCGTGCGGCACGACGGCCTCGACTGGCACATCCACGCCGTCGGCTTCGACGCCCCGCTCGCCGAGCGCATCCTCGTCGAGGGCGCCATGGCCCTCGTCGACGTCGTGCGCGCCGACCGGGTCGACCGCCTGCGCGCGTGCGAAGCCGACGACTGCGCGGGCGTCTTCGTCGACCTCTCGAAGAACGGGTCGAAGCGGTTCTGCTCGACGCGGTGCGGCAACCGCATGGCTGTGCGCGCCTACCGGGCGCGCGCGGCGGACTGACGCGCGCGGGAGGGCCACCCGCCCACCCCGCCCGCACCACACTCTCCTTCACCACCGCTCCTTCTCCACCGCCCGCGATCACGGCGTAGGAGATTCTGCGCGGCGCGCCGCAGTAGCCCCGCGCGCCGCGCGAAAGCTCCGACACGGTGAAGGGGCGACGGGAGCGGGTACGGCCGCCCCGAGACATCCACTCCGAGACATCCGGACATGACGAAGGCCCCCGCCTCTGGAGGCGGGGGCCTTCGCAAGAAGTTCGCGGTGTCTTCGAGAGCCGCGTCGGATACGACGCTTAGCGGCGCAGCCCGAGACGCTCGATGAGCGAGCGGTAGCGCGCGATGTCGACGTCGGCGAGGTAGCCGAGCAGACGACGACGCTGACCGACGAGGAGGAGGAGGCCACGACGCGAGTGGTGGTCGTGCTTGTGCTCCTTCAGGTGCTCGGTGAGGTCCTTGATGCGCTTCGTGAGGATCGCGATCTGGACCTCGGGGGATCCGGTGTCACCGGGGTGGGTCGCGTACTCTTCGATGATCGCCTTCTTGGTGTCTGCATCCAGTGCCATAGAGGGATCCCCTTTCTTCTCGTTGCGCGCTGCCCGGGGCCGAATGCCTGGGCTCTCTTAATGCGCGGCCGTTTCACGGCAACCTCAAGAGTCTAGCAGAGCAGGGCGCGTACTTCGATTCGGGCGCCGGGCGCCTCCCCCAGTTCTGGGAACCGCGCCGACGATCGCGTCACCGATAGGGTGGCGCGGATCGTGCCGTGCTCGTTCGGCGTGCGATCCGCTGCCGACCGCGACGAAGGAGCCCCGACCGTGACCGACGAAGACACGCAGAACCTGATCTCGGTCGGCCACGTGATCGGCGAGATCGCCACGATCGCCGTCGGCGAGGTGCCCGTCGTCGGGACCCCGTTGTCCTTCGTGCTCGAGAAGCTCCTCGGCACCGCGTTCGGGGAGGTCGAAGACGAGCAGCCACCCGTCTGGGAGCTGATCCGCGGCCAGGTCGCGCACGAGATCTGGACCGCGAAGGTCGACGAGCGCCGTGACCTCCTGAAGGTCAAGCTCGACGCGCTCAAGGCGAGCGTCGCGAAGCTCGCCCTCCTGCACGACGAGGGCTCGTCGAGCTACATCGCCGAACTCGTGAGCCGTGAGACGCATGTGCGCGAGAACATCGACACCTACTTCATGCCCGATGATCCGGCGCTCGCCTACTACACGCTCCCGTTCTTCATGCCGATCGCGAACGCCCATCTCGCGCTGCTGCGGCTGAAGGTGCTGTGGGCCGAGCGGCGCAGCGACGCGAACACGTCCGCTTACCGCGACGACTACCAGGCGACCGTCCGCACCTACGGGCTCTACGCCAAGCACATGCCCGCCGCCAGTGTGGCGTGGCGGATGTCGCAGATCACGATCACCGACGTCGACGAGTCGTTCACGTCCTTCGCCCTGCAGCACAAGAAGGGCGCACTGAAAGGGGTGATCTACACCTACACCGATGCCGAGAAGCCCGACACGAACGAGACCTCCGACAAGTCGGCGTTCGGCGTCCCGCCGAAGTTCACCCGTCGACGAGACGACGTGTTCAATCGCTCGGAGTCCCTCATGAAGTCGACCGTTGCGTCAGGACTCGTCGAATGGGGCGAGTTCTTCGACGCGAGCGCACCGGTGGCGGCCCACCTCTTCACGCCGGTCGACGTGCACGAGGAGACCTGGATCGAGCCGTCTGGGGAGATCGTCGTGACGGCTGCGGGCGATGAGATCGCGCTCCGCAACCGCCGCACGCGCGAGGTGCTGTGGGGTCGCCAGGTTCCCGGCAAGCGTCTCTTCCTCAGCGTGACCCCTCAGGAGTTCGCGATCCGAAGTGGGTTCCCACACACGGGCGGCGAGCTCGAGGAGCGGCTCTTCACCGCGAAGCGGATCGACGGATCGACGTCTGCACGCATCGAGCGTCTCATCCTCGGGACCGACGGGACGCTCGCGCTCTCGGAGGGCTTCGCGATGGAGAACGGCTCCGTCGCGAGCGAGACGGTCTGGTACTCCCCCGACGATGTCGAGAAGACGACGCAGCGCGTGAAGAGGTCCGCGAAGATGCGAATCGCAACGACGACCTTCACGTGCCTCTTCTCGGACGAGTCCGCGAGCGGACCGAACGAATGGAAGGACAACCGCTCCGAGGACCGTGCCGAGGTCGTCGAGCTCCGGCTCGCGGTACAGGTCGGCGGCGGACCGACGTGGAAGGTGGCGGATTGGAGCGCCGGCTTCTTCCAGAGCGCCTTGGAGGTTCGCCCGGGGTGGTCGAAGACGTTCCGCTCCGACGAGGTGAAGTCGCTCGATCTCGGTGCGGATCCGGCGACGGTAGTGCGTTTCACCGTGCACACGAGCGAGCACGACTCCCTCTCGCCGAACGACACCGCCGACCACGAGTTCACCATGACGGTCGGCGACATCCTGACCCGGGTCCAGCGATTCGGCGGGCGGTATCGCTGGGCGCACTCGATCGACTTCGGCAACAACGAGGTCGAGTTCCGCGTGCAGTTCGGCTTCGAGGTCGACGCGCGCTGAGCTGCGGCCGGGCGCCGGAATAGGCGCCCCGTCAGGAGTGTTCCGAGGGGTGTGAGTGCGACCCCGGTGGATGTGGCGGTGATCGGCGCCGGCCAGGCCGGCTTGTCGGCCGCGTATCACTTGCGTCGGTCAGGGTTCGTGCCGGTGAGCGAGGCGGATGCTTCGCAGGCACCGGATGCCTCGGGCGCCACGCCTGCGGCGAGCGCGGTGGTCGCGGCAGCGGGCACCTTCGTCGTGCTCGACGCGAACGACGCCCCGGGCGGCGCGTGGCAGCACCGCTGGGAGTCGCTCAAGATGGGCACGGTCAACAACATCCACGAACTGCCGGGCTTCCCCGTGCCGCCCGCCGATCCGCAGGCGTCGAGCCGAGACATCCTGCCGCCGTATTTCGCCGAGTACGAGGAGCGCTTCGCGCTTGACGTGCAACGACCGGTGCGCGTGCGCGCGGTGCGCCGCGAGGACGACGACCCGAACGGGCGGCTGCTCGTCGAGACCGAGGCGCCGTCGGGCCCGCGCACCTGGGCGGCGCGGTACGTCATCAACGCGACCGGCACGTGGACGCGCCCCTTCCGCCCCTACTACCCCGGTCTCGACCGGTTCGCGGGCCGCCAGTTGCATACCGCCGAGTACGTGTCGGCAGAGGAGTTCCGCGGAAAGCGCGTCGCCATCGTGGGCGCGGGGGTCTCGGCGGTGCAGCTCCTCGACGAGATCTCGCACGTCGCCGACACGCTGTGGATGACTCGGAGCGAGCCCGTGTGGGTCGAGGAGGACTTCGACATCCCCGCGAGGACCGCCGCGATCGCGGGCGTCGAGGCGCGCGTGCGCGAGGGGCTCCCGCCCGGAAGCGTGATCCGTGTGACGGGCATGCACTGGACGCCGTGGGCGCGGGCCGCCGAGGCGCGCGGCGTGCTCGTGCGGCATCCGATGTTCGCCCGTGCCGAGGAGACCGGGCTGCGGATGCCCGACGGCTCGTTCGAGCCCGCCGACGTCATCCTGTGGGCGACGGGGTTCCGGCCCGCGCTCGACCATCTCGCGCCGCTCAAGCTCCGCACGCCCGCGGGCGGCTTCCGCGTCGCCGACACCCGCTCGACCGACGATCCGCGGCTGTTCCTGATCGGGTACGGGCCGAGCCAGTCGACGGTGGGAGCGAACCGCGCAGGCAGGCAGGCGGTGCGGCAGATCGTCGCAGAACGGGCGGCTGCGCTCGCGGCCTGATCAAACGCCTGATCCAACGCCTGAGCGAGGAACCTCGACCCGGCGCGCGACCCCCGAATGGGGGAAATCCTCCGATTCCACGCGCGCGATATATTCCGAGCATCCCTCAGTTTTTCGGTTGAGGAGGAGGCAACGTGGCCGCCGCGCAGCGTGGAGCAACAGCCGACGTGAACGACGAACGAGACAGTGTGCTCGGATTCATCGCCATCGTCACCGTCGGGCTCTTCGTGGCGATCTGGATCTGGATCCTGATCCTCGCCGCGAACCGACAAGAGATCACGGGCGAATTCGTCGTCGCCGCGGGCGCCGTGAGCACGTTGCTCGCGAGCATCACCTCGGCTGCGATCGGCTCGAAGATCGCCGACGTGAAGAACGACCAGTCCGATCCCGACCTCGTCGACGGTGCAGCGGCGATGGAGCAGGTGCGCGCGATCGTGACCCGACACGATCAGGCGATGGCGGAAGTCCGGAGCGTGGACGGCCAAGCGGCTCCCACGGGAACCGACGCGGCCGCGCGGCAACAGCGGGCGGCCGATCAGGCGCATCAGGCCGAGCACGAACTCGCCGCACTGGTCTCGCCGTCGTCGCCGACGGTGAGTCTCACCGAGGTCGCTCACAACCTCAACTGGCGCGTGATCGTGGCGATCGTGTTCTACGTCCTGGTGGGCCTCGCCGTGCTCGTCGTCTGGCTCGTCCTCGACTGGACGGAAGACAGTCCCGACATCGTCACCACGTTCGCCCTCTCGATCGTGGGCTGGTTCGTCGGTGCCGCCGGGATCGTCTTCGAAGGCGGGAGGGGGTCGAAGTGACGGATCGACGTGACCCGCGCGAGAGCGTGTTCGCGTTCATCGCGTTCGCGATCATCGCGGCGTTCGTCGTGATCTGGGCGTTCGTGATTCTCCAGACCCTGCTGACCGAACCGGCCACGGGTGAAGACCAGGTCGCCGTCAGCAGCGGTCTCACCTCGGCGGCCGGCGCGATCACAACGCTGCTCGCGACTCGGACGGCGTCGGTGCTCGGCTTCGCCGCGACGAGCAGAGAAGCGCCCGACGGCACGCCCAGCCCGCAGGGCACGGTCGCGGGGGCCCTGACCGGGGCCACCAAATGGGCGATCGGCGCATACCTCGTCGTCGGGATCGCGGTCGTCATCACGTGGCTGTACCGGGGAGCGGTGTCGCCGCAGGTCGTCGCGGCGTTCGCACTCGGAGTCTTCGGATGGCTCGGCAGCGCCGCCGCGATCGTCTTCGCCGCCCGCTCGACCGCCGGAGCTCGGCAGTCCGGCCGGGCACCCTTGTGAACCGTGCGGCGCCGGCGAGCACACGCCACACTTGAAGCCGTGTCGTTCACCCTCAAGCGCGTCTACGATCCCGCCGAATCGTCGGACGGATACCGCGTCCTCGTCGACCGGTTGTGGCCGCGCGGCGTCTCGAAACAGCGCGCCGAGCTCGACGTGTGGAACAAGGACGTCGCGCCCTCGGCGGCGCTCCGCACCGAGTGGCACCGCGACCGGATGGCGACCGACGACGGGTTCGACGGCTTCGCCGCGGCGTATCGGGCCGAACTCGACGGCAACCCCGCAGCCGAGGCCCTCGTCTCGCTCGGGCGCGAGCACGACCGCGTGACGCTCGTGTACGGCGCGCGCGACGAGCGCGTCAACCACGTGACGGTGCTGCTCGACTGGCTCGCCGAGCACGGGGCATCCGTCGAGACGCGAGGCTGACGAGACATCCGCCCGCCGCGCCGGGCCTCAGTAGACCTCGAACCCCCGCGCGCGGAACTGCCCGCGCACGCGCTCGACGAGCGCGTCGTCGGGCGCGCGGACGTCTTCGAGCGTGTACTCGCGCCCGAGCTGCTCCCACTTGGAGGCGCCCATCTGGTGGAAGGGCAGCACCTCGACGCGCTCGACCGTCGACCAGCGGGCGACGATGTCGGCGACGGCCTCGACGTTGTCGAACGCGTCGGTGACGCCGGGCACCAGCACGAACCTCACCCACATCTTCGTGCCGCGCGCCGACAGCCGGTCGCCGAAGTCGATCGTCGGCTGGAGCTCGGCGCCCGTGACGGCGCGGTAGGTGTCGGGCAGGCCCGACTTGACGTCGAGGAGCACGAGGTCGGTCGCATCGAGCATCTCGTCGGTCGCTGCGGTTCCGAGGAATCCCGACGTGTCGAGCGTCGTGTGGATGTCCCGCGCCCGGCACTCCTCGAGGAGGCGCGCGACGAACGCGGGCTGCATGAGCGCCTCGCCGCCCGAGATCGTGAGGCCGCCGCCCGTCGCGTCGAACACGCGGCGGTACCGGTCGAGCTTCTTCGCGATCTCGTCGACGGTCGTGATGCGGCCGTCGCGCGCGAACCACGTGTCGGGGTTGTGGCAGTAGACGCACCGCAGGGGGCACCCCGCGAGGAAGAGCGTCATGCGCGTGCCGGGGCCGTCGACCGCGGTCACGAGCTCCCACGAGTGCACCGAGCCGAGCTCGCCCGAGCGGAGGCCCGCGAGGCGGGCCTCACGCAGCGGGTCGGCGGCCGGGCGCGGCGCGGCGAACGGGGCCGGCTCCGAGACATCCGGTCGCGCGCCCGTCGAGGGCAGTTGCGCGATGGTCATGACGGATGCCTCGGTCAGCCCTGGTGGAACGTGCGGGCGAGCACGTCGAGCTGCTGCTCGCGCGTGAGGCGCACGAAGTTGACGGCGTAGCCCGAGACGCGGATCGTGAGCTGCGGGTAGTTCTCGGGGTGCGCCATGGCGTCCTCGAGGGTCTCGCGGTTCAGCACATTGACGTTCATGTGGTAGCCGTCTTCGCCGAAGTACGCGTCGAGGAGCCCGGCGAGGTTCGCGGTCTGCTCGTCGAGCGTGCGGCCGAGACCGGCCGGCACGACCGTGTTGGTGAGCGAGATGCCGTCCTGCGCGTCGCGGTACGGGAGCTTCGCGACCGACAGCGCCGAGGCGAGCATCCCGTGCGTGTCGCGGCCGTTCATGGGGTTCGCGCCCGGCGAGAACGGCTCGCCGCCGCGGCGGCCGTCGGGCGTCGAGCCCGTCTTCTTGCCGTACACGACGTTCGACGTGATCGTCAGCACCGACTGCGTCGGCACCGCGTCGCGGTAGGTCTTGTGGGTGCGGATCTTCGCCATGAACGCCTCGACGAGCTCGACCGCGAGGTCGTCGACCCGGTCGTCGTCGTTGCCGAAGGCGGGGTACTCGCCGTCGATCTCGTAGTCGACGACGACGCCGCGCTCGTCGAACACCGGCATCACGGTCGCGTGCTTGATCGCCGACAGCGAGTCGGCCGCGACCGAGAGGCCCGCGATGCCGCACGCCATGGTGCGCAGCACCTCCTTGTCGTGAAGGGCCATCTCGAGACGCTCGTACGAGTACTTGTCGTGCATGTAGTGGATGACGTTGAGCGCCTCGACATAGGTCGCGGCGAGCCAGTCCATCGTGCGGTCGAACCGTGCGCGCACGTCGTCGAAGTCGAGCGGACGGCCCGCCTCGACGGACGGGAACGCCGGCGAGACCTGCTTGCCGCTCATCTCGTCGCGTCCGCCGTTGATCGCGTAGAGCAGCGTCTTGGCGAGGTTCACCCTCGCGCCGAAGAACTGCATCTGCTTGCCCACGGCCATGGGCGACACGCAGCACGCGATCGCGGCGTCGTCGCCCCACGAGCTTCGGATGTGCTCGTCGGACTCGTACTGCACGGCGCTCGTCTCGATCGACAGCTCGGCGCAGAAGTCCTTGAACCCCTGCGGGAGGCGATCGCTCCAGAGGACGGTGAGGTTCGGCTCGGGGGCCGGGCCGAGGTTGCGGAGGGTCTGGAGCATCCGGAACGAGTTCCGCGTGACGAGCGTGCGCCCGTCTTCGCCCATGCCGCCGATCGTCTCGGTGACCCACGTCGGGTCGCCCGAGAACAGCTCGTCGTACTCGGGGGTGCGGAGGAATCGCACGATGCGCAGCTTCACGACGAAGTCGTCCATGATCTCCTGCGCCTCGCGCTCGGTGAGGATGCCGGCGAACAGGTCGCGCTCGATGTACACGTCGAGGAAGGTCGTCGTGCGGCCGAGCGACATCGCGGCGCCGTTCTGCTCCTTCACCGCGGCGAGGTAGCCGAAGTAGAGCCATTGCACGGCTTCGCGCGCGGTCTCGGCGGGTCGACGGATGTCGTAGCCGTACGAGGCCGCCATCTTCGCGAGCTCCTGGAGGGCGCGGAGCTGCTCGGCGTGCTCTTCGCGGTTGCGGACGACGTCCTCGCTGAAGGGCTGGGTGTCGAAGGTCAGTTTGTCGAGCTTCTTCTGCGCGATGAGCGCGTCGACGCCGTAGAGGGCGACGCGCCGGTAGTCGCCGATGATGCGGCCGCGGCCGTACGCGTCGGGGAGGCCCGTGATGACGTGGGACGAGCGCGCCGCGCGCACCGCGGGCGGGTAGGCGTCGAACACGCCCTGGTTGTGGGTCTTCCGGTGCTCGGTGTAGAAGGTCTTGAGGGTCTCGTCGACGGGGTAGCCGTACGTCTCGAGGGCGCCCTCGACCATGCGCCAGCCGCCGTTCGGCATGATGGCGCGCTTGAGCGGGGCGTCGGTCTGGAGGCCGACGATGAGTTCGTTCTCGCGGTCGATGTAGCCGGGCTCGTGGGCCGTGATGCCTGCGGGCGTCGCAGGGTCGATGTCGTAGACGCCGCGCTCGCGCTCGGCGGGGAACATCGCCGTGAGCTTCTCCCACATGCGGGTGGTGCGCTCGGTCGCGCCTTCGAGGAACGAGCCGTCGCCGAGGTACGGCGTGTAGTTGCGCTGGATGAAGTCGCGGACGTCGATGCCGTCCTGCCAGGGCCCCGGCTCGAAGCAGTGCCACGCCTGGGGCGTGCGGTCCGCGTCGTCGTGGTCGGTGGTGGTGCGCGTGGCCTGGTGGGTGGTGCTCATGGTGCCGTCGTTCTCCTTGTGGGGTCCCCCCGCCCGCCGGAATGGCGGTCAAGACGGAGGTCGAACGGCTTCGTAGGCCCTTCGGCCTTCCGTGCTGTCCAAATTAGAGTCTCTCTCGGTTTCTGTCGGAAAGTCTGTGGTCTGACCTCATTTGCAGCACACTTTCGGTGCATTCACATGAGGATTCCTACAATCCGCGCGCTATGGCGACAGGAGGAAGATCGCCGGCCAGCCGTTGTGCGCGTAGACGATGACGCTGAAGACGACCGCGTCGAAGAGCAGATGCACGACGAGCACGTACGTGAGCGACTTCGTGAGCGTGAACGTCCACCCCTGGACGAGCGCGAACGGGATTGTGAGCAGCGGCCCCCACGACTGGTAGCCCAACTCCCACAGGAACGACACGAAGACGACCGCCTGCAGGAGGTTCGCCTGCCAGACCGGGAAGTGGCGCCGGAGGAGCGCGAACACCGTGCACACGAAGAACAGCTCGTCCCATGTGCCGACGGCGTTGACGCCTGCGAAGAGCCGCAGGATCTCGCTCGGCTCGGTCACGGTCGGCCAGTTCAGATAGACGCCCGACGAGATGAAGTAGAACGGCAGGATGAGCCAGCCCGCGAGCGTCACGAAGACGAGGTAGAGCCACTGCGTGCGGTTCCAGCGCTTGCCGGTCCGCCAGGGGAACCGGATGACCCGGTCGCGGTACACGAACCTCGACACGAGGTACGGCACGGCGACGGCCGACCCCAGCACGATCGCGAACCGCGCCATCGCGGGGTAGGAGATGTCGGCCGCGAGCGGCATCGTCGAGATGATCGCCTGCCCGACCGCGACGAGCGCGAGATCGGCGAGTAGCCGCTCGGTGCGGCCCGAGCGGTCGCACCACCACGCAGCCGCGAGGCCCCCGACGAGCATCGCGTAGCCCGCGAGCGGCAGCATGAAGCCGAACAGCAGCACGGCAGCGCCGCACACGAGCACGGCAGGCACGAGCGCGACCGGGTGGGTGCGCACGGCGGGCGGCGGCGCGAGCGGACGCCCGGGCGGCACGGCGGCGACGGCGGACACGCGACCAGCATCGCAACGGCCGGCGGCGGGCGGCAAGTCGTCGGCTCGGCACGTCGGATGCACGGCACGTCGGATGCCTCGGTGTCGCCGGGTGCTGGCACGATCGACCCATGACCCCGAACCGGCACGCGATCGTCCCGCCCTACCTGCTCGCGCGCATCGCCGAAGCCGCCGACGACCGCTACCCCGTCGCGGCCGACGCCGCCCGCCGCTCGCTCATCCGCGACGCGCCCGTGCGCGAGTGGCGCGAGAGCGGCGAGCTGCCGCCGTTCGCGCGCGAGTCCGAGACATCCGATCGCGCCGACCGGTCCCCGTCCGACCGGCTGCCGTCGATCCTGCCCGACGCGCCCTCGCAGCCCGACCGCCGCATCTCCGACGCCCAGGGCGAAGAACGGCTCCCGGGCCGGCTCGTCCGGCGCGAAGGCCAGCCGGCCTCGGGCGACGACGCCGTCGACGAGGCGTACGACGGCCTCGGCGACACCCACCGGCTCTTCGACCGCGTCTTCGGCCGCGACTCGATCGACGGCGCGGGCATGCCGCTCGAAGCGACCGTGCATTACGGCGACCGCTACGACAACGCCTTCTGGGACGGCGAGCGCATGGTCTTCGGCGACGGCGACGGCGAGGTCTTCACGGGGTTCACCGACTCGCTGAGCGTCATCGGCCACGAACTCGCGCACGGCGTCACCGAGCGTTCGGCCGGTCTCCGCTACCAGGGGCAGTCGGGCGCCCTCAACGAGCATGTCTCCGACGTGTTCGGCGCCCTCGTCGAGCAGTACGCGCGCGGCCAAGACAGCGGTGCCGCGACGTGGCTCATCGGCGAAGGCGTCTTCACGCCCGAGGTCCAAGGTCGGGCGCTCCGGTCGATGCTCGAGCCCGGCACGGCCTACGACGACGACGTGCTCGGCCGCGACCCGCAGCCCGCCCACATGCGCGACTACATCCGCACGCGCGACGACAACGGCGGCGTGCACCTCAACTCGGGCATCCCCAACCGCGCGTTCGCGCTCGCCGCGACCCGCCTCGGCGGGTTCGCGTGGGAGCACGTCGGGCGCGTCTGGTACGACGCGCTCACGTCGGGGCGTCTCGACGTCGATGCCGACTTCGCCGCGTTCGCGGGCGAGACGGTCCGCGCGGCGCGCGAGCGGTTCGGGCAGGGTTCTGCCGAGGCATCCGCGATCGTCGAAGGATGGGAGGCCGTGGGCGTCGAGCCCGACCCCACGGTCGCCGACCCTGCCGAGCGGTGAGCCGGCAGGGGTAGCATCGGCCGCATGGAGGTCATCGTCTCCCGAAGCGGGGGCCTCGCGGGCCTGCGGCTGACCTGGCAGGTCGACGTCGACGAACAGCCCGACGCCGACGACTGGCTGCTGCTCATCGAGCGCGTGCCGTGGAGTCGACCGCCGAGGCCCTCCCCCGGCGCCGACCGGTTCGTCTACCGCATCCGCTGCGAGCCCGGCCGCGGCGCGGTGCTCCCCAGCGCGAGGCGACCGTGCCCGAAGGCGAACTCACGGGCCCGTGGCGCGAACTCGTCGACCGTGTGCGCGAGACCGCCGAGCCGTCGCCGGGTCGCTCGCCCGGAGGCTCGACGCCACGGCGCCCCGCGCCCGGCCGGGGTGCGCCGGGCGCAGGGCGTCTGCCCTGAGACATCCGCAGCTGCAACGGTGTCGGGTCAGCGCGCCGCCGCCGCATCCGCGAGTTCGCGCACGCCCGCGCGGCGGGCCCCGGATGCCTCGGCGAGCTCGCGCAGCACGCGGTCGGTCTCGCCCCAGCCGAGGCACGCGTCGGTCACGGACTGACCGTAGACGAGCGAGGAACGCGTCTCGTCGGTGAGGTCCTGGCGGCCGGGCACGAGGAAGCTCTCGAGCATGACCCCGGCGAGTGCGGGCGTCGCGGGGAGCTCCTCTGCGATCTCGTGGGCGACGATCGCCTGACGTACGTGGTCCTTGTCGCTGTTGGCGTGGCTGGCGTCGACGACGATGCGCGAGACGACGCCGGCCGTCGCGGCCTTCGCCGACGCTCCCGCGATGTGCTCGGGGGCGTAGTTGGGGCCGCCGCGCCCGCCGCGGAGCACGATGTGGGCGGCGGGGTTTCCCGTCGTCGCGACGACCGCGGCCTGCCCTTCGTCGTCGGCGCCGAAGAACACCTGGCCGCGGCGGGCGACGATGCAGCCGTCGACGGCGCTCTGCAGGTCGCCGTCGGGGCCGTTCTTGAAGCCGATCGGCATCGAGAGCCCCGACGCGAGCTGACGGTGCACCTGGCTCTCGGTCGTGCGGGCGCCGATCGCGCCCCACGACACGGCGTCCGCGATGTACTGCGGGCTCACGGGCTCGAGGAACTCGCACGCGATCGGCAGGCCGAGGTCGAGGACGTCGGTGAGGAGGCGCCGTGCGGTGCGGAGGCCGCGGACGACGTCGTGCGTGCCGTCGAGGCCCGGGTCGTTGATGAGCCCTTTCCAGCCGCCGTTCGAGCGCGGCTTCTCGAAGTACACGCGCATGACGACGAGAAGGTCGTCGGCGAGTTCCCGCGCGACGGGCGCCAGGCGACGGGCGTAGTCGAGGGCGGCCTCGGGGTCGTGCACCGAGCACGGGCCGACGACGACGAGAAGGCGGTCGTCCTCGCCGCTCAGGATGTGCTCGACCTCGGCGCGCGAGCGCGTCACGAGGTCTTCGTTCGCCTCGCTGAGCGGGAACTCCTCGCGGAGCGAGGCGGGCGACGGCAGCGTCGTGAACGCGGTCACGCGCTGGTTGCGGGTCGTGGTCATGATGGGGTTCCGTTTCCCGGCGGAAGACCCCTGGTGGCCGACCGCCGTCTGAGAAAGACGAAAGGCAGACCATCTTGGTCTGCCCGGTTGGCTCTGGAAGGGTGCTGGCGTCAGCGCGCGAAGGCGGCCCCTCCAGAGCCGACCTCATACGCATACCAGCGGATAACCATGCGGCGACCGTAGTCTCCCCCGCCCGGATTCGTCAAATCCCTTCGGCGGCGGAGGACTCACTTGCGTGCGGGCGGGACCGGTCGTGCCGCTCTGACCTTTCGTGCGCGTCTGGCCGTTCGGGCCGCTCGCGCAGCGCGACCACGACGCCGGCCGCGATGAGCCCCTGGGCCGCGAGGTAGGTCGACATGACGGTGAGGTCGTGGAGCGCGAACCCGTAGTCGGGCAGGAACCGCCCGAGCGCGAGCACCGAGTCGGAGACGACGAAGAGCGCGCCGCCGACCGCGACGAGCCGTCCGCGGCCCGCTGCGAGCACCGCCATGAGGCCGAGCACGAACCCGTAGACGGCGACGGGCGGCAGGAGCGATCCGAGGTGCGGGGCGAGGAGCACGACGAATCCGACGTACCAGGCCGCGTAACCGAGCGCCCGTAAGGGCACACGGCGCGCGAGCGGCTCGCCGCGCGACCAGCGCCAGAACAGCACGACGTAGAAGACATGCGCGAGAAGGAATGCGAGAAGGCCCGGAATGAACCAACCCGGGAAGCTCAGGAGCACGTCGCCGACCCACGACGCAGCGAGGGCCGCGATGAGCAGGCCGAGCATCCGTCGAGGAAGTCGAGGAAGTCGAGGAAGTCGCTGCGGTCGCGGCGGTCGCGCCCCACGACTGCCCTGCAGGGCTGCGGATGCCTCGACCTCACCGCCTGCGGCATCCGGGTCGCGATCGTCGGCCGAGACGTCCATGCCGTCGAGCGCATGCGCCCGTCGCGCATCGGCCGGGGCATCCGTGCGTGTCGAGCCCGAGACATCCGTCGCGCCGGACTCCTCCTTCTCGCCCGGACGCCGCGTCGCGACCAGCACCGCGCCCGCGAGTGCCGGCATGAGGAGCGCCTTCGTCGCCGTGATCGCCCACCCGGGCCCGGTGTGGAGGAGCACGAGGTGGACGGCGCTCGCCGCCAGGAACGGCACGAACGCGGGAAGGATCTGGCGAGCAGGGCGGTCGGTCACGTCGTCGTGGCCTTTCGTCGTCGGGTGCGGCTGCAGGGAGCCTCGGCTGGGGATGGCGCGAGTGGGTCGATGCTACCGCGTGAGAGACTTTCGGCCGTGCCCGAACTCCCTTCGCCGGTCGAACCCGTCACCAGCACCGCACCCGAGCCGACGCGCCGCCCGCCGAATCGGGGCACCGTCCGGGCGGAGCGCCTCCGACTCCCCGGAATCGTGCTCGGCGCAGGCGATCGCGGTCGTTTCGAGCTCGTGCCGCTCCCCGCGAGCGAGCGCGAAGCCTACGCGGGCACCTACGCCTACACGGTACGGGCGCCCGCCGATGCTCCGTCGTCGGACGACTCGCCCTCGTACCTTGCGCAGCGCGCGAGCGAGCTGTTCTCGACTCCCGCTGCCGACCCCGACGACTTCGTACCGACCGCGACGTGGGCGTTCGCCGCGTTCCGTCTCGACGCCCCGCTGCCCCACCTCGTGCTCGACGCGAGGGCCGGCAACGGGTTCTTCCGGTCCAATCTGCCTTCCGTTCCGCTGAAAGATCAGCGGCTGACCCTCGAGGGAGACTTCCGCAAGCACTTCCGCCTCTATGCGCCGATCGGCTACGACACCGACGCACGCTATGTGCTGACCCCCGACGTCATGGCGCGCCTGATCGACGAGGCTGCGGGCATCGACGTCGAGATCGTCGAGGACTGGATCCTCTTCTACCGAAGGGGTGCGTTCCGCGCGACGGGCCTCGCCGACGCATTCGACCGCCTCGCGGCGATCGCCGCCGACGTCCGCGCGCGCTGCGCCCGCTACCGCGACCCGCGGGTGCCCGTGAACTCGCGCCTCATCCTGGCGACCGACGGTCCGTCGAAGGCGGTCATCGCCGACGAGGGGCGCCGCCTCGAGATGGCGCTTCCGCTCACCGGTCTCTGACCCGGAACGTCGAACGGGCCGCCGGATCAATCCGGCGGCCCGTTCGACGTTCGCACGTCGGATCGTCTCGATCGGGTCAGCTCACGCCGAGCAGGTCGATGACGAAGATGAGCGTCTGGCCGCTCAGACGGTGGCCGCCGCCCGCAGGCCCGTAGGCCTTGTGCGGCGGGACGGTGAGCTTGCGGCGCCCGCCGACCTTCATGCCGGGGATACCCTCCTGCCAGCCGGCGATGAGCGCCTGCAGCGGGAAGTTGATGGACTGCCCGCGGCTCCAGGACGAGTCGAACTCTTCGCCGGAGTCGTACTCGACGCCGAGGTAGTGCACGTCGACCGTGGAGCCGGGCGTGGCCTCGGCCCCGTCGCCGATGACGAGGTCTTCGATGACGAGGTCTTCGGGCGCGGGACCTTCAGGCGCGTCGATCTCGGGCTTGCTGTTCGTGTCGGTCATGAGTCCATCCAAACGGATGGCTCGGGGTCGCCGCAATCGCGGACGGATGTCCGCGGGGGTCTTGCGCTGACCGCGAACACGATGCACCCTGGAGGCCTGAAGAGACTCGTCGCCCCCGGAGGGCTGTCGGCACTGCCACACCCCGGGGCGACGAGTTTCTTCATGCCGGGGCCGCTCATCTCTCGTCGCGACGTTGCGCTCAGACCCGCGTGAGCAGTGCCGCCCGCCGCCGCGAGACGCGGTCGAGCAGTTCGCGCTCGTCTTGCACGCGCCGTACGTCGCCGCGGCGGGCGACGATCATCTGCCGGTTGAAGGCGAGCGTCGTGGCATCCGCGATGAGCGCCTTGACCTCGGCGACGCGCGGCGGATGCGTCGAGCGCGCCCACCTGATCGCCTGGCGCCTGCCCGCGGACGTCGCGAGCGCGTCGACCTCGCCGGGCGTGAGCCACCCGGCCGCCGCGTACTCGCCGAGCCGCGCACGCGTGAGCTTCGCCTCCTGCCGTCGGAAGTAGACGGTGAGACCGATGACGCCGGCGAAGATGGGCACCTGCACGACGAAGTACAGCAGGATCGCGGTGTCGCCGAACGCGAGCGACCCGTTCCACAGGGCATGCAGGAGGATCGCCGGCACGAGGCCCGCGAAGAACCACAGGATGATGCTCGCGCCGGCGCCGCGCCGCGCGCCGAGCCCGAGGGCGATGCCCGTGCATGCCGTGAAGATGACGTGGGCGAACGGCGAGAAGATGCCGCGCATGACGAAGACCATGCCGAGATGTTCGGCACCGCCCTCGAGGAGCGCGATGCCGAAGTACTGTGCGTTCTCGGTGAACGCGAAGCCGGCTGCGACGGTCGCCGCGTAGACCAGACCGTCGACGGGGCCGTCGAAGTGCGATCGGGCGAACGCATAGATGAGGAGGACGCCGACGCCCTTCGCGAACTCTTCGACGATGGGGGCCTGCACGACGGCCTGGATGACCTCGTCGGTGCCGCTCTCGGGGTGGAGGACCGCGGCCGCGATCTGCACGCCGAGGTCGACGAGCAGCGCGATCGCGATCGACACGGCGGCGCCCCACAGGAACGCGAACCAGAGCGCCCAGCGCGGCTCGGGCTCCCAGCGGTCGACCCATCGCACCGCCAGCAGCACGAGCGTGAGCGGGATGAGCGCGAGCACCGTCGCGACGAGCGTGCTCGGCGCGCCGAGGACGAACACGAGGTACGCGATGACGACGAGACCGACGACGCCCGCGATGCAGATGCCGACGATCGCCCCGATCGCCCCGCCGCTGCGCGGCTTGGCGGGCGGCAGCGGGACCGGCCGGAGAGCCGGGTAGGGGTTCTGCGGGGGCGCGCTCAGGTAGGTCACGCGCGTGAGCCTAGCGGGGAGCGGACGCCGCCTGGGCGTTCTCAGCGGCTGGTGTGGACAGCTGCTCGAACATGACCCCGGGGTTCAAGATGCCGGCGGGATCGAAGACGGCCTTGATCGCCCGCTGCAGCTCGAACTGATCGTCGCCGAGCTCGTCTCGGAGCCAGCGGCGCTTGAGGATGCCGACCCCGTGCTCGCCCGTGAGCGTGCCGCCGAGCGCGACCGCGGCCCGGAAGAGGTCGTCGGCCGCGGCCCACACCTCGGCGGGCACCTCGTCGCCCTCGAACACGAAGTTCGGGTGCAGGTTGCCGTCGCCCGCGTGCGCGAGGGTCGGGATCTCGACGCCGCGCCTGCGACCGATCTCTTCGATCGCCCGGAACATCTCGGGAAGCCGCGAACGCGGCACCGCGACGTCTTCGATGAGCACCTGACCGCGCGACGCGAGGGCCGGATGCATCGCCCGGCGGATCTCGAGGAGGCGCTCCCCCGTCGCGGCATCCGTCGACGTCGTGACCCGGCCGCCCGCCGACGCGAACACTTCGGCGATCGCGAGGCCCTCGGCGACGGCATCGCTCCCGTCGGCCTGCGCGATGAGGAAGGTCTCGCCCGGGGCGACGGTCTCGAGGGGCGTGCCCGTGAGCGCGTCGGCGCCGAGGAACTCGGCGACGCGCGCGAGACCGAGCGGGTCGACGAGCTCGAGGAGCGCCGGCCGGATGCGTGCCGCCGTGACGCCCGCGCACGCGACGGCCGCGGCCTCGACGTCGGGGAAGGCGGCAGCGACGGTCACGGGGTCGCCGGTGCGGCGCGGGCGGACGCGCACGGTCGCCTCGACGATGACGCCGAGCGTGCCCTCGCTGCCCGTGAGGAGCGCTGTGAGGTCGTAGCCCGTGACGCCCTTGACGGTGCGATGGCCGGTGCGGACGAGCCGCCCGTCGGCGAGGACGACCGCGAGCCCCAGCACGGCCTCGCGGGTGACGCCGTACTTCGCGCACAGGAGGCCGCCGGCGTTCGTCGCGATGTTGCCGCCGATCGAGGAGATCGCGCGGCTCGCGGGGTCGGGCGAGTACCAGAGTCCGAGCGGGGCGAGCGCATCGTCGAGGTCGGCGTTGATCACACCGGGCTCGACGACGGCCAGTTCGTTCGCCTCGTCGATCTCGAGGATGCGGCGCATGCCCGAGACATCCAGGACGATCGCGCCCTCGCTCGCGACGGCGCCGCCCGCGAGCCCCGTGCCCGCGCCGCGCGGCACGACGGGGGTGCCCGTCGCGGTCGCGATGCGGAGGGTCGCCTGCACGGCCTCGACCGAGCGCGCGCGCACGAGCGCGAGCGGAGTCGCGGGGCTGCGGAGGCCGGAGCGGTCGTCGCGCGTCGCGTCGAGGGCCGCGGGGTCGGTCGTCAGCTGGTCGCCGAGCTCCTCGCGGAGCCGGCCGAGCACGTCGTAGGGCATGCGTCCAGCCTAGTTCGCCGAGTGATGTCCGATTTCCGCCATCGGATGTCGGCGGCCCGTGCGAGGGTGGAGGCATGAAGACGGATGCCTCGGGGCCGGGCCCGCTCGCCGACCACGTGTTCGCCGAGCGGTATCGCGCCATGCAGGCGCGCGACGCGCGGTTCGACGGGCAGTTCATCACGGGCGTGCACTCGACGGGCATCTACTGCCGCCCGAGCTGCCCCGCGGTGTCGCCGAAGCCCGAGAACGTCTCGTTCTACCTCACTGCCGCCGCCGCCCACGAGGCGGGGCTCCGCGCGTGCAAGCGGTGCCTGCCCGACGCCGTTCCCGGCTCCCCCGAGTGGGATCTCCGCGACGACCTCGCCGCGCGCGCCATGCGGCTCATCGGCGACGGCGTCGTCGAGCGCGAGGGAGTGCCGGGGCTCGCCGCCCGCCTCGGCTACACGCCCCGCCACCTCACGCGCGTGCTCACCGCCGAACTCGGCGCCGGCCCGCTCGCGCTCGCGCGCGCGCACCGCGCGCAGGTCGCGCGCAGCCTGCTGACATCCACCGACCTCCCCGCGTCCGACGTCGCGTTCGCGTCGGGGTTCGGCAGCGTGCGGCAGTTCAACGACACCATCCGCGCGGTCTACGAGCGGAGCCCGCTCGAGGTGCGCGCGGCGGCGCGCGTGCGCGGCGGGCGAGCGGGGGCGGGTTCGGGTTCGGAGTCGGAGCGCAGCATTCCGGATGCCTCGCTGCGCGGGCCTGCGGGCGTCGTCGTCGAATTCGGCGACCCCGGCGAACGGCGACCCGGCGACGGCTCGACCGCCGAGATCGGCGCGGGCGCCGGCCACCCTGGCGTCGTACGGCTCCGCCTCCCCGCGCGGGAGCCGTTCGACGCGGCGGGGGTGTTCGCCTGGCTCGCTGCGCGTGCGCTCGACGGAGTCGAGGTCGCCGAGGCGGGCGTCGAGCGGTACACCCGCACGCTGCGCCTCCCCTCCGGTGCCGGCCTCGTCTCGTTCGAGCACATCCCGGGCGACGCCGCGATCGACATCGAAGCACGGCTCGCGTCACTCGCCGACCTGCCGCCGCTCGTCGCCCGCGTACGGCGCCTGTTCGACCTCGACGCCGATGCCGTCGCGATCGACGAGGCGCTCGCGTCCGACCCGCGACTCGCCCCTTCGGTGGCGGCCGTGCGCGGGATGCGCATGCCGGGCGCACTCGACGCGCACGAACTCGTGTTCCGGGCGCTCATCGGGCAGCAGATCTCGGTCGCCTCGGCGCGCACGGCGCTCACGCGGCTCGCCGCCGAGCTCGGCGAGCGGGTCGAGTTCGCGGCGGCTGCCGAGACGGGTGCCGTCGATTCGACCGGTTCCGGGGCATCCGCCTCTCCGCCGTCGCCATCGCTCCTCTTCCCGACCGCCGCCGCGATCGCCGCCGACGGTGCTCGCGTGCTTCGCGGCCCTGCTGCCCGCATCCGCACGATCGTCGACGTCGCAGAACGTCTCGTGTCGGGCGCCCTCGTGGTCGCCCCCGAGCGCGAGCGTCGCGAGCTCCAGACCGACCTGCTCGCCGTCCCGGGCATCGGACCGTGGACGGCCGGCTACCTCGCAATGCGCATCACACGGGCGCCCGATGTGCTGCTCGTGAGCGATCTCGCGCTCCGCAACGGCGCCGAAGCGCTCGGGCTTCCGTCCGATGCTCGAGCGCTCGAGCGCGAGGGTGCCGCATGGGCGCCGTGGCGCAGCTATGCGTCCATGCACCTGTGGCGCGCCGCCGCCGACGGAGCGCCCGAGAAGACGACCGAGAATCCGCCGGGTTCCCCTGTGGAAGACATCTGATGTCTCGGCCGATCGGGAGTACGATGCACCCATGGCCGTCACCGACGAGGCGATCCTCAAGATCAAAGAGATGATCATCCAGGGCGCCCTCGCGCCCGGCGATCGACTCCCGCCCGAGAAAGAGCTGAGCGAACGACTCGGCCTCTCGCGTTCGTCGCTCCGCGAAGCCGTCAAGGCGCTCGAGGTCATCCGCGTGCTCGACGTGCGCCGCGGCGACGGCACCTATGTCACAAGCCTCGAACCGAGACTCCTCCTCGAGGCGATGTCGTTCGTCGTCGATCTGCACGACGACCAATCCGTGCTCGAGATCCTCGCCGTGCGACGCGTCCTCGAGGCGCACGCCTCCGCCCTCGCAGCCCGTCACGCCGGCCCCGACGACCTCGAACATCTCCGCGAGGTCGTCGAGAGCGTCGACCGCGCCGCCGATGTCGAGAGCCTCGTCGCCCACGACCTCGAGTTCCACCGCGGCATCGCCGAATCGACCGGCAACGCGTACCTCGCGAGCCTCATCGATTCGCTCTCGAGCCACACCGTGCGCGCGCGCATCTGGCGCGGCATCACGCAAGAGGTCGCCGTCGACCGCACGCTCGCCGAACACCACCAGATCCTCGACGCGATCGCCGCGGGCGACGCCGACCTCGCGCACGCGCTCACGGTCGTCCACGTGAGCGGTGTCGAGCAGTGGCTGCGCAGCGCGCTCTGACCCACCCACGAGCGGGGTCGCCCCGAGGCATCCGCGCACCCCGGGGCATCCGCGCACCCCGGGGCATCCGCGCACCCCGGGGCATCCGCGCACCCTGAGACATCCGCCAGCCCCTCCGATTCAGGAAATCGCACGCCATTCAGGATGGTTCGAAGCAGATACTCCTGAACTGCGTGCGATCTCCTGAAGTCGCGAGGGACCGCCGTGCTCTGCCAGGCGCCGCTGAGATCCACGAGGCGCAAACTGAGCTCGGCGAAGTGCAGCCTGGGTGCGCGAAGGCGGGGCGCCGGCCGCAGCCGACGCCCCGCCTGTCCAGATCAGATCAGCGAGTGATGCGGATCACTCGTAGAGGACGGCCTGGATCTTGTCGTCGTCGATGTTCGACTTGTCGTACCAGTAGAAGCCCGTGTCGATCGTCTTCGGCAGGGTCTCGCCGTTGATCGCCTGAACGGCGGCCTTCACGGTCTCGTAGCCGATGCCGACGGGGTTCTGCGTGATCGCGCCGAGCATGAGGCCGTCGCGGATGGCGTCCATCTGGGCCTTGCCCGAGTCGAAGCCGACGACCGCGAGGTTCGCGGGGTCGATCGCGAGCTCCTTGACGGCCTGCACGACGCCGATCGCCGAGCCCTCGTTGGTGCCGTAGATGCCCTTGAGGTCGGGGTTCGCCGCGATGATGGCCTTCGCGAGGTCGGCCGACTTCGCCTGGTCGCCGCCGCCGTACTGGATGTCGACGATCTCGACGTTCGGTGCGTTCTTCTCGATGTAGTCGACGAAGCCGTCGCGGCGCTGCACGCCCGTGACCGAGGTCTGGTCGTGCGCGACGATCGCGACCTTGCCCTCGCCGCCGATCGCCTCGACCATGTGCTTGGCCGCTTCAGCGGCGGCGGCGAGGTTGTCGGTCGATGCGGTGGTGAGCGGGATGTCGCTGTCGACGCCCGAGTCGAACGCGATGACGGGGATGTTCGAGTCCTTCGCCTGCTGCAGGAGAGGGCCTGCGGCCTGGCTGTCGAGGGCTGCGAAGCCGATCGCCGACGGGCTCTTGTCGAGGGCCGTCTGCAGCATCTGGATCTGCTGGTCGACGTCGGCTTCGGTGTCGGGGCCTTCGAAGGTGATCTCGACGTCGAACTCCTCGGCGGCCTGCTCGGCGCCTGCCTTGACGGCCTGCCAGAACTGGTGCTGGAAGCCCTTCGAGATGAGCGCGATGTACGGCTTGCCGCCGTCGTCGCCGCCTCCCGAAGCGGGGTCGCCGCCGGCGCTCGCGCAACCGGCGAGCATGAGGGCTGCGGCCGCGAGGCCGGCGACGACCCCGATCGAACGCTTCTTGAACATGGTCACTCCCTTGTGTGTGGTGCGGTGGTGGTGCAATGCGGTCGTGCAGTGCAGGTGGTGGTGCGGGGGTGGTGCCGATGGTGCGGGTGGTGCCTGGGGTTTGGAGCGGTGGTGCTGGTGCGGTTGTGGGTCGGGTTGGGTGGGTGAGGACGTCGGGTTCCGGATGCCTCGAGTCGACGCCTGCGTCGGCGGGAGGCCTCGGATCCCGGTCGGCCTCGTCAGCCCCGCCGGCGGCGGAGCATGTCGAGGTAGACGGCGATGAGGATGACGACGCCGACGGCGACGGACTGCCATTCCTGGGGAACCGCGATGATGCGGAGGCCGTTGGTGAGCACCGCCATGATGAGCGCGCCGATGACGGTGCCGATGATCGAGCCCTTGCCGCCCTGGAGCGACGTGCCGCCGATGACGACGGCCGCGATGGCTTCGAGTTCGAGGCCCATGCCGCCCGTCGGCTGCGCCGATGAGAGGCGCGAGGCGGAGAGCACGCCCGCGACGCCGACGAAGAGGCCCGCGAGGGTGTAGATGATGATCTTCCAGCGGCGGACGTTGACGCCCGAGAGCGCGGTCGCGGCCTCGTTCGAGCCGATCGAGAAGGTGTAGCGGCCGACGATCGTCTTGGAGAGGAGGAGGGCCGCGACGACGATGAGCACGATGAAGATCAGCACGCCGAGCGGGAAGCGGATCCCGGGGATGATCGACAGGTTCATGATCTGCTGGAACTCGGGGTGTCGTTGAAGTAGATCGGCTTCGTGCCCGAGATGACGAGCGAGAGGCCCGAGGCGATGAGCATCATGCCAAGCGTCGCGATGAACGGCGGGATGCCGAGGATCGAGATGTTCGTGCCGTTGATGAGGCCGATAAGTCCGCCGAAGAGGACGGTCGCGAGGACGCCTGCCCAGAGCGGCCAGCCCCAGTAGGTGAGGAAGACACCGGCCATGACGCCGCACAGCACCATTCCGGTGCCGATCGAGAGGTCGATGCCGCCCGTGATGATGACGAACGTCGTGCCGAGGGCGAGGATGCCCGTCACGGTCGCAGCCGTGAGGATCGAGACGAGGTTGTTGGCCGTGAAGAAGTGCTCGTTCGCGATCGAGAAGAACACGACGATGACGACGAGGCTCGCAGCGGCGAGGAGCTGCTGGAGCGACCCGCGGAGCCGGGCGAAGCGGGGCTTGCCGGCCTCGATCGACTGGAAGGCGGTCGTCGACGGCGTCGCCCCGGCGGGTGCCGGCGTCGTGGTCGACTTCGGTGCGGTGGTGGGGGTCATCGTGCGATCGTTCCTTCGGCGCTGAAGCGGGTGGCGTAGTCCATGAGGTTCTCTTGGGTGGCGTCGGCGTTGTCGAGCACGGCGGTGAGCCGGCCCTCGGCCATGACGGCGATGCGGTCGGAGAGCCGCAGCACCTCGGGCAGTTCGGAGGAGATCATGACGATCGCCTTGCCCTCGTCGGCGAGGTCGCGCAGGAGCAGGTAGATCTCCTCCTTCGCGCCGACGTCGATGCCGCGCGTCGGCTCGTCGAAGATGAGGACGTCGCAGTCCTTCGCGAGCCACTTGGCGATGACGACCTTCTGCTGGTTGCCGCCCGAGAGGTTGCGGACGAGCTGTGCGGTCGAGGGCGTCTTGATGCGGAGCTTGTCGACGTACTCGCGGCCGGTCTGCTCGATCTTGCGGTCTTTCACCCAGCCGAGCGCGCCGATGTACTCGGTGAGCGAGGAGAGGACGATGTTCTCGCGGACGCTCCGCTCGAGGAGGACGCCGAGCTGCTTGCGGTCTTCGGAGAGGTAGCCGATGCCGAGCTTCGCCGCTTCGGCGGGGCTCTGGATCTGCACCTCCTTGCCCTGGAACTCGATCGTGCCCGACTGGAGCTTGTCGGCGCCGACGATCGCACGGGCGACTTCGGTTCGGCCGGCGCCCATGAGTCCCGCGAACCCGAGGATCTCGCCGGCACGGACGTCGAACGAGACATCCCGAAGCAGTGCCTTCGTCGTGAGTCCGCGCACCGACAGCACCACGGGGGCGTCGTCGCGGATCGCGGCGGGCCTCGCCTCGCCCGAGATCTGGCGGCCGACCATGAGCGAGATGACCTCGCGCTGGGTCGTGTCGGCGGTCGTCAGAGTGTCGATGTACTTGCCGTCGCGGAGCACCGTGATGCGGTCGGAGATGCGCGAGAGCTCCTCCATGCGGTGCGAGATGTAGATGACGCCCGTCTCGGGCGAGCGGAAGCGCTCGATGAGCTGGAAGAGCACGTCGACCTCGGCGTCGTTGAGCGCCGCGGTCGGCTCGTCCATGATGAGCACCTTCGCGTCGAAGGAGAGCGCCTTCGCGATCTCGACCATCTGCTGGCGCGCGACCGTGAGGTGCTCGACGCATTCGGCGGGGTCGAGCGCGAGGCCGAGCCGGTCGAACAGCTCCTGTGCCCTGCGGTTGAGCGCGCGGTCGTTGAGGAAGAGCCCGCCCTGGCGCTGTTCGCGCCCGATGAAGATGTTCTGCGCGACCGTGAGGTCGGGCATGAGGTTGAACTCCTGGTGGATGATGCTGATGCCCTGCTCCTGCGCGTTCCGCGGGCCGTCGAGCACGAGCTCGCGGCCGTTGATGCGGAACGTGCCCGAGTCGGGCGTGTAGATGCCCGCGAGGAGCTTCATGAGGGTCGACTTGCCGGCGCCGTTCTCGCCGACGAGGGCGAGCACTTCGCCGTGGCGCAGGTCGAGTCGCACGTCGTCGAGCGCCTGAACACCGGGGAAGCCCTTGCTGACGCCCTCGAGTTCGAGGAGCGGAGTGGTCGTGGCGGATGTCTCGTGGTCGCTCATGCGGCAGCCCTCCCGGTGTACGGGGCGACGACGCCCTTGCGGAGGATGAGGTTGCCGTAGGGGCGCTGCTCCCCCGTGCGGACGACGAGCCCGGCTCGCGCCGCCCGGTCGTAGAAGGCGAAGCGCTCGAGGGTGCCGACGCGGTCGGGGGCGGCCGCGGCGGCCGCGCGCAGGTCCAACTGCACGTCGCGGGCGCCCGTGGCCTCGCTCCCGTCAGGCCGCGCGGCGATGCCCATGAGCAGCACGGCCTCGTCTTCGTAGGCGTCGACGGGGACGACGGTGCGGATCGCCTCGACGACGTCGGGCGACGGATGCCCGGGGATCTCGACGACGGTCACGCCCGACCGGTGGGCCGGGAAGTTCGCGTCGGCGACGACGAGTTCGTCGCCGTGGCCGAGCCGGTCCAGCGCGGCGAGCAGGTCGCCGGTGAGGATCGGATGGATGCCGCTCAGCACGTGGGTCTCTCTTCCTTGAGATGTCGGGTCGAGTGTACTACTCATCGGATGTTTCCTGAGGTTTCAAGATGGTTACGACTCGAATCGTCCGAAATCGGGTGAATTGGTCTGATATCTGCGTTGAGATACACGCGCTCGGCAGTGTCATGGAGGATCGCCGCGCACTCATCGGGCGCGAGCCCGTCGAGCGCCGCGCGCATCACCGCCCACGTCGGCGCGTAGCCGCCGTGCCCGAGCGACATCGGCCAGTCGCCGCCGTACATGAGCCGGTCGGCGCCGAACGCGTCGAGGGCGAGCTCGAGCAGGGCTCCGACGCTCGCCTCGTGGAACGCCACCCCCGGCAAGTGCAGCCCCGAGAACTTCGCGACCGTGTTCGGAAGCGCCGCGACGGCACGGAACTCGGCGAGCCACGCCTCGAACTCGGCCGGGTCGGCCGACCCGAGCGGCGGCTTGCCGAGGTGGTCGACGACGACCGTGAGCTGCGGCAGCGCCTCGGCGAGCCGGCGCGTCGCCCCGAGGTGGCGCGGCCACGCGTCGGGCACGTCGAAGACGAGCCCTTCGGCGGCGACCGCCGTGAGCGACGCGCGCACTGCGGGCAGCTCGAGGAAGTCGTCGCGCGGGTCGTCGTGCACGAGATGACGGATGCCTCGGAGCATCCCCTCGTCTGCGAACCCGTCGAGCGCGGCGCGCGCCGCGGCCTCGTCGTCGAGCGGAACCCACCCGACGACCCCGGCGACCCACGGCTCGGCGTGCGCGACCTCGAGGAGGTAGCGCGTGTCGTCGAGGGAGTCGTCGGCCTGCACGAGGATCGCGCGGTCGACGCCCGACCCGACGAGCGCGGCGCGCGCCTCGGAGGGCAGGACGTCTCGGTCGAGGACGCCGACGGCGGGCGTGATCCACGGGTAGGCGCTGCGCGAGCGGTCCCAGATGTGGAGGTGCGCGTCGAGGACGTGCTCCACGCCGTGCAAGGTCGTGTCGGCGCTCACGGGATCACCCCCTGCGCTTCGAGCCGCTCCCAGAACCCGTCGGGGATCGGCGTGTGCAGTCGGTCGACGTTCTCGCGCACGGCGTCGGCTCGTGCTGTGCCGGCGACGACCGAACGGACCGCAGGGTGGCGGAGCGGGTACTGCACGGCCGCGACCGGGAGCGAGACGCCCTCGGCGCGGCAGATGTCGGCGAGTTCGCGGGCGCGCGCGAGCACGTCGGCCGGCACGTCGCCGTAGTTGTACGTGGCGTCCGCGGGCGGGGTGTCGCGTGCGAGGAGGCCCGAGTTGAAGGGCGCCGCGGCGACGACGCCGACGCCGCGCTCGACGCACAGCGGCAGGAGGTCGTCGAGCGCGGGCTGCTCGAGGAGCGTGTACCGGCCGGCGATCATGACGAGGTCGAGGTCGCCTTCGCGCACGGCCCGAGCCGCAACGGCGGCGTCGTTGACGCCGATGCCGATCGCCGCCACGAGGCCCTCGTCGCGGAGCTTCGCGAGCGCGGGCAGCGCCTCGGCGAGCCCGCGGTCGAGGTCGTACGCGTCGGGGTCGTGCAGGTAGAGGACGTCGACGCGGTCGAGGCCGAGGCGCTCGAGCGAGTCTTCGAGGCTCTTCCGCACGCCCGTCTCCGACGGGTCGAAGCGGCGCACGAGGTCGTTCGGCACGGCGAAGCCGTGGTCGAGGTCGTCGCCGCCCGCGAAGTCGGGGTTGGGTTCGAGGATGCGCCCGACCTTCGTCGAGACGACGAACTCGTCGCGCGGCCGCTCGCGCAGGAACGCGCCCAGCCGTCGCTCGGAGAGGCCGAGCCCGTAGTGCGGCGCGGTGTCGAAGTAGCGGATGCCTCCCGCCCACGCCGTCTCGAGCGCGGCGCGCGCCTCCGCATCGGTCACCTCGCGGTAGAGGTTGCCGATGGGCGCTGCGCCGAACCCGAGCGGGCCGAGCCGAGTGCCGACGGCCTCGGCCGCCGCACGCGTCTCGGGGCGGGCGGCGGTCACGCGGTCGCTCCGGCGTGGGCGCCGTGCCATGTGTACTGCTCGATCGAGGCCGGGACCATCTCGGTGCCCGCGCCCGGCGTGGTCGGCGTGACGTAACGGCCGCGGTCGATGACGACGGGCGTCACGAAGTGCTCGTGGAGGTGGTCGACGTACTCGATCATTCGACCCTCCATGGTGCCCGAGACGGCGACGTAGTCGAACATCGACAGGTGCTGCACGGCTTCGCAAAGACCCACGCCACCGGCGTGCGGACAGACCGGCACGCCGAACTTCGCGGCGAGCAGCAGGTTCGCGATGTTCTCGTTGACGCCGCCGACGCGAGTGGCGTCGATCTGCATGACGTCCATGCCGCCGGCCTGGAGCAACTGCTTGAAGACGACGCGGTTCTGCACGTGCTCGCCCGTCGCGACGCGGACGGGAGCGATGCCCCGCGCGATCGCGGCGTGGCCGAGGATGTCGTCGGGGCTCGTGGGCTCCTCGATCCAGGCGGGTTCGAACTCGGCGAGGGCCTTGACCCACGCGATCGCGTCGGAGACATCCCATCGCTGGTTGGCGTCGATCGCGACCGGGAAGCCGTCGCCGACCGCCTTGCGGGCGATCCCGAGGCGGCGGATGTCGTCGTCGAGGTCGGAGCCGACCTTGAGCTTGATCTGCGGGAAGCCGTCGGCGACGGCCTCGCGGCACAGGCGGTCGAGCTTCTCGTCGGAGTAGCCGAGCCAACCGGGCGTCGTCGTGTACGCCGGATAGCCGACCTCGAGGAGGTGGGCGACGCGCTCCGCGCGGCCGGGCTCGGCGTCGCGCAGGATCGCAAGGGCCTCGTCGGGCGTGATCGCGTCGGAGAGGTAGCGGAAGTCGACGAGCGAGACGAGCTCCTCGGGCGAGAGCGACGCGAGGTGCAGCCACAGCGGCTGGCCGGCGCGCTTCGCGCGGAGGTCCCACAGCGCGTTGATCGCGGCGCCGATCGCCATGTGCATGACGCCCTTCTCGGGGCCGAGCCAGCGCAGCTGCGAGTCGTGCGTGAGGAGTTTCGATCCTGCGCCCATGTCGGCGAGGAGGGCTTCGACATCGCGCCCGACGAGATGCTCGCGGAGCGCCTCGAGCGCCGCCACCTGCACGTCGTTGCCGCGACCGATGGTGAACACGAAGGCGTGTCCTTCGAGCCCGTCGGGGGCGTCGGTGCGGATGGTGAGGTAGGCGGCCGAGTAGTCGGGGTCGGGGTTCATCGCGTCCGACCCGTCGAGGAATCGGGAGGTGGGGAAGCGGATGTCCCGGGTGTCAACGCTGACGATCGTGCTCATGGCGTCCTTTCGTGCGAAGCCACCATAAACATCGGATGTCTCTGCTGTCAACACTTTCGATCTGTGCGAGAATCACGGTCGTATGACGATTCCGCGTCAGCACTGCTCGGATGATTCGAGGCAGATGCACGTGCGGATCGTGCACCGTTCAGCGTGGAAAGGACCCCCATGAGATTCGCCCGACTCGGCTCCGCGGGAGCGGAGATCCCCGTGCTCCTCGACGGCGATCGCACCCTCGACCTGCGCGGCGTGACGGCCGACATCGACGGCGCCTTCCTCGCGGGCGGCGGCGTCGAACGCGTGCGCGCCGCGCTCGAAGCCGGCGAACTGCCCGAACTCGAAGGCGCCGCAGATCTCCGCATCGGCGCGCCCATCGCGCGTCCGTCCGCCGTCTACTGCATCGGCATGAACTACGCCGCCCACGCCGCCGAGTCGGGCTCGGCCCCGCCCGAGCGGATGGTCATGTTCATGAAGGCCCCAAACACCGTGGTCGGTCCGAACGACGATGTCTCGATCCCCCGCGGCAGCGTCAAGACCGACTGGGAGGTCGAGCTCGGCATCGTCATCGGCGAGCGCGCGTCGTACCTCGCCGACGAGGCCGACGCGCTCGCGCACATCGCGGGCTACGTCACCGCCAACGACCTCTCGGAGCGCACCTTCCAGCTCGAGATCTCGGGCGGCCAGTGGTCGAAGGGCAAGAGCTCCCCGGGGTTCTGCCCGACCGGCCCGTGGCTCGCGACGCCCGACGAGATCGACGCGTCCGATGTGCGCCTCCGCAGCTTCGTGAACGGCGAGCCCCGCCAGGACTCGCGCACGAGCGACCTCATCTTCGGCATCGGCCGCATCGTGTTCGAGCTCAGCCAGGTGCTCGCCCTGGAACCCGGCGACCTCGTGCTCACGGGCACCCCCGAAGGCGTCGCCCTCTCGGGCCGGTTCCCCTACCTCTCGGCCGGCGACGTCGTCGAGCTCGAGATCGACGGCCTCGGCCGTCAGCGGCAGCAGTACGTCTCGGCGTGAGCCCGAGGCATCCGGAACTTTCTCCCACCAACCTCAGGAGGACAGCTTGACCACCGAATTCGAAGGCCTCGTCGCCGTCGTCACGGGCGGGGCCTCGGGCCTCGGCGCCGCGATCACCGCCCGCTTGCGGCGCGGCGGCGCGCGCGTCGCCGTGTTCGACGTCCGCCCCGACGACGCCGATGCCGACCTCGCCGTCGCGGTCGACATCACCGACGACGCGAGCGTGCGCGCGGGCGTCGACGCCGTCGTCGCGGCGTTCGGCCGCCTCGACATCGTCGTGAACAACGCCGGCATCGGCGCCCAGGGCGACATCGCCGCGAACGACGACGCCGAATGGGCGCGCGTGCTCGACGTCAACGTCGTCGGCGTCGCGCGCGTGAGCCGCGCCGCGCTCCCCCACCTGCGGGTCTCGCCCGCGGCCGCGATCGTCAACACGTCGTCGATCGCCGCGACCGCGGGGCTCCCCCAGCGCGCGCTCTACAGCGCGAGCAAGGGCGCCGTGCTCTCGCTCACGCGTGCGATGGCGGCCGACCACATCCGGGAGGGCATCCGCGTCAACGCCGTGAACCCCGGCACGGCCGACACCCCGTGGATCGGCCGGCTCCTCGCGTCGGCCGCCGACCCCGAGGCCGAGCGCGCCGCACTCGAGGCGCGTCAGCCGCACGGCCGGCTCGTGTCGGCCGACGAGGTCGCCGAAGCCGTCGCCTACCTCGCGTCGCCGCTCGCCGGTTCGACGACGGGCATCGGCCTCGCCGTCGACGGCGGCATGCAGGGTCTGCGCCTCCGCCCGATCGGGAGCTGACCCCGCGTCTCTCCGCCGCCGCCCCGCGGCATTGCGTGAAGTCCCGTGAATGGTCGCCTTCCCGACGGAATGGCGACCGTTTGCGCGACTTCGGCGTGCTGAGGGGCGGCGGATGCTCCGGAGCGGCCGCAGTCCGCCTGTCGCAACCGTGTACAGATCGTGACCTCACGTTGTACGCGACGTCAGGCACGGCACCTCCCACGGCGGATAGGTTGGATGGGTGAAGTTCGCCCACCTCAGAGTCGAAGGCCAGACCGTCCCGCGACTCGCGACGGTGATCGGCGACTCGGCGCTCTTCCTCGACGAGGTCATGGAGCACGCGCCGCGCGACCTCCAAGACCTCATCGAGCGCGGCGAGCGAGGGCTCGACGAAGTGCGAACGGCCGTCGACGTCGTCGTCTCGGCCGACGGCGACCTCACACCCGTCGCCGACCTCCGCCACTCCTCGGCGGTGCTCCGCCCGCCGCAGGTGCTCGCGATCGGCGCGAACTACGCCGCTCACGCGAGCGAGCTGAAGCTCCGCAGCGAGACGGCGATGACGGTGTTCTCGCTGTGGCCGAACTCGCTCACGGGCCACGGGCAGACGACGACCTGGCCCGGTGACCTCTCGACCCAGGTCGACTACGAGGCCGAGCTCGGCGTCATCATCGGCCGTCCGGCGCGCGGCGTGCACGTACGCGACGCGCTCGACTCCGTGTGGGGCTACACCGTCGTCAACGACATCACCGCACGAGACATCCAGTTCTCCGAAGCCCAATGGTCGCGCTGCAAGTCGTTCGACGGCTTCACGCCGACCGGCCCCGTCGTCGTCACCGCCGACGAGGTCGCCGACCCGCAAGACCTGTGGCTCACGACGAACCTCGACGGGCGCATCCTGCAAGACGCTTCGACGAACGAGATGGTGCGCGGCGTCGCCGAGATCGTGTCGTACCTGTCGCGGTCGGCGACGATCCCCGCGGGCACCCTCATCTCGACGGGCAGCCCCGGCGGCGCGGGCTATTCCCGCAGCCCGCAAGTCTTCCTCGAAGACGGCGCGACCGTCACCGTCACGATCGAGGGCATCGGGTCGCTCACGACGCACTGCCGCGTCATCTGACCGCACGCGCGCGGTCGAGGCATCCGGCGACCGTCGAGCGGATGCCTCGTGCGAGACATCCGCTCGATGCGCTCACTCGCTCGGCTCGGCCTTGAGGTCGATGATCGGGATCGCCTGCGTGACGGGGTGCAGGCCCGACAGCCGCGACGGCGAGAGCTGCTTCTCGACCGCTTCGCGCGTCATGAGGCCGGTCTCGACGACGAGGTCGGCGACCGGCCGCCCGGTCTTGAGCGCCAGCTTCGCAAGCGTCGCCGCCTCGGTGTAGCCGATGAACGGGATGAGCGCCGTGATGACGCCGACGCTCGAGGCGACCATCTGGGCGAGGCGGTCCTCATTGGCCGTGATGCCGTCGACGCAGTTCACCCGCAGCGTCCAGCACGCCTGGCGCATCCACGTGATCGACTGCATGAGCGAGTGCGCGATGACGGGCTCGAACGCGTTGAGCTGGAGCTGGCCGGCCTCGGCCGCCATGACGACCGTGACATCGGCGCCCGCGACGGCGTAGGCGACCTGGCTGACCGCCTCGGGGATGACGGGATTGACCTTGCCGGGCATGATGCTCGACCCGGCCTGCTTGGGAGGCAGGTTGATCTCGCCGAGGCCCGCCTGCGGGCCCGACGACAGCAGCCGCAGGTCGTTGCAGATCTTCGAGAGCTTGATGGCGCTGCGCTTCAGCGCGCTCGAGAACGTCATGAAGACGCCCGTGTCGCTCGTCGCCTCGATGAGGTCGGGCGCGGTCTCGAGGCGCTGCCCCGTGATGTCGCTCAAGTGCCGCACGACCAGGACGGCGTAGCCGGGGTCGGCCGTGATGCCCGTGCCGATCGCCGTCGCGCCGAGGTTCACCTCGGAGAGGAGCTTGATGGTCTCGCGGAGGCGCGCGATGTCTTCGCCGAGCGTCGTCGCGAAGGAGTGGAACTCCTGCCCGAGCGTCATCGGCACGGCATCTTGAAGCTGCGTGCGCCCGACCTTCAGCACGTCGTTGAACTCGCGGCCCTTCTTGCCGAACGAGATGCGGAGCAGGTCGAGCTCGGTGAGCATCGTCGTGAGCGACGCCGCCATCGCGAGCTTCAACGCCGTCGGGTAGGTGTCGTTCGTCGACTGGCTGCGGTTGACGTCGTCGATCGGGTGGAGAAAGGCGTAGTCGCCCTTCGGCCGGCCCGCGATCTCGAGCGCGACGTTCGCGATGACCTCGTTCGCGTTCATGTTCGTCGAGGTGCCGGCCCCGCCCTGGATGACCCCCACGACGAACTCGTCGTGGAACTCGCCGTCGATGATGCGCTGGCACGCCTCGTCGATCCACGCCGACTTCTGCGCCGTGATCGCGCCGAGCTCGCGGTTCGCGCGCGCCGCGGCCTGCTTCACCTGCGCGAGCGCGACGACGAGTTCGGGATAGACCGAGATCGGCCGTTTGGAGATCGGGAAGTTCTCGAGCGCCCGCATCGTGTGGATGCCCCAGTAGGCGTCTGCCGGAACGTCGACCGTGCCGAGCGAATCGGTCTCGGTGCGGGTCGGGGTGTCGGGTCGCGGGTGGTGCACGTACGTCTCCAGTCGTCGTTCGAACGGCGCATGGACGGTCGGGATCGTCACGATTCGGCTCCATTGCCTCAGGGCCCGCGCCTCGTGTGCGCGAACTGCTCTTCGTCGCCGCGGGGTCTCCGCGACGTGCCTTCGAGCCTACCCGTCGGCCTTCCGAACCCGGTGGACACGACGTCCAATGCGCACGCGCGCACACGACAGGGGGGCGAGGCCGAAGCCCCGCCCCGCGGCGTGCCCTGCTGCGCGTCGTCTCACCAGAAGAAGACGAACGGCAGCGCGGCGAGCCCGAACACGACGAACGCGACCGCGGCGATCGCGATGCCCGCGAGCATGACGGCGTTGAGCACGATGCCCCAGATCGCCATCGTGCGCGACGCCGGTTCTCGCGAGAGCGCGAGGGCGCCGAGGACGAGGCCGACGATCGGGACGACGAGCGTGTAGCCCGCGAAGATCGAGACGAGCCCGAGCACGAGGCTCGCGATGCTGAAGCCGCGCGACTCGGCGGCCGCCGGCGAGGCGTAGGCCTCGCGGCCGGGAACCGGAGCGGGCGCGGAAGCGGTGGACATGAGGTTCTCCTTCGTATGGATGATGCTTCCACGCTACGAACCGGCCGGGCACCGGGGTATGGGGCTAACCCCCCGATACGATCGAGGGTCGTCCGACCCCGCCACCGACCTCGATTGGATTCGCATGCCCCTTTGGACCGTCCACGGCGACGGCAAGACCGTCGCACCAGGCGAGGTCGTCGCCCCCGGCGAACGTCTCTCGTGGCCCCGCACGATCGGCCTCGGCGCCCAGCACGTCGTCGCCATGTTCGGCGCGACCTTCCTCGTGCCGCTCCTCACGGGCTTCCCGCCCGAGACGACGATCTTCTTCTCGGGAATCGGCACGCTGCTCTTCCTCCTCATCACGAAGAACCGGGTGCCGAGCTACCTCGGCTCGTCGTTCGCGTTCATCGCGCCCATCACGGCCGCGACGGCGTCGAAGGCGGCCGCAGACCCGATGGGCGCCGCCCTGTTCGGCATCGTCGCCGTCGGCGTGCTGCTCGCGCTCGTCGGCCTCCTCGTGCAGATCACGGGCACCCGCTGGATCGACGCCCTCATGCCGCCCGTCGTCGCGGGCGCGATCGTCGCCCTCATCGGCTTCAACCTCGCACCCGTCGCGAAGACGAACTTCACAGCAGCCCCGATCACGGCCCTCGTCACGCTCGCGGCCGTCATCGTGGCATCCGTGCTCTTCCGAGGCATCCTCGGGCGCATCTCGATCCTCCTCGGCGTCGCGATCGGCTACGTCGCTGCCGTCCTCCAGGGCGAGGTCTCGTTCGGCGCGCTCGAGAGCGCCGCGTGGATCGGGCTGCCGACCTTCCACCTGCCCGCGAACCCGATCGCCGACGCGGCCGTGTGGGGACTCCTGCCCGCGTTCCTCCCCATCGTGCTCGTGCTCGTCGCCGAGAACGTCGGCCACATCCGCGGCGTCGCGCAGATGACGGATGCCTCGGTCAACCGCTCGACCGGACGGGCGCTGCTCTCCGACGGCATTGCGACGACGATCGCGGGCTTCTTCGGCGGATCGGGCACGACGACCTACGGCGAGAACATCGGTGTCATGGCGGCGACGCGCGTCTACTCGACGGCGACGTACTGGGTCGCGGGCATCGTCGCCGTGCTGCTCGGCCTCTCCCCCAAGTTCGGCGCCCTCATCAACACGATCCCCGCAGGCGTGCTCGGCGGCGTCACGACCGCCCTCTACGGTCTCATCGGCGTCATCGGCGTCAAGATCTGGCTCGACAACAAGGTCGACTTCTCCAAGCCCGTGAACCAGTTCACGGCGGCGACGGCGCTCATCATCGGCATCGCCGACTTCACGTTCACGTTCGGCGACGGCGTCACGTTCAACGGCATCGCGCTCGGCACGATCGCCGCGATCGTGATTTACCACGTCATGAACGGCATCGCGAAGGCGCGCGGCACCGACTGAAGACACGTCTCGCGCTCGGCGAGGAGCAGAACGGCGGATGCCTCGGGGTCGGCCCCGAGGCATCCGCCGTCCGTGCGCGTCCGCGCCCTGCCGCTCAGCCCGCGAACAGGCTCTCGATCGGTCCGCGCGCGAAGTAGATCAGGAAGCCGGCCGCGACCACCCACAGGAGCGGGCTGATCTGGCGGGCCTTGCCCGACAGCGACCGCAGCAGCACCCATGCGATGAAGCCCGCGCCGATGCCGTTCGCGATCGAGTAGGTGAGCGGCATGATCGTGACCGTGAGGAACACGGGCAGCAGCACCGAGAAGTCCGTGAGGTCGATCGAGGTGATCTGGCTCATCATGAGCGCGCCGACGATGACGAGCGCTGCGGCGGCGACCTCGCTCGGCACGATCGACACGAGCGGCGTGAAGAACATCGACGCGAGGAACAGCAGGCCCGTGACGACGTTCGCGAGGCCCGTGCGGGCACCCTCGCCGATCCCCGAACCCGACTCGATGAACACCGTGTTGGACGACCCCGACGTGAGACCGCCCGCGACGGCGCCGACGCCCTCGACGACGAGCGCCGACTTCAGCCGCGGGAAGTTGCCCTTCGCGTCGGCGAGTCCCGCCTCTTTCGAGAGGCCCGTGAAGGTGCCCATGGCGTCGAAGAAGTTCGTGAACACGAGCGTGAAGACGAGCATGATCGCCGCGAGCGCGCCGATCCGCTCGAACGACCCGAACGACACCTGCCCGACGAGCGAGAGATCGGGGAGGCTCACCGGGCTGCCCGAGAACTCGGGCACCGTGAGCCCCCACCCGTTGGGGTTGACCGCATCGCCGTCGACGCGGGGGCCGAGGTTCCAGATCGCCTCCACGATGATCGCGACGACCGTACCCGAGAGCAGGCCGATGAGGATTCCGCCCTTGACCTTGCGGGCGACGAGGATGCCCGTGAGGAGCAGGGTGAAGACGAACACGAGCGTCGGCGTCGTACCCACCGAACCGTTGACGCCGAGGCCGACGGGCGGTGACCCGATGCCCGTCGAGGTCACGAAGCCCGCGTCGACGAACCCGATGAACGCGATGAAGAGGCCGATGCCGACCGTGATCGCGAGCTTCAGCTGGATCGGCACGGCGTCGAAGATGAGGCGCCGCAGGCCCGTCGCCGCGAGCAGCACGATGATGAGGCCGTTGATGACGACGAGCCCCATCGCCTCGGGCCACGTCACCTGGCCGACGACCGACACCGCGAGGAACGAGTTGATGCCGAGGCCGGCGGCGAACGCGAACGGCAGACGCGCGACGAGACCGAACAGGATCGTCATGACACCGGCTGTGAGGCCCGTGACGGCCGACACCTGAAGGAAGCCCAACTGGTTGCCGTCGACGTCGACGCCGCTCGACAGGATGATCGGGTTCAGGATGACGATGTACGCCATCGTCACGAACGTCACGAGACCGCCGCGGATCTCGGTGCCGACGGTCGAGCCGCGGGCGGAGATCTCGAAGAATCGGTCGAGGGCGGAACGTGGGGCGCCGCCCGCAGGCGGCGCTTCGGAGGTCTCGGGGGAGGTCGTCATGCGACGACTGTAGCGATCGCGGGCATGCGAGCGCATGCGTTTCGGCGCGCGAGTTCCGGCGCGTCGCGTCGAGACATCCGGATGTCTCGAGCCGCCCCGGATCGAACGCTCAGGCGCCGCCGTGCAGGGCGGGAACGATGAGATAGATGCCGAAGAGCACCGCGAGGCCCGACAGCGTGAAGCACGCGCACGCGCCGATGAACGCGAGCCGCTTCTGCGCGACGGTGAGGGGGTTCTTCTTCGCCGCCTTCGCGGCCCTCTTCTCGGCCGACTTGATCTGCGCGGGCGTGACGATCGTGATGGCGTCGGTGAACTCGGCCGGGGTCACGATGGGGGTGCGGCCCGATACCGTGAGCAGCCGCAGCCCGAGCGCGTATGTGCTCACGACGACCGCGGCGCCGACGAGCGCGGCGACGAGGACGACGACGAATGCGAGCCAGTCGATCACGCCTTGACCTTCTTCTTCGGCTTGGGGTTGCGCTTGATCTTCACCGCGCGGCCGGAGTCGGCGACCTCGCTCACGACGTTGTTGTGGGAGACCTCGCTGCGACGGGAGATCGCGAAGATCACGACGATGACGCCGATGCCGGCGATCGCGTCGATCATGATGCCGATGACGCCGAGGTGCGCGACGAGGGCCGCGAGGGCGCCGACCGCCGCCGCGGCGGGAAGCGTCATGAGCCATCCGAGTCCGATGCGTCCGGCGGTGCGCCAGCGCACCTTCGACCCGCGACGGCCGAGTCCCGACCCGATGACCGATCCCGAGGCGACCTGCGTCGTCGAGAGGGCGAACCCGAGGTGGCTCGAGGCGAGGATCGTCGCCGCCGTCGACGTCTCGGCCGCGAAACCCTGGGCGGGCTTCACGTCGGTCAGGCCCGTACCGAGCGTCTTGATGATGCGCCAGCCGCCCATGTAGGTGCCGAGCGCGATCGCGATCGCGCACACGACCACAACCCAGAACTCGGGCCCCGTGCCGACCTCCTGGAAGCCGACGGCGATCAGGGTGAGCGTGATGACGCCCATCGTCTTCTGCGCGTCGTTCGTGCCGTGCGCGAGCGCGACCAGTGACGACGAGAAGATCTGCGCGAAGCGGAACCCGTCGCGGCCGTCGGGCTTGCCGTCGTAGCGGCGGGTGATGGCGTAGGCGAGCCTCGTCGCGGCGAACGCGATGAGCCCCGCCGTGAGGGGTGCCAGCAGTGCCGGGAGGATGACCTTCGACAGCACGACGCCGAAGTCGATCGCCTGCAGGCCGAACCCGACGAGCGCCGCGCCGATGAGGCCGCCGAAGAGCGCATGGCTCGACGACGACGGCAGGCCGAGGAGCCACGTGAGCATGTTCCAGACGATCGCGCCGATGAGGCCCGCGAAGATGAGCTCGGGCGTGATGAGCACGCCGCCGTCGCCCTCGCGGATGATGCCGCCCGAGATCGTCTTCGCGACCTCGGTCGACAGGAACGCGCCGACGAGGTTGAGCGACGCCGCGATGCCGACGGCGACCTTCGGTCGCAGCGCGCCCGTCGCGATCGGCGTCGCCATGGCGTTGGCGGTGTCGTGGAAGCCGTTCGTGAAGTCGAAGAAGAGCGCCAGTGCGACGACCAGCACGACGATGAGGGTGAGATCCACCGGCGTCTTTCTCGTTTGTTGAACAAGGATTCACCGGGTGTTCACGCGGTGAGGGATACGGCTTCAGCGGCGCACGGCCCACACGATCTTACGCGACGGGGGTGGGCGCCTCCACCACGGTCGCGAGGTCGCGGCCGTAGACGAACGTGCCGGATGCGCGTCCGCCCGCGAGCACGCCGGGGAGCCAGCGACGCGCGTCGTCCCACATCTCGGCGAACGGCACCTCGTCGACGTCGAACCACTCGAGCGCGAGCTCGTCGCTCGCGACCTGCTCTCCCCCGAACCGACGGCTCACGAAGACGTTCGACTCGAGACTCCAGGCATCCCGGTGCGGGAACAGGTAGGTCACGCGGCCGCGGTACTCGAGGGCGGATGTCTCGACGCGGAACCCGGTCTCCTCGAGAAGCTCCCGTGCCGCCGCCTCGGCGGTCGACTCCCCCGGCTCGAGCTTGCCGCCCGGGCCGACGACGTAGCCCTCGCCGAACCCGCGCAGCTTACGGCCCAGCAGCACCTCCGTTCGCCCGCCCCGTTCGCGGAGCAGGTAGCACACCGACACCTGCGGAAGGGTCATCCGTCGCCCTCGAGCCGAGCGAACCCGCTCAGCCGAACAGGACCTTCGCCTCGTCGTAGCGCTCCTGCGGCACCGTGTTGAGGCTGCCCGTCGCTTCATGGATCGAGACCGTCTTGATGTCGGTACCGCGCAGCGTCACCATCTGGCCCCACTCCTCGCGGTGCGCCGCCTTCACGACCGCCATGCCGAGACGCGTCGCGAGCACGCGGTCGTATGCGGTCGGCTCGCCGCCGCGCTGGATGTGCCCGAGCACGGTCGCGCGCGACTCGATGCCCGTGCGCTCCTCGATGAGCGGCGCGAGCACGTCGGCGATGCCGCCGAGACGCGGACGGTTGAACGCGTCGAGGCCCTTCGTCGAGTGCGCCTCGGTCATCTCGGGGAGCGTGAAGCCCTCGGCGACGACGACGAGCGGCGCCCGCCCGCGCTCGCGGACCTGCAGCACCCACTCGACGATCTGGTCGATCGACTGCGGCTGCTCGGGGATGAGGATGGCGTGCGCGCCGCCCGCCATGCCCGAGTGCAGCGCGATCCAGCCGACGTGGCGGCCCATGACCTCGAGCACCATGCAGCGCCCGTGCGAGTCGGCGGTGGTGCGGAGGCGGTCGATCGCCTCGGTCGCGATCTGCACGGCCGTGTCGAAGCCGAACGAGTAGTCGGTCGCCGCGAGGTCGTTGTCGATCGTCTTCGGCACGCCGAGGACCTTGATGCCGCCCTCGTCGTAGAGTCGCCGCGCGGCCGTGAGCGTGCCCTCGCCGCCGATCGCGACGATGACGTCGATGCCCTCGCGGTCCATGAGCCACTGGATGTTGTCGGGCCCGCCGAACTCGCCCTCGAACGGGTTCGTGCGGCTCGAGCCGAGGATCGTGCCGCCCGTCTTCGAGAGGCCGCGCACATCGTGGCGCGTGATCGGGAAGTAGTCGCGTTCGACGACGCCGCGCCAGCCGTCGCGGAACCCGACGAACTCGTCGCCGTGCTCGATGATGCCCTCGAGGACGGCGCCGCGGATGACTGCATTCAGACCGGGGCAGTCGCCGCCGCTGGTGAGAAGGCCGATCTTCATGTCTGCGAGACTCCAAACACTGGGCTGACGTGATGTGCCGGACCGCTGCATCGGCGGAGCGATCCGACTCGCTCACTCTAGCGTGACCGCGGAGCGTGCCATCCGACCGGACGGCGCGCCCCGCGGAACCCGCTCAGAACCCGTCAGAGCGCGCCGTCGAGCGCTTGGCGCAGGAGGTGCTGCAGTGCGTCGAGCTGCACCGAGTCGGCCGAGCCGGGCTCGACGTCGCTGCCGTCGAGCGCGCGTGCCGCGAGGCCCTGCTTCTGGTCGATGAGCTCGGCGATGCGCGCGTCGACCGTGTGCGCGGCGATGATGCGCCACGCCGTGACCGGTTCGTCTTGGCCGATGCGGTGCACGCGGTCGATCGCCTGCGTCTGCTCGGCGCTCGTCCAGCTGAGCTCGGCGAGCACGACGTTCGACGCGGCCTGCAGGTTGACGCCGACGCCCGCCGCGGTGAGCGACGCGACGACGACGGCGACCTCGGGGTCGTTGTTGAACGCGTCGATCGCGGCCTGCCGGGCGAGCGCTGTCTGGTCGCCGCGGATCGACACCGTCTTGAGCTCGCGCGATGCGAATGCGGCCTCCGCTTGGTCCATGACGTCGATGTGCTTCGCGAAGAACACGACCTTGCCCGTCGAGCGGGCGAGCTGGGCCGCGTAGTCGGCTGCGAGGCCCGCCTTGGCCTGACCGATCTTGCGGACCATCGTGAAGACGTTCTCGCCCGACTTCGCCGACTTCGACTCCTCGAGCTCGGCATGCGCGACCGCCCGGATGAACTGGTCTCGCAGGTCTTCGTCGAGGTCGCCGACCCGGAGCCCCCGGTTCTCGACGAGCGCGCGGAAGCGCGTCGCGAGCCGGTGCCCGAGCTCGCGCTCCGCGGCCCGGATCGAACGGCCGAGCTCGTCGTCGAGCTCGACGGGGAGGTCGGCGATGCGCTTGGCCGGAAGGTCGGCCGCGACATCCACCTTGCGACGACGCACGATGCCGAGGTCGATGACCGACCGGCGCGCCTCGGCGTAGAAGCCGTGATCGGCGGGCGTGAGCCCCGTCTCCTCGAGCTTGCGGAGCAGCTCGGGCGCGGGCTTGTCGCCGTCGATCCAGCCGAGGAACTGCCAGATGGCGCGGAAGTCGTCGACGTCGTTGATGAGCGGCGTGCCGGTCAGGGCGAGGAGCAGCGGGTCGCCGCCCGGTGCCGTCTTGCGGATGCGGTCGGCGAGCGCGAGCACATTCTTCGACCGCTGCGACTGCAGGTTCTTGATGAAGTGCGCCTCGTCGACGACCATGCCGCGGAAGCCCATCGTCGCGAGCCACGACATGTGCCGGTCGAGGACGTCGTAGTTCACGACGACGACGTCGGCGAACGCGTCGAGCGAGTCGCCGTCGCCGTGGATGACCGTCGCGCGACGATGCGGCGTCCACCGCTCGACCTCGCGCGCCCAGTTCATCTTCACGACGTTCGGCACGACCGCGAGGAGCGGGTAGGCGTTCGCCACGGATGCCGCGAGCACCGACTGCGCCGTCTTGCCGAGACCCGGCTCGTCGGCGAGGAGGAACGTGCGGTGGCCCTCGCGCGCCGACTCGATGAAGCGCGCCTGGTGGTTCATGAGCTCGAGGCCGCGCGGCGACAGCCGGTCGAGCTTCGGCGCCTCGGGCAGCTCCATCGTCGCCGCCTGGCCGCCGGAGCCCTGCTCGAACGATTTGAAGAGCGGCCCGAGGAGCTCCCAGTTCGCGAGACGCCGGACGGGGACGACCGGCTGCGCCGCCTTGAAGTCGGGAGCGAGGAACGGGTTCGCGAGCTGGAACGAGCGCACCGACCGCGGCACGACCTGGTTCTCGGCGGGCGCCGCGACGGGTTCGGGCTCGCGCGTGATGATGAGCTCGTCGGGGCTCAGTTCGGCGCCCGACTCGATGAGCCAGTCGCGGCGGAAGCGCTGCGCGACCTGGCCGACGGATGCGTCGGGCTCGAGGAGTGCGATGAGGCTCGTGTCGCGCGCCGCCGTCTTCGCGAGGATCTGAGCGATCCCGTCGAGGCGCTTGAGGAGCTCGGCACGGGCGGCCGGCTCGATGTCGGCGGCGTTCTTCACCCGCGCGCGCTCTTCGCGCATGAGGAGCGCGATGACCTGGAACTTGGTGCGGTTGGTCGGCCCGAGCTTGTTCTTCTGCGCCTTCTGCTCGACCTCGCGCACCTTGCGCGCGAGGATCGGGATGATGGGCGCGTCGTCGTCGCGCGAGCGCGTGCGCTGCCGCTGCCTGGTCTGGGCCAAAGGTCCTCTCCCGTTCGTCGGGGTGCATCCGATCGCGTCCGAGTCGCCGATCGGGATCGTGACCGCACGGGCCGCGCGGGTGGCGACGCGTCGTGCGATGCGCGAATCCGGGCTGCTGGATCGGGCCAGCCGAGCAGGACGCGGGCGGAGCCCGCGCCGTCGGGCCGAGAACGGATTCGTCGGGCGCCCTCCCATTCTAGCGGGCATCAGGCCTCGGAGCGCGAACGCAACCCCGTGCGTCCGGTGGCGCGCCGCCGTACGATGGGTGAATGGACGATCTCGCAGGGGCGGGCGGAGACGTCGCGCCGGAAGACGACTTCACGGTCGTGCAAGACACGGAGTTCGACGAACTCGACGTCCCCGAGGACGACGACGCACGGCCGATCGACGATTCGCTCGTCGACGACCTGCCCGGCATCGACGCCGAACGGCGCGTCGACCTGAGCGACGATCGCGCGAGAGCGGCCGAACCGCTCGAGTGACCCGGGCGCGCGCTACCCGAGCGACACGCGTCGCCGCAGGAGTCGGCCGCGGTCGCGACGTCAGCGGAGGCTGAACGACGCCGAGACGCCCGAGCCGCGGGTACGGGCTCGGCTGCTCTCGACGGGCACGCCCGACCAGTTGACGGCCGCGATCTCGGCGGCGTCGTGCACGGCCGTGCCGAGCGTGCGGGGCTCGTCGGCGAACTCGACCGCCCACCACGGCGGGACCCCGCCCCGGGCAGCCCATTCCGCGGCGATCGCGTTCCCCCACTCCTCTTCGAGCTTGCACAGGACCGCCCACGGCAGAAGCGCCGCGTCGACGCGGCCGCCAGCGAGGGCGGAGCGAAGGGATGCCTCGACCCCGTCGAGTTCGGCACGGAACGCGAGCCCGCGGCCCGAGAGTCGCACGACCCCGCGGTTGGAGAGCGAGATGCCGACCACCGCCGCGAACGCCACGACGATCATCGGGATCATGCTCGGCAGGGCGCCCGCGTCGCCGTCCGTGAGCGAGGCCGCGACGAGCGTCGCGGCGAACCCGACGAGGCCCGCGTACCACGCCACCCGCGACGGCCGGGCTCCCTTCTCGGCGCGGAGTCCGCGGTCGACGAGGCGCCGCTCGACCGTGAGCATGAGGGCGACGAACCCCTCCCGCACCCCGTCGTCGACGGTGTGGAACGATCGCCGCCCGATGCTCGGGGGAAGGAGCACGTCGAGCACGCGGCGCGCGTCGGGGTCGGTCGGCTGGGCGTCCGCGACGCGCTCGAGCTCGGAGTCGCCGACGTCGGTGAGGACGAGCCGCACGCGCCCCGCGACGGCTTCGCCGAGCACGATCGCCGCGACCGCGCGCTCGGTGCGGTCGAGGACGACGGCCGCTTCGGCGAGCGACAGTCCGGCGGGCACGACGGGGGCCGCGGCCGGCCCGCCCGCAGTGGCCGCGACCGCCGCCCGCCGCGGACGGTTGCGCACGAAGCGGACGATCCATGCGAACGCGCACGCGACGAGCGCGAGCGCGGCACCGCCGACGGCCACGGCGACGGCGACGTCGGTGATCGCCGCCCAGGCTGCGGCACGGTCGAGGGCGGTGGCGAAAACGGGCGACATGAGCACGGACTCTACCTCGGTTCGTGAGGACGGCCGTCACGCTCTGCACAGCAGCACCGAGAGCCGGCACGGCGGACGCGCGTCAGACGCCCCCGCCGCCGCCTCCGCCGCCCCCGCCCCCGACGATCCGCCGCCGCCCGACCCGCTCGACGAGGAACTCGAAGACGAGCCCGACCACGTCGTCGACGCGGCCGACGAGAACGACGCCATCCCGGTGCTGAAGGCGACGGCGTCGAACGCGCCGCGCCCCGAATACCAGCCGGGCTGCTCCCCGCGCGCCTCGTAGAGCGCCGCGAGTTCCCGAGCCCACTCGCGTTCGAGGCCGAAGAGGACGGCGTACGGCAGGAGGCGTTCGTTGAGTTTCAGCACCGCGGCACTGTCGAGCGGCGCCGGCTGCGAGGCATCCGGAATCGAACCGGCGGATGTCGCGGCCGACGCGCCGCTCGGAACGCGAAGCGCCCCGCTCGGACTCTGGAGCACCCGGAGCCGGTCGGCCTCGGCGAGGCGGATGTACAGGCGAAGGCCCTCGAGCCGGTCGTGCATGTCACGGCCGCGCTCGGTGAGCGGGCGCACGCTCGAGACGGCTCCGATCGCGACGAGCGCGAGGACGACCGCGCCGCCGAGCGCGACCGCGGGCCACCAGCCGCCCCTGGCCTGATCGAACGCGAAGATCGCGAACACGACGCCGACGATCGCGCCGACGACGGCGATCGCCGCGACGAGCAGCCGCAGCCCCGGATCGGGCGAGCGACGGTAGCCCGTCGTCGTCACGAACTTGCGCGCCCGGCTGCGGAGGGTCTGCAAGCCCGTCGCGAGGCGGTCGCTGCCGCCCTTCAGCGGTCGCCGCTCCCCCGGGTGCGCGCCGCGCGGGAAGAGCAGGCGCACGAGTTCGCCCGCGCCCGGGTCGGGGACATCCCGCCCCTGGCTGTCTCCGCGCGCGAACTCGACCGCGTACTTCTTGCGCGACGTCTCGACGATGCGCACGCGCCCTTCGACCGCGAGCTCGAGGATCGACGCCGTGACCCCGCGCCCCGGCGCGCCGACGAGGTCGGCGGCCTCCATGATCGAGACGCCCGGCGGAGGCTCGTACTCGGCGACGACGATGCCGCGGCCGGGATGATTGCGCCAGCGTGTCGCGCGCAGGACGAGCGCCGTGAGCGCCGCCCCCAGTGCCCCGAGGGCGCCGACCCCGCTCGCGACGGCGACCGGCGACGAGAGGAACGCGTCGTCGCGCGGGGTGAAGGTGCCCTGTTCGAACGCGGCCGCGATCGTGAGATTCTCGTACGGGCCGAGGTTCGCGGCCGAAGCCCGAAGGAACGGCACCGCCGTCGGTGCGTCGCCCGCGACCTCGGGCGCGAACACCTCGAGCGACTCGCACGGAGTCCCCGAACCGCTCCAGCCCCGGTAGCACGCGGCGTCGCCCGTGAACGCGGCGGCGATCTCGGGCTCGACCCGGAGCTCGGCGGTCACCCGCCCGAAGGGCTGCGCCCAGCCCGTGCCGTTGACGTCCCAGTAGAACTCGTCGATCGCGGCGTCGTCGGGCACGTGCGTGACATACCGCTGGTCATACGAGATGACGTAGGTCTGCTCGCCGTGGACGAACCCGCGCGCGGCGATCGTCACGAGGAGGAAGCCGTCCTCCGACGCCGTCTCGAACGACCGCGGCACGCCCTCGCCGTCGGTCACGCTCGTGATCCGGATCTCGGTCGGGTGGCCGTCGTATCGCTCGGGGATCGCGCGGCGGATGCCGTGGTTCTGGTCGAAGTCGGGGAACACGGCGACGAGTCGCTCGGTCGTCGTGAGGGTCGAGTGCCCTTCGTCGTCGCGGCCGAGGTCGTAGACGGCGTCGAAAGAGGCGAACGAGAAGTCGTCGACGTCGGCGGGGAGAGCCGCGACGGGTGCGAGAGCGGTGGATGTCCCGGTACCGGTGGATGTCTCGCCGACGGCGTTGCCCGCCGCGGCGGGCGCGACCGCGAGGAACCACGCGGCGGCGAGCGCCCCTGCGGCAGCGACTCGGCGCAATCCGATCGGTCGGCGACGGGACATGGCCCCACGCTATCGGCCGCGAGTCTTCCTCGGATACAGCCGCCTGCGAGCCGGTGGCCTGCGTCAGCGGCGGCGGAGCCGCAGGCTGTTGAGGACGACGAACACGCTCGAGAACGCCATCGCCGCGCCCGCGATCATGGGGTTCAGGAACCCCGCCGCCGCGAGCGGGATCGCCGCGACGTTGTATGCGAAGGCCCAGAACAGGTTGCCGCGGATCGTGCCGAGCGTCGCCCGCGAGAGCCGCACGGCCTCGGGGATGACCGCCGGGTCGTCGCGGAGGAGCGCGAGGTCGCTCGCCGCGGCGGCGGCGTCGGCACCCCCGCCCATCGCGATGCCGAGATCGGCCCCGGCGAGCGCAGGCGCGTCGTTCACGCCGTCGCCCGCCATCGCGACCGTGCGCCCGCGCGCCTGCAGGTCGCGCACGAGCGCGAGCTTGTCTTCGGGGCTCAACGCCGCGTGCACCTCGTCGATGCCGAGCGCTGCCGCGACGCGCGCGGCTGGGCGCTCGGCGTCGCCCGTTGCGAGCACGGGCTCGAGCCCGAGCGCCTTGAGGTCGTCGATCGCGCCCCGCGCCGAGTCGCGCACGGTGTCGTCGATCTCGAGGACGGCGCGCATCCGGCCGTCCCAGCCGACCGCGACGGCCGTCGCGTCGGAGGCAGCGACGCGAGCGCGGAGCTCGTCAGGAACCGCGTATCCGAGCGACTCGAGGAAGGCGAGACGGCCGCACGCGGCCGCGATGCCGTCGATCTCGGCGGTCACCCCGAGCCCGCGGTGGGCGCGGAATCGCGCGACGGTCGGCAGGGCCAGGCCGTCGCGTTCGGCGGCCTCGACGACCGCTCGGGCGATCGGATGCTCCGAGCCGTGCTCGAGGGCGGCCGCCACGGCGAGCGCGTGCGAGGCATCCGCCCCTCTTCGGCGACGACGCCCGTGAGCCGCATGCGCCCCGTCGTGAGCGTGCCGGTCTTGTCGAGGACGATCGTGTCGGCCTGGCCCGTGCGATCGAGCGCCTCGGGCCCCGTGATGAGGATGCCGCGCGCCGCGCCGCGGCCCGTGCCGACGAGGATCGCCATCGGCGTCGCAAGCCCGAGGGCGCACGGGCACGCGATGACCAGGACGGCGACGGCCGCAGTGAGCGCGTGCTCGACGGGGCTGCCCGTGAGGCTCCAGACGATCCCGGTGGCGATCGCGAGGGCGATGACGACGGGCACGAACACCGCCGAGATGCGGTCGGCGAGCCGTTGCGCACGCGACGAGCCCACTTGCGCGTCGTCGACGAGCCGCGCGATCTGCGCGAGCCGCGCGTCGGCGCCGACCCGCGTCGCCTCGATCACGAGCCGCCCGTCGACGACGATCGTCGCGCCCGTCACGTGGGAGCCCGGTTCGACGTCGACGGGTGCGGGTTCGCCTGTGAGCATGCGCTCGTCGACGGCGGCCTCGCCCTCGACGACGACGCCGTCGGCGGCGATGCGCTCCCCCGGCCGGACCGCGAAGCGGTCGCCCGCGCGGAGGTCGGCGAGCGGGATGCGACGTTCGGCGGCCTGCCCCGAGGCATCCGTCTCGACGAGCGTCGACTCGCTCGGCGCGAGGTCCGCGAGGGCGCGGAGCGCCCGGCCCGCGCGCCGCTTGGAACGCGCCTCGAGCACCCGGCCGGCGAGGATGACCGCGACGACGCCCGCCGCGACCTCGAAGTAGACGTCGCCGCCCGGCATGCCGCGGACGCCCCACACCCACTCGTGGCGCATGCCGATCTCGCCCGCGTGCCCGAAGACGAGCGCCTGCACCGACCACAGGTATGCCGTGAGCGTGCCGAGCGAGACGAGGGTGTCCATCGTGAGGGCCCCGTGGCGGAGGTTCACGGCCGCGGCCCGGTGGAACGGCCACCCGCCCCACAGCACGACCGGCGTGGCGAGCGCGAGCGACGCCCACTGCCAGCCCGGGAACTGCAGCGCCGGGATCATCGCGACGAGCACGACGGGGATCGCGAGCGCGGCAGAGACGGCGAGCCGTCGCGTGAGCGGGTCGCGGCGGGCGGATGGCTCGGTGCCGACGCCTTCCGTCGCCGTCGCCGTCGCCGGTGGCTCGGGCTCGACGAGGGTCGCGCGGTACCCCGCGGCGTCGACCGCCTCGAGGAGCGTGTCGACCGGGACATCCGCCGGATAGCTCACGCGGGCCCGCTCGGTCGCGAGGTTGACGCGCGCGTCGACGCCCTCGATGCGCGTGAGGCGCTTCTCGACGCGCGCGACGCAGCTCGCGCACGTCATGCCTTCGATGTCGAGGTCGACGGTCAGGGTTTCCACGAACTCGAGTGTACCCCAGGGGGGTATGCGGTTCGTGGGGTATCCTTGGAGGGTGATCGAGGACATCAAGAAGCGCGCGCTCCACCGCACGAAGATCATCGAGGGGCAGCTGCGCGGCATCGAGAAGATGATCGAGAACGAGGAGTACTGCGTCGACATCATCACGCTCTCGCTCGCCGTGCAGAAGTCGCTCGCCTCGCTCAACAAGCTGCTCGTCGAGAACCACCTCCGCACGCACGTCACGCATCAGTACGAGGCGGGCGGCGAGGAGCGCGAGGCCGCGGTCGCGGAGCTCCTCCGCATCTTCGAGCTGTCGAACAATCGCGGCTGACCGGGCGTCGGGGCGACGCGAAGCACCGAGTACCGAAGAACCGAGTACCGAAGTACAACGACGTTCGGCGACCCTGGGCTTCGCACGCCGGTGGCAAGCCCTTCTGGTCGACGCGGCGGTGCCGAAGTGCCGCGGCCCCGAAGCATCCGCTGCATTCGCATCGCCGATGCGCAGCATCTGCGACCGCCGGTGCCGAAGTGCCGCGTGCGGCGGGACCGCAAGGAGACTCCGGGGCGAGGCGGTCGGTCGGCGCGGACCGGGCGGCGCGGACCGGGCGGCGGAGTCCGCCGCTTTCGGGGGCGAGGAGACGGCCTACGTGCCGGGCGCGGTCGCCGCGAGCCACGCGTCGAGGTCGCTCGGCTCGTCGGTGATGATGCCGTCGACGCCGAGCGCGCTCACCTTCGCCCAGTCCTCCTGCGAGTTGAGGGTGTAGCACAGCACCGAGACCCCGGCCGCGTGCAGCCGCTCGACAGCGACTTTCGCGCGCCGCACCGACGCCGCGGTCGTGCCGAATCCGATGACGCCGAATCGCTCCACGAGCGGCAGCGGGTCGTCGGGCAGTTCGCGCGTGAGCATGATCCGGGGCGTCGTGGGCGAGGCGGCCTTGATCGCGAGGAGCGACTCGATGCTGAAGCTCTCGAGGATGATGCGAGAGCGGAGGTTGTGCCGTTCGATGAGCCCCACGATCTTGCGGACGCCGGCGGGGGTCCAATCGGCTTTGAGCTCGACGAGCGCCCGGGCATCGGGCCGCTCGGCGAGCGCCGCAAGGAACGCGTCGAGGGTCGGAACGCGCTCGCCCGCGAACTCCTCGCCGTACCAGGAGCCGACGTCGATCGTCGAGAGCTCTGCGAAGGTCAGGTCTTCGACGCGCTTCGCGACCCCCGCGACGCGCTCGAGGGTGACGTCGTGGAACAGCACGGGCACGCCGTCGCTCGTGAGCCGCACGTCGGTCTCGACGTACGCGAGCCGATCCATCGCGAGTTCGAGCGAGACCATCGTGTTCTCAGGGGCGCTCGCGCGGTCGCCGCGGTGGCCGACCGTGAACGCCGGCTCCCCCGGCGCGCGCATGGCGCCGAAGACGTCGGCCGCGAGCACCCGCGGCGGCACCTGCGCGCCGATGAGCACGCTCGTGAGCGCGATCGAGCAGAGGACCAGCAGCGAACGGCGGGCGACCGTTCGGAAGGCTGAATTCACGGGTTCGGGCCTTTCCCCGATCTCGCTCCGTTGCGCGATCGGTAGGGTCACGCTAGCACAGCCCGTTACCCTTTCGTTACCTTCAATTCAGGGGACATCGATCGAGTCGATGAAGCGATCGACGGATGCCGCGGGGTCGCCGCCGACCGCAGAGACCCGCTCAGCCCCGCTCGTTCCCCCGCTTGTAGTCACCGCTCGCGCGCGCGAGCACGTACTGCGACTCCGCCTCGTCGGCGCGCTGCAGTGCGGCCACGAGGCGCGCGGCATCGCGACCGCCGACCGTCATGACCGCACGACCGCCGCGCGACACGATGACCGCGCCCTCTTTCGTGACGCGGTAGTCGAACGGATCGATCACGAGTCGATCGCGGGCGTCGGAAGCACCCTCGCGTCCAGCCATCCCGTGCCCCACTACTTCAGGCTCTTCGTGTGCCAGATCGTCTTCGTCTCGGTGAACGCGCGGATGCGCTCGAGCGACGGCGCCGCGGCGTCGGGCCCCTGCTCGGGCCGAAGGACACGCGTGAGCGTCTCGGCCGCGGCGATCTCGAGGTCGACCCACTCGAGGTCGGCCGCGCCGACGAGGTCGAGCGCGTTGACGTCGGCGTGCGATGCGAGCCACGGCGCGATCTCGGCCGGCGAGCCCGTGAGCACGTTGACGACGCCCTTCGGCACGTCGCTCGTCGCGAGCACTTCGGCGAGCGAGATCGCCGACAGCGGGAACCGCTCGCTCGCGACGACGACGACCGCGTTGCCCGTCACGAGCGCCGGAGCGATCGCCGACACGAAGCCGAGGAGCGCCGAGTCCTGCGGCGCGACGATCGCGACGACGCCCGTCGGCTCGGGCACCGAGATGTTGAAGAACGGGCCTGCCACCGGGTTCGCGTTGCCCGCGACCTGCGCGAACTTGTCGGCCCACCCGGCATACCAGACCCAGCGGTCGATCGCCTCGTCGACCTGCGCGCTCGCCTGCGCGTGCGTCACGCCCTCCTGCTCCTCGATCTCGGCGATGAACTGGATGCGTCGCCCTTCCAGGAGCTCGGCGATGCGGTACAGCACCTGCCCGCGGTTGTACGCCGTGGCTCCGGCCCAGCCGCCGACGGCGGCACGCGCGGCGACGACCGCGTCGCGCGCGTCTTTCCGCGACGCGAGCGCGGCATTCGCGAGGAACGCGCCCGCAGCCGACCGCACCTCGTAGATGCGACCCGACTCGCTGCGCGGGAACGCCCCGCCGATGAACAGCTTGTACGTCTTGGGCACGGCCAGGCGGCTCATTTCGCCGCTCCCTTCTTCGCGGTGCGGGTCGATCGGGTCGCGCGGACGCGCTTGGGAGCGGGCGCATCGGCACCGGCGGCGGATGCCTCGGCACCGGCCGCTGCGGACACGAGCGCGGGTGAGGCATCCGAGGCCCCGACGCGGCGCTGCGCGCCGCCGCGCCCGCCCGACACGGCCGACGACGACGCCGGCGCGAGGTACGCCCCGAGCCCGTGGCGGCCGCCCTCGCGGCCGTAGCCCGACTCCTTGTAGCCGCCGAACGGGCTCGCGGGGTCGAACCGGTTGAACGTGTTCGCCCAGATGACCCCCGCACGAAGCTGGTCGGCGAGCTGCAACATGCGGCTGCCCTTCTCGGTCCAGATGCCCGCCGACAGGCCGTAGGGCGTGTTGTTCGCCTTCGCAACCGCCTCTCCGGGCGTGCGGAACGTCAGCACCGACAGCACGGGGCCGAAGATCTCTTCGCGTGCGATCGCGTGGCTCGTCTGCACGTTCGTGAAGATCGTCGGCGCGAACCAGAACCCGTTGTCGGGGATCTCGCACTCGGCCGTCCAGCGCTCCGCGCCCTCGGCGTCGCCGAGGTCGCTCAGCCGCGTGATGCGCTCGAGCTGTTCGCGCGAGTTGATCGCGCCGATATCGGTGTTCTTGTCGAGCGGGTCGCCGAGCCGCAGCGTCGAGAGCCGCAGCTTCAACCGCTCGACGACCTCGTCGTGGATCGACTCCTGCACGAGCAGGCGGCTGCCCGCGCAGCACACGTGCCCCTGGTTGAAGAAGATGCCGTTGACGATGCCGTCGACGGCCTGGTCGATGGGGGCGTCGTCGAAGACGATGTTCGCGGCCTTGCCGCCGAGTTCGAGGGTGACCTTCTTGTTCGTGCCCGCGACGGTGCGCGCGATCTGCCGGCCGACGGACGTCGACCCCGTGAACGCGACCTTGTCGACGTCGGGGTGGGCGACGAGCGCCGCGCCCGTGTCGCCGGCGCCCGTGACGATGCTGACGACGCCGGGCGGGAGGTCGGCCTGCTGGAGGATCTCGGCGAAGATGAGCGCGGTGAGCGGCGTCGTCTCGGCGGGCTTCAGCACGACCGTGTTGCCCGTCGCGAGGGCGGGCGCGATCTTCCACGCGAGCATGAGGAGCGGGAAGTTCCACGGGATGACCTGGCCCGCGACGCCGAGCGAGCGCGGGTTCGCGCCGAGGCCCGCGTAGTCGAGCTTGTCGGCCCAGCCCGCGTAGTAGAAGAACCAGGCCGCGACGAGCGGGATGTCGACATCGCGCGACTCTTTGATGGGCTTGCCGTTGTCGAGCGACTCGGCGACCGCGAGTTCGCGCGCGCGCTCTTGCACGAGCCGGGCGATGCGGAAGAGGTACTTGCCGCGATCGCGCCCGCTCATCTTCGACCAGACCCGGTCGTAGGCGCGGCGGGCCGCGGCGACGGCATCGGAGACATCCGCCTCGTTCGCGTTCGCGATCGTCGCGAGGCGCTCCTCGGTCGCCGGGGAGATCGTCTGGAAGGGCGTGCCGCGCCCCTCGACGAACTCGCCGTCGATGAAGAGGCCGTAGCTCTCGCGAAGCGCGAGGACCGAGCGCGACTCGGGCGCCGGTGCGTAGTCGAGGAAGCTCATGTCTGGATGCCTCTCAGTCGATCGTCACGTAGTCGGGGCCCGAGTAGCGGCCGGTGGTGAGCTTCTGACGCTGCAGGAGCACGTCGTTCAAGAGGCTGGATGCCCCGAAGCGGAACAGGTGCGGCTGCAGCCAATCTTCGCCGACGATCTCGGCGACGGTCACGAGGTACTTGACGGCGTCTTTCGAGGTGCGGATGCCGCCCGCGGGCTTGACGCCGATGCGCTGGCCGGTGAGCAGGTGCCAGTCGCGCACGACCTGCAGCATGAGGAGCGTGACCGGGAGGGTCGCGGCGGGGGCGACCTTGCCCGTCGACGTCTTGATGAAGTCGCCGCCCGCGAGGATCGACAGCCACGACGCCCGCCGCACGTTGTCGTACGTCACGAGCTCGCCCGTCTCGAGGATGACCTTGAGGCTCGCACTGGTGCCGTCGGGCCGCACGCACGCGGCCTTGACGGCCGCGATCTGGTCGAACACCTCGCCGTACCGGCCCGCGAGGAACGCGCCGCGGTCGATGACCATGTCGATCTCGTCGGCGCCCGCCGCGACCGCGTCGGCCGTGTCGGCGAGCTTGATGTCGAGCGACGCGCGCCCCGACGGGAACGCCGTCGCGACGGCCGCGACCGAGACGAGCCCATCGTCGGGGTCGCCGTGGGCGGCGCCGAGCGCATCGACCGCGACGCCCACGAGGTCGCCGTACACGCACACGGCCGCGACGCGCGGCGTCGTGATGTCGGTCGAGTCGGGCTTCAGCGCCTTGCCGACGAGCGAGCGCACCTTGCCGGGCGTGTCGGCGCCCTCGAGGGTCGTGAGGTCGATGAGCGAGATGATCTTGTCGAGCGCCCACGCCTTCGAGCTCGTCTTGATCGACCGCGAGCCGAGCCCCGCGGCGCGCTGCTCGAGCCCGACCGCGTCGACGCCGGGGATGCCGTGCAGATAGCGACGGAGCGTCGCGTCGTCGGGTTCGCCGCCGAGCACCGCGAGCGCGCGCTCGCGGGCCGTGACGAGTGAAGTGCCTGCCATGATGACCTGCCGTTCGATCGGTGGTGCGGTGCTTCGTGAAGTCGGTGGATGTCTCGGGCGTCAGCCGTCGAGCACGTGGAGGGCGGTGGCCTCGTCGGTGACGAGGACGGTGCAGAGCCCGCTTCTGACGACCGCGTCGGCGACGGCGTGCTTCGCGGAACCGGAGACGACGGCGATCGTGAGCGGCGCCGCGCGGAGTTCGTCGAGGGTGAGTCCGACCGTGCGCGCGTCGAGCGCGGGGTCGACGATGTTGCCGTCGGAGTCGAGGTAGCGGCCGACGACGTCGCCGACGGCGCCCTTCTGCACGAGGAGGTCGACGTCGCCCGCCGAGAGGTAGCCGCTCTCGACGTGCACGGAGGTGTGGTCGGCGGCGCCCGCGCTGAACAGGTAGGCGTCGGCCGAGCGTGCGAGGTCGATGACGCCCGCGACGACGCGATCGGACTCGATGGCCTCTTTCGTCTCGAGCCGTTCGAGGATCGCGGGGCTCGGGAGGAGGGTCGCGCTGCCGCCGCCCTTCTGGGCGATGCCGACGGCCGTCGCCGCCGCGGTGCCCGCGCGCCGGTTGAGGCTCACGCCGCCGTTGATCTGCACGACGTTGACGCCCGTCGCCCACCCGGTGCGGAGGTGCTGCGAGATCTCGAAGAGCGTACGCCCCCAGCTCACGCCGAGCGTGCGCGGCACGGGCCGGAGCGCCGTGAGGTAGTCGGCCGCGGCCTGCGCCGTGCGTGCCTGGAGCTCTTCGGCCGACGTCACGCCCGCCGAGGACACGACGATGGCGTCGACGAGCCCGCGCTCGTCGCGCAGCCGACGCTCGATCGCGAGCCGACGCGCACGCGGGTGCAGGATCTCGATGCGGATGAACCCGCGCTGCTTCGCCTGCGCGAGGAGTCGCCCGACCTTCCACCGCGTGAGCCGCAGCGCCTGGCCGATCTCGTCCTGCGTCTTGTTCTCTTCGTAGTACAGCTCGGCCGCCCGGATCGAGAGCAGTTCGTCGATCTCGTCCATGTGCCTCCTCCGCGTCGCGAATCCCCCTCGATCCAGGGTAGGCATCACGTGCGCACGAAACAACAGTCGCTGCGATTCCTGCTCATATGAGCAGCGAGCGCCCCGATTCCACCGCTTTATGCTGGTGCGTATGCCCTCACCCCTCGCCCTCGCCGTCGACTTCGGCGGCACGAAAGTCGAGGCCGCGCTCGTCGCCGCCGACGGCTCGCTCGTACCCGGCACGCGCCACCGCCGCCCGACCGGCCACGCGGCATCCGCCGAAGATCTCGCTCGCGCCGTCGCCGACGTCGTGATCGCCGCCCGCGACTCACTCCCTGCCGACGCCGAGCTCGTCGGCGTCGGCATCGGCTCCGCAGGCCCCGTCGATCTCGAGGCCGGCACGGTCTCCCCGTTGAACCTCCCCGTGTGGCGCGGCCACCCGCTCGCGGCCGAGGTCGCAAAGCTCGTCCCCGGCGTCCCCGTCGACCTCCGCATCGACGGTCTCTGCATCGCCCTCGCCGAGAAGTGGGTCGGCGCAGGGCAAGACGCCCACAACCTCATGGGCATGATCGTCTCGACGGGCGTCGGCGGCGGCATCGTGCTCGGCGACCGCGCCGTGCCGAGCCCCAGCGGCAACGCGGGCCACATCGGCCACATCGAGGTCGGCGGCTTCGACACGCCCTGCAAGTGCGGCGGCGTCGGATGCCTCGAGGCCGTCGCCTCGGGCCCCAGACCGTCGCGTGGGCCCGCACCCAAGGCTTCACCGGCGAGACCGGCGAAGACCTCGCGAAGGCCCACGCCGAGGGCGACCCCGTCGCGGTCGCGGCCGTCGCCCGCGCCGGCACCGCGATCGGCCGCGCGATCGCGTCGGCCACGAACCTCGTCGACCTCGACGTCGTCGCGATCGGCGGCGGCTTCTCGCGCGTCTCCCCCGCGCTCTTCGAACATGCTCGCACGGCCCTCGACGAGCGAACGGCGTTCGACTTCGTGCGGCGCGTGCAGATCGTGCCGTCGGGCCTCTCCGACGAGGGCCCGCTCATCGGCGCCGCCGCGCTCGTGCACCGCGCCGACCTCGTCGGCTGATCACCCGTTGTCGGCTCGCGGCGGCGCCGCCCCCTGACGGGCGGCCCGCTGCGCCGCCGTCTGCTGGGACTCGACCCGCTGCGACTCCGCGCGCTGCACCGCTCGCATCGCCCGATGCCGCACGAGCACGAGCGCCGCGATCCCGGCCAGCACGACGAACGCGGCGCTCAGCGCGATGAACGCGAACCAGTTCCGGTCGAGCGCGAGCACAAGCCCGGCCGCGACGACCGTGATGCCGGCGGCGGCGAGCTTCGACCCCGTCTTGAGCCGGAGCGCCGGGCTCAACCGGCCGCCGGGCGCATCGCCCGAGGCGAGGAGGATGTCGGCGAACGAGTCGATCGTCGCGAAGAGCGCCCCCGAATAGGCGAGCGCGCAGCCGAGCGCTCCCCACAGGTTGGGCGCCTTCGGCGCGGTCGCGGCTTCGGCGAGCACCTCGATGAGCCCCATGGGAGCGGATGCTACGGGCGCACGCCCTCGCGACGCAACCGTTCGTCTTCGAAGAACCGCGGCCGGGCCACGATCGCACCGCACAGCGCCGCGGGCAGCGCCGAGACGAGCAGCACGATGAGCGCGGCCGTCCAGCCCCCGCTCTGCTCGTGCAGCATGCCGATCACGAGCGGGCCTGCGGCGACGATGAGATAGCCGACGGACTGCACGAAGCCGCTCACGGCGATCGCGCCCGAGTGGGTGCGCGTGCGGAGGTTGATGAGCACGAGCGACAGCGGGAAGGTCAAGGGTCCGGCCCCGGCGAGCGCCACCCAGAGCCAGGTCGCGACGTGGGGTGCCAGCAGCAGGCCGCCGTAGCCGACGACGTACGAGACCGACGCGACGGCGACGAGCAGTCCGACTCGGCCGTACCGTGCCGCGACGACGGGCACGATGAGCCCTGCCGGCAAGCCGACGGCGGCGTAGAGCGAGAGGAGCGCGCCTGCCGCGACGGGCGTCGTGCCTGCGACGTCGTGCAGCAATTGCGGCAGCCACGCGAACATCGAGTAGGCGTTGAAGCCCGACACCGCGAAGACGATCGCGAGCGCCCACGCGAGCGGCGACCGCACGGCTTCGCCGAGGCGCGCCGGCGCGGCCTGCTCGGGCATCGCCTCGGGCACGCGGCGCTTCGGGTGCACGAGGAGCGCGATCCACGGCACGAGCGAGAGCGCGGCCACGATCGCCCATTGCGCGAGTGAGATCTGCCACCCCGCGGCATCCGCGACCGGCACGGCGATGAGCGGCGGCGTGAACGTCGAGACCGACATGGCAGTGACGTAGATCGTCGTCATGAGTCCGACGCGGTCGGGGAAGTAGCGCTTCACGAGCGGCGGCAACAGCACGTTTCCGACGCCGATCGCCGCGAACGTGAGCGCGCTCGCGGCGACGAGCCAGCCCGCGTCGGGGGCGAGTCCGCGACCCGCGAGCCCCGTGGCGAGGGCGACGAGGGCGCCGACGAGGGTCGCCTCGAGGCCGAAGCGACGCGCGATGAGCGGCGTCAGGATGCCGAAGATCGCATAGCAGAGCGGCGGCAGCGTGCCGAGGAACCCGACGAGCGCGGGCGAGAGCGGGATGTCGCGTTCGAGTTCGGCGAGGATCGGCGAGAGCGACGCGACGGCGGTGCGCAGGTTGAACGCGACGAGGACGATGCCGACGAGCGCGAGCGCGCGGCCCGCCCAGAGCGGCGCGGGCGGCGCCGGATGGCTCATGCCAACAGTTTCTTCGCGACGTCGACGTCGTCTCGGATGCCGTCGACGAGCGACTCGATGCTCTCGAACGCGACCATACCGCGGATGCGGTCGACGAACTCGACGTCGACGAGGTGGTCGTAGAGGTCGAGTTCGCGGTCGATGACGTACGCCTCGACCTGCTTCTGCGGCACGCCCTCGAACGTGGGGTTGTCGCCGACGGAGATCGCGGCCGGGTAGCGGACGCCCGCGTCGGTCAGCCAGCCCGCGTAGACGCCGTCGCCGGGGACGAGCCCCTCGGACTCGGGCGAGAGGTTCGCCGTCGGGTAGCCGAGCTCGCGCCCGCGCTTCGCGCCGTGGACGACGATACCCGACACGGTCGGCGTGTGGCCGAGGAGGGCGGTCGCGGCGCGCACGTCGCCCGCCGCCAGCAGCTCGCGGATCCACGTCGACGATACCCGCCGCTCGCCGTCGGGCAGCACGTCGGCGACGACCTCGACCTCGAACCCGTGGCGCTCGCCGAGCTCCTCGAGGAGCGCGACATCGCCGGCGCCCTTCGCGCCGTACCGGAAGTCGCGGCCGACGAGGACGACGTCGGCGCGGAGCACCTCGACGAGCACGCGCTCGACGAACTCCTCGGCGGGCACCGACGCGAGCTGCCGGTCGAACGCGAGCAGGACGGTCGCGTCGAGGCCGGTCGTCGCGAGCAGGCCGAGCTTCTGCCTGACGCTCACGAGCGAGTCGGGGCAGCGGTCGGGCGCGAGGAGGGCGAGCGGATTGCGGTCGAACGTCACGACGGTCGAGAGGATGCCTCGCTCGGCCGCGATCTCGCGCAGCCGCGCGATGATCGCGCGATGCCCCTCGTGCACGCCGTCGAACTTGCCGATCGTGACGACCGACGGTCCGAAATCGGCCGGAACGGCCGCGAGCCCCTTGAAGGTCTTCATCCGGCGGCGGCCTCGGAGGTGTCGGATGCCACGGTCGCGCTCGGGCGGTGCTTGGCGAGCCACCACATGCCGAGGAAGGGCAGCACGAGCGGGATGAGGAGGTACCCGGCGCCGAAGAGCGTCCACACGGTCGACGTGCGGCCGAACGGGTTGCCCGTGCCCGCGCCGAGGAGGTCGGGCCAGAGCCACGTGATCGCGCCGACGACGAGGACGCCCGCGGCCTCGAAGCCGATCGTGATCCACGCGACGCGGTACCACGCGCGGCCGGGTGCGACGAGGGCGATCGTCGCGACGATGTAGACGACGGCCGAGAGCCCCGACAGGGTGAACGCGACGGGCGCCTCGTCGAAGCGCTCGATGATCTGCACGGCCGTGCGGCCGGTCGCGGCGATCGCCAGGATGCCGTAGACGGCGACGAGCACGCGCCCGACCCCGCTCATTCGACGGGTGCGGGCGGGGGTCTCGGTGATCGGGCTCGGTGCAGTCATGACGTTCGATTCTCTCAGACGGCAAGGCCCCCTCAGGCCTGCTGCACGGTCCAGATCTGGAACATGCGATAGATCATGACGGCGACCGCGAGGGCTGCGACGCCGAGGATCACGGTCGACCAGCGGTTCCGTTCGAGGAGCGCCCAGAACGCGGCGGCGAGTGGGAGGAGCACGACCGTCACCAGGTAGATCCAGAACTCGAGCACGCTGCCCGTCGGCTCGTTGCCGAGCGCGGGCGCGACGATCGCCACGACGAGTTGGCCCACGAGGAGGAGCTCGACGACCGCGAGCGCACCGATCGAGAGGTCGCTCGGCTTGCGGCCCGCAAGCCCCAGCCCGACGCACAGGAGGCCTGCGGCGACCGCGACCCCGAGCTGCAGCCAGGTGTACCAGTCGATCATGCGCGTCCTTCTCCTGCTTGTGCCGACGTCTCCGACGGGAACCCCGTCACGACCTTGAACTGCGCGGCGCCGCGGCGCTCGACGATCGCGACGAGCCGCCCGTCGGGGGCGACGGCGGCGATCGGGATGTCTCTGGGAGCATCGTCGGGGGCCGCGATGCGCTTGCCGTGGCCGAGATCGACGGCCTGCCGGTCGTCGAGCGTCACGACCGGCAACGCTCGGGCGGCGGCGTCGGCCGCGGAGAGCATCGAGTCTTCGACGACGAGATCGTCGAGCTCAGGGGCATCCGCCACCGCGAAGCGGCCGATGCGCGTGCGACGCAGTGCCGTGAGATGCCCGCCCACCCCGAGCGCGTCGCCGAGGTCGCGCGCGAGCGCGCGGACGTAGGTGCCCGACGAGCACTCGACGCGCACGTCGAGGTCGACGGTGTCTGGCGCGCGGCGCGTCTCGAGGACCTCGAACGCCGAGATCGTCACGCGGCGCGGCGCGATCTCGACGGTCTCGCCGTCGCGCACGCGCTGGTATGCGCGCTTGCCGTCGATCTTGACGGCCGACACGGCGCTCGGCACCTGGTCGATCTCGCCAGTGAGTTTCGCGATCTCTTCGGCGATCGCCTCGCCGGAGACGGCCGCGATCGATGCTTCGGATGCCTCGGCGACGACCTCTCCCTCGGCGTCGTCGGTCGTCGTCGACGCCCCGAGCCGGATGGTCGCGAGGTACTCCTTGTCGAGCCCGACGAGGTGGTGGAGGAGCCGGGTGGCATGGTTCACGCCGAGGACGAGGAGGCCCGTCGCCATGGGGTCGAGGGTGCCCGCATGCCCGACCTTGCGGGTGCCGGCGAGGCGGCGCACGCGCGCGACGACGTCGTGGCTCGTGATCCCCTTCGGCTTGTCGACGAGGAGGATGCCGCTGTTCACGCGATCCAGGCTAACAGCCGCCCCGCCCTAGGCTTGAGGGATGCGGATCGGCATCATCGGCGCGGGCGCCCTCGGCGGCATGTTCGCGGCGCTCTTCGCGCGCGCAGGCCACGACGTCGAAGCGACCGCGCGCGGCGCGGGCCTCGCGGCGATCCGCGAGGGGGGCATCCGGCTCTCGGGCGGCTACGGCTCGACGCACGCGATCATCGCGGCGAACGAGACGCTCACCGTGCGACCCGACCTCGTGCTCCTCTGTACGAAGGCGCAAGACGGCGAGGCCGCGCTCGCCGCGAATGCCGACGTGATCGACGGCGTGCCCGTCGTCGTCGTCCAGAACGGCCTCGAGGGCGTCGACACCGCCGCCCGCCTCCTCCCCCGGTCGACGTGCTACGGGCTCCTGTCGATCGTCGCCGCGAACTACACGGAGCCGGGCGTCGTGCGCGTGACGGCGACGGCGCAGAGCTACCTCGGCCGAGGCGACGGCGAGCCCGACGCCGAGTGCACGCGTCTTGCGGCCGTGCTCTCCGACGCGATCCCCGTCATTGCGATCCCCGGATTCCGCGGCGCGCAGTGGACGAAGCTCACGGTCAACATGCTGAACGCCGTGCCCGCGATCGTCGGGCAGAGCGTGCAGGAGGTCATCGCCGACCGCGGTCTCCGCCGTGTCGTCACGGCGTCGATGCGCGAGTGCGTGCGCGTCGGCATCGCGCGCGGCGTGCGGTTCGGCACGTTGCAAGGACTCGACGACCGGATGCTCCGACGGCTCGCCCGTTCCCCGCTGCGCGTCGCGCAGGCCGTGCCCCGCCGGTTGGCCGCGCGGATGGGCGACGTGCCGAACCTCGGGTCGACGCAGCAGAGCCTCCGCCGCGGGCAGCCCACCGAGATCGACTTCCTGAACGGAGCCGTCGTGCGCGAGGCATCCCTCGCCCGTGTCGACGCGCCCGTCAACGCCGCGCTCGTCGCGCTCGTGCACGAGGTCGAACGCGGCGGATACCTGCCGCGCGAGCGCGTGCTCGCCGTGCTCGGCGGCTGACGGCCCCGACGCCGCAACGGCGTTCTCGGCGCGGCACGGCCGCCCTCCGACACCGAAACGGGGCCCGGTCGCCCGGGCCCCGCTTCAGTTTCGGTGGTGTTCGGGCTAGGCGCGCTTGCGCTTGCGGACCACCGAGATCACGACGAACGCGATGCCTGCGAGCACGATGATGCCCGCGCCGATCGCGAACGGCGTGCCGTTGAAGCCCGTCGAGGCGAGGCCGGCTGCGCGGGCCTCACCGTCGCCGCCGCCGCGCGGACCCGAGACGCACTCGGGCGTCGCGGGCGGGTACGAGACGTCGACGGCGAGGTCGGGGTTGACCTCGATCGTCGCGGTCGTGAGGCTGCGCGTCCAGGCGAAGTTGCCCGTGGTCTCGACCCACTCGCCCGAGGCGTCCTGGGTCCAGCCCGGCCAGCCGGTCGGGTTGCCGGCGCCGTCGACCGACGCGCCGGGCCACAGCACGCGGTCGTCCAGCACGCCCGTCACCGGGTCGATCTCGCCGAGGGCGATGCGCTCGGTGTTGGTGCCGTCGGTGAAGACGAGGAACGCCTCGCGCGACGTCGACTGCTGGTCGGGGTCGTCGAGTGCGACGTGGAAGTAGATCCACGGGACATCCGCTTCGCAGACGCCCGTCGCGACCGACCCCAGGAGCGACGCGGGGATGCAGTCGACGTCGCTGAACTGGAACCCGAAGGTGCGCTCGCCGGTGCCGTCGGCGAAGGTGAAGCCTTCGTCGGTCGAGGCGATCGCGGTCGCGAAGCCCGACTTCGCGTCGCCCTCGATGCGCCAGGTCAGGTGCTCGACCGCGGCGGACGGCAGCACGATCCCGTCGAGGTCGACGCCGCAGAGGTCGGTGGCGGTGGGCTCGGCGCCGAGCTCGACGCACGGGGTGTTCACGTAGCCGAACACCCACTCCTGCTGCTGACCCTCGTCGAACGTGAAGCCCTCGTCGGCGACGGCGGTGACGACCACCCGGCCCTCGGCCTCCGAGCCGTCCACGACGAAGCGATAGTGCGCGCCTTCGGCGACCTGCGGGATCTCGAGGACCCCGTTGTCGGGACCGCAGGTGTCGCTCCCGGTCGGCGCGTCGCCGAAGGTCACGACCTTCGGCGGACACGGCTTGTCGTCGATCACGAACGGCGGCCAGGTCTTAACCGGCTCGTGGGTGTCGAAGAAGTATCCGGGCTGGGGCGCGGCCGTGACCGTGATGGTGCCGTCGCCGTACACCGTCGTCCAGTCGATCGACACGGTGTCGACCGGTTCGGTGAACGATTCGTTGTCGGGACCGCAGGAGTCGGAGAACGCGGGCTGCACAGGCACGGAAATCTTGCACAGCGCGTCGCTGAACTTGAACGTCCACGTCTCCGACGTCTTGCCGTCGGCGAACTTGAAGCCCTCGAGGGTCTTCGCCGTCGCGGTCGCCTTGCCGTTCTTCACGGCGGAGATCTCCCAGACGACGCCCGTCACGGGCGCGGGCTCGATGATCCGGTCGCCGGCCGTACCGCACACGTCTTCGCGCGAGGGCTTCGCGGGCACGGGCACCTTCGTGACGGGCTTCTCGCAGTTCTCGTACTGGAGGAGGCTCTGGTCGCCCTGGGGGCCGCCCGAGTAGGTCTTCTTGTTCTTCGTGTACGAGTAGTACGGGTAGATGTCCTTCGAGTGGTGCGCGTGCCCGTTCTCGAGTCCGGCGTAGTCGATCTCGATGCGCTGGTACTTGCCGCCCGACCAGTGGCAGATCTTCACCTTCGTGAATTCGCCGCCACCGCCGCCGCAGTCGCCCTTGAGGTTCTCGACACGGCCGTCGGAGCCCTTCCCGAAGCGGTCGTTCCACTCGGTGTAGGCGTACACCCACGGGCCGTTGCCCTTCGTGTTCCCCGGCAGCGTCCGGGTGCCGAGCTTCAGGGTGACGTTGCCCTTCGACGCGATCGGACCCTCGTTCATGCCCTTCGAGCTCGTCGGGGTGCCGTCGAAGTCGTCGTCGCCGACGCGCCACTTCGTCGACCCGGTGAGATTCTTGTCCACCTGCGTGAGTTCGAGGGTGTAGGCGACGTCGTAGTCGCCCGTCTTCGGGTTGCAGACGGCCGTAGCGTGCAGGTCGCCCGTGTGGGCCGACGCGGGCGCTGCGGCGCCGACGACGACGAGGCCGCCGGCGACGAGTGCCGCGGCTGCGATCGCCGCGGCGGCTCTCACGAGGCGCGGCCTTCGACCGGGTTGCTGTGACGTTCGAGGACTGCGATTGCGCATTCGTGTGCTCCAGGGGGTGGAAGCGGCACGTCCGAACCCGGGGCGGATGACTCGACTGCGACATGGACGGACGTCGGGGAACGCCGTCGGCGAATCGACGCGCTCGCGCGGGGGCACGAGTGCGAGCAGGTCGGGTCTCAGGGGTGGGGCTTCAGGGGGCTCAGGGCATGCCGATCGGGGGATGGCAGTGATCCTCAGTATGTCGGGGGTCGGCCGCAGAAGTCCAGAGCTTTCCGAAGAAACATCCGACTTTCTTCGAAAGTTGCGGTCACGGTTGTCGAACGACTCGCTTCGGACGTGCCGGAAGCGACAGATCGACGACGACATCCGCGATCTCGCGCGGGTCGGATGCCTCGTACGCGATGACGTCGGCGGGGTCGACAGGATCGCCCGCGACCGCGATGCGGGAGTCCCACAGCCCCTCGAGCCGCTCGCGCAGCACGAACCGGCCGTCGACCACGAGGATCGCGTCGGGGGGTCCCGTGAGCCACTTCGGCTCGACCCACACGTCGCGCGCGGGGTCGAACACCTTCGTCACGAACGCCGCCGATCCCCCGAGGCGGAACGGCTCCACGAGCGAGCGTCTGAGCGCCGACTCGTCGTATCCGTACCGGTAGTACCGCTCGGCCGTGTCGGGGCCGAACTGCGCCTGATCGGCGCGCGAGCGGTGGAAGTCCTCCATGCGCGCGCGGAACACGGCGTGCCCGCGTTCGTCGAGCACGGCCGCGAGATCGTCGGCGAACGCCGACTTGCCGCTTCGGAGCGGTCCGTCGATCGCGACGATCATGCGTCCTCGCCCGAAGCGGGCGAGGACCGTGTCGGCGATCCCCCGCAGGAATGCCACTCTCGGCGTCGTCACGAGTCGCATGCTTCGAGCGTAGCGGCGAGGCATCCGCCCGTCTCCCGCCGGTTCGGGGCACTGCGCGACATCCGCGCGCCTACGCTGGTGGAATGCCCACCACCGCGACGACGATCGACGCGCACGCCGTCGCGTTCGCGGCGCGCGCGAACGCGTGGTTCGCGGATGCCGCGCGCCCGCTGCCGTGGCGAGCGGCCGACGTCTCGCCGTGGGCGGTCCTCGTGAGCGAGCTCATGCTGCAGCAGACGCAGGTCGCGCGCGTGCAGCCCAAGTGGGAGGCGTGGATCGAGCGCTGGCCGACTCCCGCCGCCCTCGCCTCCTCGCCGCCCGCCGACGCCGTGCGCGCGTGGGACCGCCTCGGCTACCCGCGCCGCGCTCTGTGGCTGCACGCTGCCGCGACCGAGATCGTCGAGCGGCACGGCGGCGAAGTGCCGCGCGACCTCGACGCGCTCCTCGCCCTCAAGGGCGTCGGCCCGTACACGGCACGCGCGGTCGCGGCCTTCGCGTTCGGCGACCGGCATCCCGTCGTCGACACGAACACGCGACGCGTCATCGCACGTGCCATCGAGGGCCGCGCGAGCGCCGGGGCGCCGTCGCCGGCCCGCGACCTCGCCGCGATGGCGGCGCTCCTCCCCCGCGACCCGGCCGACGCGCGCGCGTTCAACGCGGGAGCGATGGAGCTCGGCGCGGTCGTCTGCACGGCGCGCGCCCCGCAGTGCGACGGATGTCCCGTGGCCGATCTGTGCGCGTGGCGCGCGGCGGGTTCGCCGCCCGACGACGCCCCTCGCGTGCGCACGCAGGCGCGCTACGAGGGCAGCGACCGGCAGGCCCGCGGGGCGGTGCTGAAGTCGCTCCGGGATGCCGCGCCGCTCGCCGTCCCGCTCGACGAGGTGCTCCCCGAGTGGCCCGATCCGGCGCAGCGCGAACGTGCGATCGCCTCGCTCATCTCAGACGGCCTCGCCGAGGCATCGGATGGAGTGCTCGCGCTTCCGGGTTGACGCGGGGCCTCGGGCGCGCCACCTCGACTACTCGCTCGCCGCACCCGCCCGGACCGCGGCGCGCGTGGTCAGGACGCGCTCGATCCGGTCCGCCGCCGCTGCGGCGCCGTCGCGCTCGCGGAGCCGCTCCCCCATGCCGGAGGCCTCCGCGGCGACCCGTCCGTCCTGCAAGACGTCCGAAACCGCGCTGCGGATCGCGGCAGGCGACGCCTTCTTCGGGAGCATCCGTCCGAGTCCGGCTCGTTCCACCGCACGGCCGACGATCGGCTGGTCGATGAGCGGATGCATCGGGAGGACGACCACCGGCACGCCGTGCGCGAGTGCCTTGAACGTCGTCGAGTGGCCGCCGTGCCCGATGACGAGCGACGCGTGCGGCAGAATCTCCTCGTGCGGCGACCGCACCCGGATCTCGACGTTCGGCGGAGCGTCGAGCACGCCTTCGATCTCGGCGCCGCCCGTCGTCACGATCGCCCGCACCGGCAGTTCGGCGAGCGCCGTCAGGATGCGACGGTAGACGTCCGCCTGCCCAGGCATCCACATCGAGCTGAGGCTGACGAGGACGAGAGGCGGAAGCGCCGGGTCGCGCGGGGCGGGGGCCGCACCCTGCTCGGTCGTCCCCGTCCACTCGGCGTGCTCGAGCGGCAGCCCGTGCTCGAATCCGTCGAGATCTCGCTCGGTCGCGATCAGCATCGCGTCGGCGGCGCGCCACACCGCGAGGGGCCGCGACCCTCGCGCGCCGGCGATGAGGCCGATCGGGCCGGTTCGCCAGCCGCGGAGGAAGAACGATGCGAGGGAATGCATGAGCACGACCGTCGGGACGCCCGCACGCACCGCAGCGCCGACCGACGACAGCATCATGCAGTCGACGACGGCGACGTCGGGGCGGCGGGTCTCGATGAGCGCGGAGATCTCAGCCGCTATGTCGCGCGAGGCGGCGAGCCCGGCGAAGTCCGCGATGGTGCGGAGCGTCGTCGACTTCGCCGTACGAGGGAAGCCTTCGAGGCTCGCGAGGGGGGTGGTCCGGATGTCTCCGCCCGAGGGTCGATCCCGGCGGAGCCGGATGCCGGCGATGCGGACGTCGTGTCCGCGTGCCGCGAGGGCGCTCGCGACGGCGACGGTCGGCGGCACGTTGCCGCCGCCCTCGACGCCGATGAAGAGGATGCGTGGCATGACGATGCCTTTCAGTCCGCGGGGTCTGAGCGGTGCGAGCCGGCGTGCCGGCCGGAGAGGCGTCGTTCGCCGCGAGCACGGCGTCGACGAGGCCGCGCATGCGGCGGGCGGTGGTGGCGAGGTCGAGGCCGCGGTCGCGGCGCAGGAGCTTCCACGCGTAGACGTCGGTGACGACGACGAGTTGGTCGGTGAGTGCGTCGGGGTCGATCGCCTGGGCGAGCTGCGGGGCGAAGAGCCGTTCGACCCAGTCGCGGTGCAGTGCCTTGCCGCCCGCGGTCGCCTCGCGTGCGACGGGCTCCCAGCTCTCTTGGCCGAGGAGCAGGAGCACGCCGTCGCCGCGCAATTCGTAGTGGTCGATGAGCGCCTCGAAGGATGCCTCGAACTGCGCGGGGTCGGCGGGCCGTTCGTCGAGCACGACGCGAGTCGCCCATGCGTTCGCGGACTCGAGCAGCGCCTCTCTGCTGCCGAACTGGCGGAGCACGGTCTGCACCGAAACCCCGGCCTGCCGACCGACGCGCTCGAGCGTCAGGAGTGAGAGGGGGGTCGTGTAGGCGAGCGCGACGACCGACGCGAGGATCGCGTCGCGGGTGCGCTCGACCTGTTCGGCCCGATCGCGCATGACGTAGTCGCGCTTCGTTTTCATGACAATGCCCATTAACGCCGATCGGATATTCCGTGTCAATACGCATTCACACGAAATATCGGAAAAGCGACCGGCCCGCCGTCGTAGACTCCCCGGCATGGCGTTCCTCCCCGAGACCGACCTCGATCGGCTCACCCCCGAACAGCAGGCCGCAGCCGACCGGCAGCTCAGGCTCCACGGCGGCCGCATCACGAACATGAAGGCGACCCTCCTCGGCCACGTGCCGAGCTTCGACGCATACATGGAGTGGTACACGCTGAAAGACGAACTCGTCCCCCTCGTCGGCGAGCGCGCCGTCACGCTCTTCTCGTACGCGATCAGCGACGAGAACGACTGCCTCATCTGCTCGGTGTTCTTCCGACGCATCCTCATCGACTCGGGCGCCGATCCCGACGACCCGCAGCCGACCGACGCCGAGGCAGTCCTCATGCGCTGGGGCCGCGCGATCGCCCGAACCCCGAACGACATCCCGGCCGATGTCGTCGCGCAGGTCGAGTCGACGTTCGATCCGCACACGCGGCTCGTGCTCCTCGCGTTCGCGGGGCTCATGGTCGCGACGAACCTCATCAACACCGTCGGGCGCGTTCCGCTCGACGAGGTGCTCTACGACTACCGCAAGGCGGGTGACACCCGTGTCGACTGACCTCGCCGGCCGCGTCGCCTTCGTCACGGGCGCCGCCCACGGGCAGGGCCGCGCGATCGCCCTCGCCCTCGCGGCCGACGGCGCAGACGTCGCCGCGTTCGACGTCGCCGCGAAGATCTCCTACCCCGCCTACGGCCAGGGCACTCCCGACGAGCTCGTGTCGCTCATCGCCGAGATCGAAGGGCTCGGGCGCCGCGCGCTCGCGTTCACGGGCGACGTGCGCGACGCCGATGCCGTCGGACGCGCCGTCACGGCGACCGTCGACGAACTCGGCGGGCTCGACATCCTCGTCAACAACGCCGGCATCGTCGCCTACGCGGCCGCCGACGAGATGACGGAAGACGAGTGGGACGCGATGCTCGACATCAACCTCAAGGGCCCGTTCCTCGTCGGCCGCGCGGCGATCCCCCACCTGAAGGCGTCGAAGCACGCCGTCATCGTCAACAACTCGAGCGTCATGGGGCTCCGCGGCGGCAATCGCCTCTCGCACTACGTCGCCTCGAAGCACGGCCTCACAGGCCTCACGAAGGCGTGGGCGATCGAGCTCGCCCCGTTCGGCGTGCGGGTCGTCTCGATCCACCCCACCGGCGTCGACACGCCCATGAACGACGGCCTCGCAGCCCTCGAGGGCTCGACGCCCGCCGAGATCGCCGAGCGCAGCGCGGGCAACCTCCTTCCGGGGGTTCCGTGGATCGAGACGCGGGATGTCGCGGAGCTCGTGCGCTATCTCGCAAGCGACCGTGCGCGCTACGCGACGGGCGCCCAGTTCGTGCTCGACGCGGGGCTCCTCACTGCATAAGGGCCCCGCACGCCCCACGCCCCGCGCCCCGTACCCAGAAACACGCGATCCGTCGCAGATCGCCCTCTTCGCAGTGCGCGAAGGGCGATCCGCGACGGATCGCGGTGGTGCGAAGCGGTTCGCGTCTAGCGCGCACCGCCCAGTTCTGCATCGTCGGCGAGGTCGGATGCCTCGTCGTCGATCTCGTCGTACTCCACGTCGTCTTCGACCTCGCGAGGCTTGACGTAGGGGTCGGCGTCGCCCGCGTATTCGGCGGTCGCCGCCGCTGCCGCGGTCTCGGCGTCGCGCTCGCGCGCCTCACGGAGGAGGTCGGCGATGTGCTGCGCGTTCTCGGGCACCGCGTCGGCGATGAACTCGAGCGTCGGCGTGAGCCGCGCCGTGATGTTGCGCCCCACCTCGGAGCGCAGCATGCCCGTCGCAGCTTTGAGGGCGGCGGCGGAGTCGGTGCGCTCCTCGTCGGTGCCGTACACCGTGTAGAAGATCGACGCGTGCTGCAGATCGCCCGTGACGCGCACGTCGGTGATCGTCACGAACCCGAGGCGCGGGTCGCGCAGCCCCTTGTCGAGGCGGCGCGCGACGATCTCCTTGATGCGGTCGGCCATCTTCCTGGCCCGTTGCGGGTCGGCCATGATTCCTCTCCTTGCCCTCGCCCGAGGTGGGAACGGCCCTCGCTCCGCGAGGGCCGTTCACCTGGGATTACGCGCGAGGCTTCTCGCGCATCTCGATCGTCTCGATCTCGTCGCCGATCTGGATGTCGTTGTACTTGCCGAGGCCGATGCCCGCCTCGAAGTCCGTGCGGACCTCGGTGACGTCGTCCTTGAACCGACGGAGCGACTCGATGGCGAGGTTGTCGCCGACCACGACGCCGTCGCGGATGACCCGCGCCTTGGCGTTTCGCGTGATCGTGCCCGAGCGCACGATGACACCCGCGATGTTGCCGAACTTCGAGGAGCGGAACACCTCGCGGATCTCGGCGACACCCGACTGGACCTCTTCGTACTCGGGCTTGAGCATGCCCTTGAGCGAGTTCTCGATGTCGTCGATCGCGTTATAGATGACCGAGTAGAACCGCACGTCGACACCCTCGCGGGCGGCGCGCTCGCGCGCCTTGACGTCGGGGCGCACGTTGAACCCGATGACGATCGCGTTGTCGATCGTCGCGAGGTCGATGTCGCTCTCGGTGATCGCACCGACACCGCGGTGGAGGATGCGCAGCTGCACCGAGTCGTCGACCTCGATCTTGAGGAGCGACTCTTCGAGTGCCTCGACGGCACCCGACACGTCGCCCTTGATGATGAGGTTGAGCGACTCGACCTTGCCCTCTTCGAGCGCACGGGTGAAGTCCTCGAGCGAGATGCGCTTGCGGGCCTTGGCCAGCAGGGCGTTGCGCTCGGCGGCTTCGCGCTTCTCGGCGATCTGACGCGCGGTGCGGTCTTCTTCGGTGACGAGGAAGGTGTCGCCGGCGCGCGGAACGCTCGAGAGACCCTGCACCTGGACGGGACGCGACGGGGTCGCGGCCTCGACGGGGGCGCCGTTCTCGTCGGCCATCGCACGCACGCGGCCGTAGGCCGTTCCCGCGACGATCGCGTCGCCGACGCGCAGCGTGCCCGACTGGATGAGCACGGTCGCGACGGCGCCGCGGCCCTTGTCGAGCTTCGCCTCGATCGCGACACCGCGCGCGTCCTTGTTGGGGTTCGCACGGAGGTCGAGACCGGCGTCGGCCGTGAGCAGCACGGCGTCGAGGAGCGCGTCGATGCCGATGCCCTCGCGAGCCGACACGTCGACGAAGATGACGTCGCCGCCGTACTCCTCGGCGACGAGGCCGAACTCGGTGAGCTGCTGGCGCACCTTGGCGGGGTTGGCGTCGGGCTTGTCGATCTTGTTGACCGCCACCACGATCGGCACGTCGGCCGACTGGGCGTGGTTCAACGCCTCGATCGTCTGCGGCATGATGCCGTCGTCGGCCGCGACCACGAGGATCGCGATGTCGGTCACCTGCGCACCACGGGCACGCATGGCGGTGAACGCCTCGTGACCCGGGGTGTCGATGAAGGTGATCGCGCGCTCGATGCCCTCGTGCTCGGTGTGCACCTGGTACGCACCGATGTGCTGCGTGATGCCGCCGGCTTCGCCCGCGACGACGTTCGCGTTGCGGATGGCGTCGAGGAGTCGCGTCTTACCGTGGTCGACGTGACCCATGACGGTCACGACCGGCGGACGCTGCTCGAGGTCTTCGTCGGTCTCGTCCTCGAGCTCCTGGTCGAGGTCGATGTCGAAGCCCTCGAGGAGCTCCTTGTCTTCGTCTTCAGGAGACACGATCTGGATCTTGTAGCCGAGCTCGGCGCCGAGCACCTCGAAGGTGGCCTCGTCGAGAGACTCGGTCGCCGTCGCCATCTCACCGAGGTGGAAGAGCACGGTGACGAGCGAACCGGGGTTCGCGTCGATCTTGTCGGCGAAGTCGGAGATGGACGCGCCACGGCGCATCCGGATGACGGTGTTGCCGTCGCCGCGGGGAACGCTCACGCCGCCGAGCGACGGGGCCTCCCGCATCTCGAATTCTGCCCGCTTCGTCCGCTTCGACTTGCGCGACTTGGACTTGCCGCCGCCACGACCGAACGCGCCGGCCGTGCCGCCGCCGGGGCCGCGACCGCGACCGCCGCCGCCGCCCGCGGGACGCGGGGCGCCGAAGCCGCCGGGGCCGCCGCCGGGCGCGCCGCCCGGACGAGGCGCGCCGAAGCCGCCGGGGCGACCAGCGCCTCCACCGGCGCCGCCGGGACGCTGGAAGCCGCCGCCGCCACCCGGGCGGGGGCCGCCCGGACGAGGCGCGCCGGGACGCGGAGCACCAGGACGCGGAGCACCGGGGCGCGGAGCCTGCGGCCGCGGGATGTTGCCCGGGGAGGGCCGCTGGCCCATGCCCTGCGAGCTCGAGAACGGGTTGTTGCCCGGGCGCGGCTGAGCGGGGCGCGAGCCCATGCCCTGCGAGCTCGAGAACGGGTTGTTGCCGGGGCGCGGGGCTGCGCCGCCGGGCTTCGGGCCGGCCGCGGGGCGCGGAGCGCCGGGCTTGGGTGCGCCCGAGGCGGGCTTCGCGACATCCGACGCCGCAGCCTCGGCCGCGGACTCGGCCGGAGCGGCCTTCTCAGCGGCGGCCTTCTCAGCGGCCGCCTTCTCGGCGAGCGCCTGGCGCTCGGCCACCGTCAGCGGTGCCGCGGGGACGGGCGCTGCAGGGGCGTCGGTCGCAGTCGGCGCGCTCGGCGCGGGCGTCGGGGCGGGGGCCTGCGCCTTGGGGCCGGGCTTGGGCGCGCCGGGGCGCGCAGCGGCGGCGGGCTTGGGAGCCTCCGCAGCCTTGGGGGTGCCCGCAGCCTCGAGCGCGGCCTTCAGCCGGCGGGCGACGGGGGGTTCGATCGAGGACGACGGGCCCTTGACGTATTCGCCCATCTCTTTGAGCTTCTCGAGTGCGACCTTGCTGTCGACTCCGAGCTCGGATGCGATCTCGTGTACGCGTGGTTTGGCAGCCACTTCTCTCCTGTTCCGGGTCTGCACCCGGACAGGGCAGACCGATTTAACGGACGGGTCTCATTTCGAGCCGCTCATTAGTTGTCACTCATGAGGAATCACTGTGCCGTTCAGCCTGTTCTCTACTTCGCTCGGGTCTACCGGCCCCACCGCTTTGAGCGCTCGCGCGAATGCGCGGCGTCGGTCGGCGAGGTGGAAGCACTCGAGCGTCGGATGCAGCCACGCGCCTCTGCCGGGAAGCACGGCCGACACATCGGTGACGACCTGGGAATCTCGGAGGACGACCCTCATGAGCGAGGATCGCGGAGCGCGCGCACGGCAACCGATGCACGTTCTGACGGGGTCCATGTTACACCTCTGCACCGGCCCGCCCGCTGAACGCCCCGATCGGGCGCAGCGGGCGGCCGCGCGCTCAACCTGCCGTGTCGGGCTGGATGTCGATCTTCGCGCCCGTGAGCTTCGCAGCGAGGCGGGCGTTCTGGCCCTCCTTGCCGATCGCGAGCGACAGCTGGTAGTCGGGGACGAGCGCGCGCACGGCGCGGAGCGACTCGTCGACGACGTAGGCCTTCGTGACCTTCGCGGGCGAGAGCGCCGAGGCGACGAACGTCGAGAGGTCTTCGTTCCAGTCGACGATGTCGATCTTCTCGTTGCCGAGTTCGGCGGTGACGGCGCGCACGCGCTGGCCGAGTTCGCCGATGCACGCGCCCTTGGCGTTGACGCCCGGCTGGTTCGCTCGGACCGCGATCTTCGTGCGGTGGCCGGCCTCGCGAGCGAGCGAGACGATCTCGACGACGCCCGACGCGATCTCGGGCACCTCGAGCGCGAAGAGCTTGCGGACGAGTGCGGGGTGGGTGCGCGAGACCGTGATCTGCGGCCCCTTCGCGCCCTTCGCGACGCTCGTCACATAGACGCGGATGCGCTGACCGTGAGGGTACTCCTCGCCGGGCACCTGCTCTTCCGGCGGCAGGATCGCCTCGACCGAACCGAGGTCGATGTGGATCATCCGCGGGTTGGGGCCCTGCTGGATGACGCCCGCGACGATGTCGCCCTCGCGTCCGCGGAACTCGCCGAGGACGGCGTCGTCGGCGAGGTCGCGCAGGCGCTGGTTGATGACCTGCTTCGCCGCGAAGGCCGCGATGCGGCCGAAGTCGCTCGGGCTGTCTTCGGCTTCGCCGATGACGTTGCCCTCATCGTCGTACTCGGAGATGTACACCGAGACGTGACCGGTCTTGCGATCGAGTTCGGCGCGCGCGCCGCTCGGGTTCGCGTGGCCGTGCTGGCCGGGGTTGGTGTGCTTGAGATAGGCCATCAAGATGGCCTGTTCGATGATCTGCACCAATTCGTCGAACGGAATCTCCTTCTCGCGCTCCATCATGCGAAGCACACTGAGGTCGATATCCATGGCCGCCGGCCTCCTCTATTCAGCTCTCAGTCCGCATCCCCTCGTTGCGGACCTCACTACGTTACCGGATGACGGCTGGGAAGGCGCCACCAGCGGTCGCCGGAGCGGCGGCCGCCGCGAGGCATCCGGATGTCTCGGTGCGCCCGACGCGCAGGCGAGCCGTCAGCGCGCCTCGACGGGCCCTGCGGGCGCGCTCGCAAGCTCGTTGATCGCGCGGATGAGGTGGAAGAGCGAGCCGACCTCGTGCTGGTCGTAGCGCATGACGAGCCTCGGCAGCTCGACCCGGTCGTCGTCTTCGCGTTCGACCTTGAGCGGCCCGCGCCGCTTGATCGCGCCCGACAGGAGCAGATCGCCGAAACGCTCGTTGAGCGAGGCGACTTCGCCGTCGGTCGGCTCGGCGCGCAGCCGCAGCACGAGCCGGTCGCCGACCCACCGCAGCGAGTCGTAGTTGCGCCAGAAGTCGGTGATCTCGTGCGCCGCGGCCTCGACGGAGTCGGTGATGAGCACGCGGTCGAGGTCGTCGGGCGACACGACGCCCGAGGCCACGAGCTGCTCGTCGACGAAGCGCTTGAGGCCCGTCCAGAACGTGCCGCCCGGCTCGTCGAGGAGCACGATCGGCACGGGCTCGGCCTTGCCGGTCTGCTGCAGCGTGAGGAGCTCGAACATCTCGTCGAGCGTGCCGAAGCCCCCGGGGACGCACACGAACCCGCGCGACTCCTTCACGAGCATGAGCTTGCGCGTGAAGAAGTACTTCATCGACACGACGTTCGCCGACTGGGCGATGACCGAGTTCGCCTTCTCCTCGAACGGCAGCCGGATCGCGACGCCGAGCGACCGGTCTGCCCCGGCGCCCTCGGCCGCGGCCTGCATGATGCCGGGACCGGCGCCCGTGACGACCATCCAGCCGCGCTCGGCGAGCGCCGCGGCGACCTCGGACGCCGCGCGGTAGGGCGCGTCGTCGGGCTTCGTGCGCGCCGACCCGAACACGGTGACCTTGGGCACGTCGCGGTAGGGCGCGAACAGCCGGAACGCCGAACGCATCTCGGAGAGCGCCGCGGCGGCGATCTTGAGATCGAGCCGTTCGGTGCCGTCTTCGCCGAGGCCGACACCCGTCGCGAGGATGCGCGCGACGAGTTCGACATTGTCGGTGATGCCGGCATCGACGATGATCGCCCTGAGGTCGGCTGCGACATCCGTGAGCTCGCCGCCCGTCATGGCGTCAACCCCGCAGCGCCTCGACGACGCCGTCGATCGGCACCGTCGCACGGTCGCCCGAGCGGCGATCCCACACCTCGACGACGCCCTCGGCGACACCGCGCCCCGCGATGACGATCTTCGGGATGCCGACGAGCTCGGCGTCGGCGAACTTGACGCCCGGCGAGAGCTTCGGGCGGTCGTCGTAGAGGACGTCGAATCCGGATGTCTCGAGGTCGCCCACGATCGTCTCGGCGGCGTCGAACGCCGCGGCGTCCTTGCCCATCGCGAGCACCTCGACGTCGAACGGCGCGACCTGCGGCGGCCAGATGAGGCCCTTGTCGTCGTTGTTGAGCTCGGCGATGATCGCGAGGATGCGCGTGACGCCGATGCCGTAGGAGCCCATCGTGACGGTCACGAGCTTGCCGTTCTCGTCGAGCACCTTGAGCCCGAGCACCTCGGCGTACTTGCGGCCGAGCTGGAAGACGTGGCCGATCTCCATGCCGCGCGCGAGCTCGACAGGACCGGAACCGTCGGGCGCGGGGTCGCCCTCGCGCACGTTCGCGGCCTCGACGGTGCCGTCGGCCGTGAAGTCGCGGCCTGCGACGAGCCCGAAGACGTGCTGTTCATCGAGGTTCGCACCCGTGATCCACTCGGTGCCGGAGACGACGCGCGGGTCGAGGAAGTAGCGGATGCCCGTCGACGACTCGCTGCCGAGCACGGCGCCATCGGCCGACCACGGCCCGATGTAGCCCTTCACGAGCCCGGGGTGGTTCTTGAAGTCGTCGTCGGTCGCAGCCTCGACTGCGGCGGGCGCGAACGCGACCTCGACGCGCTTGTCGTCGATCTCACGGTCGCCGGGGATGCCGACGACGACGACCTCGCGCGTGCCGTCGAGGTGCGTGAGGGCGAGCACGACGTTCTTGAGCGTGTCGGCCGCCGTCCACGCGCGGCCGTCGGGCCGCGGGTACTCGGCATTCGCGAGGTCGACGAGGGTCGCGATCGTGGGCGTGTTCGGCGAGGGCAGCACCTTCGGCTCGGGGAGCCCGTCGAACGGGATCGGCTCGGGTGCGATCGTCGTGAACGCCTCGACGTTCGCGGCGTAGCCGCCGGCCGAACGCACGAAGGTGTCTTCGCCGACAGGGGTCGGGTGCAGGAACTCCTCGGACTTGGAGCCGCCCATGGCGCCCGCGTCGGCCTTCACGATCACGTACTCGAGCCCCAGGCGGGTGAAGATGCGCTCGTACGCGTCGCGCTGCGCCTGGTAGCTCGCGTCGAGCCCGGCGTCGGTGTAGTCGAACGAGTACGCGTCTTTCATCGTGAACTCGCGCCCGCGCAGGAGGCCCGCGCGCGGACGCGCCTCGTCGCGGTACTTGTCTTGGATCTGGTAGATCGCGAGGGGCAGGTCTTTGTACGACGAGTACAGGTCTTTCACGAGGAGCGTGAAGACCTCTTCGTGCGTCGGCGCGAGAAGGTAGTCGCCGCCCTTGCGGTCCTGCAGGCGGAAGAGCCCGTCGCCGTACTCGGTCCACCGGTTCGTCGCCTCGTAGGGCTCGCGCGGCAGCAGCGCCGGGAAGTGCACCTCGTGCGCGCCCGCGGCCGTCATCTCTTCGCGGATGACGCGCTCGATCTTCTCCTTGACGCGGAGCCCGATCGGCAGCCACGCGAAGATGCCGGGCGCCTGGCGGCGGATGTAGCCCGCGCGGACGAGCAGCTTGTGGCTCGCGACCTCGGCGTCGGCCGGGTCTTCGCGGAGCGTGCGGAGGAAGTAGTTCGAGAGGCGTGTGGGCACCCGACGATTCTAACGACGGGCGGATGCCTCGGGCTGCGGCCCTAGGCTGAGGCCATGCCGGCGCGCACCCCACTCCTCGCCCGATCCGCTGCCCAGAACGAGCTCGCCGCGTCGCTCGCGGCGCTCCGCGAGGAGTTGGAGCTCCCAGGGGCGTTCGCTCCGGAGGTGCTCGCCGAGGCGGATGCATCCGTTCGTGCCTATCGCCTTCCCGATCACGACAGCCGGGACATCCCGTTCGTCACCATCGACCCTCCCGGCACGACCGACCTCGACCAGGCCCTCCATCTCGAACGCGAGGGTCGCGGCTACCGCCTGCGGTACGCGATCGCCGACGTGTCCGGCTTCGTGCTGCCGGGCGGCGAGGTCGACGCCGAGGCGCGCCGCCGCGGGCAGACGCTCTACGCGATCGACGGTCGCGTGACGATGCACCCGCCCGCGATCGGCGAGCGGGCCGCCTCGCTCCTGCCGGGCGTCGACCGCGGCGCGTTCGTGTGGGACGTCTCGCTCGACGCCGACGGCGCCGTCACACGAGTGGATGTCTCGCGCCAGGCCGTGCGGTCGCGCGCACAGCTCAGCTACGCCGAGGTGCAGGCCGCGATCGACGCGGGACGTCTCGACGACGACGACCCGCTCACGCTCCTCTCGCGCGTCGGACCGCTCCGCATCGAGCAGGAGGCGGCGCGCGGCGGCGCGAGCCTCAACACCCCGCAGGTCGAGGTCGTGAAGGGCGACGACGGCTACGCGCTCGTCCGTCGCATGTCGCTGCCCGTCGAAGACTGGAACGCGCAGATCTCGCTCCTCACGGGCATGGCGGCCGCGTCGATCATGCTCGAGGCGAAGGTCGGCGTGCTCCGCACGATGCCCGCCGCCGCGGACGACGCGATCGCGAAGTTCCGCGCGCAGACCGTCGCGCTCGGGCTGCCCTGGGCCGAGGGCGTGCAGTACGGCGAGTACTTGCGCTCCCTCGACCGCTCCGACCCGCAGGCGATGGCCGTGCTCGAAGCCGCCGGCGGGCTCTTCCGCGGCGCCGGCTACGCGGCCATGAACGGCACCGCCCCCGACGACCCGGTGCAGGCCGCTCTCGCGGCGCCGTACGCGCACGTCACGGCACCGCTCCGCAGGCTCGTCGATCGCTGGAACCTCGTCGTGTGCGAAGCGCTCGCGGCGGGCGACGACGTGCCCGACTGGGCGCGCTCCTCGCTCGACGAACTGCCGAAGCTCATGGGCGTCTCGGGCAACCTCGCCTCGCGGCTCAGCGGGTCGACGATCGCGCGCGTCGAAGCCGCCGTGCTCTCGGGTCGGGTCGGCGAGCGGTTCTCGGCGATCGTCACGCGCGTGCGCGACGGCAAGGCCGAGGTGCACCTCGACGAACCGGCCGTCGAGGCGAATTGCCCGGCCGCACCGGATTGGCGCGCGGGGTCGCGCGTCGAGGTCGTGCTCACGTCGGCCGACGTGGCGACGGGTGCCATCCGGCTCACTCCCGTCGCCTGAGGCGATCGGTCAGACGCCCTCGACGTCTTCCTCGTCGCTCAGCCCGAACTCCTCGAGCTCGACCTCGGCCGTGTCGGCCTCGGCGGCCTGCCGCCGCGCCGCCGTGTTCGCGTCGGCGTCGCCCGTGCCCTCGTCGAGGGTGCCCATGCCGTCGGGATACCCCGCCTCGTCGGGATATTCGAACCCGCTGCCGCTCATCGTCTCCCCCTCCCGCAGACGCCGCGCACGAGGCATCCGCCATCGTCACGCTACGCGCGTCGGCGGGCGACCGCGACCGGAACGAGACGGCCGGATGCCTCGGCTACGCCGTGACGACCGTCGGCGAGCCGACCGCGGCGTCGGGCCCCATCTCGTCGGCGAGACGGTTGGCCTCGGCGATGAGGGTCGCGACGATCTCGGACTCGGGCACGGTCTTGATGACCTCGCCCTTGACGAAGATCTGGCCCTTGCCGTTGCCCGATGCGACGCCCAGGTCGGCCTCGCGGGCCTCGCCGGGGCCGTTCACGACGCAGCCCATGACGGCGACGCGGAGCGGCACGCTCATGCCCTCGAGGCCGTCGGTGACATCGTTCGCGAGCTTGTACACGTCGACCTGCGCGCGGCCGCACGACGGGCACGAGACGATCTCGAGCTTGCGCTCGCGGAGGTTCAGCGACTGGAGGATCTGCAGGCCCACCTTGACCTCTTCGGCGGGCGGCGCCGACAGCGAGACGCGGATGGTGTCGCCGATGCCTTCGCCGAGGAGGATGCCGAACGCCGTCGCGCTCTTGATCGTGCCCTGAAAGGCGGGGCCCGCCTCGGTGACGCCGAGGTGGAGCGGCCAGTCGCCGCGCTCGGCGAGGAGCCGGTAGGCCTTCACCATGACGATGGGGTCGTTGTGCTTGACCGAGATCTTGAAGTCGTGGAAGTCGTGCTCCTCGAAGAGCGAGGCCTCCCAGACGGCCGACTCGACGAGCGCCTCGGGCGTCGCCTTGCCGTACTTCTGCAGCAGTCGCGGGTCGAGCGAGCCCGCGTTGACGCCGATGCGCAGGCTCACGCCCGCCTCTTTCGCGCGCCTGGCGATCTCGCCGACCTGGTCGTCGAACTTGCGGATGTTGCCGGGGTTCACGCGCACCGCGGCGCACCCCGCGTCGATCGCCGCGTACACGTAGTTCGGCTGGAAGTGGATGTCGGCGATGACCGGGATCTGGCTCTTCTTGGCGATGATGGGCAGCGCCTCGGCGTCGTCGCGGCTCGGCACCGCGACGCGCACGATGTCGCAGCCCGACGCCGTGAGCTCGGCGATCTGCTGAAGCGTCGCGTTGATGTTCGTCGTGGGCGTCGTCGTCATGGATTGCACGCTCACTGGGGCGTCGCCGCCGACGAGCACCTTGCCCACCTTGATCTGGCGCGACTTGCGTCGGGGGCCAGGACTTCGGGGATTTTCGGCATTCCGAGATTCACAGCAGGCACGATCCGAGTCTACTTGCGCGCGACTGGGCGAGGGCTGCGATGGGCGGATGCCTCGGGGTGCACCCCGAGGCATCCACTCGCCGTTTCCTCAGCCGATGATCGCGAGGAGCGCCGCACGGAACTCGTCGGGCCGTTCGAGATGCGGCGAGTGACCGCAACCCTCGAGTGCGAGCTCGGTGAACGCCCCGCCGCGCTCGGCGTACCGCTCGAGCAAGGCCCTCGTCTGGGCGAGCATGGGCTGCGGCGGAGCGACGTCGACGCCGGGCCATCCGGGCACGATGCCCGCCGCACCCAGCTGGTTGAAGTCGAAGAACGACGCGTCGCCGACGATCGCGTCGAGCGCGCCGTGGATCCACAGCACGGGCGGTTTCGGCTCGACGTCGACGATCGCAGACGTGTCGAAGACGGTCGGGGCCATGGTGTTGAGCACACCGCTCACGCCCGGGGCGAAGCCCGGCCAGTGCTCCGACGCCGTCGACGTCCCGGGGTAGTTGTCGTCGCCGATCGCCGTCGTGAGCATCGACTCGACCCAGAGGCCTTCGAACTCCGAGACGAACCCGGGTGCGACATAGCTCGACCGGTAGACGGCGAGGGGCGAGGTGCCGGCCTCGTCGGTGCGGTCGCCCGCGGCGAGCCGCGCGACGAAGTCGGGGTTCACTCCCCCGCCGCCCGTGCCGGCGCCGTCGTCGCTGAGCAGCGATCCGTCGAGGGCTGTGCCGCCGAACCCGTACGGCGACACCGTCGACTCGAGCGTGAGGCTCGCGACGAGCTCGGGCCGGTCGAGCAGGAGCTGCATGATGACTCCGCCGCCCATGCTCCAGCCGACGAGGTGCGCGGCGCCGATCTCGAGCGCGTCGAGGACGGAGGCGACATCGTCGCTGAAGTCCCGGATACCCCGGCTCGCGTCGACCGGCAGCGTCTCGCTGCCGCCGAATCCGCGGAGGTCCACAGCGAGCGCCCGCACTGCCGTCGGCAGCGCCGACATGAGCGGGAGGAAGAAGAGCGAGCTCGAGACGTTGCCGTGGACGAACACGACGGTCGGGGCGGATGCCTCGTCGCCCGTGCCTGCCGCTCGCTCGAAGACCTGCGCGGCATACCGCGGGGTCGTGACGAGCCGCGACGAGACGGTCGGGAACGCGGTGCGGATGTCGGTCATGCCGGTCCTCCTTCGAGAGCGACGCGAAGCGGCGGCTCGGTCGCGGCGGCGACCTCGTCGACGGTGACGCCGGGGGCGAGTTCGACGAGCACGAGCCCGTCGTGCGTGACGTCGATGACGGCGAGGTCGGTGATGATGCGGTCGACGACGCGCTTGCCCGTGAGCGGGAGCGAGCACTCGTCGACGATCTTGGGGCTTCCGTCGCGCGCGACGTGCTCCATGAGGACGATGCGTCGGCGGGCGCCGTGCACGAGATCCATCGCGCCGCCCGGGCCCTTCACCATCTTCCCCGGGATCATCCAGTTCGCGAGGTCTCCCGCCGCCGACACCTGCATGGCGCCGAGGATCGCGGCGTCGACCTTGCCGCCGCGGATCATGCCGAAGCTCGTCGCCGAGTCGAAGAACGCCGCGCCCGGCAGCACCGTCACGGTCTCCTTGCCGGCGTTGATGAGGTCGGGGTCGACGGCGTCCTCCGTCGGGTACGGCCCGACGCCGAGGATGCCGTTCTCGGACTGCAGCACGACCGTGACCCCGTCGGGCACGTAGTTCGGCACGAGCGTCGGGAGCCCGATGCCGAGGTTGACGTACGCGCCGTCCTCGAGTTCGGCCGCAGCCCTCGCCGCCATTTCGAATCGCGTGAGCGCCATCGGTCAGTTCCCTTCTCGCACGGTGCGCCGTTCGATGCGCTTCTCGATGCCCCGCCCGACCTCGACGACGCGGTCCACGAAGATGCCCGGCAGATGCACGGCGTCGGGGTCGAGAGCGCCCGGCTCGACGAGCTCTTCGACCTGCGCGATGCACACGCGCCCCGCCATCGCCGCGAGGGGCGAGAAGTTGCGCGCCGACTTGTCGAAGACGAGATTGCCGTGCCGGTCGCCCTTCAGGGCGTGCACGAGCGAGTAGTCGGTCGTGATGGCCTCTTCGAGCACGAACTCGCGCGGCTCGCCGCGCACGTCGAACACCGCGGTGGGCTTGGCGGGCGAGGCATCCGCGATGCTGCCGTCCGCCGCATAGCGGCGGGGCAGGCCGCCCTCTGCGACCTGGGTGCCGACGCCGGTCTGCGTGTAGAACGCCGCGATCCCCGAGCCGCCCGCGCGGAGCTTCTCGGCAAGCGTGCCCTGCGGGGTCAGTTCGAGTTCGAGCTCCCCCGAGAGGTACTGCCGCTCGAACTCCTTGTTCTCGCCGACGTACGACGACGTCATCTTGCGGATGCGCCCGGCCGCGAGCAGCACCCCGAGCCCCCAGTCGTCGACGCCGCAGTTGTTCGAAACGACCGACAGGTCGCCCGTGCCGCGGTCGAGGAGCGCGCGGATGAGCACCATGGGGATGCCGCACAGGCCGAACCCGCCGACCGCGAGCGACGCGCCCTCGGGGATGTCGGCGACCGCGTCGGCGGGCGATGCCACGGTCTTGTCGAGTGTCACGGTGCGACCTCCTTGTCGACGGTGATGGATGCCTCGTCCGAGGCGAGTGCGAGACGGGCGCGCAGCACCGGGGTGATGTGCTGCAGGCCCGCCTCGGTCATGAGGATCGTGTAGTGGTTGACGTCCGGCGCCTCGTGCACCCGCAGCGCCGGAAGGCGTCGCGCCCAGTCGTCGGCCGCAGCCGACGGGTAGAGCGGTTCGGGCTGGTCGAGGAGTCCGCGCTCGGCGCGCACGAAGTCGAGCGGCGGAACGAGGGCGGCGAGCGCGTCGAGGTATCCCGCGCTGCCGTCGAGTTCGAGCGCATTCACGCCCACAGCGTCGGCGTTCGACGCCGACCGCAGCTCGGGCGCGACGCCGTCGAGGTCGTAGCGCACATAGTCTTCGATCGCGTCGTTCCAGTAGGGCCCGAGGCCCGGATGCCTCCGCCAGAACCCGATGTATTCCGAGGCCGTGTCGAATCGCATCGAGAGCCGTTCGACGGCGGGGCCGAGGACGGCCTGCGGCACGTCTTCGGGGGCGATGCCCGCGGGCGGCGGCAGCGGGAGGCCGCCGTCGATGAGCACGAGTCCCGCGACCCGATCGGGGTGCCGCTCGGCGAACCGCACCGAGACGAACGCGCCCATCGAGTGGCCGACGACGAGCGCACGGTCGATGCCGCGGTCGTCGAGCACTCGGGCGAGGTCGTCGGCGTGGTCGACGAGGCGGTAGGGCGCGGGGAGCGCATTGCTCCGGCCGCGGCCGCGAAGGTCGGGGGCGACGATGCGCACGTCGTCGAGCTCTTCGGCGACGAGGTCCCAGGCCCGGTGGCTCGCCGTGATGCCGTGCACCGCGAGGAGCGCCGGCCCCGAGGCATCCGCTCGCCATTCGCCGCCCGCGAGGGCGCCGCCCGCGACGGGCGCGCCGAACGTCTCGTAGCCGGTCATCTCGCGCTCCACCCGCCGTCCATCGTGTAGCTCGCGCCCGTCACCATGCGCGAGTCGGCGCCCGCGAGCCACAGCGCGAGGCTCGCGACCTCGGCGGGCTCCACGAGGCGTTTGATCGCCGACTCGGTCAGCATGATGCGGTCGACGACCTCGGCCTCGGGGATGCCGTGCACCTTCGCCTGGTCGGCGATCTGCTTCTCGACGAGCGGCGTACGCACGTAGCCCGGGTTGATGCAGTTCGAGGTGACGCCGTGCGGTCCGCCCTCGAGCGCCGTGACCTTCGAGAGTCCCTCGAGGCCGTGCTTGGCCGCCACGTACGCCGACTTGTACGGCGATGCGCGCAGTCCGTGCACGCTCGACACGTTGATGACACGGCCGAAGCCGCGTTCGTACATGCCGGGCAGCGCCGCCCGGATGAGCAGGAACGGCGCCTCGAGCATGATGCGCAGGAGGAGCGAGAACCGTTCGGGCTCGAACTCCTCGATGGGTCGCACATGCTGGATGCCCGCGTTGTTGACGAGGATGTCGGCGTCGAGGGAGAGGTCGCCGAGCGCAGCGGTGTCGCCGAGGTCGACCGCCCAGGCCTCGCCGCCGAGCCCCGCGGCCGCCTGCGAGGCCGCTTCGGCGTTGAGGTCGGCGATGACGACGTGCGCCCCCGCCTCGGCGAACGCGCCCGCGATCGCGAGCCCGATGCCGCTCGCACCGCCAGTCACGATCGCACGCTTTCCGGTCAGATCGGTCATGACGCCTCCCCGTTCATGCTCCAGCCGGGACGCCCGAGGGCGCCGCCGATGAAGCGCATCATCTCGTCGAGCACGTGCTCGGGCACGGCGCTCGTTCCCGCGGCCGTCGGATCGGCGTCGCCGCCGCCCTCGCCGTTCGCGGAGTCTCCCCACAGCACCCAGCGCATGCCGATCATCTCTCCGATGCCCATGAGCGCCCACGCCGCGACGGTCGGATCGATGTCGCCGATCTCGCCGTCGGCACGCGCCTGCTCGAGGCCCGCGATGTACCCCTCGACGATGCGCGTGTAGTGCAGACGCAACGCGTCGGGCGAGACGAACTCGGCCTCGCGCACGACGCGGTAGAGCGCGGGGTGCTCGGCCGTGAACCGGAAGAACGCCGCGAACCCGGCCCGCTCGGCCTCGAGGCGCGTCGTCGCATCGGCCGACCCCTCGCTCATCGCCTGGCGCACGCGCCGGTTCAAGTCTTCGACGAGTTCGTCGAAGAGGTCGAGTTTCGAGGCGAAGTAGAGATAGAAGGTGCCCTGCCCGACGCCTGCGCGGTCGGTGATGCGCGAGACGGATGCCTCGGTGTACCCGAGTTCGGCGAACACGTGCTCGGCGGCCTCGAGGATGCGCCTGCGCGTCTGCTCGCCGCGCGCCGTGCGCGGAGTCGTCGCGGTCATGCGATCCCCTCCCGGATGGCCTGCGCGCGGGCCGCGAGCACGCGCCGCAGTGGCTTGTTCGCGGTGGACCGCGGGATCTCGTCGACGAAGTGCACTTCGCGCGGCAACTTGAACGATGCGAGCTGGGGACGCGCGAAGTCGAGGAGCTCGTCGGCGTCGGTATGCGTACCGGGTCGCAACACGACCCATGCCGACCCGGCCTCGCCCCAACGCTCGTCGGGGACGCCCACGACCGCGACGTCGGCGACGGCCGGGTGCGCTGCGAGCACCGACTCGACCTCGGCCGGGGCGACGCCCTCGCCGCCCGAGATGTAGAGGTCCTTCAGCCGGTCCACGATCGTGAAGTACCCTGCGGCGTCGCGCCGCACGAGGTCGCCCGTGTGCAGCCAGCCGTCGCGCAGGGCGAGCGCCGTCGCGTCGGGGTCGCCCAGGTATCCCGCGAAGACGCCGGGGCCGGCGACCAGGAGCTCGCCCTCGGCGGGGCCGTCGAGCCGCTCGCCCGTCACGGGGTCGGCGACGGCGACGTCGACGTGCGGGTAGGGAGTGCCCGCTGACCCGACGCGGTCGCGTGCGTGGTCGTCGGGCAGGCACAGCACGTTGGGCGAGGCCTCGGTGAGCCCGTAGCCTTGCGTGAGCGCGACGCCCCTCGCATGCCACGTGCGGAGCAGCGCGGGCGGCATGGGCGCGCCGCCGACGACCGCGTGTCCGAGGCTCGACAGGTCGGCGCGTTCGAAGTCGGGGTGCTGCGCGAGGAAGAGGTAGCTCGCGGGCACGCCCATCATCGTCGTGATGCGCCGCTCGGCGATGAGGTGCAGAACGCGTCCCGGGTCGAAGGTCCGCTCGAGGACGACCGTCGCACCCGTCCACCACGCGAGGAGCGGTTGGATGTTCCATCCCCCGACGTGGAACTGCGGCATGACCGAGAGCACGATGTCGCCAGGTGCGATCGCTGTCGTCTTCGAGAGCGAGAGATTCGTCCAGAAGCAGTTCGCGTGGGTCAGCACCGCGCCCTTCGGCCGCGACGTCGTGCCCGACGTGAAGATCACGAGGAGCGCGTCGTCGTCTGCGACGTCGGTGCGGGCGGATGCCTCGGCGTCGCCGTCGCCTGCACGCGCGGCACGAGGCATCCGCTGCTCGACGCCGTGGGCGCCGAGTTCTGCGACGGGCACCCGTCGCGGGGACCGCTCGAGGGTCGCCCGCGCGAGCGTCGCGAACTCGTCCTCGACGAGCAGGAGCGCGGGCTCGGCGATCTCGAGCTGCTCGGCGAGCTCGCGCGGCGAGAGCCGCCACGACAACGGCACGAGCGCGAGCCCGGCCTTCGCGCACGCGAAGAACAGCACGACATGATCGGCGCTGTTGCCCGTGAGGGTCGCGATGCGGTCGCCGATGCGGTACCCGGCCTCGCGGAACGCCGACGCGAGCCGCGCCGCGCGAGCGTCGAGGTCTCGGTAGGCGAGCACGACGCCGCGATCGTCGATCGCGATCCGGTCGGGGGTCGAGAGCGCCCGGTCGGAAGTCCAGCGCCCGAGGGTGTGCAGTCCGTCAGGCATCCGTCGCCCCTCCGGCTCGGCCGGGTGCTGCTTGCGGCCCGTGCGGATGCGGTTCGGCAACCCGGCGATACCGCCGGGGAGGAAGAGCACGACGAGCACGAAGAGCGTCCCGAGGATGAACAACGGCTCGGACAACGGCACACGGAGCACATCGGGCAGCGCCGCGATCGCGTCGGAGCCCGCGAGCGCCGTGAGCCGCTGATCGAGCAGTGTGTAGACGATACCGCCGACGATCGCACCCCACCGGTAGCCGACGCCGCCGAGGACGACGATGACGAGGATCGTGAGCGTGAAGTCGGCGGTCGCGATCCGCGGTGCCGCACCCGACTGCAGGAGCAGATAGCCCATGCCCGCGACCGCCGCGAGCACCGAGGCGACGATGAAGACGAGCAAGCGCACGTTGTAGGGCCGGATGCCGAGCACCCGCACGCGCAGCTCGTTCTCGCGCGCGGCCTCGGCGACGTGGCCCGCGCGACTCCGCTCGACCCACAGCACGACGAGGTAGACCACCACGAGAATGCCGAGCGCCGTCCAGTAGAGGTTCCGCGTGTTGACGACGCCGACGAGCTCGGCGGGCACGTGCGTGATGTCGAGCGCGAGACCCTCGTCGCCGCCCGTCGCGCCGCCCGGATTGCGGCGGATGAGCACCGACCCGGCCTGCGCGAATGCGAGCGTCACCATGGCGAACGAGATGCCCGTGACCCGGAGCGCGAGTGCCCCGACCGTCGCGGCGAGGACGAGCCCGAAGACGAGCGTGATCGCGATCGCGAGGACGAACACGAGTCCCGACGGCCACGTGCTCGGCGCGAACGCGTCGAGGGCGACGCCCAGGCCGTACGCGCCTGCCGCGAAGAAGAGCGCGTGTCCGAACGAGAGCATGCCGGCGAGGCCGAACATCATGCGGTAGCTGAGCGCGAGCGCCGCGATGAGGAGCGCGAACGCGAGCAGCTGCAGGGTGCCGGGCGTGTACGTCGGGCCGGGCAGCACGCCCGGGATCTCGATCGCGAGGAGCGGGAGGATCGCGAGCAGGACGACGAGCGCGATGCCGCCGCCCGCGGTCAGGAGCGTCTTCTTGGTCATGCCGCCGCCTTCCCGAGGAGTCCGCGCGGGCGGACGAGGAGCACTGCGGCGAGCGCGACGACGACCACGAGGTCGCCCGTGCCGCCGAGGTAGAAGTTCGCGAGCTGCTGCAGCACCGCGACGAGGATCGATGCGATCGCGGCGCCCGTGAGCGAACCGAGCCCGCCGATGACGGTCACGATGAACGCGAAGATCAGCAGGATGCTTCCGAGGTGCGCCGAGACGTAGCCGTAGTAGACCGACGCGAGCACGCCGCCGAGGCCGGCCGCCGCGCCGCCGATCGCGAACACGAGGGTGAACGCGCGGCGCACGTCGATGCCGAGGGCGGTGACCATGTGCCGGTTCTCGACGCCCGCGCGGATGATGAGCCCGTAGCGCGTGCGATTCAGGAAGAGCACGATGCCGCCGAGCACGACGAGGGCGCACGCGATGAGGAGGAACCGGTCGTTCGGGATTCGCGCGCCGAGGATCGTCGTCGTCTCGGTGAGCCAATCGGGTCTCACCGTGTAGATCGGGTCGGTGCCCCAGGTGCCCTCGAAGAGCGCGACGCTTGCGAGCGAGAGTCCGACGGTCACGAGCGCTTGCTCGATGTGCCGTTCGTAGAGGCGGCGGATGATGAGGAACTCGGTGAGCGCCGCGACGATCGCGCCGACTGCCATGCCGACGACTGCGGAGATCGCGAGCCCGAGCCAGGTGCCGTCGGAGACCCGGCGACCGACCTCCCAGCCGAGGAACGCCGAGATCGTGAGGAACGCGCCGTGGGCGAAGTTCAAGACGCCCATGAGGCCGTAAATGAGGGAGAGGCCGCTCGCGACGAGGAAGTAGAGCGCCCCGAGCCCGAGGCCCGTGATGACGAGGAGGATGATCGTGTCCATCAGGCGGCCTCCCCCGCGTCGTGCACGCCGAGGTAGCGCTGGATGCGCGCGTCGTCGTCGAGGAGTTCGGATGCCTCGCCCGTGAACACGACCCGTCCGCCCGAGAGCACGACCACGCGGTCGGCGAGCGCCCGGATGACCTTGAGGTTCTGTTCGACGAGCAGGATCGGCACGGTCTTCGCCGCTTCGGCGAGCGCGACGGCGACCTCGTCGACGATGCGCGGCGCGAGGCCCTTCGTGGGCTCGTCGACGAGGAGGAGCCGGTTGTCGTTGATGAGGGCGCGCGCGAGCGACACCATCTGCTGCTGCCCGCCCGAGAGCGTGCCGGCGCGCTGCGCGAGCCGCGCCTCGAGGTCGGGGAAGAGCTCGGCGACGAGCGCCCGCCGAGGCGAGCGGTCGCGTTCGGCCAGCCGGAGGTTCTCGGCGACCGTGAGCCCGCCGAACACCTCGCGGTCTTCGGGGACGTAGCCGACGCCGAGCTGCACGATGCGGTGCGTCGGCAGACGGTCGACGCGACGTCCGCCGAGCACGACCTCGCCGGTGCGGTCGATGAGCCCGAGGACCGACTTGATCGTCGAGGTCTTGCCGACGCCGTTGCGGCCGAGGAGGGCGGTGACGCCCGTCGCGGCGACGTCGAGCGAGACGTCTTCGACGACCTGTTGCCCGGCGATCCGGCCGGTGAGTCCGCGGACGGAGAGGATGGGCTCGTTCACAGGCCCTCCCCGAGGTACGCGGATTGCACGGTCGGGTTCGCCATGACGGCCTCCGGGGTGTCGGCGGCGAGCAGTTCGCCGTGGTGCATGACGGCGATGCGGTCGGCGAGACCGAGCACGACGTCCATGTGGTGTTCGACCATGAGCACGGTGCGACCGCTCGCGTGCAGGGCGCGGATGACCTCGGTGAGGGCGGGCACGTCTGCGGAGCCGACACCCGCCATGGGCTCGTCGAGGAGGATGAGGGTCGGCTCGGTCGCGATGCACATCGCGATCTCGACCTTCCGCTTCTCGCCGTGCGCGAGGTCGCCTGCGACGCGGTCGGCCCGACCGGCCATGCCGACCTCGGCGAGTGCGTCGAGTGCGCGTGCGGACGCGGCATCCGTCGCTTTCGGCGCTCGAAGGACGCTCGTCGCACCGCCGAGCTTCGCCTGGGCGGCGAGGCGCACGTTCTCGAGGACGCTGAGCGCCGGGAAGAGACTGGATGTCTGGAAGGTGCGGCCGAGGCCCGCATCCGCTCGCCGGTGGACGGGTTCGCCCGTGACATCCCGGCCGGCGAGGAGCACGCGCCCCTCGGTCGGGCGCACGATGCCCGACACGACGTTGAAGAGCGTCGTCTTGCCCGCGCCGTTGGGGCCGATCACTCCGAGGAGTTCGCCCTGCCGAACGGTGAGCGACACGTCTTTCAAGATCCGTGCGCCGCCGATCTGCAGGCCGATGTGCTCGAGTTCGAGCACCGCGTGGTCGGTCATGGTTCTCTCTCGTTCGGGCCGGCGGCCGCCTCGCGGCGGCCGCCGGTCGTCGTGGAAGGGCTGGGTGCGCCGGTCAGCCCGCGACGGGCGGCGCGACCTCGTCGGCGTCGATCGTCTCGATGAGTTCGGGCACCCAGTTCGCGCCGTCCTGCACGAGCTTGACCTGGTACATGGGCTGGATGAGCGCGTGGTCCTCGGCGCGCACGGTGACCTCGCCCTTGACCGACTCGAACGACCAGCCCTCGAGGGCCGCGATCATGCCGTCGACGGTGTCGCCGCCTTCGCGGATCGCCTGCACGATCATCTGCGCCGCGACGAACCCGTCGGGCGAGAAGAGGTCGGGCGTCGCACCCGCCGCATCGAGCGACTCGATCATCGCCGCTTCGACGTCGGTGCCCGCAGCGCCGGCGAAGTAGTGGTTGAGGAAGGAGATGTCGGCGCTCGCGTCGCCGTAGGCGTTGTACGTCGAGACATCCCCGAGGCCCGTGACGACGGGCGTCGACTCGAACACGCCCTGCTGCTGGAGCGCCGTCCACATCGCGCCCGACGAGGCGCCGGCCCACGCGACGAAGACGAGGTCGGGCTGTGCTGCGAGGAGCTGCTGCGCGAACGGCGTGAACTCGGTCGCGTCCTCGGCGACGAGGACCCCCTCGACCGTCGCGCCCTTGCCGCCGAGCACCGCTTGCACGCCCGCGAGGTTGCCCTGGCCGAACGCGTTGTCCTGGGCGAAGACGACGACCTTCTTGCCGTCGGGGTCGCCGATGAAGGTGCCCGCGGTCGCGACGTCCTGGTAGGTCTGACGACCCGAGCGGAAGGTGTACTCGTTGACGCCCGTGACGGCGTCGGTCGCCGCGGGGCCCGAGATGTAGAGGATCTTGTTCTGGGCGGCCTGCTCGGCGAGGGTCGTCGCGATGCCCGAGACGACGGTGCCCGCGATGATCTGGACGCCCTGGCCGATGAGGTCCTTCGCCTTGGCGACGGCGGTGTCGGGATTGCCCTGGTCGTCTTCCCACACGAGGTCGATCTCGCGGCCGTCGACCGTGCCCGTGCCGTCGGTCGCGTAGTCGAGGCCCGCTTCGAAGCCCGCCGTGTAGGCGGCGCCGTACGCGGCGAGCGGGCCGGTCTGCGAAGTGATCATGCCGACCGTGACCGGGGCTGCGGCGTCAGCGGTGGCATCACCGCCTCCCGGGGTCGCGGTCGGCGCGCAGCCGACGAGCGCGAGGGCGGCGACGGCGAGCACCGCCGGTGCCAGGTACTTCCTTGTAACCCGCATGATGTGCCTCTTCCAGTGACGACGATGTCTAACCTGACAGGTGGTTCAGGTTTCAGAAACGTACACTAGAGTCAGCGAAGACGCACCGCAACCCCGACGAAGGAGTCAGCCGAAGATGCCCACCACCGATGTCGTCCTCATCGCCGGATCCCGCACCCCGTTCGGCCGCATCAGCGGCAATCTCGGCGCACTCACGGCCGTCGAACTCGGCACGATCGCGATCCGCGGCGCGCTCGCAAAGGCGGGCGTCTCTCCCGACGACGTCGACGCCGTCATCCTCGGGCAGGTGCTGCAGGCCGGTGCGGGGCAGAACCCCGCCAAGCAGTCGGCCGTCGCGGCCGGCATTCCGTGGCGTGTGCCCGCGACGACCGTCAACAAGGTGTGCCTCTCGGGGCTCGTCGCGATCACCGACGCGGCGCGACTCATCCGCTCGGGAGAGGCCGACGTCGTCGTCGCGGGCGGCCAGGAGTCGATGACGAACGCGCCGCACCTGTTGCCGGGCTCGCGCGCGGGCAAGGCGTACGGCTCGTGGGAGCTCCTCGACCACGCCGCGAACGACGGCCTCACCGACGCGTTCGACCACGACTCGATGGGCGCCTCGACCGAGCGCTTCAACGCGCGCTACGGCCTCGAACGCCTCGAGCAAGACGAGATCGCGGCCGCCTCGCACGTGCGTGCGGGCGCTGCGCAGGCCGGCGGCGTCTTCGCCGACGAGATCGTGCCCGTCGAGATCCCGCAACGCAAAGGCGCCCCGCTCATCGTCGACGCCGACCAGGGCGTCCGCCCCGACTCGACCGTCGAGACCCTCGGAGGCCTCCGCCCGGCGTTCGCCGAGGGTGGCTCGATCACGGCGGGCAACTCGTCGCCGCTCTCCGACGGCGCCGCCGCGGTCGTCGTCGCGAGCCGCGCGTGGGCCGAGGCGCGAGGCCTCCCGTGGCTCGCGCTCGTGGGCGCACCCGGCCAGGTCGCGGGCCCCGACAACTCGCTCCACTCGCAGCCCGCCAACGCGATCGCCGCCGCCCTCGCCCGCGAAGGATGGAACGCGGAAGACCTCGACCTCGTCGAGATCAACGAAGCCTTCGCCGCCGTCTCGCTGCAGTCGGCCCGCGATCTCGGCCTCGACCACGAACGCGTCAACATCCACGGCGGAGCGATCGCCCTGGGACATCCCATCGGCGCCTCCGGCGCACGCCTCGCCCTCCACGCCGCCCTCGAACTCTCGCGTCGCGGCGGCGGCAAGGCGGCCGTCGCATTGTGCGGCGGCGGCGGGCAGGGCGAGGCGCTGCTGCTCTCGCGATAGGGACGATACGGAGGACGGTCTCAGGGTGCGCCCTGATCACGCCCCGCCAGGACACGCGTAGACCGCTGGATGACCCGACGATCGAAGGAGATCGTCATGAACATCCGGCGTCGTTTCAAGGTGCTCGCCGCGGCCGGCATCACCGCCGCGCTCGCCGCCACCGCCGGCATCGCCCAGCCCGCGACCGCGGCGCCCACGACGGTCGCGCTCTGGACCCCGCCGCCGGGATGGGATGATGCGCTCCGCAACCTCGGGAACAAGGTCGACGACATGATCAGGGGTCTCGGGTCTGCTTCCAAGAGCAAGAAGATCGAGATTCCCGCTCCCCTGCAGAAGCTCCCGAAGCAGCAGGAACCGGGCATCTCGTCGCGGACCTGGGCGGAGATTCTGGAAGCTGCTCGGGTTCGGGCCCTTGCGATCGCCTGGAATGCTGCGATCCGGCAGGCCGACGCGCTCACCACCGGCATCGCGAACGACGCGGTCTCCATCGCCGGTCAAGCGGCCATGCCGTTCATCACGACACCGGCCAGGAAAGCGGCCGCGACCGTCGCCGTCAAGCGCACACTCCGCGCCATCGTCTGCGGCGAAGCCCGGAAGTACCTCGATGCCGAGGCGAGCGCCGTGGTCGATGCCTCTCCGGAACGCTTCGAACTCGGCGTTCCAGGGATGTGCTCACCGTCGACCGCGTGCTGACCGCGCAACTCGGCGAATCCGGCCGAATCGTGCTGAGCTTCGCGACTCTCCTCAGCGCCACGGTCAACACGGGCGTGAGCCGCGTGAACGGATTCCTCAGGATCCTGTCGGCACCCGACGCGGCAACGTTCACAGGCGAGCTCGTCTTCTTCAGGATGTGCACGCTCTGACCCACCCCGGAGATCGCGAGACGCACGGCCCTCGCGTCGGCGTCACGGCGCGTGCGACGATGCACGCATGACGCACGAGACATCCGGGCGCCTCGACCACCGACTGCGGCGCATGACGGGCCGCGACCCGAACGAGCCGCACCGCGCGGCGACGCCGCTCGAACTGCTGTACGACCTGACGTTCGTCGTCGCGTTCAGCCAGGCGGGCACGCAGATGGCGCACCTGCTCGAACTCGGGCACTTCGCGTCGGCGTTCTGGGCGTTCTTCCTCGCGGTGTTCGCGATCTGCTGGGCGTGGATCAACTACTCATGGCTCGCGTCGGCGTTCGACACCGACGACGTCTTCTTCCGCATCGCGACGATGGTGCAGATGGTGGGCGTGCTCATCATGGCGCTCGGGATGCCTCCGCTGTTCGACTCGTTCGACGAGGGCGTGCACATCGACAACGGCATCCTCGTCGCGGGGTACGTCGTGATGCGCGTCTCGACGCTCGCCCTGTGGCTGCGGATCGCGAAGCAGGCGCCCGGCTACCGCCGGACCGCCCTCGTCTACGCGACCGTCCTCGCGATCTCGCAGGCCGGCTGGATCGTCATGATCTTCGTCAACCCGCCGTTCGCGCTCACGATCGTGCTGTGGATCGCGCTCGCGGCGTTCGAGGTCGTCGGGCCGGTCGTCGCCGAGCGGATGCGCGGCGGCGGCACGCCGTGGCACGCGCACCACATCGCCGAACGCTACAGCCTGCTCGTCATCATCACGCTCGGCGAGATCATCCTCGGCACGATCCTCGCGATCTCGGCCGTCGTCGAGGAGCAGGGGTGGACGCTCGAAGCGGTGCTCGTCGCCTTCGGCGGCACGCTCCTCGCCTTCGGCCTGTGGTGGGTGTACTTCATGATGCCGTCGGGCGAGGTGCTCGCGCGCCACCGGCGACGGTCGTTCACGTGGGGCTACGGTCACATCGTGCTGTTCGGCGCCCTCGTCGCGACGGGCGCAGGCCTCCATGTCGCGGCCTTCGTCATCGAGGGCGTCGCACATATCGACGACGTGCAGGCGATGCTGACGCTCACGATCCCCGTCGCGGTGTTCCTCGCGGGCCTCGCGACGCTGCACGCGTTCCTCCTGCACGAGGTCGACCTCTTCCACGCGCTGCTCTTCGCGGGCGCGCTCGTCGTGCTCGCGCTCGCGGTCGTCGCGGTCGCGGCCGGAGCGACGCTCGGATGGGGCATCCTCATCACGGCACTCGCGCCCGTCGTCGCGATCGTCGGCTACGAGACGGCGGGGCACCGGCACGTCGAGGCGGCGCTCGCACGCACGCTCGGCTGAGCGTCGCGCGCGCGGCTCAGGGCTGCGGCTCGGCGCTTCCGGATGCCTCGGCGTCGCGCTGCGGACCTACGTCGCGCTGCGGGTCTACGTCGCCCCGCGGCGACAGGGCGGCATCGCGTGCGGCGACCTCGGGCGGGTCGGGCAGATCGTTCGAGAGGGCGCCTTCGACCGGGCGGTCGCGGCGCGTGGGGTCGGGGCCGGATGTCTCGAGCTCGCGGATCAGGGTCGCCGCATCGTAGGGGCCGACATGCCGACGGCCGTTGAGGAAGAACGTCGGCACCGCCGTGACATCCATCGACTCGGCGTCGAGCATGTCGTCGCGCACGCGGCCCGCGATGATGGGCGAGCGCAGATCCTCCTCGAAGCGCGCCGTGTCGAGTTCGAGCTCTTGCGCGCGGCGCATGATGTCGCTCGGCAACTGGTGCTCCTGGTCGGCGAACAGGCTGCGGGCGAACTCGCGGAACTTGCCCTGCCGGTCGGCCGCCTCGGTCGCCTCGGCCGCGGCGAGCGCATTGGGGTGGTACTCGGTGAGCGGCGCGTGCCGCCACACGTACCGCAACCGGTCGCCGAGGGCCTTCCGCACTTCGTCGATCGATCCCGACGCGCGCGAGCAGAAGAAGCATTGGAAGTCGCCGTACTCGACGATCGTGAGCGGCGCATCGGGCGGGCCCGAGATGTGGTCGCGCCCGGGCATGACGGGCCGTTCGAGCACCTTGCCGCGCTCTTCGACGGGGTGCTTCAGCTCCCCTACCTTGAACAGGAACCAGCCGAACAGGAACGCGAGCACCGAGGCGGCGAGCACGCCCACGCGCGCGGCGTTCTGCATCTCCTCGTCGGTGATCGCGAGGTCGACGATGAAGAGCGCGATCGTGAACCCGATGCCGCAGAGCGCCGCGCCGCCCGCGATGCGCGACTGCGTGAGCCCCGGCCCGAACTGTCCGATGCCGAACCGTCGCATGAGCGCCGTCGACCCGAAGATGCCGATGAACTTGCCCGCCACGAGCGCGACGACGATGCCCCACGTGATCGGCGAGCGCAGCGCGTCGGCGAGGATCTCGCCGCTCACGTGCACGCCCGCGTTGGCGAGTGCGAAGAGCGGCAGGATGACATACGCGACCGACGGCGCGAACGCCGACTGCAGGCGCTCGTTGATCGAAATCGATTCGCGGAGGCTGTTCGCGGCGGCGCGCGCGTACTCGGTGTTCGGCGACTGGCGGAACATCCGGGCCAGTTCGAGGGCCTGCTCCACCTCGCGCCGGTCGGGCCGGTACACGGGCACGAGGAGCGCGATCGCGACGCCCGCGAGCGTCGGATGCACGCCCGACGCGAGGAACGCGAACCACACGACGACCGCGAGGATGACGTAGATGGGCCCGCGCCCTCGGCGGAGGTAGCGCGTGAAGTAGACGCCCGCGAGTCCGACGGCGGCGACGATGAGCGGCAGGGGCGTGAAGTTCGACGTGTAGACGAGGGCGATGATCGAGAGCGCGCCGATGTCGTCGACGACGGCGAGCGCGAGGAGGAACACCCGGAGGCGCCCCGGCGCCCTCGGCCCGACGAGCGCGAGCGCGCCGACGAGGAAGGCCGTATCGGTCGAGATGACGACGCCCCACGCGTGCGCCTGGCCGGTGTTCCACGCGATGAGGACGAACAGCAGCGCGGGCACGGCGAGGCCGAAGACCGCCGCGACGACGGGCACCACGGCGCGCGACCAACTCGTGAGCTCGCCGATCGCGAACTCGCGGCGCACTTCGAGGCCGACCGTGAAGAAGAAGATCGCCATGAGCGCATCGTTGACGATCGCGTGCAGGGTGAACTCGAGGTTGAGATCGTCGCCGATCCCGAACCGTAGGTGGGTGTCCCAGAAGCCCTCGTACGAGTCGGGCGAGGCGTTCGCCCACACGATCGCGAGGACGGTCGCGATGACGAGGAGGAGTGCGGCGATCCGCTGCTCGCCGAGCGCGTGGATCTTCTCGGCGATCGACGGGTGCGACGTGTGCTCGTGCGGGTGCTCGGGGTCGGGCGAGCGCTCGATGAGGGTCAGATTCGTGCTCATCGGGCGGTCTCCGCGCCGGCCGTCGCTTCCGCTGTCGCATCCGGAATCGCACGCACCGGGATGCCTCGTGCGTCGGGATTCTCGGAGACCGCGCCGCCGCCCGCGCCCGCGCCCGCGCGGCGCGACCCGATGACGACCGTGTGCCCCGCCGCGGCGAAGCCCGCGGCGAGCGTGTCGCCGAGCCGCCCGCTTCCGAGCACCGCGATCCGCATCCGAACCCCCTGCCGTGGCCTGCCTCACACCGGTCGCCGAGCCTGTCGGCGCCGCTGGAAGTCCAGTATCGTCCGGTTCTGCGGCGAATGGGAGGGCGAGCATGGACGTGCGGGCGGGAACCGTGGTCGTCACAGGTGCGACGAGCGGGATCGGCCTCGAGACGGCGCGCATCCTCGCCAGGACGGCGAGGCGGCTCGTCGTGCAGGGACCCGAGGCTCCCGAAGCCGTGGCGGGCGCGCTCGCGCGCATCGGCGACGGGCCCGCCGAGGTCGTGTACGTGCGGTGCGATTACGCGAGGCTCCAGGATGTCTCGGATGCCGCGGCGACGATCGCGCACGAGGCCGGCGGCCCGATCGACGGGCTCGTGAACAATGCGGGCGTGCCCGGCGCGGAGGTCCGCCGGGTGACCGACGACGGCCACGAGCGCACCCTGCAGATCGACTACCTCGCGATGGCGCTCCTCACCGAGTGGCTGCTCGGCTCGCTCGCCGACGGGGCGCGGATCGTGAACCTCGCGTCGGCGACGCACGAGATGGCGAGCCTCGACCTGCCGAACCTCGAACTCGAGCGCGGCTACGACCCAGTTCGCGCCTACGCCCGCTCGAAGCTCGCGATCATCCTCTTCACGCGATCGCTGCAGCGGCGCCTGCCGCGCGAGATCACGGCCGTGAGCCTCCAGCCGGGGGTGATCTCGACCGACCTGCTGCACGCGATGTTCGCGTCGCGCGGCGCGAGCGTCGAGTCGGGCGCCGAGAACGTCGTCGCGGCGCTTTCGGCGGATGCCTCGGGCGGCGAGTACTTCGACGAGCGGCGCGTTGCCGCCCCGAGCGCCGAAGCCAGGGACGACGCGCTCGCGGCCGCCCTCGCGGAGTGGACGGCGGCCGCGCTCACGCCCTACTTGCCTGCGCGCTGACCCTCGTCAGCCCGCGTTCGGCCGGTTCGCCCGCAGCACCTCGAGGCGGGCGCGGTACTCGACCTCGTCGATGTCGCCCTTCGCGAACCGCTCGGCGAGGGTCCGCTCGGCGCTCGCCGACGCACCCCGCGCCCACGGCGGGCCGTACGGGTGCTCGCCAGACCACGCCGCACGGCGCCAGCGGCGCCCCACGAACGTGAAGAGGAGCACGAAGAACAGGATCCAGAAGATCGGGATGAGGAAGAACACCCACCCGAATCCGGCCGCCCACGGACCCGCCCACGGACCGGCGTGGGCGGTGATCGCCGCGGCGGCGAGTGCTGTCGACATGGTGTCGCCTTTCGATTCGCGCGGCCCTGGGTCGGGCCGACGAATCGAGTCAAGCCGCCGGCGGCCGATCGCGAATCCGCCTCGGGGAGACACCTCGACTGCTCCCCCGGGAGCACCGCTGACCGGTCCCGGGATCAACGTCCACCCGCGCACTCCTCTCCACCCGCCGACCCCGCGAGCCCCACCGAAATGCATCCTCCGGCCGCGCACGCGGCACTTCGGCACCATCCTCCCCACGATCCGCGAACGCGCCGCGCGCGGATCGCAGCACCTTCGCACCGGCGGCACTTCGGCACCGCCGCGCGGAACCGAGGGCTCATCCCCTGGTGACGGTCTCCGCTCCGGGCGCCGGCCCCGAGGTCGAAAGAAGCGGCGGTTGGAGGCGCGACGAAGGAGGGTCGCGAGACCCGTCGAACGGTCTCGGAGGCTTGCTGCGCTCGCTACTCGGCCGACGGAGGCGCGGCCTGCGACGACTCGTCGGCGGCCGGCTTCGGCGTCACGAGGAGTTCGGCGATGCGGCGGCGGTCGACGGCCGTGACCTGGATCGTCGCCCCCGGAACCTCGATCGTGTCGCCGACGCGCCCGAGATGCCCGAGATGCTCGACGACGAACCCCGCGATCGTGTCGGAGGCGCCGCGTTCGAGGGCGATGCCCGTGACATCCTCGAAGTCCTGGAAGTTGAGCCGTCCGTCGACGAGCCCGCCCCCTTCGGCGAGTTCGCCGGGCGCCTCGTCGGTGTCGTACTCGTCGAAGATCTCGCCCACGACCTCTTCGACGAGGTCTTCGAGGGTCACGATGCCGTCGGTGCCGCCGTACTCGTCGACGACGACGGCGATCTGGTGGCCGTCGGCGCGCATGCTCGTGAGCGTCGGCAGCACGCGCGCGGTCGACGGCAGGTACGGGATGTCTCGGCTGATGCCCATGAGCGGCGAGGTCGGGTCGTCGAGCGCCGCCTCGAAGAGGTCGCGCACGTGCACGAACCCCGTGATGTCGTCGATCGAGCCGTCGAGCACCGGGTAGCGCGAGTACGGCAGGTCGCGCACGCGCTCGACGGCGTCGGCGACGGTGCCGAGTCCGTCGAGGGCGACGACCTCGGGCCGCGGCCGCATGACCTCGCTGATCTGGCGGTGGCGGAGCGAGAGCACGTCGTCGAGGATGCGCCGCTCGTCTTCGGGAAGCCCGCCGTGCGTCGACACGATGTCGCGCAGCTCTTCGTCGCTCAGCGCGTCGACGGTCTTGTTCGGATCGCCGCCGAACAGCCGCACGAGGAAGTCGGTCGAGACCGACAGCAACCAGATGACGGGCCGCACGAGCGTCGCGAAGCCGCTGAGGATCGGCGCGACGGCGTACGCGAAGCGCGCGTTGTGCTGCAGGGCCAGGCGCTTGGGCACGAGCTCGCCGAGCACGAGCGAGAGGTACGCGATGACGAGGGTGAGCGCGATCGTCGCGACCGTCGAGGCGACCTGCTCGCCCATGCCGATCGACGTGAGCGCGGGCACGAGTGCCGGGGCGATCGACGACGCGCCGTACGCGGCCGATGCGAAGCCCGCGACGGTCACGCCGATCTGGACGGCGGAGAGGAATCGGTTCGGGTTGCGCGCGAGCTCGGCGACCTTCTGCCCGCGCCTGCCGCGCTCGGCGATCGCGTTGACCTGGCTTTCGCGGAGGGTGACGAGGGCGATCTCGGTCGCCGCGAATACGCCGCCGATGAGCACGAACACGATGACGAGCGCGATGCTGAGCCAGAGTTCGCCGGTCACCCCTCACGCTCCCCTCGCGCGCCGTGCTCGCGTATTCTCATGAGGCTATCGCGCCGCCGCCCCGGGCGAGTAGCGACGCGGCGGGCGGGAGCCCGCGTCAGTTCTGCCAGCCGGGCGCGACGAGTCCGGTCTCGTAGGCCGTCACGACGAGTTGGACGCGGTCGCGCGCGCCGAGCTTCGCCATGATGCGCGACACATGGGTCTTCGAGGTGAGCGGGCTCATGACGAGCCGCTCGGCGATCTCCTCGTTCGTGAGCCCGAGGCCGACGAGTCCGAGCACCTCGCGTTCGCGGTCGGTGAGGACGTCGAGCGCCTGCGCGTCGGCCGTCTCGCGGAGCCCGCTCGCGACGCGGTCGAGGAGCCGCCTGGTGACCCCCGGCGAGAGCAGCGCGTCGCCCGCGGCGACGACGCGCACGGCCCGTACGAGGTCGGCGGGCTCGGTGTCCTTCACGAGGAACCCGCTCGCGCCCGCGCGCACCGCCCGGGCGACGTACTCGTCGAGTTCGAACGTCGTCACGACGACGACCTTGACCCCGTCGAGGGCCGCGTCGGCGGCGATCCGCTCGGTCGCCCAGAGCCCGTCGCCGCCGGGCATGCGGATGTCCATGAGGACGACGTCGACGGATGTCTCGGCGAGCCGCGCGAGGAGCTCCTCCCCCGTCGCGGCCTCGGCGACGACCTCGATGTCGTCCTCCGAGTCGAGGAGGGCGCGGAAGCCCGCGCGCACGAGGTGCTGGTCGTCGGCGAGCGCGACCCGGATCACCGCGTGCCCCGCATCACACGGCGCTCCACGGGAGCCTCGCGACGACGCGGGTGCCGCCGCCCTCGCGCGGGACGAGCTCGATCTCGCCGCCGAGGAGCTCCGCACGCTCGCGCATGCCGAGGAGGCCCGCGCCCGAGACATCCGCCTCGGAGTCGAACCCGCGACCGTCGTCTTCGACGGTCACGACGACGTCGTCGGCGGCCCGCTCGACGCACACCGACGCGTGCGACGCGTGCGCGTGCCGCACGATGTTCGTGAGCGCCTCCTGCGCGATGCGGTACACCGCCCACTGCACCGAGCGGCCGGGGCGGTCGGCCTGAGTCGCGCCGAGCCGGTCGTCGAGCGACACGTCGAGGTCGGGCGACCGCACGCCCGCCACGAGCCGCGGCAGCTGGTCGAGCTCGGCCTGCGGCGCGAGCGGCGCGTCGCCCATGCGGATGACGCCGACGACGCTGCGCACCTCGTCGAGCGCGAGCTTCGAGGTCTCTTTGACGGTCGCGAGCGCCTGTCGCGCCTGCTCGGGATCGCGGTCCATGAGGTGGAGGCCGACGCTCGCCTGGACGTGGATCTGCGAGAGCGCGTGGCCGATGACGTCGTGGAGTTCGCGCGCGATGCGCACGCGCTCGCGCTGCTCGGCGATCTGGCGTCGGCGCTGGGCCTCGACTCGGTAGGCCTGCGCACGACCCCGGCGGACGCGGATGAACCAGCCGATGCCGAAGCACAGCGCGAGCGCCGCGGTGGTCGCGGCGATGCGGATCGGATGCCAGTCGACGCCCGCGAGCGTGCCGAGGACGACGGCTGCGACCCAGGCGACGCCCGCCGAGACGGCCGTCCAGACGAGCGCCCCGCGCGCGACGCCGAGGATGATCGCGAACCCCACGGCGATGTAAGGCGGTCCAATGTCGGGGAGGAGGAGCACGTCGGCGAGTGCGAGCGCCGCGACGACCGCGACGGTCGGGCCGGGCCACCGCCTCGACGCGAGGAGCGCGAGCGGGCCCGCGACGGCGAGCGAGATCGAGAGTGCGGCCGTCGACGCGGACTCGTGCGTCCAGACCGCGATGCCGACGGACGCGGGCACCTGGACGAGGAAGCTCACGACGGCCGGGATCACGACCGCGAGCACCGCGGGCGGGCGGAACCCGCCTGGCTGCGGACCGCGTTCGCTCCAGTACCCTCCCGGCATCAGAAGAGCGCCACCGGCTTCACGATGTCGGCGTAGATGAGCAGGGCACTCATCGCTCCGAGGAGGATCGCGACGCCGAGGGTGAGCGGCATGAGCTTCGCGAGGTCGACGGGCCCCGGGTCGGGGCGCTTGAAGAGCTTCGCCCAGCCGCGGCGGATGCCCTCCCACAGTGCGCCCGCGATGTGGCCGCCGTCGAGCGGGAGCAGCGGGATGAGGTTGAAGACGAAAAGCGCGATGTTGAGCGACGCGAGGATGCCGACGATGCCGGCGGCCCGGTCGACGAACTCGAGCTGCTCGGCGGCGGCGACCTCGCCCGCGACGCGGCCGACGCCCACGACGCTCATGGGGCCGTTGGGGTCGCGCTCACCGGGGCCGAAGGCGGCGTTCGCGGTGTCGATCATGCGCTGCGGGAGGTTCAGGATGACGCCTGCGACGCCCTGGATCTGCTGGCCGACCGTCGGCAGAACCTCGGTGATCGGCCCTTGCACCCGGACTGCGGCCGGCCCGATGCCGACGAACCCGGCCTCGACGGTGAGTTCCTTGCCCGACGCGTCGGTCACCACACGCCCGTTCTCGTCGAGCGCGGGCCGCTCACTCAGCATGGGCGTCACCGTGAGGTCGACCGACGTGCCGTCACGCTCGACGACGAAAGCGAGCGGGTCGCCAGGATGGTCGCGGATGATCTGCGTCGAGTCGTTCCAACTCGTGATCGGCGTGCCGTCGATCGAAAGGATGCGGTCGCCGGGCTTGAGTCCGGCGAGAGAGCCGGGTGCCTGCGGATCACCGGGTTCGCACGTGTCGCGTGCGCTCGAGGCGGGGAGCGCGCACTCCGACACCGAGCCGACGAAGTTGTCCCGCGGAATGCCGAATCCCGTGACCAGCACCCCGAACAGCAGCACCCCGAGCACGAGGTTCATGAACGGGCCGCCGAGCATGACGATGATGCGCTTCCACACGGCGAGCTTGTAGAACGCGCGGTCCTCGTCGCCGGGCGTGATGGAGTCGGTGCTCGAGTCGCGCGCGTCCTGCACGAGCCCGCGGAAGAAGCCCGTCGATGCGGCTTTCGTCTCGCCGTCCTTGCCGGGCGGGAACATGCCGATCATCGAGATGTAGCCGCCGAGCGGGATCGCCTTGATGCCGTACTCGGTCTCGCCCTTCTTGCGCGACCACACGGTCGGCCCGAAGCCGATCATGTACTGCACGACCTTGACGTTGAAGAGCTTCGCGGGCACGAGGTGCCCGATCTCGTGCAGGCCGATCGACAGGGCGAGGCCGACGACGACGATGAGTACGCCGATCACGAATGCGAGCACGGAATCCACCGGATGAGCGTAGCGCCGCTTGCTTCGAGCGCGCTTGCCGTCGCCTGTGAAGGACCGATGACGGATGCCTCAGGCCGACGCCGCGGCGATGCGCTCCCCCGCCGCACGGCGCGCGGTGCGCTCGGCTTCGCCGAGCGAGTCGACCGTGAGCGCGCCGCTCGCGGCCTCGTGCTCCTCGACGACCGCGCGCACGGTGTCGACGATGTCGGTGAACCCGATGCGGCCCGCGTGGAAGGCTGCGACGGCTTCTTCGTTGGCGGCGTTGAAGACGGCGGGGTACTCGCCGCCCGCCCGACCGACCTGCTTGGCGAGCCGCACGGCGGGGAACGCCTCCTCGTCGAGCGGCTCGAACGTCCACGACTGCGCGGTCGTCCAATCGAGGGGCTTCCCGACGCCGGCCACCCGGTGCGGCCAGTCGAGGCCGAGCGAGATCGGCAGCCGCATGTCGGGCGGCGACGCCTGCGCGATCGTCGAGCCGTCGTCGAACTCGACCATCGAGTGGACGATCGACTGCGGGTGCACGACGACGTCGATGCGGTCGTAGTCGACGTCGAAGAGGAGGTGCGCCTCGATGACCTCGAGACCCTTGTTGACGAGGGTCGCGGAGTTCGTGGTGACGACGAGCCCCATGTCCCACGTGGGGTGCGCGAGCGCGTCGGCGGGCGAGACATCCGAGAGCTCTGCGCGCTTCCGCCCCCGGAACGGACCGCCCGACGCCGTGAGCACGAGCCGGCGCACCTCGTCGGGCGTGCCCGAGCGCAGCGCCTGCGCGATCGCCGAGTGCTCGGAATCGACAGGCACGATCTGGCCGGGCGCAGCGATCCGCGTCACGAGGTCGCCGCCGACGATGAGGGACTCCTTGTTGGCGAGCGCGAGGGTCGTGCCGCGCTCGAGCGTCGCGAGCGTCGGGCCGAGGCCGACCGAACCGGTGATGCCGTTCAGCACGACGTCGGCGTCGACGTCGCGCACGAGCTGCACGGCCTCGTCGATGCCGACGGCCGTGTGCTCGACGTGGAGCTCGGCGGCCTGCTCAGCGAGCACCTCGCGGTTGCTGCCGACCGCGAGGCCGACGACCTCGAACCGGTGCGGGTTCGCGCGTACGACGTCGAGCGCCTGCGTGCCGATGGAACCCGTGGACCCGAGGATGATGACGCGCTTCACGCGTCCACCCTACGGCGATGCACGCGCTCGGCGCGTGGGGCTCAGCGTGCGGACGGCAGCACCGCGACGGCGACCGCGAACCCGTCGGCCGACGGCAGGTCGTGCAGCTCGATCTTCGACCACGACGTGCCGAACTCGGGCACGCTCCGCGCGAGGCGGGCGATGCCGCGGTCGTCGGCGGGCGTGAGTTCGATGCGGGCGGGCTCGAGGAACGTGCGATGGCGGAGGGCGCGCGCGAGCGCGGCCTTCCGCGCCCAGACCGCGGTGCGCTGGGCGCTCCGTTCTGCGTCGTCGAGGGTCGCGAGCCACGCGATCTCGTTCGCGTGGAACGACACTTCGTCGACGACCTGCGCGACGAGCGGCTCGACCGTCATGGCGAGCGCGAACGGATGCTTCGAGCCGGCGCCTGCGTAGACGACGCCCGCCGCCGACACGGCATCGGCGTACCAGGGCGCACCCGAGCCGCGCACGGGGTACTCGACGGTCGGGGTGCCGTGGCGCGCGCCGCACTCGGGGCACCGCCAGGACAGCTCGACGTCGTCGGTCGGCACCGTCGCGACACGTGCGATGAGCTGTCGGAGCGTGTGGTCGGTCGAGGGCTGCCGCCGCGTGGGCACGCGCACGAGGGTGAGACCGTGGGCCTCGAGCACCCACGTCGCCTCCCCCGCGGCATCCTCCATGTCGACATCTTCGCGCATCCGCGCGGGCGTGCGCGCGACCGCGCGCCTACGCTTCGATATGCCTCGTGCGACATATCCGCAGACGTAGCGTCGTTTCGTGAGCGAGATCGAAGCCGACGCCGTTCCGAGCCTGCCCAAACGGCCCGGAACGTTCTACTGGGTCGCGCGCGCAGTCATCCGTCCGCTCGTCCTCGCGTTCTTCCGGCCGAAGATCGAGGGCGCCGATCGCGTGCCCAAGCGCGGCGCCGTGCTCTTCGCCTCGAACCATCTCTCGTTCATCGACAGCGTCGCTATCCCCATCGCGTCGCCGCGGCCCGTGCAGTTCCTCGCCAAGTCGGTGTACTTCACGGGCACGGGCTTCAAGGGGTGGGTGTCGCGGTCGTTCTTCGGCGCGATCGGCGCCGTCCCCGTCGTGCGCGGAGCGGGCTCGCAGGCGCAGGAGGCGCTCGATCAGGGGCGGCGCATCCTCGAGGCCGGCAGCGTCTTCGCGATCTACCCCGAGGGCACGCGCTCGCTCGACGGGCGCCTCTACCGCGGCCGCACGGGTGTCGCGTGGCTCGCGCTCACGACGGGCGCGACGGTCGTGCCGGTCGGCCTCGTCGGCACCGAGGAGATCCAGCCCGTCGGCGCGCGCTTCCCGCGCCGCCGCCCCGTCTCGATCCGGTTCGGCGAGCCGCTCGACCTCTCGCACCACGGGCCCGCAACCTCGGGCAAGGCCCGCCGCGAGGCGACCGACGAGATCATGGCCGCGATCCACGCCCTCTCGGGGCAGGAACTCGCGGGCGCCTACAACGAGGTGCCGCCGCAGGGCGCGATCGCGAAGATCGCCGACCGCATCGCGCCGCGCGAGCGGGTCTGAGCACGAGGCATCCGCGATTCTCAGCCTCCGGCGACCGTCACCCGCTAGCGTCGTCGGAATGAGACGGGTCGGAGTCGCCGCTGCCATCGCCGCCGTCGTGGCATCCGTCGCCCTCGCCCTCACCGGGTGTGTGCCGGCCGACGACCCCGCCGCGACCGAGCGCTTGCGCGAACGCGCCGCGGCGGTCGACCCCGTCGAGCCGCCGACGACCGAGTTCGACCCCGGCCTCATCGTGAGCGATGAGAGCTTCTTCGACAGCGGCGCCCTCACCGAAGCGCAGATCCAGGCCTTCCTCGAGTCGGTGTCGTGCCGGCCCGACGCGGACGTCGACTGCCTCGCCGAGTATCGGCAGACGACAACCGACCAGCCCGCCGAGGCGCCCGGCCACTGCGCAGCGTACGAGGGCGGCATCCGCGAGCGCGCGAGCCGGATCATCCACAAGGCGGCCGTCGCCTGCGGCATCAGCCCGAAGACGCTCCTCGTGCTCCTGCAGAAGGAGCAGTCGCTGCTCACCCGGCCGACGGCCGACGGCTACCTGCGGGCGACGGGCTACGGATGTCCCGACACGGCCGACTGCGACCAGAAGTACTTCGGGTTCTTCAACCAGGTGTGGAACGCGGCGTGGCAGTTCCGCCAGTACACCCAGTTCCCCGACCGCGCGTACAAGATCGGCACGATCGACGTCCGCTACAACCCCGACGAGGCGTGCGGCGCCTCCCCCGTCGCGATCGGCAACCAGGCGACTGCGAACCTCTACAACTACACGCCCTACCAGCCGAACGCCGCGACGCTCGAGAACCCCGACGCGGGCGACGGGTGCTCTGCGTGGGGCAACCTCAACTTCTGGCGCATCTGGAACCGTTGGTTCGGCGACCCGACGGCCGTGCGGTTCCCGGCCTTCCTGCCGCCGTGCACGCGGCTCGTCGGGGGCAGTCGTGCGCCGGGCTGACGCTCGGGCCGTGACGATCGCGCCGCAGCTCACGCGCCGAGCACGCGCACGGTCGGCGCGTGGCGGACGGGGAACGCCACCGAGGCGGCGATGAAGCACTTCTCGGATGCCTCGTGGTGGAGCGTCTGCGCAAGGTCTGCCATCGAGGCATCCGCCACGACGACCTCGGGCCGCAGAACGGCCTCGACGAACGCGCCGCCGCCGCGACCGTCTTCGCGCATGAGGCCCGTCGCGGCGTCGGTGTAGCCGCGCACGACGACGCCGTGGTTCGCCGCGACGTGCAGGTACGAGAGCATGTGGCAGTCCGCGAGCGCCGCGAGGAGGAGTTCTTCGGGGTTCCAGCGCTCGCGGTCGCCGTGGAAGGTGCGGTCGCTCGACGCCGCGAGCTCGTGGAGCTTGCCCGCAGCGCGCACGACGTGCGCTCGGCTGTACGACCGGTACGACGCCGTGCCCTCGCCGCGGTCGCCCGTCCACTCGACCTCGACGGCGTAGCGGTGCTCGCCGAGCGCGAGTCGAGGTGCGATGAGTTCGGCCATGCGTCGATTCTGCACCCCCGCGCCGACACTCCGGCCGTGCCCGACCCGGCGATAGGCTGAGCGCACCATGACCGACACCCACGACGCCGCCCAGCCCGCCGTCGCTCCCGTGTACACCGTCACGCAAGAGCGCAAGATCGTGACCGCGATCCCCGGTCCCAAGTCGCAAGCCCTCCACGAACGCCGACGAGCGGTCGTCTCCGATGGCGTGTCGAGCGCGCTCCCCGTCTACATCGAGCGCGCGAACGGCGCGATCCTCGTCGACGTCGACGGCAACCAGTTCGTCGACTTCGGGGCCGGCATCGGCGTGACGACGATCGGGCACACCGAGGCATCCGTGGTCGAGGCCGCCGCGTCGCAGCTGCAAGAGGTCATCCACACGCTCTTCACGATCACGCCCTACGAAGAGTACGTGCGCGTCGCCGAGCTCCTCGCCGAGCACACGCCCGGCCTCTGGGCGAAGAAGACCGTGCTCGTGAACTCGGGCGCCGAAGCCGTCGAGAACGGCGTCAAGATCGCCCGCAAGCACACGGGCCGCCGCGCCGTCGCCGTGCTCGACCACGCCTACCACGGGCGCACGAACCTCACGATGGCCATGAACTTCAAGGCGAACCCGTACGGCGCGGGCTTCGGGCCGTTCGCCGGCGACGTCTACCACGCGCCGGGCTCCTACCCGTACCGCGACGGGCTCTCGGGCGAAGACGCCGCGGCCCGCACGATCGGCTACCTCGAGAAGGTCGTCGGCGCGGCAGACCTCGCGTGCCTCGTCGTCGAGCCCATCCAGGGCGAGGGCGGCTTCATGGTGCCCGCCGAGGGCTTCCTGCCGGCGCTGCAGCGCTGGTGCACCGAGCACGGCGTCGTCTTCATCGCCGACGAGATCCAGTCGGGCATGGCGCGCACGGGCCGCTGGTTCGCGAGCGAGCACTTCGGGCTCGCGCCCGACCTCGTCCTCTCGGCGAAGGGCATCGCGGGCGGCCTTCCGCTCGCGAGCGTCACGGGGCGCGCGGAGATCATGGATGCCTCGCAGCCGGGCGGTCTCGGCGGCACCTTCGGCGGCAACCCCGTCGCGTGCGCCGCGGCGATCGCCGTGTTCGAGTCGATCGAGCAGAACGGGCTCCTCGCCGAGGCCGAGCGCATCGAGCGCGCCCTCGTCACGGGTCTCGCCCGCCTGGAGTCCCGCTACGACGTGATCGGCGAGGTGCGCGGCAAGGGCGCGATGATCGCGATCGAGCTCGTCCAGCCCGGCACGCGCGACACCACGAAGCATCCGAACCCCGAAGCGGTCGCCTCGATCATCGCATACGCCGCCGAACGCGGCGTGCTGTTCCTCTCCGCAGGCACGTGGGGCAACGTCCTGCGGTTCCTCCCGAGCCTCGCCGTCACCGATGCCCTCATCGACGACGCGCTGTCCGTGATCGACGACGCCCTCGCGGCACTGGGGTGAAGCATGTCAGGAACGTTCTCGGTCTCCGACGCCGTGGAGCTCGCCGTGGTTGAGCGCAGCGGATTCGTCGAGTCCCGCCACGCGGGCTCGGCCGTCGTCCTCTCGCCCGAGGGCGAGACCATGCGCACGCTCGGCGACGCCCACTCCCCGATCTTCCCCCGCTCGACGCTCAAGCCCTTCCAGGCGATCGCGGTCATGACCTCGGGCGTGACGCTCCGCGGCGAAGACGCGGCGATCGCGACGGCGAGCCACTCGGGCACGGCCGCGCACGTCGCGCTCGTCCGCGGTCTCCTCGCGCGCGAGGGCATCCCCGAGCACGCGCTCGGCTGCCCCGACGCGCTCCCCGGCGACACCGTCTCGCGCGAGCAGGTCATCCGCACGGGCGGCGGGCGCGAACGCGTCTACATGGAGTGTTCGGGCAAGCACGCCGCGATGCTCCTCGCGTGCCGCGCGAACGACTGGCCGCTCGAGAGCTACCTCGAGATGTCGCATCCGCTCCAGAAGCGCGTGCTCGACGTCATCGAGCGCCTCACCGGAGAGCGGCCCGCCGCGACGGGCGTCGACGGGTGCGGCACGCCCGTGCACGCGATCTCGCTCACGGCGCTCGCACGGGGCATCCAGAAGATCACGACGTCGCAGCCCGGCTCGCCCTTCGCGCTCTTCCGCGAAGCCGCCGCGCTCACCGAGGCGGTGCGCGAGCATCCGTGGGCCGTCGGCGGCCCAGGTCGGCCCGACACCGTCGCGATCGAGCGCCTCGGCGTCTTCGCGAAGATCGGCGCCGAGGGCGTCATGGTCATGACTGCGCCGAACGGCACGACGACGGCCGTCAAGGTGCTCGACGGCAGTGCACGCGCCTCGGCGATCGTCGCGCTCCGCCTCCTCGCCGACGCGGGCGCGATCGAGCACGACGGCGTCGACGCCGTGCACGCCGAACTCGACCTCTGGATCATGGGCGCCGGGCGACCCGTGGGCGAGATCCGCGCGACGGTCTGAGCGGGCTCGCTCTTCTCCGAAGAACGGATGTCGCGCCGCGCCGTTGCGGCGCGACATCCGGGTATCGGCTGATCCGGGACCGTCAGCCGAGCTTTGCGAGCCGTTTCGCGCGGGCCGCCCGCGACACCTGCGCGATCACGACGAGGGCGATCGCGAAGAGGAACACCGCCGATGCGATCACGTTCGCCTCGGCGGGGATGCCGCGCGACGCCGAGATGTACACGTACTTCGGGAACGTCGATACGGAGCCCGAGTTGAAGTTCGTGATGATGAAGTCGTCGAAACTGAGCGCGAACGAGAGGAGCGCCGCGGCCGCGATGCCCGGCAGCAACAGCGGGAACGTGATGCGCCAGAAGATCTGCGCGGGCGATCCGTAGAGGTCGCGCCCGGCCTCTTCAAGCGCGGGGTCGAGGCTCGCAACGCGCGCCTTGACCGTCACGACGACGAAGCTGATGCAGAACATCGTGTGCGCCAGGATGATCGTCGTCATGTCCTTCGGCACGCCCACCGCGAGGAACTGGGCCGCGAGGCCCGCGCCGAGCACGACCTCGGGCGTCGCCATCGGCAGGAACAGCAGCAGGCTGATCGCCGACCGCGCCTTGAACCGGTAGCGGACGAGCGCGATCGCGATCATCGTGCCGAGGGTCGTCGCGATCACGGTCGACACGACGCCGATGACGATGCTGTTGCCGAACGCCTCGCACACGGCGCCGCCCTCGACGTTGCAGACGTTCAGCCACTTGTCGAACGTGAAGCCGCGCCATGCGATGTTCGACTTCAGCGAGTCATTGAACGAGAACACGAACGTGTACCCGATCGGGATGAGCAGGAACACGAACGCGATGACCGCGTACGCGGGCAGGAGCCAATCGCCGAGGCCGATGCGCCCGCGACGCGGCGCAGGCGCGCGCCCCGGGGCATCCGTCAGCTCTTCTTCGACGAGGCCGCCGATGACGGCGCCCGCTTGCACTTCGCCGCTCACAGGAGGTCCTCCGTTCCGCTGCGCTTCACGTAGACGCCGACGAGCACGAGGATCGCGGCCATGAGGATGATCGAGAGCGCCGCCGCCGCCGGATAGTTCAGCAGCACGAGGAAGTTCGCCTCGATGACGTTGCCCATCATCTGCGTGTCTGGACCGCCGAGGAAGTCGCGGCTCGCGTTCACGTAGTCGCCCGCAGCCGGGATGAACGTGAGGAGCGTGCCCGCGACGATGCCCGGCATCGAGAGCGGGAGCGTGACCGTGCGGAACACCGTCGCCGGACTCGCGTAGAGGTCGGAGCCCGCCTCGAGGTAGCGCACGTCGAGCCGCTCGAGCGTCGTGTAGAGCGGCAGCGTCATGAAGGGGATGAAGTTGTAGGTGAGGCCGAAGATCACGGCGAACGGCGTGCCCGTGAAGTGCGCGTCGGGCGCGAGGAGGCTGAGCGCCTTGAGCGAGGTGATGATGAACGACTCGTCGGAGAGGATCTGCTTCCACGCGAGGGTGCGCAATAGGAAGCTGATGAAGAACGGGGCGATGACGAGCACGAGCATGAGGCTCTGCAGGAGCGGCCAGCGCCTCGCCTTCACGCCGATGAAGTACGCGAGCGGGTAGCTGAACAGCAGCGCGAGCACGGTCGCGGCGAGCGCGTACCCGAACGAGCGCACGATGTGCGGCCAGTACGCCGAGATGACGTCGACGTAGTTCTGCCAGTTGAACGCGTAGTCGTACTGGCCGATGTCGCCGAACTCGCGCGGCGCCTGGAGCGACGTGAGCAGGAGCGACACGAGCGGCGCGAGGAAGAACAGCACGAGGTAGGCGATGCCGGGCAGCAGCAGGAACAGCGCGATGCGGCTCTTGCGGCGGGGCGCCTGAGGCTGGGCCTCGGCCGTCGCGAACGCGGCGAACGCCATGCTCAGCCCTCTTCCAACTCCGCGACGAGGTCGTCGCGGCGCTGCACGGCGATCGCCGAGGTGGAATCGTCGGCGTCGAACCTGACGCCCGCCGCAGCGCCGGCGCCCGCGACATCCGACAGCCCGAAGCCGTGAGCGACCGCCCAGCTCACCCACACCTCGGAGCCGAGGGAGGCGACCGGGCCGTGCCCGATGTTCTGCGCGAACACGAGCACCGTGCCCGCCCGACCGAAGTCGACGAGGTACTGCGTGCTGACACCCGAGAACGACACGTCGATCACGCGCCCCGACCCGAGCGTGTTGCGGTCGGATGTCTCGGCCGGCGCCTCGGTGTGGAGGGCGACCTTCTCAGGGCGGACCCCGACGGTGATCGTGCCGCGGTGCACCTGTGCGCGCGCCGACGGCACGGTGACCCGGAAACCGCCCGCGTCGACCGTGATCGCCTGGTCGGTCGAAGCGACGACCTCGCCCGTGAAGAGGTTCGACTGGCCGAGGAAGTTCGCGACGAACGTCGTCTCGGGCAGCTCGTACAGCGCCTCGGGCGCCCCGAGCTGCTCGATGCGGCCCTTGTTCATGACGGCGACCGTGTCGGCCATCGTCATCGCCTCTTCTTGATCGTGCGTGACGTGGAGGAAGGTGAGCCCGACGTCTTCTTGGATGGTCTTCAGCTCGAGCTGCATCTGTCGGCGGAGCTTCAGGTCGAGCGCGCCGAGCGGCTCGTCGAGGAGGAGGAGCGCCGGCCTGTTGACGATCGCGCGCGCGAGCGCGACGCGCTGCTGCTGGCCGCCCGAGAGCTGCTGGGGCTTCCGCTGCGCCAGGTGGTCGAGCTCGACGAGCGCGAGCGCTTCGCGCGCCTTCGCGAGCGGGTCGCCGATGCGGCGGCGCTTCAACCCGAACGCGACGTTCTCGAGGATCGTCATGTGCGGGAAGAGCGCGTAACTCTGGAACACCGTGTTGACGGGCCGCTCGTGGGCCTTCGTGTCAGTGACGTCGGCGCCGCCGATGAGGATGCGCCCCTGCGTGGGCTCTTCGAGTCCCGCGACGAGTCTGAGCGTCGTCGTCTTGCCGCAGCCCGACGGGCCGAGCAGGGCGAAGAACGAACCGGCCGGGATCGTGAGGTCGAGCTCCTCGATCGCCGTGAACCCCGGGAACCGCTTCTGGATGCCTCGGAGCTCGAGGTCTGCGCCGCGCTCGGCGAATTCGCGTACCGCCATCTGCATGCCCGCCCGTATCACGACCCGAGCAGGATGCTCTGGAAGTCCGCCTGGTACTTCTGCTCCTCGGCGCCCGTGAGGGAGCGGAAGACGTGCGCCTGGGACAGCGTGTCTTCGTCGGGGAAGATCAGCTGGTTCTCGGCGAGCTCGGGATCGATGGCCGCGGCCGCCTCCTTCGCGCCGACGACGGGCGTGATGTAGTTCACCCACGCGGCGACCTCGGCCGCGATCTCGGGCTCGTAGTAGAAGTTGATGAGCTTCTCGGCGTTGGTCTTGCGGGGCGAGCCGATCGGCACGAGGAAGTTGTCGTTCCACAGCGTGCCGCCCGCGGACGGGATCGCGAACTGCCACTTGTCGCCGGCTTCGGCGTTCAGGACCGTGATGTCGCCCGACCAGCAGATCGCCGCGAGGGTGTCTTCGCTCTTCAGGTCTTCGAGGTACGAGTTGCCCTTGATGTTGCGGACCTGGCCGTTCTCGACCTGCTCGCGGAGCTGGTCGATGGCCGTGCCGAACTCGTCGTCGCCCCACGTGCCGGCGATGTCGACGCCGTTCTGCAGCATGAGGAGTCCCATCGTGTCGCGCATCTCGGAGAGGACGCCCACCCGCCCCTTGAGGTCCGCACTCCAGAGGTCTTCGACCGACTCGAGCCCGCCGGGGATCGCCTCGGTGTTCCAGCAGATGCCCGCGAACCCGCCCTGCCACGGCACCGAGAACTTGCGGCCGGGGTCGAAGTCGGGGTTCTGCAGCTGCGACTCGAGGTTCGCGAGGTTCGGGAGGTTGGCGTGGTCGAGCTCTTGCGCGTACCCGAAGCGGATCCAGCGCGCGATCATCCAGTCGGTGAGGCAGGCCGTGTCGTAGCCGATGTCCTGACCCAGCGCGAGTTGGTCTTTCACCTTGCCGTAGAACGTGTTGTTGTCGTCGACGGCGACCTCGTAGTTGACTTCGATGCCGGTCTCGGCCGTGAACGCCTGGAGCGTCGGGTAGTTGCCGTCGTCGTCTTCGTCGATGTACGCCGCCCAGTTCGCCCAGCTGACCGTCTTGTCGGTCGCCGACTTGTCGGCGGCGGCCACGGGCTTCGCGGCACCGCCGGTGCCGCACGCCGCAAGGGCGAGCGCCGTGGCAGCGGCGCCGCCGCCCGCGAGGAGCGTGCGGCGGTTGAATTGGGCCTTTCTGGCCTGGATGACGAGTGAACGGATGATCGGATCCTGGGGAAGCGGTCGAGCGGTCATGCGTGCTCCATTCGGGTTCGCTGCGCAGCGGGGGGTGGGTGAATCCTGCCACACCCTGGAGCCGGAATCACGGGTCGGTTCCCGAATCATTAATTTCGCGGTGGTTTCGATGCGGAATCAGTGCCTGCCCGATCATTGCACGGGCCATTTCGTCGGTGCCGGGTCATCCATCGCGGCGACCGGGCCACACCCGGCGGCCGAGCGCTCCCTCCTCGATCGCCCAGCACTGGTCCGCACCGGGATCGAGCACGGGCGGAAGGCCCCGCTCGCGCACGACCGCCCGGAACTCGGTGCGCCCGCCGTGCACGACGACGCGCCCCCGGTCGCGGAGCTGCGCCGCGAGCATCCAGTTCGCCGCCCACGCGTCGGCATCGCCCACGACGATAGGCGCGTCGCCCGCGGCGAGCGCGAGCGCGGCCCGGTGCGCGGCGTCGCCGCCGGGCTCGAGGAGGATCGCGTCGCGTCCCGTCGCGCGGCCGAGCGCGGCCGCGTCGGCGCGGGGGTCGCGCTCACTACCGCGCACGGACGCTCATCGACCTCGAGCGGAGGCACGGCGCGGACGGGGGCGGGAGGCAGCGCCCCGGCGTCGACGACCTGCATGCGGCGGCCGCGCCACTGCCCGGCGCCGGGCCCGTCGTCGGCGCTCCAGAGCTCGCCCGCTCCGCCGGCGTGGGCGAGGTCGCCGCGGCTGGCGTGGCGGAGCGGCACGAACGCGCCGAACTCCTCGCGGAGCCCGTATGGGAGCGAGCCTCCCGCGGAGATCGCGGCGGCGACCCGGACGCCGAGCGCACGCCCGTCGCGGAGGATGCGCCCGACGAGTTCGAGCATCGCCTGGCGTTGCTCGTCGTCCCACGCGCGGTAGCGCGAGTCGAGGTCGTCGAGCACGAGCAGTCGAGGAGCGCTCACGCCCGCGTCGATCGACACGACGAGGGCGTGCAGGATGTCGGACTCGGTGCTCCTCGGCCCGCCCGCGACGACGACGGTACCCGCGCCGTGACGCTGCTCGAATCCCGCTGCGACGGCCGCGAGCGTCGTCGTCCGCCCGCTGCCCGGCACCCCTGCGACGAGCACGTGCCCGTCGGCCTCGGGCCGCCAGACCGCGAGCGAGCGGCGCTGGCGGTCGGGTTCGTCGACGACGCCGAAGACGACGCCGTCGGTGATTCCGGATGCCTCGTGCGCGCGTGCCGCACTCCCGCCCTCCCCGGCGAGCGCCGCGCACTCGTGGGGAGCGATGCGCGTCGGGAGCGGGTCGAGCCACGGGCGGCGTGCCGGGACGCCCCGGACGGTCGCTCGGAGCCGCTCGAGCACGGCGGTCGGCGCGTACGCGGCCTGGAACTCGACGGGGGCCGACCCGCTCTTCACGACGATCGCCCGCCCCGGCCGCTCGGGGTCGAGTGCTGCTGCGGCATCCGTGCCGAGCACCGCCGTGCTGTCGCCGCGGTCGAGCACTCGGAGCGACACCCGCAGCCCGCAGTTGGCCGTGACCTGCTCGCGGACGACGCCGTTCGGCCGCTGCGCCGCGAGCACGAGGTGCACGCCGAGCGATCGGCCCCTCGCCGCGAGGTCGGCGATGACCGGCGCGAGCTCGGAGAACCGCTCGACCATCGCCTGGAACTCGTCGACGACGATCACGAGTCGCGGAAGGACGACCGACGCGGGAAGCGCGGAGATCTCGCGGGCGCCGGCGTCGCGCAGCACGTGCTCGCGGTGACGGAGTTCGGCGCGCAGGCTCTCGACCGCGCGTCGCGCCTCGACGTCGTCGAGGTCGGTGACGATGCCCGCGACGTGCGGCAGCCCTCGGAGCGGTTCGAAGGCCGCGCCGCCCTTGAAGTCGACGAGCAGGAACGACACGAGTTCGGGCGGACGGCTCCGAGCCAGCGCCGCGAGCCAGCCGAGCAGGAACTCGCTCTTGCCGCTGCCGGTCGTGCCCGCCACGAGCGCGTGGATGCCGTCGGCGACGAGATCGAGCTCGACGGCCCCCGCCGCGCCGCTCCCGACCGACACGGCGAGCGACGTGCGGTCGAACGGGCGCACGTCGGGCTGTGCGAGTTCCTCGAACGGCACGACGCCCGGTATCGAGTCGGCCGAGAGCCCGCCCCTCGCGGCCGCCGCCGCGGCTGCGACCGCCCACTCCCCGGCCTCACGCGCCGAGACGAGCGCTGGCGCGAACGCCCGATCGAACGGCGACGCCGGCCGGTCGAACACGGCCCTGCCGGGCGTCTCGATCCGCACGACCGTGCGGAGTCCGGGCGGAAGCGACCCCGCGTCGGGCGCGACCGCGATGCGGGCGCACGACTCGCCGAGCGCCGGCGCACCCGCCCACGACGTGCCGCACGAGGCATCCGTGACCACGAGCCGCGCCGACCCGCGCGTGTGCGGCAGCGCGGCCGCCCACGTCCACTCACGTGCCCCGGGCACGACGATCTCGAGCGACCCCGGCGCGCTCGCGTGCGCGAGCTGCAGGACCGCCGCGCGGGCCGCGCCGCGCGCCAGGTCGGGCGTGCCCACGAACCCGAGCCCGCCGTCGATCGCGACCGTCACGGGGGCGTCCTCGAGGAGCGCTGCAGCGGCGAGGACGGTGCGATCGTCATCGTCGGCGGGCGAGCCGCCCACCCGCAGCGCGCTCGCGACCGCGCCGCGGCCGAGCACCGGGGCACGGGCCCCCGCTCCGTGCCATCCCGATCCCGGCGTCGACGCGAGCACCTCGGCCGCCGACCCCGAGCGGTGCCACGCGAGCCGCCGCTCGCCGTCGTGCCGCCGCGCGATGTCGGCCCGCAGCTCGTCGAGCGCCGCCGCCCGCGTCGCGGTCGCGCGCTTCGCGCGACGCTTCTGCTGGCGTGCGGCGTCGGCCATCGAGGCGATCGCGACCACCGGACCGAGCGCGGCGAACACGAGCGAGAGCATCGACCCCGTCACCGCCCACAGCACGCCCGCCGCGATCACGGGCGCGAGGACCGCGATGACCGGGAACCCCGGCTTCGCCTCATCGGGGGCGCGGGCGGCAACGAGAGCGGCGGGGCGGCGGCGAACGGGTCGGTGTCCATTCGGGTATTCGACCGCACGAGGCATCCGGAACCGTGCGATACCGAGCCCCGTGTGCGCGGGCCGCGTCACACGCCGCCTGTGGAGGAGAAGCGCGCTACCCGACTTCGAAGAACTGGCTCGCGAGCTCTACGCGGCTCCCTCGGGGCACGAGATAGCGACGGCCGGGCTCGCACCGCAACGCGCCGTCGTCGGGACGGCGCACGATCGTGCCGTTCCCTGAGAACCGGTCGGCGACCCACAGGATGCCGTCGTGCTCGCCGAACTCGAGGTGCGTCTTCGACACCGACAGCGTGCGGTCCGCGATCTGGACGAGGTGATCGAAGTGCTCGCCGGGTTGCGCGACGGGATTCCGCCCCACAAGCCCAGAGCCGAACACGATGCGGTGCTCTCCGGTCGAGAACCGGAGCGTGAAGCGGGCCGGCGCCGTCACGACCTCCTCGGGCGGAAGGATGGGCTCGAAGCCGTGGACCGGAATGCTGACGACGCCGGTGCCGCCCGTGCCTGCGCCCGTGCCCGGTGCCCCGCCTGCTCGAAGCGACGCCCGATCGAACACCGTGGTATCGCCCGGCCGGGCGTCGACCGGCCGCCGCGACTCGGGAGTCGCACTCGTCGCGCTGCCGCATTCGCCGCAGAACATGGCGCCCTCGGGCAACCGGGCGCCGCAGATCCGGCACGTCACGAGCGACCTCCTCTCCGCGTGACAGCGTACCCGCCGAGCGAACCGAGCGAGATCGCCGCACGGATGCGCCCCCGCAGGCCCGCCTCGGCGGCGAAACGCCCGCGGAGGTCGTCGACGGCGGCCCACACGCGCTCGTCGGCCCGCTCGGGAATCCCGCCGGGCGAGAACAGCATGCGATCGATGACGCCCGCGAGCACGATCGCGTCGAGTCCGCCGACACCCGCCGCCTGCTCCGAACGCGTCGCGGTCGGCGCCACCGGGAACCCGTAGTCGACCGCCGTGTCGGCGAAATCGGCCCACCCGCCTTCGATCCGCTTCGCCTCCGAGTCCGCACCGCGGCGGATCCGACGCCGGCGGAGCTTCGCGGCGATGACGGCGAGGAACGGGCTCGCGAGGATCGCCGCGCCCGCGAGCACCCCGCCCGTCCAGAGCGCGACGCTCGCGAGCACCCCCGCCCACGTCGAATCCGCCGTCGAACGGTCTTCGGGCGACGCGTCGGGACGGTCGTCGAGCTCGTCGACCGGGGTGCGCGGCTCAGGCGGCGGGAGCGCCGACTGCGGCCTCGAGACGACCGTCGGCTCGTCGGGTTCGCGCTCCAGGATGTCGCGGGGCTCGGGATTCGGGTCGAGCTGACGCCACAGCCCGTCGTCGGTCTGGATCTCGACCCACGCCTGCCGGTCGCCCCCGAGGAACGCGACGCCCGTGTCCGCCGTCTCGACGGGCGGTTCGGTCGGAAGATAGCCGACCACGACGCGAGCCGGGAACCCGATCTCGCGTGCGAGGAGCGCCGTCAGCGCGGCGTACTGCTCTCCGTCGCCGACCATCGGCCGCTCGGTCGTGAGCCGCTCGAGCCGGTCGAGCGCATGCCCCGAGCGGCTCGGCTCCTCGCCCGGCTGTCCGTGACTGACGTACCCCTCGCGGAGCGCCCGGACGACGGCGGCGAGCCGCTCGCCCGCGGTCGTCGCGTCGGCCGTGTGCTCGTCGAGGAACTGCGAGAGCCTCGGCGGCAACGGGGGCGAGGGCGGCAGGACCATCGTTCCCGGCCGCACCCCCGCGAGATCGCCGACCGGCTCGGGCACCATCGACCATGCCGTGAACCGGTCGCCCGACGAGAATCCGCCTTGGACGGCGGCCGCACCCGTGACGTCGTTGTAGACGAACCCGTCGGAGAGCGCCGCGGCCCGCGGCCCCGCGAACTCGATGCGTTCGAGGCTTCCGACGCCCGGGACCCAGACGTCGTCGTAGTCGAGGACCGTGACGTCGAGGCGCACCGGAGCCCCGTCGACCGACGACTGGTCGAGGCGGTACGGCAGCCGCGTGAAACGCCCCGAGAGCCCACCGACCTCGTCGCCGCCGACGGTGAACACGACGCCGTCGTACGTGTCGAGGGTTGCGACCCTGAGTCCCATCCCGGGCGGCAGCCCACTGACCTCGAGCATCGGCCGTTCGCGCGAGGCGAGCGTGAACGCCGAGCGGAAGCCCGCGAGCGGACTCACGAGATCGCGCGGCTCGAACGGCGGCTGCAGTTCGGAACGGATCACGGTGCGCTGCGGAGTCGGCACCGCGACGGCCGCCGTCGCCGCGCCGACGAGCGCGAGCGCGAGGATCGCCGACCCGCCGAGCACGCGCCGCGCGTCGGCGAGGGCGGCCTCGACCGGTCGCCCGGCGCCGAGGCTGCGTTTGCGACCGATCGCGACGCGCACGAGCCAGGCCACCGAGGCGCCGAGGAACGCGAGCCCTGAAACGGCCGCGAACTGCGCGTGCACGACGCCGAAGGCGATGCCGGCCGCGAATACCGCCGCGGGCGGGATGAGGGCGAAGACCGGATGCCTCGTCCGGAGCGCGATCGTGGCCGCCACCGTCGCGGCGACGAGCCCGAGGAGGAAGACCGGCACGAGCAGGGCCTGGTACGAGCCGACGGGCGCCGACACCGTCACGAGCTGCTTCCAGGAGAGGGCGGCGCCCCCGACCAGGTCGACGAGTCCGGCGGGCGTCGGGAAGATCCCCAGTGCGGCGCGCGACGGGATCGCCGCCGGCACCCCGAAGAACAGGTACGCGGCGACCACCGCCACGGCGACCGCCCAGGCAGGCGATCGGGAGTACGCGCACACTGCGGCGATCGCGAACCCGACGAGGACCGACACCGTCGCCGCCGTGAGGAACGCCGGGCTCTCGTAGACGGGCCACCACGGGATCATCGCGGCGGCGAAGAGGATCGCGAGGAGCAGGAGGTCGACCCACGCGGGCAGCGGATCCCGGCGGAGCGCAAGCTTGGGCGCACCCTCGCGCACCCTGCGCCCGCGCCCGGTGCGTGCCTCCGGCGTGCTCCTCGGCGTCCAGGACCGCGCGGCGCTCACGCGATCGCCGCCGATCTGGCGAGCATCGCGCGGAGGTCCTCCAGATAGCCGATGCCGAAGACCGTCAAGCCACCCGCCTGACGCGCCGTCGCCTCGCCCTCGGGCTCGCACCGCACGCCGATGACCTCGACGCCGGCCGGCAGTCGCACCGCGGCGGATCTGAGTTCGCCCACTCCACGCCGCGACCCCGTGACGAGGAAGGCGAGCGACACCCCGCTGTGCGCCTCGGCGGCGGCGCGCGCCGTGTCGGCAAGTCCGACCACGCGCTCGGCGCGCTCGACGAGGCAGAGCGCGTCCAGCAGTCGATCCCGCGAGACCGACGGCAGCTCATGCACGCCGATCCGTCCGCCGAGGGGGGCCGTCACGAGGAAGGTGAGCGAACGGGCATCCCGGATGGCTCGTGCCCCGACCGATGCCGCGGCGCTCACCGCGAGCTCGAACTCGTCGTCGTCGCGGTACGACGCCGTGTCGAGGTCGAGCACGACCATGAGCCGGGATCGCCGCGTCTGTTCGAACTGGCGCACCATGAACGTGCCGGTCTTCGCCGAACTCCGCCAGTGGATGTGCCGCCGATCGTCGCCCGGCACGTACTCGCGGAGAGCGTGGAAGGCGATGTCGCTCGACGTCAGATCGCGCGTCGGAGACCCTTCGAGGTCGCGGACGAATCCGCTCGAGAGCGCGGCGATCGGCACCGTGCGCGGATGCACGTGCAAGAGCGCCGTATCGGACCACACGACCTCGCGGCGGACGATCCCGACGGGGTCGGCGCGCACGGTGCGGGCGGGCCCCACCGGGACGATCCCGCGGCGCACCGTCGGGATGCGGATGCGTTCGTCGACGACGCCGCCGCGCGGGAGCGCGGGCAGCACGCGCTCGATGACGATCTCGCCGACGGGCAACTCGAGCTGCACGCCCCCGAGCCGCCGATGCCCCGGGTTCTCGGCGACGAGCCGCGCCTCGGCGAGTTCGCCGACCGCCACGCGCGGAACCGGCAGGCTGAGCGCGACCGTCGAGGCGCCCGTGCCGATGAGCCACAGCGCCCCGAGCGCCGCGACGATCGCGAGACCCCATCCGAGCGTGACGAGTTCGGCCCATCCCCAGCCGTAGCCGACGACGAACGCGACGGCCGCCGCCGCGATGACCGCCCACCCGATCGGCGTGACGACCGTGCGCGCCGCGCGGAACACGTCGCGCGCCGCACGCCGGACCCTCCCGCCGAACGCGACGATCCGCGCGATGAGCGTCGCGAGGAGGCCCTGACGTTCGACCTCCTGCGGGATGCTCGGGCGCGCGGTGTTCGTCATCCGGCCTGCCGGGCGGAGGGCGGAGGAGTCTCGATGAGGACCTGCGCGATGAGGTTCGAGGCGGTCACGCCGTCGAACTCGGCCTCGGCGTCGAGGATGAGCCGGTGCGCGAGCACGGGCTCGGCGAGGGCCTTCACATCGTCGGGGACGACGTAGTGCCGTCCGCGCCCCGCCGCGTGGGTCTTGGCCGCACGGATGAGCGCGAGGGCGCCGCGGACGCTCACGCCGAGTCGCACCTCGCGTGCGGTTCGGGTCGCCTCGACGAGACGCGACACGTAGTCGTGGATCGTCGGGTCGACGAACACCGTGCGCGCGGCCGCCGCCAGCTCGGCGACCTCTTCGGGGTGAGCTGCGGTTCGACGACGACGTGGTGGGCGCGCTGGTCGGCGCCTTCGAGGATGCGGATCGTCGACGCGTGGTCGGGGTAGCCGATCGAGGACCGCATGAGGAACCGATCGAGCTGCGCCTCGGGCAGCCGGTACGTGCCGGCCTGTTCGATGGGGTTCTGCGTCGCGATGACCATGAACGGCTGCCCCACGGGATGGGTCTGACCGTCGACGGTGACCTGCACCTCCTCCATGACCTCGAGGAGCGCCGACTGCGTCTTCGGGCTCGCCCGGTTGATCTCGTCCGCGAGCACGATGTTCGCGAACACCGGGCCCGGGTGGAAGTCGAAGCGCCCCGAGCGCTGGTCGTAGACGGTGACTCCCGTGATGTCGCCGGGGAGCAGGTCGGGGGTGAACTGCACGCGGTTGCTCGTGCCCGACACCGATTGCGCCATCGCGCGCGCGAGCGAGGTCTTGCCCGTGCCCGGGACGTCCTCGAGGAGCAGGTGCCCCTCGCTGAGGAGCGCCGTGAACGCGAGCCGGATGATCCGGTTCTTGCCGAGCAGCACCTCCTCGACCGCGCCGACGAGTCGGTCGAGCGCCGCGGCGAACCGCGTCGCCTCCTCGTGCGTCATCGTCATCGCAGTCCTCCGCGTCCCCGCTCAACGGTTCCAGAATCGGGCCGTGACACCGGCCACCTCGACATCAAACCAGACCCGCGACTCCGAGGTCGCCCCGGGCACGATGCACGCCACGGGCGTCTGCGATGCCACGCCCGTCTCGTCGCCCTCGACGCCGCACCGGAACGCTGCGGGCAGCCCGCGGTTGTCGGGCGGGCCCGCCCACGTCCACGTCATGATCCCCGCGTTCCACGTGCGGCCCGGCACCTCGAACGTGAGCGTCGGGCTCTCCCCCGCAGGGAAGGTCTGCGACCACGGCCCGCACGACCCCCACACGGTGCACGCGCGCACCTGGAACCACGCCGTCTCGCCGTACGGACGGTTCAGGAGCTCCCGAAGCCACCCCGTGCCCGAGAAGGAGGCCGGCTGGCCGATCCGCACGCCGCCCGCGTCGACCGCGACGATCTGCACGACCGACGAACCGCCGTCGACGCCCGAGATGTAGCGGTCCCAGGTCGTGTCGCCGAGCCATCCCATCTCGCTCGCGACCCCTCCGATCGCGCCGGGCGCCGGACGCACGACCGTGCCGACGACGTCTCCGTGCGTACAGCCCGCGCGGTTGAACGCCCAGACGACGAACGAGTACGTCGCGGACTCCTGGAGGGCGCCCGAGAACCGCACGCTCGAGGCATCCGCCCCCGTCCTGACCATCTCGGCGACGTTGCCGCCGCCCGTCGGCGCGATCACCTCGCCGGGCGCCGGGCTCGAGACGCGGCACGCCTGCGGTCCCGTCGGCACGCGCGCGTCGCCCGCGACGAGGCGTTGCACGAAGTAGCCCGCGACGGCGTCGCCGTTGCCGTCGAAGGGCGACCACGACACCGTCACCGTCCCCGTCGCAGCGTCGCCCGCGACGCTCACGGCGCCCGCGATGGGGCTCCCGAAGGGGGTGGCGACGGCGGTCGCCCCGTTCCAATCGGCGAGCGCCGGGTAGGCGTCGTTGCGGGCGCTCACCTCGACGGGCACCTGACTGCCGTTCGCGAGCTGCTTCGCCTCGTAGGTGCAGGCGCTCACCGTGCATGCGGCCGCGGCGCCGACCTCCGCCGACACCCCGCCGACGGTGACGACGTACGCACGCACCCCCGAGCCGCCGGTGCTCGCGACGGGCGGCCACTCGATCCTGAGCGCGCCGTCGAGCGGACGCACCGTCAGGCTGGCCGGCGCCGGGGGCACGACGTCGGACCAGACCGCCGTCGGCACCTCGACGGGATCGCTCAGACCGATCGCGTTCCGGGCCTGGATGCGCACGACGACCGCGTGATCGCGCCCGTTGCCGGCCGTCGGCACGGAGCACGTCGTCGCCGTGCACGCCGTCGTCGAGATCTGCTCGCGCGTGGCCTGGTCGAGCAGGGTGACCTGATAGTCGGCGATCGCGGAGTTGTTGTAGGCGCCGGCGCCGAACTCGACCTGGAGCCTGCGGTCGCCGAATCCCGAGACGCGTGCGCCCGTCACCGGATCGGGGCGGTCCTGCACCTGCACCGTCACGAGGCCCCACGTGAAGCGCGACGGGTCGCCCGTCGCGTCGGCGACCTGGTACTGGACGGTCGTGTCGACGGCCGCCGCGGTGCGGGAGACCGAGACGGTCAGGGTCGAGCGGTCCTCGCTCGGTTCGATGCGGACCCCCTCGGGCAGCGAGTCGGCGTCGACTCCGCGCACGCCGACCACGCGAAGCGGGACCTTCGGGAACGGGTTCCCGGCGCGATCGTTCGCGAGCACGTCGATCGTCGTCGTCGTGCCGCGCGCGGCGACCGCGACGTCGGGCACCGGATCGGCGAGGGGCTTCGTCGACGGCGCCACGCGCAACTCGATGATGCCCGCCGTCCCGGCCACGCCGGTGCCGGTCGAGACGCCGATCGACAGCGCCGAACGCGTGCCCTGAACGGCCCGCTCCGACGCGTGGATCGTGAGGTCGTCGCCGTTGCGCGACACGTCGAAGTCGTTCGGCACCGGGCCGGTGGTGAAGACGAGTCCGTCGTCGGCGCCGGGCGACGGATGGCTCGTGAGCACCCCGAGATCGATCGTCTTCGTCTCGCCCGGCTCGAAGTCGAGGACCGTGCCGAGGAAGACCGGCGGTTGCCCCGCGGCCAGTCGCACGTCGATCGGGATGACGATGGTGCCGGTTCTCGCGGTCGGATCGTCGGGGGTCTCGCCGTCGGTCACGGTGAAGGAGAGCGACGCCGGACCGAAGTATCCGACGGCGCTGCGGAAGCGCAGCGTGTCCTCGTCGACGACGAGGTCGCTGTCGTCGCTGTGGGAGGCGCGCACGCTCGCGGCATCGGTCAGGCGTACGGGGCGTCCGGATGCCGCGATGACGAAGTCGTCGAGTTCGATGCGCACCTCTTCACCGCTCTCGACGCGCACGTCGGGCGCGTCCGCGCGCAGCTGCGGCACGGCGTCGTCGCGGCCGGGCACCCGGACGAGGGCGATCGCGCCGAGCGTCGGGTCGTCGGGGTGCGACACCCTGAACGGGATGATCCGGCGCTTCGCCTCGACGTCGATGCGGATGCTGCCGTCGGCGCGCACGCGCGCGCCCACGGTGTCGGGGTCGACGAGCGTCACGCGGGCGTCGGCGACGTCGGCGTCGGCGATGAACACGTTCCGCAGGACGTCGGCGTCGACCGTGTCGCGCCCGATGATGTCGCTGAGCCCGAGGACGGTGTCGGATGCCTCGGGGCGCACGAGCGGGGCATCCGCGCGTGCGACGACCCTGACGTAGTTCGACGCCGTCGCGAGCCTCGCGTTCTGCACGGTGTACAGGAACGAGTAGCTCCCCTCCGCGTCGGGGATGTCGATCACCACGGTGTCGTCGACGATCTCGGCGCGGGCGTCGCCTTCGATCGCCTCGGTCGAGATGATCGTGAGACTCGTGCCTTCGGGGTCGGAGTCGTTCGCGAGCACGCGCACCGCGACCGAACGACCGGGTCTGACCGTCACGGTGTCGGCCGTCGCGACGGGCGGCATGGCGGTGTCGGGTCGCGGGGCGATGCCGACACGGACCGTCCCGACGGCTCGCGCGCCGAGCGCGTCGACGACTTCGTAGCGGAACGTGTCGGTGCCCGGCGAGTACGCGCTCGCCCGGTACTCGAGCCAGTCCGCGCCTCGCCCGGCGACCACGCCGCGTTCGGGGTTGGAGCTCTGGCCGAGGAGTTCGACCGAGTCGCCGTCGGGGTCCGTCGACCCGAGCGGGATAGGGATGCGGATCGACTCACCGGCGACCGCGCGCGCGGTCACCGTCGTCGGAACGGGCGGCGAGTTCGTCTCGGGGTCGGCCGGTCGCACGAGGAGTTCGACCGTCGTCTCGACGCCCTGACCGTCGGGCCCTTCGACGCGATACGCGGCGTGGTACTCGCCCGGCTCGTCGGGGGCGAGGTACCGCAGCCGGTCGCCCGCCACGAACAGAAGACCCCGCTCGGGCGCCTGCACGAGGTCTTGGGCGAGCGTGAGCGGGTACCCGTCGGGGTGGACGTCGTTCGCGAGCACGGGCACGTCGACGACGTCGCCCGTGCGGGCGGAGATCCGGTCGGACACCGCGACGGGCGGCTGGCGCCGTTCGGGCACGGGCACCTCGACGAGGGTCACGACGCCGTCGGCCGACGCGAGTCCGTTGCTCACGCGGTACCGGATCTCGGTCGAACCGAGTTCGAGCGGGCGGTCGAGGGTGACGCGGAGGATCCGGTGCTCGACGATCTCGGCGCGCACGCCCAGTTCGCCGGCGTCGACGGGGAGCCCCGTGAGCACGAGCACGCCGCCGGTCGGGTCGATGTCGCTCGCGAGCACATCGACCTCGGCCGCCTCTTGCGGCTTCAGGAACGCCGTGTGCGGCACCGTGATGGGCGTCGTCGCGCGCTCGGGAGGAGTCCGCACCTCGACCCGGATCACGCCCGTGACGGTCCGGATGCCGTCGGTCGCGGCGTACTCCAGATAATGCGTCCGCACGTCGTCGCTCGTGAACCGGAAGACGCCGCCGTCGAGATCGGCCGAGATCGTCGCGTCGGGCTTGGCCGGAACGTCCACGAGACGGACCGGCCCCGATCCGCCTCGGACGTGCCGAAGCGGTTCGATGCGGACCTCTTCGCCGGCGTTGGCGAGGACGACGAAGGGCTCGGCGACGAGCTCGGCCTCCCCGGCGGCCTTGACGTCGATCCGGAGCGCCCCCGAGCCCGTGTCGCGACCGTCGGACACCGCGAGCAGGACCGATCGTGATCCGGGCGTGCCGAGCCGCTCGTCGAAGACGACGACGCCGTCGGGACTGGCCCCCACGAAGTCCCCGCCCTCGATCGACGCGCCGCGGAGGAACACGGGATCGCCGTCGGGGTCGACCCACTCGCCGAGCACCGGCACGCTGACGCGGTCGCCCGTCTCGACGATCGCCGAGGGGCGGCGAAGCTGCTCGGGCGCACCGTTCTGGTCGGGGCTCCGCACTTCGACGCTCACCCTCGCCCGCGCCGAGGCCCCCCGGCCGTCGTTGATCGTGTATCCGAAGTCGAGCGACCCCGAGGCATCCGCCGGCAGCGTCAGCTGGACTTGCTGCCGGTCCGAGACGAGGTCGAGGCGCACGCCGTCGGGAAGCGTGCCGTCGACGGAGTCGACGACGAGGACGTCGCCGTTCGGGTCGTAGTCGTTCAGGAGCACGGGAAGCAGGGTCGCCCGTCCGGGCCGCGCGCCGAAGACGTCGGACTCGGCGACGGGGTCGGATTGGGCGCGCTCGAGCGTCGGAGGCTGCGTGTCGTCGTCGCGCTCGACCTCTTCGTCGGCGCGGTCCTCGTCGGCGAGTTCGTCCCAGTTGTCGATGAGCGCGTGGTCGGATGCCGCTGCCCACGTGAGGCCCGAACGCGGGTCGTTGAGCACGAGCGCGTCGCCGTTCTCGAGGAACTCGAACGACGTCGACGCGATGCCGCCGTCGAGCTGCACGAACGCGCCCGGCGAGCCGTCGCACGACCGCCAGGCCGTACCGCCCGCCCATGCGGCGTGGAGGCATCCGCCGTGTTGGACGGGCTGCGCCGGGAGTCCGGATGCCCCGTCCGCGACGAACGTCGGATCGGTCCCGTCGAGCGGGACGAGCACGAGCCCTCGCCGCGTGCCGATCACGACCCGGGTGCCGTCGACCGACGGTTTCTGCAGCAGTGGATCGTCCCCGGACTCGAGCACGTCGGAGAGGTCGACCGAGCCCCCCTCGAGGGCGAGGGTCTCGGATTCGGGGTCGAGCACCGCCCAGCGCCCGTCGACGGAGGTGATCTGCGGGACGGCGTCGGTCGTCGCCGACTGCCAACTGCCGGAGACGGCCGACGAGCGCTCGGCGTCGACGCGTTCGACGACGCCCGTCGAGGGCGAGTACGCGAACACGATCCCGGCCCCGTCGATCGAGACGACGGCTTGCGCGCCGAACTGGAGCGACGGATCGTCGTCGGGGTCGAAGTCGACGAATCCGTCGACGGGCGTGATCCACACGTCGCCGGCGGACGCGACGACGACGTTGGCGCCGGCGATCGCGACCTGGGGCTCGTCAGGCGGCACCGGCACGGTGTCGAGGAGCGTCGAACTCGTCGGGTCGATGACGCCGACGTTCGCCGCGGCGTGGTCGACGGCGAGCACGGTGCGCCCGCTCTGCACCAGCTCGACGTGCGGCGCGCCCGTCTCGACGACCGAGTTCAGCTCGTCGACGATCGTGTTCGCTCGGCCCACCGACTGCAGCCGGTCGTTGACGACCCAGACCGACCCGTCGCCGAGGTCGACGCGCTCGGCCTTGTAGCCGCCCGAGACGAGGGCGGCGCCGCCGACGAGGCCGACGAGGGCGGCGACGGCCCCGCCCGTGATGACCGTCGAGCGCTTCGCCTTGAGATCGGAGAAGCGCATCATCCGACCGGTTCGTCCAGGTCGACGCAGTGCTCGCGGCTGGTCGCGCCGGTCTTGCCGGCCCGTGCGACCCTGACGCTCGCGCACACCCGGTCGAGGCCGGACGCGTCGACGAGGTACACGGTCGCGCGCTGCGCCGGGGCGACGGCGTCGTCGACCGTCACGAGATAGGTGTCGCCCGACGCGATCCCGGGGTCGTCCCAGGTGAACGCGACGGTGTCGCCGTCGATCTCGGCGCGGAGCTCTCCGACCGTGGGGATGCCGTTCCACGGCGCGATGGCGACGACGACCGCGGTCGCGACGACGGCGACGAGGGCGACCGCGGCCGCCGACACGGCCCAGACCCGGCGGAGTGCGGCGGCCGACCGCGTGCGTGCGCTCGCCGAGCGCTCGGACGGGCGCACTTCGGGCGTCGAGGCGACGGCGACGGAGTGTGCGGCGGCGCGACGTCGGCGGCGAGGCACGTGCACGGCTTCGGTCGGCGCTCCGACGACGCGCGTGCGGTCGTCGAGGTCGGCGCCGAATCCGTCGGCCCACTCGTCGACGACCGCGTCGATCGGGGTCTGACGGAGCGAGAGCTCCTCCTCGACCGCCTGGAGGTCGCGCGCGAACTCGAGGGCGCTCGCAGGGCGGTCTTCGGGGCGGCGGCTCATCGCGCGCTGCAGCGCCTGCTCGAGGCTCGCTGGGACGTCGGGGCGACCGATGGGCGGCGGCTTTGCCCGCGAAATGCGGGCGACGAGCGCCGCGGATCCGTTGTCGCCTCCCTCGACCTCGAACGGGCTCCGCCCCGCGAGGAGGGAGTAGACGGTGGCGCCGAGCGACCAGACCTCGCTCGCGACCCCTGCCGGCGCGTCTTCGCGCAGCACTTCGGGCGCCGACCACGGGATGGAGAGCCCGACCGAGGCGGTGCGTTCGGCTTCGGCGAGCGTCGCGGCGATGCCGAAGTCGCTGAGGACGGGGTGTCCGAACGCGGTCGTCAGGATGTTCGACGGCTTGATGTCCCGGTGCAGCACGCCTTCGCGGTGCGCCGTTTCGGCGGCGCTCGCGATGCGGACGCCGGTTTCGAGCGCTTCGGCGAGCGGGAGAGGGGTGATGCGGTAGCGCTGCGCGAGCGCGGCGTGGCAGTACTCCATGACGAGATACGGTCTGCCGTCGGCGGCGACGCCTGCCTGGTAGACGGTGAGGATCGACGGATGGCTCGCGAGGCGCGCCATGTGGTTGACCTCGGCCTGGAACATCCGCCGCACGTCGTCGCTCGCGACCTCGGCGAGCAGCACCTTGACCGCGACGAGCCGACGCGGCATGTTCTGCTCGTAGAGGTGCACGTCGGCGAAGCCGCCCGACCCGAGCACGCGCACGAAGGCGAAGCCGGGCAGGTTCGGCGGCGTGGCCGGAAGTCGCCTCGACACGATCCTCCCCAGCGGTCTGCGGGGCGCGCGGCCTGGGTGGGCCGTCGCCAAGTGGGTCTATTGTACGGACGTTCGCCGCGACCCAGGTCGGGTCAGCTCTCGGATGCCTCGGACTGGGGGCCCTGCACCGCGATGACGTCGACGACGACGACGGTCACGTTGTCGCGGCCGCCGTTGCCGAGCGCCGCGTCGACGAGTGCGCGTGCGGCGCGTTCGGCCTTCGGGTTGGAGAGGAGGAAGTGCCGGATGCCGTACGGGGTGAGCTCTTTCGTGAGTCCGTCGGAGCACACGAGCAGGCGCATGCCGGGTTCGATCGCGATCGCCCGGTAGTCGGGCAGCGGCGGTTCGTGGAACCCGACCGCGCGCGTGATGACGTTGGAGTGCGGGTGCGTGTCGGCTTCTTCGCGCGTGATCTGGCCCGCGTCGACGAGTTCTTGCACGACGGAGTGGTCGACCGTGAGTTGCTCGAGCACGCCGCCCACGACCCGGTAGACGCGCGAGTCGCCGATGTTGAAGACGATCCACGCGGGTTCGCCCGAAACCTCGGAGAGGGCGATGCCCGTGACGGTCGTGCCGCTGCCTTCGTCGGTGACGCCTTTGCCGCGGCCCATGTCGGCGACGGCCCGCTCGAGCGCGTCGTCGATCTCGGCGGTGCCGATCGAGACCCGGCCGCCGTGCTCGGCGAGTCGGGTGACCACCGCTGCGCTCGCGAAGTCGCCCGCGGCGTGGCCGCCCATGCCGTCGGCGACGGCGAAGATGGGCGGTTGGGCGACGAAGCTGTCTTCGTTGACCTCCCGCCGGAGTCCGGTGTGGGTGACCGCGGCCCACGCCAGCCGCACTTCGGCGCCGCTCGGCAGCGTGACCCCGTAGCGGGGGTTGCCGTTGCCGATCTGCGTCACGCCGGGGCCCATCTGTTCGGGAGCGCTCGATCATCCTGGGGAGGGAGGATCTCGACGATGGTATCGCTTCCGAGATCGAGGGCGGTGCCCGGCACGACGACGATCGACTCGCCCGTCCGCATCCGCCGGGTTCCTGCGGCGGTCCTGAGCACGGTGCCGTTGGTCGATCGGAGGTCGGTCGCGACGAGCCGGGACCCCTCGCGGCGGAGTTCGAGGTGCGTGGCCGACACCTCGGCGGCCTCCCGGCCGACGGAGACGAGACGGACCGGGCCCGTGGCCCCGTTGGGCCGCTGAGGACTGCGCCCGATGCGGACGATCCCGGCGACCTCGATCGCGTCACCGTCGCCGATCCGGAACCGCGGCGCGAGCCGGGGCTCGGGCTCCGCGTCGGACGACGCCGCCCATCCGCTCGGCTCGTCCTCAGGCGCGTTCGTGACCGGGTCGGACGCCTGCCATGCGACGCTCGTCGCACGGACGACCCCCGATCTGCGCCCGACCGCGAACCCGCCGCCCAGGAGGTCGAGCGCGTCGAGGGAGCTCCCGGCGCCGCCGATCCGCAACGCCGTCACATCGCGGAACTCCGCGAGGTGCCACGGCGTGATGCCCTTGGAGTCGAGCCGGCGCCGCCCTCCGGGCGAGGCGAGGTCGACCGCGCCCTCGCCGCGCACGACGACCGTGATCGGGCCGCCTTCGGGCGGCCACCACACGAGTCCGAACGAGGCGACGCCCGAGGCGCCGAGCGGGATGCAGCCGACGATCCCTTCGAGGGTCGCCCGGTCGTCCGTCGCGGCGGCGGTGAGCGCGGCCATCGCGTGGTCGGGCGCGGGTGAATCGAGCGCGACGATGAACCGGGTGCCGACGACGACGTCCCAGACGCCCGCGCCCGACTCGCGCGCGCCTCGCACGATCCCATCGACCATGTCGCCAAGTCTGGCATCGACGCGCGGTCCCGTCGTCCCGCATCGACGGCGACGGATGCCTCGCACGCGCGCCGTTCCGACGAAATCGTCAGTCGAGATGCATGCAGACGACGGAATCCCTTGCCCGAGACATCCGCGACTGTCACAATCAGGCCATGGCGCCCCACTCGCGTTCCCTGCAACGTCCGGTGCAGCTCGACGACGTCTCGAAGGCCATCATCGAGCAGCTCCAGGCCGACGGGCGGCGTTCGTACGCCGACATCGGCAAGGCCGTCGGCCTCTCCGAGGCCGCCGTGCGTCAGCGCGTGCAGCGGCTCACCGAGGCCGGAGTCATGCAGATCGTCGCGGTGACCGATCCGATGCAGCTCGGGTTCACCCGTCAGGCGATGATCGGCGTGCGCGCCGCAGGCGACACGCGTCGGCTCGCCGAAGAGCTCGCGGAGATCCCCGAGATCGACTACGTCGTCCTCACGGCCGGCAGCTTCGACGTGCTCGCCGAGGTCGTCTGCGAGGACGACGACCAGTTGCTCGAGCTCTTGAACGAACGCATCCGCGCCCTCGACGGCGTGCAGACGACCGAGACGTTCGTCTACCTCAAGCTGCAGAAGCAGTTCTACAACTGGGGCACGCGCTGAAGCGCGGCCCGCGACGGGAAGGCACTCGATGACCGGACGGATCCAGGACGACGGGACCCTCCAGCAGATGGCGAAAGACCATCTGTGGATGCATTTCGCCCGCCAGTCGACGATGGAGCAGGGGGTTCCCGTCATCGTGCGGGGCGAGGGCCACCACATCTTCGACATCCACGGCAAGCGCTACTTCGACGGGCTCGCGGGGCTCTTCGTCGTGAACGCCGGGCACGGGCGCAAGCGGCTCGCCGAGGCCGCGGCGAAGCAGGCCGAGCAGCTCGCGTTCTTCCCGATCTGGTCGTATGCGCATCCCGCGGCGATCGAACTCGCCGACCGGCTCGCAGGCTACGCGCCGGGCGCGCTCAACCATGTGTTCTTCTCGACGGGCGGCGGCGAGGCGGTCGAGACGGCCTTCAAGCTCGCGAAGTACTACTGGAAGCTCCAGGGCAGGCCCACCAAGCACAAGGTCATCTCGCGCGCGGTCGCCTACCACGGCACGCCGCAGGGCGCCCTCGCGATCACGGGCATCCCGGCCATGAAAGAGATGTTCGAGCCCGTGACGCCGGGCGGGTTCCGAGTGCCGAACACGAACATCTACCGCGCCGCCGAGGCGGGCGCGCCGACCGACCCCGAGGCGTTCGGGCGGTGGGCGGCCGACCGCATCGAGGAGATGATCCTCTTCGAGGGCCCCGAGACGGTCGCCGCGGTCTTCCTCGAGCCCGTCCAGAACTCGGGCGGATGCTTCCCGCCGCCGCCGGGCTACTTCCAGCGTGTGCGCGAGATCTGCGACCGGCACGACGTGCTCCTCGTCTCGGATGAGGTGATCTGCGCGTTCGGCCGCATCGGGCACATGTTCGCGTGCGACGCGTACGGCTACGAGCCCGACATGATCACGTGCGCGAAGGCCATGACGAGCGGGTACTCCCCCATCGGCGCCACGATCGTCTCCGATCGTCTCTACGAGCCGTTCTCGAAGGGCAGCACGAGCTTCTCCCACGGCTACACGTTCGGCGGGCATCCCGTGTCGGCGGCCGTCGCGCTCGAGAACCTCGACATCTTCGAGGAAGAAGGGCTCAACGAGCGCGTGCGCGAGAACTCGCCGCTCTTCCGCGCCGAGCTCGAGAAGCTCCTCGACCTCCCGATCGTCGGTGACGTGCGCGGCGACGGCTACTTCTTCGGCATCGAGCTCGTCAAAGACAAGGCCACGCGCGAGACCTTCGACGAAGACGAGTCCGAGCGACTGCTCCGCGGCTTCCTCTCGAAGGCGCTCTTCGACGCCGGCCTCTACTGCCGCGCCGACGACCGCGGCGACCCCGTCATCCAGCTCGCGCCGCCGCTCACGATCGGGCCCGCCGAGTTCCAGGAGATCGAGCAGATCCTCCGGAGCGTCTTGACCGAAGCGTCGAACCGGCTCTGAGGTGGGTCGCGTCCCGACGAACGGCGCGGATGCCTCGACCGAGCGTGCGCGCCGCGCGAGCTTCTGGCTCGACGACCTCGTGGTCTCGGGGCTCGACGAACTCCGCCCGCGCCCGTCGCTCACGACCGACCTCCACGTCGACGTATGCCTCGTCGGCGGGGGCCTGACGGCGCTCTGGACGGCGTACTCGCTCGCGAAGGCCGACCCGTCGCTCCGCATCGCCGTGCTCGAACGCGAGATCGCGGGCTTCGGGGCGTCGGGGCGGAACGGCGGGTGGTGCTCGGCGCTGTTCCCCCGTTCGACGGCTTCGCTCGAACGCACCCACGGCCGCGACGCCGCGGTCGCGATGCGCCGGGCGATGATCGATACGGTCGACGAGGTCGGGCGGGTCGCCGCGGCCGAGGGGATCGACTGCGACTTCGTGCGCGGCGGCACGGTGCTCTTCGCGCGCTCCGCCGTGCAAGATGTGGCGGCACGGGCCGAGGTCGACGAGGCGACGCGGTTCGGCGTCGACCGGCTCGAGTACTGGAACGCCGACGAGGTCGGACGACGGTTCGGCGTCCGCGGGATCGCCGGCCACGAGACATCCGCCGCCTTCGATCCCGCGTGCGCGCGCGTGCACCCGGGCAAGCTCGTGCGCGGCCTCGCCCGCGTCGTCGAATCGCTCGGCGTCCTGCTGTTCGAACGCACCGAGGTGCTCGACTGGACGGCGGGACAGGTCAGGTTCCGGGCGCTGGGCGACGGCGGCGGAAGCGGCGTCGATGACGGCACTGCGGGGCCACACGGCACCGTGCGCGCGCGGCATGTGATCATCGCGACCGAGGGCTACGGCCCGGCGCTCCCGCGCGTGCGCCGACGCATCCTGCCGCTCTACTCGCTCATGATCGCGACCGAACCGCTCCCCGAGTCGGTGTGGCGCGACATCGGGATCGAGCACGGGCAGACCTTCAGCGACTACCGGCACCTCCTCGTCTACGGGCAGCGCACGGCCGATGACCGGTTCGCGTTCGGCGGGCGCGGTGCGGCCTATCACTGGGGCAGTGCGGTCTCCCCCGACTACGAGCGCGTCGATCGCGTGTTCGCGCACCTGCGGAACGCGCTCGACGACCTCTTCCCCGCCGCCAGGGATGCGCGCGTCACGCACCGCTGGGGCGGCCCGCTCGGGGTCGCACGGGACTGGCACGCGACGGCGAGCTACAACCCGAAGACGGGCGTCGGATTCGCGGGCGGGTACGTCGGCGACGGCCTCTCGACGACGAACCTCGCGGGCCGCACGCTCGCCGACCTCGTGCTCGGTTGCGACAGCGCGCTCACGCGCCTGCCGTGGACGAATCACCGCTCGCCGCTCTGGGAGCCCGAGCCGTTCCGATTCGCGGGGGCGAACCTCGGTCTCCTCGGCACGACGCTCGCCGACGTCGAAGAACGCGTGACGCATCGGCCGTCGCTCATCGCGCGCGCGATCGGCCCGCTCGTCGGACACTGACTCCGCCGCCGTGCGCCGCCCGGAGCGCACCCGCTCACGCGGCCCGTCGGTCGGTCGGGGCCGTGAACGCCCACTCGGGCAGCGCGCCCGAACCGAAGTACGCCGACAGCAGTGCCGTCATCGAGTGCTCGGGATCGATCGCCGCGCTCCGCTCGAGGAACGCCCACGCTGCCGAGCCGCGCCCGAGCGACCACGACAGCCACGCCGCGATGCACAGCGCCGGCGGGCGCTGCGCCTCGGGTGCGAGGGCGATCGCCCGCTTGACGTGCTCGAGGCCGCGCTCGACGCGCTCGACATCGGGACGTTCGCTCGTGAGTCCGAGCATCAGATTCGAGACGACGATGGTCGTGGCGAGTCCGCCTCCACCACGACGGGTCTCGCGTCGGACGAAGTCGTCGACGGAGAGCCCGGCTTCCTCCGCCCTGTCGATGGTGTCGAACGCATCATCCATCGCGACCGCTCCGACCTCCTCGCCGAACCCGATCTGGAGCATCATCGCGTCGCGGATGGCCGGCCGCTCCGCGAGATGGACGAACCATGCGCTCGCCTCGGCTTCCGAGAGCGTCCACACGAGCGACTCGTCCTTCCTCTCCGAACGGGCATCGCCGACCAGCCGCTCCACGAACGTCACGGGATCGGCTGCGTCGCCCAGACGGTCGAGCAGGCCGCCCGGCTCCTCGTCGACCAAGGCGAGCACGCGTGCGACCTCGGCAACTTCCTCGGGCCGCACCTCGGGCAGCTCGGCCGCCCCCTCAGGTGAAGCGATCCCGCGCCCGCGCAGCACGGGATGCGCGGCGGCCGGGCTCTCGTCGATGAGCGCGAGCGAACGCCCGGCTGCAGGCGTCCCGGCGTCGAGGAGCGACCCCCACGCGTCGCGCGCGACACGCAGCACGTCGCGGACGTGGAACCCCGCGTCGTCGGCGCGATCGGCGACCCGGCGCAGCAACTCGCGCTCCCCTGCCGCCGCGGCGCCGCGATACCGCGCATCGGAATAGACGACGGGCACGAGTGCGTCGACGTCGGGGAGCCGGCACAGCATCGCGACGACCCGTTCGGCGAGCCGCTGCCGGTCGTCGACCTTCGCAGGCAGGTCGAATCGGATGACCCCCGCCGTGCGATTGCCCGAGAAGGCGACCGCGACGAGGGAACGCGCGGGTCGGTAGCCGGCGAGTGACGGAAGAAGGGCGAGGAAGTCGTGCGCCGCTTCGGCGCGGATGATGGTCGTCATGTCGCGAGCATGCCGCCGTGACATCCGCCGCTTCGTCCGTCGGAAGCCGAACGTGGACCGATTCCGCGACCGGCACGGTGTGGAGGACCGCTCGGTCGGACGACGCGCGACCGCGACTCAGAACCCGGCGAAGATCTCCGAGATCTCGGCCTCCTCGGCGGCATCGGGCCGCCATGCCCCGGCCGCCGCGTTCTGCGCGATCTGCTCGGGCTTCGTCGCTCCCGCGATGACGCTCGAGAGCGCCGGCTGGGCGAGCAGCCACCCGAAGGTGGCCTCGAGCATCGTCACGCCGCGCTCGTCGCAGAACGCGCGGTAGCGATCCAGCACCTCCCACGGAGCATCCGTCACGAGGTACTGCCGCTGGCGCATGATGCGCGTGTCGGCCGGGTTGTCATCGCGGCGGAACTTCCCGGTCAGGAGGCCGTTCTGCAGCGGGAAATAGGGCAGGAACCCGAGGCCGAGATGCCGGACGGCCGGGAGCACCTCGCGCTCGACGCCGCGCCGGAGGAGGTTGTATTCGTCTTGTGCCGAGACGAAGTGGACGGCGCCCAGTTCGCGCGCGACGAACTCCGCCTCCGCGATCTGCCATGCCGGCAGGTTCGAGTGGCCGATATAGCGCACCTTGCCCTCGCGCACGAGCTCGTCGAGCGCCGCGATCGTTTCGGCGATCGGCGTGTTCGGGTCGGGCGTGTGGAGTTGGTACAGATCGATCCACTCGGTCTGCAGTCGGCGCAACGAGCCTTCGACGGCGAGACGGATGTATCGGCGCGAGCCTCTCGCGCCCCACGACGGCACCGGCGACGGGATCTGCGCGTGCCCGAACTTCGTGGCGATGACGAACTCGTCGCGGCGGCCCCGGATCGCGTTGCCGAGGAGCGTCTCGCTGAGTCCGTATTCGCCACCGTAGATGTCGGCGGTATCGATGAACGTGACGCCCGCGTCGTGGGCGGCATCGACGACGGCGTTCGTGCCCTCTTGGGTCTCGGTCGCAGTGCCGACCCGGCCGAAGTTGTTGCCGCCGAGGCCCACCGCCGAGACGCGAAGGCCGCTGGAACCGAGGGAACGGTACTCGAGAGCGCTCATCCCCCAGCGTAGGGCGACATTCCGGATGCCTCGGCCGCCGTGTCATCGCACGACTCCTCCACATCCGGCGCATCGCGGGAGCTGTCCACGCGATGTCCGATTCCCGCGAGCCGCCGTCGGCGGTCGCGATTACGCTCGGGGATATGACCGACGCGTATCTCACCCGACTCGACACCCCCATCGGGCGCATCGAGCTCGTCGCCGACCGCGAAGCCGTCGTCTCGCTCGACATCGAGCACGACGGCGCGCTCCCTCACGACGATCTCCCCGAACGCCTGAACCCCGTGCTCGAACTCGCACGCACCCAACTCGCCGAGTACTTCGCGGGCGCCCGCACGACGTTCGACGTGCCCGTCCGTCTCTCGGGCACCCCGTTCCAGCAGGCCGTGTGGGCCGAGCTCGCCCGACTCGGCTGGGGCGAAGCCACTTCGTACGGCGCCCTCGCCGCTGCCGTCGGCAAGCCGGGCTCCGCCCGCGCGATCGGCGGCGCCGTCGGCGCCAATCCCGTGCCCATCCTCGTCGGCTGCCACCGCGTGCTCGCCTCCGACGGGCGCATCACCGGCTACTCGGCGGGCGAGGGCATCCCGACCAAGCTCTGGCTCCTCGGGCACGAGCACATCGGCTTCGCCGCGTGAGCGTCATCCCGCCCTCCGACCTCGTCGTCGGCGACGACGGGCTCGCCCGCTGCCGTTGGGGTGCCTCCGACCCCGAGTACCGGCGCTACCACGACGAAGAGTGGGGCACTCCCCAGCACGACGACATCCGGCTCTTCGAGAAGCTCTGCCTCGAAGGTTTCCAGGCGGGGCTCTCGTGGATCACGATCCTCCGCCGCCGCGAGGCGTTCCGCGAGGTCTTCCATGGCTTCGACCCCGCTCGGGTCGCTGCCATGACCGAAGCGGATGTCGAACGGCTCCTCGGCGACGCCCGCATCATCCGGCACCGCGGCAAGATCGAAGCCACCATCCAGAATGCGCGGGCGACCCTCGCACTCGAGCTCCCCCTCCACGACCTGCTCTGGAGCTTCGCTCCCCCGCCGCGCGTCGCCCGCCCCGTGCACTTCGGAGACGTTCCCGCAGTCACACCCGAGTCGACCGCGATGAGCAAAGAGCTCCGAAAGCGCGGCTACCGATTCGTCGGGCCGACGACCATGTATGCGCTCATGCAAGCGTGCGGGATGGTCGACGACCACCTGGCGGGGTGCTTCCGGGCGGGCGCCCCGAACTAAGCTGCCGCGGCCCGCTGCGGGCTGCCGGTCTCTTCAGACGACGAGTTCGAGTTCCATCCCGGAGCGGTCGCCGGCCGGGTCGGCATCGGCATCGCGGTCGGCGAAACCGAGGCCGATCCCAGCCGACGCCGCCCACGAGAGCAGGTCGTCGATGGATTCGATCGCAGGTCGCTGCTCGAGGAGCGCCCGCGTGAAGAGGCCTTTCGCACGCTTGTTGAAGTGGTTGAGGGCGCGCTTGCGACCGCTCTCGTCTTCGGCGACGACACGCACGAAGTGCGATCCCTCGCGTGAAGTCGCCGGGCCGAGGCCGACGTATCCCTCCGAACGGAGGTCGACGATCACACCGTCGTGAGCCGCGAGCGTCGACGCGATCGGTGCGCGCCACTCGTCGCGCAGGCGACGGCCGGGCAGCCGCGAGTCATGCGACAGGCGATAGGCCGGGATGGGATCGAGCGCACCGACGAGACCGAACAACGCGGAATGCACGAAGACATGCTCACCGGCGTACGCGAGGGCGGAATCGTCGAGCGTCGGCGCGTCGAGCGCGTCGTAGAGCACCCCCGTGTACCGATCGATGGCCGGCATCGTGGGCGAGACTGCGAGTGCCGCATTCCGCGTCACCTCGACCGCCTGACGAGGCCCGAGCTTGAGCGCCCGCATCATCGCGTCAGGATCGCCGGCGAGCTCGGTCACGGCATCGACGAGTGCCGCGCGGATCGGCGTGAACTCGTCGAACGACAACCGTTCGAGCGCGAGCACACCGCCCTCACCGCCGTCGCGCTTGGTCTCGGACGGCGGCAGCAGCAACAGCATCAGGAGACGATGAACGCGAGCGCCGCGTCGACGTTGACCCCCAGGGACTCCACGCTGTCGATCGTGACCCGCGGAAGCTTGGCGCACGGGCCGACCCACGGGGCGTAGCCCTCGAGGCTCTGCTCGACGGCGCGCCACGTCGTCTCCTCGAGATGCGGAAGCCCGCGCTCGCGCTTCTCGAGCCGCTCACGATGCACCCGCTCGTCGGAGCAGACGACCTCGACGACACGCAGACGCGCATCGGTCTCGGCCGCGAGATCGCGCCACTGCAGCCGGGCGGCTTCGCCGGCGTTCACGGCATCGACGATGACCGTGCGCCCCGCGAGCAGCTCTTTGCGAGCGATCTCTTCGGCGACGAGATATGCCGCCAGACCCGTCGGCTGGTCTGCATCGATCCCCGCACGGAGGATCGCCGACTCGATCGGGTCGACCGACACGACCGTGGCGCCGAGGCGGGCGCCGACGATCTCTCCGATCGTCGACTTACCCGCTCCCGGCAACCCGGCCATGACGATGAGTTGGGTGACGCTCAGGTCACCGAACTGACGGTCGATGGGTAGCTCCCCCGGCACCCCGACCCCCTCAGACGAGTGCAGCGCGCGAGGCGACGACCTGCACGACGTTCGACTGCACGGAAAGGAAGCCGTCGGCCGCGTCGGCCGTGAGCTTCTCGCCGCCGGGCAGCGTCACCCGCACTTCGCCCTGGGCGAGGATCGCGAGCAGCGGCTCGTGACCCGGCAGGATGCCGATCTCGCCTTCGACGGTGCGCGCGATCACCATGGCCGCCTCGCCCGACCAGACTTCCTGGTCGGCCGAGACGACGCTCACGTTGAGCGCAGCCATGATCAGCCGTTCTCCTTCTGGATGCGAGCCCAGTTCTCTTCGACGTCGGAGATCGGGCCGACGTTGAAGAACGCCTGCTCGGCCACGTGGTCGAAGTCGCCGCGGGCGATCGCGTCGAACGACTCGATCGTGTCCTTGAGCGGAACCGTCGAGCCCTCGACACCCGTGAACTTCTTCGCCATGTAGGTGTTCTGCGAGAGGAACTGCTGGATGCGGCGCGCGCGGGCCACGGTGATCTTGTCTTCCTCGGAGAGCTCGTCGACACCGAGGATCGCGATGATCTCCTGAAGCTCCTTGTTCTTCTGGAGGATCTGCTTGACCGTCGTCGCGACGCGGTAGTGGTCGGCGCCCAGGTAACGGGGGTCCATGATGCGGCTCGTCGAGGTGAGCGGGTCGATCGCGGGGTACAGACCCTTCGAGGCGATCTCACGCGAAAGCTCGGTGGTCGCGTCGAGGTGGGCGAAGGTCGTCGCGGGCGCCGGGTCGGTGTAGTCGTCGGCGGGGACGTAGATCGCCTGGAGCGACGTGATCGAGTGACCGCGCGTCGAGGTGATGCGCTCCTGGAGGAGACCCATCTCGTCGGCGAGGTTCGGCTGGTAGCCCACGGCGGAGGGCATGCGGCCGAGCAGCGTCGACACCTCGGAACCCGCCTGCGTGAAGCGGAAGATGTTGTCGATGAAGAGCAGCACGTCCTGCTTCTGCACGTCGCGGAAGTACTCGGCCATCGTGAGGGCCGAGAGGGCGACGCGAAGACGCGTCCCCGGCGGCTCGTCCATCTGGCCGAAGACGAGGGCGGTCTTGTCGAAGACGCCCGCCTCTTCCATCTCGTGGATGAGGTCGTTGCCCTCACGGGTGCGCTCGCCGACGCCGGCGAACACCGAGACACCGCCGTGGTCCTGAGCGACGCGCTGGATCATCTCCTGGATGAGGACCGTCTTGCCGACGCCGGCACCGCCGAAGAGGCCGATCTTTCCACCCTGCACGTACGGCGTGAGGAGGTCGATCGACTTGATGCCGGTCTCGAAGAGCTGCGTCTTCGACTCGAGCTGGTCGAATGCCGGGGGCTTGCGGTGGATCGGCCAACGCTCGGTGATCTCGACGGTCTCGCCGGGCTCGCCGTTGAGGACCTCGCCGATGACGTTGAAGACCTTGCCCTTGGTGACGTCGCCGACGGGCACCGAGATGGGTGCGCCGGTGTCGGTGACCTCCTGGCCGCGGACGAGGCCGTCGGTCGGCTTGAGCGCGATCGCACGGACGACGTCGTCGCCGAGGTGCTGCGCGACCTCGAGCGTGAGGACGCTCGTCTCGTCGCCGATCGTGATCTCGGTCTTGAGCGCGTTGTAGATGTCGGGGATCGAGTCGTGCGGGAACTCGATGTCGACGACGGGGCCCGTGACACGGGCGATGCGGCCGACGGTGCCGGCCTTCGACTCGGCGACCGGCGCGGTTGCGGTGTCAGTCATTCTGCTTCTCTTTTCCTGGATTGCTACTTGGCGGACACCAGCGCGTCGGCGCCGCCCACGATCTCGGAGATCTGCTGCGTGATCTCGGCCTGGCGCGCGTTGTTCGCAAGGCGCGTGTAGTCGGTGATGAGCTTGTCGGCGTTGTCGCTCGCCGACTTCATCGCCTTCTGCGTCGCGGCGTGCTTCGCAGCGGCCGACTGCAGCAGTGCGTTGAAGATGCGGCTCTCGATGTACACCGGGAGCAGCCCGTCGAGCACGGTTTCGACGTCGGGCTCGAACTCGTACAGCGGCTGTACGGCCGAGTCGGGCTCTTCGACGCCCTCGACGACCTCGAGCGGCAGCAGGCGCACGACCGAGGGGGTCTGCGTCATCATGCTCACGAAGCGGTTGTAGACGATGTGGATCTCGTCGACGCCGCCGTCGGAGGCATCCCGCAGGAACGCCTCGAGCACCGCGTCGCTGATCTCCTTCGCGAGATCGAACTCGGGGTTCTCGGACGAGCCGACCCACTGCTGCTCGAAGCCGCGGCGACGGAACTGGAAGTACCCGACCGCCTTCCGGCCCACGAGGAAGTAGACGACCTCCTTGCCCTGCGTGCGGAGAAGCTCACTGAGCTCCTCCGCCTCGCGGAGCACCTGCGAGTTGAACGCGCCCGCGAGGCCGCGGTCCGACGTGAGGATCACGACGGCCGCGCGCTCGATCTTCTCGGGCTCGGTGGTCAGCACGTGGTCGACGTTGGAGTACGTCGCAACGGCCGACACGGCACGGGTGATGGCCTGCGAATACGGCGTGGACGCCGCGACGCGAGCCTGCGCCTTCTGGATGCGCGAGGCGGCGATGAGCTCCATCGCCTTCGTGATCTTCTTCGTCGTCTGGGCAGACTTGATCTTCTGCCGGTAGACCCGAAGTTGCGCTCCCATGTCTCTCCTGTATCCCTAGCGTCCGAGGACTCGCCTGACCGCCTTAGCGGCGGCCCTTGACGATCTGCTCCTGGTTGACGTCCTCTTCGGCGATGGCTTCGAACTCTTCGCGGCCGACCGACGCGAGGGGCTTGCCCTCACCGGTCTGGAACTCGAGCTTGAAGGCGTCGACACCCGACTCGAGCTTCGCGACGGTCGCGTCGTCGAGCACGTTCGTGTCACGGAGGACCGTGAGCACGTCGGTGTTGCGGCCGAGGTAGTCGAGGAACTCGCGCTCGAAGCGCAGGATGTCTTCGACCGGGACCTCGTCGAGCTTGCCGTTCGTGCCGGCCCAGATCGAGACGACCTGCTCCTCGACGGGGTACGGCGAGTACTGCGGCTGCTTGAGGAGCTCGGTGAGGCGGGCGCCGCGCGCGAGCTGACGACGGCTCGCTGCGTCGAGGTCGGATGCGAACATCGCGAACGCCTCGAGCGAGCGGTACTGGGCGAGCTCGAGCTTCAGCGTGCCCGAGACCTTCTTGATCGACTTGACCTGTGCGTCGCCGCCGACTCGCGAGACCGAGATGCCGACGTCGACAGCGGGGCGCTGGTTGGCGTTGAACAGGTCGGACTGGAGGAAGATCTGGCCGTCGGTGATCGAGATCACGTTGGTCGGGATGTACGCCGAGACGTCGTTGGCCTTGGTCTCGATGATGGGCAGACCCGTCATCGAGCCCGCGCCGAGCTCGTCGGACAGCTTCGCGCAGCGCTCGAGGAGCCGCGAGTGCAGGTAGAAGACGTCGCCGGGGTACGCCTCGCGTCCCGGCGGACGACGGAGGAGGAGCGACACGGCACGGTAGGCCTCGGCCTGCTTCGACAGGTCGTCGAAGATGATGAGGACGTGCTTCGAGTCGTACATCCAGTGCTGGCCGATGGCCGAGCCGGTGTACGGCGCGAGGTACTTGAAGCCGGCCGGGTCGGACGCGGGAGCGGCGACGATCGTCGTGTACTCCATGGCGCCGGCGTCTTCGAGCGCGCCCTTGACGGAGGCGATCGTCGAGCCCTTCTGGCCGATGGCGACGTAGATGCAGCGCACCTGCTTGTTCGGGTCGCCCGACTCCCAGTTGGCCTTCTGGTTGATGATCGTGTCGATCGCGATGGCCGTCTTGCCGGTCTGGCGGTCGCCGATGATGAGCTGGCGCTGGCCGCGGCCGACGGGGATCATGGCGTCGATCGCCTTGATGCCGGTCTGGAGCGGCTCGTGCACCGACTTGCGCTGCATGACGCCGGGCGCCTGCAGCTCGAGGGCACGACGGCCTTCGATGCCGGTGATCTCGCCGAGACCGTCGATCGGGTTGCCGAGCGGGTCGACGACACGGCCGAGGTAGCCCTCGCCGACGGGAACCGAGAGGACCTCGCCCGTGCGGGTCACCTCCATGCCCTCTTCGATGCCGGTGAACTCGCCGAGCACGACGACGCCGATCTCGTCCTCGTCGAGGTTGAGCGCGAGGCCGAGCGTGCCATCCGCGAAGCGGACGAGCTCGTTCGCCATGACCGAGGGCAGGCCCTCGACGTGGGCGATGCCGTCGGCCGCGTCGGAGACGTATCCGACCTCGGTCTTCTGGGCCGCGCCGGGCTCGTACGCCGCGGCGAACTCCGAGAGAGCCGAACGGATCTCGTCGGGGCTGATGGAGAGTTCTGCCATTGCCATTTCCTATTCCTGTGGGCCAGGCCCTGTGTTCCTGTACTGGCCTGTACAGCTACGGTCTGTCGCGGCGCAGCACGCCGGTCGTGTTCAGCCGGCGTCAGCCGGCGAGCTTCTGCCTCAAGTCGCTGAGGCGGCTGGCGACGCTGCCGTCGATGACGTCATCGCCGATCTGCACGCGGACCCCGCCGAGGACGGCGGGATCGACGACGGTGTCGAACCGGATGCGACGACCCGCGCGCACCGAAAGGGTGCGCTCGAGTCGGGCCAGCTGGTCGGACGTGAGCGGGACGGCCGAGGTGACCTTCGCGACGTCGAAGCCGCGCTGGTCGGCCACGACCGCGGCGGCGCCGCGGAGCATCTCGCCGATGCGGCGGCCGCGAGGCTGCTGCACGAGGTGACGCAGGATCACGACGGTCGCAGGCGAGGCCTTGCCGTCGAGGAGGCGGTCGACGAGCTTCGTCTTCGCCTCGGCCGAGCCGAGCTTCGACCCGAGCGCGAGCTCGAGCTCTGCGTCGCTCGCGACCGTGCGCTCGAACGCGAACAGCTCCGCGTCGAGTTCGACGTCGCCGGCGGAGATCGCGGCAGCCCGGAATCCGAGCTCCTCGAGTCCGGCCAGGAAGTCGTCGCCGCTCGACCAGCGCTGCGATGCCGCGCTCACGAGCAACCCGGCGGCGCCCGCCGACACGCGACCGCCGAACACCCGCTCGACGAGCGCGCGCTTCTGCGAGCCGTCGGCCTCGGTGTCGGTGAGGGCCGTCCGCAGGTGCGGCGTGGCCCCGATCACGCGGGCCGCGGCGAGGAGGTCGCCCGCGGTCGCGAGTTCGGCCGCGCCGGACGTCGCGAGTGCGGCGCGTGAGCCCGCGAGGGCCTCTCTCGTTGCGCTACCCATCGGCTACTTCGTCCCTCCGGCCGCGGCCTGCGAGGCCTCGAGGTCGGCGAGGAAGCGGTCGACCACGGCCTTGGCCTTCGCGTCGTCGGTGAGCGACTCGCCCACGACGCCCGACGCGAGATCGACCGCGATGCCGCCGACCTCGGAGCGGAGCGACACGAGCGCCGACTGGCGCTCCGCGTCGATCTGCGCCTGGGCGCTTGCGGTGACGCGGGCGGCTTCGGACGTGGCCGTCTCTTTCGCCTCGGCGACGATCTTCTTGCCGTCTTCGCGGGCGGTCTCGCGGATGCGACCGGCTTCGGTGCGCGCATCGGCCAGCTGGGCGGTGTACTCCTCGAGTGCCGCCTCGGCCTTGCGCTGCGCCTCGTCGGCCTTCGCGATGTTGCCCTCGATCGCCTCGGCACGCTCGTCGAGCAGCTTCTGGACGCGCGGGAGCACGTAGATCCAGAAGAAGACGAGCAGCACGACGAAGATGACCGATGACCAGACGAGGTCGTAGACCTCGGGAAGGAGCGGGTTCGGTGCCGCTTCTTCTCCCTCGGCCGCGGCCGTCAGCAGTGCGTGAAGCACAGTGCCTCCTTGAGTCGGGGGTGTGAAGAGGCTCAGAAGCCGAAGATGAAGCCGGTGGCGATGCCGATGAAGGCGAGCGCTTCGGTGAAGGCGATACCGATCCACATGAGGACCTGGAGGCGGCCGGCCAGCTCAGGCTGACGGGCGACGCCCTCGATCGTCTTGCCGACGACGATGCCCACGCCGATGGCGGGGCCGATGGCGGCGAGGCCGTAGCCGACCGTCGCGATCGATCCGCTGATTTCCGCGAGAACGGTGGTTGCGTCCACGTTGTTACCTTTCCTTGAATGGTCTCCGGGCGGGGCGCCCGAGGCTGTGTTGAGGTCTGATCAGTGTTCTTCGGCCACGGCGAGCTGGATGTAGACAGCCGTCAGGAGGGCGAAGACGTAGGCCTGCAGCACCGCGACGAGGATCTCGAGCAGGGTGAAGGCGAAACCGAATGCGAAGCTGCCCACCGAGAGGAGGGAGTACCAGCCGCCGGCGGTGAAGAGGAAGAACGAGGTCGCCGAGAAGAACAGCACGAGCAGCAGGTGCCCGACGACCATGTTCATGAGGAGTCGGAGGGTCAGCGTGACCGGCCGGATGACGAAGGTCGAGATGAACTCGATCGGCGTGACGATGAAGTACACGGGCCACGGGACGCCCGCAGGGAAGAGCGCGTTCTTGAAGAAGTTCTTCGGGCTCTTCTTGATGCCGGCGTAGATGAAGGTCACGTACGAGACGACCGCGAGGACGAGGGGCACGCCGACGACGCTCGTGCCGGCGATGTTCAGACCCGGGATGATGCCCGTGAAGTTCATGAACAGCACCATGAAGAAGATCGTGGTGAGGATCGGCAGGAAGCGCTTGGCGTCTTTCTTGCCGAGGAGGTCTTCGCCGATGTTCACGCGAACGAGGTCGAGCCCCATCTCGACGAGGCTCTGGAAGCGGCCGGGAACGACGCGCATGCGTCGCGTGCCGAGCCAGAAGACCAGGATGAGTGCGATGACCGCGACGAAGCGGACGAGCATGATCCGGTTGATCTCGAACGGGGTGTCCTCGAAGAGGAGAGCCTGGGGGAAGAACTCCAGGATCGACGGCCCGTGGAATTCACCTTCATCGGTGGCGGTCGGAACCAGCAGGTTCACAGCGGTAGCTAGCAGCGCTATCTCCTGTTTCGGGGCGTGGAGCTCGGCTCTCGCGACGACGAACATCGGACGGGTTTCGCACACGCGTGAGCGACGGGAAACCGTGGGGGATCACGAGTACTCTAGCAAGACTTCTACGCAGGGACGAATTCATGTGGACACCCATCCGATTCGCCCCGATCCGGGCCCGGATCCCGCGCGGGGACGGGCTTCGAGCGGGCCTCCGCGGAGGCCCCGCAGGCCCGATCAGTCGTCGGTCGGAACCTTCGGCAGCACCACGTCGCTCGCGTACGGGAGGCGGGACCGAGCGACGACGAGGACGTCGACGGCGAGGGACGCGAGCACGCCCGCGACGAGGCTCAGGAAGAGCACCGTGCCGTTCAGCCACGGAGCGTTCCGCAGGAGCACCACGAGCACGATGAAGACGACGAGCTTCAGCAGCCATCCGCCGAGCACGACCCCGAAGAACACCCCGACGAACAGGTCGCTGCCCGAGAAGCGGTTCGCGAACAGGATGCTCGCGGCCGTGATGCCCATGAACACCACGGCGATGAGCGCGCCGACCACACCGCTCCAGAGCCCGTCGGTGCCCGCGAAGAGGTAGCCGAGTCCGCCGGCGAGCACGAGGATGATCGCCGCGAGGACGCCTCCCCACGCGAGGGCGCGCTTGAGGACGGGGTTCGAGGTGGGGGTGCGGTTCGCACCGCTTGCGTCGGTCATCCGGCTCCGTTCGTGAGTCGGCACGATTCTACCGAGGCGCGCCTGTGAGCCTCTGCGCGGCCGAATGCTCAGGCGAGTTCGTCGCCGTTCGAGGCGACGCCCACGGGCGCCTCCTCGGCGGCCACGGTCTGCCGCTTCCTGCGGCCGAGGGGCGCGAGGGTCATCCCCGCGCACACGACGAACCCGATGCCGATGAACCAGAACGCCCACATCGCCGACATCGAGAAGTAGACGGGCAGCACGTACGTGAGGAGGCATCCGATCGCGACGACGGCCGTCCACGCGTAGAAGATGAGCACGGCGTGCAGGTGCGAGTGCCCCATGTCGAGGAGCCGGTGGTGGAGGTGCTTGCGGTCGGCCGAGAACGGCGACTTGCCGGCGCGCAGGCGCCGCGTGACGGCGAGCGCGAAGTCGAGCAGCGGGATGACGAGCACCGCGAACGGCAGGATGATCGGGATGAACGCCGCGAAGAGGTCTTCGAGGCCGGCGCCGCGGGGGTTGATCTGACCCGTCACAGCGATCGCCGACGTCGCCATGAGCAGGCCCACGAGGAGCGCCCCGGCGTCGCCCATGAAGAGCTTCGCGGGGTGCCAGTTGAGCGGCAGGAAGCCCGCGAGCGCGCCGACCAGGATGATCGCGATGAGCGACGCGAGGTTGAAGTAGTTGAACGGCGAGGTCTGCTGCACGAGCAGGTACGTGTAGATGAAGAACACGCCGTTGGCGATGAGCGTCACTCCCCCGACGAGCCCGTCGAGGCCGTCGATGAAGTTCACGGCGTTCATCACGAGCACGATCGTGAAGATCGTGATGACGGCGAACAGCCACGACGACCCGACCGAGATGCCGCCGATCGGCAGCGACACGATCGAGACGCCCTGCCACGCGATGAGCCCGGCCGCGATGAACTGCCCCGCGAGCTTCGTCATCCAGTCGAGGTCCCACAGGTCGTCGGCGACGCCGATGAGCACGATGAGGAGGGCCGCGCCGAGGATCGAGAGCACCTGGAGGGGGTTCTCGAAGATGATCGCGACGTTCGAGAACCTCGTCGACCCGAGGTTCGAGACGATCCACGCCGCGCCGAAGGCCACGAGGATGCCGACGAACATCGCGATCCCGCCGAGCCGTGGCGTGGGCCTCGTGTGCACGTCGCGCTCGCGGATCTTCGGGTAGAGCCGGTACTTGAGGCTGAGCTTCCAGACCGCCCACGATCCGACGAACGAGACGAGCGCCGCGAGCAGTGCGAGCGCGAGGAACAGGGTCATGAGGCGGCGGCCTCGCCCGGTTCGGTCGCGGATGCCTCGGATTCCTCGGATGCCTCGACGGCGACGGATGCCTCGGATGCCGACCCCGGAGCATCCGCCTCGAATGCGTCTGCGCCCGCGACGGCCGCGAGCGCCTCGCGCGAGAGCACGCCTTCACGCACGATCCGCAGGCGTTCGCCCGTGGCATCCACGATCGTCGACGGGAGGTCGCTCGAGGAGCCCGATTCGCCGCCGTCGAGGTAGACCGCGACCGAGTCGCCGAGCATGTCGGCGGCGGCGCGGGCGTCGGTCGCGGCGGGCTGCCCCGACAGGTTCGCCGACGACACCGCGAGCGGGCCGGTCTCGGAGAGGAGCTCGAGCGCGATGCGGTGGTCGGGCATGCGGAGCGCGACCGTGCCGCGCGTCTCGCCGAGGTCCCACTGCAGCGACGGCTGCGCGCGGAGGATGATCGTGAGCCCGCCCGGCCAGAACGCCTCGGCGAGCGCTCGCGCCGCCGCGGGGATGTCGGTCGCGAGCGCGTCGAGGGTCGGGAGACCCGGGATGAGCACGGGCGGCGGCGCCGTGCGCCCGCGACCCTTCGCGTCGAGGAGTCGCTGCACGGCGGCGGGGCTGAACGCGTCGGCCGCGACGCCGTAGACCGTGTCGGTCGGGAGCACGACGAGTTCGCCGCGCCCGATGGCGCCGCGAGCGAGCCGCATGCCCGTGAGGAGTTCGGAGTCGACCGAGCAGTCGTAGATGGCAGTCATGACTGGTCGATCCTATGCCCCGCGGCTTGGGATACTCGGGGCATGGCGGCTCCGCTGTTCCTCTTCGACTTCGACCAGACGCTCTACGCGTACGACTTCCGCCGACGGCTCCCTGCGCTCGCGCGCCTGACCGGCGCGACGCAGTACCACCTCGCGAGCACGTGGTGGGCGGGCGGCTACGAGGCGGCCGCCGAGGGCGGCGAGTTCGAGACGACCGAGGAGTACCTCGCGGCGTTCGCCGAGGTGACCGGTGCGGCGCTCACCCGAGAGCAGTGGATCGAGGCGCGGCGCGAGGCGATGTCGCCCATCCCGGGCGCGATCCGGGCGCTCGAATCGGCCGCGACGCTCGGCGCGGTGTCGCTCCTGTCGAACAACCCCATCGTCTTCCGCGACTGCCTGCCCGATCTCGCACCCGACGTGGCGGCGATCCTCGGCCCGAACGACCTCGTCTCGGCCGTGCTCGGCGCGCGGAAGCCCGAGCGGCGCATCTACACGCGCGCGCTCGGCAGTTTCGGCGTCGCGTCCGCGCACGCGATGCTCGTCGACGACTCGGCCGCGAACATCGCGGGAGCGGTCGAGGCCGGGCTCGCGGGCTTCCTGTTCGATCGCGACGACGCCGCGCGCGGGCCCGTGGCGCTCGACGCGGAGATCAGGGCGTTCGCCGCGCGGGTCGCGGGCGAGTAGCGATCGAGGCGCAGCACGAGACGGATGCCCCGTCGGGACATCCGTCTCGTCCGTCGCCGACGCTCAGCGGCGGCCCGCCTTGCGCCGGAACAGCCACGCGCCCCACCACGCCGAGAACGCGACGATGAGCGTGCACCATCCGAGCGCCCACCACACCGAGCCGCCCATCGGGTACCCCATGAGGAGGCTTCGGATCGTCTCGATGACGGGCGTCACGGGTTGATTCGCGGCGAACCAGCGCAGCCACTCGGGGAGCGTCTCGAGCGGCACGAACGCGCTCGAGAGGTAGGGAAGGAACAGCAGGATGAACCCGTAGCCGCTCGCCGCCTCGGGGCTGCCCGCCGCGAGACCGATCGCCGCGAACAGGTAGGTGATCGCGAAGATGTAGAGGGCGATGACCCCGACCGCCGCGATCCATTCGGCGACGCCGGCGGACGGGCGGAAGCCCACGAGGAGCGCGACCCCCACGACGATGCCCGTCGCGAGGAGATTGCGCACGAGACTCGAGACGACGTGGCCCGTGAGCACGGCGCCCGCGTGCAGCGGCATCGTGCGGAATCGGTCGATGATGCCCGTCGACAGGTCGCGCGCGACGTAGGTCGCCGTCGACGACGCCCCGAATCCCGCGCACAGCAGGATGATGCCCGGCACGACGTAGTTCACGTAGTCGCCCGACGGATCGATCGCGCCGCCGAACACGAACGTGAACAGCAGCATGAGCATGACGGGCAGGAGGATCGCCATGAGCAGGGTCTCGCCGTCGCGGAGCGAGTGCAGGAAGCTGCGGCGGATGAAGACCGACTCGGCCGTGAACGGCCCGAGCTGCGGGCGGGCGGCGGGGGTCGCGGCGGTCATGCCGGCACCTCCGTCGCGGTGAGGTGGAGGAACACGTCGTCGAGGCTCGGGCGGCGGATGGTCACGTGCACGCCCGGGAGGGCGGATGCCTCGAGCCGGTCGAGCTCGTCGATCGCGGCTCGGAGTCCGTGGACGCTGCCGTCGGTCGGGAGCTCGGCGAGGAGCCCGTCGGAGGCCTCGCGGAGCTCGACGACCTCGCCGCCGACGCGCGCCTTGAGCTCGGCCGCTGTGCCCTCGGCGACGATGCGGCCGCCGTCGAGCACGGCGATGCGGTCGGCGAGCCGGTCGGCTTCCTCGAGGTACTGGGTGGTGAGGAAGACGGTCGTGCCGGCTGCGGCGATGTCGCCGATGACGTTCCACAGTTCGAGTCGACTGTGCGGGTCGAGGCCCGTCGTCGGCTCGTCGAGGAAGAGCACGGGCGCCGGGACGACGAGGCTGAGCGCGAGGTCGAGACGTCGGCGCATGCCGCCGGAGTACGTCGAGACACGGCGGCCCGAGGCATCCGTCAGATCGAAGCGCTCGAGGAGCTCTGCCGCTCGTTGCGCGGCGGCGCGGCCGCGCAGCCCCGAGAGGCGCGCGAGCATGACGAGGTTCTCCCGCCCCGTGAGCGCTTCGTCGACGGCCGCCGACTGGCCCGTGAGGCTGATGCGCGCGCGGACGCCGTCGGGGTCGCGCACGACGTCGCAGCCGGCGACGGACGCGGTGCCCCCGTCGGGATGGACGAGGGTCGTGAGGATGTTGATGGTCGTGGTCTTGCCCGAGCCGTTCGGCCCGAGGAGGGCGAAGACCTCGCCTTGCTCGACGGCCAGGTCGACGCCGCCCAGGACGGTCGCCGTGCCGAAGCGCTTGCCGAGGCCGCGCGCGTCGATCGCGAGGGTCATGATGCGCCTTTCCCGTGATGGTCGTGGTCTGGATTGTGTAGGACGTAAACTGTATATGGCATCCACATACTGTTTACATAATACACAGTCTTAGAATGGATGGAAGCCGAGAGGAGCACGATGACCGTCGAGCCGCCCGCCGTCCCCGCCGCACCTGAACCCGAACTCCCCCGGGGCGTGGCCCTCGCGTGGGGCGTCGCCGCCAACCCGCAACGCGGGCCGAAGCGCGAGCTCAGCATCGAACGGATCGTCGAAGCCGCCGTCGAGATCGCCGACGCCGAAGGCCTCGGAGCCGTCTCGATGGCGCGCGTCGCCCAATCGCTCGGCTACACGACGATGTCGCTCTACCGCTACGTCTCGGCGAAAGACGACCTTCTGACCCTCATGCAGGAGATCGGCACGGGCCTCCCGCCCGAACCCTCCCCCGACCTCGCCGCGGGCGACTGGCGCGGGCGCCTCCGCGAACTCTCACGCGCACAGGTCGAGCACTACCTCGCACACCCGTGGCTCCTCGACATCCCCATCGAGGGCACGCCCGTCACGCCCAACAACCTCGCCTGGATGGACGCGATGCTCGACGCGCTCGCAGACGTTCCCGTCGACGAGTTCGAACGCGTCGCGATCATGCTCCTCTTCACGGGGCAGATGCGCTGGCGCGGCACGATCGAACGCGCCTACGCCGACGCCGCGAGCGCCGCGGGCGTCGACCCTCAGGCGATCGACGACGCGCGCGACGCCCTGCTCGACACCCTCGTCACTGCCCAGGAGTTCCCCGCCGTGCGACGAGCGATCGACGCGGGCGTCTTCCGCGACGAGACCGGCGACCCCCTCGAATTCGGCTTCGAACGGCTCCTCGACGGCGTCGCAGGCTACGTCGCCGAACGCGCCGCGGGTGCGCCGCGGGACATCCCGGCGCCCGCCGACCCCGTCGAGGCAGAGGCCGCGGGCGACAAGAAGGTGCGCGAAGCGCAGAAGGCCGTCCGCGAGGCCGAGAAACGCCTCCGCGACGCGCGCAAGCTCGCGCGCGATGCGACGCGGGAGGCCACGAGGCGCATTCGCGATTCGCGGCGGTGAGGTCGAGACATCCGGATGTCCCGCGCCCGCGTCAGCGAACGGCGGTCGTCGCCCGGTCGCGCCGCGTGAGGTCCTCGTGGTGCATGATCCCGCGCCAGCCGTCGGCCGACAGGATCGCCGCGATCTCGGTCGACTGATGCTCGGCGTGCTCGATCACGAGCGCGCCGCCCGGTCGCAGCAGCTCCCGCGCCCGCACCGACAGCACGCGCACGACATCGAGGCCGTCGAGCCCGCCGTAAAGCGCCGCCTCGGGATCGTGCAACCGCACCTCGGGATCGCGCGGCGGCATCGTGAGCGGCACGTACGGCGGATTCGACACGACGACCGCGACCCGGCCCTCGAGCTCGACCAGTGCATCGGCGAGGTCGCCGAACACGAGCGTCAGATTCTCGGCGCCCGACTCGTCGACGTTGCGGCGGGTCCACGGGAAGGCCGCAGGCGAGTTCTCGACCGCCCACACTCGCGCGTGCGGCACCTCGGTCGCGAGCGAGATCGCGATCGCGCCGCTGCCCGACCCCAGGTCGACCCCGATCGGCTCGGGCTCGGCGGCCGCGCGGAGCGCGTCGATCGCGAGCTGGGCGACCTGCTCGGTCTCGGGCCGCGGCACGAAGACCCCCGGCCCCACCGCGAGCTCGAGCGAGCGGAACGGCGCGCGCCCCGTGAGGTGCTGGAGCGGCTCACGCGCGGCGCGCCGCTCGACGAGACCCTCGAACACCGAGGCATCCGCAGCCTCGAGCGCACCGCCGATCACCATGCGCGCCTGCAGCGCACCGCGCGACAGGCCGAGCACGTGGCCGAGCAGGAGTTCCGCGTCTATCTCCGCGTCGCCGACGCCCGCGCGCGCGAGCCGGGACGCCGCGGCATCCCGCGCCTCGCGCAAGGTGGGGGCAGGGACATCCGCGCTCGAACTCACGCAATGGAATGTAACGCACCCTCCCGGGCATCCCCCGCCAGCCCTAGGCTGAGCGCGCACCCGCATGCTTCGAGCCCGAGGAGGAGCCCAGAATGGGCCAGGTCTACGACAACATCACCCAGGTCTTCGGACGCACGCCGCTCGTGCGTCTCAACCGCATCACCGACGGCGCCGAAGCCACCGTGCTCGCGAAGCTCGAGTTCTACAACCCGACCGCGAGCGTCAAGGACCGCCTCGGCGTCGGCATCGTCGACGCGGCCGAGGCCTCGGGCGCGCTCGCCCCCGGCGGCACGATCGTCGAGGGCACGAGCGGCAACACGGGCATCGCACTCGCCGCGATCGGCGCCGCGCGCGGCTACAAGGTCATCCTCGCGATGCCCGAGACGATGTCGGCCGAGCGCAAGGCGCTCCTCAAGGCGTACGGCGCCGAGCTCGTGCTCACGCCCGGTGCCGAGGGCATGAAGGGCGCCGTCGCGAAGGCCGAGCAGATCGCAGCCGAGACCCCCGGCGCGATCCTCGCCCGCCAGTTCGAGAACGAGGCGAACGTCGCCATCCACCGGAAGACCACGGCCGAAGAGGTCTGGGCCGACACCGACGGCGGCGTCGACATCTTCGTCTCCGGCATCGGCACAGGCGGCACCCTCACGGGCACCGGCCAGGTGCTCAAGGAGCGCAAGCCCGAGGTGAAGATCGTCGGCGTCGAGCCCGCCGAGTCGCCGATCCTCAACGGCGGCCAGCCCGGCCCGCACAAGATCCAAGGCATCGGCGCGAACTTCGTGCCCGCGATCCTCGACCGCGATGTCTACGACGAAATCATCGACGTCAACATCGACCAGGCCGTCGCCACCGCGCGCCGCCTCGGCCAGGAAGAGGGCATCCTCGGAGGCATCTCGTCGGGTGCCACCGTGTACGCTGCCCTCGAACTCGCCAAGCGACCCGAGAACGCCGGCAAGACCATCGTCGTGATCGTCGCGAGCTACGGCGAGCGCTACCTCTCGACCGTGCTCTACGAAGGCATCGTCTGATCGTCGACATGATCGACGCCGCAGGTCGGCGCTCGCTTTCCGTCCGGAATTCTCTGGTTGACTGAGCGGGTGCCGATCCTCAAGACGCTGAAGGAAGACCTCGCGACCGCCCGTGCGCACGACCCCGCCGCACGGAGCGATCTCGAGGTCTTCCTCGCGTATTCGGGCCTGCACGCGATCTGGACCTACCGACTCACACACAAGCTGTGGGTCGCGGGGTGGCGTCTGCCCGCGCGCCTCATCTCTCAGCTCACCCGGTTCTTCACGGGCATCGAGATCCACCCCGGGGCCACGATCGGCCGACGGTTCTTCATCGACCACGGCATGGGCGTCGTGATCGGCGAGACCGCGATCGTCGGCGACGACGTCATGCTGTACCACGGCGTCACCCTCGGCGGAAAGGCGCCTCGCAACACTCCCCCGGGCACCAAGCGGCACCCCACCCTCGACGACGGCGTGACCGTCGGCGCGGGCGCGAAGATCCTCGGCGACATCGTCGTCGGCGCGTGGAGCGCCGTCGGCGCCAACGCCGTCGTCACGAAGTCGGCCCCTGCGCACTCGCTCGTCGTCGGCGTGCCCGCGACCGTCAAGCCGCTCTCGTCGTCGACGGCCGATGCCGCGCGAGGCATCCACGACTGGCACTGGATGATCTGACCGCGGCGCGCGCCGTGGCTGCTTTGCGCCACCTGCCGCCCGCATTGCGCCACCTGCCGCCCGCTTTGCGCCACCTGCCGCCCGCATTGCGCCACCTGCCGCCCGCTTTGCGCCACGTACACGCGATCGCGCCCGTTGAGCGGGCGCAGGCGCGCGTACGTGGCGCAGCGCGTGTGAAACGCTAGGTGCGCCGGCGCGCACCCGACGTCGGCAGGCCTGCCGCGAGCAGGATGTCTCGGAGGCCGGGACCGCGCCACGCGTCATCCCAGCCCCACCTCCCGCACCGCCACCCCGTCACGGTGCGCACTTCGTCTTCACGTCGCTTCTCCTCGACCAGCACCGCCGTCGACGCGTACTTGCCCGTTCCGTCCGCCTCACCCCAGATCCCGAAAGCAGGCCACGCGAAGTCGAGGTGCGCGGTCGTGCCGAGCCTCGGGAGCGCCACCGGGAACTGGAGCACGGGCGCCGGAAAGCCGTACTCCTCGAATCGCCACCTGCTGATCGTCTCGAGCGGGGTCTCGGCCGAGGTCGTCGCCCGACGCATCACTGCCGCGACCTTCCTGCTGCCGGGGAAGGGGAGGCGCTCGGCGCAGCGGGCTTCGAGTTCTGGGAACGTCGTCAGCGGCTCCCGTTCTCCGAACCGCGGCACCCACAGCGCGGCATCGAACATGGCGAGCGCAGTCGGCAGCGGCACACGCCGGGCGACCTCGACGAGGGTGTCGGCGACCGAAGTGAGCCTGACGCCCGCTCGCACCTCGATGCGCTCGTTTCCGCGTCGCGCGAGTTCGATGACGCCATTGCGACGACGCCCCGATCGGTTCGGTGAGAGGAGCACGATCTCGTCGGGGACCGGACCGACGAACGGGAGACCGTGGAAGATCGCCGCCGTCTCGCCGGCGAACACCGCGGACTGACGTTGACGCGCCGCCGCCAACGCACGAAGCCGATGCTGTTCGGCCGGCCGAACGCCCGCGAATCGAGTTGCCTCGATGTAGACGCCCCGACGGAGACGGAGAATCGAGCCGTCGGCACTCCGACGGTCGAGCGCGGCACGGTTCCCGAGGTCGTGGGCGTGGGCGAACTCGATGAGTCCGTTCGCATCGACGGGAAGTTGGGCGAGATCCATCGAACCACCGTGCCAGCGGCGCTCCCGAGGGGCCGGAGGCGGCGACAGGATGGTGCAGGATGGCGCGCCGGACGTCCCTGTGCAGGAGATGTCGGAAATCCCGGCGGGCGGACCCGTGGGTCAGGTCTGCGCCGCGTGTGTCAAGGTGCGCCCGTTCAACGGGCGCAGCGCCGCTCGACTGGCGCAGAGGATGCCGGAAGTGGCGCGGACGCGCGGGTAAGCGCAGGCGCAGTCGGCGCGTCAGGCGTCGTCGCCCGCGAGCTGCGCCTCTTCGTCGGCACGGATCGCGGAATCGATGATGGGGTCGAGGGCGCCGTTCATGACGGCGTCGAGGTTGTACGCCTTGTAGCCCGTGCGGTGGTCGGCGATGCGGTTCTCGGGGAAGTTGTACGTGCGGATGCGCTCAGAGCGATCCATCGAGCGGATCTGCGACTTTCGGGCGTCGGATGCCACGGCCGCGAGCTCTTCCTGCTGACGCGCGAGCAGGCGGGCCCGGAGCACGCGCATGCCGGCCTCGCGGTTCTGCAGCTGCGACTTCTCGTTCTGCATCGAGACGACGATGCCCGTCGGCAGGTGGGTGATGCGCACCGCGGAGTCGGTCGTGTTGACCGACTGCCCGCCGGGACCCGACGACCGGTAGACGTCGATCTTGAGGTCGTTCTGGTTGATCTCGAGCTCTTCGGGCTCGTCGACCTCGGGGAAGACGAGCACGCCCGTGGTCGACGTGTGGATGCGACCCTGCGTCTCGGTCACGGGCACGCGCTGCACACGGTGCACGCCGCCCTCGTACTTCAAGTGCGCCCAGACGCCCTGCGACGGGTCGGTCGCGTTCGACTTGATCGCGACCTGTACGTTCTTGTAGCCGCCGAGGTCGGACTCGTCGCGCTCGAGGAGCTCGGTCTTCCACCCCTTCGACTGCGCGTACTGGATGTACATGCGCAGGAGGTCGGCCGCGAAGAGGGCGCTCTCCGCGCCCCCTTCGCCGCCCTTGATCTCCATGATGACGTCGCGGCCGTCGTCGGGGTCGCGCGGGATCAGGAGTCGCCGGAGCTTCTCCTGGGCCTCGGCGAGCGCCTCCTCGAGCGCGGGCACCTCTTCGGCGAACGCGTCGTCTTCCTTCGCGAGCTCACGCGCCGCGTCGAGGTCGTCTTGGGCCTGCACCCACGCCGTGTGCGCGGCGACGATCTTGGACAGCTCGGCGTAGCGCCGGTTGACCTTCTTCGCGCGTGCGGGGTCGGCGTGGAGCGCCGGGTCGGCGAGCTCCTGCTGGAGCTCCCCGTGCTCGGCGATCAGGGCGTGGACGGTCTCGAACACGAGTCAGCGCTGCTTACGGTCGACGGTTCAGCGGTGGTCGGACTCGTGGCCGTGGCCCCCGTGTCCGTTGCCGACGGGAGCCGACTTCTGCATGAGCAGGAGGAACTCGGTGTTCGACTGCGTCTCGCGGAGTCGCCCGAGAACGGCCTCGAGGGCCTGCTGCGGTTCGAGGCCCGCGAGGGCACGGCGCAGCTTCCACGTGATCTTGACCTCGTCGGGCGAGAGCAGCATCTCTTCGCGGCGCGTGGACGACGCGTTGACGTCGACCGCCGGGAAGATGCGCTTGTCGGCGAGCTGGCGGGAGAGGCGCAGTTCGCTGTTGCCGGTGCCCTTGAACTCCTCGAAGATCACCTCGTCCATCTTCGAGCCGGTCTCGACGAGCGCCGTCGCGAGGATCGTGAGCGATCCGCCGTTCTCGATGTTGCGCGCAGCGCCGAAGAAGCGCTTGGGCGGGTAGAGCGCCGACGCGTCGACACCACCCGAGAGGATGCGGCCCGACGCCGGGGCTGCGAGGTTGTACGCGCGGCCGAGGCGGGTGATCGAGTCGAGGAGCACGACGACGTCGTGGCCGAGCTCGACGAGGCGCTTCGCGCGCTCGATGGCGAGCTCGGCAACCGTCGTGTGGTCTTCGGCGGGACGGTCGAAGGTCGAGGCGATGACCTCGCCCTTGACGGTGCGCTCCATGTCGGTGACCTCTTCGGGGCGCTCGTCGACGAGCACGACCATGAGGTGGACCTCGGGGTTGTTGATCGCGATGGCGTTCGCGATCTGCTGGAGCACGATCGTCTTGCCGGCCTTGGGCGGGGCGACGATGAGGCCGCGCTGGCCCTTGCCGACGGGGGCGACGAGGTCGATGATGCGCTGCGTGAGCTTCGTCGGCTCGGTCTCGAGGCGCAGGCGCTCCTGCGGGTAGAGCGGCGTGAGCTTCTGGAAGTCGACGCGCGCGGCCGCCTCTTCGGGGGTCTGGCCGTTGATCGAGTCGACCTTGACGAGCGCGTTGTACTTCTGACGGCTGTTCTGGTCGCCCTCGCGGGTCTGCTTGATGGCGCCGACGACGGCGTCGCCCTTGCGCAGGTGGTACTTCTTCACCTGGCCGAGCGAGACGTAGACGTCGCTCGGTCCGGGCAGGTAGCCCGTCGTGCGCACGAACGCGTAGTTGTCGAGGACGTCGAGGATGCCCGCGATGGGGATGAGCACGTCGTCGTCGAGGATCTCGGGCTCGAGGTCGTCGCCCTGACTCTGGCCGCGGCGCTTGCGGTCGCGGTAGCGATTGCGACGGCCGCCTTCGCCGTCGAGCTGCTCCTGGGCCTGCGGCTGGCGGCCGTTCTGCTGACGCTGGCCGACCTCGGTCTCGCCGCCTTCGGCGGGCTTGCGGGGCTCGTTCTGCTGACCCTGGCCGTTGCGGCCGTTCTGGCGGGGCTGGCCGCCCTCTTCGACGGGCTTGTCGCCGCGCTCGGCGCTCTGGTCGCCGCCGCGGCCGCCGCGACGGCGGTTGCGGTTGCGGCTCTGGCGAGGCTGGTCGGCGGCCTGGTCGCCCTGGGCTTCGGAGCCCTCGGCGCCGTCGGCCTGCTCGGCTGCGTCGCCCGAGCGGGCTGCGCCGCCGGTCGCAGCCGCGAGTTCCTCGCGGACGGCCGCACGGGCCGCCTCACGGGCAGCGTCGTCGCCGTCGACGGCGGGCACGAGCGAGACGCCGCTGCCGCCGCCGTTGACGTGGAGCGCTGCGGCCGTCGCGGTCGTCGCGCGGCGCGGCTGGCGGCCGCGGCGCGGCTGTTCGGCAGCAGCCGGCTCGGCGGGCGCGTCGGCTGCGGGAGCGCCGGCGGCGTCGGGGGCGGATGCCTCGGGCTCGCCGTCGGCGGCAGGCACGTCGGCCGGGACATCCGCGGATGTCTCGGGCTCGGCGTCTGCGGTCGCCTCGACGGGAGCCTCGACGGCGGGCGCCTCGGCGCCCTCGCCGGCGGCAACGGCCTGCGCCTGGGTGATGAGTTCGACGAGTTCGCCCTTGCGTCGCTTGGACGCGCCGACGATGCCGAGCGAGGCGGCGAGCTCGGCGAGCTCGGCCACCTTGAGGCCCGTGAGGTCGGTGCGGGGCGTGTCGAGCTGTTCGGGTGTGGTGGTCACTGGGATGTGGTCCTTTCCCCCGGCTGCAGGGGATACCTGCCGGGAGACCTGGTCGCCGCACGGAATGGGGCATCACGCACGAGGGCGCGAACCCACGCGCGGCGAGAGCAATGAAACTGCTTGGGAATCACACGATGCGACTGGAGACGCGAACGATGCGTTCAGCCGGGTGCCATTGCATCCTATCACCGCTCGCCGCGCCGAAACGCACCGCGACGCGCCAGCGGACTCGCGCCGGAGCGGCTCAGCCCTCGGCCGGCTGCACCGTCGCGCCGAGGAAGTCGACCGCGAGCGGGAGCGCCTGCCACGTGCCTTCGGCGACCTGCTCAGCGAGACGGATGGCCTCGACGCGCTCGCTCGGGTCGCTCGCGAGAACGAGCACCGACGGGCCGGCGCCCGACACGACGGCCGGGTGGCCCGCGGCGCGGAGCGCCTTGATGAGCCGGTCGGTCTCGGGCATCGCCTCGGCCCGGTACGTCTGGTGCAGTTTGTCTTCGGTCGCCTGCAGGAGCAGTTCGGGGCTCTGGATGAGCGCCGCGATGAGCAGCGCCGACCGCGACACGTTGAACACGGCGTCTTCATGCGGCACCTGGGCCGGCTGGAGCGACCGGGCGAGCGCCGTCGACATCTCGTGCTCGGGCACGAGCACGAGCGGCGACACGCCGCGGTGCACGATGAGCTTCTTGTGCCGCGGACCCTCGGGCGTGACCCACGCGATCGTCAGACCGCCGAAGAGCGCGGGTGCGACGTTGTCGGGGTGCCCCTCGAGCTCGGTCGCGAGTTCGAGGAGGTCGTCGGCCGTGAACTCCTCGACACCGTCGAGGAGTCCCTTGGCGGCCATGATGCCCGCGACGATCGCCGCACCCGACGAGCCGAGGCCGCGCCCGTGCGGGATCGTGTTGCGCGCCACGAGGCGGATCGGCGGCAGTTCGTAGCCGCGGCTCGCGAAGACGTGGGCGATCGTGCGCACGACGAGGTGCGAGGCATCCAGAGGCACTTCGCCCTCGCCGACGCCGTGCACCTCGACCTCGAGACCCGGCGCATCGAGCACCGACACGTCGAGGTCGTCGTACCGCGCGAGCGCGAGTCCGAGCGTGTCGAAGCCCGGGCCGAGGTTCGCGCTCGTCGCCGGCACTTTCACGTGGACGGCGCGGCCCGAGAGGTCGGGCGACGGGCGGAGGCCCGCAGGCGCCTCGGAGGAGGGCGCGCTCACGACACGAGCCCGAGGACCGAGGCGACCTCGGAGACCTCGGCCGGCACCACCGTGGGAGCGAACTCGGCGCCCGTCGCGGGGTCGCGGAGCGCCCACTGCGGGTCTTTCAGGCCGTGACCCGTGACCGTGAGCACGACGCGTGCGCCCTTCGGGATCACGCCGGCCTCGGCGCGCTCGAGGAGACCGGCGACCGAGATCGCCGACGCGGGCTCGACGAAGATGCCGACCTCGGCCGAGAGGATGCGCTGCGCCTCGAGGATCTTCGGGTCTTCGATCGCGCCGAAGTAACCGTCGGTCTCGTCGCGCGCGGCGAGTGCGAGCTCCCACGAGGCGGGGTTGCCGATGCGGATCGCGCTCGCGACCGTCTCGGGGTTCTTCACCGGCTCGCCGCGCACGATGGGCGCCGAGCCGGCGGCCTGGAAGCCGAACATGCGGGGCAGGCGCGTGGCGTTGCCGGCCGCGATGTCTTCGCGGTAGCCGCGCGTGTACGCGGTGTAGTTGCCGGCATTGCCGACGGGGATGAAGTGGAAGTCGGGCGCGTCGCCGAGAACCTCGACGACCTCGAACGCCGCCGTCTTCTGGCCCTCGATGCGGTCGTTGTTGACCGAGTTGACGAGGTGCACGGGGTAGTTCGCGGCGAGGTCGCGCGCGATGTCGAGGCAGTCGTCGAAGTTGCCCTGCACCTGGATGAGACGGCCGTTGTGCGCGATCGCCTGGCTGAGCTTGCCCATCGCGATCTTGCCCTCGGGCACGAGGACGGCCGCCTGAATGCCCGCGTGCGTCGCGTACGCCGCGGCCGACGCCGACGTGTTGCCCGTCGACGCGCAGATGACGACCTTCGCGCCGGCCTCGACGGCCTTCGTGACGGCCATCGTCATGCCGCGGTCCTTGAAGGAGCCCGTGGGGTTCATGCCCTCGAACTTGACCCAGACGTCGGCGCCCGTGCGGCGCGAGAGCGCCGGGGCGGGCAGGAGCGGCGTGCCGCCTTCGCCGAGGGTGACGATCGGCGTCGCGTCGGTGACGTCGAGCCGGTCGGCGTACTCGCGGATGACGCCGCGCCACTGGCGCGAAGTGGGCTTCGGGGTGGGCTGGTTCACTTACGATCCTTCGACTCGGAGCACGGATGCGACGGAAGCGACGACGGGGTGGGCGGCGAGGGCTGCGACGGTGTCTGCGAGCGCCTGCTCGCGTGCTTCGTGGGTGCCGATGACCAGCGTAGCCCGGCCGGATCCTTCGTCGACGGTCTGTTGAAGCTGCTCCACCGACACGCCGTGTTCGGAGAAGAGCTTTGCGATCTTGGCGAGCACACCGGGCTCGTCTTCGACTTCGAGGGTGATCGCGTAGCGGGTCGTGATCGAGCCGATGGGCAGCACGGCGACGTCGGCGTGCGTCGACTCGCTCGTGCCGGGACCGCCGACGACGTGCCGCCGCGCGATCGCGACGAGGTCGCCGAGCACCGCCGACGCGGTCTGCACGCCCCCGGCGCCGGCGCCGTAGAACATCAGGGGGCCGGCCGCAGCAGCCTCGACGAAGACGGCGTTGTTGGCGCCGCGCACCGCCGCGAGCGGGTGCGTGCGGGGCACCAGGGCGGGGTAGACGCGCACCGACACACCCTCGTCGCCCGTGTCGGGGTCGGCGAGCCGCTCGCAGATCGCGAGGAGCTTCACGACATAGCCCGCGCGCTGCGCCGATGCGATCTGCTCGGCGGTCACGCCCGTGATGCCTTCGCGGTGCACGGCTTCGACGGGCACGCTCGTGTGGAACGCGAGGCTCGCGAGGATCGTCGCCTTCTGCGCGGCGTCGTAGCCGCCGATGTCGGCGGTCGGGTCGGCCTCGGCGTAGCCGAGCTCGGTGGCCGTCGCGAGGGCGTCTTCGAGGGATGCGCCGGTGGAGTCCATGCGGTCGAGGATGAAGTTCGTCGTGCCGTTGACGATGCCGAGGATGCGGTCGACGCGGTCGCCCGCGAGGCTCTCGCGGAGCGGGCGGATGATCGGGATGGCTCCGCCGACGGCGGCCTCGTACGAGAGCTGCGCCCCGACCTGCTCGGCGGCGGCGAAGAGCTCGGGGCCGTGCGCAGCGAGGAGCGCCTTGTTGCCGGTCACGACGTCGGCTCCGGACGCGATCGCCTGCAGCACGAGCGTGCGGGCCGGCTCGAGTCCGCCCATGAGCTCGACGACGACGTCGGCGCCGAGGATGAGCGTTTCGGCGTCGGTCGTGAAGAGCTCGCGCGGCAGATCGGCGTCGCGCTTCGCATCGACGTCGCGAACGGCGATGCCGACGAGTTCGAGCTTCGCGCCGATGCGCGCCGCGAGTTCGTCGGCATGCTCGAGGAGGAGCCGCGCGACCTGCGACCCGACCGAGCCCGCGCCCAGCAGGGCGACGCGGATGGAACGGTATTCGATCATTCGGCGGCCCCTTCGGCTGCTGCGGTGGCGGCGTCGGCGATCGCCGAGATGGCGGATGCCTCGATGCCCGCGTCGCGGGCGAGCAGGTCGGCCTCGGTCTCGCCGCGGACGATGACGCGCGCGACCCCGTCGCGGACGGCGACGACCGCCGGGCGCGGCACGTGGTTGTAGTTGTTCGACAGCGACCAGCAGTAGGCGCCCGTCGCCGCGACCGCGAGGAGGTCGCCGGGAGCGACGTCTTCGGGCAGGTGCTCGCGGTCGACGACGATGTCGCCCGCCTCGCAGTGCTTGCCGACGACGCGAACGAGCGACCCCGGGGCATCCGACAACCGCGACGCGACGCGGGCCGTGTACTGCGCGCCGTAGAGCGCCGTGCGCGCGTTGTCGCTCATGCCGCCGTCGACGCTCACGTAGCGGCGCACGCCGCCCTCGATCGGGACGGGCTTGACGGTACCGACCGTGTAGAGGGTGATACCGGCGGGACCGACGATCGTGCGGCCGGGCTCGAACGCGAGCTTCGGCACGGGCACGCCGTTCGCTGCGCTCGCGCGCACGACGGCGTCGACGATGCCCTGTGCGACCTGTTCGATGGGCTGGGGGTCGTCGGCCTCGGTGTAGGCGATGCCGAAGCCGCCGCCGAGGTTCAGCTCGGGCACGGGCGCGACCGCCGAGAGCGCCGCATGGGCGGCGAGGAGCCGCTCGGCCGATTCTCCGAAGCCCGCGGCGTCGAAGATCTGGGAACCGATATGGCAGTGGAGCCCGACGAACTCGAGCGACGCGTGCGAGCGGATGCGCTCGCCGAGCTCTGCGGCGCGCTCGAGCGGCACGCCGAACTTCTGGTCTTCGTGGGCGGTTGCGAGGAAGTCATGGGTCGACGCGTGCACGCCGCTGTTGACGCGCAGTCGCACGCGCTGCACGCGCCCGTGACGGGCGGCGACCGCGGCGACCCGCTCGACCTCGATCTCGCTGTCGATGACGATCGTGCCGACGCCCGCGAGCACCGCACGCTCGATCTCGACGACCGACTTGTTGTTGCCGTGGAAGCCGAGGCGCCCTGCGTCGGCGCCAGCGGCGAGCGCGGTCGCGAGCTCTCCCCCGCTGCACACGTCGACCGCGAGGCCCTCGCCCGTCACCCAGCGAACGATCTCGGCCGAGAGGAACGCCTTGCCCGCGTAGTAGACGGTCGCCGACGTGCCCGCGGCCTCGGCCGCGCGCTCGAACGCGAGACGGGTGCGGGCGGCGCGGTCGCGCACCACCCGCTCGTCGACCACGTAGAGCGGAGTGCCATACTGCGCGGCGAGCGAGACGGCGTCGATGCCGCCCACGACGAGCCGGCCGTCGGCGTCGCGCGCGGCGCCCTCGGGCCACACGGCGCGGGCGAGCGCGTTGACGTCAGCCGGCGCTTCGGCCGGCGCGGCGAAGGGGGTGGATGCCACGGGGAAACCTCACGGAGACGGATGCCGGGCCGGTCGCTTCGAACGGCGAGCGAACCCGGATCGGTCCCTGAAGCCTCTGCGACCCGCCTGGCGGCGGGACGGGCCGATTCTATCGACGGCGCATCACGGGAGACGAATCGATGACGCGCCGGTTGTGGAACACGGCGCGCACGCGCCTCACGAGCAGGTTCCGGTCGCCTTCAGGTGCTCGGCATCGAGCACGAGGCCCGTCGACTCGAGCCGGACCGTCGCTTCGCCCTTCCGCACGTCGATGCCGGCGATCTCGACGCCCGCCGGCAACTGCTCGGCGACGCAGATGCGGAGCGGATCGCCGCCGAGGACCGACTGGGTCGCCTCCGACAGGTCGAGCGCGACCGCGCCCGATCCGACCTCGACGGCCGTCGGCGTGAGGAGCACGGCGTCGCCCGCGGCCTCGGCCCGTGCGCTCGCCGAATAGTGCACGGGGAAGCCGAGGATCTCGAGCTGCCCCGTGTACCCGACGAGGCCGTCGCCGAGGGTGAATCCGCCGGGCACGCCCTGCGCGAACGCGAGCCGGTTGACGGCGTCTTGATCGAGGTCGACCTCGGCGTCGATCCGCCCCGTCGGACCGTCGAGCCGGATCGGGATGTCTCGCACCACGACGTCGACCGCCATGGGCGTACCGTCGACGACGAGCTTCGGGGCCGTCAGCTCGACCCGCTCGGCGCGACCCGTGATGAGCTGCGCGAGCACCGAGAAGCCGCCGATCGAGGCGTGGATGTCGCCCGTCACGTTCTCGGGCAGCGCCTTGGCCGCCTGCACCTCGATCGTCGACTCGGCGACGTTGCGTGCCACGATGTCGGCGACGACCGCGATGATCGCGACGATCGCGACGACGATGCCCGCGATGATCCAGCCCCGGCCGCGCCGGCGCGCACGCGGCGGATCGGCTTCGGCCGAGACATCCGGAAGCACTTCGGTGACCTGCGTCTCGTCTGGATCGTCCGCCATTGCCGCGCTCCTTCTGTCGGGCCCGCGTCGCACGCTACATGCGTTCGGGCGCGGACACGCCGAGCAGGTCGAGTCCGTTGCGGATGACCTGCCCCGACGCGTCGTTCAGCCACAGGCGCGTGCGGTGCACGTCGGTCACGGGCTCGTCGCCCTGCGGGATGACGCGGCAGTTGTCGTACCAGCGGTGGTAGAGGCCCGCGAGCTCTTCGATGTAGCGGGCGACGCGGTGCGGCTCGCGGAGCTCGGCCGACTGGGCGACGATGCGCGGGAACTCCTGCAGCGCGCCGAGAAGCGCCGACTCGGTCTCGTGCTCGAGCAGCTCGGGGGCGAACGCGCTGCGGTCGACGCCCGACGCAGCGGCGTTGCGGCCGACCGCGCACGTGCGGGCATGCGCGTACTGCACGTAGAAGACGGGGTTGTCGTTCGTGCGGCGCTTCAGCTGCTCGGGGTCGAGCGTGAGGGGCGAGTCGGCAGGGTAGCGCGCGAGCGAGTAACGCAGCGCGTCGGTGCCGATCCAGGCCTGCAGGTCGTCGAGCTCGATGATGTTGCCCGCGCGCTTGGAGAGCTTCGCGCCGTTGACGCTCACGAGCTGGCCGATGAGGACCTCGATGTCCTTCTCGGGGTCGTCGCCCGCGGCGCCCGCGAGGGCCTTGAGCCGGTGCACGTAGCCGTGGTGGTCGGCGCCCAGCAGGTAGATCTTGTGCCCGAAGCCGCGGTCGCCCTTGTCGAGGTAGTAGGCGGCGTCGGCCGCGAAGTACGTGTAGACGCCGTTGCCGCGGCGGATGACGCGGTCTTTGTCGTCGCCGAAGTCGGTCGTCTTGACCCACACGGCGTCGTCTTCGTCGTAGACGTGGCCCTGCTTGCGGAGTCGCTCGACGGCCGCGTCGATGGCCGACACGCCCTCGTCGTCGGCCGCGTGCAGACGCCGCTCGCTCGTGTACACGTCGAAGTGCACGTTGAATCGCTCGAGCGAGGCCTGGATCTCGGCGAGCTGCAGCTCGTAGCCGATCTCCCGCGCCGTGTGCAGGGCGATCTCGTCGTCGAGCGCGAGGAGGTTCGGCTCGCGCTCGAGCACGCGTGCCGCGAGGTCGGCGATGTACTGCCCCGGGTAGCCGTTCTCAGGCGTCGGCTCGCCCTTGGCGGCCGCGAGCACCGAGGCGCCGAAGTTGTCCATCTGGTTGCCGGCGTCGTTGATGTAGTACTCGTTCGCGACCTCGGCGCCCGCCGCGCGGAGCACGCGGCCGATCGAGTCGCCGAGCGCCGCCCAGCGCGTGTGGCCGATGTGAAGGGGCCCGTGGGGTTCGCCGACACGAACTCGAGGTTGATGCGCGCGCCCGCCTGCGAGTCGCCAGTGCCGTACGCGTCGCCCGCGTCGACGATCGTCTTCGCGAGGGCACCGGCTGCCGCCGCGTCGAGACGGATGTTGATGAAGCCGGGGCCCGCGACCTCGGCGCTCGCGACGCCGTCGACCGTCGCAAGGCCTTCGACGAGCTCGGTTGCGAGCTCGCGCGGGTTCTGCCCGAGGGGCTTCGCGATGCGCATCGCGATGTTCGACGCCCAGTCGCCGTGCTCGCGGAGCTTCGGCCGCTCGAGGGTCACCTGGTCGGGCGAGAGCTCGAAGACCACCTCGGCCCCTGCCGCGCGACGTCGCTCGACGAGGGCGAGGACGAGGTCGTACAGGGCGAGGGACAGATCGGCTGGAGTCACTCCGAAATCCTACCCGCGCGATTGGTAGTGTTCCTCACATGCTGCAGTCCCCCGCCCGCTCCGCGCCCGAATGGCGGGGGGCGCCATCCTGCTCGCGGTCGCGCTCGCGCTCACCGCGTGCGCCGCCGACACCCCGAACCCGGCCGAGACCGAGACGCCGGGGGCGTCCGCCGCACCCACCGACGCACCCGGCGGCGAGACGATCGCCCCCGAGACCACCGCGCCCGAAGAGACCTCCCCGCCGTTCGCGATCGCGTGCGACGCGCTCCTCACCCCCGACCAGGTCTACGCGTTCAACCCCAACTTCGGCACCGACCCCGCGTACGCGCCCGACGCGGCCGCCGTCACCGCGGTCGTCGAACTCGGCGGCACGGCCTGCGGATGGCTCAACCAGACGAGCGGCGAGGTCGTCGAGATCGCCGTCGCGACACCCTCCGCGAGCGCACTCGCGGCAGCGACGAGCCAGGCGGCGATGTCGAGCAACCCGGTGCCGACGTACGGCACGCCCCCCGAGACATCCGGGTTCTTCTCGCAGTCGGGCGGCCGCGGCACCGCGATCGTGTTCACGGGCCGCTACGAGGTCGTCGTGAGTTCTGCCGCGCTGTTCGAACCCGGCGACGCCCAACAACTCGTCGCCTCCGTCCTCGACAACCTCCCCGCTGCATGAACGCCAGACGACGCCCGCCGGGCACCGCATCCGCACAGGGCACCCCGTCGTGGCTCGGCGCCGTGAACGACCGCGTCGGCCTCGCCGCGCTCCTCGACCACGGCCCCCTCACGCGCATCGGCATCTGCGAGATCGTCGGCGTGTCCAAGCCGACCGCATCGCTCATGATGACGCGGCTCATCGCGGCCGGCGTGGTCGAGGAGCGCGGCACGGTCGCGGGCAGCCCCGGCCGCAACGCCGTCGTCTACGCGGCACGGCTCGACCGCCCGCTCGGCGTCGCGATCGACATCGACGCCCACGAGCTGCGAGCCGCCGTCGTCGACGCGGCGGGCACGGCGCATCCGGTCGTCCGCACGACCCTGCCTTCCGAGACGAGCGAACGCGATGCCGTCCGCGAAGTCGAGCGGGCCATCCTCGACGCGAGCCAGGCCGCCGGCACCGAGGCCTCCGAAGTGCGGACGGTCGTCATCGGCACCGCCGGCTACGTCGACCCGGGCGGGCGCGGCGAACTCTTCACCGAGACACTGCCGAACTGGCCCCAGACGGGCCTTCGCGACACCCTCGAGTCGGCGCTCGAACGCACCGTCTACATCGAGAACGACGTGAACCTCGCGGCGATCGCCGAACGCGAGTTCGGCGCGGGCCGCGAGCACGCCGAGTTCGCGCTGCTGTGGCTCGGCAACGGCGTCGGCGCCTCGTTCGACCTGTCGGGCGAGCTCTACCGGGGCACGTTCGGCGGCGCCGGCGAGATCGGCTTCCTCTCCGTGCCCGCCGAAGCGCTCGCGCTCGCGCCCGACGCGCACACGCTCCAAGACCTCGTCGGCGGCGACGCCGTCGAAGAGCTCCGGGCGGATGCCTCGGGGCCCGAGTTCGTCGATGCCCTCGCCAAGCGCATCGCCCTCGCGGTGCTCCCCTCCTCGCGATCCTCGACCCCGGCGGGCTCGTGCTCGCGGGGCCGACTGCGGCCCTCGGCGGTGCCGACCTCGCGGCCGCCGTCGAACGCGAGATCCGCCGGATCAGCCGCTGGTATCCCGCCGTCATCGCGACCGGCGTGACCGAGGATCCCGTCCTCGCGGGCGCCCGCGTGTTCACGCGCCAGCGCGTGCGCGAAGCGCTCCTCGACACGGTCGCGCGCGTCGAGGTCTGACGGCCCGCGCAGCCGCCGTCACCGTCGCCGCGCGACCGCTTGCGCGGTCGGGCTCGGGGTCGCCGAGGTGGTAGTCTTTCCAACTGTGCGCCTCCGTAGCTCAGGGGATAGAGCGCCGGTTTCCGGTACCGTAGGTCGGGGGTTCGAATCCCTCCGGGGGCACGTCGCGATGTCTGAGGACGTCGTGAACGGCTGAACACGCGGTGACGCGGGTCCAGCCGTTTTTCATTGCGGGACGAGCGGTGCGACCGGGGCGCGGCGGCTTGCGCGGCTCACCCGCCGACGCAATCGGGATCGCCTTCGCCGAAGCACGGAGCATGGTTCGCGGGCGGTTCCCACTGCGGTTCGGGTGCGATGAACCAACGCCCCCGGGGAACCGGGAGCACGGCGGCGGTTCCGAGCGCGACGACGGCGAGCGCGAGTGCGAGGAGGACGACTCCTTTCCTGCGCCGTATCGCGGCGACCACGACGGCTGCCGCAATCGCGAGGAGGCAGACGATCACGGTGACCTCGAAGCGCGCGATCTCCGCAGCCGTCGCTGTCGGAATCGTGCCTCCGATGTTGAAGTAGACGTCGAAGTACTGCAGGAAGAGCGCCCCGACCAAGGCGCCCCCGACGATGAGCAGCACGGTCGTCACGGCCGAGAGCGCCCAGCGCCCCATGGACTCACCGACACGATGCCGCGTGAGCATCATGGCACCGAGGTATCCCCCGATCGCCGCCGCCGCGGTGAATGCGAAGACGGTCGGTCCGCCCGCGAGCAGGAAGAACACGGGTGGCGCACCCGTGGCGAGCGTGAACCCGACGTCGAGCACTGCGGCCACCGCGACGGCAAGGCCGAGTCGCGCCTTGGGAGAGGGCGGTCTCGGCGCCGACACGATCACCGCGAGTGCCGCGAACCAGACCCCCCACTTGAGCAGGGCGCCCGTCATCCCGAAGACACCGCCGAGGAACGGCGACGCGCCGATCGCAACGCCGATCACGAGCTGGATGACCAGTGCTGCGGCGAGCGTCCCGCCGCCGACCGCGAGGAACTCCGCCGCGCGGAACCCCCACCGGGCCGTCGACCCCGCGGCAGGGGCGGGTTGCGGCTCGTGCGAGGGGTACGTCATCGGCTCACCTGGTTCCCATCCGGACTCACCGAAGTGTGGCACAGCCTCCGCGGATTCCCGCCGCCGACCCAACGAAATCCGTCGCTGCATCGTTGATGATGGGTGACGGCGGAGATCCCGCCGTCGGGAGGAGCGCACGTGGCGGGCTCGTGGGACGCGGTGGCGACACGCCTCGTCGCCGAGCGCGGCAGCGCGCTCGTGCGGTATGCGACCCTGCTCACGGGCGACCCCGACGAGGCGGCCGACCTCGTGCAGGACGCCCTGGTGCGGACGTTCGGGCGGCCCAGGATGGCGCTCGATCTGCCGAAGGCGGAGGCGTACGTGCGGCGGGCGATCCTGAACGGCGTGATTGACCGGTCGCGACGGGCGGGGACGTGGCGGGGCATCCGCCATCTCGTGGGCGAACCGGCGACGAGCGCGTCACCCGCAGAAGCGACCGACGATCGCCTCGATCTCGCGGCGCGCGTGCGCGCGCTCGCGCCGCGCCAGGCCGCGTGCATCGTGCTGCGCTACTACGACGACCTCACGGTCGACGGCATCGCACGCACGCTCGGCATCTCGTCGGGCGCGGTCAAGCGCTACCTGAGCGACGGATTGCACGCCCTCTCCTCCCAGCTCGAGGCGGCGGGCGATCCCCGCGCGCAGAGAGGAGACGCGGATGTCCGGACCTGACCTCCACGGAACCCCGGGCCGGGCGGCGCGCCCGGCGCGCACGGCACCGAGGAGCGGCTGCGAGAGGCGCTCGCGCACGCGGCGGATGCCTCGGACGGCGCCTCGCTCGACCTGCCGGCCGTGCTCGCGGCGAGCCGTCGCTCGCGGAGCGCACGGCGCCGGGCGATCGTCGGCGGGACGCTCGCCGTCGCGGGCGTCGTCGTGGTCGGCGGGCTCACGTTCGGCGCCGTGCGGCTGGGCGGCGCGGCCTCTTCGAGCGGATCGGCGGCGGATGCTCCGGTCGAGGCGCCGGGGTCGGGCGAGTCGTTCGCCGACCCCACCGGCGGCGTCGACTCGGGCGGCGAGGAGGCGGGGATCGCGCCGCGCGACCCGGTGCCGGCGCCCGATGTCGCGCTCGACCCGCTCGCGACGTTCGCGCGGTGCGGTGCGCCGTCGCCCGCGCCGCAGGGCGACTCGGCCGACGGCGGCGAGGATGTCGCGGCCCGGCCCCTGCGGGTGTCGATCGCGCCGATCGGATCCGTCGCGCCCGGTGCCGCGACGACGGTCGCCGTGACGGTCCGGAACGCCGCGGAGACGCCGCTCGTCGGGTCGATCCGGACTGCGCCGGTGCTCGCGGTCGCCGACGGCGCCGGGCTCGTGGTCGCGCACTCCCCCGCCGACGGATTCGGCGCGGCACGGGACATCCGCCTGGCCCCCGGGGCATCCCTCGAACTCTCGGCGACGCTCACCGCCGTGCGGTGCTCGCCGACCGGCGACCAGCGCGCCGACCAGCCCCTCGACCCCGGCGCCTACACCGTGCGCGCGACCGTCGTGCTCGTCCCGCTCGACGGCGACGACGTGCTCACCGGGTCGGCCGACGCCCGCTTCGACGTGCGCTGAAACGGGCCCCGACTCGGGCGCACGCGCCGGTGTCTCCCCAGAACGGGCCGCGTGACGCAACCCGACGCGCCCGCATGGACGCACCCCGCCCCTGGGCCATAGAGTGGGCTTCGTCCGGGCGGAAACGGGGGAATGCACTGGTGCACACGTCCAGAGGATGGTCGATCGCGGCCGCCGCTCTTGCAGTTCTGGCCGGTCTGTTCATCGCGTCGCCCGCGTACGCCGAAGACCCCGTCACGTTCGGCGCCTCACCGGTCGTCGACGCCGCGGGAGTGCTCGGCGGCGACCTCGCCGAGGTCGAGCGCGCGCTCCAAGACGCGGGGCAGCGCAGCGGCCGTCAGCTGTTCGTCGCGTACGTCGACCAGTTCACGAACCCGACGTCGGCCGAGACCTGGGCGAACGACACGGCCGTCGCCAACAACATGGGCGACGAAGACTATCTGCTCGCCGTCGCCGTCGACGGCCGCTCGTATTCGCTCTCGGTCGCCGACGGCGCGTCGCTCTCCGACTCCGAGATCGCGCGCATCCGCAGCCAGGTCATCGAGCCGCGGCTCAGCGACGACGACTGGGCGGGCGCGGCGATCGCGGCCGCCGACGCCATCGCGGGCGGTGGAGCGGGCACCGGAGGCGGGTTCGGCTGGGGCTGGATTCTGCTCCTCCTCGCCCTCGCGGCCATCGTCGTCGTCGTCCTCGTCGTCGTCTCGCGGCGCAAGAAGAAGGCCGGGCAGGTCGCAGGCGGGGCAGCGGCGGTGCCGATCGAAGACCTCCGCCGCCAGGCCGGCGGCGCGCTCGTCGCGATCGACGACGCCGTCCGCACGAGCGAAGAAGAACTCGGCTTCGCCGTCGCCGCGTACGGCGACGAGGCGACGGCCCCGTTCCGCGAGGCGCTCGCAATGGCCAAGGGCAAGGTCGCCGAGGCGTTCGCCCTCCAGCAGCAGCTCGACGACGCCGTGCCCGACACCGACGAGCAGCGGCGCGCCTGGTACGGGAGCATCATCCAGCTCACGGGCGAGGCCGACCAGGCGCTCGACGAGCAGGCCGCGAAGTTCGACGAGCTCCGCGACCTCGAGCGCAACGCCCCGCAAGAGCTCGAGCGCGTGAAGCTCTTGACCGCCTCGCAGGCCGAGAAGGTCGCGCCCGCCGCCGATCGGCTCGCGGCGCTCGGCGCCGTGTACGCCGCGAGCGTGCTCGCGACCGTCGCCGACAACCCCGCGCAGGCGCAATCGCGGCTCGAGTTCGCGACGCAATCGGCGGATGCCGCGGCCGCGGCCATCGCGGCCGGCGAGACGAGCGACGCAGCGGTCTCGATCCGTGCCGCCGAGGAAGCCGCCGATCAGGCGGGCGTCCTCGCCGAAGCGATCGACAAGCTCGGCGCGGCCCTCGAGGAGGCCGACCACGCGGTCGCCGCCGGCGTCGCCGACCTCGAGACCGACGTGCAGACCGCGGCCGGGCTCCAGGGCGCCGGTCTCGCCGAGATCGCCCAGGCCACCGCCGCCGAGGCGGCCGCGCTCCGCGCCGCGGGAGCCCAGGTCGGCCGCGACCCGCTCGCCCTGCAGGCCCGTCTCGAACAGGCGAACGCCCGCATCGACGGCGCCGTCGGATCGGCCCGCGAAGCCGCCGAGCAGGCCGCCCGCGTCGCCGCCCAGCTCGACCGGTCGATCTCGACCGCGCGCGCCGGAGTCGCCGCCGCCGAGGACTACCTCGTGAACCGCCGCGGCGCCGTCGGCGCCGAGGCCCGCACCCGCCTCGCCGAGGCCGGCCGGCTCGTCACGCTCGCCGAGCAGACGCGGGTGAGCGACCCCGCGGGCGCCCTCCAGAACGCGCAACGCGCGGAGCAGTTGGCGAACGACGCCATCCGGGTCGCGCAGCAGGACGTCGGCGGCTTCGGCGGCGCGTTCGGCGGCCAGCCGCAGCAGGGCGGCGGAGGCGACGTCCTCGGCGCCGTGCTCGGCGGCATTCTCATCAACAACATGCTCGGCGGCGGGGGCGGGGGCGGGTTCGGAGGATTCGGCGGCGGAAGCGGTGGCGGCGGCGGATTCGGAGGATTCGGCGGCGGATCGAGCTCGGGCCGCCGGTCGGCCGCGGGAAGCTTCGGGGGCAGCTCCACGAGGGGCCGCCGATCCGGAGGGGGACGGTTCTGAGGGAGACATCCGACACCGGCGAACTGTGACACGTCCAACATCCAACGAAGGAGAAATCAACCATGGCAAAGCAGTCCATCTTCGGGCGCATCTCCCAGCTCGTGCGCGCGAACATCAACGCCCTTCTCGACGAGGCCGAAGACCCCGAGAAGATGCTCGACCAGATGGTGCGCGACTACACCAACTCGATCGCCGACGCCGAGGCCGCGATCGCCGAGACGATCGGCAACCTGCGCCTGCTCGAAGACGACCACAAAGAAGACGTCCGCGCCGCCGACGAGTGGGGTCAGAAAGCCCTTGCCGCGAGCCGCAAGGCCGACGAGTTCCGCACGGCCGGCAACACCGTCGACGCCGATAAGTTCGACAACCTCGCCAAGGTCGCCCTCAGCCGCCAGATCTCGGCCGAGAACGAGGCCCGCTCGGCCGAGCCGCAGCTCGCCGCGCAGACCGAGGTCGTCGACAAGCTCAAGAGCGGCCTCAACGGCATGAAGGAGAAGCTCGTCCAGCTGCAGAACAAGCGCAGCGAGCTCGTGGCCCGCTCGAAGACGGCCGCCGCACAGCAGCAGGTGCACGACGCCGTCAAGTCGATCGACATCCTCGACCCTACGAGCGACCTCGGCCGCTTCGAGGACAAGATCCGCCGCGAAGAGGCCAAGGTCCGCGGCCAGGCCGAGCTCGCCGCGTCGACCCTCGACGCGCAGTTCAACGAGCTCGACGACCTCGGCGAGCTCACCGAGGTCGACGCGCGCCTCGCGGCCCTCAAGGCCGGCGGAGCGCAGGGTGCGATCGGCGGCTGACGCGCGATCGGCTCGAGAGCCGCATGACGGATGCCCCGTGCCGACACGATTCGGGCGGGGCATCCGCCGTCTTCGTGACATCCGCCGCTGCCCGTGACTGAGGAGGATACTGAAGCCCATGCCCGCCACCTTCGTCGTCGTGCCCGTCTGGCAGGGTTCCGTCTCGGCGCGCGCCATGAGCCACGCCGACGGGGCCGAGGCGATCCGCGGCGACCTGCCGGCCGCGGCGACCGTCGTCGTCGACGTGCCCTCCGAGGCGGGCGAGACGCTCGGCACGGGAGTGCGACGGTACAGCACGATCCGACGTGTGCGCGAGCGCACGGCCGAAGCGCTCGCGACCGTCGCCGACCTGCCGATCACGATCGGCGGCGACTGCGGGGCGGCCCTCGCCTCGGTCGGCCATGCTTCGGCCGCGACGGGCGGCGACCTCGCGGTGCTCTGGCTCGACGCGCACCCCGACCTCAACACGCCCGAGACTTCACCGTCGGGCGCGTTCGGCGGCATGGTGCTGCGGGCGATCGCGGGCGAGGGCGCCGAGGGCCTCGCGCTCGACGAGTCGACCCGTGTCGCGCCCTCGCGGCTCGTCCTCGGAGGCGCGCGCGCCTTCGACGACGAAGAGGTTCGGTTCATCGACGAGCACGGCGTCGCGACCCTCACGGTCGAAGACCTCTCCGACCCGACCGCCGTCGTCGCCGCCCTCGAAGCGACCGGCGCGGCGAACGTCTACGTGCACGTCGACCTCGACGTGCTCGACCCGTCGGCGCTCGACGGGCTCTCGTACCCCATGCCGTTCGGGATCGACGCGCAGACGCTCGTCGCGCTCGTGCGCGCAGTCGTGGCGCGATTCCCGCTCGCCGGGGCGTCGATCGCGGGATTCGCACCGGGCTCTCCCGCGGCCGCGAACGACGACCTGTCGACGATCCTGCGGCTCGTGGGCGCGCTCTCCTCGGCGGGCGCGAAGCGCGCAAGTTAGGCGCGCTCACGCGTCTTCCGCCGCGGGTGTCCACGACACGCGGTAGGCGGTCAGCGCGGCCCGCGATTCGTGGACACTCGTGAACTCCCGCCGCGCAAGGCGTTCCCCCCACTGCGCGCCGTCCGTAGGCTGGCGGGAGCGGCGCAGCAGCCGCGGGAGGGGGTCGCCATGACCCGCGAAGTGGATGTCGTCGTGCTCGGGGCGGGGCCGGTCGGCGAGAACGTCGCCGACCGCGCTCGTGCCGCGGGGCTCGAGGTCGTGATCGTCGAGCGCGAACTCGTGGGCGGCGAGTGCTCGTTCTGGGCGTGCGTGCCGTCGAAGACGCTGCTCCGGAGCGCCGACGCGTTGCGGGCCGCGGCGCGCGTGCCGGGCGCGGCGGGTGCCGTGACGGGTCCGCTCGACGTCGCCGCGGTCTTCGCGCGCCGCAACCGGTTCGTGTCGGACTGGGACGACGCGGGCGGCGCCGGATGGCTCGCGAGCGTCGGCGCGGAACTCGTGCGCGGGCAGGGCCGCCTCGACGGCCCGCGTCGCGTCGTCGTCGCACTCGCAGACGGCACAGAAGCGGCGTTCGCCGCGCGGCACGCGGTCGTGATCGCCACGGGGTCGGATGCCGCGGTGCCCGACATCCCCGGACTCGCCGACGCCCGCCCGTGGACGAGCCGCGAGGCGACGAGCGCGCAGCGCGCGCCGGATCGGCTCGCGATCATCGGCGGCGGCACGGTCGCGGTCGAGATGGCGACGGCGTATGCCGGGTTCGGCACCGAGGTGACGGTGCTCGCGCGGTCGGGTCTCCTCGGCGGAGCCGACCCGTTCGCCGGAGAGGCGGTGGCCGAGGGGCTGCGCGGGCTCGGGGCATCCGTTCGTCTCGGAACGCACCCGCTGCGCGTCGAGCGCGACGCGTCGGGAGAGGTCGTGCTCACCCTCTCGTCCGAGGAGTCGCTCGTCGCCGACGAGGTGCTCGTCGCGACCGGGCGGACGCCTCGCACGCACGGCCTCGGGCTCGAGACGGTCGGCCTCGAACCCGGCGCGTGGATCGACGTCGACGACACGATGGCCGTGCGCGGCGCCGGTCACGAGAGACCCGAGCCCTGGCTCTACGCCGTCGGCGACGTCACGCACCGCGCGCTCCTCACCCACCAGGGCAAGTACCAGGCCCGTGCGGCGGGCGACGTCATCGCGGCGCGCGCGCTCGGGCGGCCGGTCGACGACGCACCGTGGGGCGTGCACGTCGCGACCGCCGACCACGCGGCCGTGCCCGCGGTCGTCTTCTCCGAGCCCGAGGTCGCGTACGTCGGCCTCACCGAGGCCGTCGCGCGCGAGCGCGGCGTCGACGTGCGGACGGTCGAGGTCGGGTTCTCATCGGTGAGCGGGGCGGGCATCCACTCCGACGGGCCCGAGGGGCGCGCGAAGCTCATCGTCGACGCCGCGAACAGCGTCGTCGTGGGCGCGACGTTCGTCGGGCAGGATGTCTCGGAGCTGCTGCATGCGGCCACGACCGCGATCGTCGGCGAGGTGCCCGTGACCCGGCTGTGGCACGCCGTGCCGGCGTTCCCGACCGTGAGTGAGATCTGGTTGCGACTTCTCGAGGCGCTCGGTCGCCCCGAGGTGGCAGCATGATGGGGTGACCGAACCCCGCACGACGCCCGGCCCCGCCCTCAACGACCGCGTCTTCCGCCTCCGCCTCCTCGACTCGCCCGTGAGCCGCGCGGGCTACCGGTTCGCGACCGCCGTCGGGTACGTGTGGGGCTTCCTGTGGTCGACGGGACGCGTCGAGCGCCGACAGGGGCTCTTCGTCTTCCAGGGCATGCCGAAGTGGGCGTTCCGCCGCGGCGGCGCGTGCGTCGGCGGTTGCTACCTCACCGACCACAACGTGAGCGACCGCGTGCTCGGCCACGAGGCCGTGCACAAGCAGCAGTGGCTGAAGTACGGCATGCTCTTCCCGTTCCTCTACCTCGCGGCGGGCATCGATCCGCTGAAGAACCGGTTCGAGATCGAGGCGGGGCTCGAGGCCGGCGGGTACGTGCGGCCGTCGCGCGCGCGGCTGCCGCGGACGGTCGCGTAGGCCGCGTTCGCACCGACTCTCGGATACCCGCACTCTTGTCAGTATTACTATTTCCGGATAGGGTTGAAGTATCCCGTTTTCGTAATAGGATCCGATGATCCGAATTTCGTAATAGGACGCCACCGGTCGAACACGAGGAGAGGTTCAAAATGCCCGAGCATACGACCACGCTTCGCTCCCCTGCCGACCTCGGCCTGGTGATCCAGCAAGCGAGATTGGCGCGCGGGCTCAGCCAGGTCGAGCTCGCTGCACAGCTCGACATCTCCCAACGCTCGATCAGCGAGATCGAATCAGGGAAGCCGACGATCTACGCCCGCAGGATATTCGAACTCATGCGCGCAACCGGCGTCGAGCTGTCCGCGGAATGGAGCGACGCCCGGTGAGGCTTGCCGTAGAGCTCTACGAGACTGTCATCGGGTACCTCGAAGGAGACGACGGCCGCTCGTTCGACTTCGGATTCGACGACACAGCGCGAGCGCGTTTCGGGTCCACCAGCCGAGTGCTCTCGGTCTCGATTCCCGTCGTGCCGACTCCGCCGAGGCAGTCCGCCCACCGGCGGCGGAACTGGTTCTCCGAGCTCCTTCCCGAGGGGGACCAGCTCGACTATCTGCTCGCGCAGAGCGGGGTCAGACGCGGGGACACACTGCGGTTCCTCGCACGCTACGGGCGCGACGTCGCCGGCGCACTGCAGATCTGGGATGCCGACGACCCGACCGAACCGAAGATCCCCGAGACGAGCACGGTCGAAGATCACGAGATCCGCCGTCTGCTGGAGGATCCGATCGGCGCTCCGCTCGGGAACGCATCGGAGCTCGGACGAACCTCGCTCGGCGGCGTCCAACCGAAGATCGTGCTGGCGCGTGAAGCCGACGGCTGGGCGCGCGCGCTCGGCGGATTCCCGTCGACGCACATCCTGAAACCACGGCTTGCGGCGCATCCGACCGTGATCTACGACGAGGAGTACGGAGCCCGCCTGGCCCGCGCGCTCGGCCTCGCGGACTTCGACACTCGCGTCGATTCGTTCGACGGTCTCGCGACCCTCGTCGTCGAGCGCTTCGACCGGGTCGGCGGGCGGCGACTGCATCAGGAGGATTTCAACCAGGTCCTCGGCGCGAGCGGGAATCAGAAGTACCAGGAGATCGGCGGCGTCGTGAGTTTCGCCCGCGCCGCCGACGCCCTCGCACGGTACGCATCCACGGAAGATCTCCGAAACCTCGCGCGAATGCTCGTGCTCGCCGTGGCCATCGGCAACCTCGACCTGCACACGAAGAACCTCGGCCTGCTCCACCCGGCGGACGGCACGGTTCGGCTGGCGCCCGCGTACGATCAGGTCCCGATCGCCCACGTGCGCGGCAACGACGGCCGCATGGCCTTGGCCGTCAATCGGGAGTACCGGCATGCGGCACTCACACGGGACGACCTCGCGCAGGAGATCGCCGGGTGGGGAGTCCGTCGGGCCGATGCGACGGTCACCGACGCGCTTGAGGAATTGCGGTCTGCGATCGAACGAGAAGATCCGATCGACGGCGCCCATCCGGCGCTGCGGAGCTCGCTTCGCACGTTCACCGACAATCTGCTACTGGGGCATCCGGTCGGCATCGCCGACGAGTAGCCCGAAGAACGACGAACGGCCCGGATGCCTCGTGGTGAGACATCCGGGCCGTTCTGCGTGTGCGCGACGCGACGCGAGCGCGGCGGCGGCGGGACGTTCAGTCCGTGACGACGCCCGCGATCGCGGCGACGAGCGCCGGCATGCCGGTCTTCCAGTCGAAGCTGAGCGCCGTGGGAGGCGACACCGACGACACCGTCACGGGGTCGTAGACCTGGGCGACCTTGCCCGCGGCGACGGCGGGGATGGCCTGCAGCTCGGGCTTGGCGAGGAACGCGTCGGCCTCTTCCTTCGAGTTGTGGTAGCTCACGATGAAGTCGGCGTCGAGCTGGTCGAGCTTCTCGTAGCTGAGCTCGTAGTAGAAGCCGCCGTCGCTCGTGTCGAGTGCGGAGACGCTCGGGGCGACCTCGAGGCCGAGTTCGGTGAGCACGGCGATGCGGGGGTCGGCGTCCGTGTACACGTAGACGAAGCCGTCGCCGTCCCACACGCCCGCGAACGTCTTGCCCGCGAAGGCGGGGTTCGCGGCGGCGTCGGCGGCGAGCGAGTCGGTGATGCCGTCGAGCACGGCCTCGCCCTCGGCCTCGAGGCCGAGCGCCTTCGCGGTGATGCGGATGGTGTCGTCCCAGGGGGTCGTCCAGGCGGCCTCGGGGTAGGCGACGACGGGGGCGATCTCGCTCAGGGTGTCGTACTGCTCTTCGGTGAGGCCCGAGTAGGGCGCGATGATGAGGTCGGGGTCGGCGGCGATGAACTCCTCGTAGGGCACGGTCGCGCCGCCCTCGTCGTCGCTCAGGATTGCGGGGTGCTCGATGCCCGCGTCGTCGTAGGCGGCCTCGACCCACGGCAGGAGGGCGTCGGGGCCGACCGTCCAGGGCTGCTCGGCGACGGCGACGGGGTAGACGCCGACGGCGATCGCCGCTTCGGTCGAGCCCCAGCCCCACGTCGCGACGCGCTCGGGCGCCTGCTCGACGACGGTCTCGCCGAAGGCGTGCTCGATCGTGATGGGGAAGCCTTCGCCGGATGCCGCGGCGGATTCATTCTCGGAAGCGGTGTCGCCCGCGGCGCAGGCCGACAGGGCGAGCGCGACGATGGCGGCACCGGCCGCGGCGATGAGTGGGCGTCGAAGGCGCACGGGAACTCCTCGGAGTCGGAAGGAAGGAATAAGGCTAGCCTAACCTCAGTCGGCTTCCGAGGCCGAATCGGACGGGACATCCGGCCCGAACTGCGACGCGTCGCCGTGGAAGCGACCGATCGGGACGATGAGCGGGGTTCCCGCCACGGGGTCGGCGATCACCCGGGACTCGAGGGCGAACGCATCGCGCACGACCTCGCTCGTCAACACGTCGCCCGGCGCTCCCTCGGCCATGATCCGCCCGCCCGCCATGACGACGAGGTGATCGGCGTAGCGCGCCGCAAGGTTGAGCTCGTGGAGCACCATGACCACCGTCGTGCCGCGGTCGCGATTGAGCGAGGTCAGGAGGTCGAGGAGCTCCAGCTGGTGCGCGACGTCGAGGTAGGTCGTCGGCTCGTCGAGGAGCACGATGTCGGTCTGCTGCGCGAGCACCATCGCGATCCACACGCGCTGACGCTGCCCGCCCGAGAGCTCGTCGACCGCCCGATCGGCGAGGTCGGCGACGCCCGTCGCCGCGAGCGCCTCGGCGACGACCGCATCGTCGTCGCTCGATTGCCGCCCGAACCAGCCCTGGTGCGGGTAGCGTCCACGCGCCACGAGATCGGCGACGCGCACGCCGTCGGGCGCGATCGAGGCCTGCGGAAGCATGCCCACACTGCGGGCGAGGGTGCGCCGAGGCATCCGAGCGATGTCGTCGCCGTCGAGCGTGACGCGACCGCCCTCGAGCGGGTGCAGGCGCGCGAGCCCCCGCAGAAGTGTCGACTTGCCGCACGCGTTCGGGCCGACGATCGCCGTCACCGCGCCGCTCGGGATCGCGAGGTCCAGCCCCTCGATGACACGGCGGCCGTCGTAGCCGAGGCTCACGCCGTGCGCGACGAGGCCCGCGGGGGCGTGCGCAGGCGACGAAGCGGGCACGGATGCCCCGTGCCGGGTGTTCTTCGCAGGGGTCGCGGTCATGCGCGGGCACTCCGTTCGGTGCGGGCGAGGAGCCACAGGAGGTAGGGCGCGCCGACGAGCCCCGTGACGATGCCGACGGGCGCCGTGACCCCCGGCAGGGCGAACTGGCCGACGACGTCGGCCGCGAGCGTGAGGGTCGCGCCGATGACGACCGACACGGCGAGCGCCGGCGAGCCGTCGGCCGTGAGCCGCCGCGCGATCGCGGGCGCGACGAGGGCGACGAACGCGACGGGGCCGGCGACGCTCGTGGCCGACGCGACGAGCGTCACGGCGAGGACGAGCAACACGATGCGCGTGGCATCCACCCCGACGCCGAGCGAGCGCGCCCGGTCGTCGCCCGTCGAGAGCGGCGCGAGCCGCGGAGCGACGAGGGCGACCGCGACGGCGAGCGCGCCGATGACGCCGGTCGCGATCCAGAGTTCGGCGCCGCGCACGTCGGCGACGCTGCCGACCGTCCACATGAGGGTCTGCTGCGCCTGTCGCACATCGGACCGCGCGAGGAGCCACGCGACGGCCGCCCCCGACACGTACGCCATGCCGACGCCCACGAGCACGAACCGCACGCCGTGGAGGCCCTGCTTCCACGCGGCGAGCCAGATGACGAGCGCGACGGCGAAGCCGCCCGCGAACGCGAACCCCGCGACGGCGGCTCCGCCGAGCCCGAGGCCGAGGATCGCGAACACGGCGCCGAGGCTCGCACCGCCCGAGACGCCGAGGATGTCGGGGCTCGCGAGCGGGTTCCGCAGCACCGATTGGAAGATCGCGCCCGCGAGGGCGAATGCGGCGCCCACGACGAGCGCGGCGACGATGCGCGGCAGCCGCAGGCGGAAGACGACGAGCCGGTCGCGGTCGTCGCCGAAGCCGAGGAGGGTCACGAGCACGCGGTCGGGCGTCACTGCGGCCGCGCCGAGCGAGAGGGCGACGAACGCGATCGCGATGGCGACGAGGATCCCCGCGACGAGCACGAGCACGAGACGTCGACGCCGGTGCGCGCGCACGGCGGCGACGGCCGCGACGGCCGCGCCCGCGGCGGGCGTCGAGAACACGGCGGATGTCTCGACCGCGCGCTCCTCCGACCCCACCCCGCTCACAGGCCCGCCACCTTCCGGTTGCGGGCGATCGCGATGAGCACGGGGGCGCCGATGAACGCGCACACGATGCCCGCTTCGAGTTCGGCGTTCGGCACGACGAGCCGCCCCACGATGTCGGCGGCGAGGAGCATGACAGGACCGAGGAGCGCCGAGACGGCCATGATCCAGCGGTAGTCGGCGCCGACGAGCCGACGGGCGGCGTGCGGGACGACGAGTCCGACGAGCGCGATGGGCCCCGCGAGGGCCGTGGCGGTGCCGCACAGGAGCACGATCGCGACGCCCGCGACGGCGCGCGTCGTGCCGACCCGCTGTCCGAGGGCGCTCGCGACGTCGTCGCCGAGGGCGAGCAGGTTGAGCCGGTGCGCGAGGAGCGCCGCGAGCACGGCTCCCACGACGAGGAACGGCCACAGCGTGCCGACGACCGAGAGATCGCGCCCCGTGAGCGAGCCGACCGACCAGAACCGGAACCGGTTGAACGCGTCGGTGTCGCGCAGGAGCACGAGCGTGATGAGCGGCGTCAAGAACGCCGTCACCGCGGCGCCGACGAGCGCGAGCCGCACGGGTCGGCCGTACCCGATCCAGAACACGATGAGGGCCGCCGCCGCGGCTCCCGCGAACGCGAACCAGATGAACCCGATGGGCGCGGTCACGCCGAGGAACGATATGGACAGCACGACCGCGAGCGATGCGCCCGCGTTGACGCCGAGGAGGCCCGGATCGGCGATGGGATTGCGGGTGACGCCCTGGATGAGGGTGCCCGCGAGTCCGAGCGCGACACCCGCCGCGAGCCCGATGACGGTGCGCGGCACGCGCAGCTGCAGCACGACCTGCTGGTCGGCGTTCGCGGCGTCGGGCGCCGTGAGCGCGCGCCACACCTCGAGGGGGTCCATGCTCCTGACGCCGAGCGCGAGGCTCGCGGCGATGACGACGAGCAGGGCTGCGAGACATCCGATGACGACGAGGATGCCCCGGAGCGCGGGCCGACCGCGGCGCACTCCCTCGGCGTCCGCCCCGGCGCGCGCTGCGCGCCGGCCGGTCGCGGTGTCGACGCTCACTCGACCTCGGCGCGGCCACGCCGCCAGTAGCCCATGAACGCGACCTGCCGGCGGTCGAGTCCGGCGTCGCGCACGAGGAAGCGGCGAAGGGCGGTGATGACGGATGCCTCGCCCGCGAGCCACGCGTAGACGCCGCCGTCGAGGCTCCGCCCCGAGGGGACGTCCCAGAGGGGGATGTCGTTGTCCCGTTCGGCCTTGGCTCGTTCGGCCTCGGCGAGCGCACGGTCGGCATCGTCGGCCGAATGCGTCGCGGGCGCGATCGCACGGCGCGCGACGTGGTCACGGACGGCCGCGACGAGTCGGTCGCCGTGGTCGGCAGGCACGGCCGTTTCGCCTGCGCCGACGGCGTCGCCGCCCGACCGCGCGAGCCAGCGCACCTCGACGCCCGCGGGAGCGGTGACGGGCAGTTCGTCGGCCGACGTGGGGATCTCGATGAGGGCCGCGCCCGAGGCATCCGCCGGAAGCTGTTCGAGGATCGCGCAGATCGCGGGCGCCGCCGTCTCGTCGCCCGCGAGGAGGAGCGAGTCGACTCGGCCGGGCCGGAAGTCGATGCCGAGCGCGCGGCCCTCGCTGCGCTCGTCTGGGCCGATGATCACGATCTCGTCGCCGGGCGTCGCGCGTTCGGCCCACGCCGAGGCCGGCCCGAGGTCGCCGTGCAGGGCGAAGTCGACGTCGACCTCGCGGAGCGAGGGGCGCACGGCGCGCACGGTGTAGGTGCGGAACACGTTGCGCCGGGCTGCTGGCAGGGCCCGCCACTCGCGGTACCAGTCGTCGCCCGTCGGGAACGACGCGAACCCGTCTTCGGGGTGCGGGAGCACGAGCTTGACGCGCTGGTCGAGGCCCGCGGTGCCGAACTCGTCGAGATCGTCACCCGTGAACGTCACGCGCACGAAGTGCGGCGAGAGGCGTTCGACACGGGCGACCGCCGCCTGGAATCCGCGGTACGCCGGTCGCGGTCGCGGACGCGCCTCGAGGCGTCGGGCCGCGTCGGCGACTGAGGTAAGCATTACCTCAGTATCCCACACGCACCTCGGCGCGCCACGGGCGCCCGCTCACCACACGGACGGCCGCAGCGCCCTCCGACCGGCCCGACGCTCGAGCTGGGCCGCGAGCGCGAAGAGCGTCTCTTCGCCGCCCGGACGCCCGATGAGCTGGACGCCCATCGGCAGGCCGTCGGCCGTCTCGTCGACCGGCAGCACGAGCGCGGGCAGCCCCGCGACGTTCACGAACGACGTGTACGGCGTGAACTGCACCTGCTGGGCGAAGTTCCGCTCGCCGTCCTCCTGGTCGTACCAGCCGACGGGACGCGGCGTGAGCGCGAGCGCCGGACTCAGCACGACGTCGTACGACGCGAACCGCGCGATCGTGCGCCGCTCGAACTCGGCGAGCCACGAGAGCGCCTCGACGAGCGTGCGCGTCGGCAGCGCGCGACCGCGCTCGACGAGCCAGCGCGTGAGCGGTTCGAGGAGCTCGAGGCCGTCGCCGTCGACGGGAATCGCGGATGCCCCGGCCTGCCACACCGCCCGGAACGCGGGCGCGTACCCGGGCTCGGGCGTCGCAGGCACCTCCTCGACGCCGTGGCCGAGCCAGTCGAGCATGCCGACGGCCGTGTCGAGCGCCGCGCGCGCCTCGGGTGCGAGCACGATGTCGTAGGCGTCGTCCCAGGGCGTGTCGGTGAGCACGCCGACCTGGAAGCGCCCCATCCCCTTCAGTGCGGCCCCGAGGTACGGCCCGTCCTCGCCGGCCGCGCGGAGCGACGACGGATGCCTCGCCGGATACCCGTGCGGCGCGATGAGCCCGTCGAGGAGGAGCGCCGCATCGGCGACCGTCCGCGCGAGCGGGCCCGCCACGGGCAGCCCCGCGAGCGAGCCGACGCCGTCGCCGCCCGGCACGCGCCCCCGCGACGGCTTCACGCCCACGAGCCCGCAGCTCGCGGCCGGGATCCGCACCGACCCGCCGCCGTCGGAGCCCGGCGCGAACGGCAGGAGCCCCGCCGCGACCGCGGCCGCCGCTCCCCCGCTCGAGCCGCCGGCCCCCCGCGTGAGATCCCACGGCGAGCGCGCCGGCGGGAACGCGAGCCCCTCGGTGTACGACGGCATGCCGAACTCGGGCGTCGCGGTCTTCCCGACCGAGACCGCACCGGCGGCGTCGACCGACTGCACGAGCACGTCCGAGACCTCGGGCACGAAGTCGGCGAACGCGCGCGACCCGAACCGCGCCGGCATGCCCGCGCGCTGCTCCAAGTCCTTGTCGGCGATCGGCATGCCCCACAGCGGCGCCGCCTTCGGCACCGCGCGCTCGACGCGCGCGGCCCGTTCGAGCGCGCCCTCGGGGTCGACGTGCGCGAACGCGCCCACGACGGGGTTCAGCCGCTCGATGCGTTCGAGGTAGTGCGCCGTCGCCTCGGTCGGCGACACGTCGCCGCGCTGGAGCGCCTGGTGGAGGGCGAACGCCGGAAGCTCGTGCAGCGATTCGAGGTCGGTCACGCCGTCAGCCTAGGGCTCGTCGGCCGACCGCCGGCACGCGGCACGAGGCATCCGCCCGCGCCTTCGAGACATCCGCCTCGAGACATCCGCCTACTTCTTGAGCGACTTCTGCAGCAGCACCGTGCCGAGCCACCGGTCGAACTTGAACCCGACCTTGCCCATGCGACCGATCTCCTGGAACCCGAACTTCTCGTGCAGCTTGATCGACGCCTCGGCGCCCTGGTCGGCGATGACCGCGAGCATCTCTTTGATCCCGGCGGCACGCGATCGGTCGATGAGCTCGCCGAGCAGCGCCTTTCCGAGCCCCTTGCTGCCCGCCGCAGGCCCGAGGTAGATCGAGTCCTCGACCGTGAACCGGTACGCGCGCTTGGACTTCCACGGCTGCACGAGCGCGTACCCGAGCACCTGCCCGCTCGGGGACTCGGCCACGATGAACGGCATGCCGAGCTTCTCGAGGAACGCGAACTTCGCCCGCCACTCGCGGAGCGTCATCGCGTCTTCGTCGAAGGTCACGGTCGAGTTCGCGACGTAGTAGTTGTAGATCTCGCGCACAGCCGGGAGGTCGGCCTGCCTCGCCTCGCGGAGGGTGAACGCGAACGGCGCTTCGGGCTCGGGCTTCGGCCGCAGATGCGCGGGCAGCACCCGGCGCGGCTGGTATTCCTCCTCGAGCATGGCGCCCACCCTACCCCCGCCTCATGACGGCCGGATGTCCCGCGCTCAGGCCTGCTGCGGCAGCGCCCAGTCGACGGGCCGCCCGCCCTGCCGTTCGAGCAGCGCGTTCGCGCGGCTGAACGGACGCGAGCCGAAGAACCCGCGCGACGCCGAGAGCGGGCTCGGATGCGCGGACTCGATCGCGGGCGTCGGGCCGAGGAGCGGCTTCAGGTTCTGCGCGTCGCGCCCCCACAGAATCGCGACGAGCGGCGTGCCGCGCCCGACGAGCACGCGGATGGCGTGGTCGGTCACGCGTTCCCACCCCTTGCCGCGGTGCGACGCCGGGGCGCCGGGCGCGACCGTGAGCACGCGGTTCAGGAGCATGACGCCGTTGCGGGTCCACGCCGTGAGGTCGCCGTGCGCGGGCGGGTCGACGTCGGGAAGGTCGTCGTGGAGCTCGCGGTAGATGTTCTGCAGGCTCCGCGGCAGCGGACGCACGTGCGATTCGACGGCGAACGAGAGCCCGATCGGATGTCCGGGGGTGGGGTACGGGTCTTGACCCACGACGAGCACCCGCACGTCGTCGAGCGGCGCCTGGAACGCGCGCAGCACGCGGTCGCCCGCGGGCAGGTAGGGGCGGCCGGCGGCCTGCTCGGCGCGCAGGAAGTCGCCCATCGCGGCGATGTCGGCGCCGACCGGTTCGAGCGCGGCCGCCCAGCCGGGGTCGACGAGTCCCGCGGCGGCGAGCTCGGGAAGGCTCATCGCCACGCGCTCACGCCCCCATCGTCGAGACCGACACGCCCTGCTCGCCCGGCAGCACCCGCCACACGCTGCCGCGACCGGCGACCTGCAGCCCGCCCTCGCCGACGACGAGCACCGTGCGCTCGTCGATCGCGAGCGCGCCGGGGATGAGCCCCGCCTCGACGGCCGCGACGACGCGCGAGAGCGATCCCCACTGCGCGGCGTGCACGTCGACGGGGATGTCGACGAGCCCGATGCCTGGCGCGATCTGCACTTCGTCGAGCCCTTCGCCGTTGTCTTCGGGCGCGACCTCGACGCCGCCGATGCGCGTGCCGCCGACGATCGCCTGCTCGGCCGCGATCGACGCGCCCGCCGAGAAGCCGAGGTACGGGATGCCTCCGGCCACGAGCCTGCGGAGTTCGCCGAAGTGCGGCTCGAGCGCGTCGCGGTAGGCGGGGGTGAGCCCGCCGCCGACCATCACTCCGTCGACGTCCGCGAACGCCGTGCGCGGCACCGCTTCGCCGTGGCGGACCGCCGTCAGGTGCACGTCGACCGTGCCGCCCGCGCGGAGCTCCTCGGCGAAGCGCTCGGCGATCGCGGCGGGGTCGTCGGCGCGCACGACGACGAGGGCGATGCGCGGGATCGGGCGGCCCGAGGAATCCTTCGCCCGCTCCTCGCCCGACGCGGCGGCGCGCGCCGCGGCCTCGGCGACGAAGCCGCGGTAGACGTCGGCGTCGGCGCCGTCGCTCCAGCCGCCTCCTTGCAGGTGCACGCTCATCGGGGGTCCTCTGCTTTCGGTGGGTCGGATGTCTCGGGGCGGTCGTGTTCGCGGTCGTGCTCGTGCTCGTGCTCGTGTTCGTGCTCGCGCAGTCTCGCGATGCGGTCGCTCAGGACCGACACGAACGTCGCCGACGCCGTGCCGACGATCGCGACGCCGCCGATCATGAGCAGCACGGCGTAGATGCGACCGGCGACCGTCACGGGCACGAGGTCGCCGTAGCCGACCGTCGCGATCGTGACGCACGCCCACCAGATCGCGTCGCCGAAGTTCTCGATCGTCGCACCGGGCCGGCCGCGCTCGGCGTTGAGCGTCGCGAGCGCGATGAAGTAGACGAAGACGACCGCGTAGGCGACGGCGGTCAGCACGAACCTCGTGCGCACGGCCGCGCCCGTGCGGCGCTCGAGGTACGGGATGTGCCGGAACAGCTCGACGACGCGGATGGCGCGGAACACCGGCACCGCCGTCGAGAGCAGCTCGATGGGATGCGTCACGACGTACTTCACGCGCTCGCCGCGCGGCGTGAGCGCGATGCGCACGACGAGGTCGACGACGAACACGACCCACGTGAGCACGAAGACGGCGGCGAGCACGATGCTCAGCCACGTCGGAGCGCCGGGGGCCAGCACAAACCAGGAGTAGGCGACGATGAACGCCACGCCGAGCACGACGAGCGGGGTGCTCGTCGCGCGATCCCACGCCTCGCGGCGCGAGGCCTCGGTCATCCGGCGTGCCCGCGCACACGCAGCGGGCCCTTCGCGACGAGATGCGGCGCCGACTGCGCGACGGGCTTCACGATGATGAGGTCTTGGTCGACGTGCCGCGGCTTCGTGACGGCGTCGACGATGATCTCGGCGATGTCCTCGGCGACGAGCGGCTCGGGCACATCGTCGTAGACGGCGTCGGCGCGCTCCCGGTCGCCGCCGAAGCGCACGAGCGAGAACTCCTCGGTCTTCACCATGCCGGGCGCCACCTCGGTCACGCGGATCGGCTCGCCGTTGAGCTCGAGCCGCAGCACGGCCGTGAGCGCATGCTCGGCGAACTTGGCGGCGTTGTAGCCGCCGCCCCCGACGTACGCGACGTGGCCCGCGATCGACGTGAGGTTCAGGATGTCTGCGACACCGCGTTCGACGGCGCCGCGGCGCAGGAGCGGGAGGAGCACGCTCGTCACGCGCTTCGTGCCGAGGACGTTGACCCGGAACATCCACTCCCAGTCCTCGACGCTCGAGTCCTCGACCGACGCGAGGCCCTTCGCGCCGCCCGCGTTGTTGACGAGCGCGTGCACGCCGCCCGTGACCTCGAGATGGTCGCGCAGGCGCGCGACGTCGTCGTCGAGGGTCACGTCGGCGACGAAGACGGATGCCCCGGTCTCCTCTGCGAGCGCCAGCAGACGGTCTTCGCGGCGGGCGACGCCGACGACGTCCCATCCGGCCGCCCTGAACGCGCGCACCGTGGCCGCGCCGATCCCCGAACTGGCTCCCGTGACGACCGCGCGCAACTCACTCATCCCTCTATTCTGCCGAACCGCGGGTCGCGCCGTTTGCGACAATGGATCGATGCACCGCGCGACGACTCGAACGAAGAAGCGGGTGCCCCTCTGGGACAACGCCCGCTGGATCGCGATCACACTCGTCGTGATCGGCCACGGCATCCTGCCGCTCATCGCCGAAGACGACGCCGCGTACAGCGTCTACCTCTTCATCTACTCGTTCCACGTCGCCGTGTTCGTGACGGTGTCGGGGTACTTCGCGAAGTCGGGGCCGCCGACGGCGCGCGCGCTCAAGCAGATCCTCACCGACATCGTCTTCCCCTACCTCATCTTCGAGACGATCTGGTCGGTGCTGAAGTGGGTGCTCGGCGGGGCCTTCGCGCTCGACTACACGACGCCCTCGTGGACCCTGTGGTTCCTCATCGCCCTCGCGGTGTGGCGGGTCGCGCTCCCCTACCTCGTGCTCCTGCGGTTCCCGCTCCTCATCGCGATCGCGATCTCGATCGCCGCCGGGTACTCGCTCGCGATCGACTCGACGCTCGCCCTCACTCGCACGTTCGGCATGTTCCCGTTCTTCGTGTTCGGCTGGCAGTTGCGGCAGTGGCGCCTCACCGATCGCTGGCTCGCGCTGTCGACCGCGGTCGCGTGGCGCTGGCGCGCGGGCGCGATCGCGCTCTTCGCCGCGACCCTCGCGATCATGCCCGCCGCGATCGACACCTGGCGCGACCTGAAGCTCCGCCGCTTCATGCTCTACGACGAGTCGTACGACGCGATCGGCTACGACGAGCCGTGGTCGGGAGCGATCCGGCTCGCCCTGCTCGTCTCGGCGATGCTCCTCGCCGTCGCCTTCCTCATCCTCATGCCGCGTCGCGCGCACTGGTTCACGCCGTTCGGCGCCGCGACGATGTACATCTATCTGCTGCACAGCTTCGCGCTCTACCCGTTCCGCGAGTCGGGCGTGCTCGCGGGTGCGCAGCCCTTCTGGGTGCTGCCCGCCATGTTCGTCTTCTGCATCGCGCTCTCGATCGTGCTGTCGCTGAAGCCCGTGCGGCGCGTGTTCCGCCCGCTCGTCGAACCGCGCGCGAGGTGGCTGTTCCGCGTCGAGCCGCACACCGCGACCGGCACGATCGTGCTGCCGCCCGACGAGCGGCGCTGAGCCCGGAGCATCCGAGCCGCCCTCGCCTTTACGCCGTGTGTCGACGCCCGTTGCCCGCCCGGAAGACCGCTCGTAACGTTGCTGACAGCCCGGCCAGGCCGTGCTAGCACGACCGACGACCGAGCATCACACCCGGAGGAGTCCCATGACCGACCACGCCGCAGACTGGCGCTTCGAAACCAAGCAGGTGCACTCGGGCGCAGCGCCCGACCCCGTCACGAAGGCCCGCGCGACCCCGCTCTACAACACGACGTCCTACGTGTTCGACAACGCCGACCACGCGAAGAACCTCTTCGCCCTCGCCGAGTTCGGCAACATCTACACGCGCATCCAGAACCCGACGCAGGCCGTCGTCGAAGAGCGCATCGCGGCGCTCGAGGGCGGCACGGGCGCGCTGCTCGTCTCGTCGGGCCAGGCCGCCGAGACCTACGCCGTGCTCAACATCGCGCAGGCGGGCGACCACATCGTGTCGTCGTCGTCGATCTACGGCGGCACGTACAACCTCTTCAAGTACACGCTCGCCAAGCTCGGCATCGAGACGACGTTCGTCGAGAACCAGGACGACGCCGACGAGTGGCGCCGCGCGGTCCGCCCGAACACGAAGCTGTTCTTCGCCGAGACCATCGGCAACCCGAAGATCAACATCCTCGACATCCGCAAGGTCGCCGACATCGCGCACGCCGCGGGCGTCCCGCTCATCGTCGACAACACGATCGCGACGCCGTACCTCATCCGTCCGTTCGAGCACGGCGCCGACATCGTCGTGCACTCGGCGACGAAGTTCCTCGGCGGCCACGGCACGGTCGTCGGCGGCGTCATCGTCGACGGCGGCGTGTTCGAGTGGTCGAAGAACGTCGAGAAGTTCCCGGGTCTCACCGATCCCGACCCGAGCTACCACGGCGCGAGCTACACGGCCGCGGTGGGCGACGGCCTCGCCTACATCATCAAGGCGCGCGTGCAGCTCCTGCGCGACCTCGGCGCCGCGATCGCCCCGGCGAACGCGTGGCAGCTCATCCAGGGCATCGAGACGCTGTCGCTCCGCATCGAGCGCCACGTGCAGAACACGCAGGAGATCGCGGAGTGGCTCGACAACCACCCCGACGTCGCCCACGTCAACTACTCGGGCCTGCCCACGAGCCCCTGGTACGCGGCGGCGAACACGTACGCCCCAAGGGCGTCGGCGCGGTGCTGTCGTTCGAGCTCAAGGGAGGCGTCGACGCGGGCCGCGCGCTCGTCGACAGCCTCAAGCTCTTCAGCCACCTCGCGAACATCGGCGACGTGCGCTCGCTCGTCATCCACCCGGCGTCGACCACGCATTCGCAGCTGACCCCCGAGCAGCAGCTCACGACGGGCGTCACGCCCGGCCTCGTGCGCCTGTCGATCGGCATCGAGCACGTCGACGACCTCAAGGCCGACCTCGCGGCGGGCCTCGCGGCCGCGCGGGCTGCGGTCGAGGCGGCGCGCGTCTGACGCGTCGCGCCTGCTCGCGTCATCGCGACGAACGGATGCCGCGGGCCCATCGGGTCCGCGGCATCCGCCGTCTCCGGGGTCGCCCGCACGGGACATCCGGAACCACTCGTACGTAACAATGCGCGAACCGCCCCATCGCTCGGGGAGAATCGAAGGCATGGACTGGCAGACGACCGCGGAGACCGCGCCCGCCCGCCTGATTCCCGAGTCCGTCGTGCCGAGTCCGCAGCCCGGCCCCGTGCGTGCTCCGGTCTCGGGCGCGTGGCGCGAGGGCGACCCCGTCGGCGACCGCCGGTTCGTGCAGGTCGGCGACGTGCCGCTCGAATCGGGCGACGTCCTCCCCGACGTGCGCGTGGCCTACGAGAGCTGGGGCGAGCTGTCGCCCGCGCGCGACAACGCCGTGCTCGTCCTCCACGCCCTCACGGGCGACAGTCACGTCGCCGGCGCGGCCGGCGTCGGACACGCGACGCCCGGCTGGTGGCGCACGGTCGTCGGCCCGGGCCTCGCGCTCGACACCGACCGCTGGTTCGTCGTGGCGCCGAACGTGCTCGGGGGCTGCCAGGGCACGACGGGTCCCGCTTCGGTGACGTCCGACGGGCTCGAGTGGGGCTCCCGGTTCCCCTTCCTCACCATCCGAGACCAGGTGCAGGCGCAGCTCGCGTTCGCGCGCGAACTCGGCATCGAGCGGTTCGCAGCCGTCGTCGGCGGGTCGATGGGCGCCATGCACGTGCTCGAGTGGGCGATCATGGCACCCGATGCGGTCGAGCGGATCGCCGTCCTCGCCGCGCCCGCTGCGGCGACCGCCGACCAGATCGCGCACAACACGCTGCAACTGCTCGCCGTTCGCAGCGACCCCGCGTTCCGCGGCGGCGACTACTACGACGCGGCCGACGGCGACGGTCCGTGGCGCGGGCTCGCGCTCGCGCGTCGCATGGCGATGCTCAACTACCGCACCGCGGCCGAGCTCGACGGGCGCTTCGCGCGCACCTGGCAGTCGGAGCTCGACCCGCTCGGCGGCGGCGGTCGGTTCGCGGTCGAGTCGTACCTCGACTTCCACGGCAACCGCTTCACCCGTCGCTTCGACGCGAACAGCTATCTCGTCCTCACCGAGGCGATGAACTCGCACGACGTCGGCCGCGGGCGGGGCAGCGTCGGAGCGGCGCTCGCGGGCGTCCGGGCGAAGAGCCTCGTGCTCGGCATCGACACCGACCGGTACTTCCCCCTCGACGGGCAGCGCGACATCGCGGCTCTCCTGCCGAACAGCGTCCACGGCCCCGACCCGGTCGTGATCTCGTCCGAGTTCGGCCACGACGCGTTCCTCATCGAGCACGAACCGGTGGGGCGGGCGCTGCGTGATCTGCTCGCGGCCTGAAACGCGGAGTCCCGCCTCCGTTCGTGTCGGACCGTGGTTGTACGCTCTGACCATGGGCAGGAACGCGGCGCGCGCCGACCGCCCGGAGGGGGCATGAAGCGCATCCACAAAGAACGGGATCGGCTGCTGCGGCACATCGCTCGCGTCGCCGGTCTCATCGGCGTGGGCGTCGCGCTCGCCTGTCTCGCCGTCCCCGGCGCGTTCTCGGGCGGCCGCACGCTCCTCGCCACCGCGGCGCTCGCCGCGGCCGCCGTCCTCGTGTACTTCGCCAATGCGCGCGGGTCGCTTCCGCTCTCGATCGGCGTCGTCGCGGCGTCGATCGTCGCAATCGTGGCGGTCGGCACCGACGACGCGCCCGCCCCGGTCGCCGCGGTCGTCGTCGCCGCGACCGCGGGCCTCGCCGCCCCGTCGGTCGCGATCCCGCTCGTGGTCAGGCGCAACGGACTCGCGATCGTGGGCACCCTCGCCGCGTCGGTCCTCGCGACGGTGTGGCTCCTCACGTTCTTCGGCTACCGGATGCTCATCCCGGCGGTCGCCTCGGTCGCCGGCTGGTCGGCGTGCACCGTGCTCGGAAGGTGGCTCGACCGGGCGATCTCGCGCACGTCCGAACGCATCGACGAGGTCGGGCGCGCGCACGAGGCCGAGCGCCTCGCGAGCGAACTCGAGGCGCAGCAGCGTCAAGACGCGCGGGTCCTGCACGACACCGTCCTCGCGACGCTGAGCCTCCTCGCGCACTCGGGCGTCGGAGTCGGGCCCGGTGCGCTCCGGCAGCAGGCGGGCGACGACGCGCGGCTCCTGCGCCTCCTGCGCCTCGGCGCCCCGCTCGACTCGGGCGGCGCCAATGCGCTCTTCTCCCCCGACACGGGCGACGACGAACTCGGCACGACGTTCGAATCGGTGCGCCAGCGGTTCGCCCGCATGGGCCTCGACGTCAACTGGCACGGCGCCGGCCAGCTCGCGCTGCCGCGCGACACCCTCGACGCGCTCCTCGGCGCGCTCGGCGAGTGCCTCGAGAACGTGCGCCGGCACTCGGGCGTGAACGAGGCCGACGTGACCGTGACCGACGACGAGACGACGGTCCGCGCGATGGTCTCCGATGCCGGCAACGGGTTCGATACCGACGGTGTCGACTCGGCACGGCTCGGCTTCGCCGAATCGGTCGTGGGGCGACTGCACTCGGTCGGCGGGCGGGCACGGGTGTTCTCGTCGCCGGGCGCCGGCACGACGGTGATGCTCGAGGTGCCGAAGCCATGACCGGATTCGACGAGAACACCGCGACGGCCGGCCGCGACCGCAGCTTCCGCCGCCCGGCGCGTTCGGCGCGTGCGGCGGGCGACATCCACGGCGGGCACGGCGGCATCCGCCTCGCGGCGGGCGTCTCGTTCGTGTCCCTCATCATCGTCCTCGCGCACTTCGTCCATGCGGTCGTGCGCGCCCCGTATTACGCCCCCGGCGCAGGACCGTGGCCCGCGTGGATCGCGCTCGTCGTGGTCGGGGCGATCGGCGGAGCGTGCATCGCCGCCTATTCGGCTCGGCTCCCCGACTGGCTCTTCGCGGTGCTCACGGCGATGCTCGCGGTGCCCGTGTGGCTCGATCTCGTCGCCGTCGACGGCCTGCTCGTCGTGGGGGTGACGCCGACCGCGGCTGCGGCCGCGGGGGCGCTCCTCATGCCCGTCGCAGCCCTCCGCGGTACGAAGGCGCCGCTCGCGATCGCGAGCGTGCTCTCGGCGATCCTCGCCGCCGCCTCGCTCGTGCAGTTCGGCGAGGCCGGTCGCAACACCGTCGTCGGGCTGGCGATCGCGGCGACGGTCGTCGCGCCGGTCGTCCTCATCACGATCGCCGTTCGCGGGTTCCGCCGGCTCGTGCGTCGCGAGGTCGACCTCTCGCTCGTGCAATCGACGGTCTCGACGCCGCGCACGGCGGTCGGCATGCGCGCCTCCGAAGAGCTCGCGCAGCTCGACTTCGACGCCGAGGCGCTCCTCGAAGACGTCGGCGCCGGTCGCATCGCGATCCCCCTGCCGCCCGACAAGGCCGAGCTCGCGGCCGCGCTCGCGGCGCGCCTGCGCATCCGACTCATCGAGGGCCGCACCGACACCTGGCTCCGCCATGCCGTGGCCGAGTCTGCCTATCTGTCGGGTCGCGTCGAGGTCGACGACCCGACCGGGCTCGCCGGGCGACTGTCGCCGCCGCAGCGCGAAGGGCTCCTCTTCGCGCTCTGGCTCATCGTCGGCGAACGCTCCCGCCGCCAGCCCGCGTACGCGGCCGTCCGCATCACGCCGCATGAGTACGACGACGACGAGATCGCCGACCTCAAGGTCGTCATCGAGGCATCCGGCGTGTCGCGACGTCATCTGGACCCCACGACGTGGGATGCGGTAGGTAGTCTCGGTACGCATCACGTCGCAGCAACGGCAGACACGCTCCGAATCGACGTGTCGTGTCAGACGGACCCGACTTCCCGCGCACCGTCTACCGCACCCTCGGGTGCCCGAACGAGGAGAGCCTGAATGCCCGACCCAGCTCCCGCCATCCGCCTCGCGATCGTCGACGACCATCGCATGCTCCTCGGCGCACTGAGCGAGTGGCTGCGGAACGCGGCTCCCGACATCGGTGTCGTCGCCGCGGTCCCGTCATGGTCCGAACTCCTCGCGCACCCCGAGTTCCCCGTCGACGTCGTGCTCCTCGACCTCGACCTCAAGGACAACATCCCCGTCTCGCTCAAGCTGTCGATGCTGAAGTCGGCGGGCGTGCAGACGATGCTCATCAGCACGTACTCCGAGCCCGCAGTCGTACGCGAGGCGCTCGGCGCGGGCGCGCTCGGCTACCTGCCGAAGTCCGAGCCGGTCGAGACGATCGTCGAGGCGATCCGGGCCGCGAAGCTCGGCGAGAGCTACCTCACCCCGAGCTCGAGGCGACGCTCGACGAAGAGGGCGAGTCGCCCAAGCTCTCGGCGCAGGAGCGCCGTGTCATGGCGCTCTACGGCGCCGGCCAGCCGGTGAAGGCCGTCGCGTTCCAGCTCGGCATTTCCGAGGAGACGGCGAAGAGCTACCTCAAGCGCATCCGGGAGAAGTACCGTGCGGCCGGGTACGACGTCGGCACGAAGGTCGCGCTGCGCAAGCGCGCGATCGCCGACGGCATCCTCCTGCAGAGCGACTGACGGGTCTCGCGCGAGGCTGCGGTCCGGGCTTCCGGATGCCTCGCGCGCACGATGATCGGATGCCTCGCCGCCGGCGTCCTCTTGCGCTCAACGGCGCGTTTCGCCGCCCCAGACATCGCCGCGGTAGCCGCGATAGTCGTGTTCGGCGGGCTTCGCGACGCGGTCGTCGGGATCTTCGTCGCCGATGTCGTCGGCACGTCCCGACTGACGCACGCGGTGGCGTCGGTTGTAGGCAGCCTTGAGTTCGTCGTAGTGCTCGTGCGACACGATGTGCCGCTCGTCGCCGTGACCGACCATCCGTCCTCCTCGCGAGGCGCCCGCGTCGCAGCCTAACGCCGTCTCACGGGTGTTTCGTGGTGTGACGTGCCGCGGGTCAGTCGATCGCTGCCGTCGCCGCAGTCGTGAGCGGGACCCCGCCGATCCCGCGACGACGCCGCGAGCGGTCGAGGGCGAAGCTCGCGAGCGCGAGCACGATGCCCGCGACGGTGAGCACGAGGCCGACCCACACCGGTGCGATGTAGCCGAATCCGGCCGCGATCACGAGACCGCCGAGCAGTGCGCCGAGGCTGTTGCCGATGTTGAGTGCGGAGTGGTTGAGTGCCGCGGCGATCGATTGGCTGTCGTGCGCGACGTCCATGAGTCGGGCCTGGATCGTCGGCGAGAGCGCCGACGACGCGAGGCCGACGAGGAAGACGCCGATGAACAGCCCTGCCGGGAAGGCCGCCGTGAAGCCGAGCAGCACGAGGGCCGCCGCGAGCACGGCGAAGAAGAGGTACATCGATCGGCGCACGCTCCAATCGGCCATGCGTCCGCCGACGAGGTTGCCGATGACCATGCCGAGGCCGACGACGACGAGCGCAATGGGCACGAGCGACGCCGGAAGCCCGGTGACCTCGGTCGCGAGGGGGGCGATGTAGGTGTAGACGGCGAAGAGCCCGCCGAATCCGATCGCACCGATCGCGAGCGCGAACCACACCTGTGCGCGAGTGAACGCGCCGAGTTCGCGGCGGAGCGTCGCCTTCGGATCGCCCGCCTGGAACGGCACGGCGAACGCGACGGCGACGAACGTGAGCACGAAGATGCCGGCGACGGCGAGGTAGGCGACGCGCCAGTTCGTCGACTGCCCGAGCCACGTGATCGCGGGAACGCCGATGACGTTCGCGACGGTGAGTCCCGAGAGGACGAGAGCGACGCCGCGTGCGCGTTTGCCGGGCCGAGGAGACTCGCGGCGACGAGCGACGCGATGCCGAAGTAGGCGCCGTGCGGAAGGGCCGCGACGAAGCGCGCGACGAGCACGAGGCCGAAGGTCGGGAGAACGGCCGAGGCGATCGTGCCGAGCGCGAACGCCGCGAGGAGCGCGAGGAGGAGCTGCTTGCGCGGCCAGCGGGCGGCGAGCGCGGCGATCGTGGGGGCGCCGACGACGACGCCGGCGGCGTAGGCCGAGATGATCCATCCGGCCTGGGCGTTGGCGTCTTCGGGCGACTGCGCGTAGAGGTTCGGCAGGAGGTCGGCGGCGATGTTCGGCAGCAGGCCCATCGCCACGAACTCGGTCGAGCCGATGCCGAACCCGCCGAGGGCGAGGGCGAGGATCGCGAAGCGCACACGTGCGGGCGACCAGCCGTGCGCGGCGCCGGCGCTTGCCGCCGTCGGCGTCTGCTGCCCGCTCGCGCGTTTCCCGGAGGTCTGCTGCTCAGTGGTACCCGAAGTCACTCGGATGATTCTGCCACGATTCGAATCGATTCGACAGTGGTGGAGACGAATCGATTCGAGTGGATGTCACAAGCCACGGATTCTGCGGAAGTTCACGTTCCGAGGGGTGGCGGTCATGGCCGACGACCCATAGCCTGCCGACATGGACCCCACCGTGACGGTCGCCGGCGTGCTCAGCTTCGCGGCGATCGCGGTGTTCGCTTCGGTCGGCATCCGCATGCGGCGCCGGGCCGATCGCGCCGCTCGCGAGGCCGGTCGCGATGAGTCCAGGCGAGCGGGAGAAACGCCGCCCGACGACGCGAGCACTGTCGCGCTCCGTGCAGGCGGGGCATCCGCCTGGATGCGCGGCGGCGACGCGGGCTGACCGCCCTACTCCAACTCGCCGTCGATCGCCGCTTCGAGTCGCTCGAGTTTGCCCTCGAGCTCACCCGAGTACCCGGGCCGGATGTCGGCCTTGAGCACGAGCGATACGCGTGACCCGTATGCGCCGACCGCCTCGGTCGCGCGGCGGACGACGTCGAAGACCTCGTCCCACTCGCCTTCGATCGTCGTGAACATCGCGTCGGTGCGGTTGGGCAGCCCCGACTCGCGCACGATCTTGACGGCTGCGGCGACGGCGTCGTGCACCGATCCGTCGGTACGGCCCGTGCCGCTCGGTGCCACGGAGAATGCGACGAGCATCAGGACTCCTCCTCGAGGGCCGGACTGCCCGCGAACGCGGGCGATGCGAGGGCGACCCGCTCGCGACCAGCCTGCCACAGGGCCCGCACGCTCCAGACGACGAGCCCGAGCAGACCGGCGGCCTTGAGCGTGAGGAAGGTCACGAACAGCGGGTCGGCGGCGAGCAGCCACGCATACCAGTAGGGGTAGATGAGCTGGGTGAGCACCGCGACGACGAGCGCGAGCACCGCGGGCAGGCCGAAGCGCAGCGGGCGGGTCGCAAGTCCGAGCACGACGGGCGCCGCGAGCCACGCCGCGAACTGCGGTGACCCGACCTTGTTGAGCAGCATGAGCGCGGCCACGAGCGCGAGCGAGAGCGGAGCGAGCACCCGCCCGATCGGTGCCCCGCGCCGCACGGCGCGGACGCCGACGAGCACGATCGCGACGGCCGCGACCGCCATCGCGGGCGTCGCGAGCGCAGCCGCGATCTCGACCCCGGGTCCCGAGAGCTGATAGGTCAGGATGTCCCGGTCGTAGACGACCGACACGTCGTTCGACCCTGCGACGATGGCCCAGAGCCATCCGACCCCGAAGGGCGCCTCGACCTGGAGCCCTCGACCAGTCTGCTCGCCGAGGAAGCCGAAGACGTTGAGGCCCGACCCCGCGAGGAAGCTGACCGCGACGATGCCGACGCTGATGCTCGCGGCGATCACGACGACCTCGAATCGCCGCCGATGCGCGACCGTCACGGCTGCGAGGAGCGCGGCCGGCCACACCTTCACCCACGTCGCGATCGTGAGGAGCACGGCGGCGATGCGGGGGCGTCCGGCGGCGACGAGGAGACCGACGAGCGCGAGCGGCACGGTCACGGCGTCGATGCGGGCGAGCGCGATGGGGCCGAGGCACGCGAGAAAGAGCAGCCACCACCACGCCGCGACGCGGCGTGTGCGGGAGAGCCGACGCGTGCCGAGGAGCATCCCGAACGCGATGGCGTTCAGGATCGTCATGAGGCCGAGCCAGGTCTCGGGGTACCACGACGCGCCAAAGGCGAGCGAGGCCGCCATGGGCGCGAACGCGAGGATCGGATACACCCACGGCCCGTCGATGCCGATGCGCATCCAGCCCTCGTCGGCCGCCTTCGCCCAGTTCAGGTAGACGACCTCGACGTCGCCGAGGGGCCAGCCCCACCCGCCGAGGTTGACCCACACGAGGAGCGCGTGCACGAGCGCGAAGCCCGTCCAGAGGGCGGCGCGCGAACCGAGCAACCGGCGAAGAGCCCCGCTCCGCGGCCGAGCGGATGCCTCGGAGCCGCCGCCTGCCGTCATGGTGGAAGAGCCTAGCCGAGCGTCACAGTCCGCCATGTGGGCCCCTGCCCGCCGTGCGGAGGGGCATTCTGGATGACACCCGAGATCGAGTCCCCTGGAGGCTGCCATGTCCCGTCGCTCCATCGCCCTCTCCGTCGCCGCGCTCGCGGCCGCCGCTGCGCTCGCACTGTCGGGCTGCGCCTCGGGCACCGACGCGACGGGCTCCGACCCCGCCGCGGGCGGCGACGCCGACGGCTTCCTCACGGCCGGCAAGCTCACGATCGGCACGGGTGAGCCGGCCTACTTCCCGTGGGTCATCGACGACGACCCCGAGTCGGGCGAGGGCTTCGAGGCGGCCGTCGCCTACGCCGTCGCCGACGAGCTCGGCTTCGCGCACGACGACGTCGTGTGGGTGCGCACGACGTTCGACCAGGCGATCGCCCCGGGCCCGAAGGACTTCGACTTCAACCTGCAGCAGTTCTCGATCACCCCCGAGCGCCAAGAGGCGGTCGACTTCTCGTCGCCGTACTACGAGACGACGCAGGTCGTCATCACCGTCGAGAGCTCCCCCGCCGCCTCCGCGACCTCCATCGCCGACCTGAAGCCGCTCCTCATCGGCGCGCAGACGGGCACCACGAGCTTCGACGCGATCGAGGACATCATCGCCCCCGACCAGGGCGCGCAGGTGTTCAACACGAACGACGACGCGAAGCTCGCCCTCCAGTCGGGCCAGGTCGATGCGATCGTCGTCGACCTGCCGACGGCCTTCTATCTCACGGGCGTCGAACTCGACGGCGGCAAGATCGTCGGGCAGCTCGCCGGCACCGAGGGCGCCGACCAGTTCGGCCTCGTGCTCGCGAAGGACTCCCCGCTCACCGATCGCGTCACGAAGGCGGTCGACGCACTGCGCGACGACGGCACGCTCGCAGAGCTCGCCGACAAGTGGCTCGGCGGCGACGACACGGCGCCGGTGCTGAAGTAGCGCGCCGCGCTAGCGTGTCGGTGTGACCGACCAGGAGTGGCAGCCGAGCGCGCGCGAGCTCGAGCGCCGCGGCTTCCGGCGCGCGCAGACGACGCGTTCGATCGTGATCGGGCTCGTGTCGACGCTCGCGCTCGCGCTCGCCCTCGGTCTCTCGATCGGGCTGTCTCCGGGGTGGCCGCGTGTCCAGCAGACGTTCCTCGATCCGGGCATCGCCGTCCAGGCCTTCCCGCGCATCATCGAGGGGCTGTGGCTCAACGTCCAGGTGCTGTTCTTCGCCGTCATCGGGGTGACGGTGTTCGGGCTGCTGCTCGCGACGCTGCGGACGCTTCGCGGTCCGGTGTTCTTCCCGGTGCGGGCGCTCGCGGCGGGCTACACCGACCTCTTCCGCGGCCTGCCGCTCCTCATCGTCCTCTACCTCGTCGGCTACGGCATCCCGGCGCTCGAGTTCTTCCCGCGCATGCCGGCGGCCTTCTGGGGCACGATCGCGCTCATCCTCACGTATTCGGCGTACGTCGCCGAGGTCTTCCGAGCCGGCATCGAGGCCGTGCACCCGTCGCAGCGCCTCGCGGCGCGCGCACTCGGCCTCAGCCACGGACAGACCATGCGCCGGGTCGTGCTGCCCCAGGCGGTGCGCAAGGTGACGCCCGCGCTCATGAACGATTTCGTCGCCATGCAGAAAGACGTGGGCCTCATCTCGGTGCTCGGCGCGGTCGACGCCGTGCGCGCGGCGCAGATCGAGACCGCCCACTTCTTCAACTTCACGCCCTACGTCGTCGCGGGCCTGTTGTTCGTGCTCCTCGCGTGGCCGACGATCCGGCTGACCGACTCGGTCACGGCGCGCATGCGCGCCCGAGAGCAGGTCGGGAGCATCGTATGAGCGGCGCCGGCTTCGAGACGGGCGACGAGCGGGCGGATGCCTCGGGCGCGCCCTCGCCCGTCCTGCGGCTCCGAGACATCCGACGCGCCTTCGGCGACAAGGTCGTGCTGCGGGGCATCGACCTCGATGTCGCGGCGCACGAGGTCGTCGCGCTCATCGGCGCGTCGGGGTCGGGGAAGTCGACGCTCCTCCGCACGGTCAATCTGCTCGAGCCGATCGACGACGGGCTCATCGAGCTCGCGGGCCGCGACATCTCCGATCCGCGCGTCGACGCCGACGCTGTGCGGGCGCGCATCGGCGCGGTCTTCCAGCAGTACAACCTCTTCCCGCACCTGTCGGTGCTCGACAATGTGACGCTCGCGGCACGGCTCGTGCATCGCATGCCCCGCGCCGAGGCCGAAGGCCGCGGCCGCGAACTCCTCGCGTCGATCGGGCTCGCCGACTACGCAGAGGCTTTCCCCGACCGGCTGTCGGGCGGGCAGCAGCAGCGCGTCGCGATCGTGCGAGCGATCCTCACCGAGCCCGAGCTGCTCCTCCTCGACGAGGTCACGAGCGCACTCGACCCCGAACTCGTGGGGGATGTGCTCGCCCTCGTGCGGTCGCTCGCAGGCGGCGGCACGACGATCCTCATGGCGACGCACGAGATGGCGTTCGCGCGCGAAGTCGCCGACCGCGTCGTGTTCCTCGACGGCGGAGTGATCGTCGAGGAGGGGCCTGCGGCAGAGGTCCTCTCCGCGCCGCGCGAGGCGCGCACGCGCGAGTTCCTGGCGCGGTTCCTGTAGGGGCGTCTCCCGGCCGGAACCGAGTCTTCCGCCCTCGGTGTGCACCGCTGCCACCGGCAATTCAGGACGTTCCACGGTTCCGTCGGCGCGTCGCCGCGGTTCAGGCGGCGTGTCGCCGGATTCTTCCTGAATTGCGCCGCAGCCAGCGCGCCGCGTCGCCCGGGAATAGGGTCGGACGCCTCCCCCGCTACGCGCGCGCGAGCAGCGCGCCGATCACGCGCGGCACCTGCTCCGCGACATCCAACGCCGTGATCGGGCCGCCTCCGACCGCCTCGCTCGCGAGCTTCCCGGCCGCGGCGTGCACATGAACGGCGGTCGCCGCGAGATGCGTCAGCACGGTCGCATCGGTCTGGAGCGCCTCGCCGTGGGTCGCCGCGAGCGCGCCGAGGATGCCCGCGAGCACATCGCCCGTGCCCGCCGTCGCGAGCCAGTGCGTGGACGCCTCGATGACGAACCGGTTGCCCGACGGGTCGCACACGTGCGTGCGCGCGCCCTTCAGGAGCACGGCGACCCCGAGTTCGTGCGCCGCGCGCTCCGCCCATGCGGCGGGGTCGGCGCGCACCTCGTCGACGCTCGTGCGCACCTCGCGCGAGGCGAGGAGCGTCGCGAGCTCGCGCACGTGGGGGGTGATCACGGTGGGAGCCGAGTGGGTGCCGACGAGGTCGAGGGCCCCGGCGTCGAGCACGACGGGCTGCCCCGACGCGAGCGCGTGCTGGAGGTCGCCCTGCAGCAGGAACGTGCGCCGGCCCGGGTCCATGCCCGACCCGAGGACCCACGCCTGCACCCGCCCGGCCTGCACGACCGTCTCGGGGCGGCGCAGCAGCACGGCGGCGCGCACCGCGCGGGGGCCCGTGAAGCGCACCATGCCGACGCCCGTGCGGTACGCGGCCTCGACGCCGAGGACGGCCGCGCCCGGGTACTCGGTCGAACCGGTGACGACGCCGAGCACGCCGCGGCGGTACTTGTCGTCGTCAGCGCCAGGCCGTCTGATCCACGCGGCGGCATCGGCCGCGGTCCACTCCTGCCACGGGGTGCCCGTCATGCTCCCAACGATAGATTGGGACGGATGCCTCCGACAGCCCTCGCCCCCATCAGCCTCGCTCCGCGTGTCGTGGTCTTCGACTACGGCGAGGTCATCTCGACGACGCCGACCGACGACGAGCGCGAGCGCCTCGCCGCGCGTGCGGGCTTCGCGGCCGGCTCCGACGCCGCGGGCTCAGACGCAGCCGCCTTCTGGACGCCGTATTGGGCGCACCGCCTCGGTCTCGACCAGGGCGTGCTGTCGATCGCCGACTACTGGCGGGCCGTCGGCCGCGACGCGGGCGTCGAGTACACAGACCTCGACGTGCACGAGCTGTGGTCGATCGACCACCGCTCGTGGCTGTCGGTCGACCCGGGCACTCTCGCGGTGCTCCACGCCCTGAGCGAAGGCGGCACGCGACTCGCGCTCCTGTCGAACGCGGGCGCCGACTTCAGCGGGTGGCTGCGCCACGGCTCGTTCGCGCCGCTCTTCGAGCGCGTGTTCGTGAGCGGCGAGCTCGGCCTCGTGAAGCCCGACGCGGCGATCTACGAGCACGTCATCTCAGAGCTCGGCATCACCCCCGCCGAGTTCGTCTTCATCGACAACCGCGACGACAACGTCGAGGGCGCGATCGCCGTCGGCGGATCGGGGCACGTCTTCACGGGCGCGGGTGCGCTCGAGGCCTGGCTTCGCGAGGAGGCGGAATGAGCGAGACGGATGCTTCGGAGCACGCGGATGTCTCGGGTCCGGTGGATGCCTCGGGCCAGGCGGATGCCCCGATGAGCGCCCTGTTCTCCCCCATCTCGATCCGTGGGCTCGAGATCCGCAACCGCGTGTGGGTGCCGCCGCTGTGCCAGTACTCGGTGACCGCGCGCGACGGTGTGCCGACCGACTGGCACCTCGTGCACCTCGGCTCGATGGCCGCAGGCGGCGCAGGCCTCGTGATCGCCGAGGCGACGGCCGTGAACCCCGAGGGTCGCATCTCGGACCACGACACGGGCCTCTGGAACGACGACCAGGCCGAGTCGTGGGCCCGCATCGTGCGGTTCATCCGGTCGCAGGGCGCCGCGGCGGGGATCCAGCTCGCCCACGCGGGCCGCAAGGCGTCGGTCTGGCCCGAGCCGATGCGTCGCCCGGGCTCGCAGCCCCTCGACGAGGGCGGCTGGCAGACGGTGGCGCCGTCGGCGATCGCGTTCGAGGGCTACCGCGAGCCCGTCGCGCTCGACGAGGCCGGCATCCTCGCGGTCATCGACGACTTCCGCCGGGCTGCGCGGCGCGCGGTCGCGGCGGGCTTCGACCTCGTCGAGGTCCACGCCGCGCACGGCTACCTCGTGCACCAGTTCCTCTCCCCGCTGTCGAACGTGCGCGACGACCGGTGGGGCGGCTCGCTCGAGAACCGCGCGCGGCTCCTCCTCGAGATCGTGCGCGCCGTGCGCGCCGAGATCGGCGAGCAGATGCCGCTCTTCGTCCGCTTCTCGGCGACCGACTGGACCGACGGCGGCTGGGACGAGGCGCAGACCGCGATCGTCGCCGAGTGGGCTCGCGAAGCCGGAGCCGACTTCTTCGACATCTCGACCGGCGGGCTCGTGCTCGCGCAGATCCCCATCGGCCCCGGCTACCAGGTGCCGCACGCCGAGTACGTCGGCGAACGCGCCGACGTGCCCGTGTCGGCGGTCGGCCGCATCACGACGGCCGAGCAGGCCGAACGGCTCATCGCCTCGGGCGCGGCCGACGCGGTCATGCTCGGGAAGGCGCAGATGCGCGACCCGCATTTCGCGCTGCGCGCCGCCCACGAACTCGGCGCGGGCACGTCGATGTGGCCCGTGCAATACCTGCGGGCGCGCCCCGAGGTCAACGACGGCGAGTGGTAGCGCGTCGGCCGCTGAGCCCGTCGAAGCGCGCGCCCTGAGTCATCCGTTCGACGCCGCGGCCATCGCCTTCCTCGCGAGCGACTGCAACTGCGGCGACGGCTGCGTGAGCGCGACGATGTTGCCCTCGCTGTCGGTGAACCACGCGCTGCGGCCGTCGCCGAAGTCGGCGACGCCGTCGACGGTCTGAAGGCCCGGGAAGTCGTAGTCGAGGAAGACGAGCCCGTGCGTGCGGAGCGCCGTCATGTCTCGGTCGAGGTCGTCGGTCACGAGGCTCATCGCCGTGCTCCCGGCGGTGCCCGCGAACGAGGACTCGTAGACGAGCACGGGCACGCCGCCCAACTCGTAGATTGCCCCGCCTTCGTCGACGTGGGCGGGCTCGAACCCGAACACGTCGCGCCAGAACGCCTGCGCGCGATCGAGGTCTGCGGCGGGAAGCACCGCCATCGCCATCATCCGTTCGAACATGATGCACCTTCGGACTGGTCGGGCCGCGCGGAATCCTACGCCGCGCGCGCCCCGTCGGCGCACCGAGGCGGACGAGCGGCACGCGGGCCCCGAGACATCCGGTCGCCTGTCGACAGCCGGATGTCTCGGGGCGCGACGCCTACTGCCGCCTGGTCGCGTCCTGCACTTCGCCGACGAGCTCCTCGATGATGTCTTCCAAGAAGATGACGCCCGTCGTCGCGCCGTCCCCGTCGAACGCGCGCGCGACGTGCGTGCCGAGTCGACGCATGGTCGCGAGGGCGTCTTCGAGGTCGGTGCCGTCGAAGATCGACACGAGCCGGCGCACGCGCTTGGCGGGCAGCGGGTCGTCGAACTCGTCGTCGTCGAGGTCGATGACGTCCTTCAGGTGCACGTACCCGTCGGGTTCGCCGTTCGCGTCGACGAGCACGTAGCGAGAGAAGCCGTGCCGTGCGACGGCGCGCTCGACGTCGGCGGGCGTCGCGCCCGGCGGAAGGCTCACGAGCTGCGCGAGCGGCACGGCGACGTCGATGACGCGCTTCGCCGTGAACTCGAACGCGGCCGACAGCGTGCCGCTCGCGTCGTCGAGCACGCCTTCGCGGCGGGAGGTGTCGACGATCGTCTGCACCTCTTCGAGCGTGTACGTCGAGGCCGCCTCGCTCTTCGGCTCGACGCGGAAGAGCCGCAGCACCCCGTTCGCGGTCGCGTTCAGGGCGACGATGAACGGCTTGAAGATGCGCGCAAGCCACACGAGCGGCGGCGCGAGCAGCAGCACCGCGCGGTCGGGCACCGAGAACGAGAGGTTCTTCGGCACCATCTCGCCGAACACGACGTGCAGGTACGACACGAGCACGAGCGTGATGACGAACGCGATCGTCGCGACGACCTCGGCGGGCCACCCCGTGAGGTGGAGCGGGCCCTCGAGGAGGTGGTGGATGGCGGGCTCGGAGACGTTCAGGATGAGCAGCGAGCAGATCGTGATGCCGAGCTGGCTCATCGCGAGCATGAGCGTCGCGTGCTCCATGGCCCACAGGGCCGTCTTGGCGCTGCGCTTGCCCCGCTCGGCGAGCGGCTCGATCTGCGAGCGACGGGCCGAGATGACGGCGAACTCGGCGCCGACGAAGAACGCGTTGCCCGCGAGGAGCACGACGAGCCAGAGGAGGCCGATCCAGTCGTTCATAGGGTCGCCTCCTTGCCGTTCGCGGTGTCGGCGTCGATGCCTTCCGGCAACGGAGCAGGGTCGAACCGCAATCGGTCGATGCGGCGCCCGTCGAGGCGGCGCACGACGAGCACGCCGCCGTCGATCGGCACTTCGTCGCCGACGACCGCGAGCCGGCCGAGGACGCTCATGACGTACCCGGCGACGGTTTCGTAGTCGCCGTCTTCGGGCACCCGGATCGCCGTGCGGTCGAGGAGTTCGTCGGGGCGCAGAATGCCCGGGAACGAGATCGTGTCGCCCACGCGCACGATGCCCGCGCGCGTGCGGTCGTGCTCGTCGGCGACTTCGCCCACGAGCTCTTCGACGAGGTCTTCGAGGGTCGCGACGCCCGCCGTGCCGCCGTACTCGTCGACCACGACGGCGAGCTGGAACCCGCGCCCGCGAAGCTGGCCGAGCAGGGTGTCGAGCGTCATCGTCTCGGGCACGCGCAGCACGTCGGACTGCAGGGCCGACGCCGGCACGTCGGCGCGCCGCTCGCGCGGCACGGCGACGGCCTGCTTGACGTGGACGACGCCCACGACGTCGTCGAGGTTCTCGTCGTACACGGGGAACCGCGAGTAGCCCGTCTGCTTCGCGAGGTCGATGATCTGCTGCGCCGATTCGGTGCGCGCCACGGCCGCAAGGCGCGGACGCGGGGTCATGACGTCGGATGCGTCGTGGTCGGCGAACCGGAGGGTGCGGCCGAGCAAGGTCGCCGTGTCCTCTTCGAGGACGCCCGCGCTCGCGGAGCGGCGCACGAGCGACGACAGCTCTTCGGCCGAGCGCGCCGCCGACAACTCTTCTTTCGGCTCGATGCCGACCGCCCGGAGGATCGCGTTCGCCGACCCGTTGAGCACGGCGACCGCCGGCCGGAACACCCACGTGAACGCCGTCTGGAACGGGATGACGGCCTTCGCCGTCGTGAGCGGCAGCGCGAGCGCGAAGTTCTTCGGCACGAGTTCGCCGACGATCATCGACAGGAGCGTCGCGATGATCACGGCCGTCGTCGCCCCGACGGGCCGGATGAGCGCTGCCGGCAGCCCGATCGCGGCGAGCGGGCCGGAGAGGAGAGACGAGATCGCGGGCTCCATCGTGAAACCCGTGAGCAGCGTCGTGAGCGTGATGCCGAGCTGCGCGCTCGACAGGTGCGTCGAGGTGAGCTTCAACGCGGCGATCGTCATGCCGAGCCGCGTCTCGCCGCGTTCGCGGCGCGCTTCGAGGTCGGCGCGATCGAGGTTCACGAGCGCGAACTCGCTCGCGACGAACAAGCCCGTGCCGATCGTCAGCAGGAGACCGAACGCGAGCAGAACCCACTCAGACATCCGCACCTCCCCGACCGGTCACGGGCGAGGGTCTATGGGCAGTCGGATTCGCAGAGGGAGGATCGTCCATGGTCGAGTCAGTATATCGACGGCGGATGTCTCGGCCCCGAACCTTCACGCGGGCGAAACACGCGGCACGGGTCATCCGCGCAGCCTCTGCGTCGCTGCGACCGTCACCGATTCTCGAAGTCGCGCGAGGTGTGATGTCATGATCGCGTCGCTGCGGACATCTCAGAGGTAGAGGCGCCCGAAGGCGGCGCCGCACGATCACCCGAGGATCCATGTACGACAGCCTCTCCGACGCCGAGCTCATCCGGCTCGCGCAGCGCGGCGACCGCGGCGCCTTCAGCGCGCTGTACGCCCGGCACGGCAAGGCGATCTACCTCTACGCGTGGGGCATGACGCGCGACGACCGCGAGGCCGAGGATGTCACCCAGGAGGTCTTCGTCGTCGCGTGGCGTCGCCTGCGCGACATCCGGTTGGTGGATGCCTCGGTGCTGCCCTGGATGCTCGTGACCTGCCGCAATCTCTCGCGCAACGCGCTTCGCGCCCGTCGCGACGCGCTCGTGCTCGACGAGTCGCTGCTGCCCGGCGACCGCACGAGGCAGGAGCGCATCGAAGAGCTGAGCTGGGTGCGCCAGGCGGTCGAGCGGCTCGGCGGCATGGACCAGCGGATCGTGCACCTCTGCCTCGTCGAGGGCTATTCGTACGCGGAGGCGGCCGACCACCTCGGGCTGTCGGTGTCGGCGGTCGCGAAGCGCGTCGAGCGCGCCCGCGCAGCACTGCGCCTCGCGGTGAGGGGCGAGTCGTGAGCGAGCGGATGCGGCGGCCGGGCGAGCCCGAACGGCCCCGCGAGGGCGTCTACCTCGACGCGACGCTCGCGGTGATCGGCGAGCAGCTCGAAGAGCGCATCGACGAGCTCTCTCGCCGCCGCCGCATCGGCGCGCGCGTCGGCGTCGCCGCGCTGTCGGTCTTCGCGGTCACGAGCGGATCGCTCGCCGCGGCGGTCGCCCTGTCGGCCGTGCCCGAGGCGGATCCCGCCTCGGCGGCGCTCTCGGCGGTGCACGAACTGCGATGCGTCGAGGGGACGGATGCCGGCGGCGACGCCTACTTCACGCTGCGCTACCTGACGGCCGAAGGAGCGCCTGCGGCCGACGACGCTCGCGTGTGCGCCTCAGCGTGGTCGGCGCTCGAAGCCGACGAGGCGGCGCTCGTCGCGGCGACGCCCGCGCGGCTCATCCAGATCGCGGAGGGCTTCGTCGCGGCCGCGCTGCCCGAAGCCGAGATGGAGGCCGAGGGGGAAGCGGCCGCGAGTGCCGCGCCGGTCGTGGAGGTGACGGATGCGTCGTTCGGTCGACGCTCGAACGGAGGAACGATGCCACCCATGATCGCGTGCGACGCGGGCGCGACTTCCGTCGTCCTCGCCGTGCCCGACGGCCCCGACGATCTCACCGTCGCCGAGCGGGCGCGCGCGTGCGAACGGGCCGCGTCGTGAGCGGCAACGCAGGTGAGCGAACCCGCCGCGGCCTCCCCGGCCCCGTCACGCGCCTGTGGCGCCAGCCGCTGCGAGTCGGCGCGCTGGGCCTCCTCGCCGTGACGGCGCTCGCGGCGTCGGGCGTGCAGTCCGCCGCGGCGACCGCGCTCCAGGCGACCCTCGAACAGAACTGGCGCGGCCTCTACGACATCGTGGTGACGGCCGACGGCGGGGTCGGCGCGATCGACGGGATGCTTCCGCCGAACACGCTCGCCGGGGCATCCGACGGGCTCTCGCTCGCCGACCTCGCCGACGTGCGCGGCGTCGACGGGGTGGAGGTCGCGGCTCCCGTCGGCGAGGTCGTCGTACCGGGCCTGCGCTACAGCGCGCCCACCGTGGCGATGCCGCGCGGCTTCGTCGCGGGCGCCTCCGACGTGCCGAAGGCGTTCCGGATCACGGCGACCTACATGACGGACGACGGGCTCGGTGATCGCGCCGTCGCGCAAGACGACATGACGGTCGTCATCGACGACGCCCCTCGCGACGTGACCGACGGCAACTGCACGCCGGGCGCAACGTCGTACCCCGGACGAAACGGCGACTACCTCGCCGACCCCGCGCTCTACCCGAGCCTTGCGACGCAGACGTGCGTGATGTTCCGATCCGACGCGACCGTGTTCACCGGAGGCGGCGTCAGCGGCATCATGGGCGACCTCGACAAACCGCTGTACTTCACGCTCCCGAGCGCCCCGCAGGCGATGACGCGCATCACCCTCGTCGACCCGGTCGCCGAACGGGCGCTGCTCGGCGACGCCGGCGCCTTCCTCGAGCCGCTCATCGCCGTGCACCCGAGCGCCGACCTCGAGACCGCCGACGTCGACGCGTGGGCTGACGCCCAGCCGTCGTCCGACGCGTTCGCGAGCCGCATCGCCGCCGCGGCCGCCATGGCGCGCGCCGCCGCCGCGGCGCCGCGCTGGACCGACGAGCAGCTCGCCGATCTGCGCGCGCTCTACGCGGCGAACGGCGACGACTACGACGCCTGGGCCGCCGCGAACGAGAGCGAGAACGCCGGCGAGAGCGCGACGTCCTCCAACCGCATGATCCCGCTCCTCGCGACGACGGGCGCCGCCGCGCACCTCTCGGTCAAGATCGACGTGTCGGCGCTCGGCGACGCGCCGCTCCTTCCCCAGGCGGCGTGGGGAACGGGACTCGGCGGCAGCGCCTACGCGGTGCCCGTCGAGGCCGTGGGCACGCCCGCCGGCAGCGCGGTGGCCGACGTCTCCGACCTGCTCAACCCCTTCGCGGCCCGCGCACCCGGCCTCGCCTGGCCGGGGGCCGACCTCGATATCACTGAAGCCGTTCCGAACTGGACGTCGCTCGAGATCAGCCGGCTTCTGACGCCGACGTCGGCTGCGTTCGGCGGCGGTACGGCCCTCACCCTCGACGAACGCGGGTTCGTCTCGCCCGAGCGCTCGATCGACTCGCTCGCGTGGGATGCCCCGTCGGGGCAGTTGCTCGCCGCGAACCCCGAGCAGGTCGGCACCGAGTCGGCCTACACGGGTCTCACCGACCTCTGGCGGCGCGACGACGCGAGCGGCGACACCCGCTCGATCATGGCCGTGCCCGTCGGCTCATTCGACCCCGCGGCCCTCGGCATCGACGCCGACGCCGCGAACTTCGTGCCGCTCGGCGCCTACGCGCCCGTCGGGTCGACCCTCGCCGACGGCCCGAACGCGGGCAAGACGCTCGGGTCGAGCCTTTCAGGCCTCGGACTCGTCTCGCCGCGCACGGTCGCGCTCGCGTCGTTCGACTCGGCCGGCATCTGGGGCGCCGAGAAGCCGATCTCCGCGATCCGCGTGCGGGTCGGCGGGATCGACGGGTACACGCCCGAAGCGCAGCAGCGGGTCATCGAGGTCGCCCAGGCGATCGAGGAGCTCGGGTTCGACGCATCCATCGTCGCGGGCTCGTCGCCGACCGACGCCGACGTGCGGGTCGACGGCTACGCCTTCGGCACGTCCGACCCCGCGGGCGCACAGACCGTCGGCGACCTCGGCACCGTGACCCAGCGGTGGTCGGAGCTCGGGGCCGCCGCGCGCGTGGAACTCTCGGTCTCGGCGGCGACGTTCGCGATCTTCGGCATCGGACTCGCGGCCGCCGTGCTGCTCCTCGGCGCTGTGCAGGTCGCCGGGGTACCCGCTCGTCGTTCCCAGGCCGCGGTCATGCGCGAACTCGGGTTCACGCGCTCGCGCATCGCCCGTTGGTTCTGGTTCGAAGAGATTCCCGGACTCGTGATTGTCGCCCTCGTCGCCGCGGCCGCATGGTCCATCTCGGGCGGCACGGGCATCGCGGCTCTCGCCGGGCTCTCGGCCGCGGGCGCCGTGCTGGTCTTCGCGGTCGGCTCGGTCGTCGCCGCAGCGCACGTCCGGCCGGGTCGGATGCCGCGGCTCGCGGCCTCTCGCAAGCTCGGCGCCCGCACGGTCGCCGCCTTCGGCGCCCGGCAGGTCCCCGCGCACCCGCTCTCGACGGTCGTGCACGTGCTCGCGATCGTCATCGTCGGCATCACCGGCGCCGCTCTCGTCTCGGTCGTGCTCACCGGGCAGGCCGAGGCCGGCCGATCGGGGCTCGCCCTGCTCACGGTGGGCCGGTTGGTCGCCCCGCAGGCGGCGCTCGGCGCAGCGGGCCTCGGCGCCGGCATCCTGCTGGCCTTCCTCACGCGCCGCATCGACCTCGCGAACCGCGCCGACCAGTGGGCGACCCTGCGTGCCGCGGGCTGGACGAGCGGCCAGCTCGCCCGCTCCCAGCGCGTCGAAGGGGTCGTGATCGCCGCACCCGCGACAGCCGTCGCGGCCGCCGCGACCTGGTTCGGCGCGGAGGCGCTGGGGCTCGCGAACCCGCTCGCCCTCACGATCGCCGCGGCCGTCGCCGCGATCCTCACCTCGCTCATCGCCTTCTCCTCCCGCAGAAAGGGTCGCCCGTGACCGTCGACACCGCTTCCGAGACGGATGCCTCGCCCGACATCGCCCTCGGCGGCGCCGCGATCGAACTGGCCGGCGTCACGATCCAGTACGAGCGACCGGGCGACGAGCCGCTGCGCATCGTCTCGGACTACGACCTGACGCTCGAGCGCGGCAAGATCCACTGCCTCGCGGGCCGCAGCGGCTCGGGCAAGACGTCGATCCTGCGCGTCGCGGCCGGGCTCGTGCCGCCCGCGTCGGGATCGGTGCGCTGGGAGGGCCTGGAGATCACGGGCCTCTCCGACGACGTCGTGACGACCCGCCGCCGCACCCACGTCGGGTACCTCGACCAGCGCGGCAGCCTCGTGCCGGGGCTCACGGCGCTCGAGAACGTGCTGCTGCCGGCCGTGCCCGATCGGCGCACGCGCGAGTTCGCACGGCCCGCACGAGACATCCTGCACCGGCTCGGCGTCGGGTCGCGCGCGACGCACTACCCCGACCGGCTCTCGGGCGGCGAGCGTCAGCGCGTCGCGTTCGCGCGTGCGCTGCTGCTCGGCCCCGCCGTCATCATGGCCGACGAGCCGACCGCGAGCCTCGACCGTGCGACGGCCGATCAGCTCATCGCGCTCTTGCACGACCTCGCCGACGACGGCATCGCAGTGCTCGTCGCGTCGCACGACGAGCACCTCATCGCCGCAGCCGACTCGCGCACGACGCTCGCGTGAGACGGCGCGCGCGGGTCGCGGCGCTCACCAGCTGACCGGCAGCGCCTTGCCCTCTTCGTAGCCCGCGGCCGACTGCAGCCCGACGAGCGCGCGCTCGTGGAACTCGGCGAGGGTCGACGCACCCGCGTAGGTGAACGAGGAGCGCACGCCCGACGTGATCATGTCGAGCAGGTCTTCGATCGAGGGGCGCAGCGGGTCGAGGTAGATCGCCGACGACGAGATGCCCTCGGCGAACAGCTCGCGCCTCGCGAGCTCGTACGGGGACAGCCGTCCGAAGCGCTCGCGCACGGCCTTCGTCGACGCCATGCCCCAGCTCTCCTTGTAGAGCTTCCCGGATGCGTCGGTGCGGAGCACCCCGGGCGCCTCGATCGTGCCCGCGAACCACGATCCGATCATGACGGATGCGGCGCCCGCGGCGAGCGCGAGCGCGACGTCGCGCGGGTACCGCACGCCGCCGTCGGCCCACACGTGGGCGCCGAGCTTGCGTGCGGCTTCGGCGGTCTCGAGGACGGCCGAGAACTGCGGTCGGCCCACGGCCGTCATCATGCGGGTCGTGCACATGGCGCCGGGCCCGACTCCGACCTTCAGGATGTCTGCTCCCGCATCCACGAGGTCGGCCACGCCGTCGGACGTCACGATGTTGCCCGCGACGATCGGGAGGCCGAGATCGAGGTCGCGCACGATCCGAACGGCGCGGATCATGCCCTCTTGATGCCCGTGCGCGGTGTCGACGACGAGGACGTCGACGCCCGCGGCCGCGAGCGCGCGCGCCTTGGCCTCGACGTCGCCGTTGACGCCGATCGCGGCGGCGACGCGCAGGCGCCCGTCGCGGTCGACGTTGGGCTCGTAGACCGTGCCGCGGAGGGCGCTCCGCCGGCTCAGGGTGCCGACGACGCGGCCGTGGCGGAGCACGGGCGCGAACTCGAGGTCGGCGTCGACCATGAGGTCGAACGCGCGCCGGGGCGAATCGACGTCGTCGGCGTCGAGCGACGGGTGTCCGCCGTGCACGAGGTCGCCGAGGCGAGCGTCGGGCAGCGCCGTCGCGAGCCGCTCGGCGAGGATCGTGCCGACGAATGCGCCGCCCTCGTCTTCGAGCACGACGCCGTGCCCCGCGAACGGCGGGAGGTCGACGAGCGCGTCGGCGACCGTGGCGTCGGGCGACTGCACGTACGGGGTGTCGAACTGCGGCGACTGCGACTTGACGTCGCGGATCGCCGCGTCGAGCTCTTGCAACGGGGCGTCCTGCGGAAGCACCGCGATGCCGCCGCGGCGGGCGAGCGTCGCCGCGAGACGCGGGCCCGTGACGGAGTTCATGTTGGCCGCGACGACCGGGATCGTCGCCCCCGAGCCGTCGCCCGTCGCGAGCGACACGTCGAGACGGGAGCGGATCCCCGACCTCGACGGCACCAGGAACACGTCGGAATACGTCAGATCATGACTGGGAGCGGTCCCGTAGAACTCCATGGGCCATACGCTACCGCCGCAAGCGTGCATCGGGGCCCCTCCCGGGGTTTAGGCTTGTGTGGGCGAAACCCGACGCCGCTGGTACGGCGCGGGCGCCTGCGAAGCCATCAGCATCAATGGAGAGAGTGGGCGAGAGGCTGTGTCGAGCCAATTGACCGGGTCGGGAACCGACGAGAACACCCAGGCTGAGTTCGGGGCCAACGAGTGGCTCGTCGACGAGATGTACGAGAGGTACCTCGCCGACCCCGAATCGGTCGACCGGTCCTGGTGGCCCGTTCTCGAGCAGTACCGCCGCGCAGCCGCGGGCGAGCCCGTCGCACCCGCCGCACCGGCCGCCCCCGAGGCATCCGCCCCCGCGCCCACAGCGCCTGCCGCCGAGGCATCCGCGCCCGCCGCTCCCGCTGCGCCGGCGCCCGCCGCGCCGGCCCCCGCGACCGCGCCGTCGCCCATCATCGGGCAGACCCCCGAGGCCCGCACGACGTCGGTCGCCCCGCGCACCGCGCCCGTGCCCGCCGACGTGCCCAAGACGAGCCCGCAGCCCGTCATCCCGGCCGACGCGGCCGCCGACGAGGTCGTGCCGCTCCGCGGCATGCCGAAGACCCTCGCGGCGAACATGGACGCCTCGCTCACCGTGCCGACCGCGACGAGCGTGCGCACCGTGCCCGCGAAGCTCATGATCGACAACCGCATCGTGATCAACAACCACCTTCGCCGCACGCGCGGCGGCAAGGTGTCGTTCACGCACCTCATCGGGTGGGCGCTCATCCAGGCCCTGAAAGAGTTCCCGAGCCAGAACGTCTTCTACTCCGAGGTCGACGGCAAGCCCTCGCTCGTGAAGCCCGCCCACATCGGCCTCGGCATCGCGATCGACATCCCCAAGCCCGACGGCACTCGGGCCCTGCTCGTCCCCGCGATCAAGCGCGCCGAGACGATGACGTTCAACGAGTACCTCGCCGCCTACGAAGACCTCGTCTCACGGGCGCGCGCCAACAAGCTCACGGCCGACGACTTCTCGGGCGCGACGATCTCCCTCACGAACCCGGGCGGCATCGGCACCGTGCACTCGGTCCCGCGTCTCATGAAGGGGCAGGGCTGCATCATCGGCGCCGGCGCCCTCGAGTACCCGGCCGAGTTCCAGGGCGCGAGCGAGAAGACGCTCGCGAACCTCGCGATCGGCAAGACGATCACACTCACCTCGACCTACGACCACCGCGTCATCCAGGGCGCCGGGTCGGGCGAGTTCCTGAAGAAGGTCCACGAGCTGCTCATCGGCCAGCGGAACTTCTACCAAGACCTGTTCGCGGCCCTCCGCCTCCCCTACGAGCCCATCCACTGGGCGCCCGACATCTCGGTCGACATCGCGAGCGCGATCGACAAGACGGCGCGCGTGCAAGAGCTCATCAACTCGTTCCGCGTGCGCGGCCACATGATGGCCGACATCGACCCGCTCGAGTACGTGCAGCGTTCGCACCCCGACCTCGACATCGAGAACCACGGCCTCACCTTCTGGGACCTCGACCGCGAGTTCGTCACGGGCGGCTTCGGCGAGAAGCGCACGGCGCTCCTCCGCGACATCCTCGGCGTCCTCCGCGACTCGTACTGCCGCACGATCGGCATCGAGTACATGCACATCCAAGACCCCGTGCAGCGCACGTGGATCCAGCAGCAGGTCGAGCGCCCCTACGAGAAGCCGACCCACGACGAGCAGATGCGCATCCTCGGCAAGCTCAACGAGGCCGAGGCGTTCGAGACCTTCCTGCAGACGAAGTTCGTCGGCCAGAAGCGCTTCAGCCTCGAGGGCAGCGAGTCGATGATCGCCCTCCTCGACGAGGTGCTCCAGGGCGCCGCGAAGTCGGGCCTCGACGAGGTCGCCATCGGCATGGCCCACCGCGGCCGCCTCAACGTCCTCACGAACATCGCCGGCAAGACCTACGGCCAGGTGTTCCGCGAGTTCGAGGGCGCCGTCCAGGGCCACGGCTCGGGCGACGTCAAGTACCACCTCGGCACGAGCGGCACGTTCACCGCCGACGACGGCACGCAGATCGGCGTCGAGCTCGCGGCGAACCCGTCGCACCTCGAGGCCGTCGACGGCGTGCTCGAAGGCATCGTGCGCGCCAAGCAAGACAGAAAGCCCATCGGCTCGTTCACGGTCCTGCCGATCCTCATCCACGGCGACGCGGCGATGGCCGGCCAGGGCGTCGTCGTCGAGACGATGCAGATGTCGCAGCTGCGCGGCTACCGCACGGGCGGCACGATCCACCTCGTCGTCAACAACCAGGTCGGCTTCACGACGGTCCCGGGCGACGCCCGCTCGTCGATCTACGCGACCGACGTCGCGAAGACGGTGCAGGCGCCGATCTTCCACGTCAACGGCGACGACCCCGAGGCCGTCGTGCGCGTGGCCGACCTCGCGTTCCGCTACCGCCAGGAGTTCCACCGCGACGTCGTCGTCGACCTCGTCTCGTACCGCCGCCGCGGCCACAACGAGGGCGACGACCCGTCGATGACGCAGCCGCTCATGTACAACCTCATCGAGGCCAAGCGCAGCGTCCGCAAGCTCTACACCGAGGCCCTCGTCGGCCGCGGCGACATCACCGAGGCCGAGTACGAAGAAGCGCACCGCGACTTCCAAGACCGCCTCGAGCGCGCATTCGCCGAGACGCACGCCGTGCAGACGGGTGCGATCGAGGTCATCGGCGCGACCGAGAGCACGCAGGCGCCCGAGCCCGCCACGGGCGAGCTCGAGACGACGGGCGTCTCGCTCGACGTCGTGCACGCCATCGGCGACGCGTTCGGCAACAAGCCGGCGGGTTTCACGGTGCACCCGAAGATCCAGCAGCTCCTCACGAAGCGTGTCGACATGAGCCGCAACGGCAGCATCGACTGGGGCTTCGGCGAGCTGCTCGCGCTGGGGTCCCTCCTCGTCGAGGGCACGCCCGTGCGCTTCGCCGGGCAAGACGCCCGTCGCGGCACGTTCGTGCAGCGCCACGCGGTGCTCCACGACCGGGCGAACGGCCAGGAGTGGCTGCCGCTGCAGAACCTCAGCGAGAACCAGGCCCGGTTCTGGATCTACGACTCGCTCCTCAGCGAGTACGCGGCCATGGGCTTCGAGTACGGCTACTCGGTCGAGCGTGCCGACGCGCTCGTCTTGTGGGAGGCGCAGTTCGGCGACTTCGCGAACGGCGCGCAGACGATCATCGACGAGTTCATCTCGTCGGCCGAGCAGAAGTGGGGCCAGCGCTCGAGCGTCGTGCTCCTCCTCCCCCACGGCTACGAGGGCCAGGGGCCCGACCACTCGAGCGCGCGCATCGAGCGCTACCTCCAGCTGTGCGCCGAGAACAACATGACCGTCGCCCGCCCGTCGACGCCCGCGTCGTACTTCCACCTGCTGCGCCGCCAGGCGTACGCGCGTCCGCGCCGCCCGCTCGTCGTCTTCACGCCGAAGGCGATGCTCCGGCTCCGCGGCGCCACGAGCGAGGTCGCGGACTTCACGAGCGGCAAGTTCGAGCCGGTCATCGACGACGCCCGCATCACCGACAAGGCCGCCGTCAAGCGCGCCGTGTTCATGTCGGGCAAGCTCTACTACGACCTCCTCGCGGAGCTCGACAAGAACCCGAACCCCGAGGTCGCCCTCGTCCGCGTCGAGCAACTCTATCCGCTGCCCGCCGAAGAGCTGAAGGCGGTCGCCGACTCGTACCCCAACGCCGAGCTGGTCTGGGCGCAGGACGAGCCCGAGAACCAGGGCGTGTGGCCGTACTTCATCATCGAGACGAACAAGCTCGGCCCGCGCGAGGTGCGCGTCGTGTCGCGTGCCGCTGCGGCGTCGCCCGCGACGGGTTCGGCCAAGCGTCACGCGACCGAGCAGGCCGACCTCATTCGCCGCGCGGTCGAGCTGTAAGCGCAGCCTGAGACGCAGAAGAGCGGATGTCCCCGAGGGACATCCGCTCTTCGCGTTGTCGGGCCGGGTCTCGATGCGCGCTCCGCGCTCCTCGACCGACGGCGGAGTTACTCTGCGACGACCGCGCCGTGCGCCTGGATCTCGCGGATGCGCGTGAGCACGAGCGTGCGAACCTCGTCGGGTGCGCTCTCGCGGCAGGCGCGCTGCACGACCTCGGTGATCGTCAGGCCCATCTTCAGCTCTGCCGAGCACGACGCGCAGTTGTCGATGTGCTCGCGGATGTCCGCCGCGTCTTCTTTGCGGAGCTCGTTGTGCAGGTACTCCTCGAGCTCGGCTCGCGCCTTCTCGCAGCCGCAATCGGTCATTTCGTGCTCCTGGTGGGTCGTGCCGCTTTGGCGGCGACCGCGAACCCTTGTTCGCGGGCGTAGTCGGCGAGGGATTCGCGGAGGAGGCGCCGGCCACGGTGCAGGCGGCTCATCACGGTCCCGATGGGGGTCTGCATCATGTCGGCGATCTCCTGGTAGGAGAACCCTTCGACGTCGGCGAGGTAGACGGCGAGCCGGAAGTCTTCGGGAAGCGCCTGGAGGGCGTCTTTCACCGAGCTGTCGGGCAGGTGGTCGATCGCCTCGGCTTCGGCCGACCGGGTCGAGGCCGCGGTCGTCGACTCGGCGCCGCCCAGCTGCCAGTCTTCGAGGTCGTCGATCGTGCCCTGGTAGGGCTCGCGCTGCTTCTTGCGGTACGTGTTGATGAACGTGTTCGTGAGGATGCGGTAGAGCCACGCCTTGAGGTTCGTGCCCTGCGTGAACTGGGCGAACGCCGAGTACGCCTTGACGAAGGTCTCCTGCACGAGGTCTTGCGCGTCCGCGGGATTCTTCGTCATCCGCAGCGCGGCCGCGTAGAGCTGGTCGAGGAAGGGCAGCGCCTGCTCCTCGAAGAGTTCGCCGAGCGGACGCTCGGGCTCCTTCGCGGTGTCGTCGGTCTGGTCGGGAGTCATCACCGGCCATCCTAGGACCTCGACGTCTGCGGTCGCCGGGAACGGGGTCGTCCGTTCCAGTACCGTCTGCGACATCCCGAGTCTCCTATCGTCCGCGTGGCGCTACTGTTGATAACCGATGCAGATTTCCCCGTATTCCAAGCCGGAGTTCGATCCCTACGGCGACAACCGCCAGACCGACGTCGACGAGGGATGGCTCGCGCCCGTCGCCCTCCGTGAGCTGTCGGCCGTCGTGTCGATCCCGGGGTCGAAATCGCTGACGAATCGCGAGCTCGTCCTCGCCGCCCTCGCCGACGGCCCGTCGACGCTCCACGCTCCCCTGTTCTCGCGCGACAGCGAGCTCATGATCGAGGGGTTGACGTCGCTCGGCGCGCGCATCGAGCGGATTCCGGGCACGGGCGAGTTCGGCTCCGACCTGCGCGTGACGCCTGCCGACGAGCTCACCGGGTCGACGACGATCGACTGCGGTCTCGCGGGCACGGTCATGCGCTTCCTGCCGCCGGTCGCGGCGCTCGCGCTCGGGCCGACGACGTTCGACGGCGACGAGCACGCACGCACGCGCCCCATGTCGGGCGTCATCGAGGGTCTGCGCGGCCTCGGCGTCGACCTCGACGACGACGGGCGCGGCGCGCTGCCGTTCACGGTGCACGGGTTCGGCCGCGTCGAGGGGGGCACGCTCGAGATCGACGCGTCCGCGTCGAGCCAGTTCGTGTCGGCGCTGCTCCTGTCGGCGCCGCGGTTCGAGCACGGGCTCGACCTGCGGCACACGGGCGAGCGCCTGCCGAGCCTGCCGCACATCGAGATGACGCTCGCGTCGCTCGCGTCGCGCGGCGTGAAGGTCTCCTCTCCTGAGACGGGTCGCTGGGTGGTCGAGCCCGGCCCGATCGGCGCGATCGACGTGACCCTCGAGCCCGACCTGTCGAATGCGGCGCCGTTCCTCATCGCAGCGGTCGTCGCGGGCGGCTCGGTGACGATCACCGACTGGCCCGACGAGACCACGCAGGTCGGCGCGCAGCTCGCCGATCTCCTGCCGCAGTTCGGCGCGCGCGTCGATCGGGCTCCGGGCAGGCTCACGGTGTTCGGGCCCGAGCGCTCGGCAGACGGCGGCAGAGGCATCCGGGGCGTCGATCTCGACCTCTCCGAGGCCGGCGAGCTCGCACCCAACCTGGCCGCGCTGGCAGCCCTCGCCGACGAACCGTCGACCCTCACCGGCATCGGGCACATCCGCCACCACGAGACCGACCGTCTCGCGGCGCTCGTCGCCGAGATCAACGGCCTCGGCGGCAACGTGTCCGAACTCGACGACGGCCTGCGCATCGAGCCCGCGCCGCTCCGCGGCGGGCCGTGGAGGGCGTATGCCGATCACCGCATGGCGACGTCGGGGGCGATCATCGGGCTCGCGGTGCCGGGCGTCGTCGTCGACGACATCGCGTCGACGTCGAAGACGCTGCCGCAGTTCCCCGAGCTGTGGGGGCGGCTGCTGGCATGAGCTGGTGGAGCGACGACGACGAAGACGACGACGAGCCGGAGTTCGACGAAGCCGACGTCCGCGTCCGCCCCAACCGCCGCGGCAGCAGGCCGCGCACGAAGCAGCGCCCTGAGCACGCCGACGCCGTCGTCGGTCGCGTGCTCGGCGTCGACCGCGGTCGCTACGCCGTCCTGATCGACGAAGACGGTCCCGACGAACGCGAGATCACGGCGGCGCGAGCGAGCGAGTTGCGACGCAAGTCGGTCGTCACGGGCGACGCCGTCGACGTCGTGGGCGATACGTCGGGCGAGCCCGGCACGCTCGGACGCATCGTGCGGGTCGGCGAGCGCAAGACCTTGCTTCGCCGCAGCGCCGACGACACCGACGAGGTCGAGCGCATCATCGTCGCGAACGCCGATCAGATGCTCATCGTCATTGCCGCCGCGAATCCCGAGCCGCGTATCCGCCTCGTCGACCGCTACCTCGTCGCCGCGTACGACGCGGGCATCGCGCCGCTCCTGTGCGTGACGAAGACCGACCTCGCCGACCCGGGTCCGTTCCTCGAGAACTTCGCGGGGCTCGATTTCCCGGTGTTCCTGAGCGGGCGCGACCACATGCCGCTCGACGCGATCGCCGATGCCCTCGTGGGCAAGCGCACGGTGTTCGTCGGGCACTCGGGCGTCGGCAAGTCGACGCTCGTGAACGCCCTCGTGCCGGGCGCCGACCGCGCGACGGGCGTCGTCAACGCCGTGACGGGTCGCGGGCGGCACACGTCGTCGTCGACGGTCTCGCTGCGCATCGACTACGAGGGCCGCCACGGCTGGGCCATCGACACCCCCGGCGTGCGCTCGTTCGGGCTCGGCCACATCGACCCCGCGAACATCCTCGGCGCCTTCACCGATCTCGCGCAGGTCGCCGAGGAGTGCCCGCGCGGCTGCACGCACCTGCCCGATGCGCCCGACTGCGCGATCAACGAGGCCGTCGAGGCGGGCGAGCTCGGCGAGATCGGGCGCGCGCGCCTCGATTCGCTGCAGCGGCTGCTGCAGACCTTCGCGTGAGCACGGGCGGATGTCTCGGGCGCACCTCCGAGGTGCCTGCACGTGTGACATCCGCCTCGCTCGACGTGCTTAGCATTGAAGGATGACCGACGCACGACTCGCCCCCGGCGACCTCGCTCCAGACTTCACCCTCCTCGATCAACACGGCACCGCCGTCACCCTCTCCGAACTCCGCGGGCAGCGCGTCGTCCTGTACTTCTACCCCGAGGCGATGACGCCGGGCTGCACGACCGAGGCGTGCGACTTCCGCGACAACTTCAACTCGTTCGCCTCCGCGGGCATCAAGGTGCTCGGCGTCTCGAAGGACGACGTCGAACGCCTCGAGCGCTTCGCCGAGCGCGACCGCCTGAACTTCACACTCCTCGCCGACCCCGACCTCGCGGTGCAGCAGCGCTACGGCGTGTGGGGCGAGAAGTCGCTCTACGGCAAGATCGTCGTCGGCTCGATCCGTTCGACGTTCATCATCGGCGCCGACGGCCGCATCGAGAAGGCGCTCTACAACGTCAAGGCGACGGGGCACGTCGCGCGGCTCCGCCGCGACCTCGGGATCGACTGAGCGACCCCGAGCAGGACGGAACGCAGAAGAGCGGATGCCTCGGGGCATCCGCTCTTCTCTTCTGACAGTCGACTCAGCCGGCCCTGGGCCCTTCATCGCCCGTGCCGACCTCAGCGTCGCTGCGCGTGTACGCGAGCCGCACGGGCGTCCACACGAGGAGTCCGATCACCGCGATCGCCGGCACGAGGAGCGCCCACCCGACGTCGGGCCGTGCGAACAGCCCCTGGAACGCGCCGACCGCGACCGCGATCTGGAGCACCTGCCACACGATCGCAGCCGAACGCGTCAGCGGCGCGCGCCGCAGGGACGCGAAGGCAACGGCGACGATCCACAACGCGCCGATCGTGGCGAGCACCGTGAGGGCGATCGCCGTCGACCACGACGACGGCTCGAGCGCGACGAGGTCGACGATGAGCCATACGACGATCGCGACCATCGCCGCGGCTTCGGCGAAGAGCAGCACGTTCACCGCGATGAGTGCGGCGCGCGCGCCTCCCCATGCGGGTGCAGCCGAGCCCGCGTCGTGGTCGGGGCCTTCGGCGTTCGAATCCAGATCGACGTTCGGATTCACAGGATCATCCCATGCACGGCTATTGATTCGCCTTCCCGCCTATGCGACCATTTATAAGGCCGAGTTGATGCTCACAGGGACGTGAGCCGATCAGTTCTTGATCCTACTTCCCGAGATTCGGCCTCTCCCCGCTGTACGACCGGCTTCCGGTCGCATTCGCATGCGTGTGCCGTGACAGCGACCCGAAAACACCACTCAAGGAGCATCTCCATGGATTGGCGCGACAAAGCCGCCTGCCTCACGGCCGACCCCGAACTCTTCTTCCCCGTCGGGAACACCGGGCCGGCAGTCGACCAGATCGAGAAGGCGAAGGCGGTCTGCGCACGCTGCACCGTGACCGAGATCTGCCTCCAGTACGCCCTCGAGACCGGTCAGGACTCGGGCGTGTGGGGCGGTCTCAGCGAAGACGAGCGCCGCGCCCTCAAGCGCCGCGCCGCTCGCGCGCGTCGCGCCGGCTGATCCAGCACCGAGTTTCAGAGCGGATGCCTCGCCACGAGGCATCCGCTCTTCTCATGTCCTCCGGGCTCGGCCGCGCTTACTCGGCCGCCGCGCTCGAGATCCAGCGCAGCGGGATCTCGATCGTCACTTCGGTGCCGCTCCCGAGGATCGTGTGCCAGTCGATCGTGCCGCTGAGCTCGCCCTGGATGAGCGTGCGCACGATTTGCGTGCCGAGCCCCTCGCCGACCTTGCCCTCGGGCAAACCCGAGCCCGTGTCGCGCACGCGCACCGTGAGGAGCGTCTGCGATCGCTCGGCGATGACCTCGACGTCGCCCTCCTGACCCGCAAGGCCGTGCTCGACGGCGTTCGTCACGAGTTCGGTGAGGGCGAGCGCGAGCGGCGTCGCGTATGCGCTCGGCAGCACGCCGAACTCGCCCGACTTCTTGGGATGCGCCGTCGTGTTGTGCGCCGCCGCGACCTCGGCGACGAGCAGCAGCGCGCGGTCGAAGACCTCGTCGAAGTCGACGTTCTGCGACAGCCCCTCCGACAGCGTGTCGTGCACGACCGCGATCGCGCCCACACGCCGCATCGCCTGGCTGAGCGCCTCGCGCGCCTCGTCGGAGTGCGTGCGTCGCGCCTGGATGCGGAGCAGGGATGCCACGGTCTGCAGGTTGTTCTTCACGCGGTGGTGGATCTCGCGGATCGTCGCGTCTTTCGTGATGAGCTCTTGCTCTTGATGGCGGAGCTCCGTGACGTCGCGGCTCAGCACGATCGCGCCGATACGCTCGCCCCGGTGACGGATCGGGATGGCTCGGAGCGACACCGTGACCCCGCGCGACTCGACGTCGGTGCGCCACGGCGCACGCCCCGTGACGACGAGCGGCAGCGACTCGTCGACGACGATGCGCCCGGTGAGAAGCTCGGTGGTGACCTCGGCGAGCGACTCGCCCTCGAGCTCGTCGTCGAACCCCATGCGGTTGAACGCCGAGAGCGCGTTGGGGCTTGCGAACGTGACGATGCCGTCGACGTCGAGGCGGATGAGGCCGTCGGAGGCGCGCGGGGCGCCGCGCCGCGGCCCGGTCGGGGCGCCGAGGTCGGGGAAGTCGCCCGACGCGATCATCTGGAAGAGCTCGCCCGCGCAATCGTTGAACGTGAGCTCTTGACGGCTCGGGGTGCGCGTCGCGCTGAGGTTCGTGTGCCGCGTGATGACGGCGACCGGCTCGGGCGCGATCTTCGTGCCGGTCGGCGAGAGCCGCCGCATGACGGGGACGGCGCGCATACGGGTCGGCATCTCCTCGTACCAGTCGGGAGAACTCGAGTCGACGATCTTCGCGGTGCGGAACGCCTCGGAGACCAGGTCTTTCCACTGCGGCTTGATCGCCTGGCCCACGAAGTCGCGGTAGAAGAGCGTCGCCGCACTCGACGGGCGCGAGTTCGCGACCGCGACGAAGCCGTCGTCGCCCGACGGGACCCACAGGACGATGTCGGCCGACGCCAGGTCGGCGAGGAGCTGGAGATCGCCCACGAGCATGTGCAGCCAGTCGACGTCGGCTTGGCTGGATCGCCCTTGGGCGAGGACGAGTTCACTGAGGGTCGACACAGACCCAGCGTAGTGCCGGAGCATCGTCGCTCCGCGCGCGAGGATCAACGCTCCGCCGCCCCTCGCTCACCCCGCCGCGCGCTGCGGAGGCGCGAACGCGAGCCGCTGGCGACGTGCGACCGGCGCCCCGGGAGCGGGCGCCAGACGGTCGAGCGCGTAGGCCCGGAGCGCTCCTCGCAGCGCCGATCGCGGCGCCGCGTCGCGCAGCGTCCGGGCAGCGAGGATCGCCGCATCGGCGGCCCGTCCGTCGCTGGGCAGCAGGACGACGTCGTCGCGGCCCGCGAAGCGCCGCATCGTCTCGCGGATCTGGCCGTGCGCATCGATCCCGATGGCGCTCGCTCGCACGCGGTTCACGAGCACGTCGACCCGGTCGGGATCGACGTGCTCGAGCAGGTCGCCGTATCCGCGCAGGAGACGCGAGATGCCGACGGGATCCGCGACGCCCACCGCCACCACGCGATCGGCGGCTGCGAGCGCTGCGAAGGTCGCCGCGTTCCGTCGGGGCGCGAACTGGTCGCTCGTGAGCTCCTCGTCGCGTTCGAGGCTGAAACCCGTGTCGACGACGACGAACTCGGCGAACGTGCGAAGCACCCCGAGCGCCGCGGCCACGCGCTCCTCCGACAGCTCGGGCCAGCGGCTCGGCCCGACGAGGCCCGAGAGGACTTCGAACGACCCCTTGAGCGACGAGTAGCGCTGGGCGACCCGTTGGAACTCGGCGCGGTCGAGGGCGTCGGCGCCCGCGAGCCGGCACGCGGCGGCGAAGCCGGGCGCCTCGTCGAGGAGCCCGAGCGACGCCGCGACCGAGCCCCCGTACGGGTCGGCGTCGACGAGGACGACGGAGTGCCCGGCGGCGGCGAGCTCGGAGGCGAGCGCGATCGACACGAGCGTGCGGCCGGGCGCTCCGGTGGGCCCCCAGACGGCGGTCACCGCCGGGCCCGGGCGCGGCCCGCCGAATGGCGCGGCGGGCGATGCGACGGGCGCAGGGACGCCGCCATGGAGCATCCGCTCGATCTCGACCCAGGGCGCCGCCGCGTCGACGATCTCGCGGAGACCGAGTCGGGTCGCGAGCGCGCGCTCGCGATCGTCGGCGGCGAGGGCGACGAGCCGGATGCCTCGGGCATCGCACGCTTCGAGCAGCTCCGACGCGAGGGTGGCGCCGCCCGCACCCACGAGGACGACGTCGGGCCGATCGTGCTCGAGCCGGTCGAGCACGCCGCGCCAGCCAGACGAGCGCGACACGATCGTGTGCCCGGCCTCGACGAGCGGCGCGAGCAGGCGGTCTTCTGCGACGGGGTCGAGTCCGAGCGCGATCCGGAGCATCAGGACCCCGACCCGATCCGGGCCTCGACGAGGTCGACGACATCGCCCGCCGCGAGCGATTGCAGCACAGCGGCGACCCGCTCGCGCGGCACCAGGAGTTCGACGGCGAGGCCCCCGCCCGTGACGAAGTCGTCGTCGGTGCGGATCGCCGCGACCTCGGCCCCCGCGACGAGCACGGCCGGCGGGGCGACCTCGCCGCGCTCGAGCACTTCGGCCGCCCACAGGTCGACCGTGGCGCCCGCGACGACGGTCCCGGGCAGAGCTCCCGCGACCGGGACGACCACGCGGGCGAGCGCCGAAGCATCCTCCTCCGCCGTCGCCGACAACGGGACGAGTTCGCCTCCCGCGACCGTGCGCGTCAGGACGAGGCCCCCTTCGGGGAGGTCGCCGGGAGCGAGGTAGCGGTCGGCGGCCCCGCCGAGCCGGACCGAGCGCAGGGCGAGGTCGTCGGCGTCGATGCGGGTGCCCGGCGTCGCCGTCTCGCGGAGTGCATAGACCTCGGTGTCGGCGTCGAGGCCCGCCACGAGCGCCCACACTCCGACCGCGGACGCCGCGATGAGGAGGATGCCGAGAACGAGTCTCGGATCGATGCGTCGTTCGCCTCGACCGCCGCGGTCGGGTGTCTGTGCCATGTGCCGTCTTTCCGTCGTTACGTCTCGCACGCCGTTCTCGTGCGCCGTCCAATCGTCGTCTTTCCCCGAGAGAAGACCGGGAAGTTATCCACACTGGAGATGCGGACGCCCGGCTCGGTCGATAATCGATGCATGACCATTCCCGGTTCGCGCGAGGTCGGCCGATTCCTCACGGTCGCCGACGCCGCAGAACTCCTCTCGGTCGATGTCGCGACCGTCGACGGGCTCATCCGTTCCGGTGAACTTCCGGCCATCCGTGTCGGCGAGGCCGGCCCGTGGCGCGTCGAGCGCGCCCAGCTCGAGCTGTGGATCGAAGACCGCTACGAGGCGACGCGACGCGAATCCGCGTGGAACGAAGGCGAGTTCGCCGCGATGCTCGACCTCTCGCTCGCCGGCCCGCGTCGCCGCCTCCGCCCGGTCGAATAGCCCTCACCGAGCCGCGCGCTCGGCCCGGATCACTCGAAGACGATCAGGCGCACGGCGTCGAGCGGCACGATGCGATAGCCCTGCAGTTCGCTCTCGCGGCGCGGAGCGCCGAGTTCGTGGAGTGCGAGATCGACGTGGTCGCGGGCGACCCGGTCGAGCGTCCCGTGCAGCTCGCCGTCGTCGGTCGTGATCGTGACGGGCGAGCGGCGACGGCTGAGGTCTCGCAGGACGAACGGCAGCGTGAGTCGATCGGCGAGAGCAGCGGATGACTCGGGCTGCGGCTCGAGGCTCGCCGCGAGCTGCTCGCGGCCGGGCATGAGCGCGATGATCGCCGCGAACGGCACGATGCAATGCCGGGTCGACGCGCGGCCCGCGAGCCGGGCGAGGTCGGCATCGCCCGCGAGCTCCGCCGTCATCCAGTCGCGGCCGAACCCTGCGGGTCGGACGTCGACGATGCCCGCACCTCGCAGCCTCACCCGGAGCACGGGATCGACGCCCGCGGACGCGGCGGACGCGATCGCACGCAGACGATCTCCGACCGTGAGTTTGGCGAGCCGGAGCCGCTCCTCTTCGAGCGCGAGAGCGCGCTCCTCGGCCTGCTGCTCGAGATCGAGCTGCACCGCGAGGTCGTCGAAGAGTCGATCCCAGCGCATGCAGCGACGCTAGCGGTTCTGCGGCCGGCGGCGAATCAGTTGTCCACAATTCGTAAGAGTTCTTGACAATTATCCGGACGGCCGGTTACGTTTCCAGTAAGCCATCTGGGGGGCCCCTGTTCGGGGGTCCTCTGTGACCGCGCCCGACACCACTCCCCCTACAGGAGCCCGAAGATGACCGCTCTGCCGACGCTTGCGCGCACCGCCCGCACCACCGCGTTCCTCGACGAGGACGAGTACTTCTCCCGGCAGCGATCGGCAACGCGCGAGCTCCCCGACCCCGAGGTGCTCCTCGCGAACCTCACGCGATGCGTGCTCGAGGCGATGTCGGGAGCACGCGAGCTCGACCAGATCGCCCGCTGGGTGACCGACGAGGTGTACCGCAGCCTGCAGAAGCGCGTCGTGCTGGCGGCGCGTTCGCGTCGGGTCCGCGGCACGACGCCGAAGCGCCCCGCCTTCACCGTCGGTCGCATCCACCGCTGCGAGCCGACCGACGGCGTCGTCGAGGCCGTCGTGATCGTGCACCAGCGGCACCGTTCGCGTGCGGTCGCGATCCGACTCGAGGGGCTCGACTCGCGCTGGCGCGCGAGCGTCATCACCGTCCTCTAGACCGGTCGCCTGCGGCACGCGGCACGGGCCGCAGGCGACTCGGGCATCCGCCGAGCGATCCTCTGCGTTGCCCGGCATGTCGAGCGCGCACGGCAGTCCTCCGGTGCACGGCGCGTCGACAACGCCGACCTTCTCATGCCGTGCGTGCCCGGGCACTGCGCAGCAACGACGAAGGCCGTGCACCTCCCGGTGCACGGCCTTCGTTCGTCTGGACTCGGGTCGTCTGGACTCAGCTGCCCTTGCGCTCCTGGGCGCGACGCTCGGCACGGTTCTGCGGTGCCGCGTCGCTGGCGACGTCGGTGCGCTGGCCGAACGCGCCGCGCGCGGCGGGCGCCTGCTGGGCGGGTGCCTGCGACTGGGCGACGGCGCGACGCGCGCGCTGCGTGGCCGCCTGCTGCACCTGACCGCGCTGGTTGCGCACCTCGACGCCGCCGTCGTCGCTCGGAGCCGTGTAGCTGAGCTTGTCGGCACCCGTCTGCTGACCGCCGAGGCCCTTCGCCTCGATCGTCGCGCCGCCGCCCTGGGGGGCGACCTCGACCTCGAGGTTGAACAGGAAGCCGACCGTCTCTTCGCGGATCGAGCCCATCATCTGCTGGAACATCGCGTAGCCTTCGCGCTGGTACTCGACGAGCGGGTCGCGCTGCGCCATCGCACGGAGGCCGATGCCGTCCTTCAGGTAGTCCATTTCGTAGAGGTGGTCACGCCAACGGCGGTCGATGACCGACAGCACGACGCGGCGCTCGAGCTCTCGCATGGCGGGGCTGCCGAGCTGCTGCTCGCGGCGCTGGTAGGCGAGCTTGGCGTCGGAGAGGATCTCGCGGCGCACGAAGTCGCGGTTGATGCGGCCCTTCTCGCCCGCCTCGGCGACGACCTCGTCGATCGTGATGCCGATCGGGTAGAGGGTCTTCAGCTCGACCCACAGCGCGTCGAAGTCCCACTCGTCGGGGTTGCCCTCGGCCGTGTGCTGGTCGAGGACCTCGTCGATGACGTCTTCGAGGAAGCGCTGCGTGCGCTCGTGCAGGTCGTCGCCCTCGAGGATGTGCCGACGGTCGGAGTAGATCGCCTCGCGCTGACGGTTGAGGACGTCATCGTACTTGAGGACGTTCTTGCGGATCTCGGCGTTGCGCGCCTCGACCTGCGACTGCGCGGAACGGATCGCCCGCGAGACGACCTTCGACTCGATCGCGACGTCGTCGGGAACGCCTCGCGACATGAGGCTCTCGGCCGCGCCCGCGTTGAAGAGTCGCATGAGGTCGTCGGCGAGCGACAGGTAGAACCGGCTCTCGCCGGGGTCGCCCTGACGGCCGGAGCGACCGCGGAGCTGGTTGTCGATGCGACGCGACTCGTGGCGCTCGGTGCCGAGCACGTAGAGGCCGCCGGCCGCGAGGACCTTCTCGGCCTCGCCGTCGACCTCGGCCTTGACGGCCTCGAACACGGTGTCCCACTCGGCCTCGTACTCCTCGGGAGTGTCGACCGGGGAGAGCCCCTTCTCGTGCATCTTCTGCACCGCGATGAACTCGGCGTTGCCGCCGAGCATGATGTCGGTGCCGCGGCCGGCCATGTTCGTCGCGACCGTGACGGCTCCGTGACGGCCCGCCTGGGCGACGATCGCGGCCTCGCGCGCGTGGTTCTTGGCGTTCAGCACCTCATGACGCACGCCCTTCTTCGCGAGGAGGCGCGAGAGGTACTCGCTCTTCTCGACGCTCGTCGTGCCGACGAGGACGGGCTGGCCCTTCTGGTGGCGCTCGACGATGTCTTCGACGACCTGCGCGAACTTGGCCTCTTCGCTCTTGTAGACCAGGTCGGGCTGGTCGATGCGGACCATGGGCTTGTTCGTCGGGATCGGCACGACGCCGAGCTTGTAGGTCGACATGAACTCGGCGGCCTCGGTCTCGGCGGTGCCGGTCATGCCCGAGAGCTTGTCGTAGAGGCGGAAGTAGTTCTGCAGCGTGACGGTCGCGAGGGTCTGGTTCTCGGCCTTGACCTGCACCCCCTCCTTCGCCTCGATCGCCTGGTGGATGCCCTCGTTGTAGCGACGGCCCACGAGGATGCGGCCCGTGTGCTCGTCGACGATGAGCACCTCGCCGTTCATGACGACGTAGTCTTTGTCGCGCTTGAACAGGGCGTTGGCCTTGATCGAGTTGTTGAGGAACGAGATGAGCGGGGTGTTCGCCGACTCGTAGAGGTTGTCGATGCCCAAGTAGTCTTCGACCTTCGCGATGCCCGGCTCGAGCACGCCGACGGTGCGCTTCTTCTCGTCGACCTCGAAGTCTTCGCCCGGCACGAGGCGCGTCGCGAGACGCGCGAACTCGGTGAACCAGCGGTTGGCCTCGCCGGAGGCGGGGCCCGAGATGATGAGCGGCGTGCGGGCCTCGTCGATGAGGATCGAGTCGACCTCGTCGACGATCGCGAAGTGGTGGCCGCGCTGGACCATGTCGGACGCCTGCCACGCCATGTTGTCGCGCAGGTAGTCGAAACCGAACTCGTTGTTCGTGCCGTACGTGATGTCGGCGGCGTACTGCTCGCGGCGCTGCGCCGGAGTCTGACCCGCCACGATGCATCCGGTCGTCATGCCGAGGGCGCGGTAGACGCGGCCCATGAGCTCGGACTGGTACGACGCGAGGAAGTCGTTGACGGTCACGACGTGCACGCCTCGGCTCGTGAGCGCGTTGAGGTAGGCGGCCGTCGTCGCGACGAGGGTCTTGCCCTCGCCCGTCTTCATCTCGGAGATGTTGCCGAGGTGGAGGTTGGCGCCGCCCATGAGCTGCACGTCGAAGTGGCGGAGGCCGAGCGTGCGACGGCTCGCCTCGCGCACCGCTGCGAACGCCTCGGGCAGCAGGTCGTCGAGCGACTCGCCGTTCGCGTAGCGCTCGCGCAGTTCGACGGTCTCGTGCTTCAGCTCCTCGTCGGTGAGGGCCATGAAGTCGTCTTCGAGGGCGTTGATCGCCTTCGCGTAGTTCTCGAGCCGCTTCAGGGTTCGGCCCTCGCCGACGCGGAGGACCTTTTCCAGAATCGAAGCCACGAATGCTCTCCTGTCATCGTCGGGCGCGCGGTTCGGGGGACGGCGCGCGCCGCATGCCGCCGTGCAGACGGTCATCGTACCCATGTTAGTGGGCTGCAGGCTGAGCGGATGCTCCGGTGGGGACGGCTTCGGGCGCTCCCCACCGGAGCGGGCCACGCGTGTTCGCTACGCGCTGACTCGAGCGGGTGCGCCGGCCTCCTCGTCGGCGTCGGCGGCGGCGGCGGTCTCGTCGATGCCGATGAGGCCGTAGTCCCAGCCCTTGCGGCGGTACACGACGCTCGGGCGGCCCGTCTCGGAGTCGACGAAGAGGTAGAAGTCGTGCCCGACGAGCTCCATGAAGTAGAGGGCGTCGTCGACGGTCATCGCGTTCGAGGCGAACACCTTGCGGCGGATGACGACGGGGCAGTACACGTCGTCCTCCTCCTCGTCGACCGGACTCTCGGCGACGACCGGGATCGCTCCCGTGCGCACGGCCTCGAGCGCCTCGACGCCCGCAGCCTCGACGCCGACGGTCTGGAACCCGTCGTCGGCGGCCTCACGGAGCGAGGTGGGTCGGCGCTGTCCGCCGCGATGGACCTTCCGGCGGTCTTTCGCCCGCCTCACGCGTTCGAGCAATCGCCCGAGCGCCACGTCGAACGCCGCGTACTTGTCGCTGCCCTCGGCCTCGGCGCGGACCACAGGTCCACGCCCCACGAGGGTGAGCTCCACGCGGTCGGGCCCGGGGTTGCCGTTCTTCTCGCTGTGCCTCGCGAGCTTCACGTCGAGGGAGATCGCGCGCTCGGTGAAGTGGTCGAGCTTCTCGGCCTTCTCGGTGACGTAGGCGCGGAATCGGTCGGTGACCCCCAGGTTTCGTCCGACGATGTTCAGTTCCATGACGACCTCCATTCACCGGCGTGCCACCCGGTCTGTGAAGGGGTGGAGCGACCACGCCTGTCCTGACAAGGTACGCCACCAACCTGGCAAAGTCACGAAACGGTTACGACCCATTCACGGTCGATTCGCGGCGGAGCGGCGTCTCGGCGACGACCGAGACGCCCACGGTCTCGGCGCCCGCCGCGGCGAGCGCGCGCACGGCCTCGGCGACGGTCGATCCGGTCGTGAGGACGTCGTCGACGACGAGGAACCGGCGCCCGTCGAGCGGATGCCTCGCGGCGAGGCCGCCCGCGGCGTTCGCGCGTCTCGCGCCCGCCCCGAGCCTCGCCTGGTCGTCGTGCTCGCGCGTCAGCCGGAGCACGCGGGAAGGACGGAGGCCGACCGATGCGAGCATCCGCTCGACGGGCGCGTACCCGCGTTCGCGGTATGCGCGCCGCGTCGACGGCACGGTGCAGAGCTCGATCGGGAGCGAGCCCGGGGCATCCGGGACCACGGCGAGCGCCGCGACGATCGCCGCCCCGAGCGCCCGACCGAGCGGGGCGATGGCGTCGGTCCGCCCGCCGTCCTTCGCGGCCCCGAGGACCTTGGCGACGGGGCCCGCGTACACGAGCGCCGCATGGACGCCGAGACCGCTCCGCTCGACGACCCGCACCGGACGCCCGACCTCCACGCCGACGGCGAGCGCAGCGAGACACTCGGCGCACACCGAGCGATCGGGTGCCGCGCACCCCGCGCACGCCACGGGGATGGCGAGCGCGAGCGCATCGAGCAGTGCGCTGCGGAGCGCGTGCGGAAGCGGCATCCGGCCACTGTGTCAGCCGGCCCCGCGCGAACCGATGCGAATCGGCGCGACCTGCGCCGACGGCGAGTCGAAGCGCCTGTGGAGGAGTCGCCGCCGCTCAGTCGGGCTGCTGCACCGCGACGAGGCGGATGCCGCTCGCCCGCGGCTGCCAGCCGACGCCGCTCAACGTGAAGAGGTCGCCCGCCGACGTGCGCACGCGAAGCTCGCGCACGGTGTTGCCGCCGTCGAGTTCGACCGCGTCCGCGGGCGCGGCCCGCTGCTGCAGCACCTCGCCGCCGACCGTCTGGACGAGGATCCGCGGCTGCCCCTGGACGCCCGAGGTGAGCACAGCGACCGTGCGGTCGTCGATCCACGCCACGTCGAGCGGCTCGCCGTCGGAGACCGCGAGCGGCAGCGTGACCGGGCCGAGCGAGGTCGGCACGCCGTCCTCGTCGCGGACGACCGACGCCGCGACGAGCCGCGCCGACGCACCGTCGTCGAGCAGTGCGAGCACGCGCGTGCCGTCGCGCGACACCTCGAGCGATCGGATGCTGCTGCCCGACCACGGCACGTCTATGGGGGTGTCGGCGGCGGTCGGCGTGTAGACGACGAGCTGATCGGGCGCGTTCCGCGGCACCGACCAGGTGATGCCGCGCGCGTCGAGCGCGGGCGCGATGAGTCCCTCGCGCGGATCGAGGAGCAGCGGTTCTTCGCCGATCTGGAAGAGCACGAGCCCGTCCGCCGTGACCGCCGCGACCGATGTGCCCCCTGGGCCGACGGCGGCGGCGGTCGGCGCCGCGGCCGCCACGTCGCCGCCCAGGATGGGCAACGGGTCGACGTCGCCCGAAGCCTGGAGATGGCCGAACGTCTCGCCGTCGAACACGACCGGACGGGTGCGCACGGCGGGGTCGACGACGGGCTCGTTCTGCGCGTCGCTCTGGTTCTGCTCGGCGCCTTCGAGAGCGAGGCGCACCGAGCCCACCCCGCGCACGCCCTCGAGGCTCTCGGTGAGCTGGAACCGCATGAGCTGCGCGGTGCGGCGATCGACCGCGTCGACGCCCGCGATGTCCACGGTCGCGACGCCGTTCACGATCGGCACGACGTCGGCCTCGAGACGGGCCCCCTCGGGGAATGCCGAAACGACCGCAGCCCCCGGATCGAGCCACTCGGCGGGTCCGCCGAGGAGCGCGCGCACGATCTTCGTCTGCACCGCCTCGCTGCCCGCGAACCACCGCACGTCGGGCACGGCGTACCGGCCGTCGGGAGAGAGGAACGTCAGCGCGTGCTCGCGGAACGCGCGTCCGAAGTTCGAGGTGTCGATGAGGATGCCCTGCGGCGCGTTCGAGATGCGCCACTCGCCGTCCACCTGCTCGAACGAGTAGGTGAGGGCGATCGGTGCGTCGCTCGCCGAGATCTCGTACTCGCCGTTCGCTCCGAGCGACGCCGCCGGGACGACGTCCACCCGCCGCGTGACGTCGTCGACGACCTCGAACTCGCGTTGGGTGAAGACGTCGATCGTCGCGCTCTCCTCGGCCTGCCACTCGTCGGCGAAGCCGGCCGTCAGGTACTCGCGCGCGATGCCGTAGTTGTCGCGCGAGTCGCTCCCGGCGTCGATGAAGCCGCTGAGGATGTCGGCCTGGCTCGCCCCGGCTGCGGATGGGCGCCAAGGACGTCGAGGTCGAGCGGGGTGTCCGCGCCCGACTGCCGATGGCTCAGGTGCACCGTGCCCGAGTCGGGGATGCCGGCGCATCCCGCGAGCACCACGGTGCTCGCGATCGCGAGGGCGAGCGCGGCGATCCGGCGGCGGCTAGACATCGTGGACCTCCAGCGACCGCGTGTCGAGCGGGCCCACGGATGTCTCGGCGGGCCCGTCTGCGTCGACATCGGCCGGCTCGAGCGGGAGCGGGGATCCTGAGAGGGCCGTGTCGCGCGAGCGCGGCACGGTGAGACGGAACACGGTGCCCGCTCCGGGCTTGGACCATACGTCGAGCGTGCCGCGGTGCGCGACGGCGTCTTCGAGCGAGATCGCGAGCCCGAGGCCCGTGCCGCCGATCGTGCGGGTGCGGCTCGGGTCGGCGCGCCAGAACCGGTCGAACACGCGCGCCTGCTGCTCCTCGGTCATGCCGAGGCCGTAGTCGCGGACGCTCAAGGCGACGGCGTGCTGATCGCTGTCGACCGAGACGACGATGGGCCGCCCCTCCCCGTGCTCGATCGCATTGCCGAGCAGGTTCCCGACGATGCGGCGGAGCCGCCGCGGATCGACCTCGGCGTCGAGATGCCCGCCGGGCGCGATGAGTCGCAGGTCGCTGCCGCGTTCGCGGGCGAGGTCGTGCATCGACTCGATGACGTCGCCCGCGAGGTGCACGAGGTTCGTGGGCTCGGTTGCGAGCTCGACCGACCCCGCGTCGTATCGGCTGATCTCGAGGAGGTCGGCGAGGAGGTTCTCGAACCGCACGGTCTGCGTGTGGAGCAGTTCGACCGTGCGCTCGGTCGGCCCCGCGAACTCCTCACGCTGACCGTAGAGCACATCGCCCGCGAGCCGGATGGTCGTCAGCGGAGTGCGAAGCTCATGCGAGACATCCGACACGAAGCGCTGCTGCATGACCGAGAGCTCGGCCAGCTCGCCGATGCGCGCCTGCAGCGAATCCGCCATGCCGTTGAACGACGCGGCGAGCGTCGCGAGCTCGTCTTCGCCCTTCTCGGGGATCCGAACCCCGAGATCGCCCGCCGCGAGCCGCCGGCTCGTCGCGGCGACCGTGCGCACGGGCTCGATGACCCACCGGACGACGAGGAGCGTGATCGCGGCGAGGAGCACGAGGAGGGCGGCCGCGCCCGCGATGCCGATCGTCTGCATGAACGCGAGCGTCTCTTCGGCCGCGGCGAAGTTGTACCCGATGTAGAGCTCGTACCGGCCGGCGCCCCGCACCTCCAGGTCTGTGCCGACGACGACGCCGGGGTCGTCGTCACCGCCGCCGGCCCCCGCGAACGACACTGACTGCCAGAACGTCTCGTCGGGATTCTCCTGCACGCTCTCGCGGAGGTCGGGCGAGATGCGGCCGCCGAGGGAAGACGCCAGCCGGTCTTGCGGGGCGAGCGTGCTCGTCTCCTGTCCCGGCACGCGGAGCACGGCGATCGCTGAGCTGCCGGAGATCGTGCCGACCGTGCGGAGCGACTGCTCGACGACCGAGTCGAGCGCCGCACGGTCGCTCGCATCGGTCGCCTCGAGGGTCGACTGCGCCGCCGCAGCCGCGTCGTTCGACCGGTCGAGCGCGTCGTCGAGCTGCTGTTGGAAGAGGCTCGAGGCGATGCTGAACGTGATGTAGATGCCGATGACGAGGATCGCGAGCCCCGACAGCAGCACCGTGATGAGGACGGTGCGGAATTGCAGCGACCGCCGCCACAGAGCGCCCAGGCGCCCGAAGAAGGCGACGACGCGCGGCCCGATGCCCCGCCGGGCGGTGCCGGCGGGGACCTGGCGTACGGCGTCCGTCGACATCGGAGGCGCCTACGTGCTGCTGCCCGCGCGGTACCCGACCCCGCGGACCGTCTGCACGATGCGAGGGTTGTCGGGATCGTGCTCGACCTTGGCGCGAAGCCGCTGCACGTGCACGTTCACGAGCCGGGTGTCGGCCTTGTAGTGATAGCCCCACACCTGCTCGAGGAGCATCTCGCGCGTGAAGACCTGCTGGGGCTTGGACGCGAGCGTGAGGAGGAGGTCGAACTCGAGGGGCGTCAGATTGATGCGCTCGTCGCCGCGACGCACCTCGTGGCCCGCGGCGTCGATGACGAGGTCGCCGATCTGGATGGTCTCGACCTGGGTCTCGGGGCGGGGCGCAGGCGCGTGCGGATCCGTGCGACGAGCTCCTTCGGGTTGAACGGCTTCACGATGTAGTCGTCGGCGCCCGATTCCAGGCCGCGGACGACGTCGGAGGTGTCGCTCTTGGCCGTCAGCATGATGATGGGAGTGCCCGACTCGGCGCGGATGCGGCCGCAGACCTCGATGCCGTCGATGCCCGGGAGCATGAGGTCGAGGAGGACGAGGTCGGGCTTCGTCTCGCGGAACGCGCCGAGCGCGGCGGCGCCGTCGGCGCAGAAGACCGGTTCGAAGCCTTCGGTGCGCAGCACGATGCCGATCATCTCGGCGAGGGCGGTGTCGTCGTCGACGACGAGTACGCGTGCAGTCATCGCTCGCTTCCAGCTTCGAGGCGGCGCCCGGGTCGCACCGCCGTTCCAGTGCCACCACTGTAACCGGTCGAAGCCGGGAGTCCGCCGAAGCGGAATGAGGCATCCGTTGTGGATGTCTCCCGCGTCGCGCGTGCCGGATGTGCGAGCATTGCTGAACCGGCGGAAGGAGCCCTCGGCACGTGTCCGATCCAATCTGGCAAGGCCCTGGAGTCCCCGCGAGCCCGGGAGCCCAGCAGCCGCCGCAGACGCCGCCCCCGGGGCATCCGCAACCGCCCGCCTACGGCTCCCCGCAACCGCCCGCCTACGGGTACCCGCAACCACCCGCCGACGGGTACCCGCAGCCCGGGTACCCGCAGCCCGGCTACGGCTTCCCCGCCCAGCCGCCGCCCGGCGGCTGGGCGCCGCCGCCCAAGCCCGGTTTGCTCCCCCTCCGACCGCTCGGCTTCGGCACGCTCCTGTGGGCGCCGTTCCGCACGCTCCGGCGCAACCCGGCGGCCACGTTCGGCAGCGGCCTCGTCGTGCAGATCGTGTCGGTCCTCGCCACGGCGGCGGTCTTCGTGCCCTTCGCCTTCTTCGCGTTCGGGCGGCTCGAGCGCACGGGCGCGGCCGACGCCGACGCCATCCTGGCGGGCACGGTGGCGGGCTTCGCGGCGCTCACGCTCGTCCCGGTCGCGATCTCGCTCATCGCGAGCGCGTTCCTCCAGGGCGTCGTCGTGCTCGAAGTCGCATCGGGCACGCTCGGCGAGCGGCTGACGTTCGGCGCCCTGTGGCGCCGGGCGGCGAAGCGCATCTGGCCGCTCGTCGGCTGGACGCTCATCGTGACGGGCGCGATCCTCGTGGCGTTCGCCGTCGGAGCGGCGGTCATCGTGCTCGCCGCGCTCTCGGGCGACGGGCTCTCGATCGGCATCGCCATCGCGGCGGTCGTCATCGGCGGGCTCGCCATCGCCGTCCTGTGGGCATGGATCTCGACGAAGCTCGCGGTCGTCCCGAGCGCGATCATGATCGAAGGTCTCGGCGTGCGCGCGGCGATCGCACGGTCGTGGCGGCTCACGAACGGCTACTTCTGGCGCACGTTCGGCACGATCCTCCTCGTGTCGGTCATCCTCAACACGGCGGCGAACGTCGTCGTCCAGCCGATCTCGTTCGTCGGCGGCTTCCTGCTTCCGCTCCTCGATCCGACCGGCACCGGCGACGGGGCGATCGTCGCCGTCGCGATCGGCATCTCCGTGCTCACGGTCCTCGTCGCGGTCGTCGTCGGAGCCGTCACGGCGGTCGTGCAGGCCGCGGTCGTGGGCGTCATCTACATCGACCTCCGCATGCGCACCGAGGGACTCGACCTCGACCTCCAGCGCTACGTCGAAGACCGCGACCTCGGTCGTCCCGTCGGCGATCCGTACGCCGTGCGCACCTGGAGCTGACCGAAGCGTGCGCCTCGCCGAGATCCCCGTCGACCCCGACGCGCCCGAAGCGCGCCGGTGGCTGCTCGACGAGCTCGCCAAGCCCGAGTACCGGGCCGCCGAGCCGACCTGGTTCGACCGGCTCGCGCAGCAGATCCGCGACTGGCTGGGCGACCTCTTCTCGGGCGCCGGCGGTCTGCCCGAACCCGTCGTCGCGCTCATCGCCGTGCTCGTCGTCGCGGCCCTCGTGGTCGTGGCGCTGCTCGTGTTCGGGCTCCCGCGCCTCCGCAGGCGCCGATCGTCGGCCGAGGCGCTCTTTGACGACGGCGACACCCGCACCCTCGCCGAGCTCCGCCGGGCCGCCGACGCGGCCGAGGCCGCCGGCCGATTCGACCTCGCGATCGAGGAGCGCTTCCGCGCGATCGCGCGCGCGCTCGTCGACCGAGAGATCGTGCGGATGCATCCGGGCACGACGGCGCACGGGTTCGCCGCGTCCGCCGCGGGTTCCTTCCCCGACTTCGGAATGCGTCTCTCCGAGGCATCCGACGCCTTCGACGGCGTGCGCTACCTCGGCCGTGCGGGCTCCCTCGTCGAGGTCCGCGCCCTCGCTGCGCTCGACGCCGACCTCGAGCGCTCGACGCCCGTCGCCGTCGGCGCGGGCGCCGGGTCGGGCTCGGGCTCCGGTTCGGGCGAGTTCGCGAGGATCGCGTGAGCGCCCCGGCGACGGTCGCCCGGTCGAAGGCACCGGATGCCTCGGGCGCGACGCCTGCCGAATCGCGCACGCCGACGTTCGGCGCGCGACTGCGGCGGAGTCGCACGTGGCTCGTCTTCGCGGCGCTCGCGGTCGCAGCCGCCCTGATCCTCTTCATCGTGCAGGGCCTCGGCGGGCCGTCGGGCGAGCCGCTCGGCCCGGCCGACGCCTCTCCGGCGGGCTCGAAGGCCGTCGTCGAGGTACTGCGGGCGCACGGCGTCGCCGTCGAAGAGGTCCGCACCTTCGATCGGGCGACCGAGTCCGCCCGACGGGGCGCGACGGTGTTCGCGGCCGACCTCGCGGGCTTCCTCGACACCGACCAGTGGCGGGAGCTCGCGGGCGACGCCGAACGACTCGTCGTCGCCGATCCCGATTTCGGGGCGCTTCAGGCGATCGCACCGGGCGTCGACCAGGGCGGAATCGCGTCGGGCGCGCTCGAGAGCGCCGGCTGCGACCTCCGCGCCGCCGCGCGTGCGGGTACCCTCTCCGACGGACAGTCGCTCGTCCGCATCGACGATGACGCGGCGGCCGACGGATGGGTCGGATGCTTCGCCGACGGCGACGCGTTCGCGCTCGCGCACAGGCCCGCCGAAGACGGCGGCGAGATCACGATCGTCGGCGGCGCGACCGTCTTCCAGAACGGCACGATCGCCCAAGAGGGCAATGCCGCGCTCGCGCTCGGGCTCCTCGGCGAGCGCGCCGATCTCGTGTGGTACCTCCCGGGGCCCGCGGACGTCGAAGGCGCGGCGCCGACCCTCGCCGACCTCACACCGGGGTGGGTGAGTCCGGTCCTCGTGCTCGGCGCACTCGTCGCGGTCGCCGCGGGCGTCTGGCGCGGACGCCGCTTCGGCCCGCTCGTGGCCGAGGACCTCCCCGTCGACGTGCCCGCGCACGAGACCGCCGAGGGGCGCGCCCGCCTGTATCGCTCGGCCGTCGCGCGCGAACACGCCCTCGACCAGGTGCGCATCGCCGCCGTGCGGCGGATCGCGGCCGTGCTGCGCCTCCCGCGCTCGGCGCCCGTCGACGAAGTGGCGCTCGCCGCCGCCGGAGCGACCGGCCGCGACCCCGTCGCCGTGCACGGGGTGCTCGTGGGCCGCCCGCCCGCCGGCGACCGCGAGTTCGTCGAGCTCTCCGCCGCCGTGGGCGAGCTGGAGGCATCCGTCCGCGCAGCGGTCTCCCCCGACTCGACCCGCGACCCGAACCGTGAAGACCCGACAGGAAGGCGACCATGACCGAACCGATCGCGACCGACGACGAACTGCGCGACGCGCTGAACCGCGTGCGACTCGAGGTCGGCAAAGCCGTCGTCGGCCAGGACGGCGCGGTGACCGGCCTCATCGTCGCGCTCCTCGCCAACGGGCACGTGCTCCTCGAGGGCGTGCCCGGCGTCGCGAAGACCCTGCTCGTGCGCACCCTCAGCCGCACCCTGAAGCTCGAGACGCACCGCGTGCAGTTCACGCCCGACCTCATGCCGGGCGACGTCACGGGCTCGCTCGCGTACGACCCGCGATCGGGCGAGTTCGCGTTCCGCGAGGGGCCGGTGTTCACGAACATCCTCCTCGCCGACGAGATCAACCGCACGCCGCCGAAGACCCAGTCGGCACTCCTCGAGGCGATGGAGGAGCGTCAGGTTTCGGCCGACGGCGTCACGCGGCCCCTGCCCGTGCCGTTCCTCGTCGCCGCGACGCAGAACCCCATCGAATACGAGGGCACGTACTCGCTGCCCGAGGCGCAGCTCGACCGGTTCCTCTTGAAGCTCGTCCTCGACGTGCCCCAGCGCGACGCCGAGGTGTTCATGCTCCGCCGGCACGCCGACGGGTTCGACCCGCGCGATCTCGAAGCGGCGGGCGTCGAGCCCGTGCTCGGGGCCGACGACCTCGCGGCCGCGCGTGCCGCAGCGGCGCGCACCGGGGCATCCGACGATCTCCTCGCCTACCTCGTCGATCTCGCCCGCGCCACGCGTCTGAGCCCGTCGCTGCGACTCGGCGTGAGCCCGCGCGGCGTGACGAGCCTGCTCGCGGCGTCGAAGGCGTGGGCGTGGCTGACGGGCTATCGCTCGGTCACGCCCGATCATGTGCAAGCGATGCTCCTGCCCGTGTGGCGGCACCGCGTGCAGCTGCGCCCCGAGGCCGAGCTCGAGGGCGTGTCGGTGGACCAGGTCCTGCGCGGCATCATGCAGCAGGTGCAGGTGCCGCTGTGACGACGGCGCTCCAGAGGGTGCGGCGATGACGGTCAGCGGTCGATTCGTCTGGCTCGTCGCCGCAGGCGCCGTGCCGGTCGTCGTCGCGGGCTGGTTCGCGGGCAGCCAGGGCGCGGCGTGGCTCGCGCTCGTCGCCTGGCTCCTCATCGCGCTCGGCATCGGCATCGTGGATGTCTCGCGCGCGGCCTCTCCTCGACAGGTGCGCCTCGAACGCGAGCTGCCCGATCGCGTGCGGCTCGGCGAGCAGGTGTCGTCGTCGGTCCTCGTCGGCAATCTCGGCGCCCGTCGGCTCAGAGCGACCGTGCGCGACGGGTGGCAACCGTCGGCGGGCGTCGTCGGCCCCAACCGTACGCGCATCGACGTGCCGCCCGGCGAACGCCGTCGCGTGCAGCTCGTGCTCGTGCCGTGGCGGCGGGGCGACCGGCTCGTCGACGACGTCACGATCCGCTCGGCGGGGCCGCTCGGGCTGTGGTCGCGGCAGGCGACGCTCGCCGCCCCCGGCCGGCTGCGCGTGCTGCCGCCGTTCCATTCGCGCGTGCACCTGCCGTCGCGGCTCACCCGGCTGCGCGAGCTCGACGGTCAGACGCCGATCCTCGTGCGCGGCCAGGGCACGGAGTTCGACTCGATCCGCGAGTACGTGCGCGGCGACGACGTGCGTTCCATCGACTGGCGCGCGACGGCCCGCCACACCGACCCCGCGGTGCCGGGCGGCACCCGGCTCATGGTGCGAACGTGGCGCCCCGAGCGCGACCGCCGCATCGTCATCGTCGCCGACACCTCGCGCACGGCCGCGGCGCGCATCGCCGACGAGCCCCGGCTCGACACGGCGTTCGAGTCGGCGCTGCTCCTCTCCGCGCTCGCGTCGCATGCGGGCGACCGGATCGACTTCCTCGCGTGGGATCGCCGCGTGCGCGGGCGGGTGCACGGCGCGAGCGGCGCCGAACTCCTCGCACGCCTCGTCGACACGATGGCGACGATCGACGCCGAACTCATCGAGGCCGACTGGACGAAGGTGCCGGCGCAGATCCGCAAGGCGACGAGTCGGCACGCACTCGTCGTGCTGCTCACGGCGACCGACTCGCCCGGCAGTGCGCGTGGGATCCTGTCGGTGCTGCCGCAGCTGACCGTGCGGCACACCGTCATCGTCGCCTCCGTCGCCGACCCGTCGCTCGTCGAGGCCGCCGCCGAACGCGACGACCTGACCGCGAGCTACCGCGCGGCGTCGGCCGAGCGCGCCCTCCTCGACGCCGACCGGGTCGCCGCCGCGATCCGGCGTCTCGGCGCCGACATCGTGAGCGCCCCGCCCGCAGACCTGCCGCCCGCGCTCGCCGACCGGTACCTCGAGCTCAAGGCCGCGGGGCGGCTGTAGCCGGCGCTGGTCGCGATACGCTCCTTCGTCGCTCGACCGGCGTCATGGGCGGTCACGCGCCGTCGCGCGCCGACTCGCCCGCGCCCGGTCCGCCACCGGAAGCCCGCCCGCCGATAGGCTCGCCGAGGCCGTCGCGGCGGGCCCACGAGGCCCGCCGCGCGGCATCCTCTTCCTCCCCTACGAAAGGAACCCATGACCGCGCAGACCGCGCCCTCCACCGGGCAGAAGCTCACCGCCGAACTCCTCGGCACGTTCATCCTCGTCTTCGGCGTCATCGGCACCGCGATCTTCGCCGCGGGCTTCGGCGGCGGCGAGGGCGGCCTGAACGTCGGCTTCCTCGGCGTCGCGTTCGCGCTCGGCCTCTCGGTGCTCGTCGCCGCGTACGCCTTCGGCCCCGTCTCGGGCGGCCACTTCAACCCAGCCGTGACGGTCGGGCTCGCCGTCGCCGGCCGCTTCTCGTGGGGCGAGGTCGTCGGCTACATCGTCGCGCAGATCGTGGGCGGCGCGCTCGCCTCGACGGCGCTCCTCGGCATCCTCGCGTTCGGCCCGGGCTACGAGTCGGCGACGTTCGCGGGTGCGTCGACGGGCTACGGCGTGCTCTCCCCCGGCGGTTTCGGCCTCGGGTCGGCGTTCCTCGTCGAGGCGGTCGCGACGGCCGTGTTCCTGTTCGTGATCCTCTCGGTGACGACCGCCGGCCGCGCGGCGGCGAACTTCGCCCCCCTCGCGATCGGCTTCACGCTCACGGCGATCGCGCTCGTCTCGATCCCCGTCTCGAACGCGTCGTTCAACCCGGCCCGCTCGATCGCGACGGCGATCTACGGCGGCGGCGACGCACTGGGCCAGCTGTGGCTCTCGATCGTCGCGCCGATCGTCGGCGCGATCGTCGCGGCGCTCGTGTTCCGGCTCGTGTTCGACCGCGCCCGTGCGGCGGCGGCGGCTGCAGCCGAGTAATCTCGCGCACGATTCGAACGGCGGATGCCCCGGGGCATCCGCCGTTCGTCGTCTCCCCCTTCGTTGTCTCCCCCCTTCCCTTCTTCCCTCCCCTCTTCTTCCCCTTCGCCGAACGCAATTCAGGATGAATCGGGCGACACGCCGATCATTCGCTCCCCGCGCGCGGCGCGTCGCCCGATTCATCCTGAATTGCCGAGGAGAACGAGGGAGAACAGCGACGGAGAACGCGAGGGAGAACAGCGAGGAAGAACAGAAGGAGAGAACAGCGAGGAAGAACAGGACGAGGAAAAGCAGGACGGGAGCGCAGTGGTGCGTCCCCGAACTCTTCGCGCTACCCCGCGACGATGCGCCGCACGCCGCGGTCGGCCTCGCGGAGGTCGCCGGTCTCGCCCGCGTGCACGGCCCGCCGGCCGAGGACGAGCATGTAGACGAGGAAGCCCGCGAACGCGAGGGCGCCGATCGCGATCTTCACGGCCGGGTGAAGCGCCGACGGCGTCACGAACCCCTCGATGAGGCCCGAGACGAACAGGAAGAACACGAGCCCGATCGCCACGCCGAACAGCGCCCGTCCCTCTTCGGCGAGCGCGACGGTGCGCGTGCGCGGCCCGGGGGCGACCCAGGTCCAGAAGATGCGGAGCCCGGCCGCGGCAGCGACGAACACGCACGTGAGCTCGAGGAGGCCGTGCGGCGTGATGCTCGCGAAGAACGTGCCGGCCTCGTCGTAGGCGAACATGACGGCGGCCGAGACGCCGAGGTTCATGGCGTTCTGCAGGATGACCCAGGGCACCCAGACTCCCGTGATGCCGAATGCGATGCACTGCGCGGCGATCCACGCGTTGTTCGTCCAGACGGAGCCCGCGAACGAGGCGTTGGGGTGCTCGGTGTAGTACGCCTCGAAGCCCTCCTCGGCGATCTGGCGCAACTCGGACTCGGTGCCGACGTTCGCGAGCGCGCGCGGGTCGGAGAGGAGCCACCAGGCGACGAGCGTCGAGACGACGACGGTCGCGACGGCGACCCAGAGGGTGAGCCAGCGGATGCGGTAGAGCGCCGCGGGCAGCCCCACGACGACGAAGTGGATGAACTGTTCAAGGGGGTTGGCGGGCGCACCCGTGAAGCCGAGGCGGGCGCGCGCGAGGGAGATCGAGAGGCGGTCGCCGAGGGCGGTCGAGCCCGCCGTCGTCTGGATGAGCGAGAGGTCGGATGCTCCGCGCTGATACGCGTCGATGAGCTCGTCTGCTTCGGGGCCGCTGAGTCGCCTGGACCGTTTCGCAAGCGCGTCGAGACGCTGCCAGTCGTCGTGGCGTGCGGTCGCGAGGGCGTCGAGGTCCATCTGCTTGAATACTAGCCATGACCGAGCCCGTGAGACGCCCGACTCCCGTGGCGCGGTCGGCCGACGACGCACTCATCACGGGCGAGGCCGTCGCCCTCGATGTTCGGCCCGCGAGCGCGCTCATCCGCGGCGGCGGCACGGCGATCGACGTGCTCCTCACGGTCGTGCTCTTCATCGGGGTCCTGCTCGCGCTCGCGGGCCTCCGGCTCGACGAGGCCGCGACGCGGGCGATCCTCGTCGCGAGCGCCGTCTTCGTGGTCGTCGTCGTTCCGACGGCCGTCGAGACGGCGACGCGCGGCCGATCGCTCGGCAAGCTCGCCCTCGGACTCCGCGTCGTGCGCGACGACGGCGGCTCGATCGGGTTCCGGCACGCATTCATCCGCGCGTTGACGGGCGTGCTCGAGCTCTACATGACGTTCGGCGGGCTCGCCGTCCTCGTCGGATTCCTCCACCCGGCGTCCAAGCGCCTGGGCGACGTGCTCGCGGGCACGCACGCGCAGGTCGAGCGTGCGCCGCACGTCGAGACGCAGACGTTCGGCGTGCCGGCCGGGCTCACGGCGTGGGCGGCGACGGCCGACGTCGGCCGTCTCCCCGACTCCCTCGAACGGCGGGTCGCGTCGTTCTTCCGCAACGCCCCGCATCTGACACCCGCGAGCCGCGCCCGTCAGGCGCACTCCCTCGCCGCCGAGACGGCGCCGTTCGTCTCCCCCGTGCCGGCCGCGCCGGCGGAGCTCTTCCTCGCCGCGGTCGTCGCCCTCCGCCGCGAGCGCGACCTCGCGGCGCTCGCGCTCGAGCAGGGTCGACTCGACCAGCTGGCTCCCGTGCTCACCGAGACACCCGTCGGTTTCCCCGCGCGCTGAGCGCGAGGCATCCGGTCGTCGCCCTCACGTCGAGCGCGAAGAGCGGATGCCTCGTGCGAGACATCCGCTCTTCATCTGAGCGCCGACCAGGCCCGCCGAAGCGAGCCCACGCGACTCAGTACCGGTAGTGGTCGACCTTGTAGGGGCCCTCGACGGGCACGCCGATGTAGGCGGCCTGCTCGGGGGTCAGCACGGTCAGCTCGACGCCGAGCGCGTCGAGGTGGAGACGCGCGACCTTCTCGTCGAGGTGCTTGGGCAGCACGTAGACGCCGACCGGGTACGCCTCGGGACGCGTCCAGAGCTCGATCTGGGCGAGCACCTGGTTGGCGAACGAGTTCGACATGACGAACGAGGGGTGGCCCGTCGCGTTGCCGAGGTTCATCAGGCGGCCCTCGGAGAGGACGAGGATGCTTCGGCCGGTGGGCAGGCGCCACTCGTGCACCTGCGGCTTGATCTCGATCTTCTCGGCGCCCTCGAGCGACTCGAGCGCGGCCATGTCGATCTCGTTGTCGAAATGGCCGACGTTCGCGACGACCGCAAGGTGCTTGAGGCCGAGGAGGTGGTCGAGACGGACGACGTCTTTGTTGCCCGTGCCGGTCACGAGGATGTCGATGTCGCCGATGACCGACTCGAGACGGGCGACCTGGTAGCCGTCCATCGCCGCCTGCAGCGCGTTGATCGGGTCGATCTCGGAGACGATGACACGCGCACCCTGGCCGCGGAGCGCCTCGGCGGCGCCCTTGCCGACATCGCCGTAGCCCGCGACGAACGCGACCTTGCCGCCCATGAGGACGTCGGTCGCACGGTTGAGGCCGTCGGGCAGCGAGTGGCGGATGCCGTACTTGTTGTCGAACTTCGACTTCGTGACCGAGTCGTTGACGTTGATCGCGGGGAAGCGGAGTCCGCCCTGCGCGTGCAGTTCGTACAGGCGGTGGACGCCCGTCGTGGTCTCTTCCGTGACGCCCTTGATCTCGGCGGCGATGCGGGTCCAGCGGTCGGGGGACGTCTCGAGCGAGCGGCGGAGGAGGTCGAGGATGACGCGGTACTCGTGGCTGTCGGCGGCGGATGCCTCGGGCACGGCGCCTGCCGCCTCGAAGCGCGCACCCTCGTGGACGAGGAGCGTGGCGTCGCCGCCGTCGTCGAGGATCATGTTGGGGCCGATCCAGTCGGCGCCCGCCGCCTCGGCCTCGGCCGTCCAGTCGAAGATGCGGTCGGTGCACCACCAGTACTCGTCGAGGGTCTCGCCCTTCCACGCGAACACGGGCACGCCCGCGGGCTCGTCGACCGTGCCGTCGGGGCCGACGACGACGGCGGCGGCGGCCTCGTCTTGCGTCGAGAAGATGTTGCAGCTGGCCCAGCGCACCTGTGCGCCGAGCGCGACGAGCGTCTCGATGAGCACCGCGGTCTGCACGGTCATGTGCAGGCTTCCGGCGATGCGGGCGCCCGCGAGCGGCTTGGACTCGCCGAACTCGGCGCGCAGCGCCATGAGGCCCGGCATCTCGTTCTCGGCGAGGCGCAGCTGGTGCCGGCCGGCCTCGGCGAGGGAGAGGTCCGCCACCTTGAACGGCAGCGCGGTGGTCGCAGGGAATGTCGTCATGCGACCATTGTCGCAGGAGCGGCCGACGAACGCCGAGCGGACGGTCCGCGTTCATGTCGCCGACATGTCCGCTCTCTCGTCCGTCCACCGCCGATGCCTATCGTCGCCCGAGACATCCCGCGGCACTCGTTCCAGAGGCCGCACGACGAGAAGGGCCTCCGATGGGGATACGCGCCGATCTCGCGGTCGTCGGGGCGGGCGTCGTCGGCCTCGGGGTCGCGCTCGCCGCGCACCGCCGCGGGCTCCGGGTGGTCGTGATCGACCGGGATGCCTCGCCGCAGGGCGCGTCGGTCAGGAACTTCGGTCATCTGTGCCTCACCGCGCAGTCCGGGCTCGCCCGGCGCCTCGCGATCACCGCACGCCCGATCTGGCTCGAGCTCGCGCGCGACGCGGGCATCCCCGTCGCCGAGTCCGGCACGCTCGTCGCCGCCCGGGCCGACGACGAGTTCGCCGTCCTGGAGCAGTTCGCCGCCGCGCGGGCCGACGAGCGCGAGCACGAGCGGGCCGGCGGCCTCGCCTCGCTCGGCGACGGGGCCGAGGTGCGGCTCCTGACCGCCGACGAAGCGGCAGAGCGGATGCCGGTGCCCGCGTCGTCGCTCGTCGGCGGCGCCTTCCTCCCCCACGACCTGCAGACCGACCCGCGGATCGCGGCACCCCTCCTCCGTCGTCATCTCGAGTCCCTCGGGGTCGAGTTCCGCCTGCGCACCCTCGTGTCGGCGGTCGCACCCGGCCGCGTCGAGACGAGCCGGGGGCCGATCGAGGCCGACGCCGTCGTCGTCGCGACCAACCACGACCTCGACCAGCTCTTCCCCGGTGTCGCCGAACGGGCGGACGTCGTGCGTTGCGCGCTCGACATGCTCCGCATCCGAGCCGAGCTTCCGACCCCGCTCGCAGCCCCCCTCTTCACCGCCTGGTCGCTCGTGCGGTACGCGGCCTGGGCCGACCTGCCGGCGACCGGCGCGCTGCGGGAACGCCTGCATGCGGAGCATCCGGCCCTCGCGGCGCTCGACCCGAACCTGATGTTCACCCCGCAGGCCGACGGCACGCTCCTCGCCGGCGACACGCACATGCGCGGAGCATCCGTCTCGCCGTTCCAGGCGGAGGCCGCGTTCGACGCCATGCTCGACGCGACCGCCGAACTCTTCGGCGCAGCGCGCCCGACCGTCGTCGAACGCTGGCAGGGCGTCTACGCGAGCGGACCCGACGAGTTCCTCGTCGAGGAGACCGCGCCAGGCGTCCACCTCGCCGCCGTGACGACGGGCATCGGCATGACGACCGGCCTCGGGCTCGGCGACCACCTCGTCGCGGCGATCGCCGACGGGACGACGACCTCGGGCGAGACATCCGTCTTCGCCCCACTCCCCTCCGCTTCGCGACCGAAAGGCGAACCAGCATGAGCGACCACCGCCATACCGACCTCACAGGCGACGACGAACTCGACCACGAGCTCGAAGAGGTCGAGATCGAACTCGTCGTGCTCGACCTCGCGGGCACGACGGTCTCCGACTCAGGGCTCGTCGAGCGCGCGTTCCGGCTCGCCGCCGAGCGCACGGCGCTCGCCGAGGGCGACGAGCTCGAACGCGCCCTGCAGTACGTGCGCGACACGATGGGACAGTCGAAGATCGAGGTCTTCCGCGAACTGACGGGTGATGAGGAGGCCGCGCAGCGCGCCAACGTCGAGTTCGAACGCGCCTACGCGGAGCTCATCGGGGAAGTCGGCGTCTCGGAGGTCCCCGGCGCCGAAGCCGTCATCCGCGAACTCCAGGCCGCCGGACTCGACGTCGCCCTCACGACCGGGTTCTCCCCCACGACGCGCGACGCGCTGCTCGACGCGCTCGGCTGGCGCGGACTCGTCGACGTCGTGCTGTCGCCGGCGGATGTCGGCCGCGGTCGCCCTGCGCCGGACCTCCCCCTGACGGCGCTCATCCGCACCGGCGGCACCTCGGTGCAGCAGATGATCGTCGTCGGCGACACCGCGACCGACATGGAGACCGGGCTCAACGCGGGAGCCGGGCTCGTCGTCGGCGTCCTCACGGGCGCGCACGGCGAGGCGCAGCTCGACGAGGCCGGCGCCGACGCGGTCATCGACTCGATCGCGGATCTGCCGGGACTCCTCGGCCTCCGCGACGAAGACGGCGACGACTGACCGGATCCGACCGATGCCTCATACCCTGCGCCGCCTCGACGGCCGCGCGCTCCTCGTCGACCCCGCGCCCGTCGCGATGGTCTGGAACGAACCCGGGCGCCCGCATGACGCCCTCGCGGTGCCCGGCCTCACGCTCGGCCCCGGCGACGCCCTCATCGAGGTCGAGCTCGCGACCGTGTGCGGGTCCGACCTGCATACCGTGCGCGGCGACCGGTCGGCCGAGACGCCGCTCGTCCTCGGACACGAGGCCGTCGGCAGGGTCGTCGCCGCGGGCGAACGGGCGGTCCGATCCGACGGCACGCGCCTCGAACTCGGCGACCGCGTCGTCTGGTCGGTCACGGCGAGCTGCGGGTCGTGCGACCGATGCGCACGGGGCCTCCCGCAGAAGTGCCGCACCCTCGCGAAGTACGGCCACGCCCGGATCGTGCGGGGATGGGAGCTCAGCGGCGGCTTCGCGACGCACGTGCAACTGCGCGAGGGCACGGCGATCGTGCCGGTCGGCGAAGCGCTGCCGGCGTCCGTCGCAGCGCCCGCGTCGTGCGCCACGGCGACGGCGGTCGCGGCCCTCGACGCCGCCGCAGGTCGCGTCCCGCTCGCAGGGGCGACGGTCGTCGTGGCCGGCGCCGGCATGGTCGGGCTGTCGGTCGCCGCCCTCGCCGACGACGTGGGGGCGACGGTCGTCGTGTCCGATCCAGATCCGGGTCGGCGCGCGTTCGCCCTGCGGTTCGGCGCGGTCGCGGTCGCAGACCCTTCGGCTCCGACGGAATCGGATGCCTCGTTGCGCGGCGTGCTCGATCGGCTCTCCCGCTCGGGGGTCGACGCTCCGCTCGTCGCCGTCGAGGCGTCCGGGTCGCCCGCCGCGGTCCGTCAGGCGATCGACGCCGTGGACGTCGGCGGTGTCGTCGTGCTCGTCGGCAGCGTGTTCCCCGGACCCGACGTCGCGATCTCCCCCGAGTCCCTCATCCGTCGGCTCGTCACGGTGCAGGGCGTCCACAACTACGCGCCGCACCACCTCGAGGAAGCCGTCGCCGCCCTGCACCGGCTCAGGCGGACGCGGCCGTTCGACGAGTTCGTCGGGGCGACGTTCTCACTCGCAGAGCTCGATACCGCGATCGAGGCCGCCGCCTCGGGTGCGCACGTGCGGGTCGGGATCGCACCGCAGCGGCGCAGGCACGCCTGAGCGGCGCTTCACCGGCCGGAGGAGCGAGCCGCGGCGCATGCCGCAGTGCCGCGGATCAGCCGCGGATGAGCGCGAGCACGTCGTCGCGGATGCCCGCCATCGTCGCCTCGTCGGCGCCCTCGACGTTGAGCCGCAGGAGCGGCTCGGTGTTCGACGGGCGCACGTTGAACCACCAGAACGGCTCGTCCGCGGCGGTCACGCCGCGCACCGTGAGTCCGTCGAACTCCTCGAACTCGGCCGTGCCCGTATACGCCTCAACGATGCGCGTGTACGCCGCGGGGATGTCTTCCACCGTCGAATTGATCTCGCCCGACAGCGCGTACGGCGTGAACCGAGCCGCGAGCGCCGACAGCGGGGCATCCTGCGAACCGAACTCGGCGAGGACGTGCATCGCCGCGAGCATGCCGTTGTCTGCGCCCCAGAAGTCGCGGAAGTAGTAGTGCGCCGAGTGCTCGCCCCCGAACACCGCGCCCGTCTCGGCCATGCGGTCTTTGATGAGCGAATGCCCGACGCGCGTGCGCACGGGCGTCGCGCCCGCCGCGGAGATCGTCTCGGGCACGAACTGCGACGTGATGAGGTTGTGGATGACGTTGATGTCGGTCTCGCCCGCGGCGCGCACGCGCGCGACCTCGCGGAGCGCGACGATCGCCGCGACGGCCGACGGGTTCACGGCGCCGCCCTGCTCGTCGACGACGAAGCACCGGTCGGCGTCGCCGTCGAAGGCGAGACCGAGGTCGGCTCCGTGCTCGACCACCGCGCGCTGCAGGTCGACGAGGTTCGCGGGTTCGAGCGGGTTCGCCTCGTGGTTCGGGAACGTGCCGTCGAGCTCGAAGTAGAGGGGGACGATCTCGAGGGGCAGGCCCGCGAGCCCGGCCGCCTCGCCGAGCACGGCCGGGACGGTGAGGCCGCCCATGCCGTTGCCCGCGTCGACGACGATCTTGAGCGGACGGACCGCGGTGAGGTCGACGAGCGACCGGAGGTACGCGGCGTAGTCGGCGAGCACATCGCGCGACTCGACCGAACCCGGCTCGGCGACGGGCACGATGCCGGACTCGAGGAAGTCGCCTGCCCGGTCGCGGATGGCCGCGAGCCCCGTGTCGAGCGAAATGCCGCGCGCACCGGCGCGGGAGAACTTGATGCCGTTGTAGGCGGCCGGGTTGTGGCTCGCCGTGAACATGGCGGCGGGCGCGTCGAGCGCGCCGGAGGCGAAATAACTCTCGTCGGTCGAGCACAGCCCGATCGCGACGACGTCCGCACCGCGGGCCGTCGCGCCGCGCGCGAACGCTGCGGCGAACGCCGGCGACGAGTCGCGCATGTCGTGGCCGACGACGATCGGGCCGCCCGCAGCGCCGACCTCGTCGACGAACGCGGCGCCGAGCGCCTCGACGATCTCGTCGGTGAGCGCCTCTCCGACGATGCCGCGCACGTCGTAGGCCTTGACGGCGGCGTTCAGCCGAGTACGGAGTTCGGAGGGTGCAGGCGAAGTCACGCCCTCGAAACTACCTCACCGGGCGGCGTCTGCCGCACGATGTGCCACCCTCTGGGGGCACTCGTGCGCTCGGCGTGCCGCGCGCAGAGATCGTACCCGTGCGGCTCGGGACGGAAGGCGAGCGGCCCGAGGACGGCGAGCGACTCGGCGTAGTCGAACGTCAACGTCGCGACCGCCTCGGCGGGGCATGCGGTTCGCGAACAACGTCTCATGGCTCGACCAGAGTAGCGGCGACCGGGGACACTACGATGGATCGCATGCCTCGCTCCCGCCGTGTCGCCGCTTCGCGATCGCCGAGACGGCTCGCCCGCGACCGCCACGGTCGCGGCCTGCGCTCACCGGTGACGGGCCCGCACCTGCCGCTCCTGCAGACCCGTATCGACGAGTTCGACCTGACGGTCGCGACGACCGCGACCTACCTGCGCGGGCTGTGGCCCGAACTCGAGGGCGTCGTCTTCGAGGTCGCGCAGGCGCCCGCCGAGGCCATCCACGACGACCACGTCGACCGGTGGAAGGTCTTCCACGACGAGCGGCGCATCACATTCTTCCGGCTGCCGATCGTCCGCTTCCTCCGCCTGCAAGAAGGCGAGGAGCGCGACCAGAAGCTGCTCATCGAGAGCTGCGTGTACCGTGCCGTCGCCGACCTGCTGGGCCGCGACCCGTGGGAGCTCTCTCCCGGCCGCTACCGGCACCTCTGACTTACCGCTCCTGCGCCAGGTCCGGGCCGGGCCCGCTCAGCCGGGGTAGACGCGGATGGGCGCGTCGAGCGGCCCGGGCGGCTCGATCGCGAACGACGACAGCAACCGCTCGTCGGCGAACGAGATCGACGCGTGCAGCCCCTCGGCGCCGAGCAGGACGACCGCGTCGTCCGAGTCGAGCGGCACCGTCGCACTCTCGCCCGCCGAGACGACGACGGTCTGTCCGCGGTCGCCCTGGTCGATGCGCACCTCGACGTCGGCGTCGCCGGGGTTCGTGAGCGCGAGCCGGGCGTCCGGACCTGCCGGGACCGCGATGGCAGTGTCGCCGATGAGCGGGTTCGTCGCCGTGAACCACGCGAGATCGCCGGCGGTGCCCTCGTTCGCGTCGCCGGTCGGCGGGATCGAGGCGATCGTCGTCCGTGCCGCCGCCACGACGGGGGCGTCGGATTCGATCGCGATCGAGTACATGCCGCGCTGGAGGACGCCGAGCGGCACATCGAGCACCTGGCCGGGTTCGAGTTCGACGTCGATGACCGGTCCGGTGCCGCCCGCCGCGGGGACGACCCGCACGGTCGCCTGTGCCGCGGTGTCCCCGGGCGCGAAGAGCCGCAGCGCCGGGAACGCGTCGCCTTCGGCGTGGTCGTCGCCGCTCTCGACGCCGCCCTCCTCGGGCACGAGCACGCCGGGGATGACCTGCGATCGGGCCGGCGCCGCCGCGGCGCCCACGAACTCGACGCCCGCCGGGACGAGACCGTCGATGGCCGTCTGCTCGAGGGTCGCAGCGATGCGGCCGCCGGTCGAGGTCACCTCCACGACGGGCGAGGCGACGTCGGGCGCGAGGCCCGCGAGCGAGACGACGCGCTGCTCGTGGGCGGGCACCTGGATGCCGAGCGCCGAGGGCGCGTCGACCGGGCCGGTCTCGCCGTGCACGCGCACGTCGACGGTCGCCGCGACGTCGGACGGGTTCGCGAGGAGGACGAGCGTGACCCGCCCGACTGCGGTCGAGCCGCCCACGAGCCAGGATCCGGCGACGGGCTCCCGGCACGCCGCCACGGCGAGCCCCGCGACCGTGTCGTCCGCCGCGACCTGCGATTGCGCGCCCGCGAGGAGGCCCGCGGCGACCTCGCCGGGCCGGGTCTGGAGCGCGACCGGCCCCCCGTCGGAATCGGCGAGCGGGTTCTCGGGCGCCCCGAGCGACTGCTGCTCGATCTCTGCGCTCGGCGGCTCGACGGCCGTCACCGTGTCGGCCGCGCCGAGCGAAACGGGCGTCGTCGCGTCGGCGGTCTCGTCGGCGAGAGTGAGCAGCGGGCCGGGGCACACGCGCTGCTCACGGCTCTCGGCGGGGGCGACGACGACCGACGACGGCTCGACTCGGTGTTCGGGCCACGGCACGAGGACGGCGGCGGCCGCGACGGCGGCACCCGCGGCGAGCGTCGCGACGATCGCGACCGCTCGCCCGGCGGCGGCGAAGACGGTTCGGCTAGCGGGCATCGTCGCCTCCACGATCGGCGCCGGCGGAGGCCGGTTGCGCAGGTTCGGATGTCTCGGTATCGGATGTCTCGGTGGCGGAGGGTTCGGTGGCGGATGTCTCGGACTCGCCGTCGGCCGAAGGCTCGGCCGGGGCATCCGGAAGCTCCGAAGCTGTCGCAGGCTCCGCCGACTTCGCGGTCTTCGCCTTCGCGGTCTTCGCCTTCGCCTTCGGCTCGCGCGTGCGCACCGGTCGGCGGTCGGTCTCCCGCCCGACGCCCGTGGGGATCGAGAGCAGGAGCGCCGCGAGGACGACGACGACCTGCACGACCGTCCAGAGCACGCCGACGCCCCCGCCTGCGTTCGGCGGGATCGCCGCGGCAGGCGCGGGCGACGGGGCATCCGCGAACCGCCAGAGCACGCCGAACGCCGTGTCGCCGACCGGCACGAGGGCCGCCGTGCCGTCGAGCGCGATCCGTGCTCGCTCCTCGGTCGCGAGCGCCGCGCGGTCGTCTGCGGCGCCGTCGGCAGGGGCGCCGAGGAGCACGAACGAGGTGCCGAACCGATCGATCGCCGCTTCGGGGTCGAAACCGCTCCGAGAGGCGAGGTTGCCGGCGAGTTCGGCGAGCTCCTGCTCGTCGGCCGTCGGCTCGGTGCGCGTGGAGGCGAGGGTCGACTGGTCGTCGAGCGTCGTCCCGGCGCCGTGCTCGAGCCAGGCCCGCAGGCCTCCCCCGGCGAGCGGTTCGAGGCGCAGCGTCGCGACACGGGGGTCGTTCGCAGCCTCGGCCGTGACGAAGGCGGGCAGGGTGCGGGCGTCGGCGCGGTGCACGGCGACCGATCCCGTCGCGAGGGCGACGAGGCTCGGCACGACGAGCCCGACGGCGGCGACGGCCGCGAGGGCGGCGAGCCACGGAGCACCGCGGCGGAGCCCGTCGAGGGCGATGACAGCCGCGATGACGACGCCCAGCACGGCGAGGCTCTGACCTGCGCCCGTCCACACGGCGATCTGGTCGGCGCCGACCGTCGCGAGCGAGAGGCGCGCCGCGCCCGTCGCGGTCGCGACGCCGGCGGCGACGGCCGCGAGCGCGAGGAGCGCTCCGCGGAGGCGAATCGAGGAGCCGATCGCGACGCCGACGGCGCACCCGGCGATGATGACGAGCGGAGCGGCGAGCGCCGTCGCGACCCACACGGGGTCGATGAGGATGCCCATGCCCTCGAGCACGGCACCCCATCCGCCGTCGGATCCGCCGGGGAAGCCCAGGAGCCGCCACAACGGTTCGGGCACCGCGCTCGGCACCGGCGCACCCGCGTCGGCGAGGAGGGCGAGCGGCGTGCCGCGAGAGAGCTGGGCGAGGACGAGCGGCGCCGCGAGCACCGCCGCCGGGAGCGGCAGGAGCACGTAGCGGATCGACGCACGGCCGCCCGCGACGATCGCGAGGATCCAGCCGACCGCGAGGGCGGGCGCGAGCGACGGCGCCGAGGCGACGACCGACGCGAGGAGCAGCGACGCCGTCGCGGCGGCGGCCCAGCTCGAGGCTGCGCCGATCGACGCGTAGACGAGCCATCCGAGGAGGATGTGGGTGAGCACGGCGCCCGGCCGGCCGTCGGCGAGGGCGACGACGAACGGCGGGGCGAACGCCCACGCGACCGCGGCGAGCGCGCGGAGCGACCCGCGCTCGGTCAAGCGGGATGCCGCGAACCACGCCCCGAGGGCGGCCGCGGGAACCGCGACGAGCCAGAGGGCCGCGACCGCGACCGACGGAGCCCAGAACGCGAACGAACCGAGCACGGCGAGCACGCCCGAGAACGGGTCGGCAGCGCCGACGAAGCCGACCCCGACGTCGCGCCAGCCGTAGGCCGCGTTGCGCCAGAGCTCGCCGAACGAGCCGGAGAGCGGCTGCAGCGCACCGCCGGCGACGCCCGACGCGCCGATGAGCCAGGAGAAGAGGGCGACGGATGCCACGGCCGACCCGAGCAGCACCCAGCCGCCGCCCGTGCCGAGGAACTGCAGCTCCTCGGCACGCCCGCTCGCGCGGGCGCGGCGGGCCTCGGCCGCAGCACGGCGCCTGCGGCGGACCTCGTCGGGCTGCACGCGGAGCGGCGCGACGGCGGACCATCCGACCGTCTTCTGCCTGCGGAGCGTGCGCCTGGCCCTCGCGACCTTGCCGAACGAGAACATCGCCGCGAGCGCAGCCCCCAGCTCGCCCGCGATCGCACCGGGCGCCTTCGCGAGCAGGAGCCCGATCGATCGCACGACGGCGAGCGGGAGGAGGCTCACCCAGTGCAGCGGCACGACCGCGGCGGGCGCGTAGACGAGCCGTCGGTGGAGCTGCGCGGCCCGCGTCTGCCGACGGACCTTGCGCGCAGTGCGCCCGCCCCCGGCGGGCGGCCCGGCGACGCCCGAGTCGGCGACCTCGATGCGCGCTTCGGGCACGACGCTCACGCGGTGGCCCGCGAGTCGCGCGCGGATCGAGAAGTCGAGTGCGTCGTCGACGACCGGGAGCCCCGGGTCGAAGCCGTCGAGGTCGCGCCACACGGTGTGGCGGACGAGGAGTCCGGCGGGGTCGACGCCGAGCACGTCGCTCAGTTCGTCGTGTTGACCCTGGTCGAGTTCGTCCGACACGAGCTCGACGGCCCGACCGAACCGGGTGATCGACCGGCCGAGGCGCTCGATGCGCTCGGGGGCCGCCCACGAACGCTGCTCGGGACCCGCGATCGCGACCGATCTGGCGGTCTCGAGCGTCGCGACGAGCCTCGCGAGCGCGTCGGCGGCGGGCGCCGAATCCTCCGCGAGGAGCCACAACGCGTCCGACGTCGATCCGGGGACGTCGAGGAGGCGTTCGCCGGCCCGCACGGCTTCGCCGAACGGGACGCGCGTCTGCAGCCGCAGGACGTGCCCGGGCGCAGCGGCAGCCGCCTGCTCGGCGGCATCGGCGTCCGCGTCGTTCAGCACGACGAGCAGTTCGTCGACCGCGCGGGTCTGCGCCTGGACGGCCGCGATCGTGCGGCGGAGGCGATCGCCTCCGCGCTGGACGACCAGGAATGCGGTGACTCTGGGGAACATCGGGGCAAGCCTAGGTGCGGTGCGCCGCGCGGGAGCCGACCGGCTCGGGCGTGCCGCGAAGGTCGCCCGACATGCGACGTGCCGTGCCTCGTCGTCGAGGCACGGCACGTGCGAGGAATCGCGTCAGCGAGACATCCGGTCGGTCATCCGGCGCGCTTGCGGAGCTTGCGCCGCTCGCGCTCGGAGAGCCCGCCCCAGATGCCGAAGCGTTCGTCGTTCGCGAGCGCGTACTCGAGGCACTGGGCGCGGACTTCGCACCCGGTGCAGATCTTCTTCGCGTCGCGTGTCGAGCCGCCCTTCTCGGGGAAGAACGCCTCGGGATCGGTCTGCGCGCACAGCGCATCGCTCTGCCAGGCCAGAGGATCGGCATCGTCGACGTTCCCCCGAACGCCCGGTACGCCGAGACGCACCGGATCGACGAACCAATCTTCAGGTACGCCAGAACGATATTCAGGATTGCCCATATCGTCTCCCACCCAGTTGTACCGACCACCCGAAGGGTGTGTCGTGACAATTACATCGGTGTAATTCGGGCACGTCAAGTTGCGGACGGGAAACCCTCAATAACGACTCGAGGCTTGATTGCCGGGGCGACACGCCGTACGGGTGCCGGAGATGTGATCGGTCGCGCGCGAAGCGGACGGATTCCTCGCATTGCGAGGCCCGAGCTCGGCGCGAACCCGCGCCGACAGAGCCGTCGAGGGATGCCTCAGACGGCGGCCTTGCGGGCGGCCCACGCGCTCTCGACCATCTCGGCGAGCGTGTGGCGCATCTTCCACTCGAGGTCGCGCGCGGCGCGCTCGCCCGACGCGACGATCCGCGCGGGATCGCCCGCGCGCCGCGGCCCGATCTCGGGCGAGAACTCGATGCCCGTGACCTCGGCGACCGCGCGCATGATCTCGCCGACCGAGACGCCGTCGCCCGACCCTAGGTTGTAGACGGGGTCGAGCGCCTCGCCGGCCTCGAGCCGCTGGGCAGCGACGACATGGGCTTCGGCGAGGTCGGCGACGTGGATGTAGTCGCGCACGCACGTGCCGTCGGGCGTCGCGTAGTCGTCGCCGTTGATGCGCGGCGTGCGGCCCGCCAGGAGGGCGTCGAAGACGAGCGGGAAGAGGTTGTGCGGGCTCACGTCGAAGATGTCGGGCGCGCCCGAGCCGACGACGTTGAAGTAGCGCAGCGACGTGTGGGCGAGCGGCGCCGCCTTCGCCTGGTCGGCGATGAGCCACTCGCCGATGAGCTTCGATTCGCCGTAGGGCGACTCGGGGCGCTTGGGGGTGTCTTCGGTGACGAGGTCGACGTCGGGCGTGCCGTAGACGGCGGCGCTCGAGGAGAACACGATGCGGCCGACGCCGGCCGACTCCATGGCAGCGAGGAGCGTGGCCGTTCCCGTGACGTTCTGCTGATAGGTGTGGAGCGGCCGCTGCACCGAGACACCTGCGTACTTGTACCCGGCGAGGTGCACGACGCCCGTGACGCCGTGCTCGTCGAAGGCGTTCTCGAGCAGGGCGCCATCGAGGATCGAGCCCTCGACGAAGGGCGTGTCGTCGGAGAGGAACGACCGTCGACCCGTGGAGAGGTCGTCGACGACGACGGCCTCGATGCCCTTCGCCTGGAAGGCGCGAACGACGTGCGACCCGATGTAGCCCGCACCGCCCGTGATGACCCAGCTCATACCCGCCCTCTCCTGCGACGGAGCGCCCGCCGCCTCCCCGATCGTACCGGGGGGCGACGGGCGCTGCGGTGGTCGGGAGCAGGCCGGTCAGGCGTAGGCCGGGCGATCGAACTCGCGGAGGGCGTCGCGACGTTCGACGGGTGCGTAGCCGTCGGTGCGAACGGCGCGCACGGTCGCGGCGATGCCCCAGACGACGAGGGCCGCGACGGCGATGAGCAACAGGATGATGGTCATGGCAGAAAAGCTACGTCTTGCCAGATCCTGCCGAAAGTGGCAGGCTTGCCGCAGTTCGGCACATTCCTGCCAGCACCGAGTCCCGAGGAGCATCCCATGCTCAAGACCATCGCCTGCATCGCCCTCGACCAGATGGCGCCCTTCGAGTTCGGCGTCATCTGCGAGGTGTTCGGCGTCGACCGCCGCGAGCACGGCGGCCCCGTCTTCGATTTCCACGTCGTCGCCGCCGAGCCCGGCCGCATCACGACGAAGCTCGGCTTCGACCTCCACGTCGAAGAAGGCCTCGACTTCGCCCGCACCGCCGACCTCGTCGCGATCCCCGCCTCCCTCATCGACACCCCGCCCGACGAGCGCATCCTCCAGGTCGTCCGCGACGCCGTCGACCGCGGCGCGTGGGTGCTGAGCGTCTGCTCGGGCGCCTTCACCCTCGGCCACGCGGGCGTGCTCGACGGCCGGCGCTCGACGACGCACTGGATGTACACCGACAAGCTCGCGAGGCTCTTCCCCGAGACCGTGGTCGACCCCGACGTCCTCTTCGTGCAAGACGGCAAGGTCGTCACGGGCGCGGGCACCGCCGCGGGCATCGACGCGGCCCTCCACATCGTGCGCACCGAACTCGGTCAGACGGCGACCAACATCGTCGCGCGCCGTATGGTCGTGCCGCCCCAGCGCGACGGCGGGCAGTCGCAGTTCATCCGCACGCCCGTCGTCGAATGCCGAAGCGAGTCGTTCGCCCTCATCACCGAGTGGATGCTCGAGCACCTCGACGAAGACCTCACGGTCGACCGGCTCGCCCGCAAGGCGCTCATGTCGCCGCGCACCTTCGCTCGCAAGTTCCGCGCCGAGACCGGCACGACGCCGAACGCGTGGCTCAACCGCCAGCGCCTCCTGCGTGCGCAAGAGCTCCTCGAGGAGAGCGACCTCTCGCTCGAGGAGATCGCGCGCGAGACGGGCTTCGGCGCCGCCGCCGTCATGCGCCACCATTTCATCAAGGTGCTGCAGACGACGCCGACGGCCTACCGACGCACCTTCGGCGCCGTGCCGCCGCCCCTCGACGATCGGTTCGACGAGGCGCGCGCGCTGACCGCGGTCTGAGCGTTCCTACGCGCCCACCGACGCGATCCACGCGACGCCCGCGCCCGACACGCTGAGCGCGCCCTCGTCGGGCGTCACATACACCGCTCCCCCGCGCGGCACGCCGACCTCGCCGTGCGCGCCCTTCAGCCGGATGGCCTCGCCCTCGACGAGCACGATCGCGGGGCCCGAGAGCTCGACGCGCGAGACATCCGCCCCCGCTGCGCCGGGCTCGACGCGGAAGAGGACGAAGTCGGGCACGTCGGGCCGGAACGCGACCACGCCGGGGCCGACCGGTTCGGGCGCCAGCCGCGGCGGCTCGATCGGGGTGAAGTCGAGCACGTCGACGAGTTCGGAGACGTCGATGTGCTTGGGCGTGAGACCGCCGCGCAGCACGTTGTCGCTCGCGGCCATGAGCTCGATGCCGAGCCCCGAGAGGTAGGCGTGGATGTTGCCCGCGCGCAGATACAGCGCCTCGCCGCGGCGCAGCCGCACGCGGTTGAGGAGGAGCGAGATGACGATGCCCGGGTCGCCGGGGTACGTCTCGGCGAGGTCGGCGACGGTCGCGAACGAGAGGGCGTAGTCGGATGCCTCGGCGAGCGCGCTCTTCGACAGCCGCACGACCCGCTCGACGACCCACGCCGTCGCACCGGTGTCGCCGCCGCGTCCGTCGCGGAGGAGCCACTCGACGGTCTGCTCGAGCCCGCCCTGCCCGCCCTGCCCGTCTTCGCCCGCGAGGTGCTGCTCGAGGAGGTCGAGCGCACCGGGCTCGGGCTGCTCGTCGGCCGCGTCGGCCGCGCGGAGCGTCGCGACGACGCCCGCGATCTCGGCGAGCGGGCGGAACCCCGAGAGCGCGTCGAACTCGTCGCTCACGGCGACGATGAGCTCGGGCTTGTGGTAGCGGTCCTTGTAATTGCGGTCGTAGGCGTCGAGCGCCTTGCCGTCGCCGTCTTCGCGCTCGTAGCCGGCTCGCGCCTGCTCGGGCGTCGGGTGCGCCTGGAGCGACAGCGGGCCGCCCGCGGCGAGGATCTTGAGGAGGAACGGCAGGCGCGCCTCGGCCGCGAGATCGGCTCCGAGCGCCCCCTCGGGGTCGGCGGCGAGCCACTCGGCGAGGTCGCGCGCGCCGCCGACCGCGGACGGATCGACGATCTGCGACGGCGATCCGGCGTGCGCGCCGAGCCAGACCTCGGCCTCGGGGCCGCCGGAGGGAGACGTCCCGAGGAAGCCCGCGATGAGGTCGGTGGCACCCCAGGCGTAGTCGCGAGGGGTGTTGCGGATCGGCACAAACATCTGCGGGGGTCCTTTCGGGCGTTTGTCACAAGGTACCAACCGCTTGGTCGGCTGTCGCACGACGGTCCTAGGCTCGGAGCGATCCGCCGACGCAAAGGAGCATCCATGTCCTTCGAACCGCTCGTGAGCGATTTCTACTCCTACGAGGCGGAGCTCCTCTCCGATCAGGAGCGCGAGGCGATCGCGAAGCTGCGCGCCTGGCTCGAGGCCGACGTGAAGCCCATCATCGGCGGCTACTGGGAGCGCGCCGAGTTCCCGACCCAGGTCATGAAGCCGCTCGCCGACCTCGACGTCATCCGCTTCGCGTGGGACGAGACGAAGCCGTTCGAGAACTCGTCCGTCTTCCGCGGCTTCGTCGCGCTCGAGCTCTCACGGGTGGATGCCTCGGTGTCGACCTTCGTGGGTGTGCAGAACGGCCTCGCAGCAGGCTCGATCTCGGTCGCGGGTTCGCAGGAGCAGAAAGACGAATGGCTCCCGAAGCTCGCCTCGTGCGAGGTCATCGGCGCGTTCGGCCTCACCGAGCCGCTGTCGGGCTCCGACTCGGCGCGCGGCCTCCGCACGACCGCGCGTCGCGAGGGCGACGAGTGGGTGCTGAACGGCCAGAAGCGCTGGATCGGCAACGCCACCTTCTCCGACATCACGATCATCTGGGCGAAAGACGAGGCCGACGGCCAGGTCAAGGGCTTCATCGTCCCGACCTCGACCCCCGGCTACCAGGCGACGAAGATCGAGGGCAAGATCAGCCTCCGGCCCGTGCAGAACGCCGACATCACGCTCACCGACGTGCGCGTGCCCGAGTCGCTCCGCCTCCAGAACGCGAATTCCTTCCGCGACACCGCGGCCGTCCTCCGCGCGACCCGCGCCGAGGTCGCGTGGTCGGCAGTCGGCACGGCCATCGGCGCCTACGAGAACGCCCTCGCGTACACGAAGGAGCGCGAGCAGTTCGGGCAGCCGATCGCCTCGCACCAGCTCATCCAGGAGCATCTCGTCAACTCGCTCGGCAATATCACGGCGTCGCTCGCGATGGTCGTGCGTGCGTCGCAGCTGCAAGACGCGGGCAAGCTCCGCGATGAGCACTCGGCCCTCGCGAAGGCGTACGCGACGTCGCGCATGCGCGAGACCGTCGCATGGGCGCGCGAGGCGTGCGGCGGCAACGGCATCGTGCTCGACCACCACGTCGCGCGCTTCTTCGCCGACGCCGAGGCGCTCTATTCCTACGAGGGCACGCGCGAGATGAACACGCTCATCGTGGGCCGCGCGATCACGGGCGAGGCCGCGTTCGTCTGAGCGCGACCCGCACGACCCGCCGGGGCCGCGCAGCCGCGATAGCCTTGACCCCATGACTCCGGCCCGCCGCTCCGCGATCATCGGCGCGTATGCGACGTTCGCCATGTTCACCCTCCTCGCGGGGCAGTTCTGGCGCAACCTCATCGGCTGGTGGGGGTTCGGCGTCGTCGCGGTACTCGTCCTCGTGGGCGCCGTCTGGCTCGTCGTCGCCGAGCGCCCGACGTGGAACTGGCGCCGCGTTCCGAAGTCGACGTTCTTCTTCGTCGGCATCGCGACGCTCTCGATCGCGTGGTCGTTCTACCCCGGGGCATCCGCGCTGGGCGTCGCCATCACGCTCGTGAGCGTGTTCGTCGCGGTCGTGCTCGCCATCAGCATCCCATGGAGCCGGCTCGTCGCCTCGCTCGCGGCCGCGCTCAAGTGGGTCCTCGGCCTCTCCCTCGCGTTCGAGCTCTGGGTCGCAGTGTTCGTGCGGCAGCCCCTCCTGCCGAACTTCCCGCCCTTCGAGGTGACGGGCGAGAAACTGCCGTTGGCCTTCTACTGGTCGCGTTCGCTGCTGCTCCGCGGCGGCCCCATCGAGGGCATCGTCGCGAACCGGAACCTCCTCGCGATGGCGGCACTGCTCGCCGTCATCGTGTTCGGCTGCCTCCTCGCGGCGAAGAGCATCAGCCGCGTGTCGGGAATCGGATGGCTCGTGGTCGCGGGCCTCACGCTCGCGCTCACCCGCTCGGCCACGGTCGTCCTCGTCGGCGTCCTCGTGCTCATCGCCCTCGGGTTCGCGTTCTGGACCCGCCGGGTCGGGCCGAACGGCCGACGACCCGTGTACCTCGCGGCAGGCGCCGCGCTCGTGGCATCCATCGCGCTCCTCTTCGCCGGATGGAACCTGCTGCTCCAGTTCTTCGGCAAGAGCGAAGACGTCACGGGCCGCTTCGACATCTGGAACGCCGTGATCGGCCTCGCCTCCGAACGACCGCTGGCGGGTTGGGGCTGGGTCGGCTACTGGAACCCCTGGGTCGAACCGTTCGACGACCTCGCGGTGCGCAAGGGCGTCACGTACCTGCAGGCGCACAACGCGTGGCTCGACGTATGGCTGCAGATCGGCGTCATCGGGCTCCTCGCCTTCGCGGCCGTCGTCATCGGCGCCCTCTGGCGGTCGTGGTTCCTCGCCGTCGACCGGCCGATGGACGAATCCGGCCGCCCGCTGCCGTTCTCCTCCGCCTCGCTCGTGCCGCTCCTGCTCATGGTCGCGCTCATCGGGCAGAGCCTCGCCGAGAGCCGCATCCTGGTCGAGAGCGGGCTCGTGCTCCTCATCGCGATCGCGTGGGGCACGAAGCGACGGCAATGGGCGCCCGAACCGTTGCCCGCACCCGTCCGGCGTGCCCGCTTCGGAACCGAGCTGCCGACGCACGCGCACGCCGACCCGCCGACGGTGCCATGACCGCAGACGGCGCGGCGGCCCGCCTGTGGCGGTCGTTCCGCGAGACCGCCGGCTCGGCCCGCTTCGCGCAGGCCCTCACGCTCATCGCGATCGGCCTCGCGTTCTCCGTCCACGCCGCGACGGCCCTCGCCGGCGCACCGGGCGTCGCCGCGGCGCTCGTCGTCCTCATCGGGCTCGCGGCGGTCTCGCTCATCGCACGGTGGCGGTTCGTGGAGTGGTACGGCATCCTCCCCATCACGATCCTCGTCTTCGTCGCCTGGTGCGCGGTCTCCGTGGTGTGGAGTTCGACGACGCGGTACAGCCTCGTCGGGGTCCTCTCGCTCGTCGCGTTCGGGTTCCTCGGCGTCTACATCGCCCTCATGCGCGACACGATCCAGATCGTCCGCGCATTCGCCGAGGTCCTCCGCCTGCTCCTCACGCTCTCGCTCGTCCTCGAGGTGATCTCGGGCATCCTCCTCGACCTTCCGATCCGATTCCTCGGCATCCAGGGGAACATCGCCTCGCTCGGCCCGATCCAAGGCATCTTCGGCACCCGCAACATGCTCGGCTTCGTGTCGCTCATCGCCCTCGTCACCTTCGTCGTCGAGTGGCGCACGAAGCTCTCGGCGCGCGGCCTCTCGATCGCGTCGGTCGTGCTCGCGAGCGGATGCGTCGTGCTCGCCGGCTCCCCCACCACCTGGATCGCGCTCGCGGCGGCCGCGCTCGCGCTCGGTGCGCTCCTCGGCCTCCGACGGGCGAACGCCGAGACCCGCTGGCGATGGCAGATCGCCCTCATCGCGACCGCCGGCGTCGCCCTCGTCACCGGATGGCTCCTGCGACTCCGGATCATCGAACTCCTCGACGCGCGCGCCGAGTTCGACGTCCGCCTCGACGTCTGGCGGGAGGCATCCCGCTACCTCGCCTCCAATCCGCTCCAGGGCTGGGGCTGGGTTGGCACCTGGCCCGAGTTCGCGCCCTACGCGTGGATCGAGCAGATGACGGGCCGCGAGCACTCCTCGGCGCTCAGCGCGTACATCGACGTCTACTTCCAAGTCGGCGTCATCGGCGTCCTGCTCTTCGCCGGCCTCCTCGGCGTCGCCCTCGTCCGCGCATGGCTCCTCGCCTCGACGCGCAAGAGCCCCGTCTACGTGTGGCCCGCCCTCATGCTCGTCGTCCTCGCGGTCACGAGCTTCGCCGAGAGCTTCGCGCTCGTCACGGGCGGGTGGATGCTGCTCGTGGTGTGCGCGGTGAAAGCTGCGCGGGATATGAGCTGGCGTGACGCCCTCGCGCGGCCGACACCCGGCCTCGCGGCCGCCGCGGACTGATCCGCGCTGCGGTGAGTGCGCGTTCGCTCAGACCGGTTGGACGAGGTCGCGCAGCACGTCCTGGGCGCCGAGCCCGAATCGGGTGTACCGCCCGGTGCGGACCTCGCGCAGGACGGGGGCGAGCCGGGCCGCCCGCGACCGGGGGTAGGCGCTGCGGGCCTCCTCGTGCTCGAGCTTGCCTGCGAGAACGCCCGGCAGCCCTGCCCGGTCGGGCGCGATCGTCGGGAGCCGTTCAGCGAGCGCTCGGGCGCGCTCGAGCAGTCGCGCGTTCCGCTCGGAGCGCGGCGCCCGGAGCCGGGCGATCCTGCCGGTCATCCCGAGTTCGGCGACGCCGATCTGATTCGCGCCGTGCTGGCGGTAGTCGATGAGTTCGTCGTCGAGGACGGCGAGTCCGTCGGTGACGGATGCCACGACCGCGAGCCATTCGTCGTGCACCCAGCTCGACGGGAACGGCGCGGCGGCGTCGACGAGCTCGCGATGGAGCATCATCGTCGCGCCCGTCACGAGGTTGCGTTTGAGGAGCTCGTCGAAGGCGCCGCCCGTCGCGAGCCTCCTGAGCAGCGCGTCGTCGACCCCGAGCGTGCCGAAGAGCGTCGCGCCGAGGTCGTCGCCGTGCTCGTCGACGAGGCGGGCGCCCGCCGCGACGAGGCGCACGCGGGGGTCGGAGCGGAAGACCTCGAGCGCGCGTTCGATCCGGTCGGCGCGCCAGACGTCGTCCTGGTCCGAGAGCGCGACGAACTCGCCCGTCGCGGCGCGAAGCGCCTGCTCGAAGTTCGCCGTGACGCCGAGGGGGATGGGTTGCGCAGCACCACGAGGATGGGCGCGGCGCCTGCGGCCCTTTCGTGATCGGCGACGAGCCGCTCGGCGAGCTCGATCGTGCCGTCGGCCGAGGCGTCGTCGGAGACCACGAGTTCGTCGACCGGGCGCGTCTGACCGAGGATGCTTCGGAGCTGCGGCTCGAGGAATCGGGCGCCGTTGTGGGTACCGAGCGCGACGCTCACCCGGCCGTCGGGGCGGGTCACCCGATCACCGTCTCGCCCGGCTGTCGCGCTCTGCGATCCATCGGCCGACCTCCGACCGCAGATCGTCGTCGAGGATCGCGTCGACATCGATGTCCTGTCCCGCATACACTGCGGCGAGGAGGGCGATCAGCTCCGGATCGCGCCCGGCCCGTTCCATGCCGATGGCGTTCGCACCGCGCACGCTCGCGGGTGATCCGAAGGCCTTCGCGTAGGGCGGGATGTCGCGCGTGACGACCGAGGACATGCCGACCATCGCACCTCGTCCGACGGTTCGGAACTGATGCACGGCGGTCCCGAGACCGAGGTTCGCCCCCGCGCCGACGGTCACGTGGCCCGCCAGCAGCACGCTCGACGCGAGGGACGCGCCGTCGCCCACCGAGCCGTCGTGCGCGACGTACACCTGGTTCATGATGAACGCGTCGTCTCCGACCGTGGTGCGCCCTTTCCACCCCTGGTGGATCTGGGCGTACTCGCGGATCACGTTCCGGTCTCCGATCCGCACGCCGTTGCCGGTGGAGGGCGAGACCGACGTCGGATGCGGGTAAGACCTCACCTCGGGGGGCGCCCCGATGACGACGCCCGCACCAATCCAGTTCCCGTCGCCGATGTCGACCGGACCGGTGATGACGACGAACGGACCGATCGTGTTGTCGGCGCCGATGCGCACGTCTCCCGCGATCACTGCGGTCGGGTGGATGTCGTTCATGCTGAAGCTTCCTCGACGCGGGCGACGCGCTCGCGTCGGGTAGATTGGCTATTCGTGCCGGTACCCCGGCAGAGCATCCCAATCATAGAGGCGCAATGATCCCCATCACGACCGTCCAGTTCGGCTCCGAAGAAGAGGAGCTGGTCCTCGAAGTCCTCCGATCCGGCCTCATCGCCCAGGGTCCGAAGGTCGCAGCGCTCGAGGCGGGCTTCGCCGAGGCATACGGATCCAAGCACGCCATCGCCGTCAACAACGGCACCACCGCGCTCATCGCGGCGCTCCAGGTCCTCGATCTGCAGCCGGGCGACGAGGTCGTGACGACCCCCTTCACGTTCGTCGCGACGCTCAACGCGATCCTCCAGGCCGGTGCGACCGCGGTCTTCGCCGACGCGCGCCTCGACGACTTCAACATCGACCCCGAGTCGATCGCCGGCGCGATCACCGAGCGCACCAAGGTGATCGCACCCGTGCACCTCTACGGCCAGATGGCCGATATGGACAAGATCGTCGACCTCGCGCGCTCAAAGGGCCTTCGCATCCTCGAGGACTCGGCACAGGCGCAGGGTGCGCAGTTCGGCGAGCGGTTCGCCGGGAGCTACGGCCTGGCCACGTTCTCGCTCTACGCGACGAAGAACATGACGACCGGCGAGGGCGGCATTATCACGACCGACGACGACGAACTCGCCGACCGGCTCCGGCTACTGCGCAACCAGGGGATGCGCGCCCGGTACCAGTACGAGCTGGCGGGCAGCAACTACCGTCTCACCGATCTGCAGGCCGCGCTCGCGCTCCCGCAGCTCGCCCGCTACGACGAGACCGTCGCCAAGCGCCGGCGGAATGCGGCCTACCTGAGCAACGCGCTCGCGGAGGTCGCGGGCATCGTCACGCCCCGCGTCCTCGACGACCGCACGCACGTCTGGCACCAGTACACGATCCGCGTCACCGAGGAGTCCGGCATCACGCGCGACGAACTGTCCGCCAAGCTCCTCGAGCGCGGCGTCGGCAACGGCGTCTACTACCCGAAGCTCGTGTTCGACTACGATGCGTACGCCGGACATCCGCAGATCCGCGTCAGCGAGGTGCCGGTCGCGGCGCGCTTGACCCGCGAAGCGCTCTCGCTCCCCGTGCACCCCGCGCTCACGACCGACGAGCTCGACACCATCGCGGGCGCGGTCGCCGACATCGTGGCCGGGTCGCGATGAGCGCCCGCCCCCGGATCGCCCTCGTCGGCGCCGGCAATATGGGCTCGCACCACGCGCGGGTCATCAGCCAGTCCCCTGACGCCGACCTCGCCGTCCTCGTCGACCCGCGCGAAGAGGTGGGTCGTGCCGTCGCCGACCGTTTCGGCGCGGAGTGGGCCCCCGAGCTTCCCGATCTCGGCGACCTCGACGCCGTCGTGGTCGCCGCCGCAACCGAGGCGCACTTCGAACTCGCCATGCAGGTGCTCTCCCAGGACCGCCCGCTCCTCATCGAGAAGCCCGTCGCCGACAGCCTGCTGCGCACCGAAGAGATCCTCGCCGAAGCCGATCGCCGCGACCTTCCCATCATGTGCGGCCTCCTCGAGCGCTGGAATCCGGCCGTCATGGCCGCGAAGTCGGTGCTCCGCGAACCGATCCACATCCGCGCCATGCGGCACTCCCCCTATGCGCCCCGCATCCGCACGGGCGTGTCGTGGGACCTCCTGGTCCACGACGTCGACCTCGCGATCCAGCTCTTCGGCACCGAGCCGACCGATGTGTCGGCGCAGCTCGGGTTCTTCCACCCGTCATCGCTCGTACAGGCCGAGGATGTCGCCGAAGCGACCCTCGCCTTCGCGAACGGCGGGGTCGCGCAGATCTCGGCCAGCCGGATCGGCCAGCACAAGGTCCGCTCGCTGACCGTGCACGAGCTCGACCGCCTGATCGAGGTCGACCTGCTCCGCCGCAACCTGACGGTCTACCGTCACGTCTCCGAGGCGTCGGTCGACGATGGCATGGGGTTCCGCCAGCAGACGATCATCGAGATCCCCGAGATCCCACCGGCGCCCGAGCCGCTCACTGCGCAGTTCACCCGGTTCCTCGAACTGGTCGAGAGCCGTGCGGATGCCGCCGAGGAGCGAGCGGGCATCCTCCCGTCCCACCGCGTGATCGACCACGTCATCGCGCAACGCGCGCGCGCCTGATCTCTCCCCGCGCACGCCCCCCCCAAAGCGGTCACGCACACCACGCTTGATAGGATCTCCGCATGTCTCATCCCCTCGAACGCGTGCTCATCGTCATGCCCGCGTTCAACGAGAGGGAGGCGATCGGCGATGTCATCGCCGAGGTCCGACACTCGCTCCCAGGCGCCGGATGCCTCGTGGTGAACGACGGCTCGACGGACGGGACCGCGTCGGTGGCCCGGGCCGCAGGCGCGACCGTCGCCGACCTGCCCGTGAATCTCGGCGTCGGCGGAGCGATGCGGCTCGGCTTCAAGTACGCGATCCAGAACGGCTACGACGTCGTCGTCCAGATCGACGCCGACGGGCAGCACGACCCGGCGGCCGTGCCGAAGCTCCTCGCGAAGCTCGGTGAGGCCGACATCGTCATCGGCGCCCGTTTCGCCGGCGAAGGCGAATACCGGGCGCACGGCCTGCGGCGATTCGCGATGCGCGTCATCGCGCGCTTGCTGAGCCGGACCGCGAAGACCCGGCTGACGGACGCGACCTCCGGCTTCAAGGCGTGCGGTCCCCGTGCGGTCGCCCTCTTCGCCGTCGACTATCCCGCCGAGTACCTCGGCGACACGATCGAGGCGCTCGTGATCGCGGCGCGCGCCGGCTGCCGGATCATCCAGGTGCCGGTCGCCATGCGCCCGCGGGCCGGAGGCACACCGAGCCACAACCCCGTGCGCTCCGCCGTCTACCTCGCCAGGGCGTTCATCGCGCTCGGATTCGCGCACATCCGTCCCAAGCGCACGATCGCCGCCGTCGGCGCAGCCGAGAACTGAGATCCATGAGCACGTTGTCCTACACCCTCGGAGTCGTCGCCTCGCTCGCGACGTTCGTGGTCGTCATCGAACTCCTGCGACGCCGACGGCTGCGCGAGCGCCACGCCGTGTGGTGGCTCGCCGCGACCGTCCTCGCCGTCGTCGTCGGCGTCTTCCCCGGCATCCTCGAATGGGCCGCGAACCTGCTCGGCGTCGGCCTGCCGTCGAACCTCGTCTTCTTCGTCTCGATCGCCGTGCTCGTCCTCGTGTGCATCCAGCACAGTTCCGAGCTGACCGACCTCGAGGGTGAGACCAGGGCGCTCGTCGAAACGGCGGCGCTGCTCGAGCTCAGGGTCCGCGAACTCGAGTCCGCCCTCGCCGACTCCGACCGATCGTCCGGCGGCACGCCGGCCGGAGACGCATGAGCCCCACCCCGAACGAGGCCCTTCCCGACGTCAGCATCGTGATCCCCTCGTACAACTCGGCCCCGTGGCTCCCCACGACCTTCGAGGCGCTCGCACGCGCCGTGCGCGCGTCCGGCCTGGCGGTGCAGGTCGTCTTCGTCGACGACGGATCGACGGATGACACCGAGTCCGTCGTCGAACGCATCGCGGCAGCCTTCCCTGGCACCGTCGAACTCCACCGCCAGACGAATCAGGGCCGGTTCCTCGCCCGCTGGGCCGGCCTCAAGCGATCCCGTGCGACCGCGACGATGCTCCTCGACTCGCGCGTGCTCGTCGACGTCGATTCGCTCGTCCACTACCGACGCGTCCTCGCGGAGGAGCCGTCGCAGACGGTGTGGAACGGCCACGTCCCGACCGTCTCCGACGCCCCGCTCGTCGGCCGGTTCTGGGAGGTGCCGACCCACATCTTCTGGGCCCACTACCTGCGGCGCCCGAGACCGATGGACATCACGCCCGAGAACTTCGATTCAGTGCCGAAGGGCACGACGATCTTCCTGGCCCCCACCGATCTGCTGCGCGAGGCGTTCCGCGGCACCTGGCCGGCCGACGACGCCCGCCTGGTCTCGGACGACACCAAGCTCCTGCGCTGGTTGGTCGAAGCGCACCCGATCCGACTCGACCCGGGGTTCTCCGCCCTCTACCGTCCCCGCACGACGGTCCGCGGGTTCGTGTCGCACACCTTCGATCGTGGAACCCTGTTCGTCGACAGCTACGCCGGCACGACCCCCGCCCGCTCGATCGCCCTCATCGCGTTCGCGCTCGCGCCGATCGCCCTCGTCGTCGTCCTCGTGTGGCTCGTCGTGGCGGGTTTGGGCGCCGTCGCGCTCGGCATCGCGCTCGCGAGCATCCTCCTCGCGCTCGCACCGGCGCTCCTCGCGGCGATCAACCGCTGCCCCCCGCGCGCCCTGCTCGCCTACGTCGCGGTGCTTCCGCTCTTCGTCGTCCCGTTCTGGCTGGGTCTCGTGCGCGGCCTGTTCGTTCACCGTCGTGCCTTCCTCCGCCGCGGCGCCCTCCACCCTTCGACCTCCGAGGAGCACACCGCACCGTGATCATCTTCATCTACGGCACTACCGCCGAGGCGATCAAGCTCGCTCCGGTCGCCCGCCGCCTCGACGCGCAGGGCATCCCCTACCAGCACTGGATCACCTACCACCACACCGAGTCGCTTCGGAAGGCCATCCCCGAGCTCGGATTCCATGCGCCCGAGCAGCAGATCGCCAACGGCAGCAAGGGGCGTTCGCTGACCTCGCCCGCGCAGATGGTCAAGTGGATCTTCGACATCCTCGGCTGGACGATGAAGAACGCGGGCAAGCTCAAGAAGACCCTGCCCGAGGGCACGGTCGTCGTCGTGCACGGCGACACCATGACCACCGTGCTCGGCACGCTCATCGGCAAGCGGCTCGGGGTTCCGGTCGCTCACGTCGAAGCGGGTCTCCGGTCCGGCAACTGGCGCCACCCCTTCCCCGAAGAGCTCGACCGCCGGATCGTCGGCCGGATCGCGGACATCCACTACGCCCCGTCCGAAGAGGCCGCGCGGAACCTCTCGCGCCGTTCGAACGTCCTGAACACGCACGGTAACACCGCGAAAGACGCCGTCCTAGACGCCGCGCGCGACCGCGGCCAGGCCGAGGAGCCGTTCGGACTGGTCCTCCTCCACCGTTTCGAATTCGTCTCGAACCAAGCCCTCGTCCGCGAGACGCTCACGACCCTCGACCGCGACACCCCGCTGCCGCTCCGGATCATCGTCGATGCGTTCTCGCGCCCCGCGATGGAGGCGACGATCGCCGAGCTCGGCCTCACGAACATCACGGTGATCGACAAGCTCGAGCACGGCGACTTCGTCGAGACGATGCGCTCCGCGTCGTTCATCGTGACTGATTCGGGCGGCATCCAGCAGGAGTCCGCGGTGTTCGGCGTCCCGACGCTGATCCACCGCAAGGTCACCGAAAGCGAAGACGGCATCGGCACGAGCGCGGTCCTCTCCGAGTGGGACCAGGCCAAAGTCTCGGCGTTCCTCGCCGACAGCGCCAAGTACCGCGTCGAGGACCCCGACACGGGCCGCTCCCCCTCGGACATTATCGTCGCCGATCTCATCGAGCGCGGCTTCGCGCGCGCGTGAGCCGGAGCGGACGATCGTGAGCACGCCGTCAAAATCCCGTCTCGGGACGCACGGCCGCGCCCTCGCGGAGATCACCGCGATCAGCGCACTCGGCATCCTCGCGACCGCGGGGTTCCAGGTCGTCGCGGCCCGAGGTCTCGGCACCGAGCAGTTCGGTCTGCTCGCCGCGTTCCTCGCCGTCGTGAACGTCGTCGCCGTCGGAAGCTCCGCGCTACGCAACTCCGTCGCGGTCGCGACGGCGGCCGTCGAACCCACAGGAGCGTCGGGGACAGACAGCCCAAGCCGACGTCGCCACCTCGATGGACCGTTCATCGAAGCCCTCGTGCTCGGCGGCGCAGCCACGGTGGTCGTGCTCGCGATCGGTCCTCTGCTGGTCGGATCGCTCGACGCCTCCTGGCTGCTCGTGCTCGTCACCGCGCTCGGTATCGTCCCGTACTTCCTGTTCGCGAGGGCGCAGGGCATCCTGCAGGGCGTCGACGCGACCCGTTCGGTCGTTTGGTGGACGACCGGCAGCCAATTGCTCCAGCTGGGCCTCACCACCATCGCAGTCGTCACCGGCACCGGTGCTCTCGGCGTGCTGCTCGTCGTCGTGGTCACCGCGGTGCTCGGCGCCGTCGGAGCCGGCCTGCAGCTCCGCCGCGCCGGGATCGTCGGGCGCGCGAGCGCCTTCACGGCGCAGAGCATTACCGTGCTGCTGCTGACCGTGACGTTCGCGTGGATGACGAACGCCGATGTCGTGCTCGTCCGCGGCGGCGCCTCGCCGCACGACTCTGGCGCCTACGCGGCCGGCGCCGTGCTCGTGAAGACGATGCTGATCGTGCCCTCGATCCTCTCGCTCTACCTACTTCCGCGGTTCGTCCGCGCGAGCGGAGATCGCGCGCGGACCCGCCAGGGCCTCAACCTGACCCTTGTCTTCACCCTCGTCACGGGAATCGCGATCTCGGGCGGCCTCTGGCTGCTCGGCGGCCCGATCGTCGACCTGCTGTACGGTCCCGCGTATGCGGAGACCGTCGGGCTCCTGCCTTGGATGGCGCTCATGTGCCTTCCGTGGTCGATGGCGCAGGCCGTGCTCATCTCGCTGACGGCCGGGGCCTCGCGACTCGGCCTCGTCATCGCACTCGGCGCGGCGCTCCTGCAGCTCGCCGGGTTCCTCGTCGCGCTTCCCGACATCCTGCTCGCGATCGCGCTCAACGGCGCCAGCGGAACGCTCGCGCTCGTCGCGTTCTACATCGCCCACCTCGTGCGTTCGAGGCCGACGCTCGTGACCGCGACGAACGCCCCGACGCAGTCGGCGTCGTAGCGCGACAACCGGGGCGTCGCGGCGGTCAGGCCGCGTCGTTGGAGACCGTGCGGTCGCGGAACGTCCAAAGGCGGTTGATGGTGAAATTGCACCCCGCGACGAAGCAGACGACCGCGACCTGCACGGCGGCGAACGGCCAGCCCCAAAGGTTGACGAGCACGAAATAGAGGCCGACGCTGAGCGCCCACGTGATCGTGGTGACGAGCGCGAACCGCATCGAGGCGATCACAACGGGGCTGCCGCTCTTGAAGACCCACCACTTCTGGAGTGCGAACGACACGACGAACGACACGAGGACACCGGAGACCGTCGAAAGCTCGTCGTTCACGCCGAGCGCACGGCAGCTGAACGAGGTTGCCAGCATGCTCAGACCGCTCAGGACGCCCGAGACGATGTACCGCCACACCGCCTGACGGTTCTCCCCGAACAGGGCGTCAGTGATCTTCCGGATCACGCTGCATCTCCCGGGTGTCGGTCTCGATGATGTACGCGGCTCGGCCTCTGACCGCTTCGAAGATGGCCGCGATGTACTCGCCGATGACGCCGAGACCGAACAGCAGCAGCGACCCGACGAAGAGGATGAGCAGGATGACGGTCGTGAACCCGGTCTGCGCGTTGCCGTTGAACCACTGCACGAGCGTCTGGATGCCGAGCACGAGCGCCGCGATCATGAGGAACAGCGACGCGGCGCTGACGAGGTGGAGCGGCTTGGTCGAGAAGGTCGTGATCGACCGGGTCGCGAGCCGCGCGAGTGAACCGATTCGGAAACTCGAACGGCCGGTGGCGCGCGGGGCCGGGTCGAACTCGACCATGACAGTGTGGAAGCCGAGGATTGAGGAATCGCCGCGGAAGAACGGGCGGTGCACGCCCTGCTCGAGGAGCTTCTCCCGAACACGGCGCGAGATCAAGCGGAAATCGGTCGTGTTCTGGACGTCGATCCCCGAGAGCTGCGCGAACGCGCGGCCCCACAGGTTCGAGCCGAGCCGGACGACGAAGGACTGATCGGGCCGGGTCCGCTTGCGCGCGATGACGATCTCGGCGCCAGCCTGCCACTGCGCGAGCATCTCGGTGATGAGCTCGGGCGGATGCTGCAGGTCGGAGTCGAGCACGACGGCGACGTCTCCGCGCGCGTGCTCGAGTCCGGCGTAGAGCGCGGGGTCCTTGCCGAAGTTCCTCGACAGCTTGAGGCCGCGCACCTTCGGATCTCGGTCGGCGAGCTCCGCGATCCGAGCCCACGACTCGTCGGCGGAGCCGTCGTCGATGAGGATGATCTCGACTTCCCCGTCCCACGCCGAGAGCACCTCTTCGACGCGAGCGACGAAGGCCTCGACGCCGGCGGACTCATTGTACACGGGGGCCACAACGCTCAGGAGGGTCATCGGGATGCTCCGGAACTCGCCGGGATCGTTCGGGTCATCCGTCAGGCTCCGACCCGGGGAGCCTGCTCGGCGTCGGATGCGTCGGAGCCGAGGGACGAGGCGTCCTCAGCGACCGTCTCGGTGACTGCATCCGACACGTCTGCCGACGCGGTTTCCGGCGAGCCGATCGGCGCGGCTTCGCCCGCGTCGTCGGTTCCGCCGGTAGCGACCTCGATCGCGTCGCCCGCACGCGCCGAGGTCAGCGCCCAGGCGACGGCTCCGAGCGCGACCGCCACGAGGATGCCGAGCGCGGCCGAGAGTTCGGAGAAGTAGTACAGCATCGGCATCACGAGCACGGGCGGCACGAGGCCGAGCAGAATGGTCGGCACGGTGATCGCGAGCGCCGTGACCGCCGCCCGACGTTGACGCACTCTGCGCACGAACACGAGCAGGAATCCGACGAGGATGAACGCGACCATGCCTCCGAAGTGCTGGAGGACGAAAAGCGCCTTCTTGACGTACAGCTTCACCGCGACGACCGGCTGGTCGTAAACCTCCTGAAGATAGAGGTCCTTCATGATGAGGTCGTACTCTTCGCCGCCGATGAAGACGTCGGGATTGACCTTGCGGGCCTGCTCCCAGCCGAACTCATCGCTCCAGACGATGCCGAAGGGCGACGGTTCGCCCGTGAACGGCTCCGGGTAGGCGAGTCCGAGGTAGAGCGGATGCCACGTGCCGTGCCCGTCGGGAAGCTCGCCGAGCGAGATGCCCGTCGCCTCTGCGCGCTGCACGTTGATGAGCGCCATAATCCCGTTCTGCACGCCGAGCGCGACGAGGACCGCGACCACTGCAGCCGCGAGCGCCTTCAGCAGACGGAGCCTGCCCTTGGACGCCACCCACCAGAGCACGCCCACCGCGGCGGCAACGCCGAATCCGGAGAGCGACCTCGCGAGATTGCCGAGACCCGCGAGCAGAGCGATGCCGACCGACACCGCGACAAGGAGCGTCACGCCGAGCCGGTACGTGCTCGCCCACAGTACAAGAGACAGGGTGAGGAATGCCGTGGACGCGGCGATCCCGTAGAGCGCGTAGACGGGAGTCGTGCTCACCGAGTCGGAGAGCCCGTACTCGGTGCCGACGAGCAGGGTGCCATTCAACAGCCAAATCACGACCGGCAGGAGTATGAGTGCGTATCCCGCGATCGGCCGCCGGAAGACGCGCGCGACGGCGAGCGGCAACCAGAGCATCGGAAGTCCGACGAGGAGCGCCGTGAAGAGCTTCAGGCCCGGGTACGGAGAGTCGGAGTGCGTGATCGTACCCATGAGGCTCGCGATCAGGTACGAGCCCGGGTCGTCGTCCCACGCGGCAAGCGTCAGATCGCCCGGCCCCTCGGCCTGCGTGTAGTACGACCCGGTTCCGAACGGCTTGATGAGCGGGGTTCCGGTCTCCTGGAACGTCTGGTACGTCGCGCGAAGCTCATCATCGCGAGCCGGATGCCAGGTCATGTCGGGCATGCTCATCACGAGCAGGAACGAGACGATGCTGAGGACGGCACCGACGCCGAACAGCAGAATGGTCGTGGATTTCGACCAGAGGGTGTTCGCAGCCGAGTGGGGGGTCAGATTCAACGCTCATGCCTTTCGTGAAAGCTCCAAGAAGCATAATTGCTCCGGTGGGGTCCTCAGACTGTTCCACCTCGGACCTGCTCAATCGACCGCGCAGCCGAGCGGGGCGAGGTCGGAGGTTCTCATCAGGCGGGCACCGCGCGGCGATCGAGTTTCTGCCCGACGGAGCTCCGGGCGAGGTATCCGAGCAATGCGAGGCAGAGCCCGAACGCAAGCGACCCGATGAGCCACGCAACCATTGGGGTGACACCTTCACCCCACCACCACTCGACTCCGTAGCTCAGGTTCACGCCTGAGTTGTCGAGTCCGGTGACATAGCGCCGGATATTCGTGTGGAGCGCCAACGAGTTCGCAGCGGTCAGCGCGAGCACGATGACGACGATCTGCGCGGGCGAGAAATCGATGCGTTCGCGAGTCGCGACGAGGGCGAACGCGACCACCAGGATCGCGATCGGAAGGATGTACCGAGGCTGGATGTAGTTACCGACCGGAGCGTGCGATTGCGCTTGCAGCAGGGTCGGGACGCCCCAGAGAGCCGCGAACATGAGGCCTGCGGCGAGATACTTGCGGACGCCGGACCGGGCGAGTCCGGCGAAGACGACGGCTGCGAAGATCGCAAGCGAGGATACCCACACGAGCGCAGGCATCGCCGTGTCGAGCCATCCCAGTCCCCAGCGTCCGAGCATGCCCGCCCAGAGATCCGGGACCGCGATGAACGCCTGGAACAGCTCGCGCGCGAACTGCCCGCCAGGCACCGTGCCGAGTCCTCCGCTCGCGGCGCTCGACTGCCCCGATGAGCGGTAGAACACGATCGCGACGACGATAAAGACGGCGGGCACGATGGCCGACAGCCAGAACGCCTTCGTCCGTCGGGCTTCCAGGATGAGCACGCCGACGATCGCGAGTCCTGCGTATGCCGCGGCATCCGCGCGCGCGCCCGCGCCGAGCACGAGCGCGAGCGCGGCGAGTCCGGCGAACAACCACCGACGCCGCCCGGTCGTCTCGAAGAAGTTGTAGAGCGAGATCCAGAGCGTCGACGCCGAGAGCAGGGCCCAGCTGCTCGGGTTGACCGACGCAATGATGAACATCCCGAGCGGTACCGCCGTCGCGACGACGGGGAGCACGACAGCGGCTCGGCGCGCCGCAGGCGTCAGCCAGGTCAGTACGGAGAGGAACGCGACGAAGAGCGCCGCGTTGAAGAATCGCATGACGAGCACGGATGCCTCGATGTGCTCACCGACGAAGAGGGACATCACGCCGTAGAAGACCGGCGGGTAGTCGCCGACGAAGTTGCCGCGAGCCGTCTCGGTCAATCCCGCGCCGTCGAGGTCTCCCATGCACGCAGCGCCGACGGCCGGCTTGTAGCTGTAGCAGACGGCATCGATGAAGAGCGACCGCGGCACCATTCGGGTGTCTCCGCCCGGCTCGGCGTTTTCGGGGGTCTCGCAGATCCCCTCTCGATCGCCGAGACCGCACCAGATGCTCACCAGGTGGTAGTCGTCGTCGGGGCTCGAGCCGACCGGCGAGGAGATCGCCCACGCTCCGAGCGCGACGAATCCGAGCACGGCCGCGGTGACGCCGAAGATGATCCGGCGAACCGCCGAGTTCCCGAACCAAGCACGCATGGACTCGATACTACGGGGTTCGGGACAGGGTCCCGTTCAGACGGCTCAACGCCGGAACCTGCTCCACTCAGGCCGGCGCGCCCGTCGGGATCGCGGCCGCGAAGTAGTCGTCGACCTGCATCCAGGCCCGACCTCCGCTCAATTCGTTGAAGCGCTGCAGGCTCGAGATCGGCCGCTTCTCGCCGCCGACCAACTGGAAGAGAGATCCGTTCGACGTCCGGATGAACTCCGTCGCAGGCGGACCCTGCGCGAGCAGTCTGCACGTGAAACTGTCGAGATCGACCGGTGAGAACGGGAAAAGCGGAAGCTGGGCCTGGGTCACCGATCGCACCTGCCCGCCCGCGGTGACGTAGACCTGGCTGTCGCAGCGCACCGCGAACGTCAACAGGGTCGGCTCGAGCGGATACCCCTCGAGACGTTCCTTCGTCGTAAAGGCGAACTCGTCGAAGCCCGCCGCACTCGGGAAGTTGAACTTCGAGAACGCGATCCGGCTCGTCACTCCGTTGATGAGATAGACCGTCGCGTTCTCGGGCGTCCGGTATAGGTTCCCCGCCGACAGCGCGACGGCGCCCTGTACGACGGTGGAGGGCAGCGCCTGCGGGACGATGAGGATGTTCGGCGACGCCTGGTCGACGCTCAGTCGGAGCAACGCGTCCCACGATGCGATCGGTCGGATGCTGTCGGGCATCACGACGAAGACGGTCGCACTCGGCCCCGATTTGACGAACGAGCCACGGGCGAGCGCCCCGCCGTCGGGGTATCCGGACACGAACGCGTCCGACACGGATACGACGGCCGCGCCACCCCGGAGGTACCCCTCGCCGAGCGTGTACTCCTTCGCCGAGGCGAGCACTCGCACGATGCCGTTGTTCGAGACGTACCCCGAGAACGGCTGAGGCGAAGCGGCGATCCGCGCAAGGCTTGCGCTGCTCAGCGAGCCGGTCACGCGTGATGCGGCTCCAGTCGCGTCGAGATCGCCTGCCAAGACAGCGTGCCGGGACCCGTTGGCGAGCAGCGAGAGATCGGGAGTGCCTCGGGTTTCGGCGTAGACCGAATCCCGAATGATCGGGTCACCGAGCGGCAATTTGGCGATCGCGTTCTCTGTGAGCACATTGTGCCCGAGCGGGATGCCCGCTGCCACCTGAGACGCGTCATCGAGGATCTCACGTTTGACGCCGCTCTTGATGTAGTAGCGACCGCCTTCAACTGTTGCCAGTACAGGTGTGATCGCCGGGCCAGTGTGGAAGCGATCAATCTGAGGCCCTGTGAGTTGGACGAAGCCGCTGGGGTCGCAGCTGCCCCCGTAGTCTTCAACCTCCGCGCATGTTGCGAACGGAAGCTTTATCGACGCGTCGATGAAGTAGATCGACCCGTTCGGTGCTCTGATAACGCGGCCCGCGTTCTGACCTGTGGGGATGGATGCAAGATAAGAATCGGAGACGATCGTGACCCCGCCGAGCGCTTCATACGCCGAGAGCATCGTCATTGATTCGAGTGCATATTTAATACCGTCTCCGATGACATAGACGGTTGCGCTACTCGCGGTTCTCATCAGGCTCGACACGGTCGTCGACCCGAACCAGTCGGTGAAGATCCGCCAGAAGTTGCGGTTGCCGTACGCGCTGCACGAATCACCCGTGCCGTAGAGGTTCGCGAGCGCAGCGGCATTCGGCTGATAGGGGGTGTAGTTGTAGAGTCCCGCCGTCGCCGTATTCTGGATGAACACCTGCGAGGTGCCGCACGCGGCGTTCGGGTTGAATCTGATGGCGTTGACGCGGCCCGCGATGTGGTTCCAGCCTCCGGGGTTCGCGGCATAGCGCTTGAACTGGAGCGCGGCCATCCACACCTGGTTTTGGAAGCCGTAGAACTGCGCGTCGCAGTCCGCGGTGTCGGGGCATCCGTACCCCGTCGCGCTGCGGTACTGACGATCGACCGGCCAGTCGTCCGTCACGAGACTCTGCTCTTTCTCCAGCAACACGATGAGCGCCTTCTGGCTGATGCCGCACGCCGCACCGACCTTGAAAATGATCTGGGCCGCCGACTCGTTGGCTGCGCCCTGATACGGCCCGCACCGACCGGCCTCCCCCGACTTCGACGAGGTCGACTGCCGGTAATCCTTCAGACACGTGTACCCGCTTCGACACACCGAGACCTTCGAGTTCAGGAACGACTGCACGCTCGCGGCCGGGAGCGCGCCTCCGTCGTAGAACAGCGCGTCGTCGATGATGTTCCCGGGGTTGAACTGGGCGGCCACCGCGGCCTCCGCCGGAGGCGCTTGGGTCATCGGCACGACGACGCCCAAGAGCAGCGCGAACACGGCCGCGACTGCGACGAGCGTCTTCTTGGGCATGATCACGGCACCTCGAATTCGACCGGTTCCGACGCCACGGCGCCGCGTTCGCTCGTGTAGTTCAGCTGCACAGTCCACGTGCCTCTGGTGACTTTCGACGTCTCGACCTGCACGACCCCGCACGAACTCGTCTGCCGATCGGCCGTCGAGCGGGACGTCGCCTCGACGACGGATTCACCATGGATGAATCGGAACACACACTCCCCGTCGTCTTCGATGACCCCTGATACATACCCCGAAGCCGACACGTGCTCGCCGTCGACGTCGGGACCGGCGACCACGATGACCGCCTCGAGAGCACCAGGTGGCTCGTTCTCGGTCGGGGCAGGCTTCTCCTCGGCCGTATTCGACGACGACGACGGATCGTCGGTTGGCGACGACGTGTCGACTTCGCCGACAGAGCCCGTGCATGCGGCGATCCACGAGCAGACGACGGCCGCGACCACGAGTGCGCCGGCCGTTCTGCCTACACCGCGCATGATCCCCCGAATCCGATGCAGGGCGACTTCACCCCGCTCCAAGCCTACGGAGATGCGCTTTCCCAGTCCACCCGGCGCTCCGCGGGCCGCTCGTGAGGTACCGCACGAGGCAGCCGGCCCTCGCGTCGCTCTCAGCCGACCCCGGAAGTCGACTGAGTACACTGTCTACGCATCACCGGATCCCCCGAACAAGAGAGCCACGTGGATACAAACGAGCGCGAATCACTCGCGAGGTCGGAACGCGCCGCCAAGATCGCGAATGAACCCCTCGTCGAACTGGGCAAGCGAACAAGTCTTCTGCACGGCACCGCGGGATCCGTGCGGGAGATCTGGCAGTACCGCGAGCTACTCGGCCGCCTCGTCAAGCGCGAGGTGAAGGTTCGGTACAAAGACAGTTCGCTCGGCATTGTGTGGAGCCTCTTCCGCCCGCTCGTGCAGCTTCTCATCTACTACTTCGCAATCGGACAAGTGCTCGGCGCGGCGCGCTCCGTGCCCGACTTCGGCATCTTCGTCTTCATCGGACTCACGATGTGGGCCCTCTTCAGCGAGATCATCTCGACGTCGACGACCTCGATCGTCGCGAACGCGGGCCTCGTTAAGAAGGTCTACCTACCCCGCGAGATATTCCCCTAGCCACCGTCGGCAGCGCCCTCGTGAACTTCGCGATCCAGTTCGGCGTGCTCCTCCTCGGCATCCTCTTCCTCAGCCGCTTCGAGTTCGGCTGGAACCTGCTCTACGCACCCGCCGCAGTCCTCGTGATCCTCGTCTACGGCACCGCCCTGAGCTTCGTCCTTTCGGCATTGAACGTCTACCTCCGCGACGTGCAGCACTTCACCGAGATCTTCATTCTGGTCTTCTTTTGGGTGTCTCCGATCGTGTACGCGTTCACGTTCGTGCACAATGCGCTGAAGGGCGGATGGCTCGAGGAGCTCTATCTGGCGAACCCCATCACGCTCGCAATCATCGGCGCGCAGAAGGCCCTGTGGCCCGCAGGCTCCGAAACGGTCGACGGCGTCACCCAGGCGTGGCCCGACCACCTCGACCTCCGCATGCTCGTCGCGTTCCTGATCGGGCTCGTCCTGCTCTGGCTTTCGCACCGTCTCTTCGCCCGTATCCAGGGCGACTTCGCTCAGGAGCTCTGACCATGACCGCCCCGACGATCGTTCAGATCCAGGATGTCTCCAAGCGATTCGTCCTCCACAAGCACAAGTCCGTCAAGGAGCGCATCGTCAACGCGCGCTCCGCGCGCGAGCACCGCGAAGACTTCTGGGCGCTGCGCGACATCGACCTCGATATCCCCATCGGCAGCACCGTCGGACTCGTCGGACACAACGGCTCCGGCAAGAGCACGCTCCTCAAGGTCATCGGCGGCATCATCCAACCGACGACCGGGAGTGTGAAGCGGCGCGGCCGGATGGCGGCGCTGCTCGAGCTCGGCGCGGGCTTCCACCCCGACCTCACGGGTCGCGAGAACGTCTACATGAACGCGGCGATCCTCGGACTCACGCAGAAGCAGATCGACACCTACTTCGACGCCATCGTCGATTTCTCCGGCATCGAGGAGTTCATCGACACCCAGGTGAAGTTCTACAGCTCGGGCATGTACGTGCGCCTCGCATTCGCCGTCGCCGTGCACGTCGACCCCGACCTGCTCCTCGTCGACGAGGTGCTCGCGGTCGGCGATGAGCCCTTCCAGCGCAAGTGCATGGAGAAGATCGAACAGTTCCAGCGCGAAGGCCGCACGATCGTCGTCGTGAGCCACTCCGCATCCCAGATCGGGCGGCTGAGCGACAAGGTCGTGGTCATGGATCACGGCCGGATGATCTTCGAAGGCCCACCCGCCGACGGGCTTCGGGTTCTGCGATTCGGGTACGAAGAGCAGGAGCGGAGCCAGGCCCGGCTCGAGGGCCGCCCCGTGACGTTGAACGAGGATGCCTCGATCCTCGGCATCTCCCTCCAGGCGGACGGCGGCACGACCGAGGCGGCAACGTCGGGGGCGCCCGCGTCGCTCGCGTTCGACTACGAACTTCGCACCGCCCAGTCCGAACCGCTCGTCGCCGGCATCGCGATCGAGACGAAGCAGGGCGAGCCGCTCTACGGCCTCAACAGCGGCATGCTCGACCTGGCCCTGCCGACGTCGGTCGGCCGGCATTCCGTGGACTTCTCGTTCGACTCCCTGCCGTTCGGCGCGGGCGCCTATGTCATCCGCGGGTCGCTCGAGACTGCGGGCGGGAAGTCCCTGGATCGACTGAACCCGGCTTCCGAGTTCGCGGTAGCCGACTCGCTGCCGGGCGGCGGCGTGGTGCGGATGCCGGTGAGCGCTCGCGTGCGCGACTGAACTCAGTGGCGCAGCGAGCTGACCGGCGGCTCGGCGGCGCAACGAGCCGACCGGCGTCTCAGCGGGTCGACGACGCCTCGACGATCCAGTCGAACTGCGCGCGGAGGCCGTTGGCGAGCGCTGTCCGCGGCGTCCAGCCGAGCGTCTCGCGCGCGAGATGTGCGACGCCGCCGGTGCGGAACACGTCGCCGTTCACGGTCGGCAGGTGCTCGATATCGACCCGCCGACCGGTGATTGCGGCGATCGTGTCGAGCACCTCGAGCACAGTGACGCTTGATCCGCCGGCGAGGTTCATCACCGGTGGCAGCGGGCCGTCATGCGCGCTCACCCGTAAGAGCGCATCCGCGACATCCCCGACGAATGTGAAGTCGCGGATCTGCGTGCCGTCGCCGTAGACGGTCACTGGGGCCCCGGCGATCGCCGACGCGAAGAAGCGCGAGAACGCCATGTCGGGCCGCTGGCGCGGCCCGTAGACCGTGAAGAACCTGAAGCTCACGGTCGGAAGACCGTAATTCTCCCGGTAGAGCGAGACGAGGTGCTCGCCGGCGAGTTTCGTGACGCCGTACGGGCTGAACGGGCGCGGAAGCATCGATTCGTCGGTCGGATACGAGTCGGCCTGACCGTACACGGACGACGACGATGCATACACGAACCGCGTGATGTCGGCGCGCCTCGACGCCTCGAGGAGGCGCTGTGTCGTATGCACGTTGAGCTGCAGGTACTCGTCGAAGCTCTCACCCCACGATGCGCGCACGCCGGGCTGCCCTGCGAGGTGGATCACGACTTCGACGTCGGCGAGCAAGTCATCGAGCGGCAGCGTCAGCAGATCGCCTTCGACGAAGCGCACGCCCGCTGCGACGGATGCCTCGGCGTTGCGGCGCTTGCGCGCCGGGTCGTAGTAGTCGGTGAACGAGTCGATGCCCACCACGTCGTGTCCGCGACCCAGCAGCGCCTCCGCCGTCGTCGAACCGATAAACCCGGCGGCACCGGTGACCAAGACCCGCATGTGTTCCTCTACTACTTCTGTCGCGAATCGCGCCCCGGCGAGACGATCCGACGAACGGCTGTGCGCACCCGACTCGCGAATGCGACCGTTCGCGGTCCGAAGATCCGAACCGCCGCCGCGTGGCGGGAGCGAGCATAGACGAGCTTCGATTCGAGCTCCTGGATATACGCCCGCAACTTCGCATCCTCAACCAACCTAGCATCCGCCAGCACGCGCTTCAGTTCGGCGATCTCGAGGCGAAGGCGTCGGATCTCGGCGAGCAGGGGCCCGGACCGTTTCCTCGACGCGAGGGTCTTGTGAGTCTTCCGGCCGACCCCCGCAGGCCACTGGTGAGAGACGGAGTCATTCGTGTCCTCGTCGACGACGCGCAGGTCGATGGACGCCTCGGAGAACACGAAGTTCGCCGAAAGCTGATCGCGGCGCGAGTATCGGAGGACGTGGTCGAACCAACGGTCGGTCATCTCGTGCACGGCCGGCGCGTTGCGGCGGGCGAACATGCCGTTCCAGTAGGGGTGCTGGTCGAGCACGGCCGGCCTGAGCTCCGCATAGTGGATGAGCTGCTCGGTGATGCGTGCCGCGTCGTCGTAGCCGAGTTCGAGCACGGCGTCGAACTCGTCGAGGACCGTCTCGCGGAAGCTGTGCAGGCACGTCGCGTAGTCTCCGTCGCCGAGCCAGCTCTCGAAGATCTCTTCGGGGTCTGCCTCAGCAGCACCGAGTTGTCGATGTACAGCCACTCGTCGTACTCGTGCAGCGCTTCGTGTCCGCGGATCTTGATCGCGCGTTGGCTGCGGACCGGATCGAACGGGAAGAGCGGATCGATGCGGATGATCCGCCAGGCGTCGCTCGTGATCGACTCGGAGTCGGTGAAGCAGATGAAGTCGACCTCGGATCGGGCGGCGACCGGCTGATCGAGCAGGTTCTCGTAGTCACCGATGAGCGCAGTGAAAACCACTCGGCGCGGACCGTCTTTCACAACTCTCCATCCGTCGTCGACAGCACAGTCGTCGACCTGTCTCTCCGCCGGCGGGAATGGCCGACACTTCACCCGATCGGGTTCGGGTGCTCCGATAGTATCGACTCGCGCCGGGAGAACCCCGAGCGAGAGGGGATTCCGTGCAGGTGCGTCGCCGTGAGCTCGTGTTCGTCTACGCCGAACAGTACCGCGGGGCCGGCTCCACCGTCATGCGCGGGCGGCAGCTCTCCGAGCTCAGCGCACGTCATCTCGGTCGCCGAGTTCGGTACGCCCCGCTCGGATCCCGCATCGCGAGAAGCGACGTGTTCTTGACGAAGGGCGCGGCTCGCGCGATGACGATGCCGATCCTCGAAGAGCTCCGGAACCTCGGCAACCGGCTCTTCGTGGATGTCGTCGACGAGGAGCCGCCGAACTACGTCGACGGTTACGTCGACGCCCTCGTCGCCGCCTCGTATTCGAGCCTGCTTCGGCTGAGCCGCGACTTCCCGCGGCTTCCCGTCGGTCTCGTGAACCACCACGTCGACCCGCGCGTGCCGCTGCGAGCCCCCGAGTCCCTGCCCGACCGATTCGCCGTCGGCTACTTAGGCGAAAGCGTCAACGCGCTCATCCCCGACGAGGTGTCGGATCGGGTCGAGGTCGTGCACATCGACACCTCGAGTTCCGAGGGCACCGACTGGATCGGGCGGCTGGGGGACTTCACGATGCACTACGCAGTGCGGAACACCCGCGACCTCGATCACGACAAGCCGTTCCTCAAAGGGTTCACCGCCGCGTGGAGCGGCGCGAACATCCTGATCCAGCGATCCCAGGTCGAAGCGGGGTACTGGCTCGGTGCCGACTATCCGTTCCTCGTCGACGGCGACGATCCCGCATCGATCTCCGCCGCACTCGACGCCGCGGCCGGTGCGTTCGGCGCGCCCCTCTGGCACGACGCGCTCCGAAGGATGCTCGAGATCCGCGAGCGGATCAGACCCGAACGCATCGCGAACGAGGTCGCCGCGCTGCTCGCACTCCCCTAGCCCCGGGGCGGCGGTTCATGCTGCGTCGCCCGCGGAGGTCTTCCTGCGGTGCTCGAGCGATCCCTTGCGGATCGATCGCGCGTCGGCGAGATCGACGCGAGTCGCGCGATCGTATGAACGCCACTTCCTCACGTAATAGAACGGGTTCGCTGCGAGCCAGAAGAGCTTTCGCTTCCGGCCGTACTCGGGGTCGCGCAGGATGCGCGGGACATCCGCAACGGGTCCCTTGATCATGTGCTTCAGCAGGGTTGCCCGCGAGAGCCTCGGCACCTCCGTGCCGATCTGACGCAGTGCGACGGTCTCGTCGAAGATCCGATGACCGAACTCCTCGAACGTCAGATCATTCGAATGGACGACGGCGGCGCGCGGCGCGTACGCCTTCACGAAACCCGCATCGATGACATCGCGGCCGAACATCTGGTCTTCGGCGTACCGCACGTCGCGGTACGGGATCCGATCGAGCAACAGCGCGCGACGTGCCGCGGAGTTCACGTCGGAGTAGAAGCTCTTCGCTGCAAGCACCGGTTCTGAGTCGGCGGATGCGCCGCGTGAGAAGTAGGAGGTTCCGTAATCGGGGCCGAACCGGGCGAATGCGTGGACGATATCGTACTTCATGATCGGCTGGCAGAGCGGGCGTGGAATCTGCTTGCCGAGCACGGCGACGACACGTTCGGACGTGCCGAACGGGGCCAGGAGTTCGCGCAACCAGGATTCGTTCGCTGGAACCGCGTCATGGGTGAGGTAGGCGACAAACTCGCCGTTCGCGAGCCGCGCGGCGAGGTTGCGGGTCTTTCCGTGACCGAACTCGCTGTTCGGAATCTCGTGGAGCCGCACGTGCGGACGCGCCCGGACGATCTCGAGCGTACGGTCCGTCGAGCCCGAGTCGATGACGAGCACTTCGAACTCGCCATCGATCTGCTGCCGGTCGAGCGCGTCGAGGATCTGTTCGAGGTATTCCTCGCCGTTGTAGGTCAGGATCGCGACGGTGGCCAGGACCTCGTTCTGATCAGCGGGCATCGCGAGCCTCCTCGTAGGTCCGCCTCACGCCCTCCTCGAACGGCATGAGCTCGAGCTCGCCGAACTCGCGACGGAAACGAGCAGTGTCGAGCACGACCCGGTCGACGAACGTCGTCGGCACGGGGACGACGCGCACCGGGAAGTCGATCCCCGTCACTTCACGGAGCGTCGCAAGCGTCTCGGAAACGCTCTGCCCCACCCCGCTACCGAGGTTGTAGACCTCGTGCTCCCGTATGGGCGCCGCCACGATCCGCAGGATCATTGCGACGAGGTCTTCGACGTAGAGGTAGTCGCGGATCATGCTACCGTCGCCGAACTGCACGACCTCTTCATCGCGGATGATCCGGTCGAGCGCAATCGGGATGAGACCTTGACCGCGCCTCGCGTGCTGCCCCGGCCCGTACGGGTTCGAGATCCTCAAGGCGGTGGATTGGAGCCCGTGCTTATGCCGGAAGTACCGAAGGTAGTGCTCGATCGTGAGCTTGCCGATCGCGTAGGGCGAGACGGGGAGTGCCGGAGTGTCCTCGGCGTAGCTATCGCGTCCTTGGGGTCCGTAGACGGCACCCCCCGTGGAGGCGAAGTACACATGCCGGACGCGGGCCTCGACCGCGAGGGTCAGGAGATCCACCGACTGCGCGATGTTCGTGCGAACGTCGAGCGTGGGATCGCCCTCGGCGGTCGCGGGCGTCGTCGTCGAGACGAAGTGGAAGACGAAGTCCTGACCGTCCAGGGCCCCGGCCAAGGCCGACCGGTCGAGGAATTCGCCGCGGACGATGCGCACCCCGTCGACGCCGAATCGGGGGCCCGCACTGAACCGATCGAACGCGGTCACCTCGTGACCGGCTCGACGGAGACCTTCGACGAGGTGGACCCCGATGAAGCCGTTGGCACCGATGACGAGCGACCTAGGCACGCATCGCCCGTTCGAACGCGGTGACGAACTGCTCGCCCGAGTCATCCCAGCTGAGATCGGCGACCGATGCCGCCATCGCCTCGGATCGGGCAGGTCCGTCGGCCCGGTCGACGACCTCGACGAGTCGATCGGCCAACGCGCCGGGCGAGGCGGGCACGTACTCGATGAACGGGTTGTCGCTCACGAGGCGATTGTTGGGGGCGTCATTGACGACCGGTGTCGTCCCGGCGGCGAGCAGCTCGAGCGGCAGGAGGGACATGTTCGTGGCCGACACGACGAGGGCGACCGCACATCGGTTGTAGAGGTCGCTGAGCTTGCCCACCTCGACGCCGGCGAGGTTGTTGTGGGCGAACGGGATGTCGTAGCCCGAGACATCCCACCCCGCGAGATTGATGGTGATGTCGGGACGGGCCTTCGCGAACTGCTCAAGCGCCATGATGCCGAGCTCGAACCCGCGTCGGGCGGTGGTCGGCCGAGCGTAGAAGAACACCTCGTTGCGGCGCGACCGGTTGGTGAGCGAGTACAGCGAGTGGTCGACCGCGAAATCGAAGCGATCGGTCGGCATGCCGTACTCGTCGTGCAGCTTCTGTGCGAGCCATCCGCCCGCGGTGATTCCGTGGAAGCCGAAGCGGTAGGTGTTCTCGGCGAGGAGCGACTCGGTGCCGACCGGGTAGAACGCCGGCTCGAAGTCCTGCACGAAGTAGAAGCGCTTGGCGTCGGATGCGTCGAGGAACACCGGGTAGGCGGTCTCCCAACTCGTCGCGAACACGGCGTCGACGTCGTCGGAGATGCCGGCCTCCGCGTCGTACATCGCCATCTCGGCACGCACGTTCGGATATCCGCTCGAGGCGTCGAGCATGGCACGCATGTGCACGGTGTTCACGACGACCGGGGCGCTCGTGTAGAAGTAGATCTTGCAGCGGTGCCCGGCCTTCTCCGCGTAGTCGATGAACCGGAAGAGGTTCTGGTGGCCGCCGCTGTTCTCGCTCGGCGGCGACATCACCCACGCGATCGTCCACGGCCCATCGTGCCCCGCACGTGGTCGGGTCCGCCACGACGGTTCACGGGTCCAATCGACGGCGAGCGCATCGGAGGTCTTGACGGGCAGCGGAGGTCGCTCAGTCACGAGCTCCTCGCGGAGCTTGTGCTTGAGCCGGTAGCGCAGGCCGTCGAAGCCTTCGAGCCTCAGGACCCGGAATGCGGATCGGAGCTTCCTCAGAACGTTCAATTCTTTCCTTGTGGACGTGTGCGCGTCGGTGCGGGCGCCATGCGCGTCGGACTCGGACGGGAGCCGATCACGACGGCTGGCGGTCGAGCGGATACGGCCAGAACTCGGGTTGGTGCATGCGGAATCCCCAGCGCCCCCAGGCCACTTCGACCTCGAAGGCGCGCACGGAGGCATCTCGAGTACGCGACTCGAAGTGGTAGAGCTCGGCTCGAGGGGTCCAGTAGATGCGGTGCCCAAGCCAGGTCGTCTTCATGCACAGATCGACATCGTTGAACGCCCCCGGCAGAAGATCGGAGAGGCCACCGACCTCGTGGTAGACCGCGGTCGGCATGAGCGCGCACGCGGCCGTCACTCCCGCGACCTCGCGCTCGACCCGGAATCCGCCGAGCGGTCCGGCCTCCCCGCGCGGAACGTCGAGGCCGATGTGGGAAGCGTCGCCGTTGTAGTACGCGTGCCCGGCATGCTGGATGGTGTCGTCCTCGTAGTAGAGCATCGCACCGACCATGCCCGCCCCGTCGAGCTGAGCCAGACTCAGCATCGCTTCGAGCCAGTCCGGCGAGATCACCTCGACGTCGTCGTTGAGCAGGAGGAGGTACTCGCCGCGGGCGTGCACGGCGCCAAGATTGACCTTGGAGGAGAAGTTGAACGGCGCATTCCAGTCGACAAGGACGAGACGATCGCCCGCCAAAGCGCGAAGCTCATCGACGACGGCGGGCTCGGCCACATGGTCGATCACGATGACGAGCTCGAAGTTGCGGTAGGTCGAGCGTTCGACGATGCTCCGCACCGCTTCGACGACGAAACCGTGGGGCTTTCCGTCGCGCGTTCCGCTCCAAATGCCGCGGGTCGGTATCACAATCGACACGAGCGGCTCGCCCACGACCAGGCGACGCGTACGGTGCACTCCGTCGGCGGAGACCTCGAGCACCACTCCCCCTCCGGTCGCCGCGAGGTCCTCTTCGAGGACGCGGCGGACCGACTCGAGCGCGACATCGTCGAGCAAGATCGCATCGGAACCGGTGCGGAAGAGTCCGCCGCGCAGATTCACGATCTCGAGTCGTTCGCGGCCGGCGCGGAGGGCGGCCTCATGCGCTTCAGCACCGGGGACATCGGTGCGGAACCCGCCGATGCCCGCGAGCGCACGCGCCGACCAGACGACGACCGGACCGAAGTAGTACTGGCAGCGAAGTCGCTCGGGGTCTGGCTGCGGACGCTGGAGCAGGACACCGTCGTGACCGACGAACGTGTCGCCATACACGGCGACGGGCCCGCCCTCGCTCGACACGAGCACGAGCGCCCGCTCGAGTTCGAGTCGAACGAACTCGCCGGGAGCCGTCACAACGGCGACCGCGTCAATGTCGCCGCCCGTAGTCGCGGCGTTCACGGCTTCGGCGACAGAGCCGCCGGGCGCAAGCTCCGCGAAGTCGACGTCGATGAGCGAGGAGCCGGACGCGGAGCGCACGAGCCTATCCATCTCGGCAGGCTCGAACGCGCACGCGAGTACGACGAGCACGCGGCCGCGCGGGCTCGTAGAGTCGAAGGTCATACGTCGTCCCCTCGGCCGAGTATGCGGCGTGCGAATCGTACCGGTGCAAGCATGGCGCGGCCGACCCTCCAGGTGCGCGAACGGCGGATCTCGTCGATCTGACGTTGCGCCGAGCGGGATCCCACCGCGGCGCCAGCCATGCGGTTGACGTACGACGCACGCAGACCGATGACCCGGTCGCGTCGCGTGAGTTCGGACAGCACGTCGACGACGGCTTGACTGCTCAACGCTCCAGGATCGTCGCGTCTCGCATCATCTATCCCTCGCGGTTGCACCAGCACAGTCTAGCCAACCGCCCCCGCGGCTCTCTCCCGCCCCCGGGGGCTCGGTGCGAATTCCCGGCGGAACGGCCGTAGGATCGGATACCATGCCCGCCCCCGTCGAAGACCGTGTCGCCGTCGTGACCGTGTCGTACAACTCGAGTCGGCAGCTCCCTGAATTCCTCGGATCGATCCGCGCACTCGACGTGCCCCCGGCTCATACGCTCATCGTCGACAACGCGTCGCGCGACCTCGACGAGACCCGCGCCGCGGCCGCCGCCAACGGCGCGAGCCTCGTCGAACTCGATCGCAACCTCGGCTACGGCGGCGCCGTCAACGCGGGCGTCCGGGGCCTCCCGGCCGACATCGCGTACGTGCTGATCTCGAATCCCGACGTCGCCCTGGAGCCCGACGCCCTCTCGACGATGCTGGGCGTACTCGAGGCCGACGAGCGGATCGGCGCGGTCGGCCCCCGCATCCTCAACGAGGACGGCACGGTCTACCCGTCGGCGCGCGGCATCCCGTCGATCCGCACGGGCGTCGGCCACGCGCTCCTCGTACGTTCCTGGCCGTCGAACCCGTGGACGAGGACCTACCGCGGCGAGCGCGAAGAGGGTCGGCGCGCTGCAGGCTGGCTCTCGGGATCGTGCCTGCTCGTGCGCCGCAGCGCATTCGAGGAGGTCGGCGGGTTCGACGAGGCGTACTTCATGTACTTCGAGGACGTCGACCTCGGCTACCGCCTCGGGCGGCGCGGCTGGACGAACCTCTACGAGCCGAGTGCGACCGTGACCCACATCGGCGGGCTCTCGACGCGCGCCGAGTCGACGCGCATGCTCCAGGCGCACCACGAGAGCGCGATCCGCTTCATCGGACGGAAGTACTCCTCGTGGCCGTTCGCGCCCGTGCGCTGGGCGCTGACCGTCGGCCTGCGCACGCGATTCGCGATCGAGTCATGGCGCGCCGAGCGCGCTTCCCGACGCGCCGCCGACTGACCGGTCCGAGCCGCGAGCCGTCAGTCCCCGAGCAGTCTGCTCAGGTAGCGGCCGTAGCCGCTCTTGCGGTACTGCTCAGCGAGCTGGCCCAGGCGTGCGTCGTCGATCCATCCGGCGCGCCAGGCGATCTCTTCGATGCATCCGATCTTGAAACCCTGGCGGTCTTCGATGACGCGCACGTACTCGGACGCCTGCATCATCGACTCGAACGTGCCGGTATCGAGCCAAGCCGTGCCGCGGTCGAGTGACTGCACGTTGAGCGAACCGTCCTGCAGGTACCAGTCGTTGATCGAGCTGATCTCGAGCTCGCCTCGAGCGCTCGGCTGGATCGTCTTGGCGACCTCGACGACGCGGTTGTCATAGAAGTACAGGCCTGGCACGGCGAAGTTGCTCTTGGGCTCGGCGGGCTTCTCTTCGATCGAGATCGCGTGGCCCTCATCGTCGAACTCGACGACGCCGTAGGCGGTCGGGTCGCTGACCTGATACGCGAAGATGAGGGCGCCGTCGATCTCGGTGTTCTTGCGGAGCGCCGAACCGAGCCCGGTGCCATGGAAGATGTTGTCGCCGAGCACGAGCGCGACCGAATCGTCGCCGATGAACTCCTCGCCGATGATGAATGCCTGCGCGAGTCCGTCGGGCGAGGGCTGCACGGCGTACTCGATTCGTATGCCGAGTTGCGAGCCGTCGCCGAGCAACGCGCGGAACTGTTCGTTGTACTCGGGCGTCGTGATGATGAGGATCTCGTCGATGCCCGCCATCATGAGCGTCGACAGCGGGTAGTAGACCATCGGCTTGTCATAGATGGGCATGAGCTGCTTCGAGATGCCCTTGGTGATCGGCCAGAGTCTGGTGCCGGACCCGCCGGCGAGGATGATGCCGCGCATCAGGCTCCCTTGTTCAGTTCGTCGTAGTAGGCGCGCGCTGCGGCCCACGTCGGCAGCAGTCCGGATGCCTCGGCCTCGGCGAGACTCGGCGCCGCCGTGTCTTTCGGCGAGAGCAGGAGCTCGTCGGCGGGCATGCCGAAGTCGAGCCCGACGGCGGGGTCGAGCGGGTCGATGCCGTGTTCGCGCTCGGCGTTGAAGGTCGAGGTGACGAGGTAGCTCACGGTCGCGTCGTCGGTGAGCGCGACGAAGCAGTGACCGAGTCCTTCGGCGATGTAGATCGCGCGGCGGTCGACGTCGTCGAGGAGCACCGAGTCCCACTGGCCGAAGGTGGGCGAGCCGACGCGGATGTCGATGACGAAGTCGAGCACGGCGCCATGGGTCGCGGTGACGTACTTCGCCTGGCTCGGCGGCACGTCGGCGAAGTGGATGCCGCGGACGACGCCTCGCTTGGAGACGGAGGTGTTGCCCTGCGCGAGCCGGAGCGGGTGCCCGATGGTCTCTTCGAGGCGATCGAAGCGATACCACTCGAGGAATACCCCGCGATCGTCGCCGAACTGCTTCGGGGTCACCTCGTAGCTGTCGGGGATCTTCAGTTCGCGGATCTGCACCCCGAGAGTTTAGCAATGCGGCATCCGCACACTCTGCGCCCTCAGACTGCACCGGGGCCGTCCCGCTACGATGTCGGGGTGTCAAACCTCCTCGTCACCGGCGGCGCCGGCTTCATCGGCTCGAACTTCGTCCACTACGTGCTCGAGCACACCGATCACACCGTGACCGTGCTCGACAAGCTCACGTACGCGGGCAACCTGGCGTCGCTCGAGGGCCTCCCCGCCGGCCGCTTCCGGTTCGTGAAGGGCGACATCGCGGATGCCTCGGTCGTCGACGGTCTCGTCGCCGAGGCCGACGCGGTCGTGCACTACGCAGCCGAGAGCCACAACGACAACTCGCTCGACGACCCGCGCCCGTTCCTCGACACGAACATCATCGGCACATACACGCTCGTCGAGGCGGCACGACGGCACGGCAAGCGGTTCCACCACATCTCGACCGACGAGGTCTACGGCGACCTCGAGCTCGACGACCCCGAGCGGTTCACCGAGCAGACCCCGTACAACCCCTCGAGCCCGTACTCGTCGACGAAGGCGGGCAGCGACCTCCTCGTGCGCGCATGGGTGCGCTCGTTCGGCCTGCAGGCGACGATCTCGAACTGCTCGAACAACTACGGCCCGTACCAGCACGTCGAGAAGTTCATCCCGCGCCAGATCACGAACGTGCTCCGCGGCGAGCGCCCCAAGCTGTACGGCACCGGCGAGAACGTGCGCGACTGGATCCACGCGAACGATCACTCGTCGGCCGTGCTGACGATCCTCGAGAAGGGCGTCATCGGCGAGACGTACCTCATCGGCGCCGACGGCGAGAAGAACAACAAGGAGGTCGTCGAAGCGATCCTGGTCGCGCTCGGTCAGCCGACCGACGCCTACGACCTCGTGACCGACCGTCCCGGCCACGACCTCCGCTACGCGATCGACTCGACGAAGCTGCGCACCGAGCTCGGTTGGACGCCGCAGTACTCCGACTTCGCGTCGGGACTCGCCGACACGATCGCCTGGTACCGCGACAACGAGGCCTGGTGGGCGCCGCAGAAGGACGCCACCGAGGCTCGCTACCGCGCGCAGGGCCAGTGATGCGCTACCTCGTGACGGGCGCGTCCGGCATGCTCGGCCACGATGTGCAACGCGCCCTGCGCGGGCGCGCGGTGACGGCGCTCGATCGGGCCGGTCTCGATGTGACGGATGCCTCGGCGGTACGTGCCGCGGTCTCCGGTCACGATGTCGTCGTCAACTGCGCCGCGTACACGAAGGTCGACGACGCCGAGACCCACGAAGCCGAGGCGTATGCGATCAACGCGACGGGCACCGCGAACCTCGCAGCAGCCGCGGCGGCCGTCGGGGCGAAGCTCGTGACGATCTCGACCGACTACGTCTTCGACGGTCACGCGACGACGCCCTACCTCGAAGACCAGCCGCGCGACCCGATCAACGCCTACGGTCGCACGAAGGCCGCCGGCGAGGAGCTCGCCCTCGCCGCCCACCCCGACGGCACGTACGTCGTGCGAACGGCCTGGCTCTACGGGGCCGACGGGCCGAACTTCGCGAAGACGATGCTGAAGCTCGCCGAGACGAAGGACTCGTGGACGGTCGTCGACGATCAGGTCGGTCAGCCGACGTGGACCGCCGATCTCGCCGCTCAGATCGTCGCACTGCTCGATGCCGACGCACCCGCGGGCATCTACCACGGAACCAACTCGGGCCAGGGCACCTGGTTCGACTTCGCGGGGGCGGTGCTCTCCGAGCACGACCTCGACCCTGAGCGCATCGCGCCGACCGACAGCGCCTCGTTCGTCCGCCCGGCGCCGCGGCCCGCGTACTCGGTGCTCGGACACGATGCCTGGGCGGCCGCCGGCATCGCCCCCATGCGAGAGTGGCGCGAGGCGCTGCATGCGGCCGTCACCGAGGGTGCCGTCTGATCGGTGCCACCCGTTAGGGTGACAGGGTCCCCACTCAGCCCGCCCGAGGAGTTCCGTGACCATCACGTTGCGCGTCATCGTCGATCAGATCGTCGCGCCGGTGCCCGGTCTCATCGGGCGGTACACAGCCGACCTCACTCGTGCGCTCATCGTGACGGCGCCTTCCGGTTGCGAGGTCGAAGGCGTGGTGTCGTCCTCGCTGCCGAGTGACTACGAGACCGTGCAGCGGGAGCTTCCCGGACTCGCGGGGCTCTACAAGTCCTCGCTCGCCCGTCGCGACCTCGCGGCGGCATGGCAGCTGGGCCTCACGACATCGCCCGGGGGCGGACTCATCCACGCGCCGAGCCTGTTCGCCCCGCTCCGTCGGCACCGTCGCGAAGACGGCAACCAGACGGTTGCGACCGTGCACGATCTGCTCGCGTGGACGCATCCCGAGGCGATGAGCACGACGTCCGTGGCCTGGCAGAAGGCGATGCTCCGTCGCGCACGCAAGCACGCCGACGCCGTCGTCGTGCCGACGCACGCCCTCGCCGAGCAGGTGGGCATGATCGAGGACTTCGGCGACCGTATCCGCGTCGTCCCGACCGCAGCGCGCTCGGGGCTCGTCATCGGTCCCGATGCCGCTGAGCGGTCGCTCCGGCTCGGCCTCCCGACCGACTACGTCGTCGTGATGGGGACGCTCGAGCCGCGCAGCGGCCTCGTCGACGTGCTCTCCGCGCTCGCACGCCCCGAGGTACCCGAGGTCTCCCTCGTCGTCCTCGGTCCCGAGAGCCAGGGCGAGCAGCATCTCGCCGCGGTCGCCGAGGAGTCGGGCGTCGCGCCCACCCGGGTGCATCGTCACGACGACCTCGACCCCGCCGATCTCGCCGTGGTGCTCGCCGGGGCACGGGCGTACGTGCAGCCCGACCGCGACGGCGGTGCCGTGACGGCCGTGATCGAAGCCTTCCAACTCGGGGCACCGGTCATCCACACCGATCTTCCCGCGTACGCCGAGATCGCCGCGGGCGCAGGAATCCCCGTGCCGGTCGGCGCGAACGGAGAGTTCGTCGACCGCCTCGCCGAAGCCATCACCCGCGTGCTCGAAGACCGCTCGCTCGCCGATCGGCTTGCGATCGCGGGCGGCGACCGCAGCCGGGCTTTCGGCTGGCGCGACTCGGCGGAGCGAGTCTGGCAGCTGCACGCCGACCTCTGAGCACAGGCCCGACGGGCCACGGCTGCTACTCCGCGGGCTCCTCGCTCGCGGGCGGCGCCACGGCCGCTTGCACGAGCTCCTTCGCGTACGCGTAGTCGGGGTCCTCGGGATCGAATCCGTTGTCAGGCACGAGTTCGACGTCGATGACGGGCAGTTCCTTCGTCTTCGCCGCGAGTTGCACGAAGTATGCGAGGGCCGACTGCGGGACATCCGTCTTCACGACCTGCGAGCCGGCCGCCGCGATGTCCTGGAACTTCGTGAGCACGTTCGCGGGGTTGAACTGGGCGAGGACCGCCTCTTGGATCTGGAGTTGGCGGGCCATCCGGTCGTAATCGCTCGTACCGTGGCGCGACCTCGCGTACCAGAGCGCGTGATAGCCGTCGAGGTGCTGCTCGCCCGCGGAGATCCATTCGGCGACCGTCGTGAACGTCTCGTCGGCGTGGATGGGCACGTCTTCGGGCACGTTGATCGTCACGCCGCCGAGCGCGTCGATGAGTTGCTGGAACCCGGCCATGTCGATGAGCACGTAGTACTGGATCTCGAGCCCGGTGATCGACTCAGCGGCGTCGCGCATGGCCTCGATGCCGGGCTCGCTGCCCTTCGCGACCGCGTCGGGGTACATCTCGGGGCTCTTCAGCTCGACCTCGGTGTAGATCGAGTTGAGCATGCACGCGTCGACCTCGCAGCCGTCGATCGCGCCGTAGCCCTCGGGGTAGAGCGAGTACAGCGGCGAATCCTCGGCGAAGGGGACATCCTCCATGTTGCGCGGGAGGCCGATCGTGACCGCTTGCCCGGTCTCGGCGTCGATGCTCATGACGCGGATGCTGTCCGGCCGCAGGCCGTCGCGGTCGGGGCCGGCATCGCCGCCGAGGAGCAGGACGTTGTAGCGTCCGTTCGCGTCGGCGGGTGCCGAGGGACCGACGACGAACACCGACGAGAGGAACCCGCTCGCCGTCGTCGCGATGTACGCGCCGTACGCGGCGGTGCCGGAGAACCCGACCATGACGAGCGCAGTGAGCCCGGCGATCCAGCCGCGCGCCGACGGCGCGGTCTTCACGAGCCGCACGAGCCGCAGCGTATCGAGGGTCAGCACGACCCAGAGCACGGCATAGAACGCGAGCAGTGCAGCGACGATCCAGAGCGACCAGGCCTGCGAGAACGCACTCAGGAGCACACTCGGCCACAGCAGCCAGACGACGAGGGCGACGACCGCGATCGCCCACAGCGTGAGCGTCGCGCCGAGGCCGAACCGCCCGAGCTTCCGGCTTCCGGCGAGCACCTGCGGCGCCCCCGGAATGAGGAAGTTCAGCACCACGAGCCACCACGCCCGCCGGGTCATGACCGGGCGGGAGGCGACGTCGGGGTACCGGATCGGGCTGGCGGCGAGGCTCATCGGGACTGCTTCAACCGTTCGTTCTTCTCTTCGACGGTCGCCGCGAGGTCGGCGGCGTACCGGGCGAGGGCGGCTTCGAGCGCGGGGTCGGCCGTCGCGAGGATCTTGACCGCGATGAGCCCCGCGTTCTTCGCGCCGCCGATCGAGACGGTCGCGACGGGCACGCCGGCGGGCATCTGCACGATCGAGAGGAGCGAGTCGAGTCCGTCGAGACGGCCGAGCGGAACCGGCACGCCGACGACCGGGAGCGTCGTGACGGAGGCGAGCATGCCCGGCAGGTGGGCGGCGCCGCCGGCGCCCGCGATGATGACCCGGATGCCTCGTGCCGAGGCCTCTTTGCCGTAGGCGATCATCTTCTCGGGAGTGCGGTGGGCCGAAACGACCTCGACCTCGTGCGGCACCCCGAACTCGTCGAGCAGTTCGGATGCCTCGCGCATGACATTCCAGTCGGAGTCGGAACCCATCACGACGCCGACGAGGGGAGCGGTGTTCGTCTCAGTCACTCGATCGAGTGTAGAGCGGAGCGCTGGGAGATCGCCGCAGCGCCACTCCCTCGCGCCGAGGTCGCGTTCGACCCGTGGGCGCGATCAGTCCTGGAAGACCGCCGCGGCCGCGCGCGCCTCGTACACGACGTCGTCGAGGTCGTCGCCAACGGCCGTCACGTGCCCGACCTTGCGGCCCGGCCGCGGGTCTTTGCCGTAGTTGTGGATCTTGACGGTCGGGTGCCCGGCGAGCGCCGACGGGTACCGTGCCGCGAGGGTGCCCTCGGCGGGGCCGCCGAGGATGTTGACCATGACCGACCAGTCGGCGTGCGTGCCGGTGCCGCCGAGCGGCAGGTCGAGCACGGCCCGCAGGTGCTGTTCGAACTGGCCCGTCGTCGAGCCGTCCATCGACCAGTGGCCGGAGTTGTGCGGGCGCATGGCGAGCTCGTTGACGAGCACGCGGTCGTCGGTCGTCTCGAAGAGTTCGACCGCGAGCACGCCGGTGACGCCGAGCCCCTCGGCGACCGCGAATGCGATGTCGGCCGAGACATCCGCCACTTTGCCGGCCGAATGCGGCGCGGGGGCGATGACCTCGCTGCACACGCCGCCGACCTGGAGCGTCTCGACGACGGGCCAGGCCGCGATCTCGCCGCTCGGGCGGCGGGCGACGAGCTGAGCGAGCTCGCGCCGGAAGTCGACGAGCTCTTCGACGAGAAGCGCGCCCGCGAGCCCGCCCTCGGCGATCGTCGCGAACCACTCGGACACCTCGGCCGCCGAGCGCACGACGCGCACGCCCTTGCCGTCGTAGCCGCCGCGCGGGGTCTTCACGACCGCGGCGCCGCCGTGGTCGGCGATGAAGGCGTCGAGCTCGGCGGGGGTCTCGACGCGGGCCCAGTCGGGCACCGGCAGGCCGAGCTCGGAGAGCCGCTCGCGCATGAGGATCTTGTCTTGCGCGACGGCGAGCGGCTCGGGACCCGGGTGCACGGGAACCCCCGCGTCGACGAGCGCCCGCAGAACGGCCTGCGGCACATGCTCGTGGTCGAACGTGATGACGTCGACCTCGCGCGCGAATGCGAGCACGGTCTCGACGTCGGTGTAGTCGCCGACCCGGTCGGCCGCGAGCGCCGCCGACATGCCCTCGGCCTCGGCGAGGACCCTCAAGTCGACTCCGAGTTCGATCGCCGCGGGGATCATCATCCGCGCCAGTTGTCCGCCGCCGATCACTCCGACTCGCACGTCGACACCTCTTTCCACATCCCCCGAAATGCTATCCGCATTCGGGAGTAGGCTCAGCCGCCGAGCGCATCGCTGCACTCGCCGACTGAGGACGTCGGCCAGCGAACGCCGTGCGGATGGATCGATGAGCGCGCCCTCCCGACGAACCCTGGTCGTCGTCCCGACCTACAACGAGGTCGAGAACCTCCCGTGATCGTGACCCTCGTGCACGAGCACGCGGCCGACGTCGACGTGCTCGTCGTCGACGACGCGAGCCCCGACGGCACGGGCGACCTCGCCGACGCGCTCGCGGCGGCCGATCCGCGCGTCCATGTGCTCCACCGCGCGAGCAAGGACGGGCTCGGCGCCGCCTACCTCGCCGGGTTCGCGTGGGCGCTCGAACGCGGCTACGACCTCGTCGTCGAGATCGACGCCGACGGGTCTCACCCCGCGTCCAAGCTTCCCGAGCTCCTCGCCGCGGCCCGCGACGACGAAGGCGCCCCCGTCGCCGCGATCGGCTCCCGCTGGACCCCCGGCGGCACCGTCGTCGACTGGCCGTTGCACCGCGAACTCCTGAGCCGCGGCGCGAACGCGTACGCGCGGTTCATGCTGGGGCTCCGGGTCCACGACGTCACGGCCGGGTTCCGCGCCTACCCGGCGTCCGCCCTGCGGCGGATGGACCTCGCCGACGTCGACTCGCGCGGCTACTGCTTCCAGGTCGACCTCACCCTCCGGGCCGTGCGTGCGGGCGTCGAGATCGTCGAGGTTCCGATCGAGTTCCGAGATCGTGAGCTCGGCGTCTCGAAGATGAGCGGCTCCGACGTCGCCGAGGCGATGGCCCGCGTGACGCTTTGGGCATTCACACGGCGCGCGGGCAGGCGATCACGGCGGGCCCGCAGAGCCGCGGCCGCCGCGGCCGGATCCGGCGCCTCGACCGGCGCCGAGGTCGGCGAGCGCGAGGCCGTCCGAGCATGACCGAGACGTTCGGCACGCTCGCCGGGAAGGTGTGGCACGGGTTCGTCGCGTACCTCGTGAAGTTCGGCGTCGTCGGACTCGTCGGGCTCGTCATCGACCTCGCCGTCTTCAATGCGCTGCGACTCGGCGTGTTCGGCGTCGACGGCTGGGCGCAGTCGGCGATCGGCGCGAAGACGATCTCGACCTCGGTCGCGATCGTCTGCAACTGGATCGGCAACCGGTACTGGACGTTCCGCACCCATCGTCGGCACGACTACCTGCGCGAGTTCGCCGAGTACGTCGTCGTCTCGCTCGGTGGAATGGGCATCGCGCTCCTGTGCCTGTGGGTGAGCCACCATGTGCTCGGCTTCACGAGCATCCTCGCGGACAACATCGCGACGAACTTCGTCGGCCTCGGCCTCGGCACGGCGTTCCGGTTCGCGCTCTACCGCTACTGGGTCTACGGGCACCACCGCGGCGACGGGCTGGCATCCGACGCGCGCGTGGAAGAGGCGCAGCGCGCGCTGTTCGAGGAGCCGTCGGCCGTCGACGAAGCGCGGCTGCGCGCCGCGCGCGGCGCGACGCCTGCTCAGCCCGCCGTCGGCAGGAACCAGGGCGGGTAGACCGAGACGCGCGTCTTCGCGCCGACCGCGGCGAGCGCCTGACGCACCCGGTCGCGGACGCGGTCGTTCGCGACCGCGATGATGGTGACCCGCTCGAGCGGCACGCTGCCGCGGACGAGGAACTCGCCCGACTCGAGGCCCGTCCCCTCATCGAAGAACGCGAGCTTGCGGAGCATCCGCTCGGCGTCGTGACGGCCGACGATGATCTCGGCCGACGGCAGCGCGGGGTCGGCATCGGCGACGACGATGTGGCCGTCGACGGCCGACTGGGCGCCGCCCGCCTGGGCGACCGAGCTCACGAGGAGCACGAAGTCGGCGGCGGGGCGCGCGCCGCCCTCTGGCACGGCGATGCGCGGATCGGGCTCGCCGTCGCGGATCGAGGTCCAGAGGTGCGCGTCGGTGCTGAGAAAGAACGGCACGTACGCGGCGATCGGCTCGCCCGTCTCGCCGAGCGGGGCCGTGCGACGGTACTCGCGGACCGCGGGCGCGGCGATGTCGACGACGGGCGTCGCGGGCTCGTCTCCGACGTCGGCGAGGATCGCGCCGGCGCCCAGGATGCGCGCGAGGTTGTCGACGTGCGTCAGGTGGTAGACGCGGAGGGCCCCGGCGTCGACGGGTGCGGCCCCCTGGAGCTTCGAGGACTTCGCCCCCGCGGCGCGGGTCGAGGCGGCTCTGGGCGTCGTCGCCGCGGGCGTGCGCAGCGACGAACGTGCGGCCGGTTGACGCACGGGGCGGGCCGGAGCGACGCGCGGCTCGGGCTCCTTCGGCGGGAAGCAGATGGCGCAGAGGCCCTCATCGAAACCGTGGATGCACTCGCCCAAGAACAGACCTCTCTCGCGGCTCGCGTCGGGAATGCACGCGAAGGCCGAGGGTCTACTGTACGCGACCGAACCGGGTGCCGCACCGCGGTGCGGACGTGAGGCCCGGCATCGGAGTCAGTGCCGCCCCCACACGACGGTATCGCCGTCGAGCGGCGCGGACTGCTGGGCGCGACGGCGGTCGGCCGTGATCGTGTTCGACGAAATCATCAGTTCGTGGAGCGCCGACTGCACGAGCGCCGGCCGCGGCAGATCCCGCAGCACGAGCGGCCGCTCGTGTCCGGTGTTGATGCGCACGCTCCCCGATCCGAACACGCGCTGCCCCGGGGTCTGGCGCACGGTCACGTCGTAGCCGCGGCTCAGCAGCAGCTCTTGGCGGGTGCGGACGAACACCCCCGAGCGCATGATGATGCGCCGGGTCGTGATCGTCGTGCGGCGGGTGAGCCAGGCGAGGAAGGGCAGCAGGCACCCGAGGACGACGACCAGTCCGGCGGCGGCGATGATCGCGATGCGCTGCCAGTCGTCGGGGAAGACCCCGAACGCGTAGACGGCGACGCCGACGACGGCGATGAACAGCACCGCCGGGAAGAAGAGCACACGCGCACTCCGGCGAAGTCGCGCGACGACGCGCTCGGGAGTCGCGGGCGCGACCGGTGCACCGAGCGGAGCAGGCGTCGGCGCCGAAACGGGTGCAGGCGCCGATTGGAGCGCGAGCGCGGGCGCGGGCTCCCGCGGCGACGACGCACGCGCGGACGCCCCCGAACGCTTCGAGGCTCGGCTCATACGCTCATTAATAGCGCAGGTGCGTGACATCCCCCGCGGCGACAGCCTGGGGCTCGTCATTCTCCCGGTCTCGCACGACGAGGCGGCCGTCGCGGTCGAGCCGCTCGGCCGTGCCGACGAACTCCGCGCCGCCCGGCAGTTCGACCCGCACGTCCTGCCCGATCGTCTCGCACAGGCCCGACACGAGGTCGGCGAGCCCGCTCGCGACGGCGTCGCCGCCCGCGTGCGCGAAGGCGTCGAAATGGGCGAGGATGCGCGCGACGTAGTCGGCGAGGACGGCGTCGGCGTCGGGCCGCTCCCCCGTCGCGAGGAGGAGCGAGGTCGAGGTGATCGTCGGGAGGTCGTGCTCGTCGAGGGTCAGGTTGAGACCCGCGCCCACGACGACGCCCCCGTCGGGCAGGAGTTCGCACAGGATGCCGCACACCTTGTAGCCCGCGATGTGCACGTCGTTCGGCCACTTGAGCCCGACGTCGTCGCGGTCGATGCCGTCGAGGTCGTCACCGGGCTCGGCGGACGCGGCGCGACGGGCGGATGCCTCGGCCACGACCTCCCCGACGGCCTCGGTCATCGCGGCGCCCGCGAGGAGCGGGAGCCAGCCGTACGCGTCGGGCGGCAGGGGCGCGGCAGGGCGCAGGAGGAGCGAGATCGCGAGGGTCTTGCCCGTCGGGGCGAGCCACGTGCGGCCGAGCCGACCGCGGCCGGCGGTCTGGTCGTCGGTCGCGATCACCGCCCCGTGGGGCCACCCCGAGGCATCCGTCTCGACCGCTTCGCGCAGATCGTCGTTCGTGGACCCCGTCTGCTCGAGCCAGGCGAACCGCGTCGCAACCGCCCGGGATCGCTCCCACACCATCAACACCTCCGAGTCGTGTGGGATTCAGGCTAGTGTCCGGGCCCGATTTGTAGGAATCCATCAACGAAGTCGCGGCATACCCCGAAGGTAGAGTGAACGGCGTGACGGAAGCGAAGATCGACGGCCCCGACCTGGCCACCACCGCAGGCAAGCTCGCCGACCTCAAGGCGCGGTACCACGAGGCGGTCACCGCCTCGGGCGAAGCGGCCATCGAGAAGCAGCACGCCAAGGGCAAGATGACGGCGCGCGAGCGCATCGCGCAGCTGCTCGACCCGGGCTCGTTCGTCGAGTTCGACGAGTTCGTCCGTCACCGCACGCACGCGTTCGGCATGGAGCAGAAGCGCCCCTACGGCGACTCGGTCGTCACGGGCACGGGCACGATCCACGGCCGCCAGGTCGCCGTGTACTCGCAGGACTTCACGATCTTCGGCGGCTCGCTCGGCGAGGTCGCGGGCGAGAAGATCATCAAGGTCATGGACCACGCGCTGAAGACCGGCGTGCCGATCATCGGCATCCTCGACTCGGGCGGCGCCCGCATCCAGGAGGGCGTCGTCGCCCTCGGCAAGTACGGCGAGATCTTCCGCCGCAACACCCAGTCGTCGGGTGTCATCCCCCAGATCTCGATCGTCTGCGGCCCCGCCGCGGGCGGCGCGGTCTACTCCCCCGCCCTCACCGACTTCGTCATCATGGTCGACAAGACGAGCCAGATGTTCGTCACGGGCCCCGATGTCATCAAGACCGTCACGGGCGAAGACGTCGGCATGGAAGAGCTCGGCGGCGCGCTCACGCACAACTCCGTCTCGGGCGTCGCACACTACCTCGCGAGCGACGAGGCCGACGCGCTCGACTACGCGCGCACCCTCATCTCCTTCCTCCCCGACAACAACCTCTCCGAGGCGCCCGTCTACGAGTCCGAGGCCGCCCTCGAGATCACCGACGAAGACCAGCGCCTCAACACGGTCATCCCCGACTCGCCCAACCAGCCGTACGACATGCACGCGATCATCGAGGGAATCGTCGACCACGGCGACTTCCTCGAGGTGCAGCCGCTCTACGCGCCCAACGTGCTCATCGGTTTCGCGCGCGTCGAGGGCCGCTCGGTCGGCATCATCGCGAACCAGCCGAGCCAGATGGCCGGCACGCTCAACATCGCCGCCGGTGAGAAGGCCGCGCGCTTCGTGCGGTTCTGCGACGCGTTCGGCCTGCCGATCATCACCCTCGTCGACGTGCCCGGCTACCTTCCCGGCACCGACCAGGAGTGGACGGGCGTCATCCGCCGCGGCGCGAAGCTCCTCTACGCGTACGCCGAGGCGACGGTCCCCCTCGTCACGGTCATCACGCGCAAGGCCTACGGCGGCGCGTACATCGTCATGGGATCCAAGCAGCTCGGCGCCGACATCAACCTCGCGTGGCCGACCGCCGAGATCGCCGTCATGGGCGGCCAGGGCGCCGTCAACATCCTCTACCGCGCCGAGATCAAGCGCGCCGAAGAGGCCGGCGAAGACGTCGCGGAGGTGCGCAACCGTCTCGCGAACGAGTACACGTACAACGTGGCATCCCCCTTCCTCGCCGCCGAGCGCGGCGAGCTCGACGGCGTCATCGAGCCCGCCGCGACGCGCGTCGCCGTGCTCAAGGCCCTCCGTTCGCTCCGCACCAAGCGCTCGAGCCTGCCGCCCAAGAAGCACGGGAACATCCCGCTGTGACCGAGAAGCCGCGGCAACCCGCTCAGCCGCCGTCCGGCGGCGAGCCCGCCGACCCGAACGAGCCCGACCTGCGGTTCCGCACCGAGGTCTCGGCCGAGGAGCAGGCGGCGGCGCACGCCGTGCTCGTGAAGATGCTCGCCGAGCACGTCGACGCCGACGAGTCGGAGCTCGTCGAGCAGTCCGACCGCTGGGTGCGCGCCGCCGGAGCGGTCCGCTCGCCGCTCAGCGCCGGGCCGGGCCGCTGGTCGAGCTACGGCCGCTGACCGTTCGGCAGCGAGTGGCGATGAGGATACCTGCGTCCCCTTCGTGTCCCCCAAAAAACCGACTTTGCACAGAGCGTCAAGTCCCCCATTCTGGTGTGGCAGGCTTCTTCAAGAAGCCGCCCGCGGTGACGGTCGGGTAACCGTCTCCGCCGATTGGGGCGAGTCAGGGCGATATTCGGGTTGTCGCCGTGACTCGGGCTTTGAGGGGGTCGGCCGTTCTGGCCGGCCCCTCCCTCTTGCCCGCAGGCCGATGACCCGAAGGCCGATCCCCGAAGGCCGACGCGCGATCAGCCCTCGTCGCCGTCGTGCACCGGCACGTCGTCGCCGCGCGGGATCTCGAGCCACAGTTCGACCTCGGCGTCCTCCGTCTCGTGCGCGCCGCCCTCGGGGGCGACGAGCCCCACGACGGTGACGGCGACGGGCGTGCCCTCGGCAGCCGTGCGCGCGATGATGCGGTCGGCGTTCGACGACGCGATCGCCTCGGCGAGACGCGAGAGCACGCGGTCGCGCACGGCCTCGTCGAGATCGTCGATGCCGCCCTCGTCGAGGAGCGTCACGATCGCGCCCCGCTCGCGGGCGCGCTGCACCTCGACCCGGACGGCGTCGGTGAGGAGCATCCGCCCCCTGATCTCGTCACGGATCGCGGCCTCGAGCATCCGGCACTCCGCGCGCTGCCGGTCGGTGAGGACGCCCCCGCGGTCGGCGATGCGCCGGAGCATCGGGGCGGCCACGCGATTCGTGTGCGCGAGACGCATCCGGCCCTCGAAGAGGTGCGCGTCCTGCGCCGCCTGCCACGCGGCCGCCTCCCGCTCGGCCTGCGCGTAGCGGCGCGCCTCGCGCGTCGCCGTCGCGAGCGCCACCGTCAGCATGTGCGCGATCGCGACCCACACGATGCTGCCGACGACGCCGAGGGTGCCGAGCGCGGGGAAGCCCGCCCACACGAGGGTCTGCACGCCGAGCGCGATGACGCCCGTCCACGCGATGACGAGCCGCCGCCTGGCCGCCACGATCGTCATGAGCGTGCCGACGGCCGCGACGTACCACGTGGCGTACCCGTTGTCGGCGCGTGCGTCGAGTTGCCCCGTGACGAGCAGCGGGAGCGCGATCGCGACCGCGAGGTCGAACGCGGCGAGCCAGTCGGGCATGCGCACGCGCTTGACGGGCCAGATGCTGAGCGCGGTGGCGACGGAGTACAGGACGAGCGCCGCGATGGGGGCGACCGGATGCTCCGGCACATCGAGCGAGTAGAGCCCGAGCACGACGTGGTACAGCGAGAACATCGCGGCGAGCCCGAGGAGCAGCCAGCGGGGCACGGAGATCATGCGCGGCCCTCCATCGCCTCGGCGGGCCAGGCGACCGTGACGGTCGTGCCGTGCCCGGGCTTGGAATCGATGCGCGCTCGACCGCCCGCGTTCGCCATCCGCTCCTCGATCGAGACGCGGAGCCCCAAGCGCTCTTGGGGCACCGCCGCGGGGTCGAACCCGACGCCCGAGTCGGCGACCTCGATGACGCATCCGCGAGCACGCACCCCGCGCACCCGCAGTTCGCGCCGCGTCGTACGCCCCTCGCCTTCGGCATGCTCGGCGTGCTGGGCGCTGTTCACCATCGCCTGCACGGCTGCCGTGTAGAGCGCCTCGACCGCCTCGACGGGCAGTTCGACGCCGCCCGCGTTGACGACGCGCACCGTGAACGGCGTCGTGAGGGTCGTCATGGCGCCGCGGAGCCTCCGCACGAGGACCGTCAGCGCGACGTCGTCCTGCGTGCTCGGCCCCGTGCCCCCCGCCTGGTAGAGACGTCGCTCGGCGTCGCGGGCCATGCGCGCCGCGAGGGTGCGTTCGTCGTCGGTCTCGGCTGCGGCGGCCGACAGGAGCGTCGTGAGCACGGCGTCGTGCACGAGCGCGTCGACTTTGACCCGCTCGATCTCGTTCGCGTGCTGGCGCGCCGCGACGTCGTAGCGCTGGAGGGCGGCGTCTTGAGCGAGGTCGACGGCTTCTGCGGCCTGCCTGAGCATCGTGATGATGACGAGCACGACGACGCCGAGGATGAGCGCGTACATGGCCTCGAAGACCGCGAGGAGCACGCTCGCGCCGCCACCCGTCGGCGTGATCCGGATGATGCCGTAGAGCACGGGCACGGCGAGCGTGTAGCCCACCGCTCCCCCGACCGACGCGGCGACGACCGCCGCGGTCGTCGCGACCGTGCACAGGAAGTACAGCCACGGCGCGTCGCCGCGGAGGGCGGACGGGTCGACGACGAGCGCGGGCCATGCGGCGAGCGCGAGGGCGTACGCGATCGCGTAGGCGAGCGACGCGCTCCGGACGCCGACCTTCGTGAACGTCGCGAGCGCGAGCACGACCGCCGCGCCGTACAGCACGGCCATGAGCGCGATGCCCGCGCCCTCGACGAGCGCGCGCGACTGGTCGAGGGCCGAGCCCACGGTCTGCGCTGAGAACACGATGCCGACGACGCCGAGCGCGCGCGATGCGACCGTGTCGACCTGCGCGCGGGTGACGGATCGTCGACGGGCGACCGGTCGGGCCGCGCGCGGCTCAGCCGGCGGCATCCCCGGTTTCGCCGTCGATGCCGGGCAGGATGCCGTCTTCGACCGCGCGTCGGAGGAGGTCGACCTTCGTGGGCGCGGGGCGCCCGACCTCGATGTACTTCGCACGGATGCGGTCGAGGTACTCGCGCGCGGTCGAGTGCGCGATGCCGAGCTGCGCGGCGACGAGCTTGAGCGGCAGTCCGGAGGCGTACAGGTGGAGGACGTCGCGTTCGCGGCGACCGAGCTGCGCCTTCGCGAAGTCGCGGTCGGCTTCGATGGCGCTCGCCCACTCGACGTTGTTGAGCGCCTCGCCGCTCGCGACGGTCGCGATCGCCGCGATCACCGCGGCCATGGGCGAGGCCTTCGGGATGACTCCCGCCGCCCCCGCGGCGAGCGCTTCGCGCACGGCCGCGACCCGGTCGGCGATCGAGTGCACGAGCACCGCGCTGCCGGTGGAGAGGAGGGTGCGGACGTTCTCGGTCACGGTGCGCCCGTCGCCGAGGGAGAGGTCGAGGACGACGACGTCGCAGCTGCCGTCGCCGAGGGCGTCGAGGAGCTCGGGGACCCCTGCGGCATCGGCCACGACCGTGTACCCGGCGTCGCGGCAGGCCGCGCGCAGTCCGAGGCGCACGGCCTCGTGGTCGTCGACGATGGCGACGGTCGCACCTGTCGCCGACACGCTCTCAGCGGCCACGCATTCCCCCTTCCGACTGCTTCACACCCTAGCGGTCAGTCGCGCGACGGCCTCCACATGGTGCGTGTTCGGGAAGAGATCGAACGCGCGCAGCGTCTCGAGGTCGTAGCCGAAGTTGCGGAACGTGCCGAGGTCGCGCGCGAGCGCGACGGGGTCGCACGCGACGTAGACGAGTTGTGCGGGCTTCAGCGCGGCGAGTCGTTCGACGACCTCGCGTCCGGCGCCGGCACGGGGCGGGTCGAGCACGATCGTGGCACGCGCGAGCCGGTCGCGGAGCAACCGGTCGGCGCCGGCGTCGAGGCGTTCGAGCCAGCGGTCGACGCGTCCGGTCTCGGCATGGGCGCCGATCGTGCCCGAGAGGTTCGCGGCGGCGTGGTCGGTCGCGCGTTCGTCGGCCTCCACGCTCGTGATCCGCACGGTCTCGCCGAACCGGTCGATGACGGCGCCTGCGAGGAGGCCGACCCCGCCGTACAGGTCGAGATTGGCTGCGCGCGGGTCGAAGCGGTCGGCGTCGATCGCGTCCTGCACGGCGAGCGCGAGGGTCGCGGCGGCACCGCGATGCACCTGCCAGAAGCCGCCGCGGTCGAGGCGGAACGTGCGGCCGAGAACCTCCTCGTGGATGAGGGGGCTGCGTCGGGGCGCGTCGATCACGAGTTCGGGCGCGCCGCCGGCGGGGGCGACGAGGTCGATCGACTCGGCGCCGGCGAACCGGTCGGACAGGCGCGCGATCGCCTGCAGCTCGGGCGTCGCGAGCGGGAGCGTCTCGACGGGCACGACCGTGTGACTGCGCGATGCGTACGGGCCGACGCGCCCGTCGCGGTCGACGTGGAGCCGAACGCGCGTGCGCCAGCCCGTGCCGGCGTCGGCGTCGACGCCCGGCGCGTGGGCCGGGTCGACGGCCTCGACGACGACGTCGCGCTCGAGCCCCGCGAAGCGGGACAGCGCGTCGGTCAGGACTTCGGCCTTCAGGGCGCGCTGGCGCGACATCCGGATGTGTCCGAACTCGGCGCCGCCCGCGCGGCGCTCGGGCGCGCGATCGACGGATGCCTCGGGCCACGCGTGCGCCCGACGGTCGGCGGATGCCTCGAGCACCTCGACGGTGTCGGCACGCCAGAAGCGGTCCTTCGAGGCATCCGCCACGCGAGCGCGGACGCGCTCGCCCGGGATCGCGTCGGCGACGAAGACGACCCGGCCCTCGTGACGTGCGACCGCGACGCCGCCGTGCGCGATGCGCTCGACGTCGAGTTCGAGCACGGGCCCGTCGGTCGCCGGCGCCTTGGCGGGACGCGAGTCGCGACCGCGCTGCGACGCGGCGCCTTCGCGGGCGGGGCGGGCGGGACGGCGGGCGGGGCGCTGGGCACGAGGCATCCTGAAATCGTCCCACGCGAGCCTGAGCGAACGCGCGGGAACGCGGCAGGATGGTCGCATGCGCCTCTACCTCGCCTCGACGTCGCCGGCCCGTCTGCAACTCCTCCGGCAGGCGGGCATCGAGCCCGTGACGATCTCGCCGGGCGTCGACGAGGAGGCGCTCGTCGAACGCATCGAGGCCGAGCGCGGCCCGCTCGACGCCCCCGAACTCGTGCAGGCCCTCGCGCAGGCGAAGGCCGAAGCGGTGCTCGGGGCGACTCCCGGCGGCGAGCCCATCGACGGGCTCGTGCTCGGCGGCGACTCGGTCTTCGTCGTCGACGGGCGCATCAACGGCAAGCCGCACCGGCCCGAGGTCGCGCGCGAGCGCTGGCTCGCGCAGAGCGGGCGGTCGGGCGAACTGTGGTCGGGGCACTGGCTCGTCGACGCGCGGCAGAGCGCAGCGGCGGATGCCTCGGGGCGCGCCCGCGGGGTCGGCCGACCCGCCGTCGCGACCGTCGAGTTCGCGCGGCTCGACGAGGCCGAGATCGACGCGTACATCGCGACGGGCGAACCGCTCGAGGTCGCGGGCGCCTTCACGGTCGACTCGCTCGGCGGCCCGTTCATCCGTCGCGTCGAGGGCGACCCGTCGACCGTCGTGGGGCTTTCGCTCGCGACCCTCCGCGAGCTCGTGCGCGAGCTCGGCGCGACGTGGACCGACCTGTGGAACCGCCGCTGAGCCCCTGAGCGGTCCACGCGCGACCCGCCGCGTCGATTGTGGGCTTGCCACGAGACATCCACCATCTTTTGTGTGCGGCACCCAAAGTCGTTCTCCCGCCCGTCAATAGGCTTGAGGATCATGCCGCGCATCACCAAAGTCCTCATCGCCAACCGCGGAGAGATCGCCGTCCGGGTCATCCGCGCCGCCCGCGACGCCGGGATCGCCTCCGTCGCCGTCTACGCCGACCAGGACCGCGACGCCCGGCACGTGAAGCTCGCCGACGAGGCGTACGCCCTCGACGGCACGACGAGCGCCGAGACCTACCTCGTCATCGAGAAGCTCCTGTCGGTCGCGCGCCGCTCGGGCGCCGACGCCGTGCACCCGGGCTACGGCTTCCTCGCCGAGAACTCCGACTTCGCGCGCGCGGTCATCGACGCGGGCCTCATCTGGATCGGCCCGTCGCCCGAGGCCATCGAGCGCCTCGGCGACAAGGTGAGCGCGCGCCACGTCGCCGAGAAGGTCGGCGCCCCGCTCGCGCCCGGCACCCTCAACCCCGTCGCGAACGCCTACGAGGTGCTCGACTTCGTCGACGTGCACGGCCTGCCCGTCGCGATCAAGGCCGCCTTCGGCGGCGGCGGCCGCGGTCTCAAGGTCGCCCGCACGCGCGAAGAGGTGCCCGAGCTGTTCGAGTCGGCCACGCGCGAGGCCGTCGCGGCGTTCGGCCGCGGCGAGTGCTTCGTCGAGAAGTACCTCGACAAGCCGCGCCACGTCGAGACCCAGTGCCTCGCCGACCAGCACGGCAACGTCGTCGTCGTGTCGACGCGCGACTGCTCGCTGCAGCGCCGCCACCAGAAGCTCGTCGAAGAGGCGCCCGCGCCGTTCCTCACCGACGAGCAGCGCCGGCTCCTCTACGACGCCTCGAAGGCGATTCTGAAAGAGGTCGGCTACGTCGGCGCGGGCACGTGCGAGTTCCTGATCGGTCAAGACGGAACGGTGTCGTTCCTCGAGGTCAACACGCGCCTCCAGGTCGAGCACCCCGTGTCCGAAGAGGTCACGGGCCTCGACCTCGTGCGCGAGCAGTTCCGCCTCGCCGAGGGCGGCGTGCTCGACTACCCCGACCCCGAGTCGCGCGGCCACTCGATCGAGTTCCGCATCAACGGCGAAGATCCCGGCCGCGGCTTCCTCCCCGCCCCCGGCCCCGTGCACCAACTCCGCCTGCCCGGCGGCCCCGGCGTGCGCATCGACTCGGGCGTCACCTCGGGCGACGTCATCTCGGGCGCGTTCGACTCGCTCCTCGCGAAGCTCATCGTGACGGGCAAAGACCGCCAGGAGGCCCTCGCCCGGTCACGCCGCGCCCTCGCCGAGTTCGAGGTCATCGGCCTGCCGACCGTGCTCCCGTTCCACCGCGACATCGTGCGCAACCCGGCCTTCGCACCCGAGGGCGACGAGCCGTTCTCGGTGTACACGCGCTGGATCGAGACCGAGTATGACAACCGGCTCGAACCCTGGACGGGCGAGCTCGAAGAGGTCCGCGGCCCGGCCGCGCGCGCGAGCGTCGTCGTCGAGGTCGACGGCCGCCGCATCGAGGTCACGCTGCCGAAGAAGCTCGCGGGGGGCGGCGGCGCACCGGGAGCCCGCACGCTCGGCCCCGCCCCGAAGCGCCGCACGGCGTCGCACACGATCGACACCGCCACGGGTGACGCCGTCAAGGCGCCGATGCAGGCCACGATCGTCAAGGTCGCCGTCGCCGAGGGCGACCGCGTCGTCAAGGGCGACCTCGTGCTCGTCCTCGAGGCCATGAAGATGGAGCAGCCCATCACCGCCCACAAAGACGGCGTCGTCGGCTCCGTCAACGCCGAACCCGGCACGACGGTCTCGAGCGGCCACCTGCTGCTCTCGATCGCCGACGCGTAGGCGTCGCCTGAGATTCCGGATGCCCCGGCCGCACGCGTGCGGCCGGGGCATCCGCCTTCGTCAGCGCCTGGAGCGCAGGAGCGTCCGGTAGAGCTCGCGGACCTCGGCCGAGAGCTCGGGATCGGGCCCTGCGACGGGGACACCGGGTGCGACGACGGCGACCGGGAGCGGCGCGACCGGCCCCGGGGCGAGTCCTTCCTCGCGCCGCCACTGCGTGAACTGCTCGGTGCTCGCCGCGTAGACGATGCGTCCGAGCCCGACCCACGCGTGCGCGGCGCTGCACATCGGGCAGTGCTCGCCCGAGGTGTACACGATGCTCGCGCGCCGTTCGTCGGGCGAGAGGTTCGCGACGGCCCATTGCGCGATCGCGAGCTCGGGGTGCGCGGTCGCGTCGCCGGCGCCCTCGCGGTTGCGGTCCTCGAACCGCACGACGCCGGCGGCATCGACGAGGAGCGAGCCGAACGGCTCGTCGCCCGCATCGAGCGCTTCGCGCGCAAGCTCGAGGCATCGCCTGAGGTGCCTCCGGTCGCGGTCGTCGAGCGCGCGGTCGAGGTCGTGGCCCTCGCGGTCGGGCGTCGCGGCCGGCGGGTGCTCCATGCTTCGCGACACTACCTCGGCGACACCGTCCCCGCCGTGCAGGATCTGCCACGGCGCATCCATTGACCGCCGTTGTCTGCGATCGCCACACTGTCAGCATGGAGCGCACGACGTGACCGACGGGGCCGGCCCCGACGCATCCGCCGCCACGGCCGCGAGCGATCCGCCGCGCCTCGCGTTCGACTCGGCGCGCAACCGGGCCGCGCTGGTCGTCGCGGCGGCCGTCACGATCGCCGCCGCCGCCGTCTACCACGTGTTCGTGCAGTTCAGGGTGACGCCCGACTCGGTCATCGTGACGTCGTTCGTCTTCTGGATCGGCTACTCGGTCTCGTACTCGGTGCTCACACACCGAACGTTCACGAAACGCGACGCCGCGACCTTCCGCGCGTGGATCGTCGACACGACGACCGCCCGCCACCGGGAGCGAACGCTCGCCGACGCCGCCGGCGCAGGTCCGACGACGAACGCGCAGTGGGCGATCTTCGCGATCCTCGCCGTCGGGCTCCTCGTGATCGCGCCGGGCCTCCTCGACAGCCCGCTCGCGAACGCGCTCGCCCTCGGCGTCGTCGTGTCCGCCTGGACCGTGACCGTCTACGCGTACGCCGTGCACTACGCGCGGCTCGACGCCGCGGTCTCGAGCATCCAGTTCCCGGGCGACGCGTCGACGCCCGTGTTCATGGACTACTTCTACCTGTCGGGCCAGATCGCGACGACGTTCTCGTCGTCGGACGTGTCGATCGTGACCACCCGCGCGCGCCGCATGGTCACAGGGCAGACGCTCATCGCATTCGCGTTCAGCACGTTCATCATCGCGCTGCTGCTCGCGATCCTGTTCACCTCGAACTGAGCGGATGTCTCGGTGCGGCCGGGTGCATCGAGAGCACCTGGGCGCCGGCGAAGACCCGTGCGACGAACCGCGGGCGTGCATCGTGTCGTCGCCCCCGTTCTGCCAGACTCGGTCCATGTCTCGTGCCGCAGCCCTGAACGCAGCCCTGGCTCTGGCCTTCGGCCTCGCAGGCTGCACCGGCTCGACGCCCGACGACGCGACCGACGGCCGGCAGACGGCCGAACCGACGGCGTCCGTTCGACCGTCGTGGCCCGATCTCCCGCCGGGGGTGCTCGCGACCGGCGAGTTCGAAGGCGGGGCGCACGGCAGCGTGGAATTGTTGAACCGCGGCGACGGCATGCTGACGGTCGAGGTCGAGGACTTCGCGATCGATTTCCCTCACTATTCCGGGATCACCGCGCTTCCGTACGCATCCTTCCCCGACCCCGGATGCGACAGCCGCCAGATCGCCTGGGGTTTGGGGTACGAGCGGGCAGACGTGGTGCCCGAGGTGTACGAGGGAATCGTTCCTCTCAACGCATTCCGCGGCGACCCGAGCCTGATCCGCGAACTCATCATCCGAGACTTCGACTCGCCTGACGGTCTCGACGAGTGCACGGCCGCACCCGCGGCGAAGGCGGTGCTCACGTGGTCGTATCAGCCGCTTCGCTCGGGCCTGCGCGCAGTGGACTCAGGGGTGACTGGCGGCGCACGAGGAGACACCGTCATCGAGGACGCCGAGGTCGTCCGTTATGTCGTGGCCCCCGACGATCTCCTCGTGGAGGTCGCCGCCCGATTCGGGATGACCGCCGACGACGTCCGGTACCTGAACCCCGAGCTCGGGCCGACACTGCGCGCCGGCGAGACGATCTCGATGAACGCGGCCCAGCGCTGATCGCGGTCCTCTGACGGCTGCTGCGAGGCGCCGACGAGCCGGTGGATCCGATCGGGATGTTTCGTCAGTCGACCCTCCGGACGCCGCTACGCGGCGGCAGAGCGGCGGATGCCTCGCGGCGCGAGCTCGAGGAGCGGTGCGACGCCCTCGGCGAACCAGTACGCCTCTTCGAGGTGCGGGTAGCCCGACAGCACGAACTCGGTGAACCCCTGGGCGCGGTAGTCGCGGATGAGGGCGGCGACCTCGTCGAAGCTGCCGACGAGGGCGGTGCCCGCTCCCCCGCGCACGAGTCCGACGCCTGCCCAGAGGCCCGGGACGATCTCGAGCTCGTCGCGCGTGAGGCCGCCCGACACGAGCTCGGCCTGGCGACGCTGACCGACCGACGCCGACGCGAGGAACGACGCGCGCGCCTTGGCGACGACGTCGCGGTCGAGGCCCGCGACGAGCGCGTCGGCCACCCGCCACGCCTCTTCGGACGTCGGGCGCGCGATGACGTGCAGGCGGATGCCGTATCGGAGCGATCGCCCGAACTCCGACGCTCGGGCGCGCACGCGCGCGATCTTCTCGCCCGCCTGCACGGGCGGCTCGCCCCACGTGAGGTAGACGTCGGCGTGCTCGGCGGCGACCTCGATCGCCTCGTCGCTCGAGCCGCCGAGGTAGATCTCGGGCACGGTGTCGAGGCGCTGCAGCTGCGCGCCCTCGACACGGTAGAACTCGCCGTCGTGGTCGACGGGCTCGCCGCTCCAGAGTCTGCGGACGAGCGCGAGATACTCTGCCGCCCGGCGGTAGCGGGCGCTCTTGCCGACGCCGTCGCCGAAGGCGCGCTGTTCGGCGTCGTCGCCGCCGACGACGACGTTGACCCGCAGCCGGTCGCCGCTCACCCGCTGGAAGCTCGCCGCGATCTGCGCCTGCAGCGTCGGCGACACGAGCCCCGGGCGGAACGCCACGAGGTAGTCGAGGTCGCGCGTGTGCTGGCTGAGCGCCGTCGCCGACACCCAGCTCTCTTCGTTGTGACCGCCCGTCGGGATGAGCACGGCGTGGTAGCCCAGGTGGTCGACCGCGCGCGCGATCTGCGAGAGGTAGCCGATGTCGGCGCTGCGGCGCGGGGTCGCCGTCGACTCACCCGTATACGTGATCGCCGAGCCCTGGCTCACATCGGTGCGCGAGTCGCCCGTGAGCGGGATGAACCAGTCGAGGATGATCCCCTCGGGTGCCGCCGTTCGGACGGCTTCGGCGGCTTCGGATGCTTCGGACGCGGACACGTCGCGAGCCTATGCGCGGGGCCGCCCCGCGCAGCGGGATGTTGCCGCACGTGACGCGCCCCGAGGCATCCGCCTGACGCTCCCGCTATCGGTTGTCAGGCACCTCGGGCAGGAAGTCGGCCTCCTGCCCCTGCGCCGTCGGAAGCTCGATCTCGCTGATGCCGCCGCCGAGCCGAGACTTGCGGCGCCCGTAGGAGAAGTAGATGACGAGTCCGATCGCGAGCCACACGACGAACCGCACCCACGTGAGCGTCGTGAGGTTGAGCATGAGCCACACGCACAGCGCCGCCGACAGGATCGGCAGGAACGGCGACCACGGCACCCGGAACCCGCGCTTCAGATCGGGGCGAGTGCGGCGCAGCACGACGACGCCGATCGAGACGAGCACGAACGCCGAGAGCGTGCCGATGTTGATCATCTCTTCGAGGAGGCCGACGTCGGTGAACGCCGCGACGAATGCGACGACCGTGCCGCCGATGATCTGCACGCGCGCGGGCGTCTTCGTGCGTGCCGTCGTCTTCGACAGCCAGCGCGGCAGGAGGCCGTCGCGGCTCAGCGCGAACACGATGCGCGAGAGCCCGAGGAGGATCACCATGATGACGGTCGTGAGGCCCGCGAGGGCGCCGAAGGAGATGACCGCCGACGCCCAGTCCTGGCCCACGAGGCGGAACGCCGTCGCGAGCGACGGCGTGTCTTCCGCCGCGAGGTCGCGGTACGACACCATGCCCGTCATGACGATCGAAACGAGCACGTAGAGCAGCGTCACGATCGCGAGACCGATGAAGATGCCCCGCGGCAGGGTGCGCTGCGGGTTCTTCACCTCTTCGGCGCTCGTCGCGACGACGTCGAAGCCGATGAAGGCGAAGAAGACGAGGGATGCCGCGGCGAGCATGCCGAACACCCCGTACTGCGCGGGCGCGGCACCCGTGAACCATGCGAAGAGCGACTGCGTCCAGACATCCGCCGCCCCGCCCTCGGTCGGAACCGCCTCGGGGATGAACGGCGAGAAGTTCGCCGCCTTCACGAAGAAGAAGCCGACCACGACGACGAAGACGACGATGCCGACCTTGATGAGCGTGAACACCGCTCCGACGCGCGCCGTGAGCTTCGTGCCCGCGACGAGGAGCGCCGTGAACACCGCGACGATGAGGAACGCCGGCCAGCTCACCGTGAGCGAGCCGATCTGGAACGTCGCGGGCAGGTTCCACCCGAACGCGAGGAACGCCTCGGACAAGTAGACGCCCCAGTACTTCGCGAGCACCGCGGCAGCCGTGAAGAGCTCGAGGATGAGGTCCCACCCGATGATCCACGCGAGGAGTTCGCCCATCGTCGCGTACGTGAACGTGTACGCGCTGCCCGCGACCGGCACGGTCGAGGCGAACTCGGCGTAGCACATGATCGCGAGCCCGCACGTGATCGCCGCGAGGATGAACGAGAGGATGACGCTCGGGCCCGCGAAGTTCGCCGCGGCCTGGGCGCCGACCGAGAAGATGCCCGCGCCGACCGCGACCGCGATGCCCATGAGGGCGAGGTCGCCCGTGCCGAGCGAGCGTTTGAGGCTCCGCTCCTCGTCGGAGGCGTCGGCGATCGACGCCTCGACGGACTTCACGCGCAGATTCATGCGTCCCCCCGGACTCTCGCGGACTCCCTGAGGACGACGCTACCGGTTCGGCGCCGCAGTGTCAGTGTCAGCGCACGACGTGCATCGCGCGCGCGGCGTCGGTGAGCGAGCCCGTGAGCGACGGATACACGGGGAACGCCTCGGCGAACTGGTCGACCGTGAGCCGGTGCTCGACCGCGAGCGCGAGCGGGAAGATGAGCTCGGACGCCTTCGGCGCGACGATGACGCCGCCGATGATGGCGCCCGATCCGGCCGACGCGAAGAGCTTCACGAAGCCGTCGCGAATGCCCATCATCTTCGCGCGCGGGTTCGACGAGAGGGGCAGCTTGTAGATCTGGCCGGGCACGACGCCGTCTTCGATCTCTTTCTGCGTCCATCCGACGGTCGCGATCTCGGGCTGGGTGAAGATGTTCGACGTGATGTTGCGGTTCGCGGGCGGGTTCACGACGTCGCCCATCGCGTGGAAGACGGCCGTGCGGCCCTGCATCGACGCGACCGACGCGAGCGGGAGGAAGGTCGTGCAGTCGCCCGCCGCGTAGATGTTCGGCATCGACGTGCGCGCGACGCGGTTGACGCGGATGTGCCCCGACTCGGAGAGCTGCACGCCCGCCGCCTCGAGTCCGATGTCGCTCGTGTTCGGGATCGAGCCGACCGCCATGAGGCAGTGCGAGCCGCGCACCTCACGGCCGTCGGTGAGGGTCGCGACGACCTCTTCGCCGTCGCGCACGACCGACTCGGCGCGCGACTTGTTCAAGACCTTCATGCCGTTGCGCTTGAAGACCTTCTCGATGACGGCCGCGGCGTCTTGATCCTCCCCCGGGAGCACCTGGTCGCGGCTCGAGATGAGCGTCACCTTCGCGCCGAGCGCGCGGTAGGCCGACGCGAACTCGGCGCCCGTGACGCCCGAGCCGACGACGATGAGGTGCTCGGGCACCTGCTTCAAGCGGTAGAGCTGGGTCCACGTGAGGATGCGCTCGCCGTCGGGCACCGCCGAGGGCAGCACGCGCGGCGTCGCGCCGACCGAGATGACGAGCGTGTCGGCCTCGATGCGATCGAAGTCGGTGCCGCCCTTCGCCGTCGAGACGATGATCGCGTTGGGGCCGTCGAGCCGGCCCTCGCCCTGCACGAGGTTCACGCCCGCGTCGATGAGGTTCGTGCGCATGTCGTCGGACTGCTTGGCCGCAAGGCCCAGGAGCCGCTTGTTGACGGCTGCGAGGTTGATCGCGACCTGGGGCTTCACGGCCTTCTCGTCGTCGCCCTTCGCGAAGAACTGCACGCCGAGCTCGGAGGCCTCTTTCACGGCGTTCGACGCCTCGGCGGTCGCGATGAGCGACTTCGACGGGACGACGTCGGTGAGCACGGCCGAGCCGCCGACGCCCGCACGTTCGATGAGGGTGACTTCGGCGCCGAGCTGTGCGGCGGCGAGCGCGGCCTCATACCCGCCGGGGCCTCCTCCGAGGACGGCGATTCTCTGGGTGCGCTCGAACTCGTAGACCATGCTCATATTCTGTCAGTTCCCCCTGGGCGCCCGCGCAGACGAGCAGCCCCCTGCCGAGACATCCGACCCGGCCATAGCATGGGGACATGGACGCGCTGAATCCGCTCGACGATCCCGCTGCCGACCCGTTCGTCGTCGCCCAGGCGGCGGCGGCGCGCATCGCCGAACTCACGGGAGTGGAGCACCACGACGTCGCCCTCACCCTCGGGTCGGGCTGGGGCAAGGCCGCCGACCTCATCGGCGAGACGACGCACACGATCCCGCGACCGAGGTGCCGGGCTTCTCGAAGCCCGCCCTCGAAGGGCACGTCGGAACGCTCCGGTCGGTGCTGCTGCCGAACGGCAAGCGGGCGCTCGTCATCGGCGCGCGCACGCACTACTACGAGGGCCACGGCGTGCGCCGGGTCGTGCACTCGGTGCGCACGGCCGCCGCGACGGGCGCTCACGTCATGATCCTGACGAACGGCGCTGGCGGCATCCGCGAGACGTGGACGCCCGGCACCCCGGTGCTCATCAGCGATCACATCAACCTCACCGCCGACTCGCCGCTCGAGGGCGCGACGTTCATCGACCTCACCGACCTCTACTCGAAGCGCCTCCGCGACCTCGCGCGCGGCATCGACGGCTCGCTCGACGAGGGCGTCTACGTGCAGTTCCGCGGCCCGCACTACGAGACCCCGGCCGAAGTGCAGATGGCGAAGGCCATCGGCGGCCACATCGTCGGCATGTCGACGGCGCTCGAGGCGATCGCGGCCCGCCAGGCCGGCATGGAGATCCTCGGCATGAGCCTCATCACGAACCTCGCCGCCGGCATCCAGCAGACCCCGCTCAGCCACGACGAGGTCATCGAGGCCGGCCGGGCGGCCGAGGCCGTGATCTCGCGGCTCCTCGCCGACATCGTCGCGGCGCTGTAGTCGCGGGGCTGCGACCATCACCACGCTTCCGACCATCGAAGGAGACGACCGGATGTCTCACGCCGACCTTTCCGAGCGCGACACGCAGCGCGTGGCGTTCGCCGAGTCGTGGATCGCGCAAGACCCCGACCCCGAGACGCGCGCAGAGCTCGCCGCGCTCGTCGAAGCCGTTCGCGCAGGCGACGCGGCCGCGGCATCCGACCTCGCCGACCGCTTCGACACACGACTCGCCTTCGGCACGGCGGGCCTTCGCGGCGAGATCGCGGCGGGCCCCAACCGCATGAACCGCGTGCTCGTCGCGCAGGCGGCGGCGGGCCTCGCGGCGTACCTCCTCGAGCACGCCGAGCCCGGCGAGACGCCGTCGGTCGTGATCGGCTACGACGGGCGCAAGAACTCCGACGTCTTCGCGCGCGACTCGGCCGAGCTCATGGCGGGCGCGGGCGTGCGCGCGATCCTGCTCCCCCGCCTCCTGCCGACTCCGGTGCTCGCGTTCGCCGTGCGGCACTTCGACGCGAGCGCGGGCGTCATGGTGACGGCGAGCCACAACCCGCCCAACGACAACGGCTACAAGGTGTACCTCGGCGGCGAGAACGGCGGATCGCAGATCGTCGCGCCCGCCGACGCCGAGATCGCGGCGCACATCCTCGCGGTCGCGGGTGGTGCGACGGTCGACGCGCTGCCGCGCGGAGCCTTCGAGACCGCCGACGAAGAGGTCGTCGACGCGTACGTCGCGGCGACGGCGGCGGTCGCGACGACGGATGTCTCGGGGCGCGTGCAGCCCGCGACCGTGTACACCGCCATGCACGGTGTCGGTTGGGAGACCTTCGCGCGCGTGCTCGATGCCGCGGGGTTCGAGACGCCCGCGATCGTGGACGAGCAGATCGCACCCGACGCGGCGTTCCCGACCGTGTCGTTCCCGAACCCCGAAGAGCCGGGCGCCATGGACCTCTCGTTCGCGCACGCGCGCGCCGCGAACGCCGAACTGATCATCGCGAACGACCCCGACGCCGACCGGCTCGCGATCGCGATCCCCGACGCCTCCGCCGCCGACGGCTACCGGCGCCTGTCGGGCAACGAGGTCGGGCTCGTGTTCGGGTGGCGCGCCGCCGAGCTCGCGGTCGCGGCCGCGGGCGGAGACCTCGCCCCCGAAGGCACGCTCGCGTGCTCGATCGTGTCGTCGCCCGGGCTCGAGGCGATCGCGGACGCGTTCGGGCTCGAGTTCCGCGGCACCCTTACCGGGTTCAAGTGGATCTCGCGCGCGCCCGGCATGATCTTCGGCTTCGAAGAAGCGCTCGGGTACCTCGTGAACCCCGAGACCGTGCGCGACAAAGACGGCATCTCGGCGGCGATCGCGTTCCTCGACCTCGCATCGCGGCTCAAGTACGAGGGGCGGACGGTCGCCGATCACCTCGACGACCTCGTCCTGCGGTTCGGATGCTTCGCCTCCTCCCAGATCTCGATCCGCGTGACCGACCTCTCGCAGATCGGCGCCGTCATGGCGCGCCTTCGCGAAGAGCCGCCCTCCGAGGTCGGCGGCATCGGCGTCGACCGCATCGAAGACCTCGCCGACGGGTTCGGCGACCTCCCGCCCGCCGACGTGCTCCGCATCGTGTTCGACGACGGCAGCCGCGTCATGGTGCGCCCGAGCGGGACCGAGCCGAAGCTCAAGGTCTACCTCGACACGGCCGCGACTGCGGGCACCGTCACCGAGCGGCGCGCCGCCGCGCAGACCGCGCTCGAAGCCCTCGAGGCGGGCATGCGGGCCCTCGTCGTGTAGCTCGCTCGGAGCGCGCCACCCGCCGGTCGAGGACCGAGCGCCAGCGAGCGCCGCGAACGCCGGCCGACGCCGGCGAATCCCGGCGAATGTCGGCGGACGCCGGCCCCGCCGGTCAACGACGTCAGCCGGTCGATCCCGTCGACCGCCCGAAGAGGTTTTTCCCATCGGAATGGCGGCACTTCGGCACCGGCCGTGCTCGGAGCTTCGACGCGAGTGCCCCTCGGATGCAGATCCTTCGCTGCTCCGGCACTTCGGCACCCGCGCGCTGAACGGGAAAGCTGCCCGGAGTTTGGTCGAGGTGTGTCGGGGGTAGGTCTCGCGGGTGTGCGGTGCAGGCTGTCGCGTAGCGGACGCCGGAGGCCGCGGCGTCGGCGAATTCGCGCGGCGAGCGCGGCGCGCGGGCGGTCATGGTCGTGTCGGGCGACATCTTCGACGTGCTGATGAGCGAGCGCAGCGGGGCGACTACCCGAGCGAGCGCTCGAGGTGCCTCGCGATCTCGTCGACATCGAAGTAGTTCGACACCTCGACGATCTCGGCGTATGTGCGGCCGAGCGCTTCGCGCACCTGACCGGCGAGCTCGCTCGAGGTCAGGATGATCTGCGCGTCGCCTGCGGCAGCGGCGATGCCCGCGAGGTCGCTCGCCGACACGTCGGCCTTGAGCCCGAGCCGATCGAGTGCACGCTCGGCGTTGACCTTCAGGATGGCGGACGTGCCGATCCCGACCCCGCACACGGCGACGATCCGCATCAGAGCGCCCCTCCCGTGCTCGCGGTCGCCGACACGCCGAGCACCGCGCGCACCTCGTCTGCCGACGAGGCATCCGCAATCCTCTGCACGGCCTGCGGGTCGTTGAACGCGTTCGCGAGCGCCGCGACCGACGCGACGTGGTCTTCGGCGTTCTCGACCGCGAGGCCGACGACGACCCGGACGGGGTCGTTGTGGGGTGCCCGAAGGCCACAGGCTTGTCGAGCGTCACGACCGCGATGCCGCCCGCGCGCACGTCGGACCCGGGGCGCGCGTGCGCGAGCGCGAGCCCGGGGGCGATCACGACGTACGCGCCGAACTCCTCGATGACGGCGATCATGCGGTCGGCGTACTCGGGCTTCGTCGCGCCCGACCGGCTCAGCGCGCGACCGGCCTCGTGCACCGCGGCACGCCAGTCGGCCGCGTGCGCGCCGAGCACGACGGCGGAGTCGGGAAGCGTCGGAAGGGGCATCGGGGTCCGTTCTGGGGTGCGGGCGGTGCGGTGAACCGGTCGGTGGCGTGCGTCGACGCTCACGCGTCGGGCGACGACTCAGGCCCGGTCGAAGCCGTCCTCGATCTGCTCGGCGAGCTCCTCGCGGTCGTCGAGCGGCAGGAAGGCCGCCGAGGCCGCGTTGAGCTGGAAGGTCAGGAGGTCTTCAAGGTCGTACCCGAACGCATCGGAGAGGAGCGCGAGCTCGCGAGTGAGGCTCGTCGCCGACTGCAGGCGGTTGTCGACGTTGACCGTGACGCGGAAGCCGAGCTGGTACAGCAGGTCGAACGGGTGGTCGACGAGTTCGTCGCCCCACGCCTCGATCGCGCCGGTCTGGAGGTTCGACGACGGGCTCAGCTCGAGGGCGATCTCGCGATCGCGCACCCACTGGGCGACCTGTCCGAGCGAGACGTAGGTGTTCTCGTCGTCTTGGCGCTCGATCGCGAGATCTTCGGCGAGGCGCACGCCATGGCCCAGGCGGAGCGCCCGTCCGTCGACGATCGCTCCCTTGATCGACTCGATGCCGTCGGCCTCGCCCGCGTGCACGGTGACCGGCAGGAACTTGCTCGCGAGGAAGTCGAAGGCGGTGCGGTGCTTGCTCGCCGGGAAGCCCGCCTCGGCGCCCGCGATGTCGAACCCGACCACGCCCCGGTCGCGATGGCGCACCGCGAGCTCGGCGATCTCGAGACCGCGGTCGGCGTGTCGCATGGCCGTGATGAGCTGCCCGGTGCGAATGCGCCCGCCCAGGTGCCGCACGTCGTCGGCGCCCTGCTCGAGCCCTTCTTGCACGGCCTCGACGGCTTCGTCGAGCGAAAGGCCCGCCGTCAGGTGCTGCTCGGGCGCCCACCGGATCTCGCCGTACACGACGCCGTCGGCGCCGAGATCTTGCACGAACTCGCGTGCGACGCGCGTGAGTCCCTCGCGGGTCTGCATGACGGCCGTGGTGAGGTCGAACGTCTTCAGGTACTCGACGAGCGAGCCGGAGTTGGACTGGGTCTCGAACCAGTCGCCGAGCGCCTCGGCGTCGGACGACGGCACGGCGAGGCCGAGAGCGTCACCCAGTTCGATGATCGTCTGCGGGCGCAGGCCCCCGTCGAGGTGGTCGTGCAGCGACACCTTGGGCAACGCCCGGATGTCGGTGCCGTCGCCCTCGAGCCGGTACTCCGTCGAATTCGTCTCCACGTCTCGATGCTACCGGCGGGCCCGGCGCGAAGTCTCGGCGAATTCCGAGCAGCGGGACGGGCGGGACATCCGCTACCGCCCGATCCGCTCGGCGATGAGCGGGCCGCCGTCTTCGATCGCGTCACCGGGATCGCCGATGCGCCAGGCGCCCTCCACCGACTCGAGCGCGCGCGCGAAGCGCGCTGGGTCGTCGGCGAAGAGCGTGAAGAGCGGCTGCCCCGCCCGCACGGCGTCGCCCGGCTTCGCGTGCAGGTCGATGCCCGCGGCGTGGTGCACGGGGTCCTCCTTGCGGGCACGGCCCGCTCCGAGTCGCCACGCGGCGATGCCGAACGGCAGGGCCTCTTGCGCCACGAGCACGCCGTCGCGGTCAGCCGTGACGACGTGCGACTCCTTCGCGACGGGGAGCGCCGCGTCGGGGTCTCCGCCCTGGGCGCGGATCGTCGCACGCCAGACATCCATCGCCCGTCCGTCGTCGAGCGCGGCCTCGACGTCCGCGTCGGGCTTGCCCGCGAGCGCGAGCATCTCGCGCGCGAGCGCGAGGGTGAGCGCACGGACATCGGACGGCCCGCCGCCCGCGAGGACCTCGACCGACTCGCGCACCTCGTTGGCGTTGCCGATCGTGAGCCCGAGGGGCACGTTCATGTTCGTGAGCAGCGCACTCGTCGCGACCCCGGCGTCTTCGCCGAGCTCGACCATCGTGCGCGCGAGCTCGCGCGACCGGTCGACGTCGGTGAGGAACGCGCCCGACCCGAACTTCACGTCGAGCACGAGCGCGCCCGTGCCCTCGGCGATCTTCTTCGACATGATCGACGACGCGATGAGCGGGATCGCCTCGACGGTGCCCGTGATGTCGCGGAGCGCGTAGAGCTTCTTGTCGGCCGGAGCGAGCCCGGCGCCGGCGGCGCAGATGACGCCGCCCTGGTCGCGCAGCTGCGCGAACATCTCTTCATTGGTGAGGTTCGCGCGCCAGCCAGGGATCGACTCGAGCTTGTCGAGCGTGCCGCCCGTGTGCCCGAGCCCGCGCCCCGAGAGCTGGGGCACCGCGACCCCGAACGCCGCGACGAGCGGCATGAGGGGGAGCGTGATCTTGTCGCCGACGCCGCCCGTCGAGTGCTTGTCGGAGGTCGGCTTGCCGAGCCCCGAGAAGTCCATCCTTTCGCCCGACGCGATCATCGCCATCGTCAGGTCGCGGATCTCGCGACGGCTCATGCCGCGCAGGAAGATCGCCATCGTCATGGCCGACATCTGCTCGTCCGCGACGTACGCGCGCGTGTACGCGTCGACGAGCCAGCCGATCTCGGGCGTCGAGAGCTCTCGCCCGTCGCGCTTGGCACGGATGAGGTCGACGGCGTCGAAGGCCTCCACTTGGCTCATGCGAGTTCATCCCCTGCGTAGGCGGCGAGCTGCCGCGGACCGAACGCGTCGGGCAGCACCTCGTCGATGGTCTTGAATCCCGAGACGGTGTCGAGCACCATACCCTCGGCCGAGTGCTCGTAGAGCAACTGCCGGCAGCGGCCGCAGGGCATGAGCGTCGCCCCGTGCCCGTCGACGCACGTGAATGCGACGAGCCGGCCGCCGCCCGACATGACGAGCGCCGACACGAGCGAGCATTCAGCGCACAGCGTCACGCCGTAGGACGCGTTCTCGATGTTGCAGCCGCTCACGATCCGGCCGTCGTCGACGATCGCCGCCGCCCCCACGGGGAACTCGCTGTACGGCGCGTACGCCTTCGCCATCGCTTCGCGCGCGATGTCGCGCAGATGCGGCCAGTCGATCGTCTGGTCGGTCATGGTGCCCCCTTCGAGACGGACGATTCGGATGCTTCGATGGATGGTTCGGATGCCCCGCCCGCCCGCTCCGCGGCGCGCGCCCCGAGGCATCCGCCCCTATGCCTTGATGTACGGCTTGCCCGCTGCCGCCGGGCCGCGCACCTTCCCGACGAGACCCGCCACGGCGAAGATCGTGATGACGTACGGCAGGCTCAGGAGGAACTCGCTCGGCACCGCCGAGCCGATGACGCCGAGGGTGTTCTGCAGGTTCGACGCGAAGCCGAACAGGAGCGCCGCGAGCGTCGCCTTGATGGGGTCCCATTGGCCGAAGATGACCGCCGCGAGGGCGATGAAGCCCGCGCCCGCCGTCATCTCGCGGTTGAACGCGCCGACCGACCCGAGCGTGAAGAACGCGCCGCCGAGGCCCGCGATCGCGCCGCCGAGCGACACGTTCCAGAAGCGCGTGCGCGCGACGTTGATGCCGACCGTGTCGGCGGCCTGCGGGTGCTCGCCCACCGAGCGGAGGCGGAGGCCCCACTTGGTGTGGAAGAGGCCGAAGTAGACGAGGGCGACGGCGATATAGGCGAGATAGACGATGATCGTCTGCCGGAAGAACGTCGGGCCGATGATGGGGATGTCGGCGAGGAACGGGATCGGGAGCGGTGGGAACCGCGGCGGCGAGTTGAGCGTCGCCGCGTTCGAGGACAGCAACTGCGAGAAGAAGAAGTTCGTCAGGCCGAGGACGAGCACGTTGAGGACGACGCCGACGATGACCTGGTCGACGAAGTACTTGATCGCGAACGCCGCGAGCACGAACGACACGAGCACGCCCGCGACGGACGCGCCGACGGTGCCCGCGATGAGGCCGATCCACGGCTGACCCGTCGAGGCCGTCACCGTCGTCGCGATGACCGCCGACGTGAACGCGCCCGCGAGCATCTGGCCCTCGATCGCGATGTTGACGACGCCGACGCGCTCGGAGAGCACGCCGCACAGCGAACCGAAGATGAGGGGCACCGAGAGGCTCAGGGCGCCCGCGAAGAGACCCGCGATCGGGATCGTGTGGATCGACGCACCCGCAGCCGCCCACGTCAGGAATCCGATCAGGAAGACGACGGCGAACACCGCCGTGATCCAGATCGGCACCTTGCGCTTGGCGCGCACGAGGAAGACGCTCACGAGCGTGATCGCGGCGAGGAGGATCGTCGTGATCCACCCCGTGATGATCCCGTCGAGGTGGATCTCGGGAAGCTGGAGGGCGTCGCCGGGTGCCGAGACGCGGAAGATCGCCTCCCCCGCGTTGCCGATGACGATGAAGAGCTCGATCGCGAGCAGCGTGACGACGCCGAACACGATCGGCACCTTCCAGCTGACGACGGCGGTCTTGTCGAGCGACGCCGCGACGGGAGCGTGCGCGTTCTGGGGCTCGGTCACGGTGCTCACTTCGCCGCCACCTCCTTCGTGACGTTCTGCTTGGTTTTCTTGGGGGCGGATCCCGGAGCCGGGAGCCGGAAGATCGCGCGGACGAGCGGCGGCGCGGCGATGAAGAGGACGATGAGCGACTGCACGACGAGCACGATGTCGATCGGCACGCCCTGCGCGGCCTGCATCGAGAAGCCGCCGGCCTTGAACGCGCCGAACAGGATGCCCGCCGCGAGCACGCCCCACGGTGTCGAGCGCCCGAGGAGGGCGACCGTGATGGCGTCGAAGCCGATGCCCGCGTCGATGCCGCTCGAGAAGCCCGTGCGGGCGTCGCCGAGCACCTGACTCACGCCCGCGAGCGCGATGAGCGCGCCCGAGATGAGCATCGCGTAGACGTACATCGACTTGACGTTGATGCCCGCGACGCGTGCGGCGTTGGGGTTCTCGCCGACCGCGCGGAACTGGAAGCCGAGCGAGGAGCGCGAGAGGATCCACCACACGAGCACGACCGAGAGGATCGCGAAGACGAATCCGAGGTGGAGGTTGAACGACGGGTTCAGCCACGCGAGGATTCGCGGGAACTGCGCCGTCTCTTCGATCGCGGGCGTCCGCGGGTTGTTCGAGCCGGGCGCCTGCAGCAGGCCCGGAGTGCGGAGCATCCAGGTCACGAGATAGAACGCGACGTAGTTCAGCATGATCGTGACGATGACCTCGTGCGCCCCCGTGCGCGCCTTGAGGAAGCCCGCGATGCCGGCCCATAGCGACCCCGCGACGAGACCGGCGAGAAGGGCGACGATCAGGTGGACGCCCCACGGCAGGTCGAGCGCGAAGCCCACCCAGCCGGCCGCCGCGGCGGCCATGAGCATCTGCCCGCGACCGCCGATGTTGAACATGCCGACGCGGAACGCGAGCGCGACGCCGAGACCGGCCGCGATGAGCGGTGTCGCGAACCGCAGCGTCTCGGTGAGCGGGCGGAGCGCGGTGATGAAGTCGTCTTGGAGGTAGTTGTAGATCGCGCCGCGGAAGAACGCCGCGTAGGCGCCCGACACGGCGTCCCAGATCGCGACGAGCATGTCGCCCGGCCGAGCGAAGAACCACGCGGATGTCTCCTGCACGCGCGGATTCGTGAACGCGATCATGATCGCGCCGACGAGGAGCGCGAGCACGACGGCGAGCACCGAGATGATGGCGTTGCCCGTCGCGATCTCGCGGAGCGCCCGACCCCAGCGCGATTCGGGCTCGGGGCCGGCGGGAGCCGGACGGGCTCGTCGGGCGGGACCTCGGTGCCCGTCTCGATCGCGACGTCGGGATCGTTCTGCGGGGTGCTCATGCCCTGCGGGGTGCTCATGCCGCGGCTCCTTCGGTCGGGGCTTCGCCGGCCATCATGAGGCCGAGGGTGTCGCGAGAGGTGTCGCCGGGCACGATACCGATGACCTTGCCGCGGTACATGACCATGATCCGGTCGGCGAGGGCGGTGACCTCGTCGAGCTCGGTCGAGACGACGACGACGGGCACTCCGGCGTCGCGCGTCTCGACAATGCGCTTGTGGATGAACTCGATCGACCCGACGTCGACGCCGCGCGTCGGCTGCGCCGCGACGAGGAGCCGCAGGTCGCGGCTGAGCTCTCGCGCGAGGACGACCTTCTGCTGGTTGCCTCCCGAGAGCCGGCCCACCTTCGTCTCGATCGAGGGCGTCCGCACGTCGAACTCGGCGACCTTCTCTTTCGCGAACGCATCGAGGGCACCCAACTGGAGGTTGCCGGCCTTCACGAACGGCTCGCCGTCGGAGCGATCGAGCATGAGGTTCTCGGCGATCGTCATCTCGGCGACCAGCCCGTCTTCTTTGCGGTCTTCAGGCACGAACCCGACGCCAGCGTTGAGGATCTTGCGGACGCTGCCGCCCGTGAGCTCGACGCCGTCGAGGGTGATCGAGCCCTGGACGCGCTGCTGGAGTCCGACGAGCGCCTCGGTGAGCTCGGTCTGCCCGTTGCCCTGGACGCCCGCGACGGCGAGGATCTCGCCCTGACGCACCTCGAACGAGACGTCGTTGACGACGAGCTGCCCGATGGGGTCGACCACGGTGAGCCCCTTCACGACGAGCGCCGGTTCGCCGAGCTTCGCCGGCTCCTTCTGCACCGTGAGCTCGACCGCGCGGCCGACCATGAGCGAGGCGAGCTCGGCGTTCGACGCCGTCGGCGACGCCTCGCCGACGACCTTGCCGAGCCGGATGACGGTGATGCGGTCGGCGACCTCGCGCACTTCGCGCAGCTTGTGGGTGATGAAGACGATCGACGTGCCCGACTCCTTGAGCTGGCGCATGATCGCCATGAGCTCGTCGGTCTCTTTGGGCGTGAGGACGGCGGTCGGCTCGTCGAACACGAGCACCCGGGCGTCGCGGCTCAGCGCCTTGATGATCTCGACGCGCTGCTGCACGCCGACGGGGAGGTCGTCGACGAGCGCATCGGGGTCGACGTCGAACCCGAACCGGTCGCTGATCTCGCGAACCTTCGCGCGCGCCGCCGCCAGGTCGAGCCGCCCGAGGCCCTTGGTCTGCTCGTGGCCGAGCATGACGTTCTCGGCGACCGTGAAGACGGGGATGAGCATGAAGTGCTGGTGCACCATGCCGACGCCGGCACGCATCGCGTCGCCCGGACCGGCGAAGTGCTGCACCTCGTCGTCGAGCAGGATCTCGCCCGCATCTGCCTGGTAGAGGCCGTAGAGCACGTTCATGAGCGTCGACTTGCCCGCCCCGTTCTCACCCAGCAGACAGTGGATCTCCCCGGCCTCCACGGTGAGGTCGATGTGGTCGTTGGCGACCAGAGAACCGAACGTCTTCGTGATACCCCGAAGCTCGAGTTTCATGTGACCGATCCTAGTGACGGGCCTGCGAATGCAGCAGATGCTGCGCGAATGTCGGAGGCCGATTTCGACGAGTGCTCAGATGTTGCGGATGTCTCCTCCGCACGCCGCGGGAACGACGACGGGGAGGTCGGCGCGAGCCGGCCTCCCCGTCGTGCGATCTTCGGGTGTCAGCCCGCGAGGTAGGACTCGACCTCGACCTCGCCCGACTTGATCTTGTCGGCAAGCGCGGTCACCTTGTCGGCGAGGTCGGCCGGAACGCGGTCGGCCCAGTCGTGGAAGTCCGCGAGACCGACGCCCTCGTTCTCGAGCGTGCCGATGAACGGGGTCGGGTCGAAGTTGCCGTTGCCGGCCTCGACGACGGCCTCGTGGACACCGACGTCGATGCCCTTGAGGATCGACGTGAGGAGGAGGTCGCCGACCGAGGGGTCGGTCTCGAACACGTCGGCGTCGACGCCGATGAGGGCGATCTGGCGGCCCGAGTCGCGAATCGCGACGGCGGCCGACTGGTAGATCGGGCCGCCGACGGGCAGGAGCACGTCGACGCCCTGGTCGATGATGCCCTGGGCGAGCTGGCGCGCACCGTCGTTGGCCTCGAAGCCGCCCGTGAACGAGCCGTCTTGCGCTGCGCGATCCCAGCCGATGACCTGCACGGCCGTGCCGTTCTCCTGGTTGTAGAAGTCGACGCCCTGAGCGAAGCCGTCCATGAAGATGCTCACGGTCGGGATGTTCATGCCGCCGAAGGTGCCGACCTTGCCGGCCTCCGATACGCCCGCCGACAGGTACCCGGCGAGGAACGCGGCCTGGGCGGTGTCGAAGATGATGGGCTTGATGTTCGGTGCGTCGGTCGTGCCGTCGAAGTCGGTGTCGACCATGTCGTCGACCGAGATGTAGTCGATGTCGGGGTTGGCCGTCGCCGACTCGAGGGCTGCGGGCGCGAGCAGGAAGCCGACCGTGACGATGGCGTTGCAGTTCTGGTCGACGAGGCTCTGCAGGTTCGACGCGAAGTCGGTCTCGGCCTGCGACTCGACCTTGATGGGGGTGACGCCGAGCTCAGCCGCGGCCTTGTCGAGGCCTTCGGCGCCGAGCTGGTTGAACGACTTGTCGTCGAAGCCGCCCGAGTCGGAGACCATGCAGGGCAGGAAGTCGCTCGCGGCTTCGCCGCCGCCGTCGCCCGACTCCTCGGGAGCGGCCGCACAGCCGGCCAGCAGGGCCGCGGCGCCGAGCAGCGCGAGACCGCCCAGGGCGCCCTTCTTCGTCGTGATCCTCACAGTGTTCCTCCAAAGACTGCACCCCGACCGACGCGGGGTTGGTGGAATCACGTTACCGAATGTTGCGCGTTCCCCTCAGGGGAGTTGCGAGTGGGAATCCCAATGGTTATGAAGACGCGACAATCTGCTCATATGAGCAGACCCGGCTACGGAGACGAGGGCGACTCGACGACGAGGTCTCCCGCGATGATGCGTTGGCGGAGCCCTTCGATCTCGCCCTCGAGCTCGGGGCTCACGAGCGAGGCGAGGTCGTGGAACGGCGCGATCTCGACCCCGCCGTTCTCGAGCGTGCCGACGTACGGCTCGTTCGTGAACGACCCGTCGAGCACGTCGCCGACGATCTCGACCATCGCCTGCTGGGTGTTCTTCAGCACGCTCGTGAGCAGGATCGGCCGGAACTCGGCCGACAGCGTCTCGAATCCGTCGCTGTCGACCCAGATGATCGACACCCCCGCCCGGCCGACGGCTGCCGCCGCGGCGCCCTCCCCCACCTGGCCCGCGACGGGCAGGATGACGTCGGCGCCCTGGTCGATGAACCCGTCGGTCAGCACGCGGCCCTTGTTGACGTCCTCGAAGTCGCCCGTGAACGAGCCGTCCTGCGCCTCCTTGTTCCACCCGAGGGCGCGCACGCTCGTGCCGTGCGCCTCGTTGTAGGCGGCGACGCCGTCGACGAATCCGTCCATGAACAGCGTCACCGGAGGCTGGTTGCCGCCGCCGAAGGTCGCGACGACGCCCGTCTTCGAGACGCCCGCCGCGAGGTAGCCCGCGAGGAACGACGCCTGCGCCGTGTCGAAGACGACGGGCTTCACGTTCGGCGCGTCGACGGTCTCGTCGACGATCGCGAAGGCGAGTTCGGGATGCGCGGCCGCCTGGGCGGTAGTCGCCTCGGCGAGCTCCCAGCCGACGGTCACGACGAGCGAGCAGCCGGATGCCGCGGCCTGCTCGACGTTCGGCACGAGATCGGTCTCGCCCGTCGACACGAGCGCGCGTGCCGTGACCCCGAACTCGTCTTCGGCCTGCTGCAGCCCCTCCCACGTGGACTGGTTGAACGAACGGTCTTCGAGGCCGCCCGAGTTCGTCACCATCCGCACGCACTCGTCGGCGGCGACGTCGCCGCCGTCGCCCGGCTCGGGCGCCGCCTGGCAGGCGGTCAAGGCGACGGATGCCGCGACGACGGCTCCGATCGCGAGAATCCGTCGTGCTCGAAGCATCCGTTGCCCTGCTCTCTGTTTAAAGGACGTCGCCCGAGCCGCCGAGGCGGAGCGCGTCGACGACCGCTTTCACACGCTGGGCGTGCTCGCTCGTGGTCACGAGGAGCGCGTCGGGCGTGTCGACGACGACGATGTCGTGCACGCCGATGAGACTGATGACCCGCTTCGAGCGACTCACGACGATGCCGCTCGACGCATCGGCGAGCACGCGCGCACCCGGTCCGAGGATCGCGAGTTCGCCGGAGCGCCCCGCCGTGTTGAGCTTCGCGAGCGACGCGAAGTCGCCGACGTCGTCCCACTGGAAGTGCCCGCGAACGACGGCGAGCCGCCCTCCGGCGGCCGCAGGCTCGGCGACCGAGTAGTCGATCGCGATCTTCTCGAGCTTCGGCCAGACGCGGTCGACGGCGGGGCCGCGCGTCGAGGGGTCGTCCCACGCTTCGGCGAGTTCGACGAGGCCCGCGTGCAGCTCGGGCTTGTTGCGCGCGATCTCGGCGAGGAGCACGTCGGCGCGCGCGATGAACATGCCCGCGTTCCACAGGTGCTTGCCGCCCTCGAGGTAGCGCTTGGCGGTCGCGAGGTCGGGCTTCTCGACGAAGCTCGCGACCGACTCGACGTGGTGGGCGCCGTCGATGTCGACATCGGGCCCGCACTCGATGTAGCCGAACCCGACGGCGGGCTCGGTCGGCGTGATGCCGATCGTGACGATGTAGCCCGCGTCGGCGGCCGCGACCGCGTCGGCGACCGCCTGCGCGAAGAGCGCCGAGCCCGAGATGACGTGGTCGGCGGCGAAGGAGCCGACGATGACGCCCGGCTCGCGCCGCTCGAGGATCGCGGCGGCCAGGCCGATCGCGGCCGTCGAATCGCGCGGCTCGCTCTCGAGCACGACGTTGACGTCGGCGAGGTCGGGGAGCTGCTCCTCGACGGCGGCCCGGTGGGCGCGACCCGTGACGACCATGATCCGCTGGTCTCCCGAGAGCGGGGCCAGTCGGTCCCACGTGTCCTTCAGGAGCGTCTGGCCCGACCCCGTGAGGTCGTGGAGGAACTTCGGAGCATCGGCGCGAGAGAGCGGCCACAGCCGCGACCCGACGCCGCCGGCCGGGATGATGCTGTAGAAGCGGTCGAGTGGGGCATCCTGCATCCGTCCAGCGTACTGGGCGGCCCTTCCCCGGGGCAGCGTCGATTCGATGTCTCGACGTCGAGAGACTTAGGACGACCTAAGCGGCGCGCCCGAGCACCCGGGACTAGACTCGCATCGGGCATTTCGCGCCCGGACGCCCGCCGTCGTCACGCCGGGCCACAAGCCATGGAGGGTTGTTCATGCCAGAGACTCAGGCAGGAACCCTGACCGCACCCACCCCGGCCAAAGAGCGGCCGGGCGGCACGCTCTACCGCGGCCGAGAGGGCATGTGGTCATGGGTGCTGCACCGCATCACCGGTGTCGCGATCTTCTTCTTCCTTCTCGTGCACATCCTCGACACGGCGCTCGTCCGTGTGAGCCCCGAGGCCTACAACGCCGTCATCGGCACATACCAGACGCCCATCATGGGCCTCGGCGAGGTCGCCCTCGTGGGCGCGATCGTGTTCCACGCGTTCAACGGCATCCGCGTCATCCTGGTCGACTTCTGGGCCTGGGCGACGCGCCACCAGAAGCTGCTCTTCTGGATCGTCGTCGGCCTGTGGGTCGTCACGATGCTCGGCTTCGCGCCCCGCCACCTCATCAACGTCTTCAGCCACTGAACGGGGGATCGACTGTGACCACCACCATCGAAGCGCCCCGCACTCCGGCTCGTCCCGCGCCCAAGCGCGGCCCGAACCTCGAGAAGTGGGGCTGGATCTACATGCGCGTCTCGGGCGTCGTGCTCATCGTGCTCGTCTTCGGACACCTCTTCGTGAACCTCCTCGTCGGCGAGGGCGTCCACGCCATCGACTTCGGATTCGTGGGCGGCAAGTGGGCCGACCCGTTCTGGCAGTGGTGGGACATCCTGATGCTCTGGCTCGCGCTCATCCACGGCGGCAACGGCATGCGCACGGTCGTCAACGACTACACGAAGCCCGGCACCGTGCAGCGCATCCTCAAGGGCGCGATCCTCCTCGCCGTCGTCGCGCTCATCGTCCTCGGCACGCTCGTCGTCTTCACGTTCGACCCGTGCCCGGTCGGCTCGCCCGCCGATCTGCTTCCCTCGTTCTGCGCCGCATAGGAGACCCGTGAGCACCGAGAACCACGTCGAGACCGCGGTCGTCGACGGCGTCCACTACCACCAGTACGACATCGTCATCGTCGGCGCCGGCGGCGCCGGCATGCGTGCGGCGATCGAGGCCGGCCCCGGCGCGAAGACCGCCGTCATCTCCAAGCTCTACCCGACGCGGTCGCACACGGGCGCTGCGCAGGGCGGCATGGCCGCGGCCCTCGCGAACGTCGAAGAAGACAGCTGGGAGTGGCACACCTTCGACACCGTCAAAGGCGGCGACTACCTCGTCGACCAGGACGCCGCCGAGATCCTCGCGAAAGAGGCCATCGACGCCGTCATCGACCTCGAGAACATGGGCCTGCCGTTCAACCGCACGCCCGACGGCAAGATCGACCAGCGCCGCTTCGGCGGCCACACGCGCGACCACGGCAAGGCGCCCGTCCGCCGCGCATGCTACGCGGCCGACCGCACCGGCCACATGATCCTGCAGACGCTCTTCCAGAACTGCGTCCGGCTCGGCATCGAGTTCTACAACGAGTACTACGCCCTCGACGTCGTCATGACCGAGGTCGACGGGGTCGAGCAGCCCTCGGGCGTCGTCGCATACGAGCTCGCGACGGGCGAACTCCACGTGTTCCAGGCGAAGGCGATCATCTTCGCGACGGGCGGCTTCGGCAAGATCTTCAAGACGACGTCGAACGCCCACACGCTCACGGGCGACGGCGTCGGCATCATCTGGCGCAAGAAGCTCCCGCTCGAAGACATGGAGTTCTTCCAGTTCCACCCGACCGGCCTCGCCGGTCTCGGCATCCTGCTCACCGAGGGCGCCCGCGGCGAGGGCGCGATCCTCCGCAACGCGTCGGGCGAGCGCTTCATGGAGCGCTATGCCCCGACCATCAAAGACCTCGCGCCGCGCGACATCGTCGCCCGCTGCATGGTGCAAGAGGTGGCCGAAGGCCGCGGTGCGGGCCCCCACAAAGACTATGTGCTCCTCGACTGCACGCACCTCGGCGCCGAGGTGCTCGAGACGAAGCTCCCCGACATCACCGAGTTCGCCCGCACGTACCTCGGCGTCGACCCCGTCGTCGAGCCCGTGCCCGTCATGCCGACGGCGCACTACGCCATGGGCGGCATCCCGACGAACGTCGCCGCCGAGGTGCTCCGCGACAACGACACCGTCGTCCCCGGCCTCTACGCCGCGGGTGAATGCGCGTGCGTGTCGGTGCACGGGTCGAACCGACTCGGCACGAACTCGCTGCTCGACATCAACGTCTTCGGCAAGCGCGCCGGCCGCAACGCCGTCGAGTACGTCAAGACCGTCGACTTCACGCCGCTCCCCGCGAACCCCGCGGGCTTCGTGAAGGGCATGCTCGACACGCTCCGCGACTCCACCGGCACCGAGCGCATCGCGGCGATCCGCAAAGAGCTGCAAGACGAGATGGACAAGGGCGCCCAGGTGTTCCGCACCGACGAGTCGCTCGCGCACGTCACGAACGTCATCGCAGAACTGCGCGAGCGCTACCAGAACGTCGCCGTGCAAGACAAGGGCAAGCGGTTCAACACCGACCTCCTCGAGGCCGTCGAGCTCGGCTTCCTCCTCGACCTCGCCGAGGTCGTCGTGTACTCCGCCCGCAACCGCAAGGAGAGCCGCGGCGGCCACATGCGCGACGACTACCCCAAGCGCGACGACGAGAACTACATGAAGCACACGATGGCGTACCTCACGGGCGACGCCCACTCGTCCGATGCGTCCGACCACATCCGGCTCGACTGGAAACCGGTCACCATCACCCGTTACCAGCCGATGGAGAGGAAGTACTGACGTGTCGATCGCCACGCTCGAGCAGCCGCCCGCAGAGGCCGCGCCCATCCAGTCCTTCACGGTCACGTTCCTCATCCGCCGGTTCGACCCCGACGTCGACACCGAACCGCGTTGGCAGGACTTCGACGTCGAGATGTTCGCGACCGACCGCGTGCTCGACGCGCTCCACAAGATCAAGTGGGAACAGGACGGCTCGCTGACGTTCCGCCGCTCGTGCGCGCACGGCATCTGCGGCTCCGACGCGATGCGCATCAACGGCCGCAACCGGCTCGCGTGCAAGACGCTCATCAAGGACCTCGACATCTCGAAGCCCATCTACGTCGAGGCGATCAAGGGTCTCCCCCTCGAGAAGGACCTCGTCGTCGACATGGAGCCGTTCTTCGCCTCGTACCGCGAGGTGCAGCCCTTCCTCCAGCCGAAGACGGCCGCCGCGCCCGGCAAGGAGCGCGTGCAGTCGGTCGCCGAGCGCGCCCGCTTCGACGACACCACGAAGTGCATCCTGTGCGCGGCGTGCACGTCGAGCTGCCCCGTCTTCTGGACCGACGGCCAGTACTTCGGGCCCGCCGCGATCGTCAACGCGCACCGCTTCATCTTCGACTCGCGCGACGACGAGGCCAAGGTCCGCCTCGACATCCTGAACGACAAAGAGGGCGTGTGGCGCTGCCGCACGACCTTCAACTGCACCGAGGCGTGCCCGCGCGGCATCGAGGTCACGAAGGCCATCGCCGAGGTCAAGCAGGCGGTCATGCGCGGTCGCGCCTGACGAGCGCCTGCTTCGGCAGAACCACACGACGAGAGGCCGGTGCCCGTAGGGCACCGGCCTCTCGTGTGCCTCCGAGACATCCGGATGTCTCGAGCTCCTCACGGCGCGGCAAGCCGCGCCGCGCACGAAAGCGGGGCGCATCCGGATGTCTCCGAATGCGCCCCGCCGGGACTGTCAGCCGTTACTCGACCTGGGTGCCGTCCTTGCGGCGCCGGGTGATCGTGTAGACCACCGCGATCCCGCCCAGCACGATCAACCCAGCCGCACCCCAGACCCACGGACCACCCGCGAACCCGGTCGCCGGCATCCCATGAGGCACCCGGACCACGACCGTCGACTCATCGCACAGCACCTGCGCGGCGACATCACCAGACTCCACGTAGCACAGCTCACCCGTGTTCGTCTCACTGGACGCCGTGGTCCTCGGGTTCAACGTCACCGCCAGCACCACATCAGGAGCCGTCGGATAGTTCTGACCCAACACCCCGAGCAGGTCGCACCGCAGGGTGCCGCCGTACCCGGCAGCATCCTGACCCGTGACCGCGCAGTTCTCGTACCGCGGGAACGCCGGCGCACCCGCCGTCGTGATCTCATCCACCCGCAGGTCGGCCGGGATCTCATCGAACAACGTCACGTTCTCCGCAGCACCCGTACCCGTCGCGGTCGTGGACAACGTGTACTCGAACGAGCTCCCCGGCACAGCCGACGTCACACTCGAGGACTTCAGAATGTTCACCACCTCGGGCCGATCGATCGCACACGTCGGCAACGCCATCGGGTACGCCGCAAGCACCGACTCCGACGGGTTGATCGAGAACGTGATCGTCGCCGGGTTCACCATGTCACGCCACGGATACGTCGGCACCGTCTCATCCAAGATCAGATCCAAGAACCGATCCCCCGGCGTCGGCGGCGTGATCAGATCCTGCTCCGTGATCGGACGCCACCCCGGGAACTCATACGGAATCCCATTCTCATCCACCGCAGCACCCGGCCAGAGGAACCGACCCGAACGCGCATCCCACGGAATCGTCTGCTCCTTGGTGAGGCTGCCGTCGGCCGAGGTCCACGTCACCGTGATCTCCTCGGGAGCGACGTTGTCGCTGACCTGCACGTCGTAGTACAGCCACGGCACGTCTGCGATGCAGCGGACGTAGGCGTTGGGCTGGATCCACTTGCGCGGAACCTCGACGTCGTCGCAGTCGTTGACCGGAACGAGGTCACCGAGGAACGGGTCCGTCACCGGAGGCTTCGGGTCCTTCGGGTCGTGCGGCCACCACGGCCACGGGAAGCCCCCGTGTCCGCCGCCGAACGTCGCCGTCTGGATGCCACGGGCCGTCGTGTCTTCGCCCTGCTCCGTCGGCGGCGTGAGGCTCACGCACGCGCGGTTCGGAATCGGGTTCTCATTGACGGCCGGAGGCGTCGGCGCCGGGTCGTCGGGACCGACGGCGGGCGGCAGGTCGACCGGGACCGGCGTGATGACCACCGGGATGGTGATCGTCACCACGAGCCCGGGCTCGAACGGCCCGACACCGTGTGCGGCGAACGCGTTGGACTCGTTCTCCTCGGTCTCGGAGTCGTCGGCCGGAGTGAGTTCCGTCCACGTGCCCTGTCCGACGAACGTCGCAGGCCCGGTCACGTCGAGTTCGGGATCGATGAGGTCCGTCACGTCGAGTTCGGCCACCGACTGGCTGCTGTTGTTCGTGACCTCGAGCACGAAGTCGAACGGCGTGCCGGCCTCGATCGCCGTCTCGCCATCGGGGAGGACGTACGACTTCTCGATGCTGACATCCACGAAGGATGCGACGTTCTCGATCGTGCAGTCGGTCAGCTTGCCCACCTTGACCGTGCCCACGGCGTCACCCGAGGGGGTGTCGGTGCAGACCCAAGGTTCGGCGTGGTAGTACGGCAGCAGCGGCGAGCCCGAGCGAGCCGGGACGACCGCCTCGCTGAGGGCGTAGTTGCCGGCTGGGACGACGAACGAGATGCCGTCGTCACCGTCTTCCGTCACCTCGGCGAGCGGGGACTTGCCCGTCAGGTTCCAGTCTCCCTTCTGCAGCGGCGGAGCCGGCAGGTCCTTGCCGTCGAAGGCCGAGTTGTCGACGACCTTGTTGAGGCGGATGAGACCCACCGGGATTGTGTCGCAGTCGTCGACCTTCGTCAGCACCGTGCCGTTGAGCAATGCGGCCTGGTTGAAGAAGCCCTTGCCGCTCTCGTGCTTCACGCACTTCACGTCATCGATGTCCTCGATGTGCGAGACGTTCGCGATCACGGAGATCCCGTACGTGTGGACCGTCGGGAAGAACCCGGACTGGGCCGCGATGATCCGACCGTCGGCGAGCTTCGTCACCGACTGCCCGTTCCACGCGCTCACGTTGTACGGCGGGAAGGCCGTCGCGTGGGCCGACACGATCTGCACGCCGTCGGGGAACCCGAGCTGGTCGTGAAGGTCGTAGTAGAGACCCTTCGAGCTGGCGTTCGTCACGGTCACGACGTAGTCGACCTTGAAGTTCCCGTAGTTCGGGTCGTTCGGGTTGTCGATGCGGTCGACCTTGACGAGGTGCTTCTCGACCGTCGCACGGCCCGGCTCCGAGCAGTCGCTCGCGACGAGCTTCTTGTGGTCGACCTCGAGGGTGCCGACATTGTTGAAGCCGCCCTCCTTCTCACCGCCGAGGCACTTGACGCCCGGCTTGCCGTGCTTGCCGCCGTCCCACGCGTCGGCCGAGACCTTCGCGCGCACCGTCACGGTGTACACCGCTTGGGAGTCGGGACCGAGGATCTTGTCGTTGGCGAGCGTGGTCGTCGTGTTCGGCAGGTTCCAGGAGCCCGACGAGGGACCGGGACCGACCCAGCTGGCCGAGACCGGGGTGATCCCGGCACCGAACTGCGAGAGCGAGTCCTTCAGGTCGTAGGTCATCCCGACCACCGTGCTGTCGTTCGAGACGGTCAGCTGGTAGATGATGACCCACTCGCCGTTCGGCTGCTGGCTGGTCGCGATCTCCTTCTTGACGAGACCCGGGATGGGCTTGCACTCGACGAAGTTGAACACGTCGAACTCGTTGTGCGGCTTCGTGAGCGTCACTTCGCCGAGGCCCTTGCTCTCATCGAGCTTGCAGCCGTCGGGGAACCGGACGTCCTTCTCGCCGATCTTCACCTTCGAGCCGGCCTCGTACGGGCTGTAGACGGTGTCCCAGACCTTGCCGGTCGGCGGGGTGCCGAGGGTGAGCGTGGCCGTGAGACCCTTCTTCGCGGCGTCATCGACGTCGTACGCGCGTCCGTTGAGCTTCCACGTCTTGTGGACCTCGACGGTCACCGGGATGTCGGCGCAGTCTTCGTCCGAGTCCTCGAACGTACCCGAGATGACGGTCGCACCGTTGAGCGCGCCCTTACCGTGCGGGTTGTGCTGCGACTCGCACTTGAACGTCTTCGAGACATCCTGGTCGCCGCCCGTCTTGAACGTGATCTCGATCACGTACGTGTGGGTCGCGTCGCCCGGGAGCTCGACGTCGTTCGTGATCCGACCGCTCGAACCGTTGATCCAGTTCGGCTCGATCGTCGCGTTCGCCGGCTTCGAGGTGACCGCGCGAGCCGTGATGGTCGCGCCGGTCGGGAAGTCGAGCACGTCGTCGAGGTCGTAGACCAGGGCCTGCGTGTCGCTCGAGTTCTCGACCGTGATCGTGTACCCGACCTTCCACGACGAGCCCGAGGCCGTGACCGGCGAGGTCACCGTCTTCTTCACCGTCGGTGTCGACGGCGACGAGCAGTCGGCTGCCTGCTGCTCGAGCGGGGTGCCCGGGTAGAGGATCGCGACGTTCCGGAAGCCCGTGCCGTCCTCGTTGTCGCCGACCTGGCAGTCGAGCGCACCCGGGTTGGAGTACGCCGACTTCGCGATCTGCGCGATGACCGTCACGTGGTAGACGTGCGCCGCCGGTGCGAGGCCGATCTGACGGTTCGTCGCGAGCGTCGTCGTCTTGTCGCCGTCGAGCTCACCCGCCGACCAGATGCCGCTGGCGGGGTTGCCGCCGGCCGAGGTCCACGAGGCCGACGTGGGCGTGATGCCCGCACCGAACTCGAGCGTGTCGTCGAGGTTGTAGAAGGTCGTGTACGTCGGGTTGCCCGTGACGGTCACGTCGTACTCGATCTTCCAGTCGCCCGACGGCAGCTGCTGCGTCTTGGTCACGGTCTTCGCGACCGTCGGGACGCCGCCCTCGAGCTTGCCGCAGTCATCGTCCGTCGACGTCTCGTGGCCGCTGTAGAGGTCGACCCCGTTGAAGAGCCCGCCTTCGCGCGGCTCACAGGTCGCCTCGTAGCCCGGGGGCGCCGAGACGTTGAACGTCACGGTGTACGTCACCTTGGCGTTCGCGCCGATGGGAGCCTGGTCGGATTCGGGGACGATGACGCCGTCGGTGAACTCCTGGTCATCGATGACGACCGTGTCGCCCTGCTTGACCGTCCACGAGTTGATCGTCACAGCCGGGTCGAAGTTCGGCACCTCGGTGAGCCAGTAGTAGCCGGCCTTGCCGTTCGAGTTGTCGACCTCGACCTTGTACGTGACGTTCCACGTGCCCGAATCGATGTCCTGGTCGGTCGACGTCCACGTCTTCTTGACCGTGGGCTTCGTCGGGCTGTCGCACGCGTAGTCCTTCACCGTCTGGCCGCCCGAAGTGAGGGATGCCTCGTTGTTGAAGGCCTTCTTGCCGGAGCCGTCGGGCACGGGGCAGACCCCGCCCTTGTCGGCGTTGCCGATCACGCCCTCGGGAACGTCGATGCCCGTGACGGTGATCGTGTACACCTGGTCGGGGCTGCCGCTCGGGCCGATGTACGCGTCATCGGCGAGGACGCCGCTGCCGTTCCATCCGCCGATCGCGGCACCGCCGGGACCGGTCGCCGACGCGCTCGCGTACGTGATGCCGTTCGCGAACTGCAGGCTGTCGGAGAGGTCGTAGAGACCACCCGCGGGGCCCGTGCTCTTGACGGTGATCTTGTACTGGATGCTCCACTTGCCGTCGTCCCCCTGCACGACGCTGCCGGGGACGACCACCTTGTCGTGGGCGATGTTCGCCTTCGGGATGGAGACGCAGGCGCTGTCGCGGAGGTCCTGGTTGCTCGACGTGATGGTCGCCGAGTTGATGACACCGCCATCCTTCGCGTCACAGTTCAGGAGCGTCGCGTCGGTACCGACCTTCACCCTGACCGTGATGGGGTGCTGGTTGACCGTCGGGTTTCCGGGGCTGCCTGCCGCGATCGAGATCGCGCCGACCGGGACGCCCGTCGGACCGCTCACGAGGGTGACTCCGGCCGGGAGCGTGACGTTGGCCGGAAGGTCGGACGCGGTGTACCAGAGCGCGTTCGGCGTCGTGTTCGTCACCTTGATCGTGTAGGCGACATCCCACTGGCCGGGCTCGCCGGCGACGGGCGTGGCCGTTCCGGGCAGCTTCTCGACCGTCGGGAGTGTCGGCTCGGCGCAGTCGGCCTTGTCGATCTGCCCGTTGAGCGTCGCGACGTTGCGGAAGGCCCGGTTGCCAGGCTCTGCCTGGCAGTCGAGCGGACCGTCGCTCGCGAACGAGGTACCCGCCGCGATCTTCGCGTTCGCGGTGATCGTGTAGACGTGCGTTCCGTCGGCGGCAATCGAGGTGCCGGCCGGGGCGAGCGTCGTGTTCGCGCCGCCGTTCCAGCCCGGGACCGGGCTCGCCGGCCCGCCGGTGACGGTTGCGCTCGCCGAGTTCACCGTGACGCCTGCGCCGAAGTGGAGCGTGTCGGTGAGGCTGTAGGTCGTCGCGAGCACCGGGCTCGGGTTCTCGACGGTGACCTCGTAGACGATCGTCCACGTGCCGTCGGCGTTCGCCGTGAGGCTCTTGACCTTCTTGTCGTGGGTCACGACCGCGGGCTTCGCCGTGTTCGTGATCTCACACGTGATGTCGGCACCGAGCGCGATGCCGGTGAGCTTCGCGGTGCCCGTGCCGGTCTGCTCGAGCGAGCCGCCGCCCGTGCACGACCAGTTGCTCGCCGTGAACTCCGACGCGTGCTCGAACCCGTTGACCGGCGCCTCGGAGAGGTTGTAGGTCGTGTTCGCCCAGATGTCGCCGTTCGCTGTGCCGTCACCCGAGAACGAAGGAGCGTTGTCATTCGTCGGAATCGCCGAGAGCGTCCAGTTCGTGATCGGGACGACGTTGCCGCCGACCTTCTTCACGAGCTTGAGCTTCGGCGTGACGTCCTTGTTGTAGAACGTGCAGACCGCGCTCTCGCCGAGCTTGAGGGTGATCTGACCGCCCGCCTGGCTCCCGCCGACGCACTGGACCGCCGATGCTTCGGTGTACCCGGCGACCGGGTCCTCGGAAAGCGTGAAGGTACCAGGCGTCACCGTCTGCTTCACGTTGTGGTTGAAGACGAGCGCGCCGGCCTTGAGCTTGCCGTTCCAGGCTTCCGGCCCGAGGCCGCCGCCGTGGGAGTTCGTGACATCCTTCTTGAGCGTCAGCTCGGTCGTGCAGGTGACGGTGTTCTTGAGCGTCACGACGGTCGAGCCCGAGCCGGGCTGTACGCTCGCACCGCCGGCGGGGAGCGCGGCGTATGCGCCGTCGCCGACCTTGTACTCCTTGGTCACTGCCGAACACAGCGGCTTCAGCGGCGAGATCGTCTCGTTGACGTTCACCGCTCCGTTGCTCGTGAGGTCGACCTTCGTTCCGAACGTCTTCGCCCCGGCGGGAACGCCGGGCCCGGTGAGCGTCGGGACGTTCGTGACACCATCCGGGAACGTGTTGAGCGTGAGCGGAACGTCGTTGACCACCCACTGCTTGTTGACGGTGATGTCGGTGGGCGCCTTCGTGTTCTTGATGATGATCGAGAGGGAGTCTCCGACCGCGACATCCGGAACGTCGATCGGCAGGACTGTGTCGGTCGTGGTCACACCGTTGTGCGTGATCTCCGCTTTCACGAACTGGTAGCCGGCCGGCGAGGCGAGGCTCTCGTCGACGACCAGATCGGTCTCACCGTCCTGGTGGGTGTAGCTCACCACGAAGGATGCCTGGCCGGAGGCGTTCGTGACCTGCGGCGACGCACTCAGCGAAGCGTCGTCGCTGTTCTCGGTGGCAGAGATGCTCCAGCCCGCACCGGCGACGCCGTTGTTGCCGTTCGCGTCGGTGATGAGCTTCGTGACGTTGACGTTCGTCTTGCAGGTGAACTTGTTGACGATGTCGATGAGCTCGTTCTTCAGGTTGTCCCACTCGGGCTCCTGGAAGTAGTCCACGTCCTTCTCCGCACCCGAGACGGCCCGCAGGTTGAGGCCTGCCCCGATCCCGTTGATGCCTGCGCCGACTCCGACGCCGATGACCTTGACGCCCTGGTTCTTGAGCGCGTTGGCCGAGAAGATCGCGGCTTCGAGCGAGCGCACGGTGACGTTCGTGCTGTTCACCGGGGTGCCGCCGGGGCCGACGTTGTTCGGGGCACCGTCGGTCACGAACAGGAGGAGATCGTAGTCGCGGAGGGGGTTCGAACTGCTGTAGCTGTTCGAAACCTCGCGGAGGGCGTCGTCCCAGTTCGTGCTGCCGGTCGAGGCGCTGCCGCCCGTCGCGGTGTACTCCTCGATGTCGTCGACGATGCTTCCCCAGTTCGTGCCGACGGGCCGCAGGTCGGGCCAGTTGTCGAGGTCCTCGGCAGGCGACTGGTCGTTGAAGCTGAAGAGCGCGACGTTCGAGGTGGACAGCGAGCCGAGCAGCCCCTGCCCGACTCCGCCGTTCCCGATGAGCGCGTTGCGGAAGGCGAGACGTTGCGTGTCGTTCAGCGAGCTCGAGAGATCCATCTGGATCGCGACATTGAGCCCGCCGGAGCACTTCGGCTGGACGGGCGGGTTGTCGAGCGAGTTCGCCACGACGCCGTACGACTGGTACACGGCGTTGTCGTAGTTCGTGTTGTTCGAGGAGCGCGTCAGGTTCGGGAAGTTGTACACCTGCCCGCCGCTCAGCTGGTCGGTGCGGCCGGGGTAGTGGACCTCGGTGGTGGGGCCGCTGACGTTGCCGACGTAGAGCGTCGGGTTCGCGTAGGTTCCGAGCGGCTTCGTGACCTCCTGGACGAAGACACGCGCGCCGTTGAGTTCGCCGCTGTTCGCGGCCACGTCGATCAGGATGTCGCAGAAGTCGGCATCGGTGGCGATGGTGCACGAGGCGTCGGTGATCTCGGTGCCGATCATGTTGCTGGTGTTGTTGTTGCCGCTGATCCGGTACGCCTGGAACTTCGCCCCGGCGTTGCCCGTGAAGTTGTTGAGCTCGTTGGGGGTCCAGATGCCGGCGGCCTTGTAGAAGAGCCGCTTGTGGACGCGGATCGTCGCGGTGTCCTGCGGTGCCGCGAGCGGCGCGACCTCGGGCGCGAGGAGCCGGGCCGACTTCTGCGGCGGCTCGGTCGTTGCGGGCGGCGTCGTCTCCTCCTCGGCGGGAGGAGTGGTCTCCTCCTCGGCCGGGGGCGTCGTCTCTTCGGCCGGCGGCGTCGTCTCTTCGGCCGGAGGCGTGGTCTCCTCGGCCGGAGGCGTCGTCACCTCCTCGGGCGTCGTTGCGGGAGTCTCCGTCGACTCCGTCGTCTGCGAGGTCTCGGGCGGCGTCGTGCCGTCACCCTCTGCGAACGCGACGGTCGGCAGGCCGAGCGCGAGGAGCGCGCCGGCGGTCACCGATGCGACGATCGCTGTCAGTCTGCGGCGTCGGTCTTCCCTGCGCTTCCGGCGCGAACGTCGGGTCGAGTTGGCCGATTCGGGCACATTGCGGAAGCTCATCGTCGTCGAGTCCTTCAGCATCGGGTTACAGCGCACGTCGGGATGCGGCACTGCATTGCGGCTGAGTCAAACAGAATCGGCGCCATATCCGACAGTTCCTCAGTGTCACCAAAATGGGGGCCACCGTCAGATAAATCGCCTTTGACCTGGCCTTTCTATTCCGCCGACCCCCGAAGACGGGGTGATTTCGAAAGTTGCGGATTCATGGATCTACCGACGGATTCGTTGTCGAAACGTTTCGATCAAGGCGGGATGCGTCGTGGTCGACGCGTATCGGCGCGGAAATCGTCGTCCGCACACGAAAGCGGGGCGCATCCGGATGTCTCCGAATGCGCCCCGCCGGGACTGTCAGCCGTTACTCGACCTGGGTGCCGTCCTTGCGGCGCCGGGTGATCGTGTAGACCACCGCGATCCCGCCCAGCACGATCAACCCAGCCGCACCCCAGACCCACGGACCACCCGCGAACCCGGTCGCCGGCATCCCATGAGGCACCCGGACCACGACCGTCGACTCATCGCACAGCACCTGCGCGGCGACATCACCAGACTCCACGTAGCACAGCTCACCCGTGTTCGTCTCACTGGACGCCGTGGTCCTCGGGTTCAACGTCACCGCCAGCACCACATCAGGAGCCGTCGGATAGTTCTGACCCAACACCCCGAGCAGGTCGCACCGCAGGGTGCCGCCGTACCCGGCAGCATCCTGACCCGTGACCGCGCAGTTCTCGTACCGCGGGAACGCCGGCGCACCCGCCGTCGTGATCTCATCCACCCGCAGGTCGGCCGGGATCTCATCGAACAACGTCACGTTCTCCGCAGCACCCGTACCCGTCGCGGTCGTGGACAACGTGTACTCGAACGAGCTCCCCGGCACAGCCGACGTCACACTCGAGGACTTCAGAATGTTCACCACCTCGGGCCGATCGATCGCACACGTCGGCAACGCCATCGGGTACGCCGCAAGCACCGACTCCGACGGGTTGATCGAGAACGTGATCGTCGCCGGGTTCACCATGTCACGCCACGGATACGTCGGCACCGTCTCATCCAAGATCAGATCCAAGAACCGATCCCCCGGCGTCGGCGGCGTGATCAGATCCTGCTCCGTGATCGGACGCCACCCCGGGAACTCGTACGGAATCCCATTCTCATCCACCGCAGCACCCGGCCACAGCAGTCGCCCGGAACGGGCATCCCAGGGAACGGTCTCCACCTTGGTGAGCGACCCGTCCGCCGAAGTCCAGGTGACGGTGATCTCTCCCGGCGCCACGTTGTCGGTGACCGTGACGTCGAAGTAGAGCCACGGCACATCGTTGACGCAGCGGACGTACGCCGCGGGCTGGATGCGCTTGATCGGCACGTCGGCCGTCGCACAGTCGTTCTCGGGGTTCTCGTCCTTCGCGGTCGAGACGCACGCCTCGTTGGGGATCGGCGAGACGTCGAGCGTCGGCACGGGCGGCGCAGGGTCGTCGGGCCCGACCGCGGGCGGCGTCGGAAGCGCCGGAACCGGCAACACCCGCACCGGAATGCGGATCGTCGTCGTCGCGCCGGCCGGGAACTCGCCCGTGTACGTCGCGGCGAACGCGCTGTCGGTCGGTCCGGATGTCTGCGCCCACGTTCCGGGCAGGACGGCCGGGACGGTCGTGAACTGGGCTGCGCCGATCACCTCGAGCTGCGGGTCGATCGCATCGACGACTTCGAGGTCGTCGACCGCGACATCCCCGTTCGTCACCGTGAGCACCCACGTGAACTCGTCGCCGACCTCGACGGCTTCGACGCCCTCGGCGAGCTCGGCCGACTTCTCGATCGAGACGTCCCGCGGCGGACCGCCGTTCGAGACGTAGCAGTGCACGACGTCGGTCTTGCCGACCTCCACCGAGAAGCTCGACTCTCCGGTGATCTGGGACGGCGCGTTCGGACCGTGCGGCCCGCCGACCTTGCAGACGACGCCTTCGAGGCTGTACCCCGGCTTCTGCTTCTCGTCGAAGGTCACCGAGCGCGACGAGTGGCCCTCGCCGTAGCCGCTCACGTAGTACGGGTCGGTCACGCCGCCCGCCTCGGTCTCCTGCGATACCGGCGAGACATCCGCGCTCTTCGCGTCGAATCGCCACCCGGCTGCGGGCACGCCGTCGACGTCCTTGTGCACGAAGACGGTGCCGCCGCACAGCGCGACGGCGATCTCGTGGAGTTGATCGCCGAGCGTGGCGTAGTTCGTCGTGGTCGCGTAGTCGGCGGTCGCGATGTTCGAGCCCGTGAAGAGCTGCGGGCCCGTGATCGCCTGCAACGAGAGCGGCGAAACGCGCGGCCCGACGCCGACGGCGAAGACCTTGGTCCCGCCCGACTTCATCGCGTTCGCGGTCTGGATCGGCGGCCACAGGGCCTCGAACGACCCGTCGCCGAACTCGCCCGGGTTCGCCGGATTCACGGTGTTCGGCTGGCCGTCGGAGATGACGATGACGAGGTCGACCTGACCGTCGGCGAAGCCGCCGAAGGTGTTGTACCCGACCTGGAGGCCGCGCGCCCAGTTCGTGTACCCGCCGCTCGAGAGGATCGACCACGAGCCCTTGACCGCGGCGAGGTTCGCGGAGTCGAGGTTCGTCGCCGGCAGGAGCTGCGCGGCATCCGTCGCGAACGCCGTCACCGAGATCTGCGACCCCGTGTCGACGAGCGAGTCGGCGAACGTGTTCGCGGCGGCCTTCAACTGCGCGATGCCGCTCGACTCGATCGAGCCCGAGGCGTCGAGCACGAGTGCGATGTCGACGCCGCACGAGTCGGCGAGGTCGGGGTTCGGCTTCACGATGCCGTCGACGGCGGGCGGATGCGAGACGGCGGCGCGGAGCGGCGAGGTCTCGGACTCGACGAGCGCCGGCGGCGCGGAGCCCGTGGCCGCGGAGGTGCGGCTCGCAGCCGCCGGGTCGGCCGACGGATCGGGCACGACGGCCAGCGGGTCAAGAGCGGAATCGCCGTCCGCCGCGGGCGGAGTCGCCTCGGGCGCGGGGTCGGGTGCGGGAGCCTGCTGCTCGGGGCCCTCCGTGGCGTCGGGTGCGGCCGGCGGAGTCCCGCCCTGGTCGCCCGAAGCGGGATCGGGGACTTCTGCAGGGGATTGCGTCGCCTCGACGGGAGTCGACGTCGTCGAGGCGGTCGTCGGGTCGGGATCGCCCTCGGCTGCGTTGGCCGTCATCGCGGGGATGGTGAAGACGAGAGCTGCTGCGAGCAGAGACGAGGCGACGGCCATCGACGGTCGCCGCTGGAATCGAGAGGTTCGGCGTACCGCGTTCGCGGTCTTGCGATGAGACAAGGGCGGCTCTCCCTTCGTTCACGGGCACGTGATTCGGGTCCGGGCCCTCGTGTGTCGAGTTCCTCCCATAGTCCTGAGGAATGCTCACGCTGGGATTCCCCACTTCGGGGGGGGTCGCTCGTCGTCACCGAACCGGGCCCGCCGTCCGCACACGCCCGCCGCGAGACATCCGCTCGTTCCCACCCTCGGTATCGTGGGGCTGTGGCCGCCCGCGGATCTGACTCCTCCCGCGACGGCGCGCGCCCGGGAGCGGATCGCCCCGAACCGAACCGCGACTCCGGTCCCGGCATCCGCGAGCGTTTCGAACCGCAGATCCAACGCGTCACGACCTTGACCAAGCGCACCCTCGCACTCTTCCCCGTGCGGGTCTGGCGCCGGTTCCTCGCGCAGAACGGCTTCATCCTCTCGGCAGGAATGAGCTACCAATCCCTCTTCGCCGTCTTCGCCGCGCTCTACGTCGCGTTCGCCGTCGCGGGTATCTGGCTCACGGGCAACCCCGACCGCCTCAACGCCTTCGTCACGCTCGTCAACACGTACGCGCCGGGCCTCGTGAGCGACGGCGGCCAAGCCGGCGTCGTCTCGAAAGACGACCTCGTCGCGATCGCGACGCGGTCGACGAGCCTCTTCGGCGTCACGGGCGTCGTCGCCGTCGGCGGTCTCATCTGGACGGCCATCGGATGGGTCACCTACACCCGCACGGCCGTCCGCAGCATCTTCGGACTTCCGAAAGATACGCGGGCCTACGTCATCCTGAAAGCGCGCGACTTCCTCGCGGGATTCGGGTTCGGTGCCGTGCTGCTCATCGCGGCCGTGCTCTCGATCATCGCGACGAGCCTGCTCGACTGGTTGCGCGACTTCTTCGGCTGGGACTTCGGATCGGGATGGAACTCCGCGTTCATCCAGTTCGGCGCGCTCGCGGTCGTGTTCGTCATCGACACCCTCGCCCTCGCCGTCATGTTCCGCTTCCTCTCGGGCGCGAACATGGCCTGGCGGCGCATGTGGGTGGGGTCGCTCCTCGGCTCGGCCGGTCTCGCCGTGCTGCAGTTCTTCGGCGGCGTGCTCCTCACGGGCGCGAGCGCGAACCCGCTGCTCGCGACCTTCGCGGTCTTCATCGGTCTGCTCCTGTGGTTCCGGTTCACGAGCATCGTCATCCTCGTCGCCGCCGCCTGGATCGCCGAAGAGGCGTCGGACGCCAACGACTCGCTCCTCGATCTCTCACCCGAGGAGCAGGAGGCCGAGCGCCAGCGACGCGAGTACGCGGCGCTCGTCACGGCGGGCGAGGTCGAGGTGCGCGAAGCGCGAGAGGATGTCTCGCAGGCGAACTGGATCGAGGGGTTCTCGGCCCGCCGACGGCTCGCGCGCGCCGAGCAGGATCTCGCCGACCTCGTCGCGTCGCCGCCGCCCGCCGTCGTCGCGGCACGCGCGAAGAAGGATGTCGGCGGGCTCCCCTAGGATCGAATCCATGCCCCAGAAGCCCCTCCGCATCGCGTCCGTCAACGTCAACGGGGTGCGGGCTTCGTTCCGCAAGGGCATGGGCGAGTGGCTTGCCTCACGCGAGGTCGACATCCTCGCGATGCAAGAGGTGCGGGCTGCGACCGACGACCTCACGGGTCTCCTCGGCGACGAGTGGGACGTCGTGCACGACCCCGCAACGGCAAAGGGCCGAGCGGGCGTCGCGATCGCGAGCCGCCGCCGGGCTTCGATCCACCGCGTCGAGCTGGGCGACACCGACTTCGACACCGCGGGCCGCTGGCTCGAGGCCGATTACGAGGTCGGCGAGCGCATCGTCACCGTCGTGAGCACGTACGTACCGACGGGCGAGGCCGACACGCCCAAAGAGGTCGAGAAGCTGCGCTTCCTCGACGCGATGGAAGCACGGATGCCCCGGCTCGCCGAGCACTCGGCGCTCGCGCTCATCGTGGGCGACCTGAACGTCGGCCACCGCACGCTCGACATCAAGAACTGGAAGGGCAACGTCAAGAAGGCCGGCTTCCTGCCCGTCGAGCGCGCCTACTTCGACCGCTTCGTCGGCGCCGAAGACGACCCCGCCTACAACACCGGTGCGGGCCTCGGCTGGATCGACGTGGGCCGCAAGGCCGCGGGCGAAGTGCCCGGCCCCTACACGTGGTGGTCGCAGCGCGGCAAGGCGTTCGACACCGACACGGGCTGGCGCATCGACTACCACCTCGCGACGCAGGCACTCGCCGAGACCGTCGTCTCGTACACGGTCGACCGGGCCGCGGCCTACGACGAGCGATGGTCCGACCACTCCCCCGTCGTCGTCGACTACGCGATCTGACTTCTCCGAGCCATCCGACTTCTCCCACTGAGGATCACCATGAGCACCGAACGCCCCATCGTCTTCTCGGGCATGCAGCCCTCGAGCGACTCGCTCCACCTCGGCAACTACCTCGGCGCCCTCGTCAACTGGGTCGCCCTGCAAGACGAGGTCGACCCCATCTACTGCGTCGTCGACCTGCACGCGATCACGGTCGCCCAAGACCCCGCCGCGCTCCGCGAGTCGACCCGTCGCACGGCCGCGCAGTACCTCGCCGCGGGCATCGATCCCGAGCGATCGACGCTCTTCGTGCAGTCGCACGTGCCCGCACACGCCGAGCTCGCCTGGGTGCTCTCGACCATCACGGGCTTCGGCGAAGCGAGCCGCATGACCCAGTTCAAAGACAAGTCGGCCAAGCAGGGCGCCGACGGGGCGACCGTGGGTCTCTTCACCTACCCCGTGCTCATGGCCGCCGACATCCTGCTCTACGACACGTCGCTCGTGCCCGTCGGCGACGACCAGCGCCAGCACCTCGAGCTCACGCGCGACCTCGCCGGCCGATTCAACTCGCGCTTCGGCGAGACGTTCCGCATCCCCGAGGCGTACATCCCCGAGACCTCGGCCCGCATCTACGACCTGCAAGACCCGACCTCGAAGATGTCGAAGTCGGCGGCGTCCGACGCCGGCCTCGTGCGCGTGCTCGACGAGCCGAACGCCACGGCGAAGAAGTTCAAGTCGGCGGTGACCGACGCCGAGCGCGAGATCCGCTACGACCGCACGGCGAAGCCCGGCGTCTCGAACCTCCTCGACATCTATGCGGCGGTCACGGGCCGCGGCATCCCCGAGATCGAGGCCGAGTACGCGGGCCGCGGCTACGGCGACCTGAAGAAAGAGCTGGCCGAGGTCGTCGTCGACCGACTCGCGCCGATCCGCGCGCGCACCTTCGAACTGCTCGCCGACCCGGCCGAGCTCGACCGCATCCTCGCGCTCGGCGCCGACAAGGCCGCCGAGCGCGCCGAGGTGAAGCTCGCAGAGGTGTACGAGCGCGTCGGGTTCGTGCGGCGCGGGCGCTGAGGCCGGCGTCGTGTCCGGTTCGGCGGTCGTCCTGTTCGATCTCGACGACACGCTCATGGCCCACCGCGAAGCGGTCGTCACGGGCATCGGGCGCCATATGCGCGATCTCGCATACGAGGGCGACGAAGCTCACGCCGCAACCCTCTGGCACGACCTCGAGGAGGAGCACTACCACGCGTACCTCGCAGGCGACCTGACCTTCGAGGGGCAGCGGCGCGCTCGCGCCCGCGCGTTCGCCGCCGCCCACGGCGATGCCCTCGACGATGAGTCGGCAGGGCGCTGGTTCGAGTCCTACTTCGAGCGCTACCGCGAGTCGTGGTCGCTCCACGCCGACGCACTGCCCGCGTTCGCGGCGCTCGAGCAGGCCCTGCACGGTGTGCGCTTCGGGGTGATCACGAACGGCGAACTCGACTTCCAGACCGCCAAGCTCGCCCGGCTCGGGCTCGAGCGGCGCTTCGACCACGTCGTCGCCTCGGGAGCATTCGGGGCGACGAAACCCGATCCGTCGATCTTCCGGCACGCGGTCGACCTGTTCGCCGCCGACGCACCGGTCGCGCTCGCCGTCTACGTCGGCGACCGCCTCCGCACCGACGCGATCGGCGCCGCCCGTGCCGGGCTCACCGGCGTATGGCTCAACCGGCATGCGATCGAGCCCGCAGCCGACGAGCGGGCCGAGGCCGAGGCATCCGGAGTGCTCGAGATCGCGACCCTCGCCGAACTCGCGCCGCTACTCGCCGCGCTCGCATAGCGCACGCCCCTCCCACGACGCGCGTTTGTCGGACATCGGCGTGATTGTCGGACGAGTTCGCGCTCTCACGTCCGACAAACGCCCGATTGTCCGACAAACGCCGGGGTCGTCAGGCGATTGTCCGACAAACACCCCGGGGGCGTCAGGCGATTGTCCGACAAACACCCGGGACGTCAGGCGATTCGCCCGGGGCAGGCGCTGCCCAGGCGCCGCGCGTCAGGCGTGGACGGCGTCCGCCTGGCGCGCCCGCGCGGACTCCGCGAGCCGCACCCCGTGCCGCTCGGCGAGCACACGCCGCGTCTCGGCGATCTCCGCTGCGCGATGCGCGGCGTCCCAGCCGAGCACGTCGCCTGCGATGTCGGCGAGCTCGTCGAGCAATCCCGGGGTGAGCGCGCCCGTGAAGGCGAACTTGGTGCGCCGCTGCACGAGGTCGAGCAAGTGCGCCACGCGCTCGTGCTCGACGAGCCACGCGATCTCGGCACGCGAGTAGCCCTGGTGGTCCGCGAGGAACCGCTCGGGCGCCATCTCGAGCTCGGGGATGATCGCCTCGGCACGCGTGCCGTAGCGGGCGAGGAGCTCCTCGGCGCGCTCGCGTCCGAGCACGTCGCCGTGCGCAACGGCCCACACGCGGCGCGCGTCGTCGGTCATCGGGAATCCGACGCCGCCGCCGATCGCGCGGCTTGCGGTCGAGTGCACGCGCTCGGCGCCGAGGAGCTCGAGGACGTCGTTCGTCAGGTGCTCGGCGAGGGCGCGGAAGGTCGTCCACTTGCCGCCGACGAGGGTCAGCATCGTCGTGCCGGGTCGCTCCGAGACATCCGATCGCTCGATGCGGTAGTCGCGCGAGACGAAGCCCGGCTGCGTGTCGTCGTGACGCGGCAGCGGGCGGACGCCCGCGAAGCGGTAGACGATCTGCGAGCGGTCGACTGCGATGTCGGGGAACACGTGGTGGATGAGGTCGAAGAAGTAGTCGACCTCGGCCTCGGTGCAGATCGCGGGTTCGCGCATGTCGTGCTCGAGGTCGGTCGTGCCGACCATGACGCGACCCTTGAGCGGGTAGATGAGGACGATGCGGCCGTCCTCGTGCTCGAAGAAGATCTCGCGCCCGCCGGTGGCTTCGAGCAGTTCGGGGTGGTCGAGCACGATGTGCGAGCCCTTCGTGCCGCCCATGTACTGCGTGGGCCGGCCGAGCGCCTCGTTCGTGAGATCGGTCCAGGGGCCCGACGTGTTGACGACGACGTCGGCGGCGATCGTGAACTCGGCGCCCGTGAGGCCGTCACGCACGGTCACGCCGTCCGTGCCGAGGCCGACCGCGGCGAGGTGGTTCGCGGCGCGTGCGTGGTCGCCCGACTCGAGACCGTCGAAGAGCACGTCGAGAGCGAGCCGCTCGGGGTCGTGCATGCTCGCGTCATAGTAGGTCGCCGTGTACTTGAGCCCGGGGTTCAGGCGAGGCAGCTCTTCGAGCGAGCGCTTCCTGCCGAGGAAGCGGTGGCGGGGCACGCTGCCGCCGTCGCGCGAGAAGGAGTCGTAGATCGTGAGGCCGGTCTTGATGAGGAACGCGCCGCGCTCGGTGGGCTTGCCCTGCTTGTGCGTCAGGAAGCGCAGCGGCGCCGAGAGAATGCCCGAGAAGGTCGAGAAGATCGGCACGGTCGTCGGGAGCGGCTTGACGTAGTGGGGGGCGATCTTGATGAGCGAGTTGCGCTCGGTGACCGACTCCTTGACGAGCCGGAACTCGCCGTTCTCGAGGTAACGGACGCCGCCGTGGATCATGTGCGACGAGGCCGCGGATGCCCCGGAGACGAAGTCGTCGGACTCCACGAGCACGACGTCCACACCCTGGAGGGCGAGGTCACGGAAGGTCGCGATGCCGTTGATGCCGCCGCCGATGATGACGACGGATGCCTCGGGCCGTGCTTGCAGCCCGGCGATCTCGGGACGGATCTCGAGGGCGGCTTCTCCGACCCGGCGGGACATCGGCAGGTACGCGGTCATCGTCAACGGCTTCCTTTCGCTCCGCGGCGGGCTGCAGGTTGCGGCCGGTCTCCGCGTGTGGCTGAATACAGACTGCCCCGCCGGGAACGCATTTCCAATGATGTTGCACATACGTGCAGGCTGCGAGAGGAGCTCGATGCCGCACCGCCCCAAGCCCGAACGTGTCGAAGCCCTTCCGAGGAAGACCCGCGAGGCGCTCCGCGCCGCCCAGCTGTACTACCTGCAGGACCTCACGATGGAGGCCATCGCGAAAGAGCTCGACACCTCGCGATCCTCGGTTTCACGCCTCTTGAGCCATGCGCGCGACACCGGACTCGTCGAGATCTCGATCCACTCGCCGCTCGACCTGCCGAGCCGCATCGAGGGCACCATCCTCGACCGCTACGGGGTCTCCGCATACGTCGTGCCGGTGCCAGACCACGCGAGCGACGTCGACCGGCTCGAACGCGTCGCACTGTCGGCTGCACGGATTCTCGGGCGCTTCGTCGACTCGAATCAGACGATCGGAGTCGCCTGGGGGTCGACGATCGGCGCCGTCAGCCGTCACCTCGTGCCGAAGTCGACGCACAACACCGAGATCGTGCAGTTGAACGGTGCGGGCAACGTGTACTCGACCGGTGTCGTCTACGCGAGCGAGCTCCTCAAACGATTCGGCGACGCGTACGGCGCGTACGCGCAGCAGTTCCCCGTTCCGGCGTTCTTCGACGACCCCGCCACGAAGGCGGCGTTCTGGCGGGAGCGGTCGACCCGGCGCATCCTCGATCTGCAGGCGCGCATGGACCTCGCCGTGTTCGGCGTGGGCTCGGCCCTCGCCGAGGTGCCGAGCCAGGTGTACCAGGGCGGGTATCTCGAGCGGGCCGACTACGACTCGCTCGCGCGCGAGGGCGTCGTGGGCGACGTCGCGACGGTCTTCTATCGGGCGGATGGCTCGACCGACGGCATCGACGTCAACGAACGTGCGACGGGGCCCGACTTCGCGGTGCTGCGGCGCGCGCCGCGGCGCGTGTGCGTCGTGTCGGGGCGTGCGAAGCTCGCGAGCCTCCGCGGCGCTCTCGCTGCGGAGCTCGTGACCGACCTCATCGTCGACGAGGGCACGGCGCGATCGCTCGTCGACGCGGTCGCCCCGTAAGTACCGGCGCCGTCAGCGCCGGCCGCGCCCGGCCCCCGCGAACACGGCGTACGCGAGCGGCAGCGCCGACACGCTCATGAGCACGATGCCGAGCGGCGGGACCTGGGGCAGCAGGAGCACGCCTCCGACGAGGAACCCGGCGAAGAGCACCGCCCCGACGGCGCGCCGCACGAGCCGTTCGAGCCGCGTGAGCCGCCGGTCGAGCACGGGCGTCGCGACGGTCACGGTGCCGTCGTTGACGCGCGTGATGAGGGCGTCGATGCGCTGCGGCAGCCGGAGCACGACTCCGGCGAGCGCGACCGCCTCGCGGGCGAGGGAGGCTGCGACGTTGCCGCTCTCCTCGCGGAGGAGGCGCGTGGCGAACGGCTCGATCGCGTCCCAGATGTTGAACGCGGGGTCGAGCGACGAGCACACGCCCGACGTGAGCGACATCGACCGGATGACGAGGAGGAAGTCCTCGGGGAGTTGGAACGGCAGGGTGCGCACGACCTCGCCGAACTCGTAGCCGAACTCGCGGAACTCGCGCTCGTCGACGGTGCGCAGCTGCGCGAACCCCATGCCGCCGAAGCGGTCGAAGAGCTTCGCCATGGCGCGTTCGAGGTCGGCGGTGTCGGCCGAGGGCAGGAGGATGCCGACCTCTTGGATGGCCTCGATGAGCCGCCGCCCGTCGCGCGCGGCGACGGCGACGAGGAGCTTCCGAAGGCCGTTCCGCAGCTCGTCGGTGATCTCCCCCATCATCCCGAAGTCGACGAACGTGATGCGCCAGGATGCCTCGCCCGCACCGGTCGGGGTCACGAAGACGTTGCCGGGGTGGGGGTCGCCGTGGAAGTAGCCGTGCTCGAACAGTTGCTCGAACATGATCTCGGCGAAGGTCGCGGCGACCTGCGACGGGTCGATCCCTGCGGCTTGGAGCGCGTCGAGGTCGGTGATCTTGATGGCCGTGACATCCGAGAGCGTCAGGATCCGCCGGGCCGTGCGCTCCCACACGACTTCGGGCACGGCGACCCGGGCGTCACCCGCGAACATCTCGCGGAAGCGTTCGGCGGCGGCGGCCTCGTGGAGGTAGTCGATCTCTTCGAGGCTCGTGCGGGCGAACTCGGCGACGAGGGCGCGCACGTCGACGTGGTCCGAGACGATCCGCAGGCGGCTGAGCCATCCGGCGATCCTGCGGAGGGCTGCGAGGTCGACGTCGACGACCGCCTGGATGCCGGGGCGCTGCACCTTCACGACGACGTCGGCGAAGCCGACGTCGGACGCGTCGCGGGCGACGAGACGAGCGCGGTGGGCCTGGCCGAGGGATGCCGCGGCCACGGGCACCTCGTCGAAGGACGCGTACGCGGCCGCGAGCGGCACCCCGAGCTCTTCCTCTGCGAGGGGGCGGATCGCCGAGAACGGCGCGGCGGGCACTTCGTCTTGCAGGCCCGCGAGTTCGCGCGTGATCTCGGGCGGAAGCACGTCGAGCCGCGACGACAGGAACTGGCCGACCTTGATCATGAGTCCGCCGAGCTCGACGGCGAGCGTTCGGAAGCGCTGCGCGACGCGCGTGAGGCGCGCGACCTGTCCGCGCGCCGAAAGCCGGGCCAGTCCGATTCGCGGAAGGAACGACTCGAACCACCACGACTGGGCGATGACGCCGAGCGCGAATCGGATGATGCGCCGGTAACGGGCGCGCTCGACCGGCGTGTCGACCGGCGAGCCGCCGCCTCGGCCTCCGGCCTCCGGCATCCGGTCAGCCCTGGGCGAGGATCGAATACAGCTTGCGGCGCGCGTCGTCGAGGACGGCCACGGCTTCTTCGACCTGTTCGGGCGTGCCGGTGCGACGCACTTGCGCGGCCGCGTGGGCGAGGTCGATGCCCGCCTTCGCGAGCGGTCCGGCGCCGAACACGTCGCTGCCGCCCGAGGCCTCCCACGGCGCGCCGCCCGAGGCATCCGCCTGCGCCTTGCCTGCGTCCGTCAGCGAGTAGACCTTGCGATCGTCGGATGCTTCGGCCGTGACGAGTCCCTCGTCGGCGAGCAGCTGCAGCGTCGGGTACACCGACGACGCGCTCGGCTTCCAGCCGCCGCTCCGCTGCTCGATGTCGGAGATGACCTGCGAACCGCTCCGCGGCCCCTCGGCGAGGAGCGCGAGGATCGCGGCGCGCAGGTCGCCCGCGCCGCCGACGAATCCGCCGACGCGCTGCTCGAACATCGACCGGAACTGGTCGATCGCCTCGCGGAGATGCTCGCCCGAGCCGAACCGGCCCCCTCCGAAGCTTCGGGCGCCGAAGCCCCCACCGGTGTACGACGCGCTCATGACGGCCTCCCTGGCCTCGGGGCTCTTGGGTACGCCGTCATCCTACGTCGCACCGTGTGACGTCGGGGGACGGGAATAGTCGGCTCCCCCGCGCGTTGTTCTAGGATCGAACACGAGAAACGTGCTCCGGGGTCGGTGCAAGTCCGAACCGGCGGTCATAGTCCGCGAGCCGCGAGGGTCGATCGAACAGGTCGGCGCGAGCGGTTGAACCGGTGGAAATCCGGTACCGACGGTGAAAGTCCGGATGGGAGGCGGCACGTGTCGGCGACGCCATGCGTCCCCGACGACCGGCACCGCCGGGAGCCCCGGAGCCTGAAAGCAGGCACGGCATGACGGCGATCGAGATCCGCGAGACGGATGTCGCGGCGATGCGGCGTGCGCTCGAACTCGCCGAGCGCGGGCCCGCGAAGGGCGTCAACCCCCAGGTGGGATGCGTCGTGCTGGCCCCCGACGGTACGGTGCTCGCCGAGGGGTGGCACCGAGGAGCGGGCACCGCCCACGCCGAGGTCGACGCGCTCTCGAAGCTTCGGGCGGGCGCCGCACGCGGCGCGACCGCGGTCGTGACGCTCGAGCCGTGCAACCACCACGGCCGCACGGGCCCGTGCTCGGAGGCGCTCATCGAAGCGGGCGTCGCTCGCGTCGTCTACGCGATCGCCGATCCCGGGCACGCGTCGGCAGGCGGGGCCGAGCGGCTCCGCGCGGCGGGCGTCGAGGTCGAGGGCGGCGTGCTCGCGGCCGAGGCAGAAGACTTCCTCGCCGGCTGGCTCTTCACGGCACGGCAGGGCCGGCCCCGCGTGACCGTGAAGTGGGCGTCGACCCTCGACGGCCGTGCGGCCGCGGCCGACGGCTCGTCGCAGTGGATCACGGGCGCCGAGGCGCGCGCCGACGTGCACCGGCGCCGGTCGGCCGCCGACGCGATCGCGGTCGGCACCGGCACGCTCCTCACCGACGATCCAGCGCTCACGGCGCGCGGCGCAGACGGTGCGCTCCTGCCCGACCAGCCCGTTCCCGTCGTGTTCGGGCGGCGCGCGGTGCCCGAGCAGGCCGCCGTCACGAGGCATCCGCACGCCGACGCCCTCATCGCGCTCGAGGGGCGCGACCTCGCCGCCGACCTCGCAGAGCTCTCGGCACGAGGCATCCGCTCGCTCTTCGTCGAAGGCGGCCCGACGCTCGCGAGCGCGTTCCTCGCCGCCGGGCTCGCCGACGAACTCCTCGTCTATCTCGCCCCGCCGTGCTCGGCGGGCCGCGCACGGCGATCGGCGACCTCGGCATCGACTCGATCGCCGGCATCCGCCGCTACGACTTCACGGGCGTGGAGCGACTGGGAGACGACCTCCTGCTGATCGCCCGGCCGACCACGACCGACTCGACCCTCACCGAAGGGAACTGACATGTTCACGGGAATCATCGAAGAGCAGGGCATCGTCACGCGCGTCGAACGCACGGCCGACGCCGCGCGCCTCACCGTTCGCGGCCCGATCGCCGTCGAGGGGGCGAAGCACGGGGACTCCATCTCGGTGTCGGGCGTGTGCCTGACCGTCGTCGACTTCGACACCGCGGAGTTCACGGCCGACGTCATGGCGCAGACCCTCGCGATGTCCACCCTCGACGCCGTGCGCGAAGGGCTCCAGGTGAACCTCGAGCGCGCCGCGAAGGTCGGCGACCGCATCGGCGGGCACATCGTGCAGGGGCACATCGACGGCACCGCGCAGGTGCTCGAGATCCGCCCGGGCGAGGCGTGGCGGGTCATCCGCTTCTCGCTCGACGCCGAACACGCACCGCTCGTCGTCGACAAGGGCTCGATCGCCGTCGACGGCGTCTCCCTCACGGTGAGCGCGGTCGGCGACGGGCCCGACGGCTCCTGGTTCGAGGTGTCGCTCGTCCCCGAGACCCTCGCCGCGACGACGCTCGGTGCGCGCGAGGTCGGCCACCTCGTGAACATCGAGACCGACATCCTCGCCCGCCACGTCGAGCGGATGCTCCGCCTCGGCGTCACGTCGGGCGCCGAGCGCGATCTGCCGTCGTCGCTCGCCGGCCCCGGGGCATCCACCTCTCCCTATTCCGCGACAGAAGGAGGCCTCGCATGAGCCTCGCATCCATCCCCGAGGTGCTCGCCGCGCTCCGCGCAGGCAAGCCCGTCATCGTCGCCGACGACGAGGCCCGCGAGAACGAGGGCGACGCGATCATGGCCGCCGAGTTCGCGACCCAGGAATGGATCGCGTGGATGGTCCGCAACACGAGCGGCTACCTGTGCGCGCCCATGCCGAACGCACTCGCCGACAAGCTCGAGCTCCCGCTCATGGTCGAACGCAGCGAAGACCGCCGCGGCACGGCCTACACGATCTCGGTCGACGCGGCAGACCGCATCTCGACGGGCATCTCGGCGGCCGACCGCGCGCACACGCTGCGCACGCTCGCCGACCCCGATGCGACGCCCGACCGCCTCATCCGGCCGGGGCACATCATCCCGCTCCGCGCCGTCGACGGCGGCGTGCGCGAACGCCCGGGCCACACCGAGGCCGCGGTCGACCTCATGCGCCTCGCGGGCCTCCAGCCCGTCGGCGTGATCGGCGAGCTCATCGCCGACGACGGCGAGATGATGCGCCTGCCTGGGCTCATCGAGCTCGGCGAGCGCGAAGGGCTGCCGGTCACGACGGTCGCGGCCCTCGCCGACTGGCTCCGCCGCGAGCACGGCACGCGCGACCTCGCAGAGGCTCCGGCCGCCGAGGTCGCCGAGTCCTCCCGCGTGCGCTTCGAGGTCGAGACGCACCTGCCGACCGTGCACGGCACGTTCCGCGTGCGCGCGTACCGCGACCGGTCGACGGGCGCCGACCACGTCGCCCTCATCGCGGGCGATCCCGCCGCCGACCCCGACGGCGCCATCGTGCGCGTGCACTCGGAGTGCCTGACGGGCGAGGCGTTCGGCTCGCTCAAGTGCGAGTGCGGGCCGCAGCTCGATGCGGCGCTCGAGGCGATCCGCGCCGACGGCGGTGTCGTGATCTACCTCCGCGGCCACGAGGGCCGGGGCATCGGACTCATCAACAAGCTGCGGGCGTACCGCCTGCAGGAGGGCGGGCTCGACACGCTCGACGCGAACGTCGCGCTCGGCCTCCCCATCGACGCCCGCGACTACACCGCTGCGAGCGCGATCCTCGACGACCTCGGCATCGAGCGCGTGCGCCTGCTGACGAACAACCCCGAGAAGGTCCGCCAGCTCGAAGACCACGGCATCTCGATCGTCGAGCGGCTTCCGCTCGTCGTCGGCGTCGGGGCGACGAACCAGGGCTACCTCGAGACCAAGGCGCGGCGCATGGGCCACGCCATCGACGACGGCCAGCTGGCGGATGCCGCGGCCGAATCCCTTCTGGAAGGACACGCCTCATGAGCGGAGCAGGATCCCCCACCACGACGGTCGCGCCCGGCGCCGCCGCAGGCCTGTCGGTCGTCGTCGTCGCGGGCACGTGGCACGACGTCATCACCGACGGATTGATCGCGGGTGCGACTGCCGCGCTCGACGAGGCCGGGGCCTCCCATCGGCTCGTGCGGGTGCCCGGGAGCTTCGAGCTGCCCGTCGTCGCGAAGGCCGCGCTCGAGGCGGGCGCCGACGCGGCGGTCGCGCTCGGCGTCATCATCCGCGGCGGCACGCCGCACTTCGAGTACGTGTCGTCGGCTGCGACCGACGGGCTCACGCGCGTCGCGCTCGACACGGGCAAGCCAGTCGGGTTCGGCGTGCTGACCCTCGACGACGAGCAGCAGGGCCTCGACCGGGCCGGGCTGCTCGGTTCGAAGGAGGACAAGGGGCGCGAGGCCGCCGAAGCCGCGGTCGCCACGGCGCTCGTGCTGCGGGACATCCGGGCGTAGTCGCCGCGCAATACACTCGGGGTCATGGAGACCCTGCGCCATATCGTCGTGTTCGTCCACCTCATCGGCTTCGCCGTGCTCTTCGGCGCATGGGTGGTGGAGGCCACGAGTCGACGCTTCGGCGTGACGAGGCTCATGAACTGGGGCCTCGCGATCGCGGGCGTCGCGGGCCTCGTGCTCGCCGCGCCGTGGGGGATCTCGTACGAGCCGAACTACGTGAAGATCGGCGTCAAGCTCGTCGTGCTCATCGTCATCGGCGCGCTCATCGGCATCGGCTCGGCCCGACAGCGCCGAGGCGGCTCGGTGCCGCCCGCGATCTTCTGGTCGATCGGCGTGCTCACGCTCGCGAACGCGGGCATCGCGGTCATCTGGCGCTGACCGTTCGTCGCATGATCCCCGCCGTTCGTCGCACGGCAGCCACCGTTCATCGCACCCGGCGGTCCGTTCGCGGACGCTCGGCCCTCCCCGCGGGCGGAGGCGGCCGAAACCGCGCCTAGGCTGGTGGAGTTGCCAGAAGCAACGCGATCCATCAAGCCGACGCGGTCCTGACGCCAGACCGACGCCCCCGTGGCGGCCTCACCAGCCACACCCCGGAGCATCCGTCTTCATGTCTTCTGCAACCCTCACCGACCGCACCGCGGGCGCGCCTGCCGCCCCGGCCGCCGGCCCGTCGGCCCCCGCAACTCGCGCGGTCGGGTCATCCTCGCGAGCCTCATCGGCACGACGATCGAGTTCTACGACTTCTACGCGTACGCGACCGCCGCCGTCCTCGTCTTCCCGGCGCTCTTCTTCCCGACGGGCAACGAGACGACCGCGCTCCTCTCGTCGTTCGCCGTGTTCGGCGCCGCGATGGTCGCCCGCCCGATCGGCGCCGTCGTCTTCGGCCACTTCGGCGACCGCTACGGCCGCAAGGCGACGCTCGTGGCGTCGCTCCTCACGATGGGCGTCGCGACGTTCCTCATCGGCGTCCTGCCGACGCACACGCAGATCGGCTGGTGGGCGGCGCTCCTCCTCGTCGTCCTCCGCATCGCGCAGGGCTTCGCGCTCGGCGGCGAGTGGTCGGGCGCCGCGCTCGTCGCGACCGAGAACGCACCGAAGGGCAAGCGCGCCTGGTACGGTACCTTCCCGCAGCTCGGCGCGCCCATCGGCTTCATCATCGCCAACGGCCTCTTCCTCACGATCAACGAGGTCACGGGCGGCGCCGAAGGCGCGTTCCTCGAGTGGGGCTGGCGCGTGCCGTTCCTCTTCTCGGCAGTCATGGTCATCATCGGCCTGTGGGTGCGTCTGCGCCTCGTCGAGTCGAGCGCGTTCGAGAAGGCCAGCAAGAAGGGCACGATCCGCAAGGTGCCGCTCGGCGTCGTCTTCCGCGACCACTGGAAGCAGCTCATCCTCGGCACGTTCTTCATGCTCGCGACGTACGTGCTCTTCTACCTCATGACGACGTTCACGCTCACGTGGGGCACGAAGCCCGCGACCGCCGAGGTCGCCGCTGCCGCCGCCGAGGCGAAGGGCATCGCGTTCAACGCGTCGGCCTTCTACCCGGGCGGCGGGTTCGCGTACCACGATTTCGTGCTCATGCAGATCATCGGCGTCGTGTTCTTCGGCCTCTTCACGCTCCTGTCGGGCCCCGTCGCCGATGCGATCGGCCGCCGCAAGCTCCTCATCTGGGTGACGGTCGCGATCATCGTCTTCGGCCTGTCGTTCAACCTGTTCCTGCTGCCGCAGGCCGACCCGAAATTCGCGGGCGCGCTCGTGCAGGCGTTCCTCATCTTCGGGTTCCTCCTCATGGGTTCGACGTTCGGCCCCATGGGTGCGCTCCTGCCCGAGCTGTTCCCGACGAACGTGCGCTACACGGGCTCGGCGGTCGCGTACAACGTGTCGTCGATCCTCGGCGCCGCGGTCGCCCCGTTCATCGCGCTCGCGCTGTGGGACGCGGTCAAGTCGCCGTGGCTCGTGGGCGTCTACCTCGCCGCGATGGCCGTGCTCACGCTCATCGCGCTCCTCCTCGGCAAGGAGACGAAGGACGTCGACTACGAAGACGCGGGCGTCGCGTCGACGTCGGTGCTGTAGTCGCGCCCCAGAACACACGATCGGATGCCCCGGGCTCATGCCCGGGGCATCCGCCGTTTCCGAGGCATCCGCGACCCACCTCGGTTTCAGGAGATCGCACGCAATTCAGGAGACGATGCGCCATCTGATCCTGAAACGCGTGCGATCTCCTGAAACGCGTGCGATCTCCTGAAACGGTGCAAGCAGGCAGGCAGTGCGGCAGGCAGGCAGGATTCACACGCCGGAAACGCAAGGCCCCTTCTCGACATCCGTCATACTGCGTAACATTCGGGGCATGGGCAGCTTGGTCATCGGCCGACGTCGTCGGCGCCCGGCTCCCGGCGAAGGAACCGAGCGCGCATGATGAACACGGCGATGGACATGATGAAGGGCGCGATGTCCATGAAGGACAGCCCCATGCAGGGCATGGACATGATGATGATGTCCGACGTCATCGAGGCGCTCTCCGCGTGCGAGCAGGCGTGCGTCATGTGCGCCGACGCCGACGCGGGCGAGGGCATGGCGCGCTGCGCCGGGATGTGTTCGAACTGCGCCGACATGTGCAACACGATGATGCGCATGATGCTGCGGCCCAATGGCATGGACATGGCCGTCATGATGTCGATGATGGAATCGACCATGGCGATGTGCCGCGCCTGCTCGGCCGAGTGCATGATGCACGCCGAGATGAGCGAGCACTGCCGGCTGTGCGCGATGGCGTGCGACCAGGCCGCGATGGCGCTCGAGAAGATGCTCGGCTCGATGCGGGAGATGATGCCCACGATGTGAGCCGGGCTCCCGGCAGGTAGCCCGCTTACGCGTCGGCGACGCTGAGGCGCTCGGCGCCGTGCGCGAGCACGCCGTAGACCGAGTGCCATGCGACGGGCGCGCCGGCTTCGAGCGCGTCGCCCGCGGGCGCGTGGTGCCACAGACGACGGATGTCTCCGTCGAGCGACGCGATCGTCACGAACCCGTCTTCGCCCGCGTCGAGGACGATCGCGTCGACCCACTTGCTCGGCGTCGCCTCGGCGAGCCGCGCCTGGATGCGGCTCACTCCGTGGCCCGGCCGCTCGCTCGAGCACTCGGCGTGCGCCTCGCAGCCGCGCATGCCCATGACCCGGTCGGCGTGCGACTGGGTGGCGGCGTGCGGCTCGCGGTTCGACATGAGGGCTCCTTGCGTTGTGTGCGTGCCACGGTACGCCCGGGATCTTCGGATGTCTCTGGGCGGCGTCACACGCCGAAACACGTCGTGAGCGGGACATCCGCTGCGTGCTCGTCCGCTCCTCTTCCCGACCGTCGGAGGCCCTGCGTAGGCTGGCCGACATGCCCGCCGACGCGCCCGAGCCCTCCGAGTCGTCCGCTCTCCGCGTCTCCGCCGAGGTACGCGCCGCCGTCGCCGACGGGCGACCGGTCCTCGCGCTCGAGTCGACGATCCTGAGCCACGGGCTGCCGAGCCCGCGAAACCTCGAGGTCGGGCTCGCGAGCGAGCAGCGAGTGCGCGACGCGGGCGTCCTGCCCGCCACGATCGGCGTCGTGGGCGGCCAGGCCGTCGTCGGCCTCTCCCCCGCCGAGATCGAGCACCTGTGCACGGCAGAAGGCGTCGTCAAGGCGAGCGTGCGCGACCTGCCGATCGCGCGCGCGAAGCGCCTCGACGCGGGCACGACGGTTGCGGCGACGGCGTGGCTCGCGCACCGCGCGGGCATCCGCGTCATGTCGACGGGCGGGCTCGGCGGCGTGCACCGCGGGGCATCCGAGAGCTTCGACGAGTCGGCCGACCTGCCCGTGCTCGCCGACACCCCATCACGCTTGTCAGCGCGGGCGTCAAGTCGATCCTCGACATCGGCGCGACCCTCGAACGCCTCGAGACCCTGAACATTCCCGTCGTCGGCTACCGCACGAACCGTTGCCCGGGCTTCTACGTCGCCGACTCGGGCTTCGCGCTCGACTACCGCGTCGACTCTGCCGAGGAGGCCGCCGCCCTCGCGCTCGCGCGCGACGAGCTCGGGCAGCGCGCGGCCGTGCTCGTCGCGAACCCGATCGCCGCGGAGCGGCAGCTCGACCCCGCCCTGCACGACCGGATCCTCGCCGAGGCGCTCGCCGCCGCCGACGCCGCGGGCGTCACGGGCCACGACTCGACGCCGTTCCTCCTCGACCGGGTGCAGCGCGCGACGGGCGGGCGGAGCCTCGAGGTGAACCTCGACGTGTACGCGGGCAACGTCGCGCTCGGCGCCGAGATCGCGAGCGCGGTCGCGGCCGGCGGGTCGGGCGCGTCGGCGGGAGCAGCCGGATGACCCGGGGCGCGCCCATTCTCGCCGTCGTCGGCGACCTCGTGGAGGACATCGTCGTGTGGGCGTCCGAGAAGCTGCGGCACGCCACCGACACGGCGGCCGAGGTGTTCCGCACGCGCGGCGGGAGCGGCGCGAACGTCGCCGCGCTCGCCGCCCCGCTCGTGTCGACCAGGTTCATCGGGTGCGTCGGCGACGACGCCGCGGGCGACGTACTCCAATCGGCGCTCGCGCAGTCCGGGGTCGACGTGCGCGTGCAGCGGCGCGGGCGGTCGGGTGCGGTCGTGCTCCTCGTCGACGCGACGGGCGAGCGCACGATGTTCCCCGACCGCGGCGCCGCCGCGCTGCTGGGACCGGTCGACGTCGACTGGCTCGACGGCGTCGGCTGGCTGCACGCGCCGAGCTACGGCTTCGAGCGGCAACCGATGTGCGGCTCGCTCGTCAGGCTCGTGATCGACGCGCGCGAGCGCGGGGTCGTGGTCTCGATCGACGCGTCGTCGACGGGGCTCCTCGCGAGCCTCGGCGTCGACGAGTACGTCGAACTCGTGCAGACGCTCGGCGTCGACGTGTTCCTCGCGAACGAAGACGAGGCGGCACTCCTCGGCATCTCCCACGGCGGAGCCCCCGCCGCGCGGCTCGCCACGCGCGTCGTCGTGAAGCACGGGCCGAATCCGACCGAGGTGTTCGACGACGGGGTGCTCGTCGCCCGCGTCGAGGTCGAACCCGTCGCGGTCGTGCGCGACCTGATCGGTGCAGGCGACGCGTTCGCGGCAGGGTTCATCGCGGCGTCGATCGACGGCGCGAGCGTTTCGGACGCCTGTCTCGCGGGACATGCGAGGGCGGCCGTCGTGCTGGGCGGGCCCGGGACATCCGAGATCCCGATCGTCAACCCGGGTTGACGCGCCACCCGCCTTCCCGACAAACGATTGCAGCCACGCGGCGTATGCTGCAAGACGGCCTGTGCGGCATCCGCCCGGGTCGATCAGGAAGAGGACATGAGCCAGAACGCAGCCCCCGCACGCCGTTCGCCCTTCGCCCGACGCGCAGAACGCGGCGGCCCGCGCGCCACGTTCAAGCAGCTGCTGCCCTTCATCTTCGAGCACCGCCCCGTGCTCGTGTGGGTCGGCGTGCTCTCGATCATCGCGGCGCTCGCGAGCCTCGGCCAGCCGCTCCTCGTCAGCCAGGTCATCGCGATCGTCGAGAAGGGCGACCCCCTCGGCTGGATCGTCTGGGCGCTCATCGCGCTCGTCGTCGTCAACGGCGTCATCTCGGGCTACCAGCACTACCTGCTCCAGCGAACTGGCGAGGGCATCGTGCTGTCGAGCCGCAAGCGGCTCATCGCGAAGATCCTGAACCTGCCCATCGCCGAGTTCGACACCCGTCGCACGGGCGACCTCGTCTCGCGCGTCGGCAGCGACACGACCCTCCTCCGCGCCGTCCTCACCCAGGGTCTCGTCGAGGCGATCGGCGGCGCCGTCACGTTCGTCGGCGCCCTCATCGCCATGGCGATCATCGACCCCGTGCTCCTCGGGCTCACGGTGCTCGTCGTCGCTGTCGCCGTCACGACGGTCGTCCTCCTGTCGTCGCGCGTCCGCGACGCCTCGCGCGCCGCACAAGACAAGGTGGGGGATGTCGCGGCCAGCGTCGAACGCGCGATCAGCGCCGTCCGGACCATCCGCGCCGCAGGCGCGACCCGCCGCGAGATCGACGTCGTCGACGCCGAAGCCGAGGGCGCGTGGCGCAAGGGCGTCGACGTCGCCAAGATCTCGGCGCTCATCGTGCCCGTCGCGGGCATCGCGATGCAGGTGTCGTTCCTCGTCGTCCTCGGCGTCGGCGGCTTCCGCGTGGCATCCGGCGCTATCACGGTCGCGAACCTCGTCGCGTTCATCCTGTTCCTGTTCATGATGATCATGCCCCTCGGCCTCGCCTTCGGCGCCATCACGTCGGTCAACCAGGCGCTCGGCGCACTTGGGCGCATCCAGGAGATCCTCGACCTCCCGAATGAAGACCAGAACGACCGGCAGCTCGCGCCGCTCGCCGTCGTCGTCGGCCCCGCCAACGAAGGGCTCCTGCCCGACGCGCCCGCGATCTCGTTCGACGACGTGCACTTCGCCTACGCCGTCACGACGCCCAACCACCCCGCCGACCCCGGCAACGACACCGCCGACGCGCACGCCCCCGAACCGAACGTGACCGACCGCGAGCCGGTGCTCCGCGGCGTCTCGTTCGATGTGCCGCGCGGCCACCGCGTCGCCCTCGTCGGCCCGTCGGGCGCGGGCAAGTCGACGATCCTCGCCCTCATCGAGCGGTTCTACGACCCGAGCGTCGGCGCCGTGCGCCTCGGCGGCCTCGACCTGCGCTCGATCGACCGCAGCGAGCTCCGCGCCCAGATCGGCTACGTCGAGCAGGATGCGCCCGTGCTCGCCGGCACCATCCGCGAGAACCTCCTCCTCGGCAGCCCCGACGCGTCCGACGCCGAGTGCGAGCACGTGCTCCGCGCCGTCAACCTCGGCGGCGTGCTCGACCGCGACCCGGCGGGCCTCGGCGCGGCCGTGGGCGAAGACGGCATCATGCTCTCAGGCGGCGAGCGCCAGCGACTCGCGATCGCCCGCGCGCTCCTCGCCGCTCCCCCGATCCTGCTCCTCGACGAGTCGACGTCGTCGCTCGACGGCGTCAACGAGCGGATGATGCGCGAGGCGATCGACGCCGTCGCGGCGGGACGCACGCTCCTCGTCATCGCACACCGGCTCTCCACGGTCGTCGACAGCGACCGCATCATCGTGCTCGACCAGGGCAAGGTCGTCGGCGAGGGCACGCACGACGAACTCGTGCGCGCCGTGCCGCTCTACCGCGAGCTCGCGGAGCACCAGCTGCTCGTGTGACGTGCGGGCGAGGCATCCGCTCGCTCCCGCTCCTCGTGTTCAGGGCTGTCCCGAGCGCGCCTCAGGGACGACACGGATGCCCCGGGGCGCGCGCCGCCCGAATCTTGACGTCATGACCCTCATCGACGCATCCTCCGCTCCCGTCGTCATCGCGTACGACGACGTCGCCTCGCTCGACGACGCCGCCGCGGTCGACCTCTTTCCCGCCGAGCACCTCGGCGCCGCGTTCTCCCCCGTGCAGGACCGCATCCGCGACTGGCTCCGCCGGTGGGACGCCGTCGCGCTCCCCGCATTCGAGCCCGTCCGGGACATCCACCCCGACGACGAGCGCCGCAGCTCGATGCAGACCGTGCCCGGTCGCGCCGACGGCGCCGCGCGCGTCACGGCGAGCTTCTACGACCCGCCCACCCGTCAGGGTGAGGCGCGCGTGTGGTCGCGCAACTGGCTGAGCGCCGTCGTGCTGCCGAAGGCGACCGAGGCAGGACGCCTGCACTTCCGCTTCGGCGTCGGCAGCCGGCTCGTGCTCGACGGGCAGTCCGAGACGGGCCTCGTCTCGACGAGCGTGCACCTCGGCGTCGTCGCCGACGCGGCGAGCGCGAGCCCGCTCGACGCGCCCGGATTCCACACGCCCATCGCGCGGCCGCTCGTCGCGGTGCCGTTCCGCGAGGACGCCGACGCCGACGCGTCGCAGACCTTCGAGGGCTCGATCGACCTCCAGGCGGGCGATGCTCCGGCATTCGCGTTCGTGCTCGGCACCGACGTCGTGTTCCGCGAGGGCTGGGCGCGCATCCACGAGGGCTCGTCGACGTGGGTCGGCCCCGCGGGCGCCGGCCCGACGGGCGCGTTCGAAGTGCGGTTCACCCCGGCCGACCTGCTGGCGCGGTTCGGCGACTGAGCGTCCTCCCCCTCCCCGCCCGACCTTTCCCGCTTGTTGCCACCCGGTGAAGGGACGCCTCGGCATGCCCCGAACCCCGCGCCAGCGTGCTGAAGCGTCCCCTCGCACGATGGGCCGGTTACGGGCGGGGCGCCATGGGCGTGCGAGGGCCGTCCCAACCGCGGCGGCGGAGGTTCGCCTCGAGCCTCCGAAGCAATGCCTCGGGGTGTGCGAGGTCATCGTCGGTGACCTCGGTGACATGCCGTCCGGTCGCTTCGATCTCGGCCTCGCGGGTGCGGTCCCGCCGCCATTGCGCGCGGTCGGTGCGGTGGTGGTCCCCCTGGTACTCGCGCACTTCGCCATAGTCTTCGAAGACCAGATCCCCGCGGGCGACGAACCGTCCGAACTCGTCGGAGACCACGACTTGCGGGGTGGGCACCGGAAGGCCGGCGAGCACGACGATCGCCCGGAGCTCGGATTCCTTCGGCGACTCGGCGCGCTCGTCGAGCAGCCTGAGTGCGAGACGCAGTCGTCCCCGGAATCGGCGACCCGGATGGTCTTCGACCGCATCCCCGAGCTCGGCGCGGGTCGCAGCGCCGGCGCGGATCAGCCAATCACCCGCGGCGACCAGGTGCGGCACGTCGAGCGAGGTCGCGAGATCGCACCACGTCCGCGCCGGTGTGGTCACGAGTCGCCCATGCACCGCGGTGAGATCCGCCTCGCGCACGCGGAGCTTGCGACCGATGATGCCCCGACGGCGGAGTGCACGGTGTTCGGATGGAACTCCGACCTCGAGCCCGCGGCTTGGGAAGACCGCGGACGGCGGAAGTGGGATCCCGTGGATCTCGGCCGCCGATGTGCCGCAGAAGAACGCCGCCGGAGGCATCACGAGCGCAAGTGAGGCGGTATGCACGGCGAACGAGTCGCCGGCTCGAGACGGCATCCGGACGCCGCGATGGAGCGTGCGAAGGTCGGAGGCTCGCAGCCGCCCGCGCCCCGTCAGGGCGACCGCCTCCTGCACCGTGAAGCCGTACGTGCGGAGTGCCGGCGGAAGCGGGTTTCGTCTCGTCATCCACCGAACATCGCGGTCGCCGACCATCGCATCCGTTCAGATCGGCCGGACCGGGAGCCGCGCATGCCGCCCTCCACCTGTGGAGGAGTCGTGCCCGTCGTGTTCCTCCGAGAGTCACCTCGCAAAAAGACGCTTGGGCAGGGTTGGGCCCGCCTCTCACCGTCCACCGGCGTCCCCTCACCGAAGGCGCAAGCGATGCCGGGTGGAGCCGTGCGGCCTCGCCCCGCGAAGATGTGCCGTGAGGGGACGCTCCGGCATTGTGCCAGCACGGCGAAACCATGCCATCGCGTCCCCTCAGCGAATCGGCGGAGCCGGGGTGGGCGGAGCCGGGGTGGGCGGGGTGGGGGTGGGGGTGTCGGACGTCGGAGCGTGGGGCTTCTGCCACGGCCAGCGGCCCGAGATCTCGAGCTCGAGCGACCACGACAGGAACGTGCGGATGAGCACGATCGCCGCGAGCACGGCGACCGACTCGAGGGTCGGCGTCACGGCGACGGTCTTGATGATGTCGGCGGCGACGAGCAGCTCGAGTCCGAGGAGGATCGCGCGCCCCAGCACGCGCCGGAAGCGCTCGTACACCGCCTCGCCGTGCCGCAGGCGGCGGATCGCGGCATCCACGATCGCGTAGACGACGCCGATGACGATCGCGGCGACGCCGATGACGTCGATGACCTCGCCGATGCGTTCGATGATGCTGCCGAAGTCCATGTCGCCCCCTCGCGCGTCACGCTAGCGCAGACACGGGAGCAGACACACGGATGCCCCGGTGCGGCGCGCTACTCCCCAGCACGCGCCGCCCGAGGCATCCGTCATCCCTCGCGCGCGGTCAGCCCCGCTCGAGGTGGTACCGGAGGCTCGCGAGTTCGGCGCGGAGCGCCGCGGGAACCCGGTCGCCGAACTGTGCGAAGTAGGCGTCGGTGAGGTCGCACTCGGCGAGCCACGAGTCGCGGTCGACGTCGAAGAGCTGTGCGACCGTCTCGTCGGAGAGGTCGAGGCCGTCGATGTCGAGCGCGCCGGGCGCGGGCAGGAGTCCGATGGGCTCCTCGACGGCGGCTGCGGTGCCCTCGATGCGGCCGACGATCCACTCGAGCACGCGCGAGTTGTCGCCGAACCCGGGCCAGAGGAACGAGCCGTCGGCGCCCTTGCGGAACCAGTTCACCTGGAAGATCTGCGGCGCATGCTCGCCGAGGATCCGCCCCATCTTGACCCAGTGCCCCCAGTAGTCGGCCATGTTGTAGCCGCAGAACGGGAGCATCGCGAACGGGTCGCGGCGGAGCTCGCCGACCGTGCCCTCGGCCGCGGCCGTCTTCTCCGACGAGATCGTCGCACCCATGAAGACGCCGTGCTTCCAGCTGCGCGCCTGCGCGACGAGCGGCACGTTCGTCGCCCGTCGTCCGCCGAAGAGGATCGCGTCGATCGGCACGCCCTCGTGGGCGTCCCAGTCGCCCGAGATCTGCGGGCACTGCGCGGCGGCGACCGTGAAGCGCGAGTTCGGGTGCGCCGCGGGGCGGCCGGAGTCGGGCGTCCACTCGCGGCCCTCCCAGTCGATGAGCTCGGCGGGCGCCTCGTCGGTGAGCCCCTCCCACCAGACGTCGCCGTCGGAGCGGAGCGCGACGTTCGTGAAGATCGTGTTGCCCCAGAGGGTCGCGACGGCGGTCGGGTTGGTCGACTCGCCCGTGCCCGGCGCGACGCCGAAGAAGCCCGCCTCGGGGTTGATCGCGTAGAGGCGGCCGTCGTCGCCGGGGCGCATCCAGGCGATGTCGTCGCCGATCGTCTCGACCGTCCAGCCGGGGATCGTGGGCTGGAGCATCGCGAGGTTCGTCTTGCCGCACGCCGACGGGAACGCCGCCGCCACGTGGTACGCCTTGCCCGCAGGCGAGGTGATCTTGATGAGGAGCATGTGCTCGGCGAGCCATCCTTCATCGCGTGCCATGACCGACGCGATGCGCAGTGCGAAGCACTTCTTCGCGAGGAGGGCGTTGCCGCCGTAGCCCGACCCGAACGACCAGATCTCGCGCGAGTCGGGGAACTGCACGATGTACTTCTCGTCGTTGCACGGCCACTCGACCTCGGCGCGGCGGCGGCCGACCCCGTCGACGAGCGGGTAGCCGACCGAATGCACGGTCTTCACCCACGGCTCGCCGGCCTCGATCAGCCGGTAGACCTGCTCGCCCATGCGCGTCATGATGCCCATCGAGAGCACGACGTAGGGCGAGTCGGTGATCTCGACGCCGAGCTGCGAGATGGGGCCGCCGAGGGGGCCCATCGAGAACGGCACGACGTACATCGTGCGGCCCTTCATCGAGCCGTCGAACACGTCGAGGAGCTCGCGGCGCATGTCGCGCGGGTCGCGCCAGTTGTTCGTAGGGCCGGCGTCCTCTTCGTAGGTCGAGCAGATGAACGTGCGGTCTTCGACGCGGGCGACGTCGCCCGGGTCGGTGCGCGCGAGGTAGCTGTTGGGACGCCATTCGGGGTTGAGCTTCACGAGCTTGCCCTCGGCGACGGCCTGCTTGGTGAGCAGGTCGGCCTCGTGCCGCGACCCGTCGCACCAGACGATCTCGTCGGGCTTCGTGAGGGCGGCGAGGTCGGCGACCCACGCGCGGAGCGCGGGATCGGTCGTGCCGCGGGGCTCCGCGTAGGCGGCGGATGCCTCGGTGCCGATCGTGATGTCGGAGATGGTCATCGTCGTCCCTTCGGTCGGGGTCCGGCACGGCCGGGGTCAGCTGTTGGAAGTGCACTTGCCCGGATGTCTCGGGGCTGGTGTTTTCCAGAATGCGCGACTTCGAGACATCCGAAGCGGCGATTTTGGAGTTAAGAATCACCGTTCTTTCGATATGGTGAAATCGTGAAGGCAGGAACCTCCGATCTCGCGACCCTCGGTCACCGCATCCGCCACTTCCGCGGCGAGCGCGGGCTCACCCTCGATCAGCTCGGCGAGGCCGTCGGGCTCGCGGGCAGTCAGCTCTCGCTCATCGAGAACGGCAAGCGCGAGCCCAAACTCTCGGCGCTCGACGCGCTCGCGGGCGCTCTCGGCGTCGAACTCGGCGACCTCCTCGCCCGCGAGGCACCGAGCCCGCGCGCGGCCCTCGAACTCGAACTCGGCCGCGCCCAGGCGTCGCCGCTGTATGCGAGCCTCGGTCTGCCCGCGGTCAAGCCCGGCCGGGGCATCCCAGACGAGACGCTCGAAGCGATCGTCGGCCTGCACCGCGAACTGCAGCGTCGCGCGACGCAAGCGATCGCGACGCCCGAAGAGGCACGGCGCGCCAACACCGACCTGCGCGAACGCATGCGCGCCCGGAACAACTCCCTCCCCGACATCGAAGAGCTCGCCGAGGAGCAGGTGCGTGCCGCAGGGCACCGCACGGGCGCCCTCACGCACCGCGAGGTGAGCGTCATGGCCGAGCGGCTCGGGTTCCAGCTCATCTACGTCAACGACCTGCCGGCGTCGACCCGGTCGATCACCGACCTCGCGAACGGGCGCATCTACCTGCCGCCCGCGTCGATCCCAGGCGGCCACGGCTTGCGCTCGATGGCGTTGCAGGCGATGGCGCACCGGCTGCTCGGGCACCAGCCGCCGCCGAGCTACGACCAGTTCCTGTGGCAGCGGCTCGAGATCAACTACTTCGCTGCCGCGTGCCTGATGCCGCAAGAGGCATCCGTCGAGTTCCTCCAGACCGCCAAGCGCGAGAAGCGGCTCGCGATCGAGGACTTCCGCGACGCGTTCGGCGTCACCCACGAGGCCGCGGCGTTGCGGTTCACGAACCTTGCGACGTCGCACCTCGACATGACCGTGCACTTCCTGCGGGTGAACGGCGACGGCGCCCTGCAGAAGGGCTACGAGAACGACGGGCTGCCGCTGCCGACCGATGTGACCGGCTCGATCGAGGGCCAGTGGGTGTGCAAGCACTGGAGCGCGCGCACGGCGTTCGAGCACACGAACCGCACGACCGAGAACTATCAGTACACCGACACGCCCATGGGCACGTACTGGTGCGCGACGCAGACGGGCCACACCGATGCCGCCGAGTTCTCGATCACGGTCGGGGTGCCGTTCAATCAGGCGAAGTGGTTCCGCGGTCGCGAGACGACGGTGCGCGCCGAGTCGAGGTGTCCGGATGACTCGTGCTGCCGCCGTGCGCCCGTCGACCTCTCGTCGCGGTGGGCGGGGCAGGCGTGGCCGAGCGCGCGCCTGCACGCGCACGTGCTGTCGCCGCTGCCGTCGGGCACGTTCCCGGGCGTCGACGACGCCGAGGTGTACGCGTTCTTGGAGGCGCACGCCGGCGAGTAGCCGGGCTTTCACTCCCGCGCGCCCCGGACGCCCTCCGTCTCTCTCCGTCTGTGTGCGAGGGGACGTGTCGGCACGGTTGACGGCACCCGAGACCGTGCCGACACGACCCCTCAGTGAAGGTGTCGGGGCGGGCGGGGCGGGCGGGGCGGGTGCACGTCATCGTGTCTCTTGCAATAGTGTGAGTCACACAGTATCGTGTAAGGCATGAACGAAACCGACGACCTCACCGCGGGGCACCTGCAAGAGCTCCGGCGCGGTACCGTCGTCCTCGCGTGCCTCCTGCGGCTGCGCGAGCCCGACTACGGGTACGCGCTGCTCGAGTCGCTCGGCGCGAACGGTATCGCGGTCGACGCGAACACGCTGTACCCGCTCCTCCGGCGCCTCGAGAAGCAGGGGCTCCTCACGAGCGAGTGGAACACCGACGAGGCCCGGCCCCGCAAGTTCTACCGCACGAGCACCGCGGGCGACGCGCTCGCCCGCATCCTCACCGCCGACTGGCAGAGCCTCGACCGCGCGCTCGCGCGCTTCGCCGAGACATCCGGCGACGCGACATCCGGCGCCACGACACCCGGCGCCACGACACCCGTCGCCCAAACCGCCGCGCCCGAGACATCCGACACCGAAGACCCAACGACCGAAGGAGACCCGCGATGACCACCGCACCGGGCACCCTCACCGACCGCTACGTGTGGGCGGTGACCCGCAACGTGCCAGACGCCCAGCGCGCCGATCTCGACCGCGAGCTCCGCGAGCGCATCGGCGACTCGATCGACGCGCTCGTCGAGACGGGCCGCGCCCCCGCCGACGCCGAGCGCATGGCGCTCACCGAGCTCGGCGACCCCGGCGCCCTCGCCGCGAGCTACGTCGACCGTCCGCTCCAGCTCATCGGCCCGCGCTACTACCTGACGTGGTGGCGGCTCATCAAGCTGCTCTACAGCGTCGTGCTGCCGATCGCGGTCGCGGCCGTCGCCTTCGGGCAGGTGCTCGGGCAGGAGCCCGTCGGTCAGATCATCGGCACGACGATCACGGCGGCGATCGCGATCGCCGTGCACCTCGGGTTCTGGACGACGCTCGTCTTCGCCGTCCTCGACCGGAACCCGCGCGCCGACGCCGAGCTCCCCTGGGCGATCGACATGCTGCCGCTCGTACCGCCGCCCGCCCGGCTCTCGCGGCGCGCCGACCTCATCGCGTCGCTCGTGTTCCTGGGCATCTTCGCTGCGCTCATCGTGTGGCAGCAGTTCGGCGTTCCGTACGTCCCCGGACTCGAGGGCGTGCCGTTCCTGAACCCCGACCTGTGGAGCTTCTGGCTGCCGTACTTCCTGGGCCTCATCGCGCTCGAGATCCTCTTCGCGATCGCGATCTACCGCTGGGGGTGGAACCCGTGGCTCGCGGGAACCAACCTGCTCCTGAACCTCGCGTTCGCCGTGCCGGCGATCTGGCTCTTCACGACGGGGCAGCTCGTGAGCCCCGAGGCGATCGCCGCGATGGGATGGCCGTGGGACGCCGACTCCGAGTGGGTCGTCACCGCGGTCGTGGTCGTCACGATCGCCGGCGTCGCCGTGTGGGACGTCATCGACGGCGTCATCAAGACCGTCCGGGGGCGCGGCGGCTCGGTCCTCGCCCTCGGGCACATCTAGTCCGCGGACGAGGACGAGCAGCGAGCGGATGCCTCGGGGCCGGCCCCGAGGCATCCGCCGTCTCATTTCGGCTGCATCCGGATCGCCCCGTCGAGACGGATCGTCTCGCCGTTCAGCAGCGGGTTCTCGACGATGTGCCGGACGAGCGCGGCGTACTCGGCGGCCGTGCCCATGCGCGACGGGTGCGGGATCTGCTCCTCGAGCGAAGCCTGCACCTCGGGCGGCATGCCCGCCATCATGGGCGTCTGCATGATGCCGGGGGCGATCGTGACGACGCGGACGAGGAGCTTCGACAGGTCGCGCGCGAGCGGCAGCGTCATGGCCGCGACGCCGCCCTTCGAGGCCGAGTAGGCGGCCTGGCCGATCTGCCCGTCGAAGGCCGCGACCGACGCGGTGTTGACGATGACGCCGCGCTCCTCGGTCGGCGGGACGCCCGGCAGGCTCTGCAGCGACACGGGCTCGTTCGCGGCCATGGCCGCCGCTGCGAGGCGCGCGACGTTGAAGGTGCCGATGAGGTTCACTCGGATGGTCCGCTCGAACGCCGCGAGCGCGAGCGGCCCGTCGCGACCGACCGTGCGGCCGGCGGTCGCGATGCCGGCGCAGCTCACGGCGACGCGGAGGGGCGCGCGCTCCTGCGCGAGGTCGATCGCCGCCTGAACGGATGCCTCGTCGGTGACGTCGGCGGCGGCGAACCGCACACGGCCGCCCGTGACATCCCACAATTCGACGGCCGTCTGCTCCCCCGGCGAGCCGGGCAGGTCGACGATGACGACCTCCGCGCCCGCCGCCGCGAGCACCTGCGCGGTGCCTCGCCCGAGACCGGATGCGCCGCCCGTGACGATCGCGCTCGCTCCGATGAGTTCCATCCGTGTCTCCTAGATCCGCTCGATGACGGTCGCGTTGGCCATGCCGCCGCCCTCGCACATGGTCTCGAGCCCGTAGCGTCCGCCGGTCTCCTCGAGCTGGTTCACGAGGGTCGTCAAGAGACGAGTGCCGGATGACCCGAGTGCATGCCCGAGCGCGATGGCGCCGCCGCGCGGGTTGAGCTTCGAGGCATCCGCCCCCGTCTCCGCGAGCCATGCGAGCGGCACCGACGCGAACGCCTCGTTGACCTCGTACGCGTCGATGTCGTCGTGCGTGAGGCCCGCGCGCTCGAGGACGCGGGCTGTCGCGGGGATGACGCCCGTGAGCATGTAGAGGGGGTCGCTGCCCGTGACCGAGAACGCGCGGAAGCGCGCGCGGGGCGTCAGATCGAGCTTCTCCGCGGCGTCGGCGCTCATGATGAGGGCGGCCGAGGCGCCGTCGGTGAGGGGCGACGAGTTGCCGGCGGTGATGCGCCAGTCGACGTCGGGGAAGCGTGCGGCGAGCGCGTCGGTGCGGAACGCCGGCTGGAGGCCGGCGAGCGATGCGGCGGATGTCCCGGGCCGCACGGTCTCATCGGCGAGCGCGTCGACGCCCGGCACCGGAACGACCTCGCGCGCGAAGAGGCCCTCCTCGCCCGCCGCCGTCGCGAGGGCGTGCGAGCGGGCGGCGTACGCGTCGAGCTCGTCGCGCGACAGGTTCCAGCGAGCGGCGATGAGCTCGGCCGAGACGCCCTGGTTCACGAGCCCCTCGGGGTAGCGGGCCCGGATGCGCGGGCCGTAGGGGTCGGCGCCCTGCGCGGAGGAGCCGAGCGGCACGCGGCTCATCGACTCGACGCCGCACGCGATGACGATGTCGGCCTGCCCCGCGAGCACCGCTTGCGCGGCGAACGTCGCAGCCTGTTGGCTCGACCCGCACTGCCGGTCGATCGTCGTGCCGGGCACGAACTCTGGGAAGCCCGCCGCGAGCACGGCGTTGCGCGTGAGGTTGTACGACTGCTCGCCGACCTGGCTCACGCACCCGCCGATGACGTCTTCGACGAGCCCCGGGTCGAGGTCGTTGCGGTTCACGAGCGCGTCGAGCACGCCCGCGAGGAGATCCACTGGGTGCACCCCCGACAGTTGCCCGCCGGGCTTGCCCCGGCCGACGGGAGTGCGGACGACGTCGACGATGACGGCTTCGGTGACCATGGCCTCAGCCTAGACTCGGTCCGTGGATCGACTGCTGCCGGGCCTCACCGCCGTGCTCCTCGGCATCCCCGTGCTCGTCGCCGTGTTCACCCCGATCGTCGCCCTCGAGTACCGCCGTCGCGGCGGGTTCTCGGGGGTGCGCCTGACCGCGTGGATCATGCTGCTGTTCTACGTCTTGGGGCTCTGGGCGTACACGCTCCTGCCGCTGCCCGAACCGGGGTCGTTCGCGTGCGTCGGCGCCGAGCTCGATCCCACGGCGGCGTTCCGGGACATCCTGCGCGATCAGGCCGACGGCGGCTCGCTCATCGGCAATCCGGCGTTCCAGCAGGTCGCGCTCAACGTGCTGCTGTTCGTGCCGCTCGGCGTCTTCGTGCGGCTCCTCTTCGGCCGGGGCGTCGTCGTCTCGACGATCGCAGGGTTCGTCGTGTCGCTCTCGATCGAGCTCACGCAGCTCACGGGGCTCTGGGGCGTCTACGAGTGCGCGTACCGCGTGTTCGACACGGCCGACCTCCTCGTCAACACGCTCGGCGCGGTCGTCGGGTCGCTCGCGGCGTGGCCGGTCGCGCGCCGGCTCGCGCTGCGAGCACAACGGCACGCGAATCCGGATGCCTCGTCCGGGCCGGTCTCGGCCGCTCGGCGCCTCACGGGCATGGTCGTCGACGCGCTCGCGGTCTGGCTCACGGCGGCGGCGCTCGCGATCGGCGTGCGTCTCGCGGTGCTCGTGCTCTCGGGCCACGACGCGATGATGTCGCTCAGCGACGAGGTCGTCGTGTGGACGACGAGCGCCGCGGTCGCGCTGCAACTGGTCGCGGTGCTCTCGACCGGCGCGACGATCGGCGAGCACGCCGTGCTCGTCGAACCCGTCGAGACGCGCACGCCCCGGTGGATGTGGCGACTCGTGCGGTTCGCCGTCGGCATCGGCGGCTGGACCGCGCTCGGCGCGTTGCCGTCGCCGTGGTCGCTCGCCGCATCGGTGCTCGCGCTCGCGAGCGTCGTCGCGGTGTTCACGACCGACGGGCATCGCGGGCTCGCGCAGGTCGCGGCGGGCATGCGCGTGCGAGGGCTCGTGCGCGACGTGCCGGATGCCTCGGCGCACGCGGATGCCTCGGACACGACCCGAGCGTGACTACGCCCCCGGCGTCGTGTCCTCGATGATCGTGTTGTCGACCGATGCGATGCGCTGCGGCTGCCCGGCGAAGGCCGCGGCGCGGGCCTCGGAGGCGGCCCAGGCCGCGTCGAGCGCCTCGAACGCGGCACGGTCGCCAGGCGCGCTCACGGCCCACACGAACTCGTTCGTCTCGCGGACGCCGTAGGCGAACTCGATGGCGAACCCGGCCTCGGGGCGGGCGCGAGGCATCCATTCGTTCCACCACGCGATGAACTCGTCGTAGGTTCCGTCGACGAGCACGTAGCGGCGCAGCTGAATCGTCTTCACGGCGCCATTCTGCCAGGGCGACGAACGCCCCGCGCAGAACCTTCGATTCCCCGTGGTGCGGAGGGTTGCCCGGGTTCGCGGCGATCGGGAGAATGACGGCCATGCCCCCTACCGGCACCCGAACCCGTGCGCGCCGCGCCGCGCGCTCCGCGCGTCGCCTCCGCAGTGTCGCGGTCGTGACATCCGCCCTGCTCGTCGCCCTCACCGCGACGGGCTGCTCGACCGGCGCACCCGCCGCGCCGAGCGGCCCCGTTGCGATCACGGCCGAACCGAACGGCGGCCCGTTCGACGAACTCGACATCCGCGTCACGGGGCTCGCACCCGGCAGCGAGGTCGTACTGCGCGCCACGACCACGCTCGACAACCTGCCGTACCGTTCGGCCGCGGCGTTCACCGTCGGCGACGACGGCACCATCGACCTCGCCCGCGACCTCCCGACCGACGGCGCATGGACGGCGCCCGACCCGATGGCGCCGTTCTTCACGCTCGGCGGGCGATCCGACCACTTCGGCGTCGCCGCTGCGTACGAACCGCACGACGTCGAACTCGCCGTCGAGACCGCGTCGGGCGACCGGCTCGCCTCGACCTCGGTCTCGCGCGCGGTGCTCGGCGACGAGGTCGAGGTGAGCGCCGTCGAGGCACTCGACTTCCCGACGGCATTCGCCGTGCCGACCGACTTCGACCCTGCGACGCCGCGCCCGGCCCTCCTCGTGCTCGGCGGCAGCGAAGGGGGCGTCGTCGGCGCGACGGCCGTGGCGATCGGGTTCGCCCGTCTCGGCTACCCGGCACTCGCCGTCGGACTGTTCAAGGGCGCCGGGCAACCCGAACTGCTCGCCGAGGTGCCGCTCGAACCGGCCGTCGCGGGGATCGAATGGCTGCGCACCCAACCCGGGATCGACCCCGAACGGGTCACCGCCTTCGGGGCGTCGCGCGGCGGCGAAGTCGCCGTGTGGCTCGCCGCGACGTTCCCCGAGCTCGTGGACGGCGCGATCGACGCGGTCGGCGCGAGCGAGATCCACTGCAGCGTCCCGCTCGGCGACCGGCCCGCCTGGACGTACGGCGGCACCCCGCTGCCGTGCACGAACAACGCCGAGCGGCCCGAGTTCGGCTCGCTCATCGACCTCGCGGCGATCGACGGACCGCTCGTGCTCGCGTGCGGCACGGCCGATCGGGTCTGGGACTCGTGTGCGCTGCAGGCGCGCACCGTGAAGCGTGCCGAGAAGGCCGGCATCGAGGTGTCCTCCGTCACGGGCGAGGGGGCGAGTCACACGTTCACGTACCCGACCGACGGGCCCGCCGTCGCCGATGCCGAAGCGGGCGCCGACGGCATCGCCCGCCGGGCGTTCTGGGCGGCCGTCGTCGAGGCGCTCGGCGCCGTGTAGCCACGGGCTATACTCGCCACGTCCAGGCGCTCCGTGCCCGCCGCACCGTGCGGCCGTACCGCGCCGGCGCTCGGAAAAGGGGCGCGAAGCGACATCCGACCGTGGCATCGCCGCCGCGCAGGATGCGCGAGACACATACGGAACTCGCATCCGTCCCGTCTCGAAAGGCTTCCCATGGCCACGGTCTCCGCCCACGTCGCCCGCACCCTCGCCGCCCACATCGACCACGTCTTCGGGGTCATGGGCAACGGCAACGCGTGGTTCCTCGACGCGCTCGCGCGCGAGACATCCGTGCCCTTCACGGCCGTGCGGCACGAGGTCGCGGGCGTCGTCGCCGCCGATGCCTACTTCCGCGCGTCGGGCCGCATCGCGGCCGCGACGGCGACGTACGGCGCGGGCTTCACGAACACCCTCACGGGGCTCGCCGAGGCCGTGCAGGCCGAGGTGCCGCTCGTCCTCGTCGTGGGCGACCAGCCGACCGCGGGCTGTCGCGCGTGGGACGTCGACCAGCTCGCCCTCGCCTCGGCGGTCGGCGCGCGCACCTACACGGTGGGGCGCACGGATGCCTCGGCGACGGTCGTGCTCGCGATCGAGCACGCGCTCGCCCGCCGCCAGCCCGTCGTGCTCGCACTCCCATACGACGTCGCCGCGCTCGACGCGGGCGACGTGCCCGAAGCGCCCGCCCTGCGGCATCCGCACCCGTTGATCCCGACCGGCGAGTTCGCGGCGGGCCTCGTCGCCGACGCCGCGCACGCCCTCGCGCACGCGAGCCGGCCGTTCCTCCTCGCGGGGCGCGGCGCGTGGCTCGCGGGCGCCGGCCCGGCGCTCGGCGAACTCGCCGAGGCGACGGGCGCGATCACGGCCTCGACGGCGCTCGGCCGCGGAATCTTCCCCGATGCCCGGTACGACCTCGGCGTCACCGGCGGGTTCGGCGCCGAGGACGCGATGGCGCTCGTCCGCGAAGCCGACGTCGCGGTCGTGTTCGGCGCGTCGCTCAACCAGTTCACGATGCGGTTCGGTGAGCTGTTCGCGCCCGGCACGCGCGTGTTCCAGGTGGATGTCTCGCCGTCGGCCACGCACCCGCACGTCGCCGGATTCGTCCGCGGCGACGCGGCCGTCGTCGCCGACCTCCTCGTCGACGAGCTCGCGGCGCGCGGCGCCGAGCCGTCGGGATGGCGCGAGTCGGTCGAGGTGGCATCGCTGCGCGCGTACCCCGTGCCCGAGACATCCGAAGCGCCCGACGGCCTCGCCCCCGACGGCCTGCTCGACCCGCGCGCGGTCGCTGCGCGCATCGGCGACCTGCTGCCCGCCGACCGGGTCGTCGTCTCCGACGGCGGGCACTTCATCGGCTGGGCGAACATGTACTGGCCGGTCGCCTCACCCGACCGCATGATGATGGTCGGCACGGCGTTCCAGTCGATCGGGCTCGGATTCCCGTCGGTCGCGGGTGCCGCGGCGGCGAAGCCCTCGTCGACCGTCGTGCTGACGACGGGTGACGGCGGCGGGCTCATGGCCCTCGCCGACCTCGAGACGGCCGTCCGCACCGCGGGCGGTCGTGGCCTCGCCGTCGTGTGGAACGACGCCGCCTACGGCGCCGAGGTGCACCTCTACGGGCTGAAGGGCCTTGCGCGCGAGCCCATGCTCATTCCCCAGGTCGACTTCGCGGCGCTCGCTCGCGCCGTCGGGGCCGAGGGCGTCGTCGTCGAGCGGCTCGCCGACCTCGACCGCCTCGCGGCGTGGGTCGCCACTCCTGCTTGCGAGCGCCCGTTCCTGCTGCTCGATTGCCGCATTTCGCGGTCGGTCGTCGCGCCGTACCAGCACGAGATCATTCGGGTCAACAGCTGACGCCTCCCCCGTCGCCCTCGCGATCCGTCGCGTATCGCCCTTCCTCGGGCTACTGAAGGGCGATGCGCGACGGATCACGGATGCGCGACATCCGTCCCTTCCCACTTGCCGCATGATCGTATACGATCTGAGATATCACCGGCCCTGAGACCGCATGGCCGCACCACGACGAAGTGGAGACGACATGGCAGACCCCTCGCTCATCGAGGCGATCGCCGACGAACTCCTCGCCGCCGACGAGCACCGCACGATCGTCCCGCTCCTCACCGCACGCCATCCCGGACTCACCGTGGACGACGCCTACGCCGTGCAGCGCGTCTGGCGCGAGCGCCGCGAAGCGGCCGGCGCCCAGCTCGTGGGCCGCAAGATCGGCCTCACGTCGAAGGTCATGCAAGTCGCGACGGGCATCGACGAGCCCGACTACGGCGTCATCCTCGACGACATGGTCTACCTCTCGGGCGCCGACGTCGAGTTCGACCGGTTCTCGAACGTGCGCATCGAGGTCGAACTCGCATTCGTACTGTCGAAGCCGCTCGAAGGCCCCGGCCTCACGTCCGACGACGTGCTCCGCGCGACCGACCATGTCGTGCCCGCGCTCGAGATCCTGAACTCGCACATCGCCCTCGAGGGCCGCACGATCGTCGACACGATCAGCGACAACGCCGCGATGGGCGCCATGGTCATCGGCGGCGAGCCTGTGAAACCCGACGCGCTCGACCTCCGCTGGGTGTCGGCGATCCTCGCCCGCAACGGCGTCATCGAGGAGTCGGGCGTCGCCGCCGCCGTGCTCGGCCATCCGGCGCGGGGCGTCGCCTGGCTCGCCGACAAGCTCTCGCAGCACGGGCAGTCGCTCGGTGCCGGCGAGATCATCCTCGCGGGATCGTTCACGCGCCCCATGCAGGTCGAACGGGGCGACCTCATCCAAGCCGACTACCGCGACCTCGGGAGCATCTCGTGCCGATTCGTCTGACCCTGCCGCCGACGTTCGCAGCCCGGCTCGCCGAGGCGGCGGCCGACGCTGCGCCGAGCGAGCGCGCTCGCCCGAAGATCGGCATGTGGGTGTGTTCGGGCAGCCCGATCATGGCCGAGATCGCGGCCGGCAGCGGCCTCGACTGGGTGCTCATCGACGCCGAGCACTCCCCCAACGGGCTCGAGTCGATCCTCGCGCAGCTCTACGCCGTATCGGCCTACTCCGTCGCGCCGGTCGTGCGCGTGCCGATCGGCGACCCGGTCTTCATCAAGCAGGTCCTCGACCTCGGGGCGCAGAACCTCCTCGTGCCGATGGTCGATTCGGCCGAGCAGGCACGCGAACTCGTGCGCGCGGTGCGCTACCCGGGTCGCGCAGGCGGCGCAGGCGGCGTCGCGCGAGGCATCCGCGGCGTCGGCGGCTCGCTCGCGCGGTCGACGCGCTGGAACCGGGTCGAGGGCTACCTGCAGGATGCCTCGCAGGCGATCAGCCTCTTCGTGCAGATCGAGTCGGCGGCGGCCGTCGCCGCGGTCGACGACATCCTCGCGGTCGACGGCGTCGACGGGATCTTCGTCGGCCCCGCCGACCTCGCGGCGTCGATGGGCGTGCTCGGCGAGCAGGCGCATCCCGACGTCGTCGACGCCGTGCTGGCAGCGCTCGCCGCCGCACAGCGGGCAGGCAAGCCCGCGGGTGTCAACGCGTTCGTGCCCGAAGCGGCCGACCGCTACCTCGCGGCGGGCGCGTCGTTCGTGTCGGTCGGCGCCGACGTGTCGATCGTCGCGCGCGCGTCGGAGGCGCTCGCCGAGCGGTTCGGCGCGAACCCGAGCGCGAACTCGGCCCAGGGAGGAGTCGCATGACCGCCATCGCACGCCCCGGCAAGATCATCGCCGTGCACCTGAACTATCCGTCGCGCGCCGCTCAGCGGGGCCGCAGGCCCGCGCAGCCGAGCTACTTCTTGAAGCCGCAGTCCTCGCTCGGCGAGACGGGCGGCGTGATCGAGCGGCCGGACGGCACCGAGCTGCTCGCCTTCGAGGGCGAGATCGCGATCGTCGTCGGCACGCCGGCGCGCCGGGTCGCGCCTGAAGACGGCTGGTCGCACATCGCGGCGGTGACGGCCGCGAACGACTTCGGCCTCTACGACCTGCGCGCGGCCGACAAGGGCTCGAACGTGCGGTCGAAGGGCGGCGACGGGTTCACCCCGCTCGGGCCCTCGCTCATCGACGCAGCCGGGTTCGCAGAAGGGGACTTCCGCGTGCGCACGTGGGTCAACGGCGTGCTCGTGCAGGATGACTCCTCCGATACGCTGCTCTTCCCGTTCGGGCGGCTCGTGGCCGACCTGTCGCAGCACTTCACGCTCGAGACGGGCGACGTGATCTTGACGGGCACGCCAGCGGGGTCGTCGGTCGTCGTGCCGGGCGACGTCGTCGAGGTCGAGGTGGATGCCCCGGGGTCGCCCGGCGCGCCCACCACGGGCCGGCTCGTGACGACCGTCGTCGAAGGGCCCGCCGACGCCGGGTTCGGCGACTTCGGGTCGAAGCCCGCGGTCGACGACGTGCAGCGCGCCGAGGCGTGGGGGTCGGCCGAGGCGGCGGGGCTCGCAGCCCCCGAGCCGCAGCCCGAGGCATCCGCCTTCGAACTCACCGACGAGCTCCGCGAGCGTCTCTCGCACGTCGCCGTCGCGACCCTCTCGGTCGCCCTCCGCAAGCGCGGATACCACGACGTCTTCATCGAGGGCGTGCACACGAATCTCCCCGGCGCCCGCATCGTCGGACGCGCGCGCACCCTGCGGTTCATCCCCGCGCGCCCCGACCTCTTCGAGTCGCACGGCGGCGGCTACAACGCTCAGAAGCGCGCGTTCGACACGGTCGGCGCGGGCGAGGTGCTCGTCGTCGACGCGCGCGGCGAGCGCGGCACGGGCACCGTGGGCGACGTGCTCGCGCTCCGCGCGAAGGTCCGGGGCGCGGCGGGCATCGTGACCGACGGCGGCGTGCGCGACTTCGACGCGGTGCGCGAGATCGGCATCCCGGTGTTCTCGCAGGGCCCGCACCCGAGCGTCCTCGGCCGCAAGCACGTGCCATGGGAGGTCGACGTCGCGATCGCGTGCGGCGGAGCCGCGGTCGTGCCGGGTGATGTCATCGTGGGCGACGGCGACGGGGCGATCGTCGTCCCGCCGCAGCTCGTCGAGGAGGTGCTCGCCGAGGCCGAGGCGCAGGACGCCGCCGACGCGTGGGTCGCGGCGCGCGTGGCCGAAGGCGAGGCGGTCGACGGACTGTTCCCGATGGATGCCTCGTGGCGCGCGCGCTACGAGCGGGAGCGCGGCGAGACATCCGACGGGGGCGCGAAGTGACCGCCGAGTCGAAGTCGCAGCGCGCGTACCGGTTCATCCGCGAACGCATCGACGACGGCCGCTTCGTTCCGGGATACCGGCTCGTGCTCGCGCAGCTCGCGGGCGAGCTCGACGTCTCGGTCGTGCCCGTGCGCGAGGCGATCCGCCGCCTCGAGGCCGAGGGGCTCGTGACGTTCGAGCGGAACGTCGGCGCGCAGGTCGCCCTCGTCGACCCGTCGGAGTACCGCATCACGATGGAGACGCTCGCGCTCGTCGAGGGGTTCGCGACGGGGCTCGCCGCTCCCCTCCTCACCCCTGGGCACGTCGCGCGGGCGCGCGAGGTCAACGAGCGGATGCGCCGCACCCTCGTGGATTTCGACCCGCACCGGTTCACCGAGCTCAATCTCGAGTTCCACTCGGTGCTGTTCGAGGCGTGCCCGAACCCGCACGTCCTCGACCTCGTCCACCGCGGGTGGAGCCGCCTGCGGGTACTCCGCGACTCGTCGTTCAGCTTCGTGCCGGGCAGGGCGCGCGAGTCGGTCGAGGAGCACGACCGCATCCTCGACCTCGTCAAGCGGGGCGCGCCGCCGCTCGAGATCGAGCTCGCGGCGCGCGCCCACCGCACGGCGACGCTCGACGCCGTCCTCGCACACCAGACCCACCACCGAACGCAGGAGCGAACCGCATGACCCGCCATATTCCGCACGGCATCCCCGACCGCATCCGCCACTACATCGACGGCGCATGGGCCGACTCGCTCGGCGGCGAGACGTTCGACGTCCTCGACCCCGTGACGAACGAGGTCTACGTGCAGGCGTCCGCAGGGCAGCAGGCCGACGTCGACCGCGCCGTCGCGGCCGCGAAACGCGCGTTCGACGAAGGCCCGTGGCCGCGGCTCCTCCCTAGGCAGCGCTCGCGCGTGCTGCATCGGATCGCGGATCTCGTCGAGGCATCCGACCGTCGTCTCGCCGAACTCGAGACGTTCGACACGGGCCTGCCGATCACGCAGTCGCTCGGGCAGGCGCAGCGCGCCGCCGAGAACTTCCGGTTCTTCGCCGACCTGATCGTCGCCCAGCACGACGACGCATTCAAGGTGCCGGGCCGCCAGATGAACTATGTGAACCGCAAGCCCAAGGGCGTCGCGGGCCTCATCACGCCGTGGAACACGCCCTTCATGCTCGAGTCGTGGAAGCTCGCGCCTGCGCTCGCGACGGGCAACACGGTCGTGCTGAAGCCTGCCGAGTTCACGCCGCTGTCGGCGTCGCTGTGGGCCGACATCTTCCGCGAGGCAGGGCTCCCCGACGGCGTTTTCAACCTCGTCAACGGGCTCGGCGAGGAGGCGGGCGACGCGCTCGTCAAGCACCCCGACGTGCCGCTCATCTCGTTCACGGGTGAGAGCTCGACGGGCTCGCTCATCTTCGCGAACGCGGCGCCGTTCTTGAAGGGGCTCTCGATGGAGCTCGGCGGCAAGAGCCCCGCCGTCGTGTTCGCCGACGCCGACCTCGAGGCCGCCCTCGACGCGACGCTCTTCGGCGTGTTCTCGCTCAACGGCGAGCGCTGCACGGCCGGCTCGCGCATTCTCGTCGAGCGGTCGATCTACGACGAGTTCGTCGCCCGCTACGCGGCCCGCGCCGAGAAGATCGTCGTCGGCGACCCCGCCGACCCCGCGACCGAGGTCGGCGCGCTCGTGCACCCCGAGCACTACGCCAAGGTCATGTCGTACGTGGAGATCGGCAAGGCCGAGGCGCGGCTCGTCGCAGGCGGCGGGCGGCCCGACGGCTTCGGCGAGTCGGGCAACTGGGTCGCCCCGACGGTGTTCGCGGATGTCTCGCCCGACGCCCGGATCTTCCAGGAGGAGATCTTCGGGCCCGTCGTCGCGATCACGCCGTTCGACGACGATGCCGAGGCGCTGCGCCTCGCCAACCACACGAAGTACGGCCTCGCCGCCTACATCTGGACGAACGACCTCAAGCGCGCGCACACCTTCGCACAAAACGTCGAGGCCGGCATGGTGTGGCTCAACTCGAACAACGTGCGCGACCTCCGCACGCCGTTCGGCGGCGTCAAGGCGTCGGGCCTCGGCCACGAGGGCGGGTACCGCTCGATCGACTTCTACACCGACCAGCAGGCCGTGCACATCACCCTCGACGAGGCGCACTCGCCGCGCTTCGGGCGCGGCTGAGGCATCCGCTCGCTTGTTGAACCCGCCACCGACCGACGCAAGGACGCATCGAACATGACCGCACCCATCCCGACCCCGACCTCCCCGGCGCCCGACATCGTGCGCTGCGCGTACATGGAGCTCGTCGTCACCGACCTCGCCGCGTCGCGGCAGTTCTACGTCGACGTGCTCGGCCTCGTCGTGACCGAGGAGACCGACGACGCCGTCTACCTCCGCAGTTTCGAAGAGTTCATCCACCACAACCTCGTGCTCCGGCGCGGGCCGATCGCGGCCGTCGCCGTGTTCTCGTACCGAGTGCGCACGCCCGAAGACCTCGACAAGGCAGTCGCCTTCTACGAAGAGCTCGGCTGCCGCGTCGAGCGTCGCGCTTCGGGATGGACCAAGGGCATCGGCGACTCGGTGCGCGTCGAAGACCCGCTCGGCTTCCCGTACGAGTTCTTCTACGAGGTCGAGCACGTCGAGCGCCTCGCCTGGCGTTACGACCTGCAGACCCCCGGATGCCTCGTGCGACTCGACCACTTCAACCAGGTCACCCCCGACGTTCCGCGCGCGGTGGCCTACATGGAGGACCTCGGGTTCCGGGTGACCGAAGACATCCAGGATGACTCCGGCACGACCTATGCCGCGTGGATGCGCCGGAAGCCCACCGTGCACGACACCGCCATGACGGGCGGCGACGGCCCCCGCATGCACCACGTCGCGTTCGCGACCCACGAAAAGCACAACATCATCGCGATCTGCGACAAGCTCGGCGCCCTCCGCCGCTCCGACGCGATCGAGCGCGGCCCCGGCCGGCACGGCGTCTCGAACGCGTTCTACCTGTACCTCCGCGACCCCGACGGGCACCGCGTCGAGATCTACACGCAGGACTACTGGACGGGCGACCCCGACAACCCCGTCGTCACGTGGGACGTGCACGACAACCAGCGCCGCGACTGGTGGGGCAACCCCGTCGTGCCCTCCTGGTACACCGACGCGTCGCTCGTGCTCGACCTCGACGGCAACCCCAAGCCGCTCGTGACGCGCACCGACGACTCCGAGATGGAGGTCACGATCGGCGCCGACGGATTCTCGTACACGCGCAAGGGCGACGAGGAGCACGGTTTCAAGCTCGGCCACACCCTCTGAGCCATCACCCGCACGACGCAGGAAGGGCGCCGCAGCGATCAGCTGGGGCGCCCTTCGGCGTTCGGAAGCGCCTACTTCTGGAAGAAGACCGGGGTGCCGTCGTACTCGCCGAACGGGTTGTCGTCGACCGAGCTGTTGCCCGTCCAGATCATGCCGCCGACGGGGTCGCCGCCCTCGACCCAGGCGCCCACGAGGCAGCCCGGGATCGTCTCGACGCCCGCGTCGAACTCCTCGGTGAAGGACTCGCTGTTGCAGTCGTCCCACGAGATGACCGAGACTTCCTGCGCACGCAGGCCGTTGACGTCGGCGGGCCGGAAGTCGGTGTAGTTCGAGTTGTACGCGATGTCGTCGCCCGAGACCTTCTTCGTCTCGAAGCGGATGAGCTCGACGTGGTAGCCCTTGAGCTCGGGGATCTCGCTCACGAGCAGGTCGACCTGCGCCTGCGTGGCCGTCTCGACGCCGACGAGGCGGGTCTGGAGCACGGCCTTCGCGTCGTCGTAGTTCACGAACTCATAGGTCGCCCATTCGCCTGCCGCGACGGTCTGGCCGGGCTGGAGGAGTTCACCCGGCACCGCCGCCGACGCGTCGTCGGCGGACTCGGCCGTGTCCTCGACGGGCGCCTCGGCGACCGGCTCGTCGTCGACCGGTGCCTGGTTGATCGCGGGAACGAGGCTGCAGCCGGTGAGGGCGGAAGCAGCGATGACGATGGCCGCGAGACTCGCGATCCGGGTGGCCTTCTTCAGCATGGTTCTCCTGTGTTCTCGACCTCGCCCCGCGCGCAACGCACGCGCGCCGAAGCGCCGAAGCGGCCGGCGGTGAGGTCATGGTGGATGTTCTCGACCCCGCGAGAACGGGACCAACTCTACGGTTCGCTCGACGACCGGGCGATGGGGAGCACTCCCCCTGTGGAGAACGCGCGTTACTCGAAGAACCCGATCGCCGCGTCCTTGAAGATCCGGCTCGTGAGCGACGACACGTGGTCGCGCCCGGGGATGACGACGAGTTCGCTCCCGCGCTCGCGCGCGAGCTCGTCGACGCCGAGCGGCACGGGGTCGAGCTCGCCCGCGACGAACAGCACGGGCAGCTCCGGAGGCAGGACGAGGTTCGCCCCCGCGATCTCCTTCGCCATCGCGAGCAGCAGCTCAGGCGTCGTGCCGCCGAGGAGCGCCTGGCCGAGCACCCGTCCGACGACGGCGTGTTCGCCGAGCTCCTCGCGCCGCATGAGCGAGCCGATCTCGGCGAGGAGCCCGCCGTTGGCGAGCAGCTCGGTCGGGCCCGCCCCGCCGATGACGACTCGCCGCACCCGCTCGGGCGCGACGTCGAGCAGCACCGATACGACCCTCGCCCCGAGCGAGTAGCCGACGACGTCGACGACGTCGACGCCCGCCGAGTCGAGCACCGCGACGAGGTCCTCGCCGAGGAGGGACGGGCGGTACGAACCGGCCTCCGTCGGACGGTCGCTGTCGCCGTGCCCGCGCAGGTCGACCGTGACGACCGCGCGCCCCGCCTGTTCGAGCGCCCGCACCCACCCCGTCGCGAGCCACGTGTAGGCGGCGTTCGACGCGAACCCGTGCACGAGCAGCACCGGCGGGTGCGAGGCATCCGCCCGATCGAGCCCGTAGACGCGATACGCGATGAGGACGTCGTCGGAGGCCTCGGCGTGCAGGGTCGGCGCGACGGGCAGCCCCGGCATGCTCATGCGGATGCCTCGGGGCCGCTCTGTGCGGCGACCACGTCGAGCACCGACGACTCGGCGAGCGCGGCGCCCGCGTGCGCGAGTTCGGCGAGCGCCCGCTCGCTCGAATCGGGGGCGACGCCCGCGACGAGATCGGTGAACACGCGCACGTGGCGGCCGTGCTCGATGGCGTCGAGCGCCGACGCGCGCACGCAGTAGTCGGTCGCGATGCCGACGACGTCGACTTCGGTCGCGCCGTGCGCGTCGAGGAGCTGCGACACCGTGCGGCCCTCGTCGTCGACGCCCTCGAACGCCGAGTAGGCGGGCTTGCCCTGCCCCTTCTTGATGTGGGCGTCGACGCCCGTCGTGTCGAGGTCGGGGTGGTAGTCGGCGCCCGTCGAGCCCGCGACGCAGTGCTCGGGCCAGGTCTCGACGAAGTCGGGAGCATCGCCCTGGGCGAAGTGTCCGCCGTTGTCGTTGTCGGCGTCGTGCCAGTCGCGCGACGCGATGACGAGGTCGTAGGCGTCGCGGTGCTTGGCGAGGAGCGTGCTGACGCCCGCGGCGACCGCGGCGCCGCCGTCGACCCCGAGGGCGCCGCCTTCGGTGAAGTCGTTCTGCACGTCGACGATGATCAGGGCGCGTGTCATGCTCCCATTGTGGCCCGCCCCGGGGCATCCGTCGCCCCCGTCGGAGGGACTTCGCGAGCATCCCCGTGCGAAAGCCGTCTACAGGTTCGACAGATTGTCGCCGCAGCGGAAGAAGCCCGCGGTGAGCGCGTCGATCGCCTGCTTGGCGCTGTCGTCGACGTCGTCGAGGGCGTAGATCGCGAACGTGAGCACGGCGCCGTCCTGTGCGTGGATGATGCCCGAGAGGGTGTAGCCGGTCTCGATCCAGCCGGTCTTCGCGAAGACGTTGCCGTCGGCGACCGAGGCGTCGCCCGTGAAGCGGTCGCTGTACGAGAGGGAGCCGCGGGGGCCGCCCGCGATGGGCAGCCCGTCGCGGAGCGGTCCGAGGTTGCCCTCGCGGGCCTCGATCTTGACGAAGAGCTGCGTGAGGTACGACGGCGGCACGGCGTTGAAGTCGCTGAGGCCCGACCCGTCGACGATATGGATGCCCGCCGTGTCGACGCCGTAGGCGGCGAGTCCTTGGAGGACGCCGGCGTTGATCGCGTCGAACGAGTTCCCCGCGCCCGTGTGGATCGCGACGAGCCGCGCGAGCATCTCGGCGACGGAGTTGTCGGAGACGATGAGGGCCTTGTCGACGAGTTCGGCGACCGTCGGCGAGACGACCTGCCCGAGCTGCTGCGTGCCGCCGGGGGCGGTGCCGCGTTCGATCGTCTGGATGCCGCCGAGCTCCGACGCGAACGCGTCGCCCGCGCGGCCGATCGGGTCGGAGCTGCGGGTCGAGGTCTCGGCGCCGGGATTGTTGCGGTCGCCGTCGACCTGCAGCGCCGTGATCTGCGACATGTAGCCCTCGTCGCGCTCGACGGTGTCCCAGCTGTCGTGCCACTCAGGGCCGCCGAACAGGCTCGAATCGAGGATGAGCTTCGTGAGCGGCGGGTTCTGGGGGTCGGCGTTCCACGCGGCGCGCACTTGCGCGGCGAGGTCGTCGAGGTGGGCGGCGCCCGGGTAGACGGTGCGTGTGCCCGACGGGGTGCGCGAGAGGGTGAGGTCGCCGCCGCCGACGAGCACGACCGAGCCGGGCTCGGCGCCCTTCACGACCGTCGTCGCCGCCCGGAAGTCGGGACCGAGCACGTCGAGCGCGGCCGCCGTCGTCAGCACCTTCATGACGCTCGCGGTGCGCGACGGGGTGCCGCCGCCGCGGTCGTAGAGCACCTCGCCCGTCGCCGCATTGCGCACTTGCGCCTGCATGCTGCCGAGCCGTCCGTCGGCGGCGAGCTCGGCGACCGAGCACGAGCGGACGTGCGCGGGCGCGGCGAGCACCGCGGGCCGCGGACGCGCCGGGTCGACCGTGGGCGTGGGCGTAGGGGTCGCGGTCGGCGTGGGCGCGGCGACCGGTGCGACGGGCGTCGCGATCGACGTGCCAGCGAGGACGGCGCCCGTGCCCAGCAGGGCGAACGCGACGACGCCCGCGGCGATGCCGAGCCCGAGCCGGTGACGCTTCGCGAAGGATCGGACCGAGGTCAGGATGCCGCCGCGCGGCGTCTGCTCGACGGCAGGCGTCGGCTCGGGGGCATCCGGAGCCGCTGAGGCGCCCGTCTGCGCCCCGTCATCCGTCTCGTCGGCCATCCCGGCAGTCTACGAACGCAACCTGAACGCTCGCGAGGGAACCTCACTCCCCGGGGTAGCGGAGCCCGATCTGCGAGCGGATCTCGTCGAGCGTGCGCATGATCGCGACGCTCTCGGCGACGGGCAGCACGCCGCCCGCGAGGTCGCCCGCGGCGACGAGGCGCTCGACCTCTTCGGCCTGGAAGTGCATGCCGCGCCCGACGACGTCGGCGGCGTACTCCTCGACGACGTTTCCGTCGGCATCGTAGCGGCGGAACGTCGTCGGGTTGTACCAGACGGCGTCGACGTCGATGCGGCCGTCGGTGCCGAGCAGGCTCGCCGTGTTGGGGCCGCGGGTGTCGCTCGCCGAGACCGCGCTCGCGATCTTGCCGCCGTCGTAGGTGAAGATCGTCGCGATCTGCGCGTCGGCGCCCGTCTCTTTGAAGGTCGCGGCCGACTGGATCGTGCGCGGCTCGCCGAAGACGTCCCACGCGAACGAGACGGGGTAGACGCCGAGGTCGAGGAGCGCGCCGCCGCCGAGTTCGAGGGCGTTGATGCGGTGTGCGGGGTCGTCGGGCAGGTCTTGCGTGTGGTCGACGATGAGCGTGCGGACGTCGCCGAGGAGGCCGGCGGCGAGGATCTCGCGGATGCGGATCATGTGCGGCAGGTAGCGGGTCCACATCGCCTCGAGCACGAGCACGCCGTGCTCGGCGGCGAGGGCCTGGAGCCGCTCGGCCTCGGGAGCGTTGAGCGTGAAGGGCTTCTCGACGAGGACGTGCTTGCCGGCCTCGATCGCGAGCGACGCGTGCTCGGCGTGGAAGGGGTGCGGCGTCGAGACGTAGATCGCGTCGACCTCGGGGTCGGCGACGAGCGCCTCGTAGCTCGCGTGGGCGTTCGGGATGTCGAACTCCGCTGCGAACGCGTCGGCCGACTCTTGACTGCGGGAGCCCACGGCCCGGACGTCGAATCCGTTGAGCTTCAGGTCGTTCGTGAACGTGCGGGCGATGAACCCGGTGGCGAGGATGCCCCAGCGCAGTCGATCGGTCATGCCGAAGAGCCTATCGGCGTGGGAGCGCTCCCAAACCCGAGCGACGCTCGGGGCGCGCCCTACTCGGGCGACACCTCGCACGGGTCGGCGACCTCTTCGCCCGTCGCGAGCGCCGCCTTCTTGAGGAGGTGGCGGAGCGTCGAGCGCTCACCCGACGCGAGCGGGCCGAGGAGCTCGTCTTGGGCTGCGACCACGGCCTTGCACGCGACCTCGACGAGGTCGCGACCGCGCTCGGTCGCGACGACCATGCGGCGTCTGCGGTCGTCGGGGTCGGGTCGGCGCTCGACGAGGCCTTCCCGTTCGAGGTCGTCGACGAGGTAGGTCATGACGGTGCGGTCGATGCCGAGGTGGTTCGCGAGGGCGAGCTGGCTCGGCTGCGTGCCGCGGAGCACCTCGGCCATCGTCTCGTAGCCGCGCGGGCCGTGCGGGAACGCGCCGAGCGCATCGCCCACGCGGTCGCGGTAGGTGCGGAGGAGCACGGCGAGCGCCCAGCCGAGGTCGTCGCCGAGGTCGATGCCCGTCGGGAGCCCGGGGGCGGTCGTCGTGTCGGTCATGCGCACAGTCTACAACTCGTTCTCGGGAACAAATCATCTGTGAATATGATTATCTAGAGAGCAAACGAAATGGAGAACCAACGGATGCCACTCGACATCGGAATCCGGATCGACCCTTCCCAGGGCGGATTCCACCCCGGCGGCCCCGCGGCCGTCGCCCTCGCCGAACTCGCCGAGCAGCGCGGGCTCGACCTCGTCGTCCTCGCGGGCGACTCCTCCCCCTTCGACCCCTGGACGAGCGCCGCCTGGATCGCCGGGCGCACGTCGCGCATCGCGATCGGCGTCGAGCAGGCGCATGTCAGGGGCGATTCGGATGCCTCGTCCGCACGCACTGCGCACGAGACATCCATCGCCCGCGACGCCGAGGCCCCCGTGCCGAGCGTCGTCGCGAAGGCCGCCGACTCGCTCGACCTCCTCGCCCCCGGCCGCCTCCTCGTCGGCGAACCCGGCCGCACGTGGGCCATCGCGCCCGAAGGCGCCGACCCCGCCGCGCTCCGCGCGATCGCAGCGCAGGGCCTGCCCGTCGTCGTGCCCGTGCGCACGGCGGGCGACGTCGAGCGGCTCGTCGGGCTGTGCACCGAGATGCGCACAGCCGCGAACGAGGCCGAGCCCGAAGCATCCGCCGCCCGCAACCTCGCCGCGCGCTCGCGCCGCGCACCCGGCATCGACTACGACGGCGTGCCCGCCTCGCTCGCCGCGACCGCGGTCGAACCGGGCGACGCGGGGTACCGGGCCGTCTCGAACACCTACCTCCGCGGCGGCGCCCCAGGACTCGTGCTGCGCCCGACGACGCCCGAAGAGGTCGCCGACGCGCTCGCGTTCGCCGACCGCCACCGCGACGTGCCGTTCGGCATCCGCAGCGCCGGACACGGCATCTCGGGCCGCTCGACGAATCGCGGCGGCATCGTCGTCGACGTCGGCGCGATGAACGGCATCGAGGTGCTCGACCGCGAGCGCCGACTCGTACGCATCGGTCCCGGCGCGACCTGGAAGGAGGTCGCCGCCGTGCTCCACCCCTACGGGTGGGCGCTCGGCTCGGGCGACTACGGCGGCGTCGGCGTCGGGGGCCTCGCGACGGCGGGCGGCATCGGGCTGCTCTCGCGCGCGCACGGCCTCACGATCGACCGGCTGCGCGCCGTCGAGCTCGTCCTCGCAGACGGCACCCTCGTGCGTGCGAGCGACGACGAGAACGCCGAGCTCTTCTGGGCCGTGCGCGGCGCCGGCGCGAACTTCGGCGTCGCGACGGCGTTCGAGTTCGAGGTGTACCCGATCGACGACGTCGGCTGGGCGAAGCTCACCTTCCTCGCGCCCGACATCGAGGAGAGCCTCGCCGAATTCGGCCGAGTCGCCTCCGAGGCGCCGCGCGACACGACCGTCTTCTACGTGACGGGCGCGCCGCGCGAGCAGGGGTCGGTCGTGCAGCTCTTCGGCATCGTCGACTCGCCCGACCCCGACACCGTCGTCGAACGGCTCACGCCGTTCACGCGCGTCGGGCTCCTCGCCCAGCAGGAGGTCGTCGTGACCCCGTACGCGAACGTCATGGCCGAGGCGCACGACGTCGGCCCCGACGGCCAGCACGGCGGGGGCGAGCCCGTCTCGCGCTCGGCGTTCCTGCCCGCGCTCACGCCCGAGTTCGCCCGCGACGCCGCCGCGCTGCTGAAGAGCGGCCTCGTGTACTTCTTCGAGTTGCGCACGATGGGCGGGGCGATCTCGGATGTCTCGCCCGACGCCATGGCGTACTCGCACCGCTCGCCCGCTTTCTCGGTCGTCGCGATGGGCGCGGACGACGCACGGATGGATGCCGCGTGGGATCGCCTGCGGCGCCACTTCGACGGGCTCTACCTGAGCTTCGAGACGAGCCGCGACCCCGCGCGCCTCCGCGACGCGTTCCCCGGGCCGGTGCTCGAGCGCCTGCGCGCCCTGAAGCGAGAACTCGATCCCACGAACCTGCTCCGCGACAATTTCAACATCGACCCCGGGGCATCCGGCGCCCTCGACGCGCCGACCACCCCCGACGACCGGAAAGCCGCATAGATGACCGACTACGGACACGACCTCCTCTTCGGCACGTTCGTCACCCCGACCGCGCAGAGCGCGCAGCGGGTCGTCGAACTCGCCCAGACCGCCGATCGCGCGGGGCTGGATCTCGTCACCTTCCAGGACCACCCGTACCAGTCGGCGTTCCTCGACACGCAGACGCTCCTCGCGTACGTCGCGGCGAAGACCGAGCGCATCCACGTCGCGGGCAACGTCACGAGCCTGCCGCTCCGACCGCCTGCCGTGCTCGCGCGCGCCGCAGCCTCGCTCGATGTGTTGAGCGGCGGCCGATTCGAACTCGGCCTCGGCGCGGGCGCCTTCTGGGACGGCATCGCCGCGATGGGCGGCCGCAGGCTCACGGCCGGGCAGGGCGTCGCCGCCCTCCGCGAGGCGATCCCCATCATTCGAGACGTCTGGAACACGGATGCCTCGGGCCGCATGTCGCACGAGGGCGAGTACTACGACGTGGTCGGCGCGAAGCGCGGCCCAGCGCCCGCGCACGACATCCCCATCTGGATCGGGGCGTACCAGCCCAAGATGCTCGCGCTCACCGGTGAGCTCGGCGACGGCTGGCTGCCGACCCTCGAGTACCTCGAGCGGGGCGTCGCGACCTTCCCCGACTCGAACGCCCGCATCGACGACGCGGCGCTTGCGGCAGGCCGCTCGCCCCGAGACATCCGCCGACTCGTGAACGTCATGCGCGTGGGGCTCTCGCCCGTCTCGCGGGGCCTGCTCGACGGCCCCGTCGACGCGTGGGTCGAGCAGCTGGCGGGCCTCGCCGTCGAGCACGGCGTGAGCGCGTTCCTCATCGGCGGCGACGACCCCGTGCTCACCCGTCGCCTCGGCGAGGAGATCGCGCCCGCCGTGCGCGAGGCGGTCGCGCGCGAACGGGGGTAGCGCGCCGATTCAGGAGCGCCGAAATGCTGTCAATCGGGGCGTTCGAGTTGCAGCCGGGGCATCCGGGGCGAAAGGGTTGATCCTCGGTGCCCGACGGCCGTGCGCCGTCCTCGCGCGCCCGCATCGGCGCTGCACCGCACGACCTGAAAGCCCGGCACCAGCATGTCTCCCTTCACCCTGCTCGCCCTCTCGCTCGGCGTCTCCGCCGACGCCTTCGCCGTCGCGCTCGGCAAGGGCCTGCAGCTCCGCACGAAGGTGCTCTCGGGGGCGTTCATCCTCGCCGCGGCCTTCGGCATCGCCCAGGCGGCCATGCCGCTCATCGGGTGGGCGCTCGGCAGCGCGTTCGCCGAGCTCATCGCACCCTTCGACCACTGGATCGTCTTCGCACTGCTCCTCGCGGTCGGCGGCAAGATGCTGTGGGAGGCCATCCGCGGCGGCGATGAGGAGGACGACCCCGACCGCGGACGACTCTCGAAGCGCTCGGTCGTCCTCCTCGCGATCGCGACCTCTATCGACGCCCTCGCCGTCGGCGTCTCCCTCGCCTTCCTCGACGTCTCCATCTGGGTCGCCGTCGCGACGATCGGCGCCGTCACGTTCGTGCTCTCGTTCCTCGCCGTCCTCATCGGCCACCGCGTCGGCAGGCGCTTCCAACGCCCCGCCGAGATCGTCGGCGGCCTCGTGCTCATCGGCATCGGCACGCAACTGCTCATCGAGCACCTGACGGCGGGCTGAGCCCGAGACCCGCCGGTTGCTGGGGGCGGATGTCTCGTCAGCGCCGCGTGCGAGTCCGCACCGCCTGCGCCCGTTGCGGGCGCGCAGCGGTGAGCGCGGCGGCTCCGAGCCCGACCACGAGCAGGGCCCCGAGTGCGAACGGCACGCTGATCGAGGCATCCCGCCCGGTCGCGGGCAGCCCGGCGCGCGCGCCCTCGTCGCCCGACGCCGTCGCGGCCGGAGCCGTCGTCCGCACGAGCAGCGTCGTCGAACGCGTGCCCGACGATGCGCCGACGAGCTCGAGCAGGTGCGGCCCGGGGATCGTGCCGGCCGGGACGACGAGGTCGACCTCGACCCGCCCGTCGGCATCCGCCGACGTCGAGGTCAGCTCGGCGCCGTCGAGCCGGACGACGACCTGCTCTTGCGGCGCGAAGCCGGGACTCGACGCATGCAGGGGCTCTCCGCCCCCGACCTCGTCCGCACTCAGCAGAACCGACACGACCCGCAGCGAGAACGTCGTCGACGGATCCGACCCGCCTTCCACGCTCGCGGTGACCAGGACGCTCCCGGCGGTGTCGCCGGCGAGGAGCTGCGGCGAGACCGCGGTCCCGTCCGAGCCGGTCGTGGCCGCCGCCGCGAGCACGCCGCCGACGAACGTCACGGGACCCGGCGGGATCGTGAACGTCACCGAGGCCCCGGTCACCGGGTCGCCGAGCTGATCCGCGACGAGTGTCTCGAGCGGCAACGGGAACGCCTCGCCCACGAACGTCGTCTGGCCCTCGCCCGACACCGCAGCCGCCGTCGTCGGCGCGAGCGGCACGATCTCGAGCTGGAAGACGACGAGGTTCGACGTGCTGCCGCCGCTCGCGACTTGCGCCGACACCTCGAACGCACCGGTCACGTCGCCCGCGAGCAACGGCGGCGAGGTCGCGAACCCGTTGACGTCGATCGGCACGGACACACCCGAGAGCTGACCGGTCTCGGTGACGAACACCGCGTTCCCGCCGTCGACGAGGAACTCGACGCTCGCGCCCGCCCAGTCGTCGGCGCCCTGCATGCGGGTCATGAGCGGCTCGGCGAACTGCAGACCCGGTGTGATCTGCTGATCGCCGCCGCTCCACACCTCGATCGTCAGCTGCTCGGGCGGCTCCTCTGCAGACGCCGGCACCGCGCCCGACAGACCGGCCGCCCCGACCGCCCAAAGTCCGCCGATCACGATGAACGCGATCAGCCAAGTCAGTCCGGCGCGTCGACGCCGACTGCGTGTCGGGTGCACGCGTGCAGAATACGACGGGATCCCCGACCGCCGCCAGTGCAGGCGCCGGCGACGCCCACGCTCGGCGCAGAAGCCGAGCGGATCGGCTGACTCACTGTCAATACCCGGCGCCCTCCCAGTTCAGGGTTCAGGAGAATTGCATCACGTTCGGGTAATGTCTGCGCAACGAGGGACAACGGCGTCCTTCACCCCACGACACCGACCCGAGTCATCCGACACCGTACCTCGCGAGCCGCGGCCTTCCCGAGCCGCGACTCAGCGATCGAGGTCACCGACGAGCACCGTCGCGACGTCGCACGCGTTCCCGCCCGCACGTCGACGATCCCGCAGCGGCCACGATCGACCGAGCACCGACCGACGCAGGAAGAGACGCCCATGCACGCACCCGCCGGACTCTCGCACGCCCCGAGCACGGCACGGACGTGAACGCGGCATGGTGGATCGCGATCGCGATCGCGGTCTGGCTCCTCATCGCGTTCGCCGGCGTCGCACTCTTCGCAGGCGCCAAGAAGCAGCGCGCGCGATTCGAGGAACACGCGGCAGAGACGGCCGCCCACGAATCCGGCATCCCCGCCGACACCTCGTCTGAGGCAGCACGTCGCGACGGCGGAGAGACCGACGAACCCGCGGCGTAGCCCGCGGGCACGGTGCCCCGGAGATCAACTCGGAAACTCGAAACGCCCCGGTCGTTGACCGGGGCGTTTCGACTTCTGAGCCGCCTAAGGGAATCGAACCCTTGACCTATTCATTACGAGTGAATCGCTCTGCCGTCTGAGCTAAGGCGGCGTGACACGCTCGCTGTTCACGAACGGGCACGATCACCAATACTAGCGGATTCTCGAAGCGCCTTTGACCACGTCAGCACTTCGGGTCGGCCTCGGGAACCACGCCGTCGACGAAGTATCGCTCGACTGCGTCGTTCACGCACGAGTTCGACTTGTTGTAGGCGGTGTGGCCTTCGCCGTCGTAGCTCACGAGCACGCCGCTCTCGAGCTGGTCGGCGAGGGCGACCGCCCACTCGTACGGCGTCGCGGGATCGCCGGTCGTGCCGATCACGATGATGGGAGCGGCGCCTTCGGCGTGGATGGGAGCCCGCACGGCCTCGCTCGGCACGGGCCAGTCGATGCACGCGAGGTCGCCGAACCCGAAGTACGGGCCGATGACGGGCGCGGCGGCGGCGATCTCGGCGGCGCGCTCGCGCATGACCGACACGTCGTCCTGGTATTCGTAGTCGAGACAGTTGATGGCGTTGAACGCCTCGGTCGAGTTGTCGAGATACGTGCCGTCGGCGCTTCGGCCGTTGTAGGCGTCGGCGAGGGTGAGCGCGAAGTCGGCCTCGCCGAACTGCACCGACGTGAACAGGTCGTTGAGGTACGTCCACAGCTCGGGGCTGTACAGCGGGTAGATGATCGCCGTGATGAAGGTGTCGGCGCCCACCTCGCGCCCGTCGGTGCCGCGCAGCGGGCTCCGGTCGACCGAGGCGATGAGGTCGGAGATCTCGGCCATCGCGTCGTCGACCGACCCGTCGAACGGGCAATCCGTGCCCGTCATGCAGTCGGCGAGGTACGCCTCGAGCGCGCCCTCGAACCCGATCGCCTGCGCCTTCGTGATCTCGGTGTCGCTCTTCGAGGGGTCCAGCGCGCCGTCGAGCACGAGCCGGCCGACCTTCTCGGGGAAGAGTTCGGCGTAGGTCGCCCCGAGGAACGTGCCGTACGAGTAGCCGAGGTAGTTGAGCTTCTCGTCGCCGAGCACGGCGCGCAGGAGGTCGAGGTCGCGTGCCGCGCTCTTCGTGTCGACGTTGGCGAGGAGTTCGCCCGTGTTCTCCGCGCACGCCGCGCCGAACTCCGTGCGGCGCTCGCGCATCTCGGCGATCCACGCGTCGGAGCCGCGTTCTTCGGGCGAGATGCCGTAGAGGTACTCGTCCATCTCGGGGGCGTCGAAACAGGCCACGGCCGACGATCGGCCGACGCCGCGCGGGTCGAATCCGACGACGTCGAAGTGGTCGATGAGCGGCTGGCCTACCGCGTACGTGAGCGAGTCCTTGACGAAGTCGTAGCCTGACCCGCCGGGCCCGCCGGGGTTCACGAGCAGCGAGCCGAGGCGCTCCCCCGACGCGACGTGCCGTACGAGCGCGAGCTCGATCTCACCGGCCGACGGGTCGTTCCAGTCGAGCGGCGCCTTGGCTGTCGTGCACCCCATGCGGTCGCCGCACTGCTCCCACGTGAGCACCTGCCCGTAGAACGGCTCGAGCTCGGCCGACACCTCTTCACCCGTCGGCGTCGACGTGTGCGGCCCGGCGCCGCCGCCGAACCACGACGGCACGCAGCCGCTCATGAGCAGTGCCACGACCGCCGCCGTCGCGGCGAACGCCGCCCTCGCCCGTGCGCGCCGGATCATGCGACCTCGCTTCTCTCTGATGGTCTGCGGATGGCCGAGACGAGCATGGCCTCGAGCGCGAGCACGGGCTGCACGTTGCCGTCGATGCGCGTGCGCGCGGTCTGGACGGCGTCGAGCGTCGCGAGCGTTCGCGCGGGTGTGGCGGATGTCGCGGCGCGGTCGATCTCGGACGCGAGCTCGCGGTTCACGAGCGGCACGTCGGCGCCGAGTTGGACGACGAGCACGTCGCGGTAGAGCGAGCCGAGGTCGACGAGGATGCGGTCGATGCCGTCGCGGAGGCTCCTCGTCGCCCGGCGCTTCTGATCGTCTTCGAGGGCCTTGATCTGGGCGCGGAGCGCCGGGGGATCGCCTGCCCGGGTGCGAGCCCGAGCGAGCGAAGGGCGTGCTCGCGCTCTTCGGCGTCACGGAGTTCGGCGATCGCCTTGGCGTCGTCGCCCGCGATCTCGAGCAGGCGCGCGGCCGTGCGCACGGCCGACGGCGTCGAGCGCACCTCGAGGGCGAGCTTCAACGTCTCGTCGCGCCGCGACCGGGCCTCGTCGCTCGTCGCGAGCCTCCTGGCCATGCCGATGTGGCTCTGCGCTTCGCGCGCAGCGCGCTCGGCGACCACGGGATCGACGCCGTCGCGGCGCACGAGGAGGGCTGCGACATCCGCGATCGACGGCACCTGGAGGCGCACCGAACGCACGCGCGAGCGGATCGTCGGAAGCAAGTCGGCCTCGCTCGGCGCGCACAGCACCCAGACCGTGCGCTCGGGCGGCTCTTCGAGCTCCTTGAGCAGCACGTTCGACGCGTGCTCGGCCATGCGGTCGGCGTCTTCGACGATGATGACGCGGTACTTGCCGACGCTCGGCGAGTAGTGCGAGCGCCGCACCACGTCGCGGATGTCGGCGATCTTGATGATGACGCCCTCGGTCGCGAGCACGTCGAGGTCGGGGTGGCTGCGCGCGTCGACCTGGATGCGCGTCGGCTCGTCGCCGTCGGGATGACCCGAGATGAGCGCCGTCGCGAACGCGTACGCGAGATTCGAACGCCCCGAGCCGGGAGGGCCCGTGATGAGCCACGAGTGGGTCATGCGCTGCGAAGAACCGTCAGCGCCGACGAGGCTCGCCGCGACCGCCGCGTCGCGCAGCAGCGCGATCGCGGTGTCTTGCCCCGTCATTTCGCTCCACACGCTCACCCGGTCAACGGTACCCGTGCCGGATGACATCGACGCGGCCGCGCGATCGCTCACGCGAGCGCCCGCACGCGCGCAGCTGCGTCGGCTGGGGCGAGTCGCGTCACAGGAGCGCCGCGATGCGGGAGCGGATGTCCCGAGCGAGCTCATCGACCGGCCGCGCCGCATCGACGACGAGGAACCGCTCGGGCTCGGCCTCGGCGAGATCGAGGTACGCCTCGCGGACGCGCCCGTGGAACTCGGCGGCCTCGGCCTCGAGCCGGTCGTACCGCGTGCGTGCGGCGTCGAGCCGCCCGCGGGCCGCCGCCGGGTCGAGGTCGAGCAGGATCGTCAGGTCTGGCAGCAGCCCCTCGGTCGCCCACTCCGACAGCCGCCGCACCTCGCCGGGGTCGAGTACGCGCCCGGCGCCCTGGTACGCGACCGACGAGTCGAGGTACCGGTCTTGGATCACGACCGCACCGCGTTCGAGTGCGGGCCGCACGACCGTCGCGACGTGGTGCGCGCGATCGGCGGCGTAGAGCAGCGCCTCGGCTCGCGGCGAGATGTCGCCGCGGTGGTGCAGCACGAGCTCGCGGATCTCGAGCCCGACATCGCTGCCGCCCGGCTCGCGGGTGCGAACGACCTCGCGACCCTGCCCCGTGAGCCACTCGCGCAGGAGCTCGGCCTGGGTCGTCTTGCCGACGCCGTCGCCGCCCTCGAGCGTGACGAACAGCCCTCGGGTCACGCGTCGCCCTTCTTCGGCGCGGCCTTGCGCGTCGTGGCGGGCTTCTTGGCCGCGGCCGCCGGCTTCTTCGCGGCCGGCTTCTTGGCCGCAGCCGCGGGCTTCTTCGCCGCCGTCGCCCGCGTCGCGCGCGGCTTCGCCGGGCCCTTGTCGCGCTTGATCTGCAACAGCTCGACGGCACGATCGAAGGTGAGCTCTTCGACCGAGTCGCCGCGCGGAATCGTCGCGTTCGTCTCGCCGTCGGTCACGTACGGGCCGAATCGGCCGTCCTTGACCTTGATGGGCTTGCCGCTCACGGGGTCGGCCTCGAACTCCTTGAGCGCGCTCGACGCCCGGCGGTTGCCGTACTTCGGCTGCGCGTAGAGCTCGATCGCCCCGTCGAGGTCGATCTCGAAGATCGCGTCCTCGCTCGGAAGCGTGCGGGTGTCGGTGCCCTTCTTGAGGTACGGGCCGTATCGACCGTTCTGCGCCGTGATCTCGTCGCCCGACTCGGGGTCGAGACCGACGATGCGCGGCAGGTCGAGGAGCTTCAGCGCGGTCTGGAGGTCGACCTCTTCGGGCTGCATCGACTTGAAGAGCGACGCAGTGCGAGGCTTGGGCGCGGCCGCCTTCTTGGGCGCGCGCTTCGGCTTGGGCGCTTCCACGACTTCGCCGGTCGCCGGGTCGACGACGTCGCCGGATGCCTCGGGCTCGGCCTCTTCGGGTTCGACCTCGGTCACGTACGGGCCGAAGCGGCCGACCTTCACGACGACCTGCTTGCCGTCGGTCGGGTTGAGCCCGAGCACCCGGTCGGTCTGCACGGGCGCTTCGGCGAGCTCGCGCGCCTTGGCGGGCGTGAGCTCGTCGGGAGCGAGGTCTTCGGGCAGGTTGACGCGCTTGGGCTGGTCGTCGGGACCGGCGTCGGGGTCTTCGACCTCGAGGTACGGGCCGTACTTGCCGATGCGGAGCGCGATGCCCGGCGCGATGCCGACCGTGTTGATCTCGCGCGCGTCGATGTCGCCGAGGTTGTCGACGACCTGGCGGAGGCCGCGGTGCTTGTCGCCGCCGAAGTAGAACTCGTTGAGCCAGTCGACCCGGTCGGCCTCGCCCGACGCGATGCGGTCGAGGTCGTCTTCCATCTCGGCCGTGAAGTCGTACTCGACGAGGTCGCCGAAGTGCTCTTCGAGCAGCCGCACGACCGAGAACGCCGTCCAGCTCGGCACGAGCGCCTGCCCCCGCCGCGTGACGTAGCCGCGGTCGAGGATCGTCGAGATGATCGACGCGAACGTCGACGGGCGGCCGATGCCGAGCTCTTCGAGGCGCTTCACGAGGCTCGCCTCGGTGTAGCGCGGCGGCGGGCTCGTCTCGTGGCCCTTCGCGTCGAGGTCGGCGAGGCCGACGGCCTGGCCTTCCTTCAGCACGGGGAGCTTCGCTTCGCCGGGCTCGGCGTCGCCGTCGCGGTCCTCGTCGCGGCTCTCCTCGTAGGCCGCGAGGAACCCACGGAAGGTGATGACCGTACCGCTCGCCGTGAACTCGGCGATCGTGCCCGCGATCGGCGCGGTCGCGCCCTCGGGCGCGGAGGCATCCTGCGCCGTCGGACCGACCTCGAGCGTGACGGTCGCCGTCTGTCCCTTCGCGTCGGCCATCTGCGAGGCGACCGTGCGCTTCCAGATGAGGTCGTACAGCTTGAACTCGCTGCCGCGGAGGCTCTTCTCGAGCTCGGCGGGCGTGCGGAACACCTCGCCCGACGGGCGGATCGCCTCGTGCGCCTCTTGCGCGTTCTTCGACTTGCCCGTGTAGGCGCGGGGCTTGTCGGGGATCGAGTCGGCGCCGTAGAGCTTCGCAGCCTGGTCGCGCGCCGCCTTGACGGCCTGCGCCGAGAGCGACACCGAGTCGGTGCGCATATAGGTGATGTAGCCGTTCTCGTAGAGCGACTGGGCGACGCGCATCGTGTCGCGCGCCGAGAGGCGGAGCTTGCGGGCGGCCTCCTGCTGGAGCGTCGACGTCGTGAACGGAGCCGCCGGCCGGCGCGAGTAGGGCTTCGACTCGACCTTCGAGACGCGGCGCGCCACGGTGTCGTCGCGGAGCGCGGCGGCGAGCGCGGTCGCGGTCGTCTCGTCGAGGACGACGGCCTTGCCGGTCAGCCGACCGAGGTCGTCGAAGTCGCGGCCGGTCGCGACGCGCTCGCCCGCGAGGCGCACGAGTCGGGCGTCGAAGGCCGACTCGTCGGTCGTGAACCGCCCGATGAGGTCCCAATAGCCCGCGGCGACGAACGCGAGGCGCTCGCGCTCGCGGTCGACGACGAGGCGGGTCGCAGCCGACTGCACGCGGCCGGCCGAGAGGCCCGGGCCGACCTTGCGCCACAGGACGGGCGAGACCTCGTAGCCGTAGAGGCGGTCGAGGATGCGCCGCGTCTCCTGCGCGTCGACGAGCGACGTGTCGAGCTCGCGCGTGTGGTCTTTCGCGGCGAGGATCGCGTCCTTCGTGATCTCGTGGAAGACCATGCGCCGCACGGGCACCTTGGGCTTCAGCTCTTGGAGCAGGTGCCATGCGATGGCTTCGCCTTCGCGGTCTTCATCGGTGGCGAGCAGGAGTTCGTCGGCGTTCTTGAGCGCGCGCTTGAGCTCGGCGACGGTCTTCTTCTTCGAGTCGGACACGACGTAGTACGGCTCGAAGCCGTTCTCGACGTCGACCGAGAACTTGCCGAGCGAGCCCTTCTTGAGCTCGGCCGGGAGGTTCTTCGGCTCGATGAGGTCGCGGATGTGACCGACCGAGGACAGCACCTCGTATCCGTCGCCCAGGTACTGGGCGATGGACTTCATCTTGGTCGGCGACTCGACGATGACCAATTTCTTCGCGCCTGACACAGACTCCTCTTAATCCACTTGAAAGCGAGAACGCACTGGATGCCGCGCCCCCGAGCGGTGTGCTCGCCGGCACGCTCCGACGCGTGACCGACAGCCACACCATACACAGTCCGGCGGTGAGACCGCCGACGTTCGATACGGGCGAACATGTCGGGCGCGCCCTCCCGGGCCGGTTTCCGTCACACGCGGAAGGCCCCCTTGCGGTCGCCGGGCGGCGGAGGAGAATGGCGGCATGGACACGACATCCGCGGTGTCGTACACCGCAAAACTCATCGACGGTCCGCTCGAAGGTCGCACCGTCGCGACCGCGTTCCTCGACTCGGGCGATCCTCAGGCGCGGATCGAACTGAACGCCGACGGCGGCAAGCGCTACGTCTACTCGCGCGCGGGCGGCCTCGAGTTCGACGGTGCCGACTCCGACCGCCCGACGGCCGTGGAGTACCGCTTCATCGAGACCGTCTTCGACTGAGGCGCGACGGGCGACTTCACCGCAGCGGCCTCACGGCGGCGGCGGTCCGGCGCGCGCTCGCGCCGTGACGGGGAAGAGCGCGGCGGTGAGGCGAACGGCGACGGATGCCTCGAGCCCGTCGATCTCGCACGAGACGACCTCGGCTCCGCCGCGGCGGGCGACCCGCCCCGCGAGTTCGCACGCGGAGCCCGAGGTCGCGACCGCTCCCGACGTCGCGTCGGCCGCGGCGAGCGCTGCGGCGTCGGCAGCATTCGCAGCGCGCTGCGTGTCGACGAGGATCGCGAGGACGGGCACGATGCCGACGACGAGTGCGACGACCGCGCCGATGACGGCGAGTGCGAGCACGGAGCCTGCGCCGCGGTCGTCGGCGAGCCGGTGTCGCAGCCGTCTCACGCCCCGCCTCCGACCGCGCACGACTCCGCCGAGAGCACGAGGCCGGCGAACAGGCCGCCGCCCGACGCCCTGAGCGTCGCGCACACGAACACGCCGTCTTCGGCGACGTCGAGCGAGGTCGCCCGCCCGGCCACTCGGTCGGCGATCGCGTGCGCCGTCGCGGCGGATTCGCCGCGCGCGAGCGCGCGGGCGGCGTCGGCCGAGGCATCCGTCAATCGCACTTGACCCTCGACGACGTGGACGGCGCCGAGGCACGCGGCGAGCACGAGGGCGACGGCGGGCAGCGCGACCGCGAGTTCGGCGGTCGCGCTGCCGCGCTCGCGGTCACCCGACGGTGAGCGCATTCCGCACGAGGTCGGTGAGGATCTGGCGCACCTCGTCGCCGCGCAGGATGACGACGAGGAGGCCGGCGAAGCCGACGGCGGCCATCGTCGCGACGGCGTACTCGGCCGTCGCGGCGCCGCGGTCGCCCGCGAGACGGCGGAGCACGCGGCGCGCGAGCGCACGAGCGGGGCGGGGCCGAGCGGATGCCTCGGGTGCGTCGAGTCGGGTTTCAGGTGCGGTTCGGTCGTGCATGGGCGGTTCCTTTCGTCGTGGCCGCAGAGCGGCCTGGGTGATCGGCACGAGTCGGTGGGGCGTCACGGGGCCTCGAGGAGGGTGCCCGTGACGACGGAGAGCATGAGCGGCGCGACGCCGAGGAGCACGAACGCGGGCAGCACGCACACGCCGAGCGGAAGGAGAAGGCGCACGGCGAGGGTTTCGGCGCGCTGGAGTCCGCTCGCGCGCGCGTCGCGGCGGAGCCGCGCGGCGTCGGCCCGCAGGAGTTCCGCGACGGGGGCGCCTGCACGCGTCGAGAGCGCGACGGTCGCGTCGACCGAGGGGTGGCCGGATGCCTCGGGCACGCTGCCCGCGAGCGCGGCGCGCACGAGGTCGCGGGCGCGGCCCAGCGGCAGTCCTCCCGTCATCGCGACGGCGAGGAGTTCGGATTCGAGCCCGGGCCAGGTCGGCGTGCGCGACGCCGTGGCCGCGAGCGACGCGTTCCACCGGGTGCCGGCGACGAGCAGCGCAGCGCCGACCCCGGCGCACGCGAGGCCGAGGGGCGAGCCCGTGAGCACGCCGAGCGTGTCGAATCCGAGCAGCACTCCGAACCCGACCGCGACGAGCGGGAGTGCCGCGACCATGCGCGCGCTCGCGCGCGGCCCCGCAAGCGCCGTCGACACCGTGCGCGCGAGGTGCGCCTCGTCGCGCAGCGCGTCGGCGATCGAGCGAAGCGTCTGGCCGAGCGGAGCTCCCGCCTCGACGGCGACCCGCCAGGCCGCGGCGAGCGCGAGCCACGCGCGCGACGTCGCCGCCGTCTCGGCCGAGTCCGAGCGGCGCGTGCTGCGCGTCGTGCGAGTCTTCATCTCCGCCTCGCCTGCGAGCGTTCCGATGATCGCCTCGTCGACGGGCTCGCCGGCCTCCGCGGCGAGCGCCGCGGCCCCGGCGACGAGGACCGGGACCGCGACCCGGCCGGTCGCTCCCGTCGACGGCGAGCCCGAGGCATCCGTCGCCTGCTCTTCGCGGAGCGCGTCGGCGAGGAGCCGCCAGGCGAGCGCGGGCGAGACGCCGACGCCGAGGAGCACCGCGAGGCGTTCGGCGACCGTCGCAGCCGTCTCGCACGCGTCGGCCGCGGACGCTCGGCGGCGCGGACGCGCCCACGCCGGAAGACGCGTGAGCGAGTGCGCACCGCCCGTCACGAGACCGTCTCCACGACGAGCCGCCCGCCGTCGAGTCGGAGGGCTCCGATGCCGGCGATCACCCGCTCGTCGTCGCGCCGTTCGAGGTGCACGACGAGGTCGAGCGCGCTCGCGGCGAGCCTTGCGACGGCCTCGGCCGAGAGCCCGATGCCCGCGCCGAGCGCTTCGAGTCGGGCGGGCACGTCGTCGAGCGAGTTCGCGTGCAGGGTGCCGGCACCGCCGTCGTGCCCGGTGTTGAGGGCGCCGAGGAGTTCGCGGAGCTCCGGCCCGCGGCACTCCCCCACGACGATCCGATCGGGTCGCATGCGGAGCGCCTCGCGCACGAGCGCGTCGAGGCCGACGTGCCCGCGCCCCTCGAGGTTGGGCTGGCGCGCTTCGAGTCCGACGACATGCGGGTGGTCGATCGAGAGTTCGGCGACGTCTTCGACGACGACGATGCGCTCGGTCGCCGGGACCTCGGCGAGCAGTGCCGCGAGGAGGGTCGTCTTGCCGCTGCCCGCCGCCCCGGTCATCAACACGTTCTCGCGGCGTGCGACGGCGGCGCGCAAGCGCGCGAGGTGCCCGGGCGAGGGCACGAGGTCGGCGAGCGTGCGACCGGCGGCGCGCGGCACGCGCACCGAGATGGTCGTGCCGCCCGTCGCGATGGGCGGCAGGACGGCGTGCACGCGGATGCCCCGGCCGAGTCGCACATCGACGGCGGGTGCCGCTTCGTCGAGGTGACGACCGCCCGCGGCGACGAGCCGGGTCGCGAGGGCGCGCACCTCGGGCTCGTCGGCGGCCCAGTCGACGACGCGCTCGGCGCCCGCGCCGCGATCGATCCAGAGTCCGCGCGAGCCGTTGACGAAGAGGTCGGTGACGGCGCCGCGCGCGGCGTACGGCGCGAGCGGGCCGAGCACGGCGAGCGCGTCGTCGGCGCCGCCGGATGCCTCGGGCTGCACGCCTGCGAGCGTGACGACGTGCGGCACCGGCCCCGAGGGCGTCGGCACCTCGGGCGGCAGCCACGACGGGCGGGCGACGAAGGGTGCGGACATGCCCGAAACGTATGCGCGCGGAGCGCGACGCATCCGCTCGCGTGAGACATCCGTGGACGAACCCCGAGACCCGGCCGCCTGTGGAGGAGTCCCCAGCGCCCCGCGAGCGCCCGCGAGAACAACATGTGACGATTCCCCATGAAGGCTAGGTCGCGCGCCCGCGCGCCCGTACGCTCGATCCATGTTCGCTCGGACCAGGCGACGCCCGACCGTCGCGGTGCTCGTCGCCGCGGCCGCTGCGATCGCCTCGCTCGCGGCCCTCTCGGGGTGCGCGGCCGCCGCTCCGCCCGCTCCGACCGAGACCTCGACCCCCGCTCCGACCCCGACCGCGACCGCCCTTCCCGCGATGACGACCCTCGAGTCGGTCATCGGCGCGCAGCGCGAGCATCCGGTGCTGACCGTCACCGGGCCCGCCGAGCCGCTCGCGGGCGAGCAGGCCCAGCAGGTGACCTATCCGAGCGGCGGCATCACGGTCGCGGGCGTGCTGCGGACGCCTCCGGGGCTTTCCGGCCCGGCACCCGTCGCGATCGTCATCCACGGCGCGGTCAACCCCGAGAGGTACGAGTCGGGGCACGACCGGCCGAGCGAGCAGCGTGCGCTCCTGGCGGCCGGCTTCCTCGTGCTTGCCGTCGACCTCCGCGGGTTCGGCGCGTCCGACCCGGCGAACGTCGCCGACAGCCTGACGGTCGACCCGGGCTTCGGATGGCCCGTGGTGCTCGATTGGGGGATGGCGCTCGACGTCGCCAACGCGATGCGGCTCGCCGCCGACGGGCAGCTCCCGGGGCCGATCCGTCGCGCATCGCCCTCGTCGGGCACTCGCTCGGCGGGCTCCTCGCGATCGACGGCGCGCTCGTCGAGCCCGACCTCCCGGGCATCGTCATCGCGTTGAACCCGGCGCCCGTCGACCTGTCGTTCGCGCTCGAGGAGTCGGGCCTCCTGGAGGCCACAGGTGCGCCCACCCTCTCGCCCGAAGACCTCGAGGGGCTCGAGGCGGGGTCTGCGCTGCCGTTTTTCGGGCGGGCGCACGCGCCGCTCGTCATCGTGCACGGCTCGGCCGACGACCTCATCCCGGTCTCGTGGTCGCAGCGCACGGTCGATGCGTGGAACGCCGCCGGCCCGCGGGCGGATCTGGTCGTCGTCGACGGTGCCGATCATGGGCTCGAGCCGCACCTGCAGGAGGTCGCGGGCATCGTCGTCGGGGCCGCCATGTCGGCACTCGGGTGAGGCAGGGCGACCTTTCCGACGACCGGTCACTCCCCCTTCGGGGGTCATGACAGTCCCTCAGCTTCCTCGATAGGCTCGCACTCTGAAGACCGCATCGACGCCGAGACCCGGAGCGATCGCACGGACTGCATGCAGGTGGGCCCTCCACATCGGCATCGGGCGTATTCCGCTCGACGGACGGTGGAAGGGGAACAACGGGGTGAGCGTTCCGCAAGCACCACGCGTCGCGGTGGTCCTCCGCCACGGACTGAACCCCGACCGCTGGCGGGAGCGGCACGAACGCGGCGAGGTCGTCGACGAGACGCCCTACGGGTACCACCTCGCGGGCGACGAGTTCGACCTCGTCTGGTCGACCGACCACGCGGAGAGCGGCCTCGCGCGACGTTGGCGGTCCGCCGTGCGGAAGGCGCTCGGCTTCGACCTCGTCCACGTCTGGCGGAACCGCGCGATCATCGCAGGCGCCGACGTCGTCTGGACCCACACCGAACGCGAGCACCTCGCCGTCGCACTCCTGAAGCGCCTCCGTCCGAACACCTACCGCGCGGCGCTCCTCGCGCAGTCGATCTGGCTGTGGGACGACTGGCCCGACCTTCCGGCCGCGCGCCGCGCGCTGTGGTCGCGACTCCTCCCCGAAGCGTGGATCGAGGTCGTGCACAGCCGACTGAACCTCGAGCGGTCGCGGACTGCGGTTCCCGGCCGGCGCACGGCGCTCCTGCCGTTCGGCACCCACTTCGCGACGGCGCGGATGGATCGCGCGAGCGCCGCCGCAGGCGCCGGCGCCGAGGCATCCGCCCGCCCTCGCGTCCTCGTCATCGGCAACGACCGCCACCGCGACTGGCCGCTCCTCGTCGAAGCCGCCGCGCGTCGCCCGCAACTCGACTTCGAGATCCTCTCGCTCGCAGACGCGGTGCGGGCGCTCTCCTGGCCCGCGAACGCGACGGTCCGCTCCTTCCACCAGCGGGAGATCGTCGAGACGCGATACGCCGAGGCCGACGTCGTCGCGATCCCGCTCCTTTCGAACGTGCACGTGTCGGGCTGCACGGTCGCGATCGAGGCGCGCTCGGCAGGCGTGCCGGTCGTCGCGACCGACGTCGGCGGCATCGACGACTACCTCGAAGGCGCCGTCGCCGCGCTCGTCCCCGAGGGCGACGTCGACGCGTTCGTGGCCGCGATCGACCGCTTCCTCGACGCCCCGCGACCCTCCGCCGACGACCTCGCCGAGGCGGCACGCGCAGCCGCCGAGCACGGCATCGAGCACCTCGACTACGTCGAGCGCTACGCAGCCCTCACGCGCGCGATCTTCGCTGGCGAAGAGCCGCCCGAGCAGGCTTCGAGATTCGAGCGGATGCCTCGGGCCGCCGCCCGAACGGAGGCGACGACATGAACCCGGTCGACCTCCTGAACGGCGCGCAGCGCGCCCGCGACGCCCTGTTCACGCGCCTCGCGGCACCCGGCTTCGCGCACTTCGGAAAGGGCTCGCGCATCCTCTTGCCGACACGGCTCTCGGGCACCGAGCACATGAGCGTCGGCGACAAGGTGCTCATCGGAGCGCAGTCGTGGCTCATCGTGCCCGAGCAGCGCGAGCCCGGGCCGAACATCGTCCTCCACGACCGCGTGCGCATGAATCAGACCTCGATCTCGGCCGTCGCGCGCGTCGAGCTCGAAGAGGCCGTCGCGATCGCCCGCGGCTGCTACATCTCCGACCACTCGCACGGGTTCGACGATCCCGACCTCCCCATCCGCGACCAGCCGCTCGGCCGCGTCGCGCCCGTCCTCATCAAACGGGGCGCGTGGCTCGGGCAGAACGTCGTCGTGCTGCCGGGCGTCACGATCGGACGCGGAGCGGTCATCGGCGCGGGCAGCGTCGTGCGCAGCGACATCCCCGACCGCACCGTCGCCGCGGGCGCGCCCGCGCGAATCCTCAGGGAGCTGCCATGAGCCGGGCCGAGGCGCCTTCGACCCACCCGACCCCGACGAGTGCGGGCGCCGCCGGGGACTACGTCTTCACGTTTTCGTACGAGTCGTACGCCGACGCGAGCAAGCGCGGCATGATGCGCCCGCCCGACCGGCTCGTGAGCCGCCTCATGACGAGCCCCGACGTGCGGCGGCTGCTCATCGCCGACCCGTTCCGGTCGTCGCGGACGAGATGGGGGCGGGCCATCCTCGACATCGGCAACAACGCGCCCGTCGACGACCGGATCCGCCACGTCGCGCCCGAGCGTCTCGAGAAGGCCGACCCGACCGACCTCGCCGAGATCGAGGCGACCTACCGCGCGTACGAGTCGGCGGTGCGGGCCGCGGCCGACACGGCCGGGCTCGTCCGCCCCCGTTTCATCACCGCGAACCCCCTCGTCGGCGGCTTCAGCGCGCTCGACTGGGCCGGCCCGGCGCTCTACTACGGGCGCGACGACTGGCTGAGTTCGCCCGCGCGCAAGCGCTACTGGCCCGCCTACGAAGAGGCCTACCGGCGCATCGCCGCGAGCGGCCGCGCGGTCGCCGCGGTCTCCGAGGAGATCATCGAGCGCATCGCACCGACCGGCCCGCACGCCGTCGTGCCGAACGGCATCGACCCCGACGAGTGGCTCGGCCCGCAGCCCGAGCCTCCGTCGTGGTTCGCGAAGATCCCCGGCCCGCGCGCGGTCTACGTCGGCACCCTCGACTCGCGGCTCGACACCGAGGGCCTCTCACGCCTCGCGACGAGCCGCCCCGACCTCCACATCGTGCTCGTCGGCCCGCGCCCCGACCGCTCGTACCTCGCGGAGCTCCGAACCCACCCGAACGTCCACGTGCACCGCGACGTCAAGCGCCGCGCGATCTCCGCGATCCTGCGCAACGCCGAGCTCACCCTCCTGGCGCACCGCCGCACGCCCCTCACCGAGGCGATGAGCCCGCTGAAGCTCTACGAGTACCTCGCCGCAGGCCGGGCCGTCCTCGCGACCGACCTGCGTCCGGTGCGGGGCCTCGGCGACCGCGTGCTCGTCGCCGACTCGGTCTCCGACTTCGCCGATCTCGTCGACCCGGCGCTCGCGCTCGGGATCGAGTCCGAACCCCGACGCCGCGCCTTCGTCGACGAGAACGCGTGGTCCGCCCGGCACGAGCGCATCCTCGCCCTCCTCCGCACCTGAACCCGAACCCGCACGCGGCCCCGCGCCGCGACCGATCCCAGAGGAGTCCCGCAGATGCCCGCACGCGGAACCGCGACCGACGACATCCTGCTCGTGTGCTCGGGCGGCGGGCACCTCCGACAGCTCGCGGGGTTCGTCGACCGCATGAGCATCCCGATCGAGCGGCAATTCTGGGTGACGTTCGACAACCAGCTCAGCCGGTCCATCCTCTCGGGCCGCCGCGTGCTGCACATGCCGTTCATCGGGCCACGCGACCTCCGCCACTTCTCCGAAGCGCTCTGGCACTCTCCCGGCGTGTTCCGCGAGCGGCGATTCGCCGAGGCGATCAGCACGGGGTCGAGCCCGGCTGTCGCCTTCCTCCCGCAGGCGGCGGTGCGAGGCATCCCGTCGTACTACATCGAGAGCGCCGCCCGGGCGGACGGGCCATCGCTGACGGGCAAGCTCCTTGCCCGGATCCGCCCGATCCGGACGTTCACGCAGTACCCGTCGTGGGCCGACGGGCGGTGGCGGTTCCGCGGGTCGATCTTCGACGAGTTCGAGCCGTTCGGACGGCCGCAGGCCGCGCGCACGCCGCGCACGGCCGTCGTCACGGTCGGCACGCAGGAGGGGTATCCGTTCGAGCGGATGCTGCTGGCGGTGAAGCCGCTCGTCGCGGACTTCGACGAGGTGCTGTGGCAGACGGGCGATGCGGATGTCTCGCGGCTCGGCATCGACGGCGTCGCGAGCCTGCCCCACGACGACCTGGCGCACGCGATCGAGCATGCCGACGTCGTGATCTCGCACGCGGGCGTCGGATCGGCGCTCACCGCGCTGCGCGCGGGCAAGCATCCGATCCTCGTCCCTCGCGAGGCCGCGCACGGCGAGCACGTCGACGACCACCAGGTGCAGATCGCCCGCGAGCTCGAGCGTCGGGGCCTTGCCACCCTCAGAGCGGTCGATAGACTTGCATACATCGACCTCGAGACGGCAGCCGGCCGTTCGGTCGGGACGACGACGCCGCCGCCATTCGAGCTACACGACCCCGCGGGAGTGCATTGACAGAGCTGACTCGTCGGGAGATCCTCGGGATCGCGGCGACGGTCGCGGTCGGGGCAGCGGCGACGGCGGTCGTGACGACGGTTCCGCTCTGGTCGCCGTGGCCGCCGCGCAACCCCGACGAGCCGTATGCGGGTCCGACCGGCAATCCGCTGCCGACGCACAGCGCGCCGCCGGCCGAGCCGACCGCCGAGCCGACCGTCGCGGCGCCCGCGACGGGCTCTCCCGTGGGGCGCCCCGGCACGAGCGTGCGCCCCGTGCTCGCGACGTCGTACGGGCCGAACGGCACGCACTTCCCCGTCGAGGTTGCCTGGCCCGGCGAGAAGTTCGAGCACGATTACGTCGTCGACGCGGACTGGATCGTCATCGCCCGCGCCCTGCAGAGCCTCGAGCCCGAGGAGGTCGCCGCGGGCGTCGTGATCCGCGTGCGCCCCGGCACCCTGCCGGGCGGCGGCGACAAGTCGTCGTCGACCGTCGCGCTCGGCAGCGTCGGCAACCCCGCGTGGACCCGCAATGTGCTCATCTGCCCCGAGAAGGGCTACGGCACGGTCGTGATCGACCGCGCCGGGATCCGGCTCGACCAGTGCGCGCGCATCTCGCTCTTCGGCTTCGTCTCCGAGGGCGGACTCGCGATCACCCGCTGCCTCGAGCTCCAGATCGGCTGGGGCCGGTTCGCGTCGGCGAACGTCACGCGCGGCGGCCGCAACATCGCGTTCTACGAGGTCATCCTCGGCTTCCGCCGCAACGACGACGACACCGCGGGCGTGCGGCCGACCGAGACGTACGAGATGTCGGGCATCGCGCGGTACGGGTGCGTCTACGGCCCGTCGGTGAAGTCCGAGGCGAGCGGGTCGCACTGCGACACCGTGCAGATCGAGGGCACGAGCGAGCTCATGTTCGGGCCGTTCACGAGCGTCGACTGCGTCGACTACGGCTCGTCGAACGCCGCCGAGCTCCTCCACACGCGGCTCGTGTACGCCGAGTACCGGCACTGCCTCATCCTCGCGGGCCAGCTGCCGTGGCAGGTCTTCCCGCTCCAGCCGGGCGACTACGCGGGCGACCCCAACGCGTTCGCGGGCGGATGCCTCGATGTGCGCCTGTACGACTCGGTCGTCGCGGGCGCGGTGGGCCGCATGGGGTTCACCGACGTGCAGAACACGCGCTTGAGCTACTCGCCTCAGGGCTCGCAGCAGCCGGCGTCGGGCAGGTGGAGCGTCGACGGGAGCGTCGCCGGGTGGGGCGCCGGCCAGATCATGGGCATGCAGGCCGTGCCCGACTACGAGCCTGCGACGCTCGCCGCGCTGTGGAAGTGGTGAGCGCGGAGAAGGAGTCGTGAGCTCTGCGGTGGGTTCTGCAGGCTGCGGCGAGGTCTGCTCCACCGTTCCGTGCAGAACCCACCGTTGAGTGTACCGGGGCCTACCGCGGGGGCGCGGCGTCAGCGCTGCTCGCGGTCGAGGTAGCCTTCCTCTTCGCGGACGACGGGTTCGTCGGCCGCGGCTTCGGAGAACGTCTCGGGCTCGAACGGGGTCGTGAGCGGGAGGCCGCCGCGGGACGGGTCGCGGATGGGCTCGGGGTTCTCGACGTCGACGAGGTCGCCGGCGGGGAGGCCGACGCCGTCGACGGTCGCCCGCCCCGAGGCATCCGTCGAAGCACCCGTCGACGAGGCCGCGGCCGAGACATCCGCCGCCTGGCCGCCCTCCCCCGCGCACCGCGCTTGCTCCCGCGGAGCCGCTCGACGAACGACCACAGCGCGCGGAGGTCGGCCCGGTAGCCGGGGATCAGGAAGAGCGGCGCGATGAAGAGCAGCGCGAAGCCCGCGCCGATGAGGATGTCGAAGATCGCGAGCGTCGGCACGAGGAGGTGCGACATGCCGTAGGACGCCCCGAACGCGATGAGCGCCATGATCGCGGGGCGCACGAGCGGGGCGGCGATGTCCGAGCCGCGCACGAAGGTGCCCTTGATCGCCCAAGCGAACCCCGGCACGAGCAGGAGGAGCGTCAGCGTGCCGTACGTGATGACGAGTCCCTCGAGCCCGCCCCACCAGATGCCGAAGAAGTAGCCCGCGATGACGAGGGGGCGCGCGAACAGGTCGTACACGAACTGCCGGTGCGAGTGGCCGAGCGAGATGTACACCCACGTGCGGAGCCGGCCGATCGCCTGCCCGAAGCCCGCGATGCAGAGCAGGGCGAAGAGCGTCGCGGCCGTCGACCAGTTCGGACCGAGCAGCAGCAGCACGAGCGGGCCCGCGACACCCGCGGCGACCGCGTAGGTGGGCAGGGTCAGGTAGCCGATCGCGAGCGCGGCGGTCCGGATGTACCGGCGATACCGGTCGGGTTCGGCGCGAAGCGTCGACAGCACGGGCAGGGCGACGCGGCCGAGCGGCCCGTTCATCTGCTGCAGCGGCAGGAGGAACAGCGCGTACGCGCGCGAGTACTGGCCGAGGGCGGCGGGGCCGAGCTGGGCGCCGATGATGACGTTGTCGAGGTTCTTCTCGGCATAGCCGAGGAGCTCGGCGCCGAAGATGCTGCCGCCTGTGCCGAGCAGGCTCCACGCCTCGCGCACGATCTTCGGCGGCCCCCACTTCGGCCGCACGATCGCCCACAGCGCGATGAGCCGCAGGAAGAACTGCGCACCCGCCATCGCGACGAGCGCCCAGAACCCCCACCCGGCGAGCGCCGTCACGATGCCCGCGACGACGCCGACCGCCATGGTCGAGATGTCGAGGGTCGCGAGCATGCCGAAGCGCAGCTCTTTCGTCGCCTTCGCCTGCAACGGCATGACGAGGCTCGAGAGGAACACGCCCGGCGCCATCAGGATCGTGACGCCCGCGAGTCGCGGCTCGTTGTAGAGGAGCGAGATGAGCGGCGCGCACAGGGCGATGATGACGCCGAGGACGGCGCCGATGCCCGCCGAGAGCCACAGGAGGCTCTTCCACACCTGATCCGAGAGGTTCTGCGCCTGGATGATCGCGCCCGTCATGCCGAAGTCGCGCACGAGCTCGGCGACGCCCATCACGGCGCCCACCATCGCGATGAGGCCGAAGTCCGCGGGCGTGAGGAGCCGGGCGAGCACGACGGTCGAGATCGTCTGCAGGAGCGCCCGACCCCACAGTCCGCCCATCGTGTAGACGACGCCGCGCGTCGCCCGCTGCGCGAGGTTCTGCGCCTGGCTCATGCGCCCGCCCGTCTCGTCGTCTCGTCGCGGTTCCACGCGATCGCGGCGGTCTCGGCGTGGGCGCTCGCGCTCGCGTTCGCGCTCGCGCTCGCGAGCATCCGCTCGGCTCGCCGATGCGCGGCGAGGTAGACGGCCGTGTAGACGGCGAACCCGGGCCAGAGCGACGGATGCCTCCACACGCGCCCCGCGAGCGACCGCGCGCCCCGCGCGGCCGGTGCCGCCGCGAGGTCGGGATACCGCATGGCCAGCTGCCGGTTCCCGGCCGCGATGCGCGCGTTGCGCGCGACGAGCGAGCGGATGCTCCGTGGCGCGTCGACCTCGAACCGCAGGTCGGCCGCGGCGAGCCGCTCGGCGGGGGCGAAGAGCTGGCGGACATAGAGGTCGTCGGCGATGAGGTCGGGGAAGGAGCCGAGGCGGTCTGCGCCGCCGCGCGTCAGCAGGTACACGCCCGATCCGACGTGGGCGTCGGCGCGGTAGTCGGTGAGCGCCCACACCCGGTAGTACTGGCGCACCCACCACGACGGCGACGGCCGCACCGACAGTGCCGGCGCTGCGGCGAGCACGCCTGGATCGGCCTCGACGCGCGCGACGAGCTCGTCGAGCGTGCGACCCGACACCGTGACGTCGGCGTCGACGAACACGACCGGGAAGCACTCCGCCCTCGCGAGGCCCGCGTTGAGGGCGGCGATCTTCGACGGGACATCCAGCTCGATCACCTCGACCCGCTCCCCGTGGCCGCGCGCCTTCGCGGCCGTCGCATCGCTGCACCCGTTCGCGACGACGACGACCCGCGCCCCGTCGCCGTCGCCGTCGAGGAGGTTCCGGAGCGCTGCGTCGATGAGCGCCTCCTCGTCGTGGGCGGGGACGACGACCGTGAACGCGTCGCTCACGCCGGGCTCCCTTCGGCGCCCATCGCCTTCGGGGAGACCGCGTCGGTCGGCGACGGCGACGAGGCATCCGGGCCGTTCGCACCGCCGGCGTCGCCCGAGCCGCTCGCGCTCGCGACGCCCGCCTTCGCGGAGTCCTCCGCGCCCGCCTTCGGGCCCCTCCGCGACGCGAGGAACGCCGCCCGCCGCTCCGCGGCCCGCCGCCGACGACGCCGTCGGCCGCGCCTCGTCGGGACGATCTCGGGCGGAGCGCCGGCGCCGGTCATCGCCCACGCCGCGATCGCGTAGAGGATGGCGAGCAGCAGGAGGGTCTGCATGAACGCGAATGCGTCGTAGAAGAACATCGCCGCCGTGTACCCGACGCTCGCCGTCGCGATCGCGAACACGAGGTTGGTCCACTTGGGGTCGACATCGGAGCGGAACATGAACCGCACCATCGTGATGATCGGCCACACGAGGAGTGCGATGAGCCCGATGATGCCGACCACGCCCGTCTCGAGGAGCGTGCCGAGCCACTGATTGTCGAGGATCTGCGCGTTCGCGTTCTCGCCGACGACGATCCGGCTGCCGAGTCCGGTACCCGCGAGCGGAGCCTGGCTGAACTCGTCGAACGCTCCGGGCAGATCGGCCAGACGCCCCTGCCCCGCCATGCCGACGCTCGCGTACTGCGACGCCACGAGGCTGTCGATGTCGAGGAGGGAGAGCACCATCGACTCGAACAACTGGGGCAGCACGAGTCCGACGACGAGCGCGATGGGCGCGCCGATCGCCGCGAGGATGCCGCCGAGCTTCGGTCTCATGACGAGGACGAAGAGGAACATCGCGCCGAGTGTGACGACGCCCGTGCGCGACACGGCCGCGAGCATGCCGACGAGCATGATGCCGATGGCGCCGATGTAGAGGATGCGCCGGGTCTGCTCGAATCGCGGCCACGGGCTGTACTTCATGAGGTACACCGCGAGCGGGATGATCATGCAGAACAGCACGGCGAGCGCGATCGGATGCTGCGCCGAGCCGAACGCCCGGTTGCCGCCCGCCCGCAACGACTCGGCGTCGTCGCGCAAGAGCTGCAGCGGCAGGAAGTTGCCGAGCAGCAGGAAGATGTTCTCGCGCGTGAACCGCTCGAGGAAGGCGAAGAATCCGATGAACGCGCCGCCCAGCACGATGACGTTGAGCACGATCATCGTGATGCGCTCGGTCGACAGCAGCTGCCGTGTGACGAACACGACCGACAAGAGGAACGAGAGCTGGAAGAGGTTGCCGAACCCGGGGCCGAACAGTCCGCTCTCGACGAGCGGAGTGACGTTGAAGAGGAGCGACGCGAGCATCGTCCACAGGAAGATCGCGATCGGCCATCCCCAGACGACGGGCTTGCGCTCTCGCGTGTCGCGCAGGAAGAACGCGAGGATGAGCGCGACCAGGAGCCCCGCGATCACCACCCGGTAGGGCTCGAGCGCGAACCCGACCGGGATCGGCAATGCGTAGCGGCGGATCGGGATGAACAGGACGACGCCCACGAGGACGAACAGCATGGCCGTCCAGCTGAGCACCACGCGGTGGAAGACGTAGAGGCCCGCGACGGCGATGAGGACACCGCCGAACACGAGCGGATCGAGGAAGACGACCCCGAGGACGCTGATGCCGGTCGCAACGAGCGCGCCGATCGTCGCGAGTCCCCACGGAGACTCGTTCGGATCGCGCTCCTCGTCGCTCGCCCGGTGCGCCCAGGGCGACTCGTCGCGCTCATCGCCCGCCGGCGCGCCCCACGGCGACTCGTCCTCGTCGTCGGACGAGTACGACGAATAGGGCGGGTTCGTCGCGTCGGACATCTCGGCTCAGCGGACGGGGGTCGCGTCGGGCTCGGACACCTCGAAGGGGTCTTCGAGGTCGCCGCGACTGATCTCCTCGTCGGTGTCGAAGTCGTCGTACGGTCGGAGCCGGTCTTCCGTGCTCTCGCCGTCCCATGCCCGGCGGCCGCGACCTCCGCCGCCCCGGCCGCCGCGCGGCCGGTCGCCGTCGCCGCCGTCGCGGGCCTGACGGCGCTCGCGGATCGACTCGACGAGGAGGGCGAGGGCGACGAAGAGGAGGAAGACGCCGAACGCGACGACCACGACGGGGATCGCGGGGTTCGACCCGACGCCCTCATCGGCCTTCGCCTTGTTGAGTTCCTGGAGCACGAGCCGGATGTCCGGCGGGATCGCCGCCTCGTCCTGCCTGGCGACGACCGTGTTCATGAAGACGCCTGTGGCCTCGTCGGCGAGCCGTTCGGCTCGGTCTGCGGACTGCGCCGTCGCTGCGATCTCGATGACCGGCAGGATGAGTCGGCCCGCGAAGCGCTCGTCGCCGGCCGGCGGGGTCGAGCGGCGGGTCGCCGTGATGGTCTCGCCGTCGGCGAGTCCGCCGACCCGGGACGCCACGGCGTCGACGATCTCGTCGGAGGACGCGAGGTAGGAGAGCACGAGCGCGCTGTTGTCGAGATCGACGGGCACGGGCTCGGGGATGATGAACTGGTCGGCCGGAACCTGCCCGGTCACCGGGTCGGGCTGCGGGATCGCCTGCGGCTCGCCGGGGATCTCGACCTGGTAGTACGAGGGCTCCGGCGACGTCAGCAGGACGTTCGTGGTGGCCTGATAGGTCTTGACCGCGCGCGGCTCGATCTTGCCGTTCACGATGCCGAAGCCCGCCGAGAGACCGGCGACGAGCGCGATGACCGCTCCGCAGATCAGGAGGATCTTCTGCCTGAGCAGTCGTCGTACATATGTCGGTTGTTCCGTGGAAGCCATGAATGCCCCTTCTCACCACCGATTGAACATGCTGTGCCGCACCAACTACCTGAGGAATAATCAACGATACCTGCGGTCCTCGCGCAACGTGGCCCCCCATTCAGGGTGCTGTTGCGCCGATCATCCCCCTGTCACACTCTGCCACCGGAGTCTGCACACTCTGCCACCGGAGTGTTGCAGTTGTGTGAAACTTCCTCACAGGCCACCCTGGACGCAAGGCGGGCGCGCCTGCCGACCGAGACCGTGTGAGCCGTGGAGGTGTGCATGCCGAGGACGAGCCGACCGGCACCGCGCGACGGCGGAACGGTCACGATCGCCGTCTGCACGCGCAACCGACCCGAACTGCTCCGCTCCGCGCTCGCCGCCATCCGCGAGCACTCCGGCTCCGTCGAACTCCTCGTCGTGGACTCCGCCTCCACGACCGACGAGACCCGCGCCGTCGCACGGGAGGCCGACGCGCGGTATGTCCGCGCCGAACGGCCCGGCCTCTCGATCGCGAGGAACATCGCGCTGCGCGAGGCATCCGGCGGCCTCATCGTCTTCACCGACGACGACTGCCGCACCGAACCCGGCTATCTCGCGCCCCTCGTCGCCGCGTTCGACGACGACACGGTCCACGCGGCCACGGGCAGGCTCCACGACACGCACGACCCGCTCCCGGCGCCCGCGCCGCCGATTCTGCTCACCGACGTGCTCGACGGGCTCGACGCGGGGCACGGCGCGCTCATGGCGTTCCGCACCGACGCGTTCGCCTCGCTCGGCGGGTTCGACCCCGTGCTCGGCGCCGGACGCCGCTTCGGCGGCGCGGAGGACCTCGACGCCCTGTGCCGCGTCCTCGCGTCGGGCGGCCTCGTCGCGAAGGTCGGCGCGTCGATCGTCACGCACGTGTACACGCGCGACGACGCCGACTACGTCGTCCTGAACGAGAACTACGGCCGCGGGATCGGCGCGATGATCGCGAAGTGGCTGCGCGAGAACCCGGCCGCAGGCCGCGCGCTCCGCCGCCGCGTCGTGCGCCGGGCGCTCCGCCGCCTCGCGCGGCGGGTGACCGATGCGCGGTACCGCCGCGGGCAGGCGGCGTACCTCAGAGGCATCCTCACGGGCTACCGCGAAGCGCGCGGGCTGCCGCTCGACGGTCCGGTCTTCCGCGACGAGCACCCGCCCGACCCCGTGCCGACGCCCATCGCGATCGACGGAACGGAGACGGGATGAGCGGCACCGACGGCAAGCTCGGCGGCCTCGCCCGGTCGCTCCTCGACCCGCGCACATACGCGCATGCGTTCCGCCTGCTGCACTTCGCGTCGTACTCGCACGTGCAGCAGGTGCGCAGGCTGAACCGCGGCGCGAACGTGTCGTTCGCCCCGAACGTGTCGTTCCGGAACGCCGAGCGCATCACGATCGGCGCGGGCTCGCACATCGGCGAACACAGCGTCATCTGGGCCGGCAACTCGACGGGGCGGATCGTCTTCGGCGAGAAGTGCCTGCTCGCGCCGAACGTGACGATCACGGCGTCGAACTACGGCACCGAGCCCGGGACGCCCGTCATGGATCAGCCCAAGATCGAGGAAGACATCGTCATCGGCGACGACGTGTGGCTCGGCGCCAACACGGTCGTCCTCGCGGGCGTCACGATCGGCGACGGCGCGGTCGTCGCGGCGGGAGCCGTCGTGACGAAGGATGTCCCGGCGGGCGCCATCGTCGGCGGCGTGCCCGCGCGGGTCATCGGGCAGCGCGGAACGAAGGGCGGTGAGCCCGCCTCATGAGCGAAGCCCGACCCGCGACCCGACCCGACCTGTCCGTCGTCATCGTGAACTACAACACCGCCGAGGAGACCACCGAGTGCGTGACGACGCTTCTCGCGACGACGGCGGCCGCGCTCGACGTCGTCGTCGTCGACAACGGCTCGCGCGACGACAGTGTCGGGATGCTCCGGCGCACCCACCCGGGCATCCGCGTGATCGAGGCGGGCGAGAACCTCGGCTTCGCCGCCGGGGTCAACGTCGGCGTCGAAGCATCCGTCGCCCCGCGCGTGCTGCTCCTGAACCCCGACACCGTCATCCTCGACGGGGCGATCGACGCGCTCCTCGCGTTCGCGCGGGCGCATCCCGAGCACCGGCTCTACGGCGGCCGCACGCTCCGACCCGACGGATCGACCGACCCGAGCTCGTGCTGGGGCGAGATGACGCTCTGGTCGCTCACGTCGTTCGCGCTCGGGCTCACGACGGCGTTCAAGCGCTCGCGCGTCTTCGACCCCGAGTCGCTCGGGCGGTGGGAGCGCGATTCGGTGCGCGAGGTGCCGATCATCACGGGATGTCTCCTCCTCGTCTCGCGGGCAGACTGGGACGCGCTCGGCGGCATGGACGAGCGGTTCTTCCTCTACGGCGAGGACGCCGAGTTCTCGGCGCGAGCGCGAGCCGCTGGGCTTCGCCCCGTCATCGTGCCGGATGCCGTGATCGTGCACGCCGTAGGCGGGTCGACGGCGGCCGAAGGCACGTCGAACGGGCGCAAGATGAGCATGGTCATGGCCGGGAAGGCGACCGTCCTGCGGACGACGTGGCCGCCCGCGCGGGCCCGCGCGGGCGTCTTCCTGCTCGAGGCGGGTGCGTACACGCGAGCCCTGCTCGAGACGGTCCGCGGCCGGAGGCCCGGCACGTGGCGGGTCGTCTGGAGTCGGCGCCGCGAATGGCGCGACGGCTATCCGTCGGCGAAGGCGGCGCTCTTCCCCGCCTCGGAGCGCTCCGCCTCGACCCTCGCGAAAACTGAGGATTTCGGCAAGAATCCCCACTGAGTCCGGCTGTACCCACCTCATGCGATTGGACGGAACGATGAGCGACGAAGCCCCCGACCTGTTCGAAGCACTCCAGCGCACCGCCGCGAAATGGGGCAACGACCGCGGCATCCGCTGGTTCGACAGTCCCGACCATTCCGACTACATCGGCTTCGCCGACCTCGAACGGGAGGCGCGCACGATCGGGGCGTCGATCCAGGCCGCGGGCTTCGGGATCGGCACGACGGCCGTCATCGCCGTCGGTTCCGGGCTCGACTGGCCGGGCGCCGTGTTCGGCGCGATGGCGGCGGGCGTGACGTTCATGCCGGCCCCCGTGTCGGGATACGGCTCGGCCGAGTATCTCACGGAGGGCGTCGCGGCGATCGCCCGCTCGGGCGACGCGGGCCTGCTCATCGTCGACCGCGGCACCCTCGAACGCCTCGACGGGCTGTCCGCCCTCGGCGTGCCCGTCCTCCTCATCGAAGACCTGCGCGCGGGCGACCCCGACGCGTGGGTCGACCCCGGCCTCACACCCGACGACATCGCCTACCTGCTCTTCACCTCCGGCTCGACGGGCGACCCCAAGGGCGTCATCGCGACCCACGGCATGATCGTGCGCACCTCGACCGCCAACAAGGAGGCCTTCAACTTCACCGACGACTCGGTCATGGTGGGCTGGGCGCCCATGCACCACATCATGGGGTTGCTCTCGCAGGTCATCGTCCCGGCCGTCAACGGCACGCATTCGGTGACGATGCCGACCGAGCAGTTCCAGAAGCGGCCGCTCGGATGGCTCCAGCTCATCAGCACGTACCGGGGCACGTACTCGGCGGCGGGGAACTTCGCGTTCGACCTCGTCACGCGCCTCGTGACCGACGAGCAGATCGCCGACCTCGACCTCCGCTCGCTCAAAGGGCTCTTCTGCGGCAGCGAGCCGATCCGCCCCGAGACGATGCGTGCGTTCATCGACAAGTTCGCGCCCGCGGGCATCACCGACAAGGTCGTCTCGACCTCGTACGGCATGACCGAGACCGGCATGATCACGGGCAAGTTCCCCGAGGACGACCTCGTCATCCGCAGGTTCGACCGCGAGGCGCTCGAGTCGGGCAGGCTCGTGCCGTCCGACGGCGAGGGCAGCGTCGAATGGGTCTCCTGCGGACGCCCCGACGCCTACACGACCGTGCAGCTCGTCGACCCCGACACGCTCCTCCCCGTCGAAGACGGGGTCGTGGGCGAGGTCTGGGCGAACTCGCCGGTGATCTCGCCGGGGTACTTCCGGCGTCCGGATGCCACGGCCGAGACCTTCGGCCTGAAGCTGCCGGGCGACGACCTCCCCTACATGCGCACGGGCGACCTCGCGGCGCGGCTCGACGGCCAGCTCTTCGTCACGGGCCGGCTCAAGGAGATGCTCATCATCCGCGGCCGGAACATCTATCCGATGGACATCGAGGCCGCCGCCCGTGAGGTCTCCCCCGCCGTCGGCATCGGCGCAGTCTTCGAACTCACGGACCACGACATGGGGGTCGGCATCGTGGCCGAGCTCGACGCCGAGGCGCTCGCCGCGAGCGGCGAGACGGTCGACGAGCTCGCCGAGCGGCTGCGCAAGGAGCTGGCGGCGAAGTTCTCGCTCCCGTACCTCGCGGTTGCGTTCGTCGAGCCCGGCCGCCTCCCCCGCACCGGGACGGGGAAGGTGCGCCGCACGCCGACCCGTCGCCAGCTCGGAGACGGGACGCTCGCGACCGTCCACACGCTCGGATTCGCGATGGCCTGACGCGCCCCGGCGCAACCGGACACACGCTCATCTCCCTAGAACGGGGCACTATCGACCCCCGTCGCGTAACTGAGACAATCTCGTTACTGCGCCGATGGGGCCCCGCGGTACATCCTGACCGATGCGAACGAACGAACGGACCAGGCCATGAGCGAAGCACCGACCACGCTGTTCGAAGCGCTGCGGAACACCGCGGCCGAGCACGGCGATACTCGCGGGATCAAGTACTTCGAAAGCCTCGACGACTCGATCTCGATCACCTACGCCGACCTCGAACGCGAAGCGAAAGCCGTCGCCGCGTCGCTCGCCGACGCAGGCTACGGCATCGGCACGAACGCCGTCATCGCGCTCAAGGCCGGCCTCGACTGGCCGGGCGCCGTATGGGGGGCGATCGCCGCAGGCGTCACGTTCCTGCCCGCGCCCGTCGCCGGATACGGCTCGCCCGCGAACCTCATCGACGGCGTCGCCGCCGTCGCACGTTCGGGCGAGGCGAACCTCCTCATCGTCGACCGCGAGACAGTCCAGCGGCTCGAGGGTCTCGCCGACCTCGGCCTCCCTGTGCTCTTCATCGAAGATCTCCGCGAGGGCGACCCCGACGCGTGGGTCGATCCGGGGCTCACGCCCGACACGATCGCCTACCTGCTCTTCACGTCGGGTTCGACGGGCGACCCCAAGGGCGTCATCGCGACCCACCGCACGGTCCTCACGGGCGCGCTCACGAACACCGACCTCTTCCAGGTCGACGACGGCGCCCTCACGGTCGGCTGGGCGCCCATGCACCACATCATGGGACTCGCGACCTATGTGCTCCTGCCCGCGATCAGCGGCATCGACTCGATCATCATGCCGACGGCCGTGTTCCAGAAGCGCCCGCTCATGTGGCTCCAGCTCATGAGCAAGTACAAGGCGACCCAGTCGGCGGCGGGCAACTTCGCGTTCGACCTCGTCACGCGGCTCGTGACCGACGAGCAACTCGCCGAGCTCGACCTCTCGTCGATCCGCACCCTGTTCTCGGGCAGCGAGCCCGTGCGGCCCGAGACCGTGCGCGCGTTCCTCGCGAAGTTCGCACCGACCGGAGTCACGGCGAAGATGATCGCCCCCGCGATGGGCATGACCGAGGCGGGACTCATCACCGCGAAATACCCCGACGACGAACTCGTGATCCGCCGCTTCGACCCGGTCTCGCTCGAAGCGGGCCGCCTCGTGCCCGACGACGGCCCCGACAGCATCGAGTGGGTCTCGTGCGGCCGCCCGAACCCGCACACGACCGTGAAGATCGTCGACCCCGACACCCTCACCGAGGTGTCCGACGGCGTCGTCGGCGAGATCTGGGTGAGCTCGAACATGGTCTCCCCCGGGTACTTCCGCCGACCCGACGCCACCGCCGAAGCGTTCGATGTGAAGCTTCCCGGCGACGACAAGGGGTACCTCCGCACGGGCGACCTCGCCGCGGTGCTCGACGGCCAGCTCTACGTCACCGGCCGGCTGAAGGAGATGCTCATCATCCGCGGCCGCAACCTCTACCCGATGGACATCGAGGCGGCCGCCCGCACGGTGTCGCCCGCGGTCGGGATCGGCGCGGCGTTCGAGCTCACCGACCGGGATGCCGCCGTCGGCATCGTCACCGAGATCGACCGCGAGGCGCTCGACGCGAGCGGCGAGACGCTCGACGGCATCGCCGACCAGGTGCGGCGGCACCTCATGGACAAGTTCTCGCTGCCGTACCTCGCGGTCGCGCTCGTCGAGGCGGGCGGGCTCCCCCGCACCCCGACCGGCAAGGTCAAGCGCACGCCGACCCGGCGTCAGCTCGAGGCGGGCGAACTGCCCACCGCCCACACGCTCGGCCTCGCGCGGGTCTAGCGACCGCGGGATGAGAGTTCCACCCCCGGCGGCACGGAAGCCTCGGGTCGCACAGAGAAGGAGACCGAAGGACACATGACGATCGACACGGCACTCGAACCGACCGCATCCGACGCACCGCCGCCCGCGGCGGTCGAGCTTCCGAGCCTCGTCGCGGGGTTGCAGGCGACCGCCGCGCGCACGGCCGATGCCCGAGGCATCCGCTACTACACCTCGCCGACCGAGTCGGTCTACGTCGGATACGCCGAACTCGACCGCCGTGCGCGCTCGATCGCTGCGGGGTTCCAGGCCGCGGGCCGTCACCCGGGAGACGCCGTCGTCATCGCCGTCCTGCCGGGGCTGTCGTGGGTGGAGGTCGCCTACGGCGCCCTCTACGCGGGGCTCGTCGTCGTGCCCGTCGCGCTCACGGGCTTCGGCACGGATGACTCGACGATCGACCGGATCGCGGGCATCGCCGCGGCGAGCCGCGCCGTCGCCGTCGTCGGCGAGGACGCGACCGCGGCGATCCTCGACGCCCGGAGCGACGATCTGCCGGGAGTGCTCCTCGTCGAGACCCTCGCGGGGACGCCCGCCGCCGACTGGCAGGACCCCGGTCTGACCCACGAGTCGGTCGCGGCGCTTCTTTTCACGTCGGGCTCGACGGGCGACCCGAAGGGCGTCATCGTGACGCACGGGGTGCTCCTCGGCATGGTCGACTCGTCGGTCGAGCTCTTCGACCTTTCGAGCGAGTCGGTCGCGGTCGCGTGGGTGCCGATGCACCACGCCATGGGGCTCGCGATCGAGATCGTCCTGCCGTCGATCCTCGGCTGCCAGGCGGTGCTCACCTCGCCCGAGCAGTTCCAGCGCCGACCGATCACCTGGCTCCAACTGCTGAGCGAGCACCGCGGCACGTTCACGGCGGCCGGCAACTTCGCGTTCGCGGTGTGCACGAAGCTCGCGACCGACGAGCAGATCGCCGAGCTCGACCTCTCGTCGGTCGAGATCCTCGCGTGCGGCAGCGAGCCGATCGATCCCGCGACGGCCGCGGCCTTCCTCGAGCGATTCCGTTCGACGGGCATCACCGAGACGGCGTTCACGCCCGTGCTCGGCATGTCCGAGATGATGATCGTGTCGTCGAAGCTCCCGGGCGACACGTTCCGGTCCATCCACGTCGACGCCGACGCGCTCGAACGCGGCGAGTTCGCGCACGTCGACGAGGGCGAAGGGGCGGTGCGCTTCATCTCGCTCGGCGTGCCGTCGGCCACGACGACCTTGCGCATCGCCGATCCCGAGACCGGCGAGCGGCTGCCCGACGGCGAGGTCGGCGAGCTCTGGGTGTCGTCCGAGTACATGTCGCCGGGCTACTTCGCACGGCCCGACGCGAACGCCGCCGCGTTCGGCGCCCGCCTCGCAGGCGACGACCTCGAGTACTACCGGTCGGGCGACCTCGGCGTCATCGAGGACGGCGAGCTGTACCTCACCGGCCGCATCAAAGAGGTCATCATCATCCGCGGCCGGAAGCTCTACCCGCACGACCTCGAGGCGTACGCCCGCGCGGCGCACCCCGCCGTCACGATCGGCGCGGCGTTCGAACTGAAGGACGCGCCGTCCGCCGTGGGCGTCGTCGTCGAACTCGACGCCGAGTCCGACGCCGACCCCGAGAGCGTCGCCGCGGCGGTCAGGACCGTCGTCGTGAAGCGCGCGTCCCTCCCCTCGCTCGCCGTCGCCGTCGTCGACGCCGGCTCGATCCCCCGCACCCCGACGGGCAAGGTCCGGCGCCGCCCGACCCTGGAGGCGCTCGAACGCGGTGCACTCGCCGCCCGATTCTCGCGGGGCTTCGCCGAAGCCGCGCCCGTCCGGAACGACTGACCCGGCCACGGCCGGAAAGGAGCACATCATGAGCGACTCGCAGACGCACGTCGACCCGTCGGAAGCCACCGCCGCAGACCTGGAGGCGTGGCTCATCGAGCGCATCCGCGTGTACGACCAGGTCGACGCCGACACGATCACGGCCGAGGCGTCGCTCGAAGACCTCGGGCTCGACTCGATCTACGCGCTGACCCTGTGCGGCGACTTCGAGGACACCTACGGCGAGCCGCTCGACCCGCCCGTCCTCGCCGAGTACGGCACGCTCGGCGAGCTCGCCGCCGGATTGGCCGCGCGCCTCAACGGATGACCCTCACCGCACCGCGCGCGAACCCCGCGCCGCCGCTCACGCGACCGACGGCCGCGCGGCCGACGCCGCTTCGGCTCCGCAGGGCGCGCCCCGTCGAGGGCGCGTGGGAGGGCGTCGACTGCTCGGTGCGGTGGCGCTTCGGCCGGGTCGGCGACGCGCGTTCGCCCGGAGCGGCGGCACGCGCGTGGATCCGAGACCTCGTGCGCGAGCACGACCTGTTCGAGTGGCGCGGATTCGCCGAGACTGCCCGCGGCGTGAAGCCGCGGCTCGACACGGACGCGCCCGTCGACGCGAGCCTCTCGCACCGGCGGGGGTTCGTGCTCGTCGCGGTCGCGGTCGCGACGGGCGTCGACGGCGACGAGACGGGTGCAGACGCGGTGCGCGTGCGTGTGGGCGCCGATCTCGAAGTCGCGCCGTACGACGCCTTCGAGTCGCCCTCGCTCGTGCGCCGCATGCTGACGCGCGAGGAGGAGCGGCGCGTCCGCCTCCTGACGCCCGATGATCGCCGCGCGGCGCTCGTGCGCATCTGGACGGCGAAGGAGGCCTTCGTGAAGGCGACGGGCGAGGGACTCGCCCGCGACTTCCGCGGATTCGTCGCACCCGAGACCGAGGAGCGCCCCGAGGCATCCGTCGAAGCGTGCGTCGTCGTCGCGGCGGGCGACGCGCCCCTCCGCTGCTTCCGCCCGACCCTGTCCGCCTCCGACTGAGACCCGCAAGAGGAGATCCCGCATGTCCACGACCGACGAGACGGCTGCGATCGACGGCGACCTCGAGCCGCCCGTGCGCGGGCGCGCCCCGCACGCCGAGTTCATGCAGATCTGGGAGGAGGGGTACCTCAACCGTCGCTCGAACTACGAAGACATGCACCTGCCGAACGTCTCGGTGTACGAGGGCGGCCCCATGCGGCAGGAGGACGGCAAGCTCGACCGCATCAAGATCCTCGCGTACCTCGAGGCGGTCTACGGGAACAACCCCGCCTATCGGCTTCGGCTGCAGCGTTCGGCGCTCGGGCTCACGTCGCCCGCGTGGGTGCCCGACGAGGACTTCGATCTCTCCCGGCACGTGCTCTTCGCCGACTCGGCCGTCGACTACGCGACCGCCGACCTGCGCAAGCTCGCGGGCGAGGGCGACGGCGCGATGCCCATCGAGCATCCGCTGTGGCGCATCCGCGTGACCGAGCTGACCGACGGGCGGGTGGCGATCGGCTCGATCGGCCACCATTCGACGTCCGACGGCCTGACGGGGATGCGCACGATGAGCGCGTTGAACCAGAAGTCGCCGGATGCCCCGGTGCCGGCGCCGATCGATCCGTTCGCGGGTCTCCGCGCACCGGGCGCCTGGGAGTTGCCGGGTCTCGCGCTCCGCCAGTGGTGGGCGGCGCTCCCCGAGCCGAAGCTGCGGAACGGCTGGCGCGCGTACTGGGCGAAGCCCGTGCACCGTCGCGCGCGCCGGGTGGTCGCGAGGAACCTGCTGCCCTACCGCTTCGATCGCGGCGACCGGAGGGCACAGGCCGTGCGCGCTGCGCTGCCCCCGCGCCATTCGGCGTACCGGCGGCTCGACGCCGCTGCCGTCGGCCGCAACGCCCGCCGGCTCGGCGGGACGATGAGCGACCTCCTCATCTCGTCGATCATCGGCGCGTGGGAGGGCCCCGAGCGGATCGTGCGGCTCCGGTTCCCGGTGTCGTTCCATGCGGTCGGCGAGCCGAAGACGCGCAACAACGTGCGCGACATGCTCATCACGGGCGATGCCGACGCCGCGCTCGAGGTGACGATGCCGTCGGTGCACGCGCAGGTCGCCGATCGCGATCGCGCATGGGACGGCCACGAAGTGCCCGGCTACCCCATCGGATACGGCACCCTCTTGCCGTATCTGAGCCGTCCGGGGTACTTCTGCGGCGGCGAGCTCCTCGAGATGACGCCGTTCCCCGCGAGCCTGCCGACCGACCAGCTCGCGGCAGCCGCGATCATGTACAACGGGTCGCTCTTCGTCGGCGCGAACATGCCCGTGACGGCCGACGTCGAGCGCACGATCGACCGGATCGCCGAGCTCATGAGCCCGCCTCCGGGCACCGACGGTCGATGAGCGCCGCCGAGGCGGGGCGTCCGACCGTCTCGGTCGTGATCCCCTCCTACCGCCGGCTCGAACGCGTGCCGCCCCTCGTGGCGGCGTATCTCGCGCAAGGCGCCGACGAGGTCGTCGTCGTCCTCGACGGGCCGCACCCCGGGTGGCGCACAGCGCTCGCAGACGTCGCGTCCGAGGCATCCGTCGTCATCGAACTGCCCGAGAACCGGGGGCTCGCGCTCGCCCGCATCGCTGGCCTCGAGGCCGCGAGCGGCGACGTCGTCCTCGCGGTCGACGACGACGTCGAGCCCGGCGACGGGCTCGTCGAGCGCCACCGGGCCTTCCACGCGGGCGGCGGCGACCGGGTCCTGCTCGGCTACATGCCCGTCTCGCTGCCCGTGCGTCGCGGGCGCGACGACGCGCCCGCGTTCGTCTACGCGCGCGACTACGAGCGTCAGGCGGCCGTGTGGCGGTCGGCGGATGCCTCGTCGCCGGAGTCGCCGGTGTCGCCGGAGTCCTCTTCCCTCGTGCTCGGGTCGCTGTGGGGCGGGAACTTCAGCCTGCCGCGCGACCTCTACCTGCGCGCCGAGGCGCTCGCCCCGTCGATCCGCCTCGACTACAACGAGGACCTCGACCTCGGCATCCGCCTCGAGCGACTCGGCGCGACCGCCCGGTTCGACCCGCTCGCGCGCGCCGCGCACCACCAGGTACGCGATCTCGCGGGGTTCCGCCGCGAGGCGGTGCAGCGGGGGGCCGCGGTCGCCGACCTCGAACGGCGCTGGGGCACCCGCCCGCCGCAGCTCGTGCCCGTCGTGACGATCCCCGCCTCGTACCACGGCGCGCTCGCGCGCGGACAGCGTCGGATCGCGGCATCCGACCGCCCTGAACTCGTCGAGCGCACGGCCGTCGCCGTCTACCGGGTCGCCGGGGTCCTGCATGTCTGGAGGCTGCAGGACGGAGTCGTGCGGTTCCTCCGCCGCGGCCTCGCGATGCGCGGCTACCGGCAGCGCACGCGGGCTGCCCGGGACGGCGCGACGGGCGGGGCGGATGCCCCGGTGCCGGCGCCGTCCGCGACGCGCCCGCTGGTCGAGGAGAGACGCGTATCGGGACCCGTCGCTAGTACGCGCCGTCGGTGCGGAACACGGCGCTGATCGTGCGCCACAGCACGAGGAGGTCGCCGGTCAGCGACCAGTTCTCGACGTAGTAGAGGTCGAGCCGCACGGTGTCGGCCCAGTCGAGCGACGAGCGCCCGCTCACCTGCCAGGGCCCTGTGATGCCGGGCTTCACGAGGAAGCGGCGGCCGACGTGGCTCTCGTACCGGGCGACCTCGCGCGGGAGCGGCGGACGCGGCCCGACGAGCGACATGCTGCCGCGGAGCGCGTTGAACAGTTGCGGGAGCTCGTCGATCGAGTACCGGCGCAGGAACCGCCCGATGGGCGTGACGCGCGGGTCGTCCTTCATCTTGAACATGACGACGTTGCCGGCGTCGCGCTTGACCGCGAGCTCGGCGAGCCTCGCCTCGGCGTCGACCGCCATGGTCCGGAACTTCAGCATCATGAAGGGCTTGCCGTTGATGCCGATGCGCTCCTGCTTGAAGAGGATCGGCCCCGGGCCGGACATCTTGACGAGGATCGCCGCGGCGATGAGCAGGGGGGCGAGCGCGAGGATCAGCAGGCTCGAGCCGACGAGGTCGAACACGCGCTTCACGACGAGCTTGCGCCCCTCGAACCTCGGCGTCTCGACGTGGATGAGCGGCAGGCCGGCGACCGGTCGGGTGTGGATGCGCGGCCCGCCGACGCCGACGAGGCTCGGCGCGACGACGAGGTGCTCGGTGCCGGGGTTGAGCCCCCAGCTGAGCGCGCGCACTTCTTCGGGCGCCGGGAGGTCGCCGCTCGTGACGACGATCGTGTCGGCGCCGATCCGACGCATGAAGGCGAGCGTGTCGTCGACGGTTTCGTATTCCTCGATCTCCGCCCCGTCGATCTCGACGGGGACCGCCGAGAGGGGTGCGCACGCGCCGACCACCCGATAGCCGGCCTCGGGCGCCCGCGCGAGCTCGCACGCGATGGCGAGCGTCGACGGCGCCGAGCCGACGAGGAGGACGCGCGAGCTGTACCGGCCCTCGCGGCGGGCAGAGCGGATGCGGAGCCGCCAGAGCGCGTGCCCGCCGAAGAGGGCGAGGACGCCGAGCGGGAACGCGACGAGGATGTAGCCGCGCGCGATGTCGAGTTTCAGGAGGAACGCGAGGATCGCGACGAGGCCGAAGACCCGGAAGCTCGCGGTCGCGATGGCCCGGTACTCCTGCGGGCCGGCGCCGAGGACCCGGAAGGAGCGCGTGTCGAAGAGGAGGAGCGCCGTCGACCAGGCGACGACGATGACGAGCGAGACGACGGCGTAGCTCACGGTGAGGTCGCTGCGCGACCCGCTGAACCCGACGACGGTCGTGTCGAGGCCGAGCCAGACGGCCTGGGTTCCGAAGACCACGACGACGAGCGAGAGGATGTCGGTGACGGCGACGCGTGCCGCGAGGCGCGACGCCCAACTCGTTCCGGTCGCGGGTTGCGCGTTTGTGACGACGTCGACGCGGCGGCCTGCGCGTCCGTCCTCGACCGCACCTGCCTCGACCGTACCGGCCTTGAGCGCACCGGCCTCGAACTGATCGGCCTCGAGCTCATCGGTTCCCGACTCGGGCACCGGCTTCGCGGCGGCGAGGCGCGCGAACCCGGCGACGGTCAACCGCTTGCTCTGGGTCGGTGCGCTCATCTCGCCTCGCAACTCGGATCGCTTCGGATACAGTCCTCTGCGCTCCCACGGCGTCGGAACTGCATCGCCGTGCTCGACCGAGGACAGGTGTGCAGCGTCATCACCGCGGATGCGAGGGCGGTCATCGCCGAACGTGGATCGACGGACGACCACGAATCACCGATGAGCCCCCCTCACGTTTCAGGCTAGCCAAGGCCGCGGCCGCTGCCACCCCCCTCAATTGGGGGCTGGTGGCCCGCGCGAACGCCCCCGGGACGCGAAACAGCGCGAGGACCGATGGTCGCTCGCGCTGTTCGAATCGCTGCCCGACCGCGTCGTCGTGCAGAGAAGAGTCGTGCTGAAAAAGAAGGGGGCGGCGCCCATTGGGGGGAACAGGCGCCGCCTCGGCAGCACGACGATTGGGGGGAATCGGTTCGTGCTGCAGGCCTCGAAACGATCGTTCGGGCGGTACTCAGTGTACGGGGTGATATTCCATACGCAAGTACTTTTTGTCCTCATTTGTGCGGACATACAGATTTCTCTGCGGGAAGGCACAGCGAGACGCCGTTCAACCCCCTCTCGGAGCATCGTACGGCGTCGTTTGTCACAGGGGAATCGGCGCACCCCCGATCGGGCGCTAGAGTGCAGGTCGGGGCAGGCGAACCCAACAGATCCACCCGCGAAGGAGCGACCGGAGAACCATGACCGTGCAAATCGATCACGCCCTCGAGGAGATCAGGCGCTTCCGCCCGAGCCCCGAGTTCGCCGCCCAGGCGGTCGCCGAAGAGCGACTCTACGAAGAAGCCGCAGCCGACCGGCTCGGCTTCTGGGCCGACCAGGCCCGCTCCCTCCTCACGTGGGAGAAGCCCTTCACGCAGACCCTCGACTGGACGAACCCTCCGTTCGCCAAGTGGTTCGCCGACGGCGAGCTCAACGTCGCCGTCAACTGCCTCGACCGCCACGTCGCGGCCGGCCTCGGCGAGCGCGTCGCGATCCACTGGGAGGGCGAGCCCGGCGACAGCCGCTCGATCACCTACGCCGAACTGACCGACGAGGTCAAGCGCGCCGCCAACACCCTCGAGGGTCTCGGCGTCAAGCAGGGCGACCGCGTCGCGATCTACCTGCCCATGATCCCCGAGGCCGTCGTCTCGATGCTCGCCGTCGCGCGCATCGGCGCGATCCACTCGGTCGTCTTCGGCGGGTTCAGCGCCGACAGCCTCGCGAGCCGCATCGACGACGCCGAGGCATCCGTCGTCATCACCGCCGACGGCGGCTACCGCAAGGGCCGCGTCTTCCCGCTCAAGCCCGTCGTCGACGAGGCGCTCGAGAAGGCCGAAGGCGGCACCGTGCGCAACGTCCTCGTCGTGAAGCGCGGCGAGAACGAGGTCGCGTGGAACGCCGACCGCGACCTGTGGTGGCACGAGTCCGTTGCGACGGCCTCGGCCGAGCACGACGCCCAGGCGTTCGACGCCGAGAACCCGCTGTTCATCCTCTACACGTCGGGCACCACCGGAAAGCCCAAGGGCATCCTGCACACGTCGGGCGGCTACCTCACGCAGGCGGCCTTCACCCACAAGAACGTGTTCGACCTCCACGCCGAGCGCGACGTGTACTGGTGCACCGCCGACGTCGGCTGGATCACCGGCCACTCGTACGTCGTCTACGGCCCGCTCGCCAACGGCGCCACGCAAGTGCTCTACGAGGGCACGCCCGACACCCCGCACCCCGGCCGCTGGTGGGAGATCGTCGAGAAGTACGGCGTCACGATCCTCTACACGGCGCCCACCGCCATCCGCTCGTTCATGAAGCTCGGCCGGCAGATCCCGCACGCGTTCAACCTGCGAACCCTGCGCCTGCTGGGCTCGGTCGGCGAGCCGATCAACCCCGAGGCGTGGATCTGGTACCGCCACGTCATCGGCGGAGGCTCGATCCCCGTGGTCGACACGTGGTGGCAGACCGAGACCGGCGCGATCATGATCTCGGCCCTGCCCGGCGTCACCGACCTGAAGCCCGGCTCGGCGCAGGTCGCGGTGCCCGGCATCTCGGTCGACATCCTCGACGACGACGGCAACCACGTCGAAGGCGAGGGCGGCGGGCTCCTCACGATCACCGAGCCGTGGCCGTCGATGCTGCGCGGCATCTGGGGCGACCCCGAGCGCTTCAAAGAGACCTACTGGGAGAAGTTCGGCGACAAGTACTTCGCGGGCGACGGCGCGCGCCGCGACGAAGACGGCGACATCTGGCTGCTCGGCCGCGTCGACGACGTCATGAACGTGTCTGGTCACCGCCTGTCGACCGCCGAGATCGAGTCCTCCCTCGTCGCGCACCCGTGGACGGCCGAGGCCGCCGTCGTCGGCGCGGCCGACGAGACCACCGGCCAGGCCGTCGTCGCGTTCGTCATCCTGAAGGCCAGCCAGGCCGACCAGGTGACCGATGTGTCCGCCGCCGCCGACGAGCTGCGCAAGCACGTCGCGACCCAGATCGGCGCGATCGCGCGTCCGCGTCAGGTGTTCATCGTCAACGAGCTGCCGAAGACCCGCTCGGGCAAGATCATGCGGCGCCTGCTGCGCGACCTCGCCGAGGGCCGTCAGGTCGGCGACACGACGACGCTCGCCGACACGTCGGTCATGACCGCGATCACGGCCCAGGTGCAGTAGCGCGGGCTTTCGCGTCCGGTTGAAACGACGGATGCCTCGTCGGGAGCGATCCCGACGAGGCATCCGTCGTTCTCTGCCCCCACCGGGGTTTGTCGGACATCGAGCTATTTGTCGGACGGTTTCGCGACAAGTCGTCCGACATACCGCCCGATGTCCGACATACCGAATGCGTGCGCGGGCGTGTCGAACGCGCCGGTCGGCGGGCGAAGACTCAGAAGTTGTGCCGACCGGCGGCGATCACGCTCAGCACGGCCGACTCGACCATCGGCCACTCGCGCCGGACCTGGTCCGCCGAGAAGCGGAGCACGATGTGTCCTATCCGGCGGAGCCGCTCGTCTTGCGCGAGGTCGCGGTTCCTCGTCCGCCGATCCGAGTGCGGCCCGTAGCCGTCGATCTGCAGCACGAGCCGCGACCCGATGAGCCCGTCGACCGGATGCCCGTCGATGACGACCTGCGGCACCATCGTCACACCGCGGCGGGCGAGCCGGACCCGAACGTCGGACTCGTAGCCCGAATCGGACGCCGGATGTACGAAGTCGATCACCCGCCGGACCGCACTCGACCGCTCGGCGAGCTGACGAAGCTCGAACATCGTGATCGCCCCACGACGAAGCGCCGAGTCGATCACCGCGACCGACTCTTCGAGCGTGCAACACGCCGCGACGGCAACCAACACTCGTGAGATGTCATCGATGAGCGCTCGCGCACGCGGCGCGGCGGGCGGCATGGGGTCGCGAGTCCAGTGCACACGGAGCGGCAGCAGCCCTTCGGCGTGAGTCGCCAAAGGCTCACGGTGAATGCGGGTCGTGCCGCGCCCCGCGGCAACGTGCACTTCGCGGCCACCGACCTCCCAGAGGCCGAGCACGGTCGCGGCTGATGTGCAGGACAGCGTCGCCCCGGCGTACGCCGCGCGAACGACGAGCCCGTGGCATCCGGTCGTTGCGAACCAATCGCGTCGGATCCGCTGCAGCACGCCGCGATCGACGAGCGTGCGGATGTCTCGCATGCGCGCGCCTGCGGCGCGCAGCTGTTCACGATGTGCGATGCCGTGCGGCGCCATCGCGCGCCGGATCGCGGGGCCGGATGCGGTGTCCATCAGGCGAGCGTCGCAGCGTCATCCCCTCGAGAACGGTGATTCGCGTGAAGTGGGGAGATCCCGGGGCGCGCTCCCCCTGTGGAGGGCAAGTGCGCCACCCACTTCACACCAGGTGCGGGGACCCTCTTCAAATGGGGAGTTCGTCGGACATGTGGCGGTTTGTCGGACGAATCCGCGCGAACTCGTCCGACAAACGCGCCGGTGTCCGACAAACCCTGGAACGCGACTCGGCGGGAGCGCGTTCCGGTGAGCGCGGAGAGTGACTACGCGAACTCGACGATGATCTCGACCTCGACGGGCGAGTCGAGCGGCAGCACGGCGACACCGACCGCTGAGCGCGAGTGGATGCCCGCATCGCCGAAGACCTCGCCGAGGAGCTCGGACGCGCCGTTGACGACGCCCGGCTGACCGGTGAACGAAGGGTCGGATGCCACGAAGCCCACGACCTTCACGATCCGCACGATGCGGTCGAGCGAACCGATCTCGCCGCGGACGGCCGCGAGCGCGTTGAGCACCGCCGTGCGGGCATACCCCTTGGCGTCGGTCGCGGAGACGAGCCCGTCGCCCTCGCCGACCTTGCCGGTCGCGGGCAGCGCTCCCGCGACGAACGGCAGTTGGCCGCTCGTGTAGACGTACGAGCCCGAGACGACGGCTGGCACGTAGGCCGCGACGGGCGCGGCGACCGCCGGAAGCTCGATGCCGAGCTCGGCGAGACGGGCCTCGTGGGACATCAGGCCTGCCCCTCGAACTGCTTCGCGGCCTGGGCCGCCGCGGCCGCGCCGGCGGCCGCGGCCGACGAGGACTCGTCGCCGACGGGGCGCTTGAGGTAGGCGACCAGGCCGCCCTCGGGGCCCTGCACGATCTGCACGAGCTCCCACCCCTCGGAGCCCCAGTTGTTGAGGATCGCGGCGGTGTTGTGGATGAGCAGCGGGGTGGTGATGTACTCCCAAGCCGGCATGGCGTTCCTCACGAATCGATTACGGTGCAGGATGACCCGGATCGACCGGCGAATCCGGAGGTTTCCCCCGGTTTCCACCGGGCGGCGTGCTCGCCGGATTCGCTCAGGCTTCTTCGGTTACGCTCCACTATATGTCTGCCCAAAATCGATCGCTGAGCGGTGCTGCGTCCGGCGCGCTCGGCTTCATCGGGATGAGCGCGCTGGTCGGCGTGCTCGTCACCGCCGCCGTGACTCCGGCGATCGCCGTGACCGGCATGGCCGCCTCCAACGGCATCACGATGTTCGAGAACCTTCCGAGCTATCTCGACATCAAGGACACCGCCGAGAAGACCGACATCTACGCGACGGCCGCCGACGGCTCGCAGATCAAGCTCGCGTCGTTCTTCGCCGAGAACCGCGAAGAGGTCTCGTTCGACCGCATCAGCCAGTTCGTGAAGGACGCCGCGGTCGCCGGCGAAGACCCCCGGTTCTACGAGCACGGCGGCATCGACGTGCAGGGCACGACGCGCGCCGTCCTCAACGAGTTCGTGATCGGCGGCGACACGCAGGGCGGTTCGTCGATCACGCAGCAGTACGTCAAGAACGTGCTCATCAACAACGGCGTGCGCGACGCGAAGACCGACGAAGAGCGAGACGCCGCCTACGACGCAGCCACGGCCTCCGAAGGCCAGGAGGGCATCTCGCGCAAGCTCAAAGAGATGAAGCTCGCGATCGCCCTCGAGAAGAAGTACACGAAAGACGACATCCTCAAGGGCTACCTCAACATCGCCGGCTTCGGCGGCCGCGTGTACGGCATCCAGGCTGCGGCGCAGTACTACTTCAACAAGTCCGCTGCTGATCTCGCGCTCCCCGAGGCAGCGAGCCTCATCGCGATGGTCAACAACCCGTCGAAGTTCCGCATCGACCTGCCCGACGACGCCGAGAACGGCGCCGCGTCGGTCGACAAGGCCGGCAACCCGACCCCGTACGCGGCCAACAAGGAACGCCGCGACTACATCCTCGGCAAGATGCTCGAGTACGGCAAGATCACGCAAGAAGACCATGACGCCGCCGTCGCGACGCCGGTCACCCCCAGCATCCAGGAGCCCAGCACAGGCTGCCAGACGGCGGGTTCGAGCGCGTACTTCTGCGACTACGTCAAGAACGTCATCCTCCACTACTACGACGACCCCTCGACGCCCGACGTCGACGAGGGCCGCAAGATGCTCGAAGAGGGCGGCCTCCAGGTCCACACAACCCTCGATCCCGACCTGCAGGCTGCGGCTCAGAACGCGATCGACACGTATGTCCCCTACGTCGATGAGCGCTTCGACGTCGGCTCGTCGGCCGTCTCGGTCCAGCCCGGCACCGGCCGAATCCTGGCGATGGCGCAGAACAAGCACTACTCGCAGGAGCAAGACGTGCTCAACGCCGACCGCTCGTACTCGGCGATCAACTTCTCGACCGACTTCGACTACGGCGGGTCGAGCGGGTTCCAGCCGGGCTCGACGTTCAAGGTCTTCACACTCGGTGAGTGGCTGAAGGAGGGGCACTCGCTGCTCGAGTCGTTCAACGGCAACCGACGAACCTTCACCTCGTTCCCAGGCCTCTGCGACGGCAGCACCTGGACGGGGAGCTACAACCCGCTCAACGACGACGCCACGAGGGCGAACAACGCCGTCGATGCCACGAAGTACTCGGTGAACTCCTCGTTCATCGCCATGGCGCAGCAGCTCAAGCTGTGCGGCGTGAAAGAGACCGCTGAAGCGTTCGGCGTGAAGCGCGCCGATGGCCTCGAGCTCGGCAAGCGCTTCGCCTGGAACGACGACGGCACGCCCATCCTGAACCCCGACGGTTCGCAGGCTGTCGACCCCAAGTCGACGTTCCAGCCGTCTGCTGTGCTCGGCACCGAGGAAGTCTCTCCGCTCACGATGGCGACGGCGTTCGCGGGCATCGCGAACGACGGGCTCTACTGCTCGCCGACCCCGATCGACTCGATCACGAAGCTCGACGGCACTCCCGTCGACCCGCCGAAGTCGACCTGCTCGCAGGCAGTGACCCCCGAGATCGCGCATGCCATGCAGTACGCCATGAAGCAGACCTTCGCGGGCGGCACTGCGAGCCCCTCGAACACGGGAACCGGCATCGAGCACATCGGCAAGACGGGCACGACCGACAACGCGTTCGACACGTGGATGAACGGCGCGAGCAAGACCGTCGCCACTGCGGTCTGGGTCGGCAACCTGACGGGCGGCGAGAACCGCACGAGCCTCCGCAAGGTGAGTTTCCCGGAGGTCGGCGCGTCCAATGCCCGTCACGAGATCTGGCCGGCCATCATGACGATCGCCGACAACAAGTACGGCGGCGGCGACTTCACGGCTCCCGACCAGTCAGCGTTCAAGCAGGTGCTCGTCGACATCCCGCAGGTGGCGGGCCTCACGTTCGACCAGGCGAAGCAGGCGATCGAGGCCGCAGGATTCGTCGCCGAAGACGGCGGAGCGCAGGACTCGGCGTTGCCGGCCGGTCAGGTCTCCGGCACCGACCCGGCGGGTCAGGCCGGGCGCGGCACGACGATCCGCATCTTCACGAGCAACGGCCAGGGCACGACCGTGCCCGACGTGACGGGGCTCACCCAGCAGCAGGCGAAGGCCGCGATCGAGGCCGCGGGTCTCCGGTTCCAGGCGGCCGGCGGCAACGGCGGCGGCGGCAACCCGAACGGCCAGGTGGCGTCGAGCCAGACGCCTGCCGCGGGCTCCGGCGCGAAGCGCGGCGACACCGTGACCGTCACGTTCGGCATCCCGAGCACAGGCGGCCCCGGCAACGGCGGCGGCGGCGGGAACGACGGACCGGGCGACGACGATTGAGTAGTCGAAGCGGCCTGTCCTCCGTCGCGCGGATCGCCCTGGCGATCGGCGCGGCGGGGGCTGCCGCCTTCGCGTACGGCTCGCTCATCGAGCGCACGCGATGGACGCTCCGCAGCGTCGAGGTGCCCGTGCTTCCGAAGGGCGCAGAGCCGATCCGGGTGCTGCACCTCTCCGACCTGCACATGGCCCCGTGGCAGCGGAGCAAGCAGGAGTGGGTCCGCGCCCTCGCCGATCTCCGTCCCGACCTCATCGTCGACACCGGCGACAATCTCGGCCACGAGCGCGGGATCGAGGGCATCGATCGCGCGTTCGGCGGTTTCGTCGGCATCCCGGGTGTCTTCGTCAACGGCTCGAACGACTACTTCGGCCCGGTCGCGAAGAACTGGCTCGGCTACTTCCGCGGCCCCTCGAAGCGAAAGAGCAAGGCGAAGCACCTCGACATCGGCGCCCTGCACGCGCACTTCGCGCGCCTCGGCTGGTTCGATCTCGACAACGCCGCGACCGCGATCGAGGTGAAGGGCACGCGTCTCGAGCTGTTCGGCGTCGACGACCCCCACATCGGCTACGACCGTCTCGACATCGTCGCAGGCGCGATCGACGACCTCCGGGCCGACGACCCTCTCGGCGACGAATCGTGGCCCGACGAGTCGTCGACACCCGAGAAGCGCCCGACGGTGACGATCGGCGTCGCGCACGCCCCCTACCGGCGTGTGCTCGATTCGTTCGTGAACCACGGCGCGCAGCTCATCCTCGCGGGGCATACGCACGGCGGCCAGGTGTGCGTGCCCGGCTACGGCGCACTCGTCACGAACTGCGATCTTCCGCGCTCGCAGGCGAAGGGGCTGAGCCTGTGGCGCCACGGCTTCCGCACGGCCTTCCTCAACGTGTCTGCGGGGCTCGGTACGGCGCTCACTGCGCCCGTGCGGTTCGCGTGCCCGCCCGAGGCGACGCTCCTGACGCTGACGCCGGCCCAGTAGCGCTCTCGACCCCGACTCAGCCCGACCGGTCGGGCGACCCATCGGGGCCCGCCCATGGTCAAGTGCACCCCGGATTATGGGCTATTCTTGTTGAGGCCCTCGGGCCACCGAGGCTTCACCGCCTTCGGGGTGTGGCGCAGCTTGGTAGCGCGCTTCGTTCGGGACGAAGAGGTCGCAGGTTCAAATCCTGTCACCCCGACCAGCACGGCCCCGGAATCCATCGGATTCCGGGGCCGTTTCGCGTTTCCGGCACCGCCCCTCTGGGGTCGGGGCCCTCGGTTTGTCGGACAATCGGCGGTTTGTCGGACGAAATCGCGCCGATACGTCCGACAAACCCGCGATTGTCCGACAAACCCGTGAGTGGGCAGCGATCAGCGACCAGCGAGCAGCGAGCAGCGAGCAACGAGCAGCGAGCAGCGAGCAGCGAGCAGCGACCACGCTGCACCACCCGCGGGCGCGGACGAGGCATCCGGATGTCTCAGGGCCGCCCGATCCCCCGAACCGTCCATCCCGCGGCGCGCCAGGAGTCGCGGTCGAGCACGTTGCGCCCGTCGATGACGACGGGGTTCGCGACGCGCCTGGCGGTGTCGACGGGGTCGAGCCCGCGGTACTCGCGCCATTCGGTGACGAGGACGACGAGGTCGGCATCGGCGAGGGCCGCTTCGGTCGAGGTCGTGTACTCGAGCTGCGGGTGCCGCTCGCGGGCGTTCTCGATGCCTTCGGGGTCGGTGGCGATGACGTCCGCGCCGAGGCCTTTGAGGTGGACCGCGACGTCGAGCGCGGGCGAGTCGCGCACGTCGTCGGACTCGGGTTTGAAGGTCACGCCGAGCACGGCGATGCGCTTCTGGAAGACCGAGCCGCCGAGCGCTTCGACGGCGAGGTCGACGACCTTCTGCCGCTGGCGCAGGTTGATCGCGTCGATCTCCTTGAGGAACGCGACCGACTTGCCGCGGCCGAGCTCCTCGGCGCGCGCGGTGAAGGCCCGGATGTCTTTGGGGAGACACCCGCCGCCGAAGCCGACGCCCGCGTTGAGGAATCGCCGGCCGATGCGGGCATCGTGTCCGATCGCGTCGGCGAGGGCCGTGACATCCGCCCCGGTCGCGTCGGCGATGTCGGCCATCGCGTTGATGAAGCTGATCTTGGTCGCGAGGAAGGCGTTCGCGGCGGTCTTGACGAGCTCTGCGGTCGCGAAGTCGGTGACGATGCGAGGGGTGCCGGCTTCGATCGCGGCCCGGTAGACGCGGTCGAGCACGGCGGCGGACTCGGGGCGGTCGACGCCGTAGACGAGGCGGTCGGGTTCGAGGGTGTCTTTCACGGCGAACCCTTCGCGGAGGAACTCGGGGTTCCAGGCGAGCGCGGCGTGCGGTGCGGTTTCAGCGAGCCGCGCGGCGAGCCGCTCGGCGGTGCCGACGGGCACGGTGCTCTTGCCGACGACGAGGGCGCCGTCGGCGACGTGGGGCAGGAGCGACTCGAACGCGAGGTCGACGTAGGTGAGGTCGGCGGCGCCGCCGCCCGCCTGCTGCGGGGTGCCGACGGCGATGAAGTGCACCTCGGCGTCGTCGGCTTCGGAGATGTCGGTGGTGAACCGCAGGCGACCGCTCGCGGTCGCACTCGCGAGGATCTCGGGGAGGCCGGGCTCGAAGAACGGCGGGTGCGCCGCCGAAAGGGCCGCGATCTTGCGTTCGTCGACATCGACGCCGACGACCTCATGGCCGAGCTCGGCCATGGCCGAGGCGTGCACGGCGCCGAGATAGCCGCAACCGATCACCGAGATGCGCATAGGTGTCCTCTCATGGGGAGTCCGTCCGTCGCTGTCATTCTTGCAGGACGGCGCAACGCGCGGTGAACGCCTCGTGACGGCGCGGCATACACGGAAGGTCGCCGGTCGTGCGCGTCGGCGTGGGAGCATGAGACGGATGTCTCGGATGTCTCGACCGGCCGCGCTCCGCACGGCGGCGCGCGTGCTGCTCGCGCCGTACCTCGTCGTGCTCGGCTTCATCGTCTTCCTCCCGGCGCGTTCGGCGCGGCGGGTGACGGGCATCGTGGGGTGGGCGGCCGACGTCGTCGCCTCGTACGGGGCTCCCCGCGAGCCCGCGGCGATCGTGTTCGAGTTCCTTGCGAACATCGCGCTGTTCGTGCCGTTCGGCGCGCTCATCGTGCTCGCGTGGCCGAAGCTCGGCGTGTGGCCGCCGATCGTCGCCGCGCTCGTCGTGTCGACGGTCATCGAGCTCGTGCAGCTCGGCCTGCCGTCGCGCGTCGCGACGATCTCCGACGTCGTGGCGAATACGACGGGCGCGGCGATCGGCGTGCTCCTCGTGATGGCGCTGCGGCAACGGCGGCTACGCACTCCCGACGCCGACGCCGACGCCCCCGGCACCGCCCCGTCAGACGGCGGTGCGTGACCGGCCGCTCGCGATCCGCATGAGTTCTTCGAGCGGACCCCGCCCGATGAATCTCCGCCAGCACCACGCGAACGCCATCGACCCGACGATGAGTCCGATGACGAGCGGCCACGAGTCATCCGTGATGAACCCGTTCTCCTCGCGCTTGGCCGCTGCGAGCACGACGAGGTGGGCCGTGTAGATCGTGAGCGGCATGGCGCCCATCGCCGTGATCGGGGAGAGCACGGCGGCCGCGACGCGGCGCACGCCGGGGCGGGCGAGTCCGGTGAGGAGCACGGCGACCGCGACGATCACGGCGCAGACGCCGACGTTGCCGAAGGCCTGGAGCGACTCCCCCACAGCAGCGGTCTGCACTGCGGCGGCCTGCAGCGAGGCATCCGTGCCCGCCTCCGCGCGCTGCACGACCGAGACGCGCAGGAGCTCGACGCCGGGCGCGAGCGCGACGAGGGCTGCGAACGTGCCCGCGAGCGCCGTCCACGCGACGACGCGCGGGCGGGCGATGCCGTACCGCGCGAGCCCGAGTCCGACGAGCATGACCGCCACCCACTCGATGACGGGATAGGCCCCGAGAAGAACCATTCGGTGAGGAGTCCGTAGCCGGCCGCCTGCACGTCGGCGACCCACGGCGTCGCCGCGATGAGCACCGCGAGCCCCGGTGCGATGAGCACCCCGACCGCGCCGACGACGAGCTGCACGGCGCGCGGCACGAACAGGAGGGGCAGCAGCACGAGGAACGCGACGCCGTACTCGTCGAGGATGATGTAGACGAGGGGCGCGAGGGTGGCTGCGATGAGGAGCCCGAGGGCGATCAGGATGACGGCCCGCACCGTGATCTGGAGGCGGAGCCGGGTGCGCTCGGGGCCGCCGAACGGCCCGGTCGCGGGGATCGGCGCGGTGCCGCCGCTCACGAATCCGAGGGCGAGCCCCGCCGTGAGGGCGAAGAGGAGACGGGATCGCTCGTCGGGGATCGCGAGGAGTTCCGCCCCCACGAGGGTCGTCGCCGCCGGCGCCGCGTGGGCGATGAACATGCCGATGAGGGCGAGACCTCGGGCGGTGTCGACGCCGTCGACGCGGCCGCGGCCGGCGGCGCGCGCCGGCGGGTCGACCGTCGCCGGCGCGTCGCCGCCGGTCACCGCACCACGACGGTCGGTCCTTCGAGGTGCGCGAGCACCCCGTGGCTGATGGAGCCGAGGAGGAATCGCGCGAGGGCGCTGCGCCCGCGGCTGCCGACGACGAGGAGCGATGCTTCGGATGCCTCGTCGACGAGGGCTGTGACGGGGTCGCCCGCGACGACCCGCCGGACGATCTCGAGGTCGGGATTCGCCGCCGCGACGGGGTCGATGGATTCGTCGAGCACTTCGGCCGCGGCCCGGCTCAGTTCGTCGGTGCCCACCATCGCGACGCCGTACCCGTACTCGCCGCCGACCATGACGGCGATGTCCCACGCGTGCACGGCGACGAGCGGCTGGTCGAGCCGGGTCGCTTCCGCGACGGCGAACGCGAGGGCGTGTTCGCCCTCGACCGAGCCGTCGACGCCGACGACGACGCCTCGGCGGGCGCTCACGTCGACGTCGGGGATGACGGCGACGGGCGCGTGACTCGCGGCCGCGATGCGCAGGCTGTGCACGCCGCGCCGACTCGGACGTTTGCCTCCGTGCCAGTCGCTGCCGACGACGAGGAGGTCGGCTCCGCGGGAGAGTCGTTCGAAGACCTCGACGGTCTGCCCCTGCTCGAGATCGGTCGCGATGTCGAGTTCGACGCCCGCGGCCGCGCCGACGCGTTCGGCGCGTTCGACGGCGGCGTCGAGACATCCGCGCGCCTTCTCATGCGCCGCCAACAGGAGTTCGGCGTCGCCCGTCGCCTCGATCTGGGAATCGACGACGTGCACGAGCCGAAGGCTCGCTCCGCGCGCGGCGGCGCGCTCGGCGGCCCACGTGACCGTGCGCGCGCAGCCTTCCTCGGCGGTGTTCACACCGACCACGATCTCCGTCATGCGATGCCTCCTGTCGGGTCACCCCCATCTTCACGCGGACGGGCGGCGGAGGCCAGCATTGGATGCCTCGAGTGTGCGACTGCCGCCGGAACGACGAATGACCCGGGTCCCCCAACCCGGGTCATTCGCGAGCGCGCTACAGAGAGCGCGACAGAGTGCGCAGAAGCGCTGGGCTCACTCGGAGCGGTTGCGGCGCACGGTCGTGAGTACGATGACGAGCGCTGCGCCGAGCAGGAGCGCGCCACCGCCGATCCAGACCCACAGCACGGGGTCGACGCCCGTGTGCGGCAGGCCCGAGTCGGAGCCCGCGTCGCCAGACGAGTCGGCGGGCAGGACCGTGAGCGTCGCGGTCGCCGTCTCGCCGCCGGCCGTCACGGTGATCGTGTAGGTGCCGGGCTGCGTGGCCGAGGCGCCGAACGTGACCGCGCCGTTGGCGTCGGTCGAGCGCGTGAGCGTCGAGGCCTTGATGATCGAGAGCGTCACGGCGTCTGGTGCCGACGCGGTCGCGGGCGTGTTGGCGGGAAGGCCGCTGAACCCGAGCTGGGCGACCTCGCCGGGCGCGACCGTCGCCGGCGTGCCCTGCTCGGGGTATTCGTCGGCGTTGGCGGCGATGGGCGCCGCGACGAGCACGGCTGCGGCAACGGCGAACGTTGCGAGAATCTTGCGGAGCATAGACGCATCCCCTCAGTTGGCTTGCTTCCGGCATTGGCGTGTGTAGGGCACCGCCGGGAGACCCGAGAACGGTGACACGTCGATCAGTTTAGGGCCGAATCACAGGTTGGTGTGAGAGCGCTTGCTTCACGGGCGTAAACAAGCGGTGTCGATTCGATCACGACCGGCCGCTGCTCGGGCACGTCGCCGAGGAACGAGAACCGCCAGGAAACCGCCTGTCCTGGGGCGAGTCGAGCGGTCACCTTCGACAGCGCGTAGCCCGAATCCGAGGTTTCATGCACATTCACCTGCCCCCCGTTTTGGGTGACTCCGAGATTGAAGGTGCCGGGCGCCGAGTAGACGTGGACCGACGTCGAGATCTCGCCGGGCGGCGTGCCGAAGGAGCCGCCCCCAGTCACATATTCGGGCAGGCTCGTCGCGGCATCCGCGGGTGCCGTGTTCGTGAGCGTGACCTCGACGACGTACGTCGGCAGTCCGTCGTTGCGGCACACCATGCTGCCGGCTGCGAACTGCACGTCGAGGTACGGGTCCATCTTCGAGCCCGTGAGGTCGTTGAGGTAGACCCCGAACGCCTGGCGCCCCGGCCCTGAGACGGGCAGGTCGCCCGCGAGGGTCGTGCCGTCGAGGATCGCCTGCTCCGCGGCATCCGCGTTCCAGATCAAAATGCGCCGCTCGGCGCCCGCTTCCACGAGCGCTTCGACGAGCGCGCGGGGGTCGACGCCCCCGCCGCGGACGGCACCGATCACCGACGCGGCGGCCATCGCGAAGTACGCGTCTTGGTCGCGCGGGTCGTCGAAGCGCGCGTAGACGTCTTGCAGCAGCACCGGCACGGCGTTGTCGCTCGTGAGCTGCTCGCCCGTCGGCAGCGTCACGGGCCCGGTCGCGCGCAGCAGGTAGCTCAGGACGACGGGGTCGACGGCGACGACCGACGCGGGCGCGACGCCGAACTGACGAAGCCACATGTCGGCTGCGATCGACGCGCCGAGGGGGAACTGCGGGGCGAACGTGACGTCTTGGATGAACCGGGCGGTGTTGTCGCCCCAGAGCGCGCGCGTCTCGACGGGCAGGTCGACGACGGGCGGGTCGTACCGCGGGAAGTCGCCCGAGTCGGCCTGCTGTACGAGGTCGAACGAACCCTGATCGGTGTGCACGAGCGCGAGGGCGCCGGGGATGCCGCCGAGGGTGCGGAGCTCGGCGTTGTTCTGGAAGAGCAGCAGGATGTCTCGTGGGCCGTCGGCTCCGAGCATGGCGGGCACGAGCCGCACGGCACGGTCGAGGGCGTCGACGGTGGCGGCGGTCTCGTCGAGCGTGGTCGCGAGGTCGTCGCGCGCGTCGGCGAGGGGCTCGATGACGTCGGCGTCGGCGACAGTGGCGAGCGTCTGCTGGGCGTCGGCGAGCGCGACGGATGCCTCGTGCACGGGCGCCTGCAGCGCGATGACGGGTGCGAGGTCGACGCGGCCGCCCTCGGGTTTGAATGCCGCGAGGTCGAGCTGCGCGGCGGCTTCGGCGAGCGGGCTCACTGCGCCCGTCGCGATGCGATCGACGGATGCCGCGACCACGCGCATGCTCGTGAGGTTCGGGCCCGCCCAGGGCAGCCCTTCGGCGGCGCGCCACAGCGGGTCACTCGTGAGCGCGGCCGCTTCGCGGGCGTGGTCGGAGAGTTCGCGCGAGACATCCATCGCCTTGGTCGTGTCGCCCGCGACGATGGCGTCTTTCGTGGCATTCGCGAGCGGAACCGCCTGCTCGAGGTGGTCTTTCGCGAGGAGCCCGCGGATGCCGACCCAGAGCGCCGCGCCGATGACGATCAGGAGCAGCGCGCCGACGCCGCCGAGCACCCACCGCACCCAGCGACGGCGCTCCGGCCCGCGGCGCGCACGACGACGGGCGTCTCGTCGGGAGACGTCGGAGGCAGGGGCGGTCACGCGGTCAAGGGTACCTGCGGGAGCGTCCAGCCCTGGACGGGCGGGTTCAGCCGCGGTTGCGCGAGCGGCGCACGCTCGTGACGACCACGACGATCGCGGCACCGAGCAGCAGCGCGCCGCCCGCGATCCAGATCGCGAGCACGGGCGCGTCGTAGCCCGTCGCCGAGAGACCGTCGTCGCCGCCCGCTTCGGAGTCGGCCGGCAGCACCGTGAGCGTGCCCGTCGCGACGACGCCGCCCGCCGTGACCGTGATGGTGTACGTGCCGGGCTGGCTCGCCGTCGCCGTGTAGGTCACCGAACCGTTCGCGTCGGTCGGGCGCGAGAAGGTCGACGCCTTGAGCACGCTCAACGTGACCGCGTCGGGCGCGGTCGCCGTCGACGGCGTGTTCGCGGGGAAGCCCGAGAACGTGAGGTCGGCGCTGCCGCCGACCGCTTCGGTTACCGTCGGGCCTTGCGCCGTGTACCCCACGGCGTTCGCCGCAACCGGCACGGCAATGACCGCGGCGACCGCGATGGCCGCTGCTGCGAGAATCCTGCGGAACATGTGTAGGGTGCCCCTCTGTGTTGCTCGAATCACCGAGGTTCCGGCGACGTGTCGTCTCGCCCCTCCGGAGGCGACACTTTGCAACACCTTAGGCGGTGATTCCGATTGCGGCGACCCGTTGCGTTCTTGCGAGCCCTGATGTCGGCCTATGACGGGGCGAACGCGCGACGCCTCCGGATGGCGTCGTCGGGCGCGATGAGCCGGAAGACCGGGGCGGGTGCTTTGAACTCGCTCGCGATCGCAGCCGTCCAGGCGAACCAGTCGTAGTACGTGGGCGGATGCTCCTCGCCGGACTCCCACGCGGCAGCGAGCGCGTAGGTGAGCACGCTCTGGGGAACGCCCTCGATATCCGTTGCGATCGCGTCTTCGGCGTCTCGACAGGCCGCGATGTACAGCCGACTGGGCCCACTCGCCGCCCGCCGATAGAGGATGTCGACGGCCGGCGGTCGACCCTCGAACACGGTGTCGTTGCCGCTCAAGCGACCCTCGCTGGGGAACCTCGATGACCAGAAGTCGCGAACTCCTGTGGGCACTGTCAATACCTTCGAGGATGTCGCCCCCACGGGCTCGATCAGCGCGCGCCCGCACCGTACCGCACGGCACCGCGTAGGATCATCGCTTATGAGGCGAACGACGACGACATGGTCGCTTCCAGCGGTGACGTTCGTTCTCGTAGTGCCACTCACGCTCCTCACCATCGCGCAACCAGCAGTCAGCCTAGGGCTCCTGCTCGCTGCGATCTCTGTGATCGGGTTCCTCCGCGCGCCTTGGCTCACAGTCCCGGTCACTGTTGTGCTCGCATATACTGCATTTCCCAAGGTGATCCCGCGCAGCATCCAACTTGGCGCTATGAGCGGCTACCTCTACGAAATCACGCTGCTCCTCGCTCTCGTCTTCGTGCTAGCTCGCCGTCCACCCCGCCGGTCGACTGACGTCGCGGGATCGATTGTTCTCGGGCTGACCACGGTGTTTCTCGTTTTCGGCGTCGCCACCGGCAACCCGACCAACCCCGCGATCAATGACGCCCGCGGGCTCATCATCGTAGGCATTGCGACGATTGTTTCCGGCCGCGTGTTCGGCTACCCAGAGGCGATGAAGACGGTGAGAGTTCTGAAGTGGTCGCTTTGGTTCTCCGCGACAATGGTCGTGCTCGGTCAGTTCGGTGTCGAGTTGCATGGCGCATCCGAGGACGCCGGTCTCTCGTTCGCTGGCGCTGGCGAGCGAGCACTGAGTGGCGCTGAACGTTTCTTGACGTCTGCCACACACGCGTCCCTCGCGACGGTTTGTATCTCGCTCGCATTGGTGATTACGCACCGCGCGCGTCTCCGTACTGTCGCGCCATGGCTGATCCCAGGGCTCATCGTTGTGTTCTTTAGTTTCTCCCGGAACAGTATTCTCGCGGTTGGCGTTGCGGTCATTTACGCAATCGTCGCCAGTCGGCTATTCCGTTCTGCAATGACCGCTCTGGTGGCGCTCGTCTTCGGTGGCGTAGCCGCGGGGGTGATGTACGGGTTCGCAATCGCGAGTAGCTCCGAGGGGCCGCTTGGGTGGCTCGCAGTCCAAATCAACGCCTACGTCGCCCGCGTGGTCGATGGCATAAGTCCTGCAGTCATCTCCGTTGATACGTCAGCGCAGTACCGGAACCGTGAGAGTGAACTGCTGCTCTCATCTTGGATGCAGAGTCCGATTCAAGGCCACGGTATGGGGGAGGCGTACCGAGTTCCGGTCGGCTCACCAGACAGTTTCACCGCCACATCCGGCATCTACTACGGACACAACTTCTATCTCTGGCTCGGAGTGAAAGCGGGCATCGTCGGCCTTGCTGTGATCTTGCTGGTGTTTCTGGTCCCGTTGATGCGCCGCATGACAGATGCCCCTACCCCGGTAGTCGGCGCGTCGGCTGCGCTGGCCGGTCTGCTCGTCGCCAGCTATGTCGCCCCGTTTCCTCTTGGTGTTGAGTCCGGCGCATCCATGCTCATAGGAATCCTGCTCGGAACGGTAACGAGATGGCCGCGTGAGCACGCGAGTCAGTCGCTCAGGTCGAAGAGCGTTCGCCCCTTGCCGATCCACGCGAGCTAAAGCTTCGTCGCCAAAGCGACCATCAGAGAATCACCTCTTCGAGTTACGAAGCACTTGGCGCCATTCCGAGTCTGGCAAGGAGCCAATCCTTCTTCAGATTGTGCGCTTCCCGCCATCTTGCTGATCGGTCAACGACGGTGCGCAACTGCCGATCCACTCGACTCCTATCAAGCTCAACGAGTATCGAATCTGCCACACCTATCCGCTGAAGGGTCGGCCGAACTTTACCGCAGTACGGGATGGCAACTACCGGCGTCCCCATCGCTGACGCGATGAGGCCCGGGTGCATCCTTACGCTAAGGACCGCGTCCGCCTCACCAATCAAAGAAACCAAGTCAGTAACGCTTCTTGGTGTTGCGAGTTGGAGATGCCGATATCTACGCATGAACGCTAGGTCACCGTCGCCGATCACAAGTCCAACAGCGCGGTCTCCGAGCGAATCAATAAGCTCGTCCGCCAAGCGAATGAACTCTGTCGGATCGACCTCGCTCTCACCAGCGTCAGGTCGACGCCCGATGTCCAGCAGGTTGATGAGCACTTTTCCGCGGGCTTCCGGTACCGGCGTTTGATACCGATCAAGGTAGGGCCAGAGCAATGCAATGGCGTCTGGCATTACCTCTGACTCGATGCCGAGACGGCGAAGTTCCTGCTGAGACTGAACGTCCCTGACGCTGACAGCCGATCCGGAAAGTGTGTTCCTGAGCAAGCGAGCCCGGCGCCCAGACGCCATTCCGCGCACCTCAACGCTGCTGACCACGCGAACCGGAGCCGATCCCATGTCGCGCCGCTGCCGTCGCAGCTTACCGAAGATCTCGGGTACCCAAGAGCCGTTGAGATATCCGCCACCGCAAAGTATCGCCGCGTCACCTCGTGATGGCCTACCTTCCGGCCGCACACGAATACCAGGGCGCTGAGCGTGTGCGGTCCGAGCCACGTCTACGCTCGCTACACTCACTTCCGAGACGTCAGAGAGTAACTCGATATACCCGGCGAGGATCGCCTCATCACCTAGGTTGTTGTAGCCCCAACCTCCGATCAGGTCGACCTTCAAAGCAAACTCCGTCCGTTGAAATCATGTGCCGCACGTCCGTGGTTCTGCCCATCGGCCAGCAAGAGCGGGTACTCAATAAGTCCGATTGTGTATGTGGATATCCTCGACCGCGAGGGTATGACGACTCCGCCCTCAACCTCGATTCTCGCTGTGCCATGAAACTGGACACCGGCGCCGACGACGGCCCCGTCGTGGACCTTCACGTTGGTGTTGGCAAAGCGCACCCCTCTCGAGACGTGCGCTCCCAACGCCACTTCAACTCCTTGGATCGCCCAGACTCGCCGAGCGAGCTTGCCACGCAAGAATCCTCCGGTGGTGGCCGCGACAAGCAGACGGATCACAGGGCCATTCTTCAGCTTTCGCAAGAAGTGAACGGATGTCGATCTGACATCACTCTTCAGACTCATTCTTGCTTTCCTTTCAAGAAGTCACGGGCTAGTGGTCTTGCTAGAGATGCGGCGCCGCTGCGATCAAGCTGGCGATCACGACCGCAGTAATCGCGACCGCCACCCACGGTCGCCTAAGAAGTACAGCTAGGCAAACCCCGGGCAGCAGGTCGAGAGAGATGGAAGCGAGCAAAACGGCAACGAGTGTTGGTCGGCCGAGCGCCAGGAGGGCGAGGAGCGCAACTGCGCTAGAAATGTTCAGTGCCAGCGAGAGCAGCGAGATTCGAGGGCTGAGGAAACGCACAGCCACCCGCTTCGTCGTGGCATTGAGCGCTGCCGCAAGGAACCAAGCAAGAACGAGGATCGACGTCGCGACAAGTTGAGCTATGCCCTCAAATGTTGGGAGCGCAGCCACGACGGTGAGAATCGGGAGTGAGCAACCAACTACGACCGCGAGCAGACGCAGGTAGTTGAACGCGACAGCTCCGGTTTGGGACTCGCGGTGAATGAGTCTTGGGACAATCGCGTTGGTTACTACATTCGTGAGTCCGGACGAGAAACGCCCGACGAGACCGAGAACCGAAAGCGCTGAAGCTGGCAGAGCAGCCGCAACGGTCTGAATCGACAACATCGCCCCATAGCCGCCCGCCGCCTGAAGGAGAAACCATTCGTGTCGGGCAGCGGGACTTGACGCAGAGAGGTCGCTCCCGTCTCCGGCTGAAATCACTCGTCGCCATAACCCTCGATTCCTCGCGAGTATCAGGATCAAGTATGCGAGCAACCCAATGAGTTGAGCCGAAACCATGGCGCTCACTTTGACGACTGACGGCGCCCCGAGGGCCCCCAACAACACCAAACAGGAAAGCACGTTCGATACCAATGTCACACTCGATATCCAGACAGTGTCACCCTCGGCCGAGCGACGGAGCGCAAGGGCCCAGCCTAGCGACAACATCACACCCAACAACACAAATAGAACGGTGTGCCCGACTAATCCCGAGTATCCACCGGAGAGCCGCCCGAAGAGCACGCTTCCAACTACGACTCCGATCGAGGTGAAAATCGGTGTCGCTAAGAGGACGAAGCGAAAGCGGCGGGCCGGCGTAGACGCACTGAGCCACACGGGGTAGGCATACCCAGAAAGCACAACTTGCGTCGGGAGTTGCGCCCAGCTGATCAGATAGAAGTACGCGTCTGACTCCTTCGTCGCGCCTGAACCGCCGACCAGCAATAAGAGTTGGATTAGTCCAAATCCCTGGGTCGCCGCGGCCAGAATTGTTGGAGTGCCCCCCTTGAGAAATCGTTTCAAGAGGTTAACCATTCGTCGGCATCGAGCCGAGTGTGCCGTTTCGGCAATTGCGCCAGTATCTCCTCAGCGAGGTCATCCCTTGCCACGGCCGCCTCAATCGCACGCGCAACCTCGTTTCCGCGCGCGGCCGACGAGACGATCGTGTGACCACTCTCTTTGAGCCAAGATGCAATTCCAGTTTGCTCACTCGCGACGACCCGGCATCCGTGTGCCAACCCCTCGACAATCGGCAGTCCAATTTGCTCGCGCCAGTAGTCCGCGGGCTGCGAAAGCAGAACCACGCATTCTGCACGGGCGAACTCGAAGTGCACACGTTCTCGCGCCGGGTCATGCACGAACTCGACATCGTGGTCACGCGCCCATTCTCGAACCTCCTGTTCGAGTGGCCCCGTACCGACGATCGTCAACGTCGCGTTGGGAAGATCCCCCACGACAATCGGCCACGCTTCGAGGAGCTGCCGTATCCCCTTGCGTTGTTCGAGGGAGCCCACAAAGAGCACTGACCCGGGGTTCTTTGCCATCTCAGCCGTATAGGCGCACGCACACCGCGCAGGTACTTGCGGCACCAAGCGTGTCTCCTTTTGCGCGAGGATTCCGCCTGCGACCTGGAGGTAGGCAACTTTCGCACCCTCGCTCCCAAATGCAATCCGATCGAACGTAGAGATGAGGTATCGCATCATCAATCTCGCCGTCGCCACCGCGAAACCCGTCCATGGGCGAGGAACCTTCTTCCTAATGGATGCGAGGAGATCCAGATTGTCGATGGCGTACAGGACTGCACGCTTCCTTTCGCGTGAGAAGCGACGCGCTATGCGAAATGCGGTCGAGTACAAACCCAAGGCCGGCCAGATGCGTATCATTGTCGGCTCGTTCAGTTCGAGCACTGAGTATCTGCCTCGCAGAATCAAGAAGGCCGTCCTAAGTACCCCGCGTCGTTCAGCACCGATCGAATCCGCGCGGTTCTGATCAAAGCTGTAGTTCTGAGTACGGTAGATGAATCTCGAGCCCGACATCGACTCAAGGAGCTCAAAGTGGGAGGTTCGAGCTTCATCCCAAACCCTGAGGACGCCGCGCCCTGCCCTAGACATCATTGGGGCGCCGCGATTGTGAACTGAGATTCAAGAAGCAACTTCAGAGCTTTCGCATATCCGCTCATCTCGATCGATCGGGCATCTAGAAGAACCTGCTCCATTGCCGGTGGATCCGACCGAATATGCTCCGCCAGCAGCGCTTCGTCGGAGTTGCCATCTACGTACACGGTTGGGAGAGCATACGCAAAGCCTCTTGCTCCCTGAACGATCACAGGGGTCCCTAGAGCAAGGGCATCAGCGACTTCTGTAAGACCGGACAGTCGGTCGGGATCCTTCAGGGGGATCACACACCAACGCGCCCGCACCATAGCGCCGAGGACTTCGGTGTATGTTGCGCCACCTTGCGTTCGAGTTAGGTTGCCGCGAGAGTATTCCTCCGTCTCACGGCCCGTAAAGATCACGCCGTCCAGCCGCTGCTCGCGAGCAACTTTCCGAAGGAGGGAATACTCTCGATTACTCTTCCCCGCAGCCACGAAGTCGAGTTCCCTCATTGCCTCCGCATGCCGAAACCCGTAGACCGGCGAGTCCAGGCTAGGGCCGAAAGTCAAAATCTCGATTTGGACCGAATCGCCCAACTGGCTCGCAAGCCGCGCCTTGACTGGCTCCGAAAGCACGATAACGACATCTACCGCCTTCATCCACCAGCGGGTCCAGGCGATCCGGGGGCCGTTATGAGCAACCATCACGATCGGGCGACGAAAGAGCCCCAGGCGTTTGAGTGCCGCCAACCCGACGACGGATTGCTGATCCGCAGCGTAGATGACATCGCAACGTGCGCGAATCGCGTATAGCTCCTGGAGCGGGTCCCCGAAAATAGGAAGCATGTAGTTTGCGATTCGCCTGATCCAGGGTCGCCTCGCAGCTAGTTCAGCGGTGGTCCGAGGAGCCATCTCCCACTCGAAGTCGCCTTGGAGTTCCCAGGTTCCCCAAAGATGCTGAGCGGGGTATTCCTCGGCCCGAACGCGTCGCAAAGCTTCTCTCGGCGGATAATTGTTCAGGAACAGTACGCGGGCGCGTGTCACTCGAACCTCACCTTTCTTCCACGAAGACCCGCGACGACACCCTGCACGACGGCTCGCGATTTCAGCGAACGTTTGTCCTCTCGACGGAAGATTCGCGCGATCAAACGGGCAGAAACAAGAGGTGTCGCGATCAGCGCTCGAGCGCTCCGGAGCTCGCGCGCGAGAATCAGGCGATTCCGAGACTGATAGAAGTAGTAGCCAGCAGAACGGCGCCCAACATCGGAACTCGACGCACCACCCTCGTCATGGAAAGCTACAGCCGATCTCACCACAAGGAGGCACATTCCGAGACTCTGTGCCCGCAGCGATAGGTCCACGTCTTCGTAGTAGAGAAAGAGGTCTTCACGAAGGGGAAACAACGCGCGGCGCGCCGCGGGCGAAATCAACATGATACAACCGCTCATGAAGGATGTCTCACGAATTGTCGGGAAGTCCGCAGGAACCGCACCGAATCCCAGATGCTCAACCGTGAGAGAACGCAGAAGAACTCGTCCCCCATCGAACCAAATCGTTCCGTCGCCTGACGAAAGTATCAACGGCGAGGCGACATCCGCGTTCTCTGCATGAGCGAGACTCTGCAGTTCGCCGATGGATTCACTCGCGAACCACGCATCCGGGTTGACGACGAGAACATCGTTCTCAGCGCGGGCTCGCGCAACGCCTGCGTTCACCCCAGCCGCGAATCCAACATTGTCTTGCTGAACGAGCAGCGCACCTGCGGGAAGTGCCCCACGCACAAGTTCGAGTTCGCGCTCAGACGAGAAGTTGTCAACAACAATCAACTCGTGGTCAACGTCGAGGGACCGAATAAGCCTGTCCAGCAGGCTGCTCGTGCGGAAGTTGACAACGACGACCGAGATTTTGGTCATCGCACACCCTCGTATGACGAAGCTGGAGCGCTAGGAGTTCGCACCACAAGCGCGGGCACGATCACACGCACGAACGTCGGCATGCACTCTACGAAGTACCGACGCCACAGTCTGCGCGGGTTGGCGGAGAGCCTCGCGAACCACTCAAGGCCGAAGCGTTTCAACCACTCAGGAGCGGCTCGTTGGGCGCCAACGAGCATGTCGACTCCGCCCCCGACCGACATGACAGTACCTACATATCCCGCATCGACCAACTTCATGGCAATTAGGTCGCCGTACGGCGGAGTCACTGCTACGAGCAAGACATCCACGTCCATGCGCGTTGCATCTTCAGCAATTTGAGTCGCGGACCATTCGTCTCGATTCCCGTGCTCGCGAAACACCAAACTCTCGCCAAGGATTCGTTTGAACCGAGCACCAACATCGTGCGACCCGCCCAATAGTCCAACTCGATGACCGGCAAGCGCGTTCGAGCCGACCGCCCGGCTGAGCCACTCGGATCCGGTTACGCGTTCGAGATCAAGGCCGCGCGATCTGAACAACTGGACAACCGGCCACCCATCTGCGGTCACATAGTCCGCGCTCAGCATGGCCGACCAGAAATCATCCGACCGCTCCGCGAGCGCAAGGTGATGCAGGTTGACGGTCTGCACACGATGTGGGCCGCCAAGTGGAAGGCTGTCGAGCTGCGCGTTCGATGCGAGAACTTTAGGCAAGAGGCCCTCGGCGAGCTCATGTCTTGACCTCATTGAACAACCTCCGCAACATATTCCGGCAGATCCTGTAGCTCGATGGGTTCGCTGCGAACAACCTCTGGCTTTCGCGGAGAAGGAGAGAAGGATGAGGGTAAGTGATTGCCGTAGTAACGGATCACCGCCTCTGCAACCTCCGCGGGTGTGTCGGCCCGAGTACACCCGGCCTCGATCCCAGCATCCTGAATCAGGGCTGACGGCGCGATCACATGAACTCCGTGCTCAAGCGCCTCAAGCAGCTTCACCGAGATACCGGTCGTCGGGCCCATGCGTGGAACGACGACCAAATCAATCGCGGCGTAGAACTCGTCGAGTTTGTCGAGAGCGCCGAGCGCGCGAACATCGCGTGAAGCCCACCGCTCTGAACCTCTCCCCGCCAACACGAGCGACGGGGAACTGATTCCGATGCGTGCGCGAACTGCTGGCATGACCTCTTTAGTGAGCGCTTCGATCGCCTCGGCGTTCGGGGGCCAAGTTGCTTTGCCAACAAAGCCAATGCGACGCTGGCTAGCAACCGTTCTCGATTCCGCGCCGGAACTCAATCGAAGCTGTGAAGCTTCAACGCCACCCGAGCGCAGGCGGTCAGAATCCGCCGCAGACAACGCAAGCACTCGTGCGGGCCGCCGAAGTAGGTCGAATTCCACTCGTCGCATACGGCGTGCATTCTTGACGAGACTGAACACCCGGGGGTCATGAGCGTCCGCGATGACGTAGTCGACGTTATGTGCAATGTGGAGAACCGATGCGACACCCAAGTCGCTAAGCATCAGCAACGCGGGCCATTGGCTCGTAACCACGACGGAATCACTCTTGAGGAGCGGCACGAGTTCCGCGGCACGGCTATTCCAGTTTGGCGACCAACGGAATTTCGCTGCCTGATATGGCTCGCGACGAAGGATCATCCGCAAGAGTGTACGGAAGGCAGACCAACGGCTCCGTCGCACCTCAAGAGGCACGGGGTTCACCGCGTTGTCGTCAACGACAACGAAGACGTCCACTTCAAATCGTTCCCTCAGGCGCTCAATGATCTGACGGTCGACCCAGGCCGCACCCCCAAGATCACTTCGCTGCGGACTGTAAGTAGTGACGTAGAGTATGCGCGCCATCTAGTACGCTCCCTGGCTTCCGAACACGGCCCGCGCCGTCCGCCACAGAATCACGAGATCCCCCGTGATCGACCAGTTCTCCACGTAGTACAAATCGAGTCGCACGGTGTCCTCCCACGACAGGTCCGATCGGCCGCTGACTTGCCAGAGGCCGGTGATGCCGGGCTTCACGAGGAAGCGGCGGTGCACATGTGTGTCGTACGCCGAGAGTTCGCGCACGAGCGGTGGGCGCGGGCCCACGAGCGACATGTCGCCGCGCAGCACGTTGAAGAGCTGCGGCAGCTCGTCGAGGCTGAAGCGGCGCATCAGCCGGCCGATCGGCGTCACGCGCGGGTCATCCTTCATCTTGAACATGACCGTGTTGCCGGCGTCGCGCCGCTCGGCCGCGAGCGCCGCTAGGCGCGCCTCGGCGTCGACGACCATCGACCGGAACTTGAGCATCGCGAACGGCTCTCCGTTGATGCCCACTCGCTCTTGCCTGAAGAGCACGGGTCCATCGCCCGACATGCGCACCATGACCGCGAGCCCCGCGAGCACGGGCGAGAGCACCACGATAAGCGCAGCCGACCCGACGAGGTCGAAGATGCGCTTCGCGACGAGCTTGCGGCCCTCGAAACGCGGCGTCTCGACGTGGATGAGCGGCAACCCCGCGACCGGGCGCGTGTGAATGCGCGGACCGCCGATGTCTATGAGGCTCGGTGCGACGACGAGGTGCTCGGCACCCGGGATGAGCCCCCAGCTGAGCGACTTCACCCGCTCGGGGCCGAGCTCGTCGCTCGACGTGACCACGACCGTGTCGGCGCCGAGGTCGCGCATTGTCTGCAGGGCGTGCTCGACACCGTCGTACACGGGCACGTTCGAACCCGGCAGACGATCGATCACACCCGCTCCGTGCACGCACGCACCCACGACGCGGTACCCCGCCTCGGGCACCCGCGCGAGCTGCCGCGCGACCGACGTCGCCGAATCGACCGACCCCACGAGCAGCACACGCGACGAATACCCGCCGCCGCGACGCATGACGTTGAGCCACTGCCGCCACATCCACCGAGACGCGAGCAGCACGAGCAGCCCCAGGGGAACGCGAGCAGAATGTACCCGCGCGCGATGTCGAGCTTCAGCAAGAACGCCACGATCGCGACGACGCCGAACACCCGGATCGTCGCGTCCGCGATCAAGCGGTACTCCTGCGCCCCCGCACCCAGCACCCGGAACGAACGCGTGTCGAACAACTGCAGCGCGATCATCCACAGCGCGATCACGACGACCGACACGACCGTGTAGCTGAGCTCGATGTCGCGCCGCGACCCACTGAACCCCATGACCGACTCGTCGAGTCCGAGCCACGCGAGCTGCGCGCCGAACACGACCCACACGAGCACGAGCAGGTCGGTCAGCAGCACGCGCGACGCCAACCGCGCCGACCACACGTTCGTGCGCCCGAGATCGAAGCGCATGCCTGCCGCCCTCGCCGTCACCACGTCGCTCCCCCATCCGCCGAACGCGCGACGACCTCGCCGCTCCACACCCACGTGGAAGCCCCGTCGGCGCTCGCCGCGAGCACCGTCGCGCCCTCGGGGGCATCCGATTCGAGACATCCGCCCGCCGCGCCCGGCGCGAGATCGTCGCCGAGCGCCGCGACCTGCACGCCCGCGCACCCGTCGTGCCCCTCGAGCGCGACCAGATACGCAGACCCGGTCGCGGCGATCGCCGCGACACCGTCGATCGGCGACGAACCCGCCCACGTCGCCCCCGCGTCGCCGGTCGCGTACACGACGGCGTCGGCGCACAGCACCGCGGTCTGGGCGTCGGATCGTGCGGCCAGCTGCACGGGCGCTTCGCACGGGGCGGATGTCCCGCCGCCGGGAGCCACGACCGAACCGCCGTCGAGGTACCAGAACGAGGGGAGCTCGCCGGTCTCCTGCCAGGCGACGCCCTGCACGAAGCAGCGGTACACGAGCGGCGCGCACGAATCGGCACGACGCGCGACCACCGTCACGAGCTCGCCGTCGTCGGACTCGACCGACTGGATCGCCGACGCACCCGGAACCACCGCGGGCGACCACGTCGCACCGCCGTCGGTCGTCACCTCGAGACTCGCCGGGACGGCCGGACACGACCCGGCCGGAGCCCGGAACGCGACCGACTCGCTCACCGCCGCGAGCACCGCCGTCGGCGCGGCGACCTCGAAATCGGTCAGAGGGGTCGGCACAGGCGAAGACGACTCGGTCGGCCACGTCACCGTCGGCACCTCGCCGAGGCCGTCGACGTCGCCCGCCGCGCCCTGCGCCCCGCGCGTCGACGTGAACGCCCACCACACGAGCAGCAGGTCGAACACGACGAACACCACGATGCCCGCGATGATCCACGGGTTCGTGCGGCCGGATCTGATCTTCGGAGGTCTATGCGATTTCACGTCCCACCCGTTTCGATCCGCCGAACGCGGCGACGATGGCGGCCGTCGACTCATCGATGAGCCGGCCCGCCTCCTCGTACACGTCGGAGCTCAGCCGGTAGGGATCGACGACGTCGTCGGCCTCGGGATCGGGTCGGGGTGGGGCGTAGCCGCGCGACATCGACAGGATGTCAAGCACGGCATCAGGAGACGCTGCGGGCGCCGCGTCGGAGTCGAGCTCACTCGACGGGTCGTTCGCGACGAACTCGGCCACGCGCGCGAACTCGCGCAACGTGAACGCGCGCCGTGCGGCACGGGGAAGAAGTTGGGCGACGGCGGCTCGGTGCGTCCGCGACGCCGTCAGCACGAGATCGGCCTCGGCGACGAGGTCGGCCGTGAGCTGGCGCGCACGATGCGCATCGGGCACTCCGCCGAACCGTCGCGAGAGCTCAGCCGCCTCGGACGTCATCGGCTCGCCGACGAGCGCAGCCGTACCAGCGCTCGACACCTCGACCTCGACACCGGCTGCTGCGAACCGCACTCGCAGCAACTGCTCGGCCATGGGCGAACGGCAGACGTTGCCCGTGCACACCACGAGAACCCTGAACGTCATGTCGACTCCCGCGCAACGTAGCCGTACCCGTAGCCGTACCCGTAGCGGCCGTACCCGTAGGCGTCGGGCCCCTTCGTCGGCAGCATCGTCAGCACGATGCCCGACACCGGGGCATCCACGTTCTGGAGCGCCGCGATCGCCCCGCGAAGTTGGGGGCGGTGCGCGCGACCCGCGGCGACGACGACGATCGCGCCGCCGACGTTGCGCGCGAGCACCGCGGCATCCGTCACCGGAAGCAGCGGAGGCGAGTCGAAGAGCACGACGTCGAACGCGCGCTTGAGCTCGGCGATGGTCTCGACCATCGTCGTCGAGCCGAGCAACTCGCTCGGGTTCGGCGGGACGCTCCCCGCGGGCAGCACATAGAGCTCGTTGCGACCCCACCCCTGCACGACGTCTTGCAGCTCGGCGCGACCGATGAGCAGGTCGGTGAGCCCCACGGCGCCCTCGACGCCGAGGTAGTTCGCGACCTTCGGGCGCCTGAGGTCGGCGTCGACGAGCAGCACACGGGCGCCCGCGTCGGCGAGCGCGATCGCGAGGTTCGCGGCGGTCGTCGACTTGCCCTCGGACTCGACCGAGCTCGTCACGACGAACGCACGATCGGTGCGACCCGGCTCGAGGAACTGCAGGTTCGTGCGCAGCGTGCGGAACGACTCGGCCCGCGGCGAATGCGGGTCGGCGTGCACGATGAGCGGACGCTCTTTGGCCTTCGGATCGAACACGATGCCGCCGATGATGGGCGCCTCGCTGATGAGCTCGACGTCGCGCTCGTTGCGGATGCGCGTGTCGAGCGTGGCCCGAAGGACCGCGAGACCCACGCCGAGCGCGAGGCCCACGAGCGCGCCGAGCGCGATGTTGAGCGGCACGTTCGGGCTCACGGGAGCCTGCGGAACGGCGGCGTGCTGCACGAGGGTCAGTCGCACGGGGCTCGTCGGCGTGCTCGCCGCGCCGTCGTCGCCCGCCGGACGATTCGTCGTCTCGATCGACTCGACGACGTTCGTGAGGCTCTCGGAGACCGCCGTCGCGATCTTCGCGGCCTGCGCGGGGTCTTCGTCGGTGACCGAGATCTCGATGAGGCTCGTGTCGAGCGGCGCCGTCGCGGTCACGTGAGGTGCGAGCTCCTCGCTCGTCGTGTCGAGCCCGAGGCTGTTGATGACCGGCAGCAGGACGATCGCGGTCGTCGCGAGATCGGCGTACGTCTTCACGCGCTGTTGCGTGAACGTGTTGCCCTGTTGCAACTCGGAGACGGATGCCCCGCCCGACGTCGACACGAACACCTTCGCCGACGAACTGTACTTCGGCGTCTGCACGAGCGAGTACGCGGATGCCGCGGCGACGCCCACGAGCGTCAAGAGCACGATGAGCACCCAGTTCTGACGCAGTACCCGAAGGTAGTCACGCAGTTCCACTGAGCCTCGCTTTTCTGCCGGGCATGGTCCCAGGAATGAAGAGACGGCGGCCCCCGGGGTCACGCCGTCGCTGACTTTGACAACGATGGTGCCACACGTTGAGGTCCCATGCTCCTGCATCGAGTGGCGTGCCGGGAGTGCTCGTGTTGGCACCGGAGTACCCCCGTTTTCCCCGGTGCACGCGGAATTCCGCGTCGGCCCCCGCTACGCTCGTGAGGTGCCTGCGCAAGAGCCTACCCCCGGATTGGGGTGCCCGAACCGTACAAAACGGTACTTTTCAAACAAATCATGACGTCATGTGCCGGCGCGCTCGTCATTGTGGTGCTGGCCGTCATCGGATGGAACGCCGTCATCCGCACCGTCGTGCTCGCGCCGATCGTGCAGGCCCTCGGCGCGTTCCTCGTCGTGTGGGTGCCCCTTCTCGCCGCGATCGCCCTCGCCGCGCGAGCCGCCCGCCGCGGCGGAACACCGTTCATCGCACGCCCGTTCTTCCGCCCCATCGACGTGCTGTGGGGCGCCGGGGTCGGCTTCCTCGCGCGCGGTGCCGCCGCGGGCATCGAGATCGCGATCACGGGGCGGATGTCGGGAACCGGCGCCCTCATCGAGCCCGAGCCGAGCACCGTCTGGCTCGTGTTCATCGTCGCGCCGCTCATCGTCGGCCCCGTCATCGAAGAGACGTTCTTCCGCGGAACGCTCCTGCCCGCCGTGCGCGGCGCGGCGCTTGCGAATGGCGCGCGGCCCACGACATCCGCCGCCGTTGCCGTCGCGGTCAGCGCGCTGCTGTTCGCCCTGCTGCACACCCTCGACGCGACCTCGCCGACCCTCGCGTTCGTCGCGGGCGCCTCGTCGTTCGTGTTCGGTCTCGGGGCTTCGCTGCTCACCGTCTTCACAGGACGGCTCGGGGGCGCGATCATCGCCCACGTCGTGTTCAACGGGCTGCTCGTCGCGCTCGTGCTGGGCTGACGCCCGCCGTTCAGAGCCCGTTCAGCCGCCCGCCCGACTCCTGCAGATAGCAGACGCCGCACAGCGACTCGTACTCGACCTCGACGCCGTCGATCGCGACCTGGTCGCCGTCGAACACGTACCGGCCGTCGATCTTGCGGCCGTTGAAGATCGCCTTGCGCCCGCACCGGCAGATCGTCTTCAACTCCTCGAGGCTGTGCGACACCTCGAGCAGGCGCCTGCTGCCCGGGAACGCGACCGTCTGGAAGTCGGTGCGGATGCCGTAGGCGAGCACCGGGATGCCGTCGATGACCGCGATGCGGAGCAGATCGTCGACCTGCCGCTCGGTGAGGAACTGCGCCTCGTCGACGAGCAGGCAGCTCACATCGCGCCCGGTGCGCGACACGACGACGCCGCGTTCGCGCGAGAACGTCTCGAGCACGTCCTCGTCGGGGGCGATCGTGAAGTCGACCTCGCGCGCGACGCCGAGGCGCGACACGATCTCGCGGTCGCCCTTCGTGTCGACCGACGGCTTCGCGAGCAGCACCTCGTGCCCGCGCTCCTCGTAGTTGAAGGCCGCCTGCAGGAGCGCCGTCGATTTGCCCGAGTTCATCGCCCCGTACCGGAAATACAGCTTCGCCATCAGCGCACGTCACTCGATCCCGGCTCACTCAATGCCGCGCTACTCAATGCCGCGCTACTCAATGCCATAGTCCAACTCCACCCGGACATTCTCCCCGTCCTCGTGTGCCGCGCGCGCAGGCCGACGATGCGCGCGACCGACACGAAACGCTCGATCTCGCGCCGCACCGGCTGCCAGTCGCCCGCCTCGGCGACGATCTCGACCGTGCCGCGCGGTTCGTCCGCCGCCCGCTCGAGCCCGATCGAGACGGCCTTGGCCCGCCCGTCGCCGCACAGCCACGTCACGAGCGCCGAGACCGCGGCGCGCTGGTCGTCGTTGAAGCGCGTCGCGTCGCCGTCGCGGTCGACGACGTCGACCCGGATGCCTCGCGCCGACGCCAGGCTCACCGCGAGATCGTCGAGCCACGTCGCCTCGATCCCCTCGCGCAACGCGCGCCGCAGGGCCTCGGCGAGCTCCCTCGCCCGGTCCACGTCATGGACGCCGACGCGCTCGCTCGTCATCACGCGGGCGAGGAACGGCAGCACCTCGGCGCCGAGGACCGTGATGCGCGACGGCTCCACCCCGGCGAGCGCCGACCGATCGAGCGCGTCGCGACGGAGCATCTCGCGGTTCGCGGCGCGCTGCCAGCCGAGGATCCGCTGCACGATCGTGTACGAGTACGCGGCGCCGGCCGCCGTGAGGGCGAGCACGACCGACGCGTTGACGACGATGAGGGAGACGAGCGGGGCTCCCGTCGCGGTCGTCGCAGAAGCGCCCATCACGAGGATCGAGATGACCCCCGATGCGATGAGACCGGCCGACAGGATCCACCGCCACGTATTGAACGGCGCGAGCGCGAGGATGAGCATGCCGACGACGGCCGGTCCGTAGTCGTCGTACAAGTACAGGTTGCGCCCGACCGTCGAGAGGTACTCGGCGATCGCCGCACCCACCGCGAGCGTGACGACGAGCGCGAGCCGCTCGGGCGTGTACGGCGCTCGCGCCGGGGCCGCGCCCGCGACGGCGGCGACACCCGCCGCGACGACGAGCAGGATGCCGAGGACCGCCGCGAGCGGGAACCGCACCTCGCCCCAGTGCAACCACGTCTGCACACCCGTCAGCAGCACGGCGAGCATGGCGCCGATGGCCGTGATCCGGGTCGCAGCGATGCCGCCGATCGGGTCGAGGGCCTGCTGCGTCAGGCGCAGCCGCATGCTCACTCGGTCACCACCGGGACGGTCAGGACGATGGTCGTGCCGACGCCGCGCGTCGACCACAGGCGTACCGTGCCGCCCACCTGTTCGATGCGCCACCGGATCGACGTGCGGAGCCCGATGCGATCGGAGGGGACCGCTTCGACGTCGAACCCGATGCCCTCGTCGAGCACGGCGACCGTCACCTCGCCGCCGCCCGCGCCGATCGCGAGTTCGGCGACGTTCGTGCCCGCGTGCCGGCCGATGTTGACGAGGCACTGCGCGATGGCCTGGTCGAGTGCGTCGGCGGCTTCGTCGGACACGAGCGCGAGCGCATCGAGGTCGCCCGAGACACGGACCTCGACGCCCGCGTTCGCCCCGGTCTGGAGCGCGTTCGCGAGTCGCCGCCGCGACGCGGGCTCCTCGATGACATGGTCGCTCGCCCAGTTGCGGCCGATGATGAGGGCGAAGTCCTGGCGGATGCCGGCACGGATCCGCTCGTCGACCTCGCCCGAGCCCGCCGCGGCGATCGCGACGAGGTGGACGAGGGCCGTGTCGTGCAGGCGTGCGGTCGCACGGAGTTCGGACTCGTGCCGGAGGGCGAGTTCGCGCGTCGTCCGGCTCGCATGATTGAGCCGGGTCTCGCCTCGCGCGTTGGCGCGGCGGGCGAGCCCGTCGAAGGTCCGCACGACGAGGAGGATCGCGAGGGCGAACGTCGCGACGGCGTTGAGCGCCCACGGCGTGCCCGTGATGAGGCATCCGGTCAGGGTCGCGAGTTGCCCGAGCACGTACCCGAGCACCGCCCACAGGATCGCGAGCACCGTCCCGGTGCCCGCGCCGCCGACCAGCAGCAGGGCTGCGAGCGGCAAGGACAGGACGGCGTTGTTCGCGGACGGGAAGACTCCGCTCGCCATGACCACCGCCGTCGCGTACACGACTGCGCCGGTCCCGACGACGAGATAGGCGATCGTCGCCGAAATCGACGGCCGCCAGGCGACGAGCGCGAGCAGCGCGGCCATCGCGGCCATGCACGCCGCGACGATCGCCCCGTCGGGCGCGCCGTTCTGGATCGAGTTCGCGATCCCCGTGGTCGTCGCGACGGCGAGGCACACGAACGCCGCCGCCTGGCCGGCGCGACCGAGGGCGTGGCTGAGCGCGTCGCGCGCGAGATGCTCGGGCAGCCCCAGCGCCATCGACACCTCCACAGTGTTCCCACTGCGAATTATCGCAGAGCGTTCGGTTTCGGCGCGGAACGCGCAGCTCAGAACAGCGCGTCGGGGTTCGGCGGCTCCGCGAACTCGGGCACGGGCACGCGCCCGGGCGCCGCCGCACGCACGCTGCGGCTTCGTGCATCGAACCCCATCGCGCTCGACCGGACCCCGCCCGTCGTCGGATCGACCTCTTCACGGCCGAGCCCGTGCGCCCGCAGGATCGGCCTCATGCGCTCGCCGAGCCAGGCCCGGTACTCCTTCGGCGCGTAGGCGTTGCGGCCGTAGTACATGGAGCGGTAGCGATCGACGAGCTCGGGATGCTCCCGCTCGAGCCACTGCATGAACCACGGCTTGACCGACCCGCGCAGGTGCAGGGCCGTCCACGCGATGCGCGTCGCCCCGGCCGCCTTGGCCTGCCGGACGGCTTCGTCGAGATGGGCACGCGTGTCGGTGAGGTACGGCAGCACGGGCATGAGGAAGACGCTGCAGTCGAACCCCGCTTCGCGCACGGCGGTCACCGTCGCGAGCCTCGCCTTCGTGCTCGGGGTGCCCGGTTCGACGGACTGCTGCAGTTCGGGGTCGTAGATCGCGATCGACATCGCGAGGTCGACGGGCACGCGACGGTTCGCCTCGGCGAGGAGCGGCAGGTCGCGTCGCAGGAGCGTGCCCTTCGTGAGGATGCTGAACGGCGTGCCGCTCGCGGCGAGCGACTCGATGATGCCGGGCATGAGCGCGTAGCGCCCCTCGGCGCGTTGGTAGGGGTCGGTGTTGGTGCCGAGGGCGACGGGCTCATGCCGCCACGACGGCTTCGCGAGCTCTTTGCCGAGCACGTCTGCGACGTTGACCTTGACGATGATCTGCCGATCGAAGTCGTCGCCCGCGTCGAGGTCGAGGTACTCGTGCGTGGGTCTCGCGAAGCAATTGTGGCTCACCACGCCGGCTGCCACGAAGTCACCCGTCGTCGTCGTGATGTCGATCAGCTCCTGTGCGCCGTCGATCGCTTCGATAGCGACGATCCGAAGATCGGCGGTCGTCTTCACGGTCGTGCCGATGAGAGCGAGCTTGCGGGTGATCGCCGGTTGGGTGATCGAGAAGAACGCGTTCCTCATACCGAGCCCGCCGCGGATCCTGACGTTGGCGACACCGTTGTCACGCGCCGGTTCGCGTACGAAATCGATGTCGAAGGCCTCGAGGGAACGTTCGATCTCGCTGAGGATCTGCTCGTCGGAATTGGAGATCCTCAGTACCCCGCGCGAGCAGGACCCCTCTGCATCGAAGACGCCCGCGAGGTATCCGGCTCTCCAACCCGACGGCGGAGCGGTCGGCCACTCGATGATCGACGCGATCCGGTCGAAGTGCGCCTTGCGGCTTGTGCGAATGGCCGTCATCTCGCGCCGCGTCGTGGTCGCAGGCGCGAATCTGAAGGTCGACACATCGACACCGAAGTACTCGAGGTACGTGCGAGTCCGATTCAGGCCTTCGACGTCGGCGAGCGCAAGCCGGAAGTGGTTGACCCGGTACTGCTCGCCAGAACGCCTCGTGTATTCCCTGGTCAGCAGCATCCCGTCGCCGCGGATCATGCCCGCGAGATAGCCCCGCATGTACTGTTCGTCGAGCACCTGATGCGCCCGGGCTGCTCTCGACCCGAAACCGACGAGAGAGTTCGACGTCGTGAGGTACGGCCGCTGCCCGACACCCGACGTCGAACGAGTGACGTACTTCCACCCGCGATCGGTGAGGAAGCGGTGGTCGCCGCTCGCCACGATCGTCGTGCCGTCGGCGAGGGCGATGCGGTGAGCGGGCTTCGTCGTCGACCACTTCGCGAGCACTTTCGAAGCCGCGTATCGCCGGTACCTGCCATGCGGCTCTGTGCCGAGCACCTCATCGCCGACTTCGACCGCCCAGAGCGGTTTCTGCCGCCCGTCGCTCATCGTGATCATCGTGTCGGGATCCAGACAGTATGCGCACGCGTGCGTGCAGCCCCGGTAGGGGTTGATCGTCCACGTGAACGGCATCGACGAGGCCCCCGGCACCCGGTTGAGGGCGGACTTCGCAAGCACCTCGTGGAACGTCACGCCCGTGAAGTCGGGCGTCTGCACCGAGCGCACCAGATTGTTGAGCCGCGCGAGGCCGGGCAGGGTATCGCCCTGCTCGACCCCGAGTTCCTGCCCGCTCCAACGCACCCACACATTCGAACATATGTTCGATGCCGTCTGCAAGCCCGGGCAAGCGCGGCGCGCGGCCGCGAGGCGTCTCGCTCCCGCCCAGACCCGCACCCCGCCCACACCCGCACCCCGCCCAGACCCGCACCCCGCCCAGACGCGCACCCCACCACCACGTAGGTGAGTGGGAACCCGCGTCGGTGCGACTGTTTCCGTTCGCGGCGCAGCGGCACTTCGGCACCGGCGGGCGATGATCCTTCGACTGCACGGGGATTCGGGTGCGGATGCTTCGCGGCGGCGGCACTTCGGCACCGACTGCACGAGCAGAACAGCCCTTCCAGATGCTCGTTCGAGAAGTTCGTTCGGGAGACTCGTCCCAGAGACTCAACGCTCGCTGCGCCGATTCGTCTCGTCGGGAGGCCTCTTAGCCTGCGAGCGCCGGAACTTCCTCGGCGACGCGCCCCGCCTCGAGCCGCAGTTCACCACCCGCCCAGCGCGCCCTGAGCCACCGGTCGTGGCTCGCGATGACGACCGCGCCGGGATAGGTGCCGAGCGCGTCCTCGAGGTCGGTCGCGAGCCCGAGCGAGAGGTGGTTCGTGGGCTCGTCGAGGAGGAACACGTGCGGCGGACGGGCGATCACGAGCGCGAGCGCGAGTCGACGCTGCTGCCCGACCGAAAGGACGCCGACGGGCCGGTCGGCGTCGCGCGGCGCCACGAGCCCGAGCGATGCCAACGGCACCTGCTCGGCGCGCCGCTCGCCGAGCGCCCGTTCGTAGAGGGCGCGCGGCGAGACATCCGGATGCTCGAATCGCACATCCTGCTCGAGGAGGCCGACCCTGAGTCCCTTCCGCCGTTGCACGCTGCCGCGCGTCGGCGCGACGCGCCCCGCGAGCACGCCGAGGAGGGTCGACTTGCCGGCGCCGTTGGCGCCCGTCACGAGCAGTCGCGCCGTCGGCGCCAGCTGCAGCGACCCGATCGCGAGGCGGTCGTCGACCGAGACATCCGTCAGTTGCGCGAGCAGTCCGGATGACTCGTCCAACGCGTGCGATCCCGGCGGGATGCCCGCGAACGCGAGGGGCGCCGGGGGCTTCCGCACCTGCTCGCGCTCGAGGGTCTCGAGCCGCCCCTCGGCGTTGCGGACCCGCCGCGAGATCGCCTGATCGGTGCGGGAGTGCTTGAACTTCGTCACGTACTTGTCGTTGTCGGTCGGGCCGCGCCGATGCGACACGTCGCGAGCGGTCTCGGCGACGGCGAGCCGCAGCCGCCGCAACTCGCCCTGCTCGTCGTCGTACTGCCGCTCCCATCTCGCCCGCTCGTCGGCCTTCGCCGCGAGGTACTCCGTGAACGTGCCGCCGAACACGGTGGCACCGGCCACCGCGTCGCGCGTCGCGACGACCCGCGCGGGGTCGAGGTCGAGCAGGCCCGTCGCGGCCCGGTCCAGGAACGCGCGGTCGTGGCTCGCGAACACCACGGGCCCCCGCCACGCGCGCAGACGCGCCTCGAGGAACGCCGCGGCACCGTCGTCGAGGTGGTTCGTCGGCTCGTCGAGGAGGAGCGCGTCGGGAGCCCTGAGGAGCAGCGCCGCAAGCGCGAACCGGCTCCGCTGGCCGCCCGACACCTCGCCGATCAGGCGGCCGAGACCGATCGACGCGAGTCCGAGCCCGTCGAGGACCTCGTCGCGGCGCGCATCGACCGACCAGACGTCGGCTCGCTCGGCCGCGTCGAGCGCCCGCGCATACCGTTCCGCCGCGGCCGCCGCGTCGGTCGAGGCGGCGAGCCCCTCCGCCGCGGCGTCGAGCTCGCGCTCGATCGCCCGCACCTCGGCGAGCGCGTCCTCGACGATGTCGCCGACGCGATCGGTCGGCGCGAACGGCACCTCCTGGAGCAGGAGGCCGACGCGCGACGGGCGCGTGAGACGACCGGATGCCTCGGGCTGCGCGCCGCCCGCGAGCAGGCGCAGGAGCGTCGACTTGCCGACGCCGTTCTCGCCGATGAGTCCGAGGCGCTCGCCGGGCGAGACGGCGAACGAGAGGTCGGCGAACACACGTCGTTCGCCGTAGGCGACCGACAGTCCGTCGGCACGGAGATGGTCTGAGAGATGGAATTGCACCGGCATGGGCGACCGCCCTTTCGCGATTCCCCGTCGAGCAGGGTCGGATGATTCCCGCCGGGCATCTGCCGTACGCGAAGGTGCGAGCACGCGAGATCGAACGCGAACTGCGCGACCTCGGAACGGGCACACCACGGGTCAACGGCGCCTCAGGCGCGGGACGTGGGTGTGCTCACTTCTTCATAGCGGGCACGAGGCTAGCACGGGACATCCGCGTGATCCAACCTTGCGGCATCGTCCAGCCCGGGTTTGTCGGACATTCGCAGGTTTGTCGGACGATTCGGCGCGAATTCGTCCGACAATCGGCCGGATGTCCGACAAACACCTCGACCGAACGCGCACGCGCGAGCGCGAACGCGCACGCGCACGCGCACGCGCGAGCATGAGCGCATGCAGACGCGGTGGGCGCGCGGACCGCCTACGCCTGGAGCTGCAGCGCCTTCGCCGTGCGCGCGAGCGATGCGGCGGCGACCTCGGGGTCGCCGTTGAGCGTCGTCCCGTACGACGGGATCATCTCGCGGATCTTCGGCGCCCAGCCGTCGATGCGGTCGGGGAAGCAGCGCTTGAGCACGTCGAGCATGATGGGCGCGGCCGTCGATGCACCCGGCGACGCGCCGAGGAGACCCGCGATCGAGCCGTCGGCGCCCGTGATGACCTCGGTGCCGAACTGCAGCACGCCGCCCTTGCCGTCTTCGTGCTTCATGACCTGCACGCGCTGACCGGCGGTGATGAGCTCCCAGTCTTCGGACTTCGCGGTCGGCATGAACTCGCGCAGCGCCCGCATCTTCTTCTCGCGGCCCGCGAGGAGTTCACCCACGAGGTACTTCACGAGGTCGAAGTTCTTGAACGCGACGCCGAGCATCGTGCCGATGTTGTGCAGACGGATCGAGAACGGCAGGTCGAACCACGTGCTCGACTTCAGGAACTTGGGCGTGAAGCCCGCGTACGGGCCGAAGAGCAGCGCTGTCTCGCCGTCGACGACGCGCGTGTCGAGGTGCGGCACCGACATCGGCGGCGCGCCGACGGCGGCCTTTCCGTAGACCTTGGCCTGGTGCTGGGCGACGATCTTGGGGTTCGTCGTGCGGAGGAACTGGCCCGAGATCGGGAACCCGCCGAAGCCCTTGATCTCGGGGATGCCCGAGTGCTGCAGCAGCGCGAGGGCGCCGCCGCCCGCGCCGACGAACACGAAGCGCGCGCGCACCGAGTCGGGGGTGTTGCCCACGAGTCGGCGGAGCTTCAGGTTCCAGACACCGTCTTTGCGGCGCTTCAGCCACGTGACCTGCGTGTCGGTGTTCACCTGCGCGCCGCGCTTCTCGAGGTCGGCGAACAGGGAGCGCGTGAGGGCGCCGAAGTCGACGTCGGTGCCCGACTCGATGCGGGTCGCCGCGACCTTCTGCTTGGGGTTGCGCCTCTTCGCGAGGAGCGGAGTCCACTGCGCGATGCGCTCGAGGTCTTCGGTGTACTCCATGCCGGGGAAGAGCGGCTGGTCTTTCAGCGCCGCGACGCGCTTACGCAGGTACTCGATGTTCTTCTGACCGCGCACGAACGTCATGTGCGGGGCCGTGTTGATGAAGTTCGTCGGCTCGGGCAGATCGCCCTGCTCCACGAGGTACGCCCAGTACTGGCGGCTGATCTGGAACTGCTCGTTGATCGAGATCGCCTTCGAGGCATCGACCGTGCCGTCTTTGGCCTCGGGCATGTAGTTGAGCTCGCACAGGGCCGCGTGGCCGGTGCCCGCGTTGTTCCACGCGTTGGAGGATTCCTGCGCCACTTCGCCGAGTCGCTCGTAGACCCGGATGCTCCAGTCGGGCTGGAGCCGGGAGATCAGGGAGCCGAGCGTGGCGCTCATGATGCCCCCGCCGATGAGCACGACGTCGACGGTTTCCTCAGAATGCACGCTTTCCAGTCTAAGACGACGGAAGGGGTGCCCTTGACCGCGGGCGGGTTCTGCGCTAGCTGCGCGCCGCCTCCCTCGGCCCTGACCCGGAGGAGGCGACGCGCTCAAGGGATCGCGACGAGGGCGGACGTCTCGCTGCGAGACCCCGGCCACCCCGACCGGGCGCGCGCCAGCTCGGGCGCCCCCGCGCCCGCGTGCTGGAGCGCGAGCAGCGCCGCACCCACGATCGGCGGACCCTCGAAGATCTCGATCCGCGCGTGGGGCGCCGACGGGCTCAGTCCCGCCGCGATCCCGTCCAAGAGGCGCGCGTCGCGCGCACTCACGATTCCCCCGCCGAGCACGACCGGAACGGGCCGATCGAGCAGGTCGAGCCGAGTGAGGCACGCGCGCGCGAACGCCGCGATCTCGTCGGCCTGACGATCCACGAGCGCCGCCGCGACCGCGTCGCCGTCGCGCGCGCACTCGAACACGAGCGGCGCGAGCACGGCGAGCTCGCTGCCCGCGCGCCGCCCGAAGTGCAGGTCTTCGATGATCTCGATGAGCGAGGCGGCGCCGAGCCGCTCGACGATCGCCGCCGTCAGCGCCGTCTGCACGCCGCGCCCGTCGATGTCGCGGGCGGCGTGCCACAGCGCCTGCTCGCCGAGCCCGCTGCCGCCGCCCCAGTCGCCCGAGATGCCGCCGAGCGACGGGAATCGCACATCGGATCCGTCGGCCCGCACGCCCACGGCGTTCATGCCCGTGCCGCACACGACGACCACCGCGTCGGGCTCGTCGGTTCCGGCGCGCAGCAGCGCGTACAGGTCGTTCGCGAGCACCGTCGACTCGTTGGCCCACGACAGACCACGGATCGCCGCCCGGTAGTCGTCGATCTCGATCGGCAGGTCGAGACCCGAGAGATAGAGGTCGGTCTGCACGACGGGTCGGCCGCCGGCGACGGCGCGGACGAGCGCGTCGACGGTGCGAACGGATGCCTCGAGCCCCTCGAAGTGCGGACTCGAACCCTCTCCTCGCTCGCGCCCGACGATCTCGCCGTCGAGGCTCAGTGCCACCACGTCGGTCTTCGACCCGCCGCCGTCGACGCCGACGACGACCGCGTCGGCCGGCCACGAGGCATCCGGTCTCGTTCGCAACTGCGCCCCGCTCATGCCGCCCACTCCAGGAAGCGCGCGTTCTCGGCGAGCAGGAGGTCGGTGAGTCGCTCGGCCCGGTCGTGGTCGCGCACGAGAGGATGCGCGCGCATCGCCCGCAGCACGCGCCCGCGACCGCCGTGCACGGCCGCGTCGAGTGCGAGCCGCTCGTAGCCCGCCACCGACGAGATGAGCCCCGTGAAGTCGTCGGGGAGCGCCGCGACGGACTCGGCGACGAACCGGCCCTCGCGGTAGCGCGCGGGGACCTCGATGACGTGGTCGTCGGGGAGGAACGGCAGCACGCCGTCGTTGCGGAGGTTCACGACACGCGGAACCGCACGCTCGGCCTCGCCGCCGTGGATCGCCGCGAGGAGTTCGATCGCCGCCTCGGAGTAGAACGCGCCGCCGCGCCCCTCGAGCGCCGCGGGCTTCTCGACCTGCGACTCGTCGGCGTACAGGGCGAGAAGTTCCCGTTCGATCGCCCGCACCGCCTCGGCGCGCGTCGGCTCGGTGCGCTGCTCGCGCAGCACCTCGTCGTGCGCGTAGAAGTAGCGCAGGTAGTACGACGGCAGGGCGCCGAGCCCCGAGACGAGCTCGGGCGCGAGGTGGACATCGCCCGCGAGCTCCCCGAGGCGGCCCTCGATGAGCCCCGGGAGTTCGTCGCGCCCCGCGACCGTCACGCTCCGCTCCCACGTCAGGTGGTTGAGGCCGACGTGCCCGAGCTGCACCTGGTCGGGCGCGACATCCAGGATCCGCGCGAACCGGCGCTGGAAGCCGATCGCGACGTTGCACAGCCCGACCGCGCGGTGCCCCTCTTGCAGCAGTGCGCGCGTCACGATGCCGACCGGATTCGTGAAGTCGACGATCCACGCGTCGGGCTTCGCGTGCCGACGCACGGCCTCTGCGATCCGCAACACGACCGGCACGGTCCGGAGCGCCTTCGCGAACCCGCCGGGGCCGGTCGTCTCCTGGCCGATGCAGTCGGCTTCGTGCGGCCAGGTCTCGTCGGCGTGCCGGGCGTCTTGGCCGCCGACCCGCAACTGCACGAGCACGGCGTCGGCGTCGGTCACGCCCGCGACGAGCTCGGTCGTCGTCGTGAGCCGCGCGGGGTGCCCGGCATGGGCCAGCATCCGCTGCGAGATCCCGCCGACCAACGCCAAGCGCTCCTCATCGGGGTCGACGAGCACGACCTCCTCGAGCGGCAGGACGTCGCGCAGCCGCGCGAAGCCGTCGATGAGCTCGGGAGTGTAGGTCGAGCCGCCGCCGACGATGGCGAGTTTCATGGTGCTGTTCCTTACGTTCGGTGCCGTGCGGTGGAGCAGGTCGTGCAGGGAAGGTCGTGCAGGGAGTGCAGGTCGTGCGGGGAGTGCAGGTCGTGCGGGCACGCTTCGACATCGGATGCCTCGTCGGCACTCGTGCGATCGCGCAGGATGGAGCGTGGCGCGCGGGTCAGGCGGCCGTCGTGATGTCGGCCTCGAGGAGATCTCGGATGCGATCGACGAGCAGTCGGCGCGCCCCGAGCAGCACGGGTTGATCGCCCGTGCCCGACACGCGGACCGCGAGCGTCGGATGCGCCGACCGGTCGATGCGCTCCGCGACGCGGGCCGCGAGTGCTTCGCCGCCCGCGAGCGACGTCGGCCCGGCCAGCACGACGAGGGCCGGGTCGACGACCGCGACCACCGGCCCGATCGTGATCGCCACCCGTTCGGCGATCGCGTCGAGGGCCGCCTCGTCGCCCGCGAGCCTCGGCAGCACGTCGGCGAGGCCTTCGCCGTCGCGCGCCCCGAGCAGGTCGGCGACCACGGGGCCGCCGAGCAGATCGGTGAAGTCGCGCGCCTCGGGCACGAGCCGGATGGCGCTCCGGGATGCCTCGAGGTAGCCGATCTCGCCCGCGCCGCCCGAGGCGCCGCGGTGCACGACGCCGTCGAAGTCGAGGGCGACGCCGAGACCGTCGCCGATCCAGAATTCGGCGAAGCTCGAGACATCCGCCGCGATGCCGACCGCCCGCTCGGCGATCGCCGCGAGGTTGACGTCGTTCTCGAGGACGACCTGCAGTCCGAGCGCCTCCTCGATGCGCCCGCGGGCGCCCGTCGCAGGCCACCCCGGCAGCGTGTCGGTGAGCGAGAGCGCGTCGCGTTCGGCGAAGACCGCCGCCTGCACGCCCACGACGACGTGGCTGACGTTCGCCGGGTCGACGCCCGCAGCCTCGCTCGCGGCGCGGACCGCGCGACGGACGTCGTCTTCGGGCGTGCGGCCCGACGGCTCGTGCGGCACCGCGACGATCGGGTGCTCGGCGTCGGCCGCATCGACGACGACCGCATGACTGCCGTCGGCCAGGATGCTGACGGCGACGCCCACGATTCGATCTGTGCGAACGCCGTAGCTCACGGCGTTCGGGCCACGGCCGCCCGACACCTCGCCCACCGCGTGGATGAGGTCGACGCGTTCGAGACGCGAGATCATCTGCGCCGCGGTCGGCTTGGACATGCCCGACAGTTCGCCGAGCTGCGTGCGCGTGAGCGGACCGTGCTCGAGCAGGAGCCGGAAGGCCGTGCGGTCGTTGTGGGTACGCAGCCACGTGGGGGTACCGGGGTCGATCTGGCTCACTGCTCTCCTCTCCCGCTCGGGTCTTCCGTCACTCTATCTGAAAAGAATGTTTCCTGAACTGAGGCGCGCGTCCCCGATTCGAGGTTCGGGCAGCCGCGGCCCGCCGCTCACGCCTCGCTGCGCACCTCGTCGCGGAGCTGCCCGAGCCGGTCGGGGTCGGCCGCGGCATCGAGCAGACGCTTCGTGTAGGCGTGCTGCGGGTTCAGGATGACCTCGTCGGACGCTCCCCGCTCGACGACCTCGCCGCGGTAGAGCACGAGGATCTCGTCGGAGAAGTGGCGCGCCGTCGCGAGGTCGTGCGTGATGTACAGCACGCCGAGCTGCTCCTCCCGCTGGAGTTCGGCCAGTAGGTTGAGCACCCCCAGACGGATCGACACGTCGAGCATCGACACGGGCTCGTCGGCGATGATGAACCGCGCGCCCGGCGCGAGCGCCCGCGCGATCGCGACGCGCTGGCGCTGACCGCCCGACAGCTCGTGCGGACGCCGCTCGGCGAACCGTTCGGCCGGCGAGAGCCGCACGCGCTCGAGGAGCTGCAGCACACGGGCCCGCACCTCGTCGTTCGAGAGCTCGGGGTGGTGGATGCGGATCGGCCGCTCGATGTGGTGCCCGATCGTGTGGAACGGGTTGAGCGATGCGAACGGGTCTTGGAAGACCATCTGCACGTCACCGCGGTAGGCCGCGAGCGACTTCCCGCGCCGCCCCGTCGGCTTGCCGTCGAGCAGGATCTCGCCGCGTGTGGGGGTCTCGAGCTTCAGGAGCATCTTCGCAATCGTCGACTTGCCGCTGCCGCTCTCGCCCACGAGGGCGATCGTCTTGCCCGGCTCGAGCGTGAACGAGACGCCCTTGACCGCGTGCAGGGTCGAGAATCTGAGGCCGGCGCGCAGTCGGTAGTCTTTCTCGACCTCGCGCACCTCGAGGGTGCCCGTGCGGCTCGCGGATGCGTCGTGCTCGCTCATGATGCGATCTCCTCGGGTGCCTGCGCCTGGACGCCCGTGCGCACGAAGTCGCCGCGTTCGCCGCGAAGGCTCGGGAAGCTCGAGAGGAGCTTCTTCGTGTACTCGTGCTTCGGGGTGCGGTAGACCTCTTCGGCCGTTCCCTCCTCGACGATCTCGCCCTGGAGCATGACCGCGATGCGGTCGCTGATCTCGATGAGGAGCGGAAGGTCGTGGGTGATGAACACGACCGCGAAGCCGAGGCGTTCGCGCAGGCGCATGATCTCTTTGATGATGCCGCGCTGCACGACGACGTCGAGCGCCGTGGTCGGCTCGTCCATGATCATGACCTGCGGGTCGAGCGCGAGCGCCATCGCGATCATGACGCGCTGGCGCATGCCCCCCGACAGTTCGTGCGGGAAGCTCGTGAGGCGTTTCGGGTCGACGCCCACGAGTTCGAGGAGCTCTTGCGCGCGAGCGAGCTTCGCCTTCTTGCCCATGCCCGGGCGATGGGTCGTGAGCACGTCGAAGAGCTGCGCCTTGATGCTGATGACGGGGTTGAGCGAGTTCATCGCGCCCTGGAAGACCATCGAGATCTTGTCCCAGCGGAATGCCCTGAGGCCTTCGGCGGAGAGGCCGACGACATCGATGTCGTGGCCGTCGCGGTCGTGGAACACGACCTCGCCGCTCGTCATGAGCGCGGGCGCCTTGAGCAGCCGGTTGAGGCCGTAGGCGAGGGTCGTCTTGCCGCAGCCCGACTCGCCCGCAAGGCCCAGGATCTCGCCGCGGTGGAGGGTGATCGACACGTCGCGCACGGCCTTCACGGGCGGCTCGACCTCGTACTCGATCGACACGTTCGTGGCCGTGAGGACGGGCTCGGGCAGGTGGCTCCGTGCTGCCGGGTTCGGGCTCATGCTGCGCTCCCTTCGGCGCCCGCGATGCCGCGGCCCGCGCTTCGCGCCTTGCGCACGCTGCGCGCGTTCTGGGGGCGAGGCGCAGCTTGGGGTTGATGATCTCGTCGATCGAGAAGTTGATGAGGGACAGGCCCGCACCGAGGAGCGCGATCATGAGCCCCGGCGGCACGTACCACCACCACGCCTTCTGGCCGAGCGCCTGACCGCTCTGCGCGTCGTTCAGGATCGTGCCCCACGTGATCGAGTCGGTCGGTCCGAGGCCGAGGTAGGAGAGGCCGGCCTCGCCGAGCACCGCGAAGATGATCGCGAAGAGGAACTGTGCGGCGAGGAGCGGGAGGAGGTTCGGGAGGATCTCCACCGCGATGACGCGACCGGTCTTCTCGCCCGCGACGCGGGATGCGGCGACGTAGTCGCGGGTGCGGAGCGATCTGGACTGCGCCCGCAGGACGACCGCCGAGCCGGCCCATCCGGTGATGCCGAGCACGAGGGCGACGAGCCACCACTCGCGGGAGTCGACGTAGTTGGCGATGACCATCGCGAGCGGGAGGCCGGGGATCACGAGCATGACGTTCGTGAAGAGCGAGAGGATCTCGTCGGTCCAACCGCCCGCGTAGCCCGCAACGATGCCGAAGACGATCGAGAGCACGAGGGCGATGAGGCCTGCTGTGAAGCCCACTTGCAGGGAGCCGGCCGTGCCGTGCGCGAGTTGCGCGAAGACGTCGTACCCGAGCTTGGTGGTGCCGAACCAGTGGTCGGCACCGGGAGGCGCGAGGACGGGGTTGTCGCTGTCTCGCGGGTCTTGCGAGAACAGCGGCGCGACGATGCCGAAGAGCACGATGGCGACGACGAGGCCGAGGCCGGTTCCGAGCTTGGCCGACATCCGAGGAAGGAACTGGCGGATGCCGCGGGGTGCGGGCCGTGCTGTGGTTTCGGCCTGGGCGACGGCGGCGGCGCTCACGTATCCCGTGGGCACCCCCGAGGCGTCGACCTCGGCGACGGGGTCGTGCGAGGCATCCGTCGATGCGCCGTCGACGGCGAGACGTTCAGACATTGTGACGAGCCCTCGGGTCGATGAATCCGTAGACGAGATCCATGAGGAAGTTGGCGGCGAGCACCGTCAGCGTGATCACGAGGAAGATGCCCTGCATGAGCGCGAAGTCGTTGTTCGTGACCGCCTGGAACATGAGCTTTCCGATGCCGGGATAGCTGAAGACGCGCTCCATGACGATCGAGCCCGCGACGACGAATCCCAGGGTGATGGAGAATCCGGCGATCGAGGGGATCGCGGCGTTGCGCGACGCATAGGTGGTGAGGATGCGCCGGGGGCGGAGGCCCTTGGCTTCCGCGGTCACGATGTAGTCCTCGCTGAGGGTCGAGACCATCATGTTCCGCATGCCGAGGAGCCATCCGCCCACCGAGCTCAGCACGATCGTGAGGGCCGGGAGGATGCCGTGATAGATCGCGTCCCCGAAGAACGTCCAGCTCCACTCGGGTCCGCCGGGGAAAGCGAACACGTCGTAGCCGCCCACGATCGGGAACCATTGCAGCGCGACCGAGAAGGTCGCGACGAGGATGAGCGCGAGCCAGAAGTAGGGGATGGACTGCAGGACCGTCGTCGAGGGCACGAGGTGGTCGACCCACGTGCCTCGACGCCAGCCCGCCACGGCGCCGATGCCGACGCCGAGGATGAAGGAGATCACCGTCGCGAGCCCGACGAGGACGATCGTCCACGGCAGCGCGCCCGCGATGAGTTCGGTGACCGGGGCCGGATAGTTCGTCACGGAGATCCCGAGATCTCCGTGGAGCATCCGGCCCCAGTACTCGATGTACTGATTCCAGACGGGCTCGTCGTCGCCGGAGCCCAGCATGAGGTGGATGTTCCGGACCATGGTCGGAGTGACCTCGCCGCGTTGCTGCATCTTCGCGATGAAGATATCGGCGGGGTTTCCGGGCATGAGCCTGGGGAGGAGGAAGTTGAGCGAGATGGCCGCCCACAGGGTCACGAGATAGAACGCGATCCGTCGTGCGTAGAACTTCATGGTGCTGCTCGATTTCCTCTTCGAACTCGGCTGGGCTCCGGCGACGCCGGTGTTACTTGACCGGGGTGAGGTTGGCCAGGATGACGCCCGCGGCCGACGCGCCCCAGGCGGGCGGGAAGGCGTACAGGTCGTCTTCGGTCGGCCAGCCCGCGTAGTCCTTCGAGTTGAAGAAGGTCTGCGTGGCGTTGATCACGACGGGGATGTACGGCAGGTCGCGCACGATCTCGGTCTGGATGGTGGCGTACGCGGCCTTCTTGGCGGCCTCGTCGTTGGTCGCCGCAGCGGCCGCGACGGCCTCGTCGACGATCGGGTTCGAGTAGCGCGTGAAGTTCCACGTTCCGGGGCGAGCTGCTCGCCGACCTTGACCGTCGAAGACCCGGCGAACCAGTCCTTGTAGATCTGGAACGGGTCGGCGACCGAGGTGCCGATGACGCCGCCGACGATGAGCTCGAAGTTGCCGGTCTGGCGGGCGTCCGAGAACTCCTGCCACTGCACGGTCGACGCGTTCACCTTGATGCCGGCCTCAGCGGCCTCTTCCGAGATGAGCTTCGCGGCGTCGTTGTAGTCGGTCCAACCGTCGACCGAGATGAGGTCGAGCTCGATCGGCGCGCCGTCCTTGCCGTAGAAGCCGTCGGCGCCCTTGGTGTAGCCGGCGGCCTCGAGGATCGCACCGGCTGCGGCGGCGTCGGCCGACTGCGGGCTGACCGAGTTCGCCGAGTCGGCGACCCACTTCTCGTCGCGCGGGAGGAGCGCGAACGTCGGCGAGATCTCACCGGTGAGGCCGACGAAGGCCTTCTCCTTGATCGTGCCGCGGTCGATCGCGACGTTGAGCGCCTGGCGGACGGCGACGTCGGTCTGCTCGCCGACGCAGCCGAGGTCGGCGTTCGCGCAGGTGTACAGCACGGTCGGGTCCTGCGGCGTGTTGATCGTCGAGATGATGCCGTTCGACGTCACGTCGTCGGGGTTCGGGACGAACATGCCGGTCCAGTCGAGCTTGCCTGCGGTCAGCAGGTCTTGCGCCGACTGGTTCGCGTCGAGGCCGACGTACTGGACCTTCTTGATCGCGGGCTTGCCCTCTTCGCGGTAGTTCTCGTTCGCGACGATCGTGTAGGACTGCTCGTTGACCGTGTCGACCTTGTAGGGGCCGGTGCCGACCGGGGCCTCGTCGGTGAAGGTCAGGAAGTCGTCGACCTTGCTCCAGACGTGCTCGGGGAGGATCCAGGTCGAGCCGAGGATCGAGAACTCGTTCGTGAACTGCGGCGACGAGAAGGTGAGGACGACGGTCGTGTCGTCGGTCGCCTCGGCGCTCACGAGGCCCTTGTCGGCGTAGCCGTTGGCCTCGTAGTTGAACGTGAACACGACGTCGTCGGCCGTGAAGGCCTCGCCGTCGTTCCACTTCACGCCGTCCTTGAGGTGGACGGTGATCTCGGTGCCGTCTTCGTTGTACTCGTACGAGTCGGCGAGGAGGCCCGTGGGCGCCTCGTCGGCCGTCTTGTTGAAGTAGGCGAGGGTCTCGTAGATCGGGCCGAGGGCGGCGTGGAGCACCGTCGGCGCGAAGGGGTTGAAGTTCGCCGTGATGGGGGTCTGGCTGCCGGCCCAGACGCGGAGCACCGGGGCGGAGTCCGCGCTGTCACCGCCGTTCGAGGGAGCGCAGCCGGAGAAGGCCAGCGTGACTGCAGCCGCTCCGGCGGCCAGGGCGACCGCCACGGAGCGCTTGGTTCGAATCATCGTTCCGTCGTTCCTTTCAGTGCTTCATTGCGTGGAAAGTGCAGTGACGCCGCTGTGATGCAGGGTTGGTGCCGGCGTAACTGGAAGCGAACCTAACAGAAATGGAACTATTGAGAAACAACGTTTTCGATTCGTGATCAAACCTGTGGAATCTGCGGTGACTACGTACGTAGCCCGCGGTTCGATGGCCGTTCCGACCGGCCCCTAGGCTGGGAAACACCCCGTTCTCGGATCGTCTCGAAAGGACTCCGGATGCCTCGAGCCACCGCCGCGCGACTCGATACCGCCGCACTCGCAGCCCTCGGCGATCTCGAGCTGTCGCTCGCCGATCAGGGCGTTCCGGCTCGGGCGGCGGGGCTCACGGTTCGCGAGTTCCTCGCGACGTCGCCGACCCTCGACGAGTTCTGGACGCCGCTCACGGTGCTCGACGGCAGCGCGCTCGCGCGGAACGCCGATGCGATCCAGGCGTGGGCGACGGCGCACGGCCTCGAGCTCATGCCGCACGGCAAGACGACGATGGCGCCCGAGCTGTGGGAGTTCCAACTCGCCCGCGGCGCAACGGGTCTGACGCTCGCGACGCCGGGTCAGGTGCGCATCGCGCGCGGGTTCGGCGCGAGCTCGATCCAGCTCGCGAACGCGCTCGTCGCCCCGCACGCGCTCGCGTGGCTCGCAGGCGAGCTCGCCGACGAGGGCTTCTCGTTCTGGTGCTGGGCCGATTCGATCGAGACCGTCGAGGCGATGGAGCGCGGACTCGAGACATCCGGCGCCGTTCTCCCCCGCCCGATCGACGTGCTCGTCGAGCTCGGCGCCCCCGGCGGGCGCACGGGCGCGCGATCCGACGACGCGGCGCTCGACGTCGCACGGCGCATCCATGCCTCTCCCGTCCTGCGCCTCGGGGGCGTCGCCGGCTACGAGGGCAGCCTCGGGCACGATCGCTCACCCGGCGCGCTGGCCGCCGTGCGCGACTACCTCGACCGCATGGTCGCGCTCTTCGAACGGATCCGCGCGGGGCACGACGGCGAGCTCATGCTCACGGCGGGCGGCAGCGCGTACCTCGACGTCGTCGCCGAGGCGTTCGCGCCGGCGATCGAGGCTGCGGCCGGAAGAACGGCGGATGACTCGAGCCGCTTCGTGCTGCGCTCGGGCGCCTCGCTCGTGCACGACGATGGCTTCTACCGCGGCATCTCGCCGCTGGGCGGCGAACTCGTCGCGGCCATGCGGGGGTACGCGCGCGTCGTGTCGCACCCCGAGCCGGGGCTCGCCCTCCTCGATGGCGGCAAGCGCGACTTCCCGTACGACGAGGGCCTGCCCGTGCCGCTCCATACGACCGAGCAAGCGAGGCTGACGAGCGCTCCCGGCACACCGCTCACCGAGGCATCCGTCACCGCCCTCAACGACCAGCACGCGTTCGTCCGCGTCCGCGAGAGCGCGCCATCGGGCGCGGCGCTCGCCCTCGAGATCGGCGACGTCGTCGCGCTCGGCCTCTCGCACCCGTGCACGGCGTTCGACAAGCGACGTCTGCTGCCCGTCATCGCGGGCGACGGCGACGACACCGTCGTCGGCCTCGTGCGGACGTTCTTCTGAGGCGGCCCGCGTGACGACGACCTCGACCGTGCTGATCGCGAACGCACTCCTCGCCGACGGCGACGGCGTGTCCGACGGCCCGCGCGACGTGCTCGTCGCGGACGACCGCATCGCGGCGATCGGCGAGCCCGGCTCGCTCACCGCACAGGCCGGCACCGAAACATCCGTCACCGACGCCGCCGGCCGCGTGCTCCTGCCGGGACTCGTGGACGCGCACTCCCACGCGGGCGGGCGGGTCTTCGATCCCGACGTGCAGCTCGCGCTCCTGCGACAGGGCGTCACGACCGTGATCGCGGGCCAAGACGGCGTCGGCTACGCCCCCGGCGACGGCGCGTATGCGACCGAGTACTTCGCGGCGATCGACGGCGCGAACCCCGCATATGCCGGCGGCGGCATCGGCGCGCTCCTCGCGGCATACGACGACGCGACGCCGCTCAATGTCGCGGCACTGGTGCCCGCGGGCACGGTGCGCTTCGAGGTCATGGGGAGGTCGACGGATGCCCCCTCGCCCGCCGACCTCGCGGCCATGACGGCGCTCGTGGCCGACGGGCTCGCCGCGGGCGCGGTCGGCCTCTCGACGGGGCTCGACTACGTGCCGGGCATCTTCGCGTCGACGGCCGAGCTCGCCGCCCTCGCCCGGCCCCTCGCAGAGGCCGGCGGGGTCTTCGTGTCGCACATGCGCGGCGGATACGAAACGGGGTCGGCCGCGGGCATCGCCGAGCTCGCCGAGATCTCGCGCGTCTCGGGCGCGCCGATCCACGTGTCGCACTTCCACGCGGAGCCGCACCTCGTGCTCGGGCTTCTCGACGAGCTCGAGGCGTCCGGCATCGATGCGACGTTCGACGCCTACCCGTACGCGCGCGGCTGCTCGCTCCTCGCGATGCCGATCCTGCCGCCGGCGATCACCGTGCGACCCGTCGACGAAGCTCTCGCGCTGCTCGTCGACCCCGGAGAGCGCGCGCGTCTGCTCGCCGAGTGGTTCCCCTCGATCGTCGACTACCCGAGCCTCGGGCCCGACTGGCCCGGCATGCTGACGTTCGGCCACATCGCCGCGGCCGAGTACGGCTGGGCGCACGGGCTCACGATCGCCGCGGCATCCGCCCGCGCCGGACGCTCCCCCGCCGAGTTCGCACTCGACGTGCTCGTCGCGAGCCGCCTCGAGGTCAACGTCGTCATGGCGGTGCGGTACCGCCGCACCGACGACGACCTGGCGCAGATCCTCTCGCAGCCCGCGGCGACGGGCGGCTCCGACGGCATCTTCGTGGGCAGACACCCGCATCCGCGGGCGCGCGGGTCGTTCCCGCGCTACTTCGCCGAACTCGTGCGGCGGCACGGCGTGCTCGACCTCGCAGGCTTCGCGGCCCTCGTCTCCACGCGCGCCGTCGACCGATTCGCACTCGGCGAGCGCGGGCGCGTGCGCGTCGGGGAGATCGCCGACCTCGTCCTCGCCGACCCCGGCCGGGTGCGCGACGGCGCGACCTACGACGCGCCCCTCGGCCTGGGCGAAGGCATCGACGACGTGCTCGTCGCGGGGGTCCGGGTGCTCGCGGACGGCGCGCTCACGGGGAAGACGCCCGGCCGGGGCATCCGCCGCGCGGTTCGCACCACCTCGCAGACCGGGGCCGCCTGATGTCGCAGTCGGTCGAGCGCGCCGCGCGCATCGTCGACCGCGTCGCGGCGGCGCCGCCGACCGTCTCAGAGCTCGCCGAGGAGTTCGGACTGCACCGCTCGACGATGTTCCGCGAGCTGCAGTCGCTCGAGCAGGTGGGCTGGGTGCGCCGCCGCCCGACCGGGCGCTACGCGCTCGGCACGCGCCTCGCTGCGCTCGCGAAGGAGGCGCTCGACTCGCTCGACCTTCGCGACGTCGGCGGCGAGCACGTGCGCCGCCTGCACCGTCGCACGGGGAACACCGTGCACCTCGCGGCCCTCATGGACCGCTCGATCGTGTACGTCGACAAGGCCGAAGACGAGTCCGGCGGGCGCATGTACTCGCGCATCGGCAAGGCCGTCATCCCCCACTGCTCGGCCGTCGGCAAGGCGATCCTCGCCGACCTCGACCGCGGGTCGCGCGATGCGATCCTCGCCGACGCGACGTGGGAGCGGTTCACCGACACGACCATCACGACGCGCGAGCGCTTCGACCGCGAGCTCGCGATCGTGAAGGCCCGCGGGTACGCGACCGACGACCGCGAATTCGAGCCGTTCGTCAACTGCCTCGCCGTCCCCATCGCGTCGAGCGTCGGCGTCGTCGGCGCGATCTCGGTCACCGCGATCCGCATGGTCGCAGACCTCCACGCCCTGCGATCCTTGCTTCCGAGCATGCGCGAGGCCGCACAGGCGATCTCGCGCGAACTCGGCTGAGCCCCTCGACCACCCACCCACCCGCAACCGATCAGAGCAGGAGCACCCCATGCCGAAGACCGCCGTCACCCTCCCCAACGCCCCGAAGCCCGCAGGCCCGTACAGCCACGGCGTCGTCGCCAACGGGTTCCTCTTCACGGCGGGCTTCGGGCCGCAGGATCCGGCGACCGGGCTCGTCGTCGAGGGCGGTGCGAAGGAGCAGACCCGCCAGGTGCTGCGCAACGTCGGCGCCGTGCTCGCCGAGTACGGCCTGACGTTCGACGACGTCGTGAAGGTCACGGCGCACCTCGAGGATCTCGCCGACTTCGCCGAGTACAACGAGGCCTACGCCGAATTCTTCACCGAGCCGTACCCCGTGCGCACGACCGTCGGCTCGCGGCTCGCGAACATCCTCGTCGAGATCGACGTCGTCGCGGCGGTGCCGCAGGGCTGACGCGCGGCGCCGGGCCTCGCCCTCCTAGACTGCGAAGCGGGGAGGGCCGGTGAGCGAGGCGAGCACTCAGGTCGGGCGGCGGCGCACCCGCCGCACGGTCGTCGCGATCGTCGCCGCGGTCGTGATCGTCGCAGGGCTCGCGGTCATCGCGTGGACGCTGTGGGGCGGCCGCGGCGGCGGCGGCCCGCTCGCGCAGCGCGCGCTCTACGTCGACCCCGACTCGTTGGCGGCGCGCGCAGCGCTCGACGGCGAGACCGCCGCCGAGCGCGATGCCGCAACTGTGCTCGCCGCACGCGCGACGGCGATCTGGCTGACCCCCGAGCGCGACCCCGCGGGCCGCGCCGGCGAGACGGTCGCCGCCGTCGTGGCGGCCGCGACGACCAGGAACGCGCTGCCCGTCTTCGCCGTGTACGGCATCACCGACCGGGACTGCGGCAACCACTCGGCGGGCGGGTTGCCGCCACGCGAGTACCTTGCGTGGGTCGACGAGATCGCCGCAGCGCTCGGCCAGCGCGCCGCGGTCGTCGTGCTCGAACCCGACGCGCTCGCGCTCGCACCCGAGTGCCCCGACCCCGACGGGCGGGTCGCTCTCGTCGCCGACGCCCTCGCACGCTTCGACGGCACGGGCGCGATCCTCTACCTCGACGGCGGGCACTCGGCGTGGCTGCCCGCCGACCGCATGGCGACGCTCCTCGCCGATGCGGGCGTCGCGGGCGCGCGCGGCTTCGCGACGAACGTGTCGAACACCCAGACGACGGAGGCTGAGCGAACCTACGCCGCAGCGGTCGCGACCGCGCTCCGCGACGCGCACGGCATCGACGGAGCCCACGCCGTCGTCGACGTCTCTCGGAACGGCAACGGACCTCCGGGCGACGGCGCGTGGTGCAACGTGCCGGGGCGGGCGATCGGCGAGGACCCGCACGCGATCGAGGGCGACGACGTGCTCGACGGCGTGCTGTGGGTGAAGCCGCCCGGGGAGAGCGACGGCGAGTGCAACGGCGGCCCGCCCGCGGGCGAGTGGTGGCCGAGACAAGCCGTCGAACTCGTGCGCAACGCGGGCTGATTCGGCCAGACTGGACGCAGGGGAACAGCCGGAGGGGTGGCAATGGGGGCGGACGAACACCGTGTGGCGGTCGTCATCGAGGACGACGCCGACATCCGCCGATTGCTCGCGGAGGTGCTGGCACAGGGCGGCTTCGAGACGCACAGTGCGGCGAACGGGCTCGAAGGCGTCGAACTGGTGCGGGCGCACCGTCCGACCGTGACGACGCTCGACGTCAGCATGCCGGGGATCGACGGCTTCGAAGCCGCGAAGCGCATCCGCGCGATCAGCGACACGTACCTCATCATGCTGACGGCGCGCGGGGACGAGATCGACACCCTCATGGGCCTCGAGTCGGGCGCCGACGACTACCTGCTGAAGCCGTTCCGACCGCGCGAGCTCCGGGCGCGGATCGATGCGATGCTGCGGCGCCGCGCGCGCGAGAGGCGAGCGGATGCCTCGGTGCCGATCCCTGCCGCGCGATACGACCGGGGCGTCGACGCCACCGCGACCCGTGACGTCGACGACGAGACCGCGGAGGTCCTCGCGACGGCCGACGCAGCCACGGAGTCGTCACCTGCCGAGCCGAACGAAACCGACGGCTGGCTCGAGCACCGCGGCCTCCGCCTGCACCCCGAGATGCATCTCGTCACCCTCGACGGCGACGAGATCGAGCTCACGCGCAGCGAGTTCGAGCTGCTGAACCTGCTCATGACGACCCGGCGACGCGTGCGCAGCAAGGCCGATCTCGCGCTCGCGCTCCGCGGAGAGAGCTACGTCACGTCGTACTACGTGAGCGACGCCGACAAGCGCGCCGTCGAAGTGCACATGGCGAACCTCCGACGCAAACTCGGCGAGTCCGCGACGCAGCCGCAGTGGATCGAGACCGTGCGCGGCGTCGGCTATCGGCTGACGGCCGACGAAGGCTGAACGGGATCAGACCCGGTAGCCGTGGTGGCGGCGCACGAGCTTGCCGAACATCCCGAGGGTCTGCAGCACCGTGATGACGCCGAGCACGGGCCACCCGATCCACAGGATCGACGACTGCACGACCGGGGTCAGCTGGAACCAGATCGCGACCATGGCGACGACGGCGGCGAGCGCGACGAGCACGGGCGCGAGGTAGGCATGGCCGCCGCCGCGCTCGGCCTTGGCCTGGGCCGCCCAGTTGTCGACCTGCTTGCGGCTCGCGAACTTGGTCCACGCGCGCACGAAGTGCCCGAGTCGGATCCACATGTAGACCTCGGCGGGCAAGATGAGCACGGCGAAGAGGATGTCTCGCCAGTTCCGGTTCTGCATCGAGAGCGCCGTCCGCAGGTTCAGGAGCACCGCGACGACGGGCGGCACGAGCCAGATCGGGCTGAACACGAACGCGTCGATCGACAGCGAGCCCGCGAGGAGCACGAGGAAGAGCACGCGCGTGAGCGCGTTGACGGCCATCGAGAGGTTCTCGAACCAGCGCAGGCGGAGGTTCGGGTGGAAGGGCTGGCCCTTCGTGTCGCCGCGCTGACCCGGCCACATGAGCTCGATCGCGCCGTAGTTCCACTTGACCTGCTGGGCGTCGAGCCCGTTCAGGGTCGTCATGCCGCCGACGTCGGCACGGGCGCGCGCAGAGATCTTCGTGAGGTATCCGGCGCTCTTGATCTGGAGCGAGAGCAGGGAGTCCTCGACCTCGCTGTCCTTCACCCACGGCGTCGTCTGGCGGTTGGCCGCCATGGCGTCGCGGAGCGCTCGCGTCGCGAAGATCGAGTACTGGCCGCCGAGCACGGCCATGTTGCGTCCGCGCAGCATGTTCTGCATGTTGAACGCGGCGAACTGGGCGCGCTGGCCGGCGATGAGGAACGGCGCGACGACGCCCGTGAACGGCCGGTCGTCGATCGAGTAGATCGCCGAGATGCCGCCGATACGGCTGTCGGACGCGATCTCGGCCTCGAGGAACTCGACCGCGCGGGGGTCGGCGACCGTGTCGCCGTCGACGCCGAGGAGGTAGTCGAGGCCCTCGACGAGCGTGTAGCCGTAGTTCAGCGCGCCGACCTTCTTGTCGGGGTTCTCGCCGATGTCGTGCACGAACACCTCGGTGAACCGCTCGCCGCCGTGCTCGTCGGTGACCGTGTGGAGGCCCGCGAAGCGGGCGGCGCGCTCGACCGTGCGGTCGGTCGTGTTGTTGACGACGACGTGGATGACGTCGGGCAGACGGGTCTGGGCGAGGAGCGCCTCGAGCACCTGGCCGATCGACTCCTCCTCGTTGTACGCCGGCACGACGCAGCCGATCGTCGCGCGCGATTCGGGCAGCGTCTGAACGACCGCGAGGAAGTCGTCGGCGTAGCGCGAGGCGGCGGGTGCGGCGGTCGAGGGCGAGGGGGTCTCGGGCAAGGCAGGGCTCCAGGGGTTCGGGTCGCGGCCGGGTCCTTGGTGCAGGGTTCGGATTCGGGTCGTCCGCTGCGGACCCGGCCGCTGCGTCGATCCTTCCCGAGCGAGCCTCATGTCGGCCTTGGGATGCGATAGCGTCGCCTCAAGATCTCCTCAGGATTCGGCGTTCGGGGGGCCGGGCGTCGCCGAGCGGAAGGAATCGCGTGCGGCACGAGCGATCCGGCGGGCGCCGCCGAGACATCCGGTTCGCCCTCGCGATCGTCGCGATCGCGACATCCGCGTTGCTCGCGGGCTGTTCGGATGCCCCGTGGCTCGGCCCGAACGCGACCACCACCCCGACGCCCACCCGCACGACGACCACCCCGCCGGTGCAGAACGACCTCGCCGCAGGCTCCCTCACCCGCACGGTGCAAGCGGGGGCCGTCACCCTCACGATCGACTACTGGTCGACGCTGCCGATGGATCAGTGGACGCCCGACGCGGCGAAGCCGCTGAGCTTCGCGCTGCACGGCACCATCGAACCTGCCGACGGGCAGAAGCTCTACCTCTCGCGGGTCTCCGCAGAACCCGTCGTGCGCGACGCGAACGGCGAGCAGCTGCCCGGGTTCGAGTATCTCGTCGACTCCGCGAGCGTCTCCCCCGGCTATCTCATCCTCGACCCGTACAGCTTCAGCCAGACCTTCACCCTGCCGCCCGTCGACGCCGCCGCGACGAGCATCGAGCTGTCGATGCACTTCGAACTGCTCCAGCAGTCAGCGCCCGACTCGACCGACTACGCGAAGCAGACCGCCGTCGACGTGCTCATGATCGGGCTCGCGCCGGCCGAGTAGGGCCCGGCACGAGGCATCCGCTCGCCGTTCTCACCGCTCACTCGCCCGACGCGATCTCGACCGCGTCGCCGCCTGCCGCCCGCGCGCCCTCGGCCGCGCGCCCCGCGGCCGCGAGCAGTGTCGCCAGGTCGTACCCGTGCTCGTCGGTGCCGGCGAGGCCGATGCTCGCCGACATCCTGAGGCCCTGAGCCTGATCGATCGGACGATCCCGCAACCCGGCCTGCATCGCTTCGGCGGCACGGCGCGCCTCCTCGAGGCGCACGAAGCCCGCGACGACGACGAGCTCCCCCGGCGAAGGCGCGCCGATCGCGGCATCCGCCGGAGCGTACCGGCGCACACCCACGATGAAGCGCGCGACGATCTCGTCGGCCGCCGACCGGCCGAACGCCGTCGTGATCGCGTCGAGCTCGTCGAGCCGCACACGCGCGACGACGAGCTGCTCGTCGTGGAAGTCCGCCCGTTCGAGCCGGTCCCCCGCGACCACCCGGAACGCGGCCTCCGTCAGCACCCCCTCGGGCGTGAAGAGCGACGCGAACGTACCGCGACCGCCGCTCCGCGGCAGCCGCTCGGCCTGCAGGATGAGCAGGCACGACACCGCGAGCACGATGAGGGCGATGAACACGAGCGCCGTCGCCTCGCTCGAGAAGTACGTCGTGAACCACGGGTCGTCGGGGCCGCCGATGACGAACACTGTGAGCCGGGCGGTCGTGAACACCGCGACGACCGCGAAGACCGCCGTGAGCCCTCGCGCCGCCCAGCTCTCGCGCATGGGCGCCCGCAGCGTCTCGAGCGCGCCGAGCACGGCGAACACGACGACGAGTCCGAGGAGCACGGCGCCGCCCGCCCATGCGCCCCCCGCCGGGCCAGCGGCGAGCACCGCGATCGCCGTCGCGGCGGCGCCGAGCGCCGGGACCCACACGAGATCGCGGCGGCCGTTGAACGCGCGCGCGCCCGACCACAGCAGTCCGACCGTCATGACGATGCCCGCGTCGGCGACGACGACCGCCCACCACGCGCCGGGCAGGGCGACCCAGATCTCGTTCGCGATCGACGCGAGGATGCCCGCCATGAACGCGACCGTCCAGATGCGCCCGGCCGCGTCGGGCCGCCGCAGCAGTGTGTCGAGGATGAAGACGACGCCCGCCGTGATCCCGACGGTGTTGAGCGCGAGTTGGATGGTCGCGAGATCGAGGGTCACGAGACATCCGCCCCTTCCTCGCCGACCGCTCCCGCGACCGGCAGCCGCACGACGACCGTCGTGCCCGACCCCGGTTCGCTGTCTATCTCGATCGTTCCGCCGTGCCGCTCGACGATCTCGCGCGTGATGCCGAGCCCGAGCCCGCTGCCGTGCTCGGTGCCCTGCCGGACGCCGTCGGCGCGGTAGAACCGGTCGAAGACGCGCGGCAGTTCGGTCTCGGGGATGCCGATGCCCGTGTCGCGCACGACGATCCACGCCGTCGACCCGTCGGAGGTCGCCCCGATCGCGACCTCGCCGCCGTCGCGGTTGTACTTGATCGCGTTCGAGAGCAGGTTGTCGACGACCTGCCGGATGCGGAATCCGTCGACCTCGGCGCGCACGTGCTCGGCGGCCGTCACGACGACGCGGATGCCTCGCTCGTCCGATCTCGGACGCAGCGCCTCGACCGCCTCGACGACGATCTCCCCGAGGTCGACGTCCTCGCGGCGGAGCGGTTCGGGGCCGCCCGTCTGCTTCGCCCCCTGGAGGATCGCCCCGATGAGGTCGAGCATGCGTTCGCCGTTCCGTTCCATGATCTGGAGGTTCCGCCGCACGCCGTCGGGCAGTGCGGGGTCTTCGAGCGAGAGGTCGACGTAGCCGAGCACCGACGTCATCGGCGTGCGGAGCTCGTGCGACACCGAGGCGACGAGGTCATCGCGCGCGCGCACCGCGCGGAGTTCGGCGGTCACGTCGCGTGCGACGGTGACGCTTCCGTCGACCTCGCCGTCCTCGTCGTGGAGGCGCCTCGACGTCACCGCGAGCGCCCGGAGGCCGCCCGACCCGTCGGGCACCCACGTCACGACGTCGTCGAACTCCTCCCCCGCGGCAGCCCGGTTGAACGGCAGCGCCTCGGCGAGAAGCGGCGTCGCACGGTCCTCGCCGAAGGCGACGCCGTCGCGTGCCGAATCCGGGTCGCCGACGTCGAGCCCGTACAGGCGCGCGTACGAGCGGTTCATGATCGCACCGCTGCCGTCGCGGCCCTGCCGGATGACGCCGAAGTCGACGGCGTCGAGCACGTCGGCGAGGAGCGCCTCCTGCCGGTTCGCCCGCCGCAGCGCCCGTTCGAGCTGCCGCGTCTGCGCGCGCAGCAGCACGCGCTGCGCCCTCGCGCGCCGGCTCGTGAGGTACGCGCTCGTCGCGACGAACACGAGCGCGATCGGCAGCAGGACGACGGCCGCGATGCTCGCGGGCGTGAACTCGCGGTCGGCCACGATCTCGGACCCCCACACGGCACCGCTCGTGAGCACGATCGCCGTCACGGCCCCGCGGAGGCCGAAGTAGCTCGCGAGCCAGATCGTCGGGAACACCCACAAGAGCCCGATGCCCGAAGTCGGATCCCCCACGCGCACGAGCGTGACCGCGACGATATCGAGCACGGGCACGATCATGACGAGAGAACGCGGCAGCCGATGCCACGGCACGAAGACCGTGACGCCCGTCGTCACGAAGGCGAGCGCGACGCCCGCGAGGATCTCAGGCCGGGTGACCCGCGATGCGGCGAGGAGCTGAAGGGTGAACACGACGACCACGAGGACGACGCCGAACAACAGTTGCGAGAGCACGACCGAGCGGTCGAACGTGGCGCTCCGCCCCTGCGGTTCCCCCGAACCCGGCATGTTCAGAGCCTACTGGCCGGGTGCGCCCGGGACGGCGAACGGCCGGCCCCCAAAGGGACCGGCCGTTCGTTCGCGCTTTCGCGCTTTCGCGCTTTCGCGCTTTCGCGCTTTCGCGCAGAGGATGTCTCAGACGCTCGCGGGAAGCTTCGCCGCGACGAGCTCGGCGATCTGCACGGCGTTGAGGGCCGCCCCCTTGCGCAGGTTGTCGTTCGAGATGAAGAGCACGAGGCCCTTGCCGTCGGGCGCCGACTGGTCTTGACGGATGCGGCCCACGTAGCTCGGGTCCTGGCCGGCGGCCTGGAGGGGCGTCGGGATGTCGCTGAGCTCGACGCCCGGCGCCGACGCGAGGATCTCGGTCGCGCGCTCGGGCGTGATGGGGTTCGCGAACTCGGCGTGGATCGAGAGGGAGTGGCCCGTGAAGACCGGCACGCGCACGCACGTGCCCGCGACCCGCAGGCCCGGCAGTTCGAGGATCTTTCGGCTCTCGTTGCGGAGCTTCTTCTCTTCGTCGGTCTCGAGGTCGCCGTCGTCGACGATCGAGCCCGCGAGCGGGATGACGTCGAACGCGATCGGGCGCGGGAACTTCTCGGGCTCGGGCAGCGTGACCGCCCGACCGTCGTGCACGAGGCCGAGGGTGTTCTGCTCGAGCGCGGCCTTCGCCTGCTCGTAGAGTTCTTCGCCGCCCGCGAGACCCGCCCCCGACACGGCCTGGTAGGTCGAGATGACGAGCCGCTCGAGGCCCGCCTCGGTGTCGAGGGGCTTCAGCACGGGCATCGCGGCCATCGTCGTGCAGTTGGGGTTCGCGATGATGCCCTTCACGGCCTCGTCGATCGCGTGCGGGTTGACCTCGGCGACGACGAGCGGCACCTCGGGGTCCATGCGCCAGCCCGACGAGTTGTCGATGACCGTGACGCCGGCCGCGGCGAAGCGGGGCGCCTGCGCCTTCGACGTCGTCGCACCTGCCGAGAAGATCGCGATGTCGAGGCCCGTGGGGTCGGCGGTCGCGGCGTCTTCGACGACGACGTCCTCGCCCTTCCACGGAAGGGTCGTGCCGGCCGAGCGCGCGGAGGCGAAGTAGCGAATGGATGCCACGGGGAACGCGCGCTCCTCGAGCAGCTTGCGCACGACCGCGCCGACCTGACCGGTCGCGCCGACGACTCCGATGTTCACTCCGTCAACCATCTCTTGCTCCTCAGACTTGTTCGTGTTGCGTGTTGCTCAAGCTCATGCTGCTCATGTGCTGCTCGCGCCCAGCCACCCCACCCAATCCGGCCCCAGCCCAGCCCCCCAGCCCGCCCCCAGCCCCCCGCCCCCAGCCCAATCAGTTTGTCGGACATCTGCGGCAATGTCGGACACGTTGGGGCGAATACGTCCGACAAACAGCCGTTTGTCCGACAAACCACGGATGAGGGTCGGCCATTCCCGGATGCCTCGGACGAGACATCCTGACTGCTCAGCGACCCGTGCCCGCGTGGACGACCGCGTCTTCTTCGGCGTCGAGGTCGAACGCCGTGTGCACGGCGCGCGCCGCCGCGTGGACGCTGTCGGCGCGCGTCACGACCGAGATGCGGATCTCGCTCGTCGAGATCATCTCGATGTTGATGCCGGCCTCGAAGAGCGCCTCGAAGAGCCGCGCCGAGACGCCCGTCGCCGAGCGCATGGCCGCACCGACGAGCGAGAGCTTGCCGATCTGGTCGTCGTACTGCAGCGACTCGAACCCGACGAGCGTCTGCACGCTGTTGAGGGCCTGCAGGGCCTTCTCGCCGTCGGTCTTCGGCAGCGTGAACGAGATGTCGGTGAGGCCCGTCGTCGCGGCCGACACGTTCTGCACGATCATGTCGACGTTCGCGTTCGACTGCGCGACGGTCTTGAAGATGGCGGCGGCTGCGCCGGGCTTGTCGGGCACGCCCACGACGGTGATCTTCGCTTCGCTCAGATCGACCGCGACACCGGCGATGACGGAATCTTCCACAGCTGCTCCTTCGGGAAGCCGCGAGGGGTCGTAGACGATCGTCCCCTCGTTGTTGTTGAACGACGAACGCACGTGGAGCGTGACGCCGTGGCGGCGCGCGTACTCGACGGCACGGATGTGCAGCACCTTGGCGCCCGAGGCCGCGAGTTCGAGCATCTCTTCGCTCGTGACCTTGTCGAGCTTGCGCGCCTTCTTGACGACGCGCGGGTCGGACGTGAACACGCCGTCGACGTCGGTGTAGATCTCGCACACGTCGGCGTCGAGCGCCGCGGCGAGCGCGACCGCCGTCGTGTCGCTGCCGCCGCGGCCGAGCGTCGTGATGTCGCGCGACTCGCGGCTGAAGCCCTGGAAGCCCGCGACGATGACGATCGCGCCCTCGTCGAGCGCTTCGCGGAGGCGCACCGGAGTGACGTCGACGATGCGTGCGGCGCCGTGCGTGGCATCCGTGATCATGCCGGCCTGGCTGCCCGTGAAGCTGCGCGCCTCGTGCCCCATGCCCTTGATCGCCATCGCGAGGAGCGCCATCGAGATGCGCTCACCGGCCGACAACAGCATGTCGAGCTCGCGCGGCGCCTGGATGGGCGTGACCTCGTTCGCGAGGTCCATGAGCTCGTCGGTCGTGTCGCCCATCGCCGACACCGCGACGACGACGTCGTTGCCCGCCTTGCGGGTCTCGACGATGCGCTTGGCGACACGCTTGATGCTCTCGGCGTCGGCGACGGACGAACCGCCGAATTTCTGCACGATCAAGCTCACGTGGTCTCCACAGGATGGGGTGGGGTTGGGAGATTTCATCATACGGCGGCCGGAATGCGCGCTCTGCCATGTGACGGACGGGCGTCGGATGCCTCGTGCTGCGGCGCTTCGCGCCGGTAGCATGCGGCCATGGACGGGCTGCTCGAGGGATGGTCGGAGTTCAACGTCGCGATGGCGGGCGCGACGGCCGCGCTCGCGGGCCTGCTGATCGTCGCGATGTCGGTCAACATCCAGACGATCACGTCGAGCAAGTCGCTGCCCGCCCGGGTCGCCTCGACGCTCGCGACCCTCGTTGCGGCGATCGCCGCGACGGCGTTCGGCCTCGTCCCGGACCAGCCCATCCGGGTCTACGGGCTCGTCGTGCTCGTCGTCGCACTCGCTGCGGCAGGCTTCGAGGGGCACGCGATCCGCACGATCCTCGCCGATCGCGAACGGTCGGTGACCGCGCGCGAGCGCGTCTCGAAGATCGTCGCGGGCGCGGCGCCCGTCGTCGTCTACCTCGCGGGGGCGATCGCGGTGCTCGTGGGCGGGGGTGGGCCCGATGCCGCGACCGCGTCGGCCGGCCTGTGGCTCATCGGTCTCGGCGCGATCGTCGCGATCGCCTCCGCGATCGTGCACGCGTGGATCGTGCTCGTCGAAGTGCTGCGCTGATCCCCTCGCCTCTTCCCCCTCGCGCAATTCAGGACGAACCGCCGCCGAGGCGGCGTGTCGCGGCGCGACACGCCGCATCCGGTCGGCTTCTTCCTGAATTGCTGCAGTCACCGGGTTGCGCGCGCAAAACGTCGCCGAGCGGATGTCTCCGGGCTCGCGCCCGGGCCCCGCCGCTCCCGAGACATCCTCGCGCTTCGCTTGACGCCGCGGCGCGCGCCCGATGGAATGGCGGCATGCCGAGCGCAGCAGCCGAATGGGTCGCCGGATACGTGCAGGCGTGGCAGACGAACGACCCCGCCGACATCGGGGCGCTCTTCACCGACGACGCCGTCTACCTCACAGCCCCCGACGCGACCCCTCGACGCGGGCGCGATGCGATCGTCGCCGGATGGCTCGAAGACCTCGACGAGCCGGGGACGTGGGCGTTCGACTGGCGTCTCCTGCACGAGGCACCGGGCATCGCGTTCATCCAAGGACGCACCGTGTACCCGGCGCGCGGCAACGACTACGTGAACCTGTGGGTGCTGCGCCTGGCCGACGACGGCCGCGCGACCGAGTTCACCGAGTGGTACATGCCGCGGCCGCACAAGGGCTGACGAGGAGCCTGCTCAGCCGACGACGCGACGCCCTTCGAACGCGCGGCCGAGGGTGACCTCGTCGGCGTACTCGAGGTCGCCGCCCACGGGAAGCCCCGACGCGAGGCGCGTGACCTTGATCTCGAGCGTCGTGAGCAGGCGGCTGAGGTAGGTGGCCGTCGCCTCGCCCTCGAGGTTCGGGTCGGTCGCGATGATGACCTCCTGCACGCTGCCGTCGGCGAGGCGCTGCATGAGCTGGCGGATGCGGAGCTCGTCGGGGCCGACGCCGTCGATGGGGCTGATCGCCCCGCCGAGCACGTGGTACAGCCCGCGGAACTCGCGCGTGCGCTCGATCGCGACGACGTCTTTGGCCTCTTCGACGACGCAGATGAGCGCCGGGTCGCGGCGCGGGTCGCGGCAGATCGAGCACGTCGCCTCTTCGGAGACGTTGCCGCAGATCTCGCAGAACCGCACCTTGTCGCGGATCGTGAGGAGGATCTCGGCGAGCCGCGTCACGTCGAAGTGCTCGGTCTGCACGATGTGGAACGCGATGCGCTGCGCCGACTTCGGCCCGATGCCCGGGAGCCGGCCCAACTCGTCGATGAGGTCTTGGACGATGCCTTCGTACACGCTCAGCCACGCTCCCCGTCGACGTCGACCTCTTCGAGGAAGGTCGCACCGAGCACCTCGCGCACGACGGCTTCGCCGTAGCGCTGGATGCCGTCGGCGGGCGCCGCAGGCGCGTTCGGGCGGCGCGGTTCGGCGCGCTTCGGCGCCTGGCGCGCGGGCGCGGTCGGCGCGGCCTTCGCGGCGGATGCCTCGGGCGCGGCCTGTGCCGGACGCGGCGCCTGTCGGGGTGGCGCCTTCGGCGTGTCGCCCGGGTCGCGGTCGTAGTCGGGATCGAACGGCGGCTCGTCGTCGAAGGGCGGCGCGTCGTCGTCGCTCGGCGGGGGCACGTCGGCGGGCGCACGGCTCGGCGACGGGCGCTCGGCGAGCGCGGTCGAGGTGCGCGAAGGCGACGCGGATGCCTCGGGGCCGGTCACCGCGGCCGGGTCGGCCGGGATCGAGACCGTCGCCCATGAATCGACGGGGCCGCTCGCCTGCAGCGCGGGCGCGGGCGAGGGCGCGGGCGAGGACGCCGACGCGGACGGGGACGACTGCTTCGGCGACGCCGTGGACGATGAGGCCGGGGCGGGCGGTGCCTGCCGTTGCACCGGAGGCGCGGCCCGCGCGGTCTGCCCCGGCGCGGGCGCAGGCGCCGGAGGCGCGGTCGGGCCGCCTTGCGGGGCTGCAGGAGCCGACGACTGGTCGCGACCGCCGCCCGCGCCGATCACGCGAGGCAGGAACTTGACCTGCACGCCGAGCACGTCGGCGATCGCGGTGCGGAGGAACTCGGCCGGGTTCTGCCCGGGGGCGCCGCTGCGGAGGTCGTCGACGTCGTTCTGGCTCGGGAACCCGAGGACGAGCACGTCTCCGTCGCGGTACTCGATGACCTGCGCAGTGAGCGCCGCCATCCACGCGGTGCGCTTGGTGCGCTCGAGCACCCCGAGGATCTCGGGCCACGCGTCGCGTACGAGCTGGAGCGTCACGGGGCCGACCCGCACGGGCTTCGCCGCAGCCGCAGGCTCGGCCTCGGCAGCACGCTCGGGCTTCACCGCCTCGGCGGGAGCCGCGGGAGCGGGAGGAGCCGCAGGCTCGGAGGGAGCCGCAGTCGGCGCCTGTTGCGCAGCGCGTGCGGCCGGGGCATCCGCCCGCTCGTCACGCGACGCGACCGGCGCACTCGACGCACCGGCAGCCCCCTCGACGCCCACCCGTCGCTCGAGCCGCTCGACGCGCGCGAGCGCGCCGCGCTCGGTGTCGTCGGAGGCGGGCACGAGCACGCGCGCGAGCATGAGCTCGAGGTGGAGGCGCGGGGAAGTCGCGCCCGTCATCTCGGTGAGGGTCTGGCTCACGAGGTCGGCAGTGCGCGAGAGCTCGGCGGCGCCGAACGCGCGCGCCTGCGACGCCATGCGGGCGAGCTCGTCGGCGGGCACGCCGCGCAGGACCGCCGCGGCGGCCTCGGGCGACGACGCCGCGACGACGATGAGGTCGCGCAGGCGCTCGAGCAGGTCTTCGACGAATCGCCTCGGGTCTTGCCCGGTCTGCACGACCCGGTCGGCCGCCGCGAACGCGCCCGCCGCATCGTGCGCGCCGATCGCGTCGACGACCTCGTCGAGCAGGGCGCCGTGCGTGTAGCCGAGGAGCGCGACCGCGCGCTCGTAGTCGATCGTCGACCCCTCGGAGCCCGCGATGAGCTGGTCGAGGAGGGAGAGCGTGTCGCGCGGCGACCCGCCGCCCGCCCGCACGACGAGGGCGAGCACGCCCGGCTCGACGCCGATGCCCTCTTCGTCGCACAGCTTCTGCACGTACTCGAGCATGGGAGCCGGCGGCACGAGCCGGAACGGGTAGTGGTGCGTGCGCGAACGGATCGTGCCGAGCACTTTGTCGGGCTCGGTCGTCGCGAAGATGAACTTCACGTGCTCGGGCGGCTCTTCGACGATCTTGAGGAGCGCGTTGAACCCGCCCGACGTGACCATGTGCGCCTCGTCGATGATGAAGATCTTGTAGCGGTCGCGTGCGGGGGCGTACACCGCGCGCTCGCGCAGGTCGCGGGCGTCGTCGACGCCGCCGTGGCTCGCGGCGTCGATCTCGACGACGTCGAGCGACCCGCCGCCGCCGCGCGAGAGCTCGACGCAGCTCGGGCACACCCCGCACGGCGAATCGGTGGGGCCCTCGGCGCAGTTGAGGCAGCGTGCGAGGATGCGCGCCGACGTCGTCTTGCCGCAGCCGCGCGGGCCGCTGAAGAGATAGGCGTGGTTCACCCGGTCGGTGCGGAGCGCCGTCATCAACGGGTCGGTGACCTGCGACTGGCCGATCATCTCGGCGAACGTCTCAGGCCGATAGCGGCGATACAGGGCGGTGACCACGACCCAATGCTAGTCAGCCCCGCCGACACCCGGCCCTGCGTGCCGCTCAGGCTGTGAGGCACACTTCCGGCGTAGCATGGCGCGACGGGTGCCGCGCGATGACGCCGGCAGAAGGGAGCGCCCCATGACGAGGAGTTTCACCCCAGAACGCATCGCGAAGTTCGAGCGCCTCCTGCAGGCCGAACTCACCGAGGCCTCGAGCAGACTCGCCGAGCACCGCGAGGGCATGGCCGAAGTGCGCTCCGCGCGCGCGGGCACGCAGGCCGACGACGAGCACGACCCCGAGGGCCCCACGATGACCCAGGAGTGGTCGCAGCGCACCGCCGTCCTCGCCGACGCGCAAGCCGAGCTCACCGATGTCGACCGCGCGCTCGCGCGCCTCGCCGACGGGACCTACGGGGTCTGCGAACGCTGCGGCAAGCCGATCGCCGTCGCGCGGCTCGAAGCCCGCCCGACCGCGACGCTCTGCATCGACTGCGCCCGGCTCCAGCGCTGAGGCGCGAGCGCTGACCCGCGCACGACCCGGCCTGCGCATGTCCCACGGCCCGGCTCACGCCCGGGCGGCCGCGAGCCCTGAGAACGTCCGCAACAGCAGCGGACTGGCGCCCAAGGCGGCGTAGAGCAGTCCAGCACCCGCGAGCGTCGGCACGAGTCCGAACGCCTCGACCGCGAGCCCGCCGCAGAGCGCCCCGAGCGGCATCGTCGCGGCGACCCCTGCCGTCGTCGCCCCGAAGACGCGCGCCCGCATGCCCTCGGGGACGAGTCCGTACATCGCCGTCGAGATCATGGGGTTCAGAGAACCCGCCGCCAAGCCCGAGAGCACGAGCACGGGCAACAGCACGGATGCCTCGGCGCCCGCCGCCATCGCGAGGTAGGGCGGTGCGCCCGCGAGCACGAAGCACAGGGCGAACATGACGCGCCCCGACACGCGGTGCCCGACCGCCCCGAACAGCGCCGACCCGGCCAGGGCGCCTGCGGCGAAGCATCCGAGCATGAATCCGAGGAGCGCCGGGTCGCCGAGCACGCGCGTCGCATAGACGGGCTTCAAGACCGTGACGCCCGCCGCGTCGATCGCGTTCGTCAGGGTCACGAGCGCGACGAGCGCGCGCAGGAGCGGCGTGCGCCAGACGAACCGGATGCCTGCGGCGAAGCTGCCGAGCAGTGCCGAGGGGCGCTCGCCGTCGGCCGCGCTCGCGTCGGCGCCGGCCTCGCGCGCGTCCGGCGCGACGGCCTGCGTCTCGACGGCCCGTGGCACGAACGCAGCGATCACGCCCGCCGCGACCGCGAACCCGATCGCGTCGACGACGAGCGCCGACATCGCCCCGAACGACGCGACGAGCACGCCCGCGAGGCCCGCGCCGATCATCGACGCCGTGCGCTGCACGGCCGACTGGGCGCCCGCGGCGCGGGCGAGCGGGGTGCGCGCGAGCGCGGCGAGGTCGGGCATGAGCGAGGTCTTCGCGGTGTCGCCCGGGGTGTCGAGGAGCCCGCCGAGGAACACGAGCGCGAGGAGCGCCCCGAACGGCAGCCCGACGGTCGCGTGCAGGAGCGGGACGGCGGCGACGGCGAGCGCACTCGCGAGGTCGGCGACGATGCTCGAGATGCGGAACCCGAACCGGTCGACGAGCACTCCGCCGAGCGCTCCCCCGATGACGAGCGGGACGGTCGCGAAGACACCCGCAGTGCCCGCCGCGAGCGGCGATCCGGTCTGCTGGAGGGCGAGGATCGGGATCGCGACCATCGCGAGCGCGTTGCCCGAGAGCGATGCGAATTGCGCCGTGAACAGGGCCACGAGCGGCAGACGTCGGCGGGGAGCATCCGGAATCTCGCGCGTCGGGAAGGCGGCTGCGCCGCCGTCGACGGATGCCTCGGCCGCACGCCGCTCGCTCATCGCTCGACCCTCGGGAAGGCGTGCGTGATGAGCCGCACGGTGCGCGTGCCGTCGCGGCGGTCGCGACCGCGCGCGAACCACTTGTCGCGGACGGCGGCGAGGTCCGCGGCGAGTTCGCGGAACTCGTCGAGGGTCAGGTGCGCGGCGATGTCGCTCGAATCGGATGCCTCGATCCACTCGGGTTCGAGGGTGAGCTCGGCCTCGAGCGCGTCGAGGAGCTCGCGGTGGTACGAGTCGAGCACGGCGCGACGCATGGCCTCGGACGCATCGCGCCGCTCGGGATCTCCTGCCGCGCTCTCGGCGCCGACGTGCGTGAAGTCGTGCACGGCCTGCCACCACCGCTCGCGGCGGTCGCGCGCGAGTTCAGGCACCTCGACGACGAACCCGTGCTTCGCGAGGGTCTGGAGGTGGTAGCTCACCGATCCCGCGGCTTCGCCCGAGCGTTCGGCGAGTTGCCCGACCGTCGCCGGGCCGTCGACGCGCAGCATGCCGAGCAGGCGCAGGCGCACGGGGTTCGCGAGGGCGCGCAGCGGCCCGGGGTCGCGGACGTCGATGCTCGTGGGCTCGGTGCTCGTGGGCTCGGTCATGCCTCCACGATAATTCTACAAGAACTGTTGTACAAGTCTTCTTGTAGAACTTCGGAGGTCTCCCGCTTACCCCCCGACCGCGGCCGCCGTCTCCCGGGCGATCTCGAGCTCTTCGTTCGTCGGCACGACGAGCACCTCGACCTTCGAGGCATCCGAAGACACCCGCCGCGCGACCGACGCGCGCACCGCGTTCAGCGACGGATCGAGCTCGACGCCGAACCTCTCGAGGCCCGCGAGCGCCCACTCGCGCACGAGCGACGAGTTCTCGCCGACCCCCGCCGTGAACACGATCGCATCGACCCGCCCGAGCTGTGCCGCATACGCCCCGATGTAGCCGCGCAGCCGATGCGCGTACACCTCGAGCGCGAGCGTCGCGTCGGGGTCGCCCGCGGCCGAGGCCTGCTCGACGTCGCGCATGTCGGCGTGTCCGCTGAGCCCCAGGACACCGCTCTGCGAATTGAGGAATGCGTCGACGGCGTCGACCGACAGCCCCGCCCGGCGCTGCAGGTAGACGAGGACGGCGGGGTCGAGGTCGCCCGACCGCGTGCCCATCACGAGCCCCTCGAGCGGCGTCAGCCCCATGCTCGTGTCGACCGAGCGCCCGCCCGACACGGCGCACGCCGACGCCCCGTTGCCGAGGTGCAGGATGATGAGCCGCAGGTCTTCGAGCGGCTTCCCGAGGAACTCGGCGGTCGCGTGCGACACGAAGCGGTGGGATGTCCCGTGGAAGCCGTACCTGCGGATGCGATGCTTCGCGGCGAGCTTCTTGTCGATCGCGTAGGTGTAGGCCGCAGGAGGCATCGTCTGGTGGAACGCCGTGTCGAACACCGCCACATGCGGCACATCGGGGAACGCCCGCTGCGCGGCCTCGATGCCCGCGAGGTTCGCGGGATTGTGGAGCGGCGCGAGCGCCGACAACTCGTCGATGTTGATCTTCACGAGCGGCGTCACGATCGTCGGTTCGAAGAACCGGGCGCCGCCCTGCACGACACGGTGCCCCACCGCCGCCGGCGCGAACTCGGCGAGCGACGGGCCGTGCTCGGCGAAGGCCGCGACCATGACGTCGAACGCCGCGAAATGGTCGGGCGCCGAGACATCCGAATCCCACCGCCCGTCGCCGTCGCCGCTCGAATTCGAATGCCGCGCCGCCGCGTCGCCCGAGCCGATGCGCTCCACGAGCCCGCTCGCGAGAGTCGTCGACGACTCCACGTCGATGAGCTGGTACTTGAACGACGAAGAACCCGAGTTCACGACCAGCACGACCCTCACGAGACATCCCCCTCGGCCTGGATCGCGGTGATCGCGACCGTGTTCACGATGTCCTGAACGAGCGCCCCCGCGACAGGTCGTTGACCGGCTTGCGGAGACCCTGCAGCACCGGCCCGATCGCGACCGCGCCCGCCGAACGCTGCACCGCCTTGTAGGTGTTGTTGCCCGTGTTGAGGTCGGGGAAGATGAACACCGTCGCGCGCCCCGCGACCGTCGAATCGGGCAGCTTCGCACGCGCCACCGCGACGTCGGCCGCCGCGTCGTACTGGATGGGCCCTCGACCGGCAGGTCGGGAGCCCGCAGCTTCACAAGATCCGTCGCCGTGCGCACCTTGTCGACGTCGACGCCCGACCCCGACTCCCCCGTCGAGTACGACAGCATCGCGACGCGCGGCTCGATGCCGAACTGGGTCGCGGTACCCGCCGAAGAGATCGCGATGCCCGCGAGCTGCTCGGCCGTGGGATCGGGCACGACCGCGCAGTCGCCGTAGACGAGCACGCGGTCGGCGAGCGCCATGAGGAACACGCTCGAGACGACCGACACGTCGGGCTTCGTCTTGATGATCTCGAACGCCGGACGGATCGTGTGCGCCGTCGTGTGCATCGCGCCAGACACCATTCCGTCCGCGAGGCCCAGCTCGACCATCATCGTGCCGAAGTACGACACGTCTTGCACCGTGTCGCGCGCCGCCTCGAACGTCACGCCCTTGTGCGCGCGACGCCGGCGGTACTCCTCGGCGAACTTCAGCACGAGCACGGGGTCGTGGTTCGACACGACCTTCGCCTTCGAGATGTCGAGCCCGAGCCCGATCGCGCGCGCGCGGATCTCGATCTCCTCGCCGAGGATCGTGAGGTCGGCGACCTCGCGCGCGAGGAGCGTCGCGGCAGCCCGCAGGATGCGGTCGTCGTAGCCCTCGGGCAGCACGATGTGCTTCTTCGCGCGCCGTGCGCGTTCGAGCAGGCCGTACTCGAACATGAGCGGCGTCACGACGTCGGTTCGGGCGACGTCGAGCGCGTCGAGGAGCGCCTGCCCGTCGATATGGGTCTCGAAGAGGGAGAGGGCGGTGTCGCGCTTGCGCTGCGACTCGGCCGCGAGCCGACCGCGGGTCTGCGTGATCGCGACCGCCGTCTCGTACGTCGGCGAATCGGTGCGGATGATCGGCAGTCCGGATCGGATGCCCTCGACGAGACGATCGACCGTCTCGGGCAGGGGGAATCCGCCCGTCAGCACGATCGCCGAGATCGACGGGAACGTCGCCGCGTGGTGGGCCGTCAACACGCCGAGGAGCACCTCGCTGCGGTCGCCCGGGACGATGACGACCGCGCCCTCCACAAGGTGATCCAGCACGTGCTCCATCGACATCGCCGCGACGACGACCGCGAGCGCCTCGCGCTCGAGCAGGCCCGTGTCGCCCGACGCGAGCTCGCCGTGCACGGCCTGCATGATCGTGCGCACTGACGGCGCGACGAGGTACTGGTCTTCGGGGATCGCCCACACGTGCGGGCGACCGCCCGCCGCGGCGAGCACGTCGGCCTCGGCGAGCGCGGACGTCGCGCTCACGGCCGCGATGATCTCGGGCAGCTTCTCGGCGTCGGCGCGGTTCACGACGACGCCGAGGATCGTCGCGTGCTCGCGCGCGAGCTCGTCGAGCGAGATCTCGGCGAGCTGGGCGAGCTCGTCGGGGGTGCGCGCCTCGGTCGTGCCCTTGCCCTCGGAGGTCGGACCCGACCGCGCCCGACGTCCGCCGAGTGCGAACAGCACCGGCACGCCGAGGTTCGCCGCGATGCGGGCGTTGTACCCCAGCTCGGTCGGACTGCCGATGTCGGTGTAGTCGGAGCCGATGACGACGACGGCGTCGCACTTCGCCTCAACCGCCTTGAACCGACGCACGATCTTCGCGAGCGCCGCGTCGGCGTCGGTGTGGACCTCGTCGTAGGTCGCCCCGATCGCTTCGTCGTACGGGATGTCGACGACGCCGTCGTAGCCCAGCATGAGTTCGAGCACATAGTCGGGTTCGTCGACCGACCGCGTGATCGGGCGGAAGACACCGACCCGCGAGACCCTTCTCACGAGCGTGTCGAGCGTTCCGAGCGCGACGGTCGACTTGCCCGTGTTGCCCTCGGCGGAACAGATGTAGATGCTGTGCGCCACGGCACCAGCCTATTGGCGCAGGGGGCGCCGCGGGAGGGAGAAACCTCGGCGCCGAGACATCCGGCTTATGCTGTCCTGACGCCCGCGCTCCCCACGCGGTGCCGCCGCACCCGAAGCGGCACGCTCCACTCGAGACACAGGAGTCTTCTGTGAACCCCATCGCCGTCATCGGCGCGGGGCCGTCCGGCCTCGCCGGTGCGCGCGCCCTCGCCCGCGCGGGCCTTCCGTTCGTCGTCTTCGAAGCCGCCGACGACGTGGGCGGACTCTGGAACATCGACAACCCCCGCTCGACGGTGTACGAGTCGGCGCACCTCATCTCGTCGCGCACGACGACCGAGTTCGCCGAGTTCCCGATGGACTCCGAGACCGACTACCCGGGCCACCGCGAACTGCACCGCTACTTCCGCGAGTTCGCCGACCGGTTCGGCCTCCGCGAGCACATCCGATTCGGTCGCAAGGTCACGAAGGTCGAGCCCGTCGACGGCGATGCGACCGGGAAGAGCGGATGGCTCGTGACGACGGTGTCCGCACACGGCGACGCCGAGACATCCGCCGAAGCAACCGAGACCTTCTCGGCCGTCGTGCTCGCGAACGGCACCCTCGCCGAACCGAACGTGCCCACGTTCGCGGGCGAGTTCACGGGCGAGATCGTGCACACGAGCGCGTACAAGTCGGCGAGCGTCTTCGACGGCAAGCGCGTGCTCATCATCGGCGCCGGAAACTCGGGGTGCGACATCGCCGTCGACGCGGTGCACCACGCGGCATCCGTCGATCTGAGCGTGCGCCGCGGCTACTACTTCGTGCCGCGCTACCTGTTCGGCAAGCCCGCCGACACGCTCAACCAGGGCCGTCCGCTGCCCGCGCGCCTCAAGCAGGCGTTCGACTCGCGCGTGCTGAAGCTGTTCACGGGCGACCCCGTGAAGTTCGGGTTCCCGAAGCCCGACTACAAGATCTACGAGTCGCACCCGATCGTGAACACGCTCGTGCTGCACCACCTCGGCCAGGGGACCTCCGCATCATGCCCGACATCGAGCGGTTCGACGGCACGACCGTGCACTTCACGGACGGACGCAGCGCCGACTACGACCTCGTCATGCTCGCGACGGGCTACACGCTCGACTACCCGTTCGTCGACAAGCAGCTCCTCAACTGGACGAACGCGTCGCCGACGCTCTACCTCAACGTGTTCCCGCCGTCGTTCAACGGGCTGTTCGTGCTCGGCATGATCGAGGCGTCGGGCATCGGCTGGCAGGGGCGCGCCGAGCAGGCCGAGCTCGTCGCCGCCTACCTCGCCGCCGTGCGCGACGCGCCCGAGCGGGCGGCCGCGTTCAGAGCGCGGGCGGATGCCCCGTGGCCCGACCTGACGGGCGGGTACAAGTACCTGGGGCTCGACCGCATGTCGTACTACGTCAACAAAGACGCCTACCGCCGCACGGTCAAGAAGCTGGCGCGTACGCTGCCTGCATTGCCGCAGGCGGCGGCTGAGACATCCGCCACCGCTCCTTCCGCCTCTCCCACCCCTGAAGGGACCCGCGCATGAACGTCGACGACGTCGTCGTGAACTTCGCCCCCGGCTCGCTCGTGATCTTGAACGTCGTGCTCGGGTTCATCATGTTCGGCATCGCGCTCGACACGACCGTCGACGACTTCAAGGCCGTCGCGAAGGCGCCGAAGGCGATGATCATCGCGCTCGTCACGCAGATCGTCCTGCTGCCCGCCGTGACGTTCGGGCTCACGCTGCTGCTGCAGGTGCAGGGGTCGATCGCGCTCGGCATGATCCTCGTGGCGTGCTGCCCGCCCGGCAACATCTCGCAAGTGCTGACCTACCGCTCGCGCGGCAACGTCGCCCTGTCGGTGTCGATGACGGCCGTCACGAACGTCATCTACATCTTCGTGCTGCCGCTGAACTTCGCGTTCTGGGGCGGTCTGCACCCGACCGGCTCGGCGTTCCTCGAGCAGGTGAGCCTCAACGGGTGGCAGATGATGCTCGAGATCCTCCTCATCATCGGCCTGCCGTTCGCCGTCGGGTTCCTCCTGCGGGCGCGCTTCCCGAGGTTCGCGGCGAAGGTGCAGCCGTGGGCGCGCTGGATCAGCCTCCTCGCCCTCGTCGGGTTCATCGTCGCCGCCCTCGCGGGCAACTGGGCGGTGTTCGTGTCGGTGCTCGGCATCGTGCTGTCGGTCGTGTTCCTGCACGACGCCGTCGCGCTCGCCCTCGGCTACGGCGCCGCGCGCATCGGCGGGCTGCCGCCGCGCGACCGCAAGGCCATCACGTTCGAGGTCGGCATCCGAAACGCGGGCCTCGGCCTCGGCCTCGTGTTCACGTTCTTCCACGGGCTCGGCGGCATGGCCGTCGTCGCCGGCTGGTGGGGCGTGTGGGACATCATCGCCGGCCTCATCGTCGCGACGCTGTGGGCGCGGCATTCGAAAAAGCGCGAGGGGGCGGATGCCTCGGGCGTCGCCTCTTCCGCTTCCGCGCCTGAGGCGACTGCATGAAGCGCATCCTCGTCACGGGCGGAAGCGGGTTCCTGGGGTCTTCTGCGGTTCGGGCGCTGTCGGAGCATCCGCATGTCTCGCTCGTCGTCTCCGCGGACGTGCGGTCGCCTGCCGACTCCGCCGCGCTGCCTGACGGCGTCGTCTTCGAGCGCGTCGACGTGACGGTGCCCGGCGACATCGCCGCCGCCCTCGCCGCCCACTCGATCGACACGATCGTGCACCTCGCCGCGATCGTGAACCCCGGCACGGTCGGCGAAGACGTCGAGCGCCGGGTCGACGTCGACGGCACCCGCAACGTGCTCGAAGCCGCCGTCGCCGCGGGCGTGACCCGCATCGTCGTGTCATCGTCGGGCGCCGCCTACGGCTACCACGCCGACGCGCCCGAGTGGCTCACCGAGGACGACCCGATCCGCGGCAACGAGGAGTTCAGCTACTCGCGCCACAAGCGGCTCGTCGAGGAGATGCTGGCTTCGTATCGGGCATCGCACCCGTCGCTCTCGCAAGTCGTGCTGCGCATCGGCACGATCCTCGGCCCGACCGTTCGCAACCAGATCACGGCGCTCTGGGACGGCCCGCGGCTCCTCGTCGTGCGCGGCAGCGACAGCCCGTTCGTGTTCGTGTGGGTCGACGACGTCGTCGGTGCGATCGTCGCGGGCGCTGTGGGCTCGTCTTCGGTGAGCGGCGCGTTCAACGTCGCGGGCGACGGCAAGGTCACGGTGCCCGAGATCGCCGCCCGGCTCGGCAAGAAGACGCTCGTCGTGCCCGCGGGGCTCCTCGCGTTCGCGCTCCGCGTCGGACACGCGCTGCGGTTGACCGTGCACGGCCCCGAACGCGTCGGGTTCCTCCGGTACCGGCCCGTGCTCGACAACACGAGGCTCAAGACCGTACTCGGCTACACGCCGCAGAAGACGAGCCGCGAGGCGTTCGAGGCCTTCGTCGCGGAGCGGTACCCGGGCGTCTGACGCCCATCCTGCCGTCTCCGCCCTGCCGTCTCCGCCCTGCCGTCTCCGCCCTTCCCGGCGGCCGCCGTCCACGCCGTAGGAGATTCTTGCCACCACGCCGGGGCCGACCCGGCGCGCCGCGCCGAATCTCCTACGGCGCGCGTGGGCGGGGCGGGCCGTGCGGGCCGGACCGTGCGGGCGGCGGGTCGGGCTGCCGGTCGGGTGCGACCGCCCGTGGTTCGGCGGGAGCATCGCGCTCAGGTAGACTGTCCCAGGCTCCTCACGTGGCGCCATCCAGGCCAACTCCCCCAGGGCGGAAACGCAGCAAGGGTAACCGGGCTCTGGCGGGTGCGTGAGGGGTCCCTGGAGGATTCGCCTAGTGGCCTATGGCGCACGCTTGGAAAGCGTGTTGGGTGAAAGCCCTCGGGGGTTCGAATCCCCCATCCTCCGCCGATGTGATGAGTCGCGACATAGGTCTCACCTGAGTCGCGACATAGGTCACGTTTTGAGAGCCCCGGGCCATCGGCCTGGGGCTCTCATCGTGTTGCGCCAGTAGGCCTTGTTGGGGTCGATGGTGTTGGTCGCGATGATTTCGCCGGTGCGGAGTGCGATGACGGTGACGGTGTGTTCGTCGGCGATGAGGATGACGGGTGTGCCGCGGTGGTTCGCGCCGATTCCGAGGTGGTGCATGCGGGCGGCACGGCGGAAGCTGATCTTGCCGTTGCTGCCGACGTGGTCGTGGCGGACGCGGTAGTGGATGGTGTCGGGGCGGCTGCTGGCGGGCGCGGCTTTCGGTGAGGCTGCGTAGGCGATCGCGGGAGTCGTTTCTCGAGCGCGGTGCGGGCGGTGCTGGTTGTAGTGCTCCCGGAATTGATTGAGCTGATGTTGCAGCTCGGGGATCGTGGTCGCGCGGGGTCGGGCGGTCAGCCAGCGTTTGAGGGTCTGGTGGAAGCGTTCGATCTTCCCCTGAGTCTGCGGGCGGTTCGGGGCGCCGTTCTTCTGCACGATGTTCAGTACGGCCAGGACGTATTCGAACGCGTTGCGTCCTCCGCCATGTCGGGCGGTGTAGACGCGGCCGTTGTCGGTCAGCGTGGACGCCGGCGGGCCGTAGTCGTCGACGCAGGCGAGAAACGTGTCCACGACGTCCTGGCCGGTGACCGGGTGGTGGACGGTGCAGGACAGCAGCAGGCGGGAGTGGTCATCGAGCCAGTTCAGGATCTCGACATCGGTGCCGTCGGCAAGGCGCCAGTGGGTGAAGTCGGATTGCCAGGTCTCGTTGGGCTGGGATGCTTCGAACCGCACGTAGGAGGATCTCGGACGCTTCCTCGGCTCGGGAATGATCAGGCCGGCGGCGTGCAGGACCCGTCGGATCGTGGACGTCGACGGCGGTCGCAGCCCTTCCGTGCGCAGATACCAGGCGATCGTGACCGGCCCGGCATCGCTTCCGGCGTCGGTCAGAGCGCGGCGCAGTTCGACGATGCGGTCCCGCACCCGGTCTGTCGTCTTCTGCGGTGAGGTTCGAGGGGCTCGGGAACGAGACTCCAGGCCATCCAGTCCCTCCTCCCGGTAACGGGCGAGGAGCCGGTGCAGATGCCGCCGAGAGAGTCCGTACTGCTCCGCCGCCTCGGTGACGGTGAGTTGCTTCGCGACGATCTTCAACACGATCACCCGGTGCTTCGACATGCCGCCGACTGTGACCTATGACGCGACTCATGAGCGACACATCACCTGTGACCTATGTCGCGAACTCAGACACCCCATCCTCCGCCGATTTCACCACCCGAACGCCCCTCGGCATGAAGCCCGGGGCGTTCGGCGTTCCGAGCGACTATCCCGGCGGGATCCGATAGAGCTTCAGCACGTCGTGGGCGGTGATCCAGACGGCGCCGTCGGCGGTGACCGCGACGCTGCCGCTGCCTTCCGCGGGAAGCAGTCGCTGCACGACGGCGTTCGTTGCAGGGTCGATCTCGACCGCGAGGCGGCTGGTCGCCTGCAGCCACACCGCATCGGCCGTGGCGACGATGTCCCCGCCGATGATGCCGAGCGGATTCGCGTCGATCGTCGCCGACACCTCATTCGTCTCGGGGTCCACTTTCGACACCCGGCCGCGCTGATCCATCACCCAGACCGCGTCGGGACCGACCGACAGGAACGTCGAACTGGGCGGGAGCTCGATCTCGGCGACGAGCTCACCGGTGCCGGGGTCGAAGCGCGCCAGCACACCGGTCGGCCTCGTCACCCACAGCGACCCGAACCCGCCGCGCACGGCCGCGATCGCGTCGGAGCCGGCGTCGAAGGTGTGGACCACGGCTCCCGACTCCGGGTCGAGACCGACGAGCGACCAGGCGCCGTCCGCGGCCGGCGGGATGCCCGCCCAGACGGCGTCCTCCGTGACGGCGATCGACGACTCCTGCGGTACACCGGGCGACGGCACAGCGAAGCGGACCGCGGTCCCGTCTGCGGGCGCGATCCGCACGAGCGCCGTCGCCTGGAGGTCGTCGGCCGCCTCAGCCGCCCAGATGTACCCGTGGCCGAACTCGAGCGCAGACCACACGGTCCCCGTTTCGACCTGGAACACCGGCGACATGGTGTCGTCGTACGCGACGATGCCCGGAGCGACGCCCGAGACCCACACCAGGTCGCCCGAAGACATCAGGAAGTCGCCGAAGGGCTCCACCTCGATCGACTCGGCACCGAGCTCGCCGATGTCGACGTCCGGAGGCTCCTCGGGCTCGGAGGCGGTTGGCGATGGCGACGGCCCGCTCGCGCCATCGGCGCAACCGGCCGCGGTGAGCAGGAGAGCGATCGCCCCGAGAACAGAGCACGAGCGGCGCACGCTGACGGCGTTCATGGCGACCCCCAAGTCCAGGTGTCGGCACGCACCCGAAGGCACGGTCGACCAGCCCTCACGGCGGCAAGATACTCCTGCACAAGGGGATCCGCATTCTGTGCCGACCCCGCGACATCCGCCGAAACAACGCGCCCCCGCCCCCTCGAAACTCCCGTGTCCTCATTAATGCCGAATAGCGCGGGATCCTCGTGATTCCGCATCATGTACTCGATGTCAGCGATACCGATGAATCTGAGGAGTGGGGACGCAGGGGGCTCCGTCACGGTATCGACGGCAGTAGGGGGCGACGGCCTCAGGGTTCTGACCCTGAGGCCGCGTCGCTCGCTTGCTCGCAGCATCGGGTTGCAGATCGCGATCGTCGCGCTTCCGCTCGTCGGGATCGCCGCGTGGAGTCTGCAGCAGCCCGATCCCGGGCTTCGCTCGGCGCTCGCCGCGAGCGCGATCGTCGTGTTCGCCGTGACGGCGTTCGCGCTCGTGCGGTACCGGCGCACCGAGGTCTCGATCAGTCGGTACGGCGTCGTCGAGCGCGGGTTCTTCGGCCGCATCAACTCGGTCGCCGCGCGTGACGTCGCGTCGGTCGTGCGGCTCGACCTCTACCGCGGGGCGAGCGACGAGACATCCGCCCAGCTCTTCGTCGTCGGCCGCGACGGCCGCTGCCTGCTGCGCATGCGCGGGGCGTTCTGGGAGTGCGAGGCGATGGACGAGGTCGCGGCGACGCTCGAGGTCGACGAGGTCGTGCGCACGAACCCGATGACGGTCGGCGAACTGCGGCGCAGCGACCCGGGCTTCCTGTACTGGTTCGAGCGATTCAGCGGCTGAGCCGCGAGCGAGCCGAGCGTCAGTCGCTCGTCGCGATCCCGTAGAGCGGCGCCGTGGGCGTGCTCGACGGCAGCTCGTGGAATCCGAGCCGCTCGTAGAACGCCCGCGCGCCCGTGTTGCGCGGGTCCACGCCGAGGTGCAGGGCGGGCACGCCGCGTGCGGCGAGCGCGGCGCGCATGGTGTCGATGAGCTTCCGCCCGAACCCGAGGCCCTGCAGTTCGGGCAGCAGGTCGATGTGCAGATGCGCGGGATAGTCGGCGAGCTCGGCGATGCGCATGCGCTCGGGGTCGAGGCCGAAGTCGAAGATCCCCTGACCGAACGGGCGTGCGACGGCGTCGGCGAGCGGATGCCTCGCGGCGAAGCCTGGGGTCCACTCGCGCGTCCACCAGTCGATGAAGTCGGCCGTGTCGGCGACGCCGATGCAGTACCCGAGCACACGGTCGGGGCGCCCGTCGGCTGTCGTCTCGGCGACGACGAAGGCCAGGTCGGGCGCGTATTCGACGTACGGCAGCGCGAACACGTCGGGCATGAGCAGGTCGTCGAAGTACTTCCCGGTCGCGTCGCCGCCCGACGCGGCGGTCTTGAGGCACACCTCGGCGACCTGGTCGCGGTCGGCGGGGCGGTACAGGCGGATGATCGGTGCGAAGGCGACGGATGCCTCGGGCTCGGCCCCGCTCACCGGCGGCGCCTCGTGCCGAAGATGCCCTCGACGACGCTCGTCAGCACGTCGCGCGTCGCCTTCGAGCCGAGCACCTGTTCGAGCACCGACTGCGACCCGCGCGTCGAACGCGCGCGCGACGAACCAGACGAACGCGACGACCCTGACGAACCCGTGCGCTTCATGAGTCGGTCGTACTCGGCTTGGGCCGCCTTCTCCTCTTTGCGCCGCTGCTTCTCGATCTCGGCGACCTGCCGCTCGTACTCGGCGTCGGCCTTGGCCCGCTCCGAGGCTTCGTCGGCGGCGCGGGCGGCCTCGGCGGCGGCGTTCATCTTCGAGGTGAGGAGCTCGGCGGCCGACTCGCGGTCGACGGCGACCCCATATCGGGCCTGCAGCGGCGAGGCCGCGACGGCGGCGTCGATCGAGGCATCCGGAGTCGGCGACATGAGCGCCTGGGGCGCACGTAACCTCGTCCGCGCGACGGGGCTGGGAGCGCCCTTCTCGTTCATGACCGTGACGACCGCCTCGCCCGTGCCGAGCGTCGTGAGGACCTCTTCGAGGTCGTACGCCGACGTCGGGTAGGTCGACACCGTCGCGCGGAGCGCCTTCGCGTCGTCGGGCGTGAACGCGCGCAACTGGTGCTGGATGCGCGAGCCGAGTTGGGCGAGCACGTCGCCCGGCACGTCTTTGGGTGTCTGGGTGACGAAGAAGACGCCGACGCCCTTCGAGCGGATGAGCCTGACGGTCTGCACGATCTGCTGGAGGAAGTCTTTCGAGGCGCCCGTGAACAGCAGGTGCGCCTCGTCGAAGAAGAAGACGAGCTTGGGCTTGTCGAGGTCGCCGACTTCGGGGAGGTCGTTGAACAGGTCGGCGAGGAGCCACATGAGGAACGTCGAGTAGAGCGCGGGCCGGTCGGCGACGCCCGGCACTTCGAGGAGGCTCACGATGCCGCGACCGTCGGACGCCTGGCGGATGAACTCGGCGGTGTCGATCTCGGGCTCGCCGAAGAACACGTCGGCGCCCGCTTCGGCGAACACGACGAGTTCGCGGAGGATCACGCCGACGGTCGCCTTGCTGAGCCCGCCGACGCCCTCGAGCTCGGCCTTGCCGTCGTCGCTCGTGAGGTACTGCAGCACGGCGCGCAGGTCTTCGAGGTCGAGGAGGGCGAGCCCCGCGTTCTCGGCGTAGGAGAAGACGAGCTGCAGGCTCGATTCCTGCGTGTCGTTGAGGCCGAGCACCTTCGACAGCAGGAGCGGCCCGAAGCCCGCGACGGTCGCGCGAATCGGCACGCCGCGGCCGATGCCGCCGAGCGAGAAGAACTCGGTCGGGAAGGCTTCGGCCGACCACGACTGCCCGATGCCCTCGGTGCGTTCGAGGAGCTTCGCGCTCGCCTCGCCCGGCGTCGCGATGCCCGACAGGTCGCCCTTGACGTCGGCCGCGAACACGGCGACGCCCGCCGCCGACAACTGCTCGGCCAGCACCTGGAGCGTGCGCGTCTTGCCCGTGCCCGTCGCGCCCGCGACGAGCCCGTGGCGGTTCGTCATCGCGATCGGGATGCGTACCTGCACGTCGGGCCGCGGGTCGCCGTTGACGAGGGCGCCGAGTTCGAGGGCGAGCCCGTCGAACGCGTACCCGGCTCGGATGGTTTCGACGTCGGCTTCGGCGAGCGGGCCGGTTGCGACGGGCGAAGGGACGGCGGATGCCTCTGGCTGCGCGGATGCCTCGGGCCGAGCACCTGCGGGCGGCGTCGCCGACGCGGCATCCGCCTCGGCCTGCGCCGTCGCGGCCCGCTCTTGCGCCTCGATCGCGGCCTGCGCGAGGGCTTGCGCCTCCTCGGCCTTGCGGATCGCCTCCTGCGCCTGCGCCTGGAGCGCCTGGGCTGCGGCGGCTGCCGCCGCGGCCGCGTCTTTCGCTTGCTGGACCGCATCGGACATACGGGAAGCCTAGCGAGCACCCCCGCCGAGGGGGTGCACGCGGACCTCGGCGGCCTTGACGGCGAGCCACAGCTCCTGGCCGGGCGCGAGCCCGAGCTCCGCGACGGCGGCGGCCGTCACGTCGGCGGCGACGGGCGGATCGGAGAACCGCAGGCGCACGCCGCTCGGCGCAGGCTCGAGGGCGACGAGCCGGTCGCTCCAGACGTTCCTGAGGCTCGTGCCCTCGGGCCGGGTCGTCGCGACCACGACCGACGAGGGCCGGAACACCGCGGCCGCGGGCTGTCCGTCGGCGAGCGGCTCCGAGGCATCCGGTGCTCCGTCTTCGCCGACGGCGCCCGTGAACCGCACGTCGGCGCCGATGCTGCGCCGTGCGACGACGGCACCGTGGTCGGCGACGCCCGCGACGAGGTTGACGCCCGCGAGCGCCGCCGTGAAGGGACTCCGGGGCGACGCGAGCACGTCGCGCGTAGGCCCGTCGTCGACGACCCGTCCGGCGTCGAGCACGGCCGTGCGGTCGGCGAGCACGACGGCGTCGAGCACGTCGTGGCTCACGACGATCGCCGACGTGCCCGTGTCGGAGAGGCGTTCGCGCAGGAGCGCGCGGATCGCCGGCACCGACTCGACGTCGAGCGACGCGAACGGCTCGTCGAGGAGGAGGAGCGACGGGCCTGCGGCGAGCGCGCGGGCGATCGCGGCGCGCTGTCGTTGGCCGCCCGAGAGCTGCGCGGGGCGGCGCGGGCCGAATCCGTCGAGGTCGACGCGTCGAAGCCAGTCGAGCGCGAGCTCGTGCGCGTCACCGCGCGGCATGCCCGCCGATCGCGGCCCGAACGCGACGTTCTGCGCGACCGTGAGGTGCGGGAAGAGCCGCGGCTCCTGCCCGAGGAGCCCGATCCCGCGCCGCTCGGGCCGGGTCTCGATCTCGGCTCGAGACGAATCGGCGGATGCCTCGACGAGCACCCGCCCGTCGAGCTCGAGGCGCCCCTCATCGGGGTGCAGGAGCCCCGCGAGCACGCCGAGCACGGTCGACTTGCCGGCGCCGTTGGGGCCGAGGAGCGCGAGCGTCTCGCCGGGACGCACGTCGAGGGCGACGTCGAGCGAGAACGCGCCGCGCGTGATCCGCATGCGGGCGGCGAGCGCCCCGCGCGCGGTCGGCTGCGACACCGGGACATCCGTCGACTGCGAAGCGCTCATCGCACGCTCCCCGGCCGCCACCCGCGCACCAGCAGGAGGATCGCGACCGCGACGACGAGCAGCACGATCGAGAGCGCGACGGCCGTGCCCTGCGTGACGCCCGCGCCGTTGAACGCCGTGTAGATCGCGAGCGGCATCGTGCGCGTCGTGCCCGCGGCGTTGCCTGCGAAGAGGGCCGTCGCGCCGAACTCGCCGATCGCGCGCGCGAAGCACAGCACGGTTCCGGCGATGAGTCCGGGCGCCGCGAGCGGCACGGTCACGCGGCGGAACGCCGTCCACCGCGACGCGCCGAGCGTCGACGCGACCCGCTCGTAGTCGGTGCCCGTCGCCCGCAACGTGCCCTCGACCGACAGCACGAGGAACGGCATCGCGACGAACACCTGCGCGATGACGACGGCCGCGGTCGTGAACGGCAGCCGGAACCCGAACGCCGTGTCGAGCCACCCGCCCACGAGACTCGTGCGGCCGAGGAGGAACAGCAGCGCGATGCCGCCGACCATGGGCGGCAGCACCAACGGGATCGTCACGAGCGCCCGCAGGAGCCCCGCGACCCGGGGCGTCGCACGCGCGATGAGGAGCGCGAGCGGCACCCCGAGCACGAGGCACACGAGCGTCGCGACGACGCCCGTCACGAGCGAGAGCCCGAGCGCCTCGAGGGCGGCCTGCGAGGTCGCATCCGCCCAGAACGTCGACCAGTCGACGCGCCCGACGAGCGCGAGAAGCGGCAGCACGAGCACCGCGATCGCGATCACCGCCGGCACGAGGACGGCCGGCGGGATCGCACCGAGCGGCGAGGGCTCGGTTCGTCGGGCGCGGGTCATACGCGGATCATATGGCTGCGGCTCCGCCCCGCGCGGTCGGCGCGGCAGCGCGAAGCTTCGGATGTCTCAGGGCCGGCCGAACCCGAGGCGCTCGAGCACCGCCTGGCCCTCGTCGCCGAGGATGAACTCGACGAACGCCGCCGCCGCGTCGGGGTTCGCCGCCCCTGCGAGCGCCGCGATGGGGTACTTGTTCACGACCTGGTCGGCGTTCTCGGGCACGATCGCCTTGACGCTCGAGCCCGCGCCAGCGGCGTCGGTCGCGTACACGAGCCCCGCGTCGGCCTCGCCCGCGGTCACCTTCGTGAGCACGGCCGTGACGTTCTGCTCCTCGCTCACGGGGGTCACGGCGACACCGTCGAGGTCGAGCAGCTGGTGCGCAGCGTTGCCGCAGGGCACCTCGGGGGCGCACAGCACGACCGAGACATCCGGATTCGCGAGGTCGGCGAGCGACTGGACGTTGCCGGGATTGTCGGGCGGCGTTGCGATGACGAGGGTGTTCGTCGCGAAGAGCTGCGCCGTGCCCTCGAGGAGGCCCGCGTCGGAGACGGTCGTCATGTTCTTCTCGTCGGCCGACGCGAAGACGTCGGCGGGTGCGCCCTCGACGAGCTGGGTCGCGAGGGTCGACGAGCCGTCGTAGACGATCGGCACGATCGTGACGTCGGGGTGCGCCTTCTCGAACTCGCCCGCGAGCTCGTCGAACGCCGCCTTGAGCGACGCCGCCGCGTAGATCGTGAGGTCGCCCGTGAGGGTGTCGGCCTCCTCGGTCGCCGTCGGCGTCGGCGACTCCGTCGCCGGTGCGCCGCCTCCCGAGGCGCAGCCCGAGAATGCGAACAGCGTCGCGCCCGCGGCGAGCGCGGCGACGCCGACGAGGGTGGAGCGACGGGAACGTGCGGTGCGGGACATCCGGTTCATCTTGAGCCTCCTGGGGTTTCGACGATGACGGTCGTGGCTTTGACCACCGCGACCGCGAGGGTGCCGACTTCGAGTCCGAGTTCGTCGACCGCTTCTGCCGACATGAGCGAGACGACGCGGTGCGGCCCCGCCTGGATGTCGACCTGGGCCATGACGCCGTCGCGGATGACGCGCGTCACGAGGCCGACGAAGCGGTTCCGGGCGCTCCGGCCGACGCTCGACGGGTCGTCGGCGGCGTCGGCGACCTCGACCGCGCGCCGCGCGGCGTCGGCGCCGTCGACCACGAGTCGTCCGTGGTCGTCGGTCGACGCGGCGAGCGCACCTTGATCGACCCATCGACGAACCGTGTCGTCACTGACTCCGAGGAGGCCTGCCACCTCGGCGATCCGAAACTGCGGCATGATCCGGAGCATATCGCCGCATCTGCGGCAAGTCACGCGATCCACGGCCGCGGAATCATCACGACTCCACCCATCGGCCCGCGACGGGGCTAGCGTGGGGACATGGCACTGCCGCCGCTCGTCGAACCCGCAGACGCGCTCCCCCCGAGAGAGCAGGCGCGCGTCGACCGACAACTGCGCCTTCCCGAACTCGGCGAGCTCGGGCAGCGCCGCTTGCGCGCCGCGCGCGTGTGCGTCGTGGGCGCCGGCGGGCTCGGCGCGCCGGCCCTCCTGTCGCTCGCCGCGGCGGGCGTCGGCACGATCGGCATCGTCGACGACGACGTCGTCGAGCTCTCGAACCTGCACCGCCAGCCCGTGCACGGCGTCGCCGACGTGGGTCGGCCGAAGGTCGTGAGCGCGGCCGAGACCATCGCGGCGATCGCACCAGACACCGCGATCCGCACGCACGAGGTGCGCATCGACCGGTCGAACGCGAGCGAGATCCTCGCCGAGTACGACCTCGTGCTCGACGGCACAGACACCTTCGAGACCCGGTACCTCATCGGCGACGTGTGCGACGAGCTCGGCATCCCGCTCGTGTGGGCGAGCGTGCTGCGCTTCGATGCGCAACTGTCGGTGTTCTGGTCGCGCCCGACGGGCGGCGATCCGGTTCGATTGCGCGACCTCTTCCCCGAGCCGCCCGCGCCGGGCGAGGTGCCGTCGTGCGCCGAGGCCGGTGTCATGGGCGCCCTGTGCACGCAGGTCGGCGCGATGATGGCGAGCGAGGCGATCAAGCTCATCGCGGGCATCGGCGAGCCGCTGCTCGGTCGCGTGCTCGTCATCGATTCGCTCACCGCGCGCCAGCGCGAGATCCCGTTGAAGCGGGCGGATGTCTCGAGCGGCGCGTTGCCCGTCGTGCGGGCCGTGTCCGAGGCATCCGGGCGCACTCCTGCGCCTGAACCGGCGCCTGCTCCGCTCCCCGACATCGAGCGCGTCGACCCCGCCGCACTCGCCGACCTGCTCGCAGCCCGCACCGCCGGGGCGGCGCGCTTCGCGCTCGTCGACGTGCGCGAGCCGGGCGAGTTCGCGGCGGGCGCGATCGACGGCGCCGTGCTCCTGCCGCTCGGAGAGGTGCTCCGCGACCCCGACGCGGCGTTGGCGTCGCTCGAGGCGCTCGCCGGCACCGAGGTCGTCGTGCACTGCCACTTCGAAGCGCGCGCGGAGCGCGCGGCGATCGCGCTCGCACGGGCCGGCGTCGAATCGGGAGTGCGCGTGCGGGTGCTCGCGGGCGGGTTCGTGGACTGGCCGGGGCCGGTTCGCGTCGGGGCCGCACCTGTCGCAGACGGCCACGCTCCGCGAGCGACCGCATGAGCCACGACCATCACGGCCACGCCCCCGGCATCCCCGTCGAGGAGCACCTCGCCGACATCCTCGCCGCGGCGCGCCCGCTCGACACCGTCGTCGTGCCGCTCGAACGCGCCGCGGGCCGGGCGACCCATGACGTCGTGCGCGCATGGGCCGCCGTGCCTCCGTTCGACAACTCCGCCATGGACGGTTACGCGGTGCGCGCCGCCGACACCTCCCGCGCGACCGAGGCCGAACCGGTCGCACTCAGGGTCGTCGCGGAGGTCGCCGCGGGCAGCCCCGACGACCCGCCTCTGGCACCGGGCGAGGCCGTGCGGATCATGACCGGCGCCGCGCTCCCGTCGGCGGCCGACGCCGTCGTGCCGGTCGAGCAGACCGCTGCGTACGCGGTCGACCGGTCGTGGGCCGAGGTGGGCGAGACCGTCGAGGTGCTCGCCCCCGCGCGTCCGCACGCCTTCGTGCGGGATGCCGGAGCCGACCTCTCCCCCGGCGACCTCGTGGTTCCGGCGGGATCGCTGCTGACCCCTACCGGCTCGGCGCGATCGCCGCGGCGGGGTCGGCGAAGTCGCCGTGCACCGCGCGCCACGGGTCGCGATCATCACGACGGGCGACGAACTCGTCGCGCCCGGCCGTCGCGCGACAGGACGCGGCCGGATCCCAGACTCGAACGCCGTCCTCCTCGCCGCCGTCGTCGCCTCCGCGGGCGCCGAGATCGTCTCGGTGTCGCGCGTCGGCGACGATCCGCCGCGGTTCCTCGCCGAGGTCGAACGGGTCGTGGCCGAGGCATCCGCCGACGTCGTGATCTCGACGGGCGGGGTGAGCGTCGGCGCGCACGACCCCGTCAAGGCCGCGCTCGCGCCCGGCGGACGCATCGCGTTCCGCACGGTCGACATGCAGCCCGGGCGTCCGCAGGCGTTCGGCGCGCTGCCGTCGGGTGCGCTCTTCTTCGGACTGCCGGGCAACCCCGTGAGCGTCGCCGTGTCGTTCGAGGTGTTCGTGCGGCCCGCGATCCGCGCGCTGCAAGGGCTGCCGCCCGTCGCGTCTCCCGCGCGCGAGGCGGTGGTCGCAGAGGGCTGGCGTCCGCGCGACGAGCGCCGTCAGTACATGCCCGTCCGGTTCGACGAGGAGGGGCGCATCCGGCCCGCGACAGGCGGCGGATCGGCCTCGCACCTCGCGGGCGCGCTCGCGTCGGCCGAGGGGTTCGCGATCGTGCCGTCGGGAACCGCAGAAGTCGCCGCGGGAGACATCCTGCCCGTCCTGGAGGTCTCCTCGTGACCGAGCCCGCCCAGCCTTTCACGCACCTCGACGCCGCGGGGCACGCGCGCATGGTGGATGTCACGGAGAAGGCGCCGACCGTCCGCCGCGCGACCGCCGAGGGGTTCGTGCACTGCCCGCCCGCGGTCGTCGCCGCGCTCCGAGACGGGACCGTACCGAAGGGCGACGTGCTCGCCGTCGCACGCATCGCGGGCATCCAGGGCGCGAAGCGCACTGCCGAACTCCTGCCGCTCGCGCACGTGATCGGCGTGCACGCGGCCTCGGTCGACCTCGAGGTCGTCGACGAGGGCGTGCGCATCCGGGCGACCGTCGGCACCGCCGACCGCACGGGCGTCGAGATGGAGGCGTTCACGGCGGTGACCGTCGCCGCGCTCGCGGTCGTCGACATGGTCAAGGGACTCGACAAGGATGTCTCCATCGAGGGCGTGCGGCTCGTCGCCAAGACGGGCGGCAAGTCGGGCGAGTGGAAGCGGGAGGCGTGACGGACTCGTGGTGACGGTGAGGTACTTCGCGGCGGCCGCCGAGGCCGCGGGGCTCGAGCAGGAGCCGCTCGACACATCCGGTCTCGTATCTTCCGGTCCTGGGTCGCTCGACCTGGGCGCGCTCCGCGCCGCCCTCGTCGCCCGGCACGGCGCCGCGCTCGAGCGCGTGCTCGGCCGGTGCAGCTTCCTCGTCGACGGAGTGCGCGCGGGCGAGGCATCCGTTCGCATCCCCGACGGCGCAACCGTCGACGTGCTGCCGCCCTTCGCGGGCGGCTGAGCCGCCACAGTCACCGCACTCCCCGAACCCGCGAACCCGCGAACCCCGCGACCCCGCGACCCCGAAACGCAATTCAGGACGAATCGGCTGTTCGTCGGCGGGTCGGGTCCCGACACACCGCGAGTGTCCCGGTTCTTCCTGAATTGCGGAGCGGGGCAGGTCGACGAGAGCGACAGGAACGCCGCTACCCGCCGATCGCGCTCATCGGGCGGTCGGGCTGGAGGAAGCCCTCGTCGTCGATACCGTGGCCCGCGAGCTTCGCGCCGATCGAGCGCACGAACACGGCGGCGAGATCGTCGTCGGTGCCGATCCCGTTCCCGTCGCCGTCGCCGCGGAGGAGCGGCAGCAGGTCGTCTTCGGTGCGCGCGAAGAGGCAGTTGCGGAGCTGCCCGTCGGCGGTGAGGCGCACACGGTCGCACGCCCCGCAGAACGGCGCCGTGACCGACGCGATGACGCCGACGGTCGCGGGACCGTCGTCGACGAGGAACCGTTCGGCGGGCGCCGCGCCACGCTGACCGACGGGCGTGAGCGTGAACGCCTCGGCGAGATGCTCGAGGATCTCCTCGCCGCGCACCATCTCGACGCGCGACCAGATGTGTCCGGCGTCGAGGGGCATCTGCTCGATGAAGCGCATCTCGGCGCCGATCGACACGGCGTAGCGCACGAGGTCGACGAGTTCGTCGTCGTTGACGCCGCGCATCGCGACGGCGTTGAGCTTCACGGGCGAGAACCCGGCGGCGCGCGCGGCGTCGATGCCCGCGAGGACGTCGTCGAGGCGGTCGCGGCGGGTGAGCTCGGCGAACCGTTCGGGCTTGAGCGTGTCGATCGAGATGTTGACCCGTGTGAGCCCCGCCTCGGCGAGCGCGGGCGCGAGCTCGGGGAGCTTCAGCCCGTTCGTCGTCATCGACACCTCGAGCGGGCCGTCGGGCCCCTCGATCGCGGCCATGCGGCGCACGACGTCGACCACGTCGCGCCGGATGAGCGGTTCGCCGCCCGTGAGCCGCACCTCGGTGATGCCGAGCGACGCGGCGACGCGCGCGACGCGTTCGAGCTCGTCGGTCGTCAGGATGTTGTCCTTCGCGAGCCACGGCACACCTTCGGCCGGCATGCAGTACTGGCAGCGCAGCGAGCAGCGGTCGGTGAGCGAGATCCGGAGGTCGCGGTGCACGCGCCCGAAGCGGTCGACGAGCGGACCGCGGGTCTCCACCGGCGAGAGCGCCGGACGCATCGTCGGCATCGGGAGCCGCTGCACGATCGTCATAGTCCCACCCAGTTCGTCGATCCGTCGGCGGTGCGCTGGCGCTTCCACACGGGGAGCTCGGCCTTGATCGCCTCGACGAGCGCCCGGCAGCGGTCGAACGCGTCGGCGCGGTGCGCGGTCGCGACCGCGCACACGAGCGCGAGGTCGCCCACGCCGAGCGTGCCGATGCGGTGGCTCACGGCGATGCGGACGAGGTCTGCGCCATCGGGAAGGTCGTCGCCCGGGACATCCGCAAGCGGTGCCGCGAACCGTTCGGCGAGCTCGAGCATGAACCGCTCGGCATCGGGATGGGCGGTGTAGTCGAGTTCGACGACCTCTCCAACGGTGCCGGGGTCGTGGTCGCGGACGACGCCGATGAACGTCGCGACCGCGCCGGCACGCGCGTCTTCGACGGCCGCGAGGTGAGCGGCGACGTCGAGCGGCGCGTCGGTCACGGCCGCGATGACGACTCTCGAAGCGGATGTCTCGATGCCGGCGTCCATCAGTGGTCGCCGCCGTCGAGCTGAGAGATGGCGTGCGGCGCGAGCTCGAGCACGAGCGCGATGCCGTCGGCCGCTCCGCCCGGCGAACCGGGAAGGTTGACGACGAGCGCGCCGCCCGTGCCGGGCTGGTCGGCGACGCCTGCGAGGCCGCGGGAGAGCGCGGCGTGCGGCGTGCGCGTCATGCCCTCGCGGCGGAGCGCCTCGGCGATGCCCGGCAGGTGGTGCGCGAGGAGCGGTGCGGTGCCCTCGGGCGTGCGATCGTGCGGGCCGATGCCCGTGCCGCCGCTCGTGACGATGAGACGTGATCCGGCTGCGAGTTCGGCGGCGATCGCGCGCCGCACGGTGTCGACGCCGTCGGGGACGACGCGCGGATCGGCGACGTCGAACCCCGCCGAGCGCAGCCTGCCGACGAGCGTCGGCCCCACCGTATCGGCGCGCTCGCCCCGCGCGCTGCGATTCGAGACGATCACGACCGCGGCCCGCATGGAAACGGCTCCGTTCACCATGCCCTCACCCTAACGCCGTCTCGGACCACGAGGGCCGGAACGGCGCGAACCGGGTGCCGTGACCCCGACGGCTCCCGCTAGCGTGGGCGCGTGACCGATGCCGTGCACGACCTCCTCGCGGGCCCGCGCGGCCGCCGCGTGTGCCTCGAACTCGTGCGCGCGCTCGGCGCCGACCCGCTCACGGGTGCGTCGGAGCTCGGCACGGCCGTCTTCCTCGCGGCATACGCCCTCGACCCCGGCCGCGGGTCGTCGGTCGTGCTGTTCGGGTGGGGCGCCGCAGCGAGCGAGGCTCCGCCCGAACCGAGCCCGGCCGAGGTCGCCCGGCTCATCGACGCCGCCGACCTCGCAGCCCTCGACGACGCACGCACGCTGCGCACCGCCCTCGTCGCTTCGACCGACTCGGCGCGGTACTGGCAGGAGCCCGACGGCGAAGACGTGCTCGCCGCCGAGCCCGAGGTCGTCGAGGCGCTCGCGCGCGTCGCTGAGGCGGTCGAGTCGGCGGAGGCGGCGCGATGGTGGCGCGCGCCGATCGCGCACGACGGCCAATGGATGCTCCGCCGCGAGCCCTCTTCGGTCGCCCCGGGCAGCCCGGGGCCGGCCGGAGCCGAACCGTCCGCCGACGTGCTCGCGAGCTGGCGCCTCGGCGTCGACATCGAGGAGCGCACGGCCGCCCGCGACCGTCCCACCGACCCGCACGCGCGGTGGAGCGGCACGTGGTGGTCGACTCCCCCGTCGACGCTCGCGCGGTCGACCCGCGACGACGGGCTCGGCCCCGTCGCGCTCGATGCCGTCGAAGACGGGATGGGGTGGGAGCGGGCGACGGCGCTCCGGGTCGTCGTGCCCGACTCGACTCGTGTGCTCGAGATCGACGGCACCGATGCGTGGGCAGACCTGTGCGCGAGACATCCGATCGAGGTCACGGCCTCGCGCCGCCACGACTGGTTCCGTACGACCGGCCGCGACGGCGCGTGGGCCGTGCCCGACTGGGCGAGTGTCGCCGACGAGTTCGACGCCGTGCACCTGACCGTCGCGGGCTACCTCGCCGCGGCCGGGCGCGCGATCGACCTCGGCGACGGGCGCGCGAGCGTCGTCGCGGGGTGGGGCCCCGACGAGACGATGTGGTTGCGAGACGTGCCGCTCGACGAGACATCCGCCCGACGCTTCGCGCTCGATGACCGCGACCGGACGTGGCGCCTCGCGGCACGCTGAACGCGGTACGCCGCGTGTCGGAGGAACGTGCGAGCATGCCCGTATGAGCGATGTCGGTCCGATCGACCCCGGCTACGGGGCCGAGTCGGCGCTCCTCTCGAAGTGGTCGCTTCGCCCCGACGGCGAACCCCTCACGACTCCGTCGAGCCGGGTCATCCCCGTGCGCACCGCGGATGGCGTGCCCGCGATGCTGAAGCTCTCGCGCATCGACGAGGAGCGTCGCGGCGGCGCGCTGCTCTTGGCACTCGACGGCCGCGGGGCGGCGCGCGTGCTGCGGTGCGAGGGCGACGCGCTCCTCATCGAGCGTGCGACAGGCCCGCAGAGCCTCGTCGGGATGGTGCACGACGGCGACGACGCCGACGAACTCGCGACGCGCATCCTGTGCGCTGCGGGCGACCGCATCCACGAGTCTTCCGACGACCTGCTGAACCGAACGCCGCCACTCGACCTCGTGCCCCTCGACGACTGGTTCCGCCTGCTCTTCGCCCACGCCGACGACCTCGAGCCCGCGCACCGCCGCGGCGCCGACCTCGCACTGGCTCTCCTCGCGCATCCGCGCGATCGGGTCGTGCTGCACGGCGACCTGCACCACGGCAACGTGCTCGACTTCGGCGAGCGCGGCTGGCTCGCGATCGACCCCAAGGGGCTCGTCGGCGAGTCGGCGTTCGACCGCTGCAACCTGCTGTGCAACCCGTCGCACTCGCGCGCGCTCGACCCGGGTCGGCTCGAGCGCCGGTTCGGGGTCGTCGTCGAGTCGACGGGGCTCGACGCCGTGCGCTACGCGCGGTGGGTCGCCGCGTGGGGTGCGCTGTCGTCGACGTGGTTCGCGCTCGACGGCGACGAGCGGCACGCGCGCGGCGCGCTCGAGATCGGCGAGCGGGCGCTCGCGCTCAGCCTCGCAGCGTGACCGCCGCGTGCGTCGCCCATTCGCGCACGAGCTCTTCGCGCACCGTGACCCCCGTGCCGGGGCCGGTCGGCACGCGCAACCGCCCGCGGTGCTCGCCGTCGCCGAGCTCGAACGGCTCGGTGAGGTCTTCGGCGTAGTAGCGGCTCGACGCCGACGTGTCGCCCGGCAGCGAGAACCCGGGGAGGGCTGCGAGCGCGACGTTCGCGGCACGGCCGATGCCCGTCTCGAGCATGCCGCCGCACCACACGGGCGCGTCGAGTGCGACGCACGCGTCGTGCACGCGGAGCGCTTCGAGGTAGCCGCCCATGCGTCCGGGCTTGATGTTGACGATCGAGCACGCGCCGCGGTCGAGCGCGTCGACGGCGGTCCGCGTGTCGAGGATCGACTCATCGAGGCACACGGGCGTCTCGCTCGCCTCGGCGAGGAGCACGTGCGTCGCGAGGTCTTCTTCGGCGAACGGCTGCTCGATGAGGAGCAGGTCGAGGGCGTCGAAGCTCGCGAGCAGGGGGATGTCGGCGGCCGTATAGGCCGTGTTCGCGTCCACCTGCAGCAACCCGCGCGGCCCGAGCAGTTCGCGCACGGCACCGACGGGCACGAGGTCCCAGCCGGGCTTGATCTTGAGCTTGATGCGCCGGTACCCCTGCTCGACGTAGCCCGCGACCTCGTCGAGGAGCTCGTCGACCGAGTCGGCGATCCCGACCGACACACCGCAGTCGACCCACTCGCGCACGGCGCCGAACGCCTCGCCCATCGAGCGCCCCTGCGCGCGCAGTTCGGCGTCGAGCACGGCCGCCTCGAGCGCGGCCTTCGCCATGCGGTGCCCCGCGACGAACGACAGGGCGGGCGCGACGGATGACGCGAGCGGCACCCCTACCCGAGACGGGTCGGCCGCGGCGGGCAGCGCGCGGCCGAGCAGGGCGGGCGCGAAATAGCGTTCGATGACGGATGCCGCGCCGTCGACGTACTCGGACGAGTAGAACGGGTCGCGGCCCGCGACGCACTCGGCCCACCCGTCGCCCGCGTCGGTGCGGACCCGCACGAGGAGCGCCTCGCGCACCGTCTCGCGGCCGAAACTCGTCTCGAACGGCCGCACGAGCGGCACCTCGACGCGGTGCAGTTCGATCGCCTCGATGCTCATCGGTCCTCGTCGCTCATCGGTGCTCGGCCTCTCGGTCGGGGTCGTCGTGGGTGAACACGTAGTCTCCCACCGCATCGAGTTCGGGGCGCAATCCTGCCGCCGCGGCCGCCGCGAAGACGGCTCGGGACGACTCGCGGAGCGCCGCGGCAGCGGCGGGATCGGCGGCGCGCACGGCCTCGAAGTCGGCGACGAGGGCGAGGCCGGATGTCTCGGGGTGCACGCCGACCGGCCGCGCGTTCCACGCGGGCGCCGGCCCGCGCGCGAGCGCGCGCAGCGCGCGGGGCGAGGCGAGCCGCCACGTCACCTCGAACCGGTCGGAGCGGTCGCTCCCCGTGATCGCGTCGCCGAGGTCGCCGTAGAAGCCGGGCAGCCACGCCGACACCTCGGCGCCGAGCCGTACGAGGTTCATGCGCGCGTTGCGGCGGATGAGCGGGTCGTACGTCCACCGGATCTCGTCGACGCCGTGCGCGAGGCACACCGCCCGTTGGCGGAGCTTCAGGGCGAGCCCGATCCCGCGCCCGCGCGCGGCCGGGTCGACGGCGTTCAGGTGCGAGTGCAGGTGCACGCCCCGGTCCCAGCCGAGGAACCCCGCGGCGGCGCCGACGGGCATGCTCGCGGCCGAGACATCCGTCGCGCTCTGCTCTGTCGTGCGCCGCTCCTCCGCGACGAGCACCGTCGCGCCCGCGTGCGCGAGCGCGACGTAGAACGACCGGTCGGGCCCTGTGCCGACGCCCCAGGTCGCCTCGACCCGGGAGACGACCCCGTCGAGGTCTCCGACCTGCGCTTCGCGCGTCACGACCCCGGCGGTCGCGTCGGCGGCGTCTGCGAGCGCGATCGCATCGGCGAGGAGCGTGCCGCCCGAGGCATCCTCGCCCGTCGAACCCTCGGTCACTTCGGCGTGCGCTCCTCGAGGTGCCACTCCTGGCCGTACCCGCCCTCGGCCTCGGGCTTCTTCATGAGCTCGAGGAACGGCACGGCGTCGAACGCCTCGGGGCCGAGCACCCCCGTGCCCTGCCAGGTGCCGTCGGAGAGCAGTTCGAGGGCGACGACGGGGTTCAGAGCGGTCTGCCACACGACGCACTGCGCCTCGTACTCGGCCATCGTCCACTCGTTGTCGGACACGTGGTACAGGTACACCTCGCGCGGGTTGCCGTCTTTGCCGGTGCCCGTCACCCAGAGCCCCGCGCACGTCTTGCCCGTCATGCGCGGGCCGATCGATGCGGGGTCGGGCAGGGCCGCCGCGACGACGTCGCGCGGCGCGACCTCGGCAGGGCCGTTCGCCGACCGCACGCGCAGCGGCGTCGTCGAGTCGAGGCCGAGCAGGTGCAGCGTCTTCAGCACGTTGATGAACTCGTCGCCGAGGCCGTACTTGAACGTCACGCGCTTCGCGTCGACCCAGCGCGGCATGAGGAGCACCTCCTCGTGCTCGACGTTGACGCACTCGACGGGGCCGATGCCCGCCGGGAAGTCGAACGTCTCGGGCTCGCTGAACGGCGGCGTCGTGTACCAGCCCTTGTCCTCCTCCCAGATCACGGGAGGATTCAGGCACTCCTCGATCGTCGTCCAGATCGAGAACGACGGCGCGAAGATCTCGTTGCCCTCCTCGTCGCGCACGACGAGGTTCGCGCCGTCGCGCGTGCCGAGCTCGTCGATCTCGCTGAAGAGGTGGTCGGCCGCGTAGCGCGCGAAGACATCCGACAGTCCGGGTTCGACGCCGATGCCGACGAGGGCGAGCCGGCCCGCCTGCTGCCAGTCGGACGCCTGCGCGAACTGGTCGTCGCCGAGCTTCACGCCCGTCTCGGCGTACGGGTCGGTCGGGTGCGGCTCGCTGAGGCTCATCGCCATGTCGAGGTAGTCGGCGCCCGCGGCGAGCGCGCCCGCGAAGATCGAGGTCACGAACTTCGGCTCGACGGCGTTCATGACGTGGGTCGCGCCGTGCTCGCGCGCGACCGCGGCCACGCGGTCGGGATCGGATGCGTCGATCTGCGCGGTCGTGAACCGGGATGCCACATCGTCGCCGTGCCTCGCGCGGACCCAGTCGACCGTCCGCTTCGCCCTCCCCTCGTCGTAGTCGCTCACGACGATCAGTTCGTAGAAGCTTCGACGAGCCGCGATCTTGGCGATCGCGTCTCCGACGCCTCCGGCGCCGACGAGGAGGATGCGCATGGTGAGACGCTAGCGCGGCGAGCGGGCAGCCGTCGAGTGTCCGGGGTTTCGCTCGCCCCCTCCCGCTTCACCCATTCCTCCTCCCCCTTCTTCCCTCTTCGCCCCTCCCCCTCCCCTCCGCGCGCTCCCCTCCTCTCTGCAATTCAGGAAGAACCCGCGGGCTACCGGCGAGTCGGACCGCGACACGCCGCACCTCGTCAGGTTCGTCCTGAATTGCTGGAGGGAGGGCGGCCTTCGGTGTGGGAGGTCAGCCTGCAGCAGGCAGCCGACGGACTCCCCGGAGCATCCGGGCATCTCCCACGACCCGATCGACCGCCGCCCGCACCGTCGGCCAGTCGTCGAGCACCTGCGTCGCGGTCGCTCTGATGAGCGGCATCCCGAACGCTTGCGCGACGAGGGTGCGATCGCGATCCGCGGCGAACTGCTCGCGTTCGGAGTGGAACGCCCATCCGTCGATGTCGAAGAGGACGCATCCTTCGATGAGGCCGTCGTATCGTCCGTGACCCGGGAGCCGGAACTGTGGTTCGACTTGGTACCCCGCGGCCTGCAATCGCCGGACGAAGATCGACTCTGCGCCCGACTCGATCCGGCCGCTCAGCTCGTCGACGACGAGTCCGTGGGTACTCGGGAGGCTCGCGAGCACCCGCCGGACCGACGCGGCGGTCATGACTCGCTCGCCGATCATCGAGTCGACGGCGGCTTGGGCATGCAGCGGATCGAGGCACCGGGATGCCTCGGCGAGCGCCGTGCTCGGCGAGACGATCCAGTCGAGCGCGGCAGCCCGATCGCGTTCTTCGGCCCAGTGCACGCGCGGGGCCGATGCAGGAGCACTCGGCCTGATCCCCCGGCGAAGCCGGTCGGGCGTGAGCGGGTGGAAGACGGGGATGTCGGAGCCCTCCAGTGGGCCGACTGCCGTCCCCAACCGTGCAGCGTTGCGCGGCACATGGATGTGCAGAGCCCGATCGACACCGCTCCATACCCCGAGTCTTGCCAGCGCACTCGAACAGCCGACGACGCCGTGCACGGTGACCGCTCGGCGCTGGTCGCGGTCGGCGGCAGACGAGCAGTACCAGCCGCGGCGGAGCCGGATGAGGTGTCTCGCTCGAACGAGCTCGCGGATCTCGGCGTCGCTCAGTCCGGCGCGACGAAGCGTCGACAGTTGTGCGACCTCACCGAGCCGGGAGAGCAGGAATCGAATGTCCATCGCTCGACCATGTCGTGCCCGCGATGCCCGTTGTCCTTCATCGGGGCTCGGACGCGACATCCGGCAGGCTGTTCCCGCTGTGGAGGAGCCGTCCTCACGCGGTGTTCGATCGCCCGCCTCACCCAACTCAGGAAGGATCCGGCGACACGCCGTCAGGCGCGGCGCGAAACGCCGACCGTACGGCAGTGGTTCCTGAATTGCCGGGGTGGGGATTGGCTGGACACAGAACGGGGGTGGGGAGCGGATACGGGGCGGATGTCTCGCCCGCGCGCCGCGCTACAGCCCCAGCCGCTCGAGGTACGGGTTCACGAACCGGCGGTCGGGATCGACCCTTGCGCGGAGCGCGGCGAAGTCGTCGAACCGCGGGTATCGGCGGCGCACCTCGTCACCGGGCAGGGTGAACACCTTGCCCCAGTGCGGGCGGGCGGTGCTCGGCAGGGCCGCTTCGAGGTCGGGCAGGAAGGCCCGCACGGCGGGCTCGTCGAGCTTCCAGGTGAAGTGGAGAGCGACGGCGTCGACGCCGTACGCCGGGCTCAGCCACAGGTCGTCGGCGCGCACCGTGCGCACTTCGGTGACGAGCAGGAGCGGCGCGATCCGCGGCGCGAGCCGTCGCACCGCCTCGATCGCGGCGACGGCATCGGCGCGCGGCACGAGGTACTCCGACTGGAGTTCGTCGCCCGCCGACGGTGTGAACTCGAGGCGGAAGTGCGGCAGCCGCGCGAACCACGGGCCTGGTTCACCGAGCTGCGGCGTGCAGGCGGCGGCATCCACCCCCATGATCGGATGCCTCGGGGCGGGCGCCGGCCGCGCCGCGAGCCGCGCGGCGACGGCGTCCAGCTGGAGTGCACCGCCCGGCCACGGGACATCCGTGCGCCGTTTGACCCACAGCTGGTCGGCGACGTCCGAGCTCTGCCACGTCGTGAAGACGCTCACGCTCGTGCCGAGCGACGTGACGGCGTCGAGGTCCTCGAGGATCGCGTCCCATCGCGGCCCGTCGTAGACGGTCTGCGCGACGTCGTAGGTCGGTTCGACGTCGAGTTCGAGGGCTGCGACGACGCCGAGGGCGCCGAGGTGCACGACCGACCCCGCGAAGTCGGCGTCGCCGCGCTGCACGAAGCGCGGCTGGCCGTCGGCGCCGACGAAGGCGAGCGAGCGCACGGCCGTCGAGAGCGATCCGAGCCCGTCGCCCGACCCGTGCGTGCCCGTCGCGGTCGCGCCCGCGACGGAGATGTGCGGCAGCGACGCGAGGTTCGCGAGCGCGAGCCCCTTCGCCTGCAGGAGCGGCGCGAGGTCGCCATAGCGCGGCGAACCCGAGATGCGCACCGCCCCGGGTGCGCTGCCTGCGTCGACGACGACGGGCAGTCCGGATGTCTCGATGAGCACGCCGTCGGTGTCGGCGAGGTCGTTGAACGTGTGCCGCGTCCCGAGCACCCGCACGGGGCCGCCTTCGGCGAGCACGGCCTGGAGCTCGGCGACCGACGTCGGGCGCACGATGCGCGCCGCGCGGTACCGCAGGTTGCCGGCCCAGTTGCGGGCCTCGCCGGGGACTGTGCTCGCGGACGCCCCGGCGGGTGCCGGAGTGCCGCCGCCCGCGACCGCCCGCAACGCGTCGGCCGCGGCACGGTTCGTCGCGACGCCGCGCGATCGGTACCGGGCGTCGACCTCGCCGTCGCGCGTGTGCACCTCGAAGCCGTTGCCGACCTCGGCGGCGAGACGCTGAGCGAGCCCGGCGCTCCGGCCGGCGAGCGACTCGAGCGACTCGAGCGCGTCCGCACCGCCCGGGGCATCGGCGAGCGCCCAGGCCTCGACCTGGGCGGCCCACGCCGCGAGGTCGGCGACGAGCTCGGGCGAGAGCCGGGTGTGCTCGAACGGAACGGGGTCGAACCCGATCCAGATCGGGCTCGAGGCGTGGTCGGCGAGCAGGCGGATCTCGACGGGTTCGTCGGCGTAGGTCATCTGCGGTTCCTCATGGGGTCGGCGGTTCGGGGGCGCCTGCACCCCACTCGACGCGTTCGCGTTCGAGCACGTGCAGGAAAGGGATGAGCACGAGGATGGCGACGCCGACGCCGACGAGCGCGCCGCCGAGGGTGTCGGTCAGCCAGTGCGCTCCCAGGTAGGTGCGGCTGACGGCCATCACGAGGACGTACGCCGTGCCCGTCACCCACACCCACGTGCGCGGCACGATGACCCAGAGCACGAACGCGACCGTGGCGGCGTTCGCGACGTGCCCGGAGGGGAACGAGCCGAGATCGGTCGTGATCAGGAACTCTTCGAGGCGCACGGGCCTCGGCCGTTCGAGGGTGTGCTTGAGCGCCTGCACGACGGCGAGGCTCGCGGCCGCCGACGCGACGAAGTACAGGGCGGCCCACCACCGCCGGACGATCGCGAGCACGACGAACCCCGCGATCGGTTCGACGACGCCCATGAGCGGCCCGCCGAGGAAGTTCATGAGGAGGGCGACCTGATCGAGGAACGGTCCGCGGATGTCTCCCATGACCTCGGAGAACCACTCGTCGATCCCGAGGGGGTGGTTACCGTACCTCAGCGAAATGGTGACGCCGAGGAGCACCGCGACGCCGACGAACACGAGCGCCCAGACCAGCAGGTCGCGCCGGCGGATACGCGGCGGCGCCGAGGCATCAGGTGCATTCGAGGCATCCGGATGTCTCGAACCCCCCGTCTGCCCACCCGCCATGCCGTCCAAACTAGCGCGGCTCAGTCGGTGAGCGGCGGCACCGTGCGCGGGCGCACGAGCCCCCAGAGGCCCGCGATCGCGATGACGGCGACGATCGCCATGACGAGGGCCATGGGGGCGGCGCTGCCGACGCCCATGAGGCCGATGAGCGGCGAGATGACCCCGGCGAGGCCGAAGTTGAGCGCGCCGAGGAGCGACGCCGCGGTGCCCGCCTCTGAGCCGTGGTTCGCGAGCGAGAGCACCTGCACGGCCGGGAACGAGAACCCGCACGCGAGGATGTAGAACCACAGCGGGATCGCCGTGCCCCAGAACCCGGCGCCTGCCCGGTCGAGCACGAGGATCGCGATCGCCATGGCGAGGTGGACGGCGGTCGTGCCCGCGAGGATCCACTGCGGCGGTACCGGCCCGCGCATGAGCCGCGAACTCGTCTGCACGCCGATGATGATGCCGATCGAGTTGACCGCGAAGAGCAGGCCGTACTGCTGCGGCGTGAACGCGTACAGGTCTTGGAAGAGGAACGACGACGTCGACAGGTAGCCGAAGAGCCCCGTGAACGTCATGCCGCCGATGAGCGCGGCACCGAGGTAGACGCGGTCGCGGAAGAGCGCGCCGTAGCGGGCGCGCATGGTCGAGTGGCCTGCGACCTTGCGGCGCTCGGGCGGCAGCGTCTCGACGATGAAGAACGACACGGATGCCACGACCACGAGCCCATAGCCCGCGAGCACCCAGAAGACGCCCCGCCAGTCCATGATCGCGAGCAGCTGCGATCCGATGACGGGAGCGAGCACGGGCGCGAGGCCGTTGACGAGGGCGAGGCGCGACAGCATGCGCACGAGCGGCTTGCCGCCGAACAGGTCGCGCACCATCGCCACGGCGACGACGCCGCCGGCGGCCGCGCCGAAGCCCTGGAGCAGACGGAAGACGGAGAGCCACACGATGTCGGGCGCGTTCGCCGCGGCGATCGAGGCCGCGATGTGCAGCGCCGTCGCGAGGATGAGCGGCAGGCGCCGGCCGACCTTGTCGCTCCACGGCCCGACGATGAGCTGGCCGAACCCGAAGCCGATCATGGTGCCCGTGAGGGTCAGCTGCACGGCCGACGCGCTCACGTGGAGCTCGTTCTGGAGCACCGGGAAGGCCGGCAGGTAGAGGTCGACCGTGAACGGCCCGAGCGCCGTGAGCGCGCCGAGCACGAGCACGTAGACGAGGCGCTGGCGGCTCGTGAGGCGGTCGCCCGGGTGTGCGTGCTCGCCGTGGGCGCCCACGACGGGCGTCGACCTCGTGTCGTCGGGTCTGATGATGGGGATGGGGCTCGTGGCGGACATCGCGTTCCTGGGTCTCAGCGGTCGAATCGATTCGACAATCGCACCAGTCTAGCGGGCGCACAGCGCGCGGGCGCAAGGGCGAGCGGATGCCTCGAAGCGCGACCCCGAGGCATCCGCCATCGCTACCCGGCGACGGCGCGACCCGGGTCGTCGAGCAGATCTGCGAACGCCGCCTCGGCAGCGCCGATCATCAGCCGGTCCTCGCCGAGCGCGGCCGTGCGGAGCTCGACGAGCTCGAACGCCGCAGGCATCGACTGCGCCTCGACCGCCGCCGCGAGCCCGTCGCGGTCGCGCTCGGCGATCGTCGCGAGGAACCCGCCGAGGATCACGACCGAGGGATTCAGCACGTTGACGGCGTTCGCGAGCGCCGTCGCGAGGATGCGCCGCTGCCGGGCGACCTCGTCGTGCACCGCCGAGGCATCCGACTCCTCGATCGCGCGCGCGAGCGTGGGCTCGTCGGCGTGCTTGAGATGCAGCGCGTCGAGGAGCCGCGACCGGCTCACCTCGTCTTCGAGCACGCCACCCGCCGCGCGCCGGTCGGCGGCCGCGGCGATGCCGGGCCGGTTCTGGCCGAACTCGCCCGCGTAGCCGCCCGCGCCGCCGAGGAGCAGACCGTGCACGATGACGCCGCCGCCGATGCCGCTCGCACCGCCGTTCAGGTAGACGAGGTCCTCGACGCCCATGCCGGCGCCGAAGAGGTGCTCGGCCGTCGCACCGTGGCTCGCGTCGTTGCCCACGATCGTGAGGATTCCCGTGGCCTCCTCGACGAGCACCCTGACCGGCGCTTCGCGCCACCCGAGGTGCGGGGCGAGACGCACGAGCCCGTCCGAGGCGCGCACGAGACCCGGCACGGCGAGGCCGATCGACACGACCCGCGCGCCGCGGAGCGGCCCCCGACGCCACCGCATGATCGTCTCGGCGACGAGGCCGGCCGTCTCTTCGGGCGTGACGAGCCGGTCGACCTCGACGCGGTCGCGCACGACGACTCGGCGGTCGAGGCCGACCGCGGCGATCGTGACGGCGTCGATCTCGGGGTTGACGGCGATCGCCACGACCGTGGGGTGCACGGCGATGACGGGCGAGGGGCGACCGACGCGATTGGTCGGGTCGGGTGCGCGCTCTTCGACGAGGCCGAGCTCGACGAGCTCTGCGGCGAGCGCCGCGACCGTCGAGCGATTGAGCCCCGTCTGCTCCGTCAGGCGGGCGCGCGAGAGGGGCCCCTCTCGATGGACGATTCGAAGGAGTTTCGAGAGATTTCGACGGTGCACCCCGTCGAACGTGCCCGGCCGTTCTGCCACGAGCCTGAGTCTAGGTTCGCTGCGCGCTCTATAACGTCTCAGCCACGCCGAATTTGTTGCGCTTGACCGCATATGGGTCCATGCGTATGCTCTAGACGTCCAGATCACTTTCGGCATTGAGGCCGAAACTTTCGAGAGGTTCAATGATGAACAGACGCAGCACTACCCGGCTCGTCACGTTCGCCGCAGCAGCAGGCCTTGCCCTCGCCTCCCTCACCGCGTGTAGCGCAGGTGGCGACGACAACGCGGCAGACGGCGAAGTCACCCTCACCTGGTGGCACAACGCCACCTCCGGCCCCATGCCGGCCGTCTGGGAGGAAGTCGCCTCCGAGTTCGAGGCGGCACACCCCGGCGTGAAGGTCGAGCAGACGGGCTACCAGAACGAAGACCTTCAGCGCACGCTCATCCCGAACGCGCTCGCTTCGGGCGACGCGCCCGACCTCTTCCAGGTCTGGCCGGGCGGCGAGCTCCGCGACCAGGTCGCCAACGGCTACCTCAAGCCCCTCGACGACTCGATCGCCGACACGATCGCAAGCGTCGGCGCGACGGTCAACCCGTGGCAGGTCGACGGCAAGACGTACGGCATCCCCTTCACCTTCGGCATCGAGGGCTTCTGGTACAACAAGGACCAGTTCAAGGAAGCCGGCATCTCGGCCCCGCCCACGACGCTCGACGAGCTCATCGCCGACAACGCCAAGCTCCGCGAGGCGGGCTTCACGCCCATCGCCGTCGGCGCCGGCGACAAGTGGCCGGCCGCGCACTGGTGGTACCAGTTCGCGCTGCACAGCTGCTCGCCCGAGACGCTGCAGACCGCTGAGAAGGACTTCGACTTCAGCGACCCGTGCTTCGTCGAGGCCGGCCAGCAGCTGAAGGACTTCATCGGCACGAACCCCTTCCAGGAGGGCTTCCTCGGCACCCCGGCCCAGCAGGGCGCCGGCTCGTCGGCCGGTCTCGTCGCGAACGGCCAGGCCGCGATGGAGCTCATGGGCCACTGGAACGCCGGTGTCATCGGCGGCCTCACGCCCGACCAGCAGGTTCCCGCCTTCCTCGGCTGGTTCCCGTTCCCCGGCATCGAGGGCTCGGCCGGCGACCCGACCGCCGCACTCGGCGGCGGTGACGGCTTCGGCTGCTCGGCCGACGCTCCCAAGGAGTGCGACGAGCTGCTCGCCTACATCATGAGCGACGAGGTCCAGGCGAAGTTCGCCGCGAGCGGCTCGGGCATCCCGACCGTTCCGTCGGCGGTCGACTCGCTCGAGGACCCGAACCTGAAGGCCGTCGCCGAGGGTCTCGCGAACGCCTCGTTCGTCCAGCTCTGGCTCGACACCGCCTACGGCACGACCGTCGGCAACGCGATGAACGAAGGCATCGTCAACCTGTTCGCAGGCACCGGCACGCCCGAGGACATCGTCAAGAAGATGACGGACGCGGCGGCCACCCTGTGACCTCCCTGTCCGAAAAGGTCGGGCCCGCGGTTTCCGCGGGCCCGGCCCTTCCCCGCGCTCCACACGCGCCAAGCGCGGCCGCGGCCGCCAGCGGCTCGAGATCGTCCTCCTCGCCGGGCCCGCGCTCGTCGTGTTCCTCGGCTTCGTGATCCTTCCCGTGATCCTCGCCGCGGTCTATTCGTTCTACAACCTGCCCGCTGCCTTCAAGTGGGAGAACCTCGCCGACCCCGAGCGCTTCGTCGGCTTCGACAACTACATCCGCGCCTTCCAGACTCCCGAGTTCATCAAGGCGATCGGCAACAACTTCATCATCCTGGTGCTCTCGCTCGTCATCCAGGGCCCCATCGCCATCGGCGTCGCGCTGCTGCTGAACCGCCCCATGCGCGGTCGCGCCGTGATCCGTCTCCTGATCTTCGTTCCCTACGTGCTCGCCGAAGTCATCGCGGGTCTCTCGTGGAAGCTGCTCCTCCAGCCCACCGGCGGCGTCAACGCCCTCCTCGAGGCGATCGGCCTCGGAGCGCTCAAGCAGAACTGGCTCGCCGACCCGAACATCGCCCTCTGGACGCTCTTCGCGATCCTCACCTGGAAGTACGTCGGCTTCGCGATCATCCTCATGCTCGCAGGCCTGCAGGGCGTGCCCGAAGAGCTCGCCGAAGCGGCGCAGATCGACGGCGCGACGTGGTGGCAGACGCAGCGGTACATCACGATCCCGCTGCTCGCACCCACCATCCGCATCTGGGCGTTCCTGTCGATGATCGGCGCCCTCCAGCTGTTCGACATGGTGTGGGTCACGGTCGCGCCGACCGTCCGCCAGATGTCGACCGAGACGATGGCGACCTACATGGTCCAGCAGGGCCAGTTCGCCGGCCAGCCGGGCTACGGCTCCGCCATCGCCGTCATCCTGTTCTTCATCTCCCTCGTCGTCGCGCTCCTGTACCAGCGGTTCGCGCTCCGTCGTGACCTCCAGGGCGCCATCACGAGAGGGGTGCGTTGACATGACCGCCACGTCTTACGTCACCACCGGCAAGGCCGGCAACCTCGGCGACCCCGCCGGGCGGCGCCGCTTCGACTGGGGCCAGCCGTTCGTCTACCTCATCGCGCTCGTCGTCGCGGCGCTCGCGATCGGCCCCGTGCTGTACGTCATCATCGGCGGGTTCCGTACGACGGCCGACATCAACGCGAACCCGGGCGGGTTCCCGGCGCCGTGGGTGTTCGACAACTACGCGCAGGTGCTCACGACGCCCCGGTTCTGGGGCAACGTGCTCGCGAGCATCATCCTCGCCGCCGGAACGACGCTCGGCGTCGTCATCCTCGGCATCATGGCCGCGTACCCGATCGCGCGCTACAGCTTCAAGGGCCGCGAGGCGATGTACACGATCTTCACTGCGGGACTCATGTTCCCCCTGACGGTCGCGGCGCTCCCGCTCACGCTGCTGCTTCGCACGCTCAACCTGCACGGCACCTACCTCGGGGTGATCATCCCGTCCATCGCGTTCGCGCTGCCGACGACGATCATCATCCTCGTGCCGTTCCTGCGGGCGATCCCCGACGAGCTCGAAGAGGCCGCGTCGATCGACGGCACCACCCGCATCGGGTTCTTCTGGCGCATCCTGCTCCCGCTCTCCATGCCGGGTCTCGTGACCGTCGGCGTCCTCGCGTTCGTCGGCAGCTGGAACGGGTACCTCCTTCCCCTCCTCGTGATCTCGACGGGAACGCTGCCGCAGGACTTCTGGCCGCTGCCCCTCGGCGTCACGCAGTTCTCCACCCAGTACTCGCAGAACACGGGCGCCGTCCTCGCCTACACCTCGCTGGCGATGATCCCCGCGCTCGTGTTCTTCCTCGCCGCTGAGAAGCGGATCGTCGGCGGCCTCCAGGGCGCCGTGAAGGGATGACCGTGACTTCCACCCCATGGCGCGACCCGGCCCTCCCCACGGCCGAGCGCGTCGCGACGCTCATCGACGCACTGACGCTCGAGGAGAAGATCGCGCAGCTGTACGGCATCTGGATCGCCGCGTCGAACGACGGTGCAGAGGTCGCTCCCAACCAGAACGAGATGACCGAGGACATCGACCTCGACACGTTCCTGCCGCAGGGGCTCGGGCAGCTCACGCGCACCTACGGCACGGTCCCCGTCGACCCCGCCGCGGGCGCCGTGTCGCTGCTCCGCACGCAGCAGCGCGTCGTGGCCGAGTCGCGGCTCGGCATCCCCGCCCTCGCGCACGAGGAGTGCCTCGCGGGCTTCGCGGCGTGGGGCGCGACGGCGTACCCCGTGCCGCTGTCGTGGGGCGCGTCGTTCTCGCCCGAGCTCGTCCAGGAGGTGGGGGCGCAGATCGGCGCCGATATGCGCAAGATGGGCGTGCACCAAGGCCTCGCGCCGGTGCTCGACGTCGTGCGCGACGCCCGTTGGGGCCGCGTCGAGGAGACGATCGGCGAAGACCCGTACCTCGTCGGCACGACGGCCACCGCGTATATCAAGGGCCTCGAGTCATCCGGCATCGTCGCGACGCTCAAGCACTTCGCGGGCTACTCGACCTCGAAGGCCGGGCGCAACCTCGCGCCCGTGTCGATCGGCCGTCGCGAGCTCGCCGACGTCATCCTCCCGCCGTTCGAGATGGCGATCCGCGAGTCGGGCGTCCGCAGCGTCATGAACTCGTACACCGACCTCGACGGCGTGCCGTCGGCGGCCGACGAGTCGCTGCTCACGGGGCTCCTCCGCGACACGTGGGGCTTCGAGGGCACGGTCGTCGCCGACTACTTCGCGATCGCGTTCCTCCTCACCCAGCACGGCGTCGCAGAGGACTGGACGGATGCCGCGCACCAGGCCCTCAAGGCGGGCATCGACGTCGAGCTTCCGGGCCGCAAGACCTTCGGTCCCGACCTCGTCGCGGCCGTGCGCGACGGCATCGTGCCCGAGGCGCTCATCGACCGCGCCCTCGGCCGCGTGCTCGCGCAGAAGATCGAGCTCGGTCTCCTCGACGGCGACGCCGGGTACGTTCCCGACGTGCTGAAGGGCCGAGAGGATGCCTCGGCCGACGCCGTGCGCGGCACGGTCGACCTCGACCCCGCGGAGAACCGCGATCTCGCCCGCCGTCTCGCCGAGCGCGCGATCGTGCTGCTGAAGAACGACGGTGTGCTGCCGCTCGCCGCCCCGAAGCGCATCGCGGTCATCGGCCCGAACGGCGACGACCCGTTCGCCGTGCTCGGCTGCTACTCGTTCCCCCTCCACGTGGGCATCCACCACGAGGCGTTCGGGGCGGGCATCGAGCTGCCGACGCTGCTCGAGTCGCTCCGCGCCGAGTTCCCGGGCGCCGAGGTCACGTACACGCAGGGCACGAGCGTGCAGGGCGGCGAGCGCGACTTCGACGCTGCGATCGCCGAGTCGAAGGCGGCGGATGTCGTCATCCTCGCGCTCGGCGACCGTGCGGGCCTCTTCGGCCGCGGCACGAGCGGCGAGGGCTGCGACGCGGCCGACCTGTCGCTGCCCGGCGCCCAGCAGGACCTGGTGGACGCCGTGCTCGCGACGGGCACGCCGACCGTCGTGACGCTCCTCGCGGGCCGTCCGTACGCCCTCGGCTCGGCCGTCGAGGGGCCTCTGCGATCGTCGAGGCGTTCTTCGCGGGCGAAGCCGGCACGCCCGCCCTCGCAGGCATCCTGTCGGGCCGCGTGAACCCGAGCGGGCGCCTCCCCGTGAGCGTGCCGTCGAACCCCGGCGCGCAGCCGTCGACGTACCTCGCTCCCCCGCTCGCGCGGAAGAGCGGCGTCTCGAACATCGACACGACCCCGGCGTTCCCGTTCGGCCACGGCCTCGGCTACACGACGTTCGAGTGGGCCGCGGTCGAGACATCCGACTCGTCCGAGCTCGCGACCGACGGTGGGACGACCGTCGCCGTCCGTGTGCGCAACGCGGGCGACCGCGACGGCACCGAGATCGTGCAGCTGTACCTGCACGACCCCGTCGCGTCGGTCGTGCGACCGGTGCAGAAGCTCATCGGCTACGCGCGCGTCGACCTCGCCGCAGGCGAGGCCGTCGACGTGACGTTCACCGTCCCTGCGGATCTCGCGTCGTTCACGAACCGCGACGGCCGACGCATCGTCGAGCCGGGCGAGCTCGTCCTCGGCGCCGGACGCTCGAGCGGCGACCTCCGCGTGGAGCGCACCGTGCGCCTCACGGGCGAGGTGCGCGAGGTCGACCACACGCGTCGCCTGCACGCCGACGTCGCGATCGAGGCCGCGGCCGAGGCATCCGTCACCGCGTAACCAGGTCGGGTCGTCGCCACCCCGCGACCCGGCTGAAGAAACGAGCGAGGCCCCGCGATTCGTCGCGGGGCCTCGCTCGTCGTCGGATCGTCGCTCGGCGCGACGCGCACTCAGGAGGCCGCGGGCGCCGCCGTGCTGTCTCTGACGACGAGGCTCGTGGCGAGGTCCATGCGCGCGGTGGGGCGCGAGGGCTCGGCGGGGTCCTCTTCGGAGAGCCGGATGGCGAGGCGCGCGGCCTCTTCGCCCATGCGACGGAGCGGCTGGTGCACGGTCGTGAGTCGGGGCGTCAGCCACTGCGCGAGCGGGATGTCGTCGTAGCCGACGATCGAGAGCTCTTCGGGCACGCGGATCCCAGCCTCGCGGGCGGCTTCGAGGACGCCGAGGGCCTGCATGTCGCTGCCTGCGAAGATCGCCGTGGGGCGCTCGTCGGCGGGGCGTGCGAGGAGTTCGCGGGCGTGCTTGCGGCCGCCCGAGACGTGGAAGTCGCCGAAGCGGATCCACTCGGGGTCGATGGACGCCCCGGCGGAGTTCATGGCCGAGCGGTAACCGTCGACGCGGGCGAGCGAGCACATCATGTCTTCGGGGCCGGTGATCGCGGCGATGCGGCGGTGGCCGAGTTCGATGAGGTGACGGGTCGCGGCGAGGCCGCCCGACCAGTTGGCGGAGCCGACGGAGGGCACGTCGGGCGACGGGTCGCCGGCGGGATCGACGATGACGAACGGGATGGCTCGGGAGCGCAGTTGCTCGCGGTGCTCGGGTGCGATCTCGCTGAAGACGAGCACGACGCCGACGGGGCGGCGGCGCATGACGCCTTCGATCCACTCGTCGTCGGGGGTGTGGCGGCTGCCGCTCACGGTGAGGACGACCGAGAGCCCGTGCTCTTTGGCGACGCGTTCGACGCCGTCGATGAGCTCCATCGACCAGATGCGGTCGAGTTCGTGGAAGACGATCTCGATGAGGCCGGGGCGTGCTTCGGAACGGGGTCCGCCGCGGCGGACGTAGCCGCGGTCGGCGAGGAGCTGCTCGACGCGGGCGCGGGTCGCAGCGGCGACGTCCGTTCGTCCGTTGAGGACCTTCGAGATCGTCGAGAGCGAGACTCCCGCCTCTTCGGCGACGCTCTGCAGGGTGACTCTGTCGCCGGTGACATCCGTTTCCATGTTTCGCATCGTAGTGCGAAAGTTGCGCTGGCGTGCAGCCTGTGGATGGGATAGGTTGTGAGCAACAACATTTCTTCCGTTCATCGAGGAGCGACATGCCCACCCCCACCCGCGACGACAAGTTCTCCTTCGGTCTGTGGACCGTGGGCTACAACGGCACCGATCCGTTCGGCGGCCCTACGCGCAAGCCGCTCGATGTCGTCCACGTCGTCGAGAAGCTCGCCGAGATCGGCGCCTACGGCCTCACCTTCCACGACGACGACCTCTTCGCGTTCGGCTCGACCGACGCCGAGCGTCAGACCCAGATCGACCGCCTCAAGGGCGCCCTCGCCGACACGGGCCTCATCGTCCCGATGGCGACCACCAACCTCTTCTCGGCCCCCGTCTTCAAGGACGGCGGCCTCACGTCGAACGACCGCCAGGTGCGTCGCTTCGCCCTCCGCAAGCTCATCCGCAACCTCGACCTCGCCGCCGAACTCGGCGCGAAGACGTACGTCGCGTGGGGCGGCCGCGAAGGCGCCGAATACGACTCGGCGAAGGACATCCGCGTCGCGCTCGACCGCTACAAGGAGTCGTTCGACTTCCTCGGCCAGTACGTGCTCGACCAGGGCTACGACATCCGCTTCGCGATCGAGCCCAAGCCCAACGAGCCGCGCGGCGACATCCTGCTCCCGACGGTCGGCCACGCGCTCGCCTTCATCAACGAGCTCGAGCACCCCGAGCTCGTCGGCCTCAACCCCGAGGTCGGCCACGAGCAGATGGCAGGCCTGAACTTCTCGGCCGGCATCGCGCAGGCGCTCTGGCACGGCAAGCTCTTCCACATCGACCTCAACGGCCAGCGCGGCATCAAGTACGACCAGGACCTCGTGTTCGGCCACGGCGACCTGCACAACGCGTTCGCCCTCGTCGACCTCCTCGAGAACGGCGGCCTGAACGGCGGCCCCGCCTACGACGGCCCGCGTCACTTCGACTACAAGCCGAGCCGCACCGAAGACGAGAACGGCGTCTGGGACTCGGCCAAGGCCAACATCCAGACCTACCTCCTCCTCAAGGAGCGCGCCGCGGCCTTCCGCGCCGACCCCGAGGTGCAGGCGGCGCTCGAGGCGTCCAAGGTCACCGAGCTCGCCCAGCCCACGCTCAACCCGGGCGAGACGGTCGAGGCCCTCAAGGCCGACCGCTCGGCGTTCGAGGACTTCGACGCCGACGCCTACCTCGGCGGCAAGGGCTTCGGCTTCGTGAAGCTGCAGCAGCTCGCCACCGAACACCTGCTCGGCGCGCGCGGCTGATCCTGCCTGCCTGAACGGGCGCCCGGTACGGCACGCCGGGCGCCCGTTCGCACACCCGCACCCTGATCACCCCGAAGGAGCAGCATCCATGGCCCTCGTCGCCGGAGTCGACTCGTCCACCCAGTCGTGCAAGGTCGTCATCCGCGACGCCGAGACGGGCGCCCTCGTGCGCTCGGGCCGCGCGTCGCACCCGGCGGGCACCGAGGTCGACCCCGCCGCGTGGTGGGGCGCGCTCCTCACGGCGATCGCCGACGCGGGCGGCCTCGACGGCGTCGAGGCGATCTCGGTCGCGGGCCAGCAGCACGGCATGGTCGCCCTCGACGCAGAGGGCCGGGTCATCCGCGACGCCCTCCTCTGGAACGACACCCGCTCGGCCGGCGCGGCGCGCGACCTCATCGACGAGGTCGGCGCAGACGCCTACGCTGAGCGCACGGGCGTCGTGCCCGTGGCCTCGTTCACGGCGACGAAGCTCCGGTGGCTGCGCGACGCCGAGCCCGAGAACGCCGCGCGCGTCGCGGCCGTCGCCCTCCCCCACGACTGGCTGACCTGGCGCCTGCTCGGCTACGGCCCCGAGGGCGAGTCGCCCCTCGGCCCCGTGCTCGAGGCCCTCACGACCGACCGTTCCGACGCGAGCGGCACGGCGTACTGGGGTCAGGGCGGCTACGACCGCGACCTGCTCGAGCGCGCGCTCGGCCACGACGCGATCCTCCCGCGCGTGCTCGGCCCGGCCGAGTCGGCCGGCACGACGCCCGACGGCATCCTCGTCGGCGCGGGCGCGGGCGACAACGCGGGAGCCGCCCTCGGCCTCGACGCGCGCCCCGGCGACGTCGTCGTCTCGATCGGCACGAGCGGCACGGTCTTCGCCGTGACCGAGACGCCCGCGAAGGACGCGAGCGGCACGGTCGCAGGCTTCGCGGATGCCTCGGGCGCCTGGCTCCCCCTCATCGCGACCTTGAACGCGGCCCGCGTGCTCGACTCGACGGCAGGACTCCTCGGCGTCGACCACGACGAGCTCGGCACCCTTGCGCTGCAGAGCGAGCCCGGGGCATCCGGTCTCGTGCTCGTGCCCTACTTCGAGGGCGAGCGCACCCCGAACCTGCCCGACGCGACGGCGTCGCTGTCGGGCCTCACGCTCGCGTCAACGACGCGCCCGAACCTCGCGCGCGCCGCGATCGAGGGCCTGCTGTGCGGCCTCGCCGACGGCCTCGCCGCGGTCCGCGGCCAGGGCGTCGAGGCGCAGCGCGTGCTCCTCATCGGCGGCGCCGCGCAGAACCCGGCCGTGCGCGCGATCGCCGCGCAGGTGTTCGACGTGCCCGTGTCGATCCCGGCGCCGGGCGAGTACGTCGCCGACGGCGCCGCACGCCAGGCCGCGTGGGCCCTCACGGGCGAGCGCCCGGGCTGGCCCGTCGAGTTCGCCGAAGAGCTCGCGGCCGACACCCGCCCCGTGATCCGCGAGCAGTACGCCGTGCGCGCCGCCGAAGCAGCCCGGGCGGCCGCTCGGGCCTGAGTTTCCCGCTCCATCCACCGCGAGGCCGCCTGCGGCCTCCCTGAGACGACCCGACGCACGTCCCCGCCCGTGGGCCACAAGCCCGAGGCGGCGGTCGTCGCGCGGGCTGAACCGGCATCGGTCGTGCGTCGACGCCCGACGGATGCCGACAGCTCGACCGCCTGGCGCACCGACGCCCCAGGCGCATCCCCCTTCGAAACGGAGCCTCGATGAAGTGGACCCCGCGGTCGCGCACAGCGACCGGAAGACTCGGCACGGGAGTGATCGCCGCGGCGCTCATCGCCGCGCCCCTGACGTTCGTGGCCGGGCCCGTGAGCCCGGCCGCCGCGGCAGACGTACAGGTGCTGAACAGCACGTTCGATGACGGCTCCGTCGGGGCCTGGACGGGCAACGACGCCGCGACGCTGACCGTCGTCGACTCGCCCGACGGAACGGGCAAGTCCCTCAAGGTGTCGAACCGGAAGAACAAGTGGGACGGGGCGCAGATCGATCTCGCCCCCATCCTGCAGCCCGACGCCCCCTACACGATCTCGTTCAAGGCCCGCCTCGCAGACGCCGACCAGCCCGCGTCGACCGTGCACTTCACGGTCGACGACGGCTCGTACACGTGGGTGCCGAAAGACACCGACACGGCGATCGACGCGACGTCGTGGACGACGATCACGGGCACGTACACCCTCGCGACCGGGGCGAAGTCGGGGCGGATGTACCTCGACACGTACCGCGACGGCCCCTTCGGCGACGTCCTCATCGACGACGTCGTCATCACGGGCCCCGCGAAGGGCGATGTCCCGACCGACCCGACCGACCCCGGCACGTGCACTCCGAAGCCCGCACGCACGGTCGTCGACGAAGACTTCTCGGGTGAGACCCTCGACGGCACGGGCCTCGAGCGCGACGGCGGTCCGACGCTCTCGTTCGAGCAGGTCGACGGCGACTCGGCGCTCCGGGTCACGGGCCGCGCCAACGATTACGACGGCGTGCAGACCGTGACGGGCAAGCTCGCCGACCTCGTTCCCGGTGACACGATCACGGTGTCGTCGCGCGTGCGGCTCGCGGGCGACACGACGGCGACTGCGGCGATGCGCATGGTCGTCGCGCCGCAGTTCAAGTGGCTGGGCGCCCAGCCCGCCGTCTCGGCCTCGGGTTGGACGACGCTCACCGAGAGTTGGCTGGTTCCGGCCGACGCGAAGCTCACCGACGCGAAGGTCTACGTCGGCAGCGACGCCCGCTCCGACGCGACCGCCGTCTACGACTACTACGTCGACGACTTCAGCGTCTCGATCCAGAGCCCCGGCTGCACGACGGGCGGCCCCGCGCCGGGCACGAAGGTCATCGACGAGGACTTCGAAGACGGCCTCGGGGACTGGAAGCTTCGCGAGGGCGGTGCCGCAGGCGGCCGCGTCGAGGCATCCACCATCTTCGCTCACGGCGGAACGCACTCGGCCCTCGTGACCGAGCGCAACAGCCAGGGCGACGGCCTCGGCATCGACGTCACGGGCGCACTCGACCCGAAGGCGACGTACGAGCTCACCGCGTGGGTGCGGTTCGGCGAGGGGCAGGAGACCGACGACGTCGTGCTCTCGCTCGCCGACACGACCGCGGGGTCGACGTCGTACAAGACGCTCGGCACGTTCACGGCCGTGTCGAACACGGGGTGGACGCAGGTGACGGCGTCGTTCCAGGGCACCGCGGCCGATGCCGCGCTCCTCTACTTCGAGACGAGCTACCACGGCGGCGACGGCACGAACACGAGCGACCTCTTCGTCGACGACATCGTCGTGAAGGTGCCCGAGCCTCCCGTCATCGAAGACATCACGCCGATCAAGGACACCGTCGACTTCCCCGTCGGCGTCGCGATCGACAGCCGTGAGACGGCGGGCGCCGCCTCCGAGCTCGTGCTGAAGCACTTCGACCAGGTCACCCCCGAGAACTTCATGAAGCCCGAGGCCTGGTACAGCGCCGACCACTCGTTCGTGACGGCGAACGCCGAGGCAGACTCGCTCATGACGTTCGCGCAGGAGAACGACCTCAACGTCTACGGCCACGTGCTCGTGTGGCACAGCCAGACGCCGGCCTGGTTCTTCCAGGACGACTCGGGCACGCCGCTCGCGGCCGACGCGGCGGGCAAGCAGGCCCTCCGCGACCGCATGCGCACGCACATCTTCGACGTCGCCGAGTACCTGTCGTCGAAGTACGGCGAGTTCGGCAGCGACACCAACCCGTTGAGGGCGTTCGACGTCGTGAACGAGGTCGTCGACGACGGCAGCGCGTACGCCGACGGCCTGCGCCGCAGCGAGTGGTACCGCATCCTCGGCGAGGAGTACATCGACCTCGCGTTCGAGTACGCGAACGAGGCGTTCAACGACGTCTATGCGGCCGACGGCGCGTCGCACCCGATCCAGCTGTTCATCAACGACTACAACACCGAGCAGTCGGGCAAGCAGGACCGCTACTTCTCGCTCGTGGAGCGTCTGCTCGCGCGCGGTGTGCCGGTCGACGGCGTGGGGCACCAGTTCCACGTGTCGCTCGCGATGCCGGTGTCGGCGCTCGAGGGCGCGATCGCGCGCTTCGAGTCGCTGCCCGTCACGCAGGCGGTCACCGAACTCGACGTCACGACGGGCACCCCCGAGAGCCAGGCGCTGCTCATCGAGCAGGGCTACTACTTCCGTGACGCGTTCGAGGCCTTCCGGAAGCACTCCGACAGCCTCTTCAGCGTCACGGTGTGGGGTCTCACCGACGGCCGCAGCTGGCGGAAGAACTCGGGCGCTCCGCTCCTGTTCACCGACCAGCTGAAGTCGAAGCCGGCCTACGTCGGAGCCGTGGACGGCGCGCTCCCGGCCCGTCTTCGCACGGCGAACGTGTTCGCGGGCGACGTCGCCCTCGACGCCGATGCGACGTCGAGCCCCGAGTGGGCGCGTCTGCCGCTGCACGCCATCGACGACGAGTCGGCGTTCCAGGCGCGCTGGTCGGCGGATCACCTCACGGTGTTCACGACGGTGACGGATGCCTCGACCGACGCGAGCGACGGCGTCGCGTTCGTCGTGGGCGACGAGACCTACTCGGTCTCGCGTTCGGGCGAGGTCACGGGCGGTGGAGGCGCCGACGTCGCCGACGCGGTGGCGACCGAGCGTCCGAGTGGCTACGACGTCGTCGTGCACCTGCCGCTCGACGCCGCGGTGCAGGGCGACGCGGTGCAGCTCGACGTGCAGGTGACCGACGGTGCGACCACGACCGCGTGGAACAGCCCCGGCGTCCTCGGCACGCTCACGCTCATCGAGCCGCTCTCGTACCTCGAGATCGCCGAGACGGCGACGGCGCCCGCGATCGACGGCGACGTCGACGCGGCGTGGAGCGGCGTGGACGCCGTCACGACCGAGAAGAACACGCAGGGCACGGGCGGCGCCGCCGCGACGGTGCGCACCCTCTGGAAGGGCGACACCCTGTACGTGCTCGCCGAGGTCGCCGACCCGATCGTCGACGTGACCGGCTCCGACCCGTGGGTGCAGGACTCGGTCGAGCTCTACGTCGACCCGGGCAACCGGAAGAACGGCGCGTACCGCTACGACGACACGCAGATCCGCATCAGCGCGGAGAACGCGGTGTCGTTCGGCACGGGCGACGAGGCGTTCCAGCGGAACCGCGTCCAGTCGGCGACCAAGCTGGTCGACGGCGGCTACGTCGTCGAGGCGGCGATCTCGCTGCTCGAAGACGGCGGCGCGGGCACGTTCCAGGGCCTCGACTTCCAGGTCAACGACGCGTCGAACGGCGCGCGCACGTCGATCCGCAACTGGGCCGACCCGACCGGCACGGGCTACCAGACGACGGCCCACTGGGGCGTCGGCAAGCTCGTCGCGGCGACGACCGACCCGACCGACCCGGGCCTTCCGGGCACGTTCGAGCCGATCACGGGCGATGCGCCGAAGCCGGGCGACACGTTCACGGTCACGGTCACGGGCCTTCCCTCCGAGACCGAGGTGTCGCTCGAGCTCCGCGACGCCGCGACGCCCGTCGCTCGCGCGCTCGCGCGCTTCGCGGCGCCGTTCTCGACGATCCAGCCCCTCGCGATCGCGGCCCTCGCCGCGCCCGTGACGCTCGGGACGACGACGACGGATGCCTCGGGCACGGCCGTGTTCCAGGTGACGCTGCCGAGCGACCTCGCCCCCGGCGCCTACGACCTCGTCGTCGTCGGCCCCGAAGGCGAGGATCTCGCGACCACGCCGCTCACGGTCGCAGCCGCGACCCCGGCGGCGGAAACTCCCGGCGGAACCGGTTCAGACTCGGGTGCGAGCCCGAGCGGGACCGCCGGTTCGGGCGGGGCACTGGCGCACACGGGTGTGGAGCCCGTGCTGTGGCTGGTCCTCGCGGCACTGCTCGCGGTGGGCGGCTTCGTGCTGCTCGTCGCGCGCCGACGCCGCACGGCCTGACCTGTTCGGAGGGGCGGGCGGCGATCCGCCCGCCCCTCCGCAACACCACGACCCCGCACCTACCGGATACGATCCGAATCGACCCGTCGAGAGGACTCTTCATGCACGAGGCATCCGTCGCCGATCTGAGCATCGACCACCGCGTGCACCGCACCGTCCTGACGGTCGAGGGGCCGGGCGGCGCGCCGCTCGCCGACACCGACGTCGTCGTCGAGCAGACCCGGCACGCCTTCGCGTTCGGCAACATCGGCTTCGACTTCGTGCCGCTCGCGAACGGCGCGGGCGCCCCCGGCGACGAAGCGCTCGCCGACCGCTACGTCGACCTCTTCAACACCGCGACCCTCCCCTTCTACTGGGCTCGGTTCGAACCGACCGAGGGCGCGCCCCGCACGGCCGAGCTCCTCGCGACCGCCGAGTACCTCTCCGCCCGGGGCATCGCGCTCAAGGGACATCCGCTCGCCTGGCACACCCTCGCGCCCGAGTGGCTCCTCGGTCGCTCGCCCGCCGAGGTCGCGGAGGCGCTCCGCGCCCGCATCCGCCGCGACGTCGCCGACTTCGCGGGCCTCGTCGACACGTGGGACGCGATCAACGAGGTCGTCATCATGCCTGTGTTCGAGGCCGAGGAGAACGCGATCACGCCGCTCGCGCAGACCCTCGGACGCGTCGAGACGATCCGGCTCGCGATCGACACCGCGCGCGAGACGAACCCGAACGTCAAGCTCCTCCTCAACGACTTCGACCTCTCCGAAGACTACGAGCACCTCATCGAGGAGGTGCTCGCCGCGGGCATCCGCCTCGACGCGATCGGCCTGCAGACCCACATGCACCAGGGCTTCCGCGGCGAGGCGCAGCTCACCGACATCGCCGACCGGTTCGCGCGGTTCGGGCTGCCGCTGCACTTCACCGAGACCTCGCTCGTGTCGGGCGAGATCATGCCCGGCCACATAGTCGACCTCAACGACTACGTCGTCGACTCGTGGCCCTCGACGCCCGAGGGCGAGGCCCGCCAGGCCGACGAGCTCGTGCGCCACTACCGCGCGCTCGTCGCGCACCCCGCCGTCGAGGCCGTCACCTACTGGGGCATCACCGACCGCGACGCGTGGCTCGGCGCCCCCATCGGTCTCGTCCGCGCCGACGGCACGCCCAAGCCCTCGTACGAGGCGCTCCGCTCGCTCGTCAAGGGCTCGTGGTGGGTCGGGCCGACGACGCTGCGAACGGATGCCTCGGGGCAGATCGCCGTCCGCGGGTTCGCAGGCGACTACCGCGTGAGCGCCGGCGGCGCGGCGGCGGCGTTCACGCTCGAAGCAGCCGAGGCGACGGCCGCGCTCTGACGCCGCCGCGCTCGCGCGCCTCGCTCGTCACCGCCGCAGCACCGACGGCCTCGGCAACTCGATCGCTTCGAGCACATCGCCGAGCCGCCGGTCGAGCTCGACGCCGACCTCGGCGATCTTGTTGAGCCCGAACGTCGCGAGCAGGGCCCCGGCTGCTCGAACGAGAACACCGCTCCCCCGCGGCCGGCGTGCAGCTCGGCGCGGAACGGCACCGCGATCACCGTCGCGGGATCGTGCCGGAAGAGCCGGGCGTGCAACTCGTGGTCCCCGAGCAGGTAGGCGACGCTTGCGGCCGCGCCGCCCGCGCGGCGCATCGTGTCGCCGACCTCGTCGGTGCCGAACCGACGCAGCCCGTAGAGACTCGACGCCGCGCGGCTGAACGCGGCCCAGTCGAGCGCGCCCGCGGCGAGCCGCTCCCCGAGGTCGGGGTCGGTCGCCGGCACGATCTCCTCGAAGCGGCGCCGGAGCTCGGCGAACGGCGCGTCGGTCTCGACCACGACGCGCGTGCCTGCTGCCGGGACGAGCCGCTCGACGGCGTGGAAACTCATCGGCGCACGACGATCACTGAAGCGGACACGAACCCATCCTGCCTGCTCGGCGAGCGCTCACCCTGCGCTCCCCGGCGCGATCGACGGCTCGTCGGGCGCCGACAGCGTCAGCACCGCCCGGCCGACGCGCGGATCCGCCATGATCTCTTGCTCGAGGCGGCGGAGCTCGACGGCGATGTGCGCCTCCCGGTCGTCGCCCGCGAGGTCGACCGACGCGATCAGTGCGACCGTCCCCGGCCCGATGAACTCGATGTAGAGCGCCGTGACGCGGTCGATCTCGTCGCGCCCGAGGAGCTCGCGGAGGGCGGCGTCGCGCGTCGCGGCGTCGACCGTCTGACCGAGGAGGAACGCCCGGTTGCGGGCGATGAGCACGATCGCGACGACGCCCAGGAGCACGCCCACGAGGATCGAGCCGATCGCGTCGTAGACGGGCGACCCCGTCACCTGGTGGAGGAAGACGCCGAGGAACGCGAGCACGAGCCCGGCGAGCGCGGCGGCGTCTTCGGCGAAGACCGCACGCAGCGTCGGGTCGGAGTGCTCGAGCACGCGCTCGAAGGTCGAGATGCGGCGTTCGCGCGCGCCCCGCCTCGCTTGCGCGTAGGCGCGGGTGAACGAGACTCCTTCGAGCACGAACGAGATCGCGAGCACGACGTACGCGATGACGTAGTCGCCTGCCGGCTCGGGGTCGAAGAGCTCCTGGATGCCGTGCTGCACCGACACCGCGGACCCCACCGCGAAGAGCCCGAACGCCGCGAACATCGACCAGATGTACGCGTCCTTGCCGTACCCGAGCGGGTGGCCGGGGTCGGGAGGCCGCCGCGACCTGCGGTCGGCGAACACGAGCAGCACCTCGTTGCCCGTGTCGGCCCACGAGTGCGACGACTCGGCGACCATCGACGCCGACCCCGTGAGCATCGCGGCGACCGACTTCGCGATCGCGATGAGCGCGTTGGCGACGAGCGCGACGATGACGGTCAGGAGGCTTTCGGGCGCGGCTTCGCCCGGCTTCGATGCCTCGTCCATGCGCCCGAGTCTGCCACCCGGCCTGGGCGCACGGCGAGTCCGTTCAGCGCGCCGCGAGCCCGTTCAGGAGCGCCGCGCCGGTCTCGGCATCGGGCACCGTCACGACGAGCGGCGGCGAGCTCCGTCGCTCGACCTCGATGGCGGGACCCGACCGCAGGATGATTCCGCGGCGCCCGTCTGCGTCGAACCGGAACCCCCACCCGCCGAACTCGGTCGCCGTCACCTCGACGGCCGCGGCCGACACGACCTCGCCGAGCGGCACGCGCGCGAGCGGCAGTCCGAACGCCGTGCGCACGGCGAACCCCCGTGCGTCGACCGTCGCGCGGATCGCGGTCGTCGTCGCGAGCAGGCCGACCACGACGAGGAGGACGAGCGAGACGATCCAGCCGCCGTTCGAGGGATCGAGGAAGAGCGGCACGGCGGCGGCCGCGAACGCGACGCCCACGAGCAGCCACAGCGCCCACGACGTGCGAGCCGACGCGGTCCACACGGCGCGCTCGCCCGCCGCGACCGGGATCGCGGGCGTCGCGGTCGGCGCCTCCCGCGGGGCGGGCTTCGGCAGCGCGAGCCACGCGAGCCACCCCGCGACGCCGCCGAACGCGTAGCCCACGAGGATCGCGAGCGGGATGAACGGCACGCCCGGCTCGCGCCCGTCGAGCTGCGCGGCCGTGAGGGCGAGCACGACGACCGTGATCGCGATGGTCGTGCCGAGGGTGATGACCGCGAGCGGGCGCGACCTCGCGTCGGGGCGCGCGGACGAGGCATCCGCCTGCTTCGAGACGCGACTCATCGCGTACGTCAGACCGGCGAGGAGAGCGACGAGCGCAAGCGAGGTGACGGCGTAGATCACGACCGCCTGCACGGGCGTCGCGAACGCGTTCGGCGTGCCGTCGGCGGCGAAATGGGTCGCGATCCGCGCGGGCATGCGCGGGATCCACACGATCTGCACGATCGTCCCGATCGCGATGACGGCGAGCGGGATCCAGACGGTGAAGGCGAGCACGAGACGGCGGGCGCGGCGGTCGGCGGATGCCTCGGGGCGGGCGTTCATCGGGCGAGTTCCTCTCTCACGAGGGCGAGCACGGTGTCGGGGGCGAGCTGCCGCTCGCGGGCCGCTGCGGCCAGTTCGGCGGCGAGGCGCCGCACGTCGTCGAGACGCGGGGCGTCGTGCATGACGATCGCGCCGCGCCCGCGCCGCAGTTCGAGGAAGCCCTCGTCGCGGAGCGTCTGGTAGGCGTGCAGCACAGTGTGCTGGTTGACCTCGAGCGAGTCGGCGAGCTCGCGCGCGGCGGGCAGCCGCTCCCCGCCGCAAGCCTGCCCGAGAGGACCTCGCTCCGAACCGCGCGCACGACCTGTTCGAAGATCGGAACGCCGGAGGCGGGTTCGATGCGGATGAGCATGACTTCATTATTCTAGTTGTAACTAGAACAATGCAACTTGAGTCACGCGTGCGACTCGCCGTCGCGGGCCGCCTCCTCGAACGCGCGCTCCCACTCCTGCAGCTCTTTGCGCTTGCCGATCATGCCGTCGAGCGACACCTGGAACAGCAGCCCACGGCGGGCGTTCACCTGCTTGATGTTCTTCACGAGTTCGCCCGACACCGCTTCGACGGCGCCCTGCACTTCGCGCACGCGTTCTTCGGGATCGTCCCAGAGCTGCGGGTGCGTGAGGATGTCGAGGAGGTAGTCGCGGTCGACCGCGGCGGTGAGCTTGCGCAGGGTCGCGTCGTACTCGACGAGCGCCGTGCCCCGCTGCGAGCCGCCGCCCGACCGCTCGAGACGCGTGAACAGCTCCTCGACGTTCGTCGCGATGCCCGCGAGGTCGTTCGCCGCCCGGGCGGCCCCGGCATTGCCGCTCGAGCCGACTTGCGCGTACGACGCGGCGAGCGACCGCAGGGTCGCGACGTGGCGGCGGATCTGATCGGGAACCCGCCGATCGCCGCCCGCGGCGCGCCGCCGCCGGGATCGGATGACGCCGATCGTCGTGGCTGCGGCAGCGGCGAGCACCGCCACGACGAGCACGACCACGAGCCATCCGCCTGCACCGCCCGCACCCCCGGCGCCGCCGCCGCCCGCGCCCGCCGCCTCCTGCGCAGCCTGTACGCCCTGCACCGTCTCGGTGAGCGCCGCCCCCAGCCCGTCGGCGCTCCCCTCGGCCTCGTTCGCGATCCGCAGCGCCTCGCCCTCGTCGAGCGTGTGCGACCCGGCCCACAGGTCGTCGCCGACGGCGACGATGATCGTGTCGTACGAGGTCGACCCGGCGAGGTCGGCGACGATCTGGTCTCCGGATGCCTCGAGCGAGACGTTGTCCGAGAACACGGCGACGCCGATCGAGGCGTCCCCCACCTGCGCCTGCAGCGAGGCCTGGAGGTCGGCCGCACCGCTCACCTCGGGCGAGACCCATACGTTCGCGTGCTGGAGCGCCTCGGAGGCCTCCCCGACGTAGCCGGCCCCGTCGGCGGCGGATCGCGCGTCCATCAGTCGCCCCTCAGCAGTTGTCGATGACTAGAAGTTGTTGATGACCGACGCGAACACGAGGTCGATCTTCGTGGCATCCGACGCATCGAACCACTGGCCGCCCGTCGCCTCCGCGATCCGCTGGAGCACCGCGGTGTCGGCGCCGTCGCCGTAGGCGATCGGGAAGATGCGCACGGGCGCGTCGCCGCCGCCTTCGCCCGACGACTTGCCGATACGCGCGATGAGCGAGTCGATCGAGAGCTTCGAGTCGGTGTCTTGTCCGTCGGAGAGGACGACGATCGCGTTGATGCGTCCAGGTTCGGCGCGGTCGACCATCTCGTCGTACGCGGCGGCGATGGCGTCGTAGAGCGGCGTGCCGTAGCGCTCCGCGTAGCGGAGGTCGGCGACCGAGGAGGCGAGCCGCTCGCGCTCGGAGCCGAGCGGCGACACGTCGCGGAGCGAAAGCAGGTTCATGCCGTCCTCGGCTTTCGCCCCGGTCGTGAAGGCCCACATGCCGACCTCGTCGGTCGAACGGAAGTGCTCGAGCGTCGTCTGCGCGCCCTCGATCGCGCCGTCGAGCTTCGATCGGCCGTCGCCGATCCCGTCGTCCATCGAGCCCGAGATGTCGATCACTTCGAGCACCGACGAGGGCTTGCGGATCTGCGTCCACTGGTCGATCGCGGCCGAGACGACATCGACCCCCGGGCGGGGCAGCGTGACCGCGGGGAGGCCCGGGTCGACGCCGTACTCCTCGGTGAAGAGCTTGCCGAGCGGCACCGACTCGTCGAGCGGGCGGAAGCCGTACTCGGGCAGGATGCGCTGCGCCGCGTCGGTCGCGAGGAAGTCGATGAACGCCTCGCCCGCCGTGTGCCGCGCCTCGGTCACCCAGTCGGCGCCGAGCACCGTGACGGGGTTGTCCGACCACATCGACCCGCCCGACGGGTAGACGGCGACGAGCTTCTCCTGCGGCGG